>NZ_JBPXMU010000003.1:0-358925 GCF_051842855.1 Microbacterium sp. A94 | reverse complement strand
GGCTCGCCCTCCGCGGCCAGCCTCCGAATCAATGCCCAATCTTCCAAAGTGATCACTCTCCAATAGTTGAGTGTTCACTTTTCAAGCGCCGCTACTGTCCAGTTTTCAAGCGCCGCCGACAGTCCTCGAACATGTAAACCCATTCGGCAGGTGGAGGATCCTCGATGTCCCGCCACCAGACCGGGTATGACTCGCGCATCTCAACCGTCACATTCGCGGTCGCATGCACGGGCCCACCCCGCGATGCGACCGCCTTCGCCGGGAATGGCAGCACACGTGCAAGGGACAGCGGAGCGATCCGACGAGGACGATGATTGTTTCGTATGGCCTCCCGAATTATGCCATATGGATTAGGCCATGCGACATGTCTGCGCTCACGACGCTTAGTAGGTGCCTCGACGGAACGAAGAGATTGAAGCCGAGTGGAGGGCGTACTCACAACGATTCGCGACTTCGCTTCGTTCCGCGCGCGATCGCGCCGGGCTGAGTCAAGAAGACGTCGCCTACCGCGCCGGTCTCACTCGCTATACGTACCAAAAGTACGAAAAGGGCGAATCGAGGCCGGGGCATCCGGCGAACCCGACGCTTCGCACCGTCCTCGCTCTCGCGCAGGTGCTCGAGACGTCGCTGGTGGACCTGATCCCAAAGGACTTCCCAGATCTTCGCAGTCGTTGACCGACGGGCGCGCTCCCGGTGAGCTACTACCCTTCGGAGCAGCTCGTCTCTCTACTGGTCGACGTCACCGTCGACGAACGCCACGGCGGCTCGACGAACTTCGGCATGACGATCTTCCCGGATCGCGCTGACCGGGGTTTGCTCGTATAGCCACGGATTTCCCCCGATGAACCACCCGCGAGCAACGGACGCTCCGTCGGACTCTGACACATCCGCCCAGACCTCGTGCGCGACGGTCAGCCGTCTCTGAATTTCTACGCTTGGCTCTGTTCCGGGGCCGGCCGCCCATTCGTTCACCTCAGCTCGGCCGACACCCGCGAGCGCCGCTACCAACGTCGGGCCAAGGCTGTCGGTGAGGTCGCGAACCAACTGGTTGCTGCTAACGACGGGGTCGTTGTCGTTCATACCCATGTGATGACCATACGGAACTCGTCGCCAAGAGTCACTCCCAATTCACCGTGTGCGGCACGCCCGCGCTCAATTGGGTCCGATCGTGAGCTCAGCGGTACTAATTCGCGTGCCCGAACTCGTTCCGATGTTGGAGCAGCCGTGCTCGAATCGTCGGGATGCGCGGCAGGAGGGACTCTGCAAACGGTCCGAGGGGAATCGTTCGCGCGACCGCACGGACCGGTCTCCCCGACAAGATCAATTCGCGATCGCGCACTTCGATCATCATTGCGGGACTGCTCGATCCGCCCACCGTGGCGGTGAAGACCGACTCGATCGCGGCCGCATGGCCTTGGCGCCCGGCCTTGGTGTGGATCAGCATCCGGACGAACTCGGGTTCGGACAGCCGGCTCATGAGTCTGGCGACGATGGGGAAGTCGTCGATCTCGCCGCTTGGCGCATGCGATGGCTGGTGCAACTCACGCCATGCCACAAGGAGTTCTCGCGCGATGAGTCCCTCGGGACTGCGGTAGGCGATGCCTCGTTGGCTAAGCGCACCATTGATGATGCGTTGCGCGGCCAGCACCGAAGCGCGGCCGTCTAGATCGAGATCCGCACCGCCATCGTGCCAACGGCGGTGCCGGATGCAAATCGGCCCCACATGACGCGCAATCTCAACAACTTCGCCGCGAGCACATCGACGGCAAAGCAGGGAACGCGGTTGCGGTTGACCCTTGGCTCGACTCGACCCCAGCGCAGACGGCGTCTGGCTCTTGTCGAAGCGTCCAATCGGAATGCCACCGAGCACCTCGAGAGCGTGACCGGCATAATTCGGAGAGACACCCAGCGGCAGCCTCGACTCTGACCGGCGCATCGCCAACCAGAGATCGGCGGGGGCGATCTGATTCGCGATACACAAGCGATCAAAGTAGCTCTCGGGCGTCTCCAGGAGCCAAGGTGTCACTTCAACCGGGAGCGCGCGCAACTGGGCGATGCGCTGATCCGGCGGCTGAGTCATGTCGGCATAGTCCGCGCGTACGCCTTCATCGACGCGAGTACCGTGGCTGCCTGGCGCTGGTATTCCGCCTGCTCCGCGCGCCAATCGTCCGATCCTTCTCGCTGCCTCGCGAGAACAGCATGCTTTGCTCTCAGCCACTCCGTCTGATGCCGTATCGAGTCGAAGTCTCGTCGCCGACGCTCCGAAGCTTCGTGAATTGCCCAAAGTGGGTCTTGCCGATGCTGTCTGCTGCGAGTGAGGTGGCTTAGAAGGTCTCCTGCGACGGCGGGACCCAACCGTAGTCGAGGGCGTTCATCGGTTGGCTCTTCGTTCGCCGGAGTCATGTTAAGGAGCGTCTCCCTCATGGTCGTGCCTGAAGCAGGCTGCTCGCGAACCATTTTGAGTACCACGGGCGCGCTGAGGCGTTCCAGCAGCGCCACCAGTACGGGGAAATCCTCGATCTCTTGATCGGGATCAAGCACGGCATTGAGCGGACGCGGCCCGTCGTACCAACCGTGAATGAGCCCTCTCGCGACCGCGGCCTCCGGGGTGCGGTGGCTGATAAAACGCATGTGGAGTGACCTGTTCAGATGACGTTGCGCCACAAGGTGCGCGGGAAGGTGTGAGACATCGATGTCGAGGCCACCCGCGTGCCAGCGTTTATGTCGCACGCAAATGGGGCCAACCTGCTGGGTAGTGGTAACTACTTCGCCGCATGCGCAGCGCTGACACATTGTTACCGTGCCGTAGCCACGCCAGCAGTTGTAACAACGCCTCTTCCACCAACCTGGTTCGTGCACGCAGCGAATCGCAGGCCCCAACCTCTCGCCGAAACACCAGTTAGGAATTCCCCCCAGGCGGGCGACGATGTCCGGTGCCGCGGACGGGCTGACCGTCATCGGCACCTCAGGGTCCGCCTCGCGGACGATCTTCCACAAATCGCGTTCAGGTACAGAATTCCAGATGCTCAACCGACGAAAGTAGCTTGATACGGTTTCCGCAGGATACAGACGCACACGAACGGGGAGCTGCCGCGGGTCAATCACGATCTCTCGGCCTAGGCCTTTACTTTCATGTTCGTCTTCGCTGTCGCTCCCTCTGCGCGACGAGTCCGCGCGGCATTGCGAGCGACGCCGGACAGATTGAGCGCCTCCGAGCCATCATCCATCGCCCTGATCGAAGCGATCTGAAGGTAGTCCTTTACCGGCCCGATCTCGCCAAAACTGAGCTGATGCAGCTCCCGCGCCGCTCCAAGGATCGATCCGCTCTCTTGATTCAGGAGACACAACGAGTCTTCGATGGCCAGCAGAAGGTCACCCCAGTCGGTACGACCCTTCTCGCTCGTGATCCGGTAGGGCTCGGCGGTGTGAAGCTCGAATCGCTTGCGGATCTGCCCTACCCGCGTGCCTGCGAGCAGTCCAGTTTCCTCGACGTCGATACCCGCGTACACGAACGTCCCCCCGCACCGTTCAGAGAGCTGCTTGAGCATGTCTGATGCTTCGATATTCTGCCGATAGTGAAGATCCAAGTGGTGGACGTCGTCTAGCAGGATCAACTCGGTGGAACACCGATGCAACGCATTCGAAACCATGTCGAGCAGCGCCACGTACGTCATCCGCGCGAGTGTGGGCAGCCCCAGAAACCTGGCGAACTCGTGCAGCAGCGCCTTTGCCGTGCATTGCGCCGGGACCGTGACGTACGCGACGGGAATCTTCCCTTCCAACGCCGCCGGATGCTCCGTTATACGCCGACGAAGCTCATGTTCCTTGCCGATCTGCAACAGCGTGGTCGTCTTCCCCCTCCCAGGCTCCCCAGAGAGAATTACACCGAGCTTTCCGAGCAGACGATACTGGTTCACCAGCATCCGTTCTCGAGTCGCGCGCTGGACATCCCGAAACTGCGGCGTCTTGACGAAAGCGCCGGCCTGCGCATAGCGGGTCCTGGCGGAGTTATACATCGCACGATCGCCGAAGGACATCGCATTCAACTCGTCGACGGTGACCAGGACGGGCTTGTCGTACGACGCATCGACGTACTCACGCCAGCCCTCTCGGGTGGTGATTTCCATCATTCCTCCAACCTCCATCTGATCTCCTGCATAGGCTCGCCGATCAGTTCGAACCCACCTCGATTCGGCCAATCTTCCATCGGCGCCTCATCACCGATCTCGTTAACCGGCGCGTCCGGAGTGTCCTCGATCGCAGTCGCGCTGGTCATGTTCATCGGATCTGCAGCCACCGCTTTGGCCCGGGCCCGATGCCGCATCGCCCGCTTCGGATTCCCCGCGGCCGCAAACCCTCGCATTGCCCGTGAGAGTTCATTACGTTCGGCAGAATCCGCCGAAGGCCGGTTGCGATACTCGTCGCGGGCGTAGCGCCATACGTCGCCGAGCATCGGCATCTCGTGAACGTCGTTCGCCCACGAGAGCGGGATGAACTCGCCGTCCACATCGAGCCAAACGACATGCAGATTGTACGGGTCGACCCGAATCGCCCACCGTCCCCGTTTCGACTTCTGCGGAGATTGTCGACGACGAAGCTCCGCTAACCGCTTCGAATCGTAGACGCGGTGATCGATAGTCACCCCATATCGATTGATACGCCGGTGTATCACTGGGAGCAAAGCGATGAAATCATCGCGTGTCAACGGCACGTGCAGCTCCGGCGCCACGTGACGGAACGCCTTACACATCTCGTTCGGCGACAACGCGATTCTCGGATGCAGCGGGTCACGCAACCCATCGTGGCTACGGTTCTGCCACTCGACCGCGATCCAGTCCTCCAAGAGTTCCTGCATCTGGGCGATCGTCAGCAGTTCTTCCGACTGGCTCTCCACGTCGCGCCCGCGATGCTCAACGCTGCGGCCAACGTAGCCCTTGGCGTACTGCAAAAACAACGACGCGATCGACTCGAACGTCCGCTCAACGTGCGGCTTGTCCGTGGGAGTGTGCGGCGCGGCCGCGATCAGCGAGATGCCGAGGCGTTCGCACGCCTCGGAGAAGTGCCTTGAGAGATAGTTGCGACCACGGTCGGTCGTGATGGTCTCGGGGAAGATGTATGGCTGCGCCAGGCGGAGGCGTTCGAACCGCTCCTGATCGACCAGCGCGTCGTCTACCCATGCTGTTGAAATGAGGCGCCGCGTCTCACGCGCACCTTCGGGACGCCGGGCGTATGGCACGAGAGCTCGCGCCAGAACGACGACGAGGTCGACACTTTTGGTCCCTTCCGGGCGCAGGACAGCCGCCAAGATCGAACGCGTCGCAACATCCAGCAGAATCGAGAGTTCAGGGCGACCAATCGTCGAGTCGTCAATGCGGACCATCACATCGAGTCGGGTCGAATCGATTTGCACCTGTTCGCCGGGACGCAGCGGTGTCCGCCTTCGGAATTCGCGATCAGGTTGCAATGCCAATGACTCCCGTGTCTTGGCGGATCCGAAGGAGAACCGTCCTCGATCCTCTCTGTCCAAGATTCGATAGAACGTAGCGCGGCTTGGCATCTTGACGTCGGTTCCGTGCTCTCGCTCTACGAGACGCGTGACCTGTTCGAGCATCACCGCCTTACTTGTCGTTGACGCTCGAGCGCGATTGGTAAGCACGCGATTGATCGTGTCAACAACTCGCGGATCAACACTCATTACCCGCACGGACCTGAGATCGGAGGCACGGTAATCTGCCAATCCCATCTCGCCATTTCGGCGATACTCACTAATCTGCCGTTCAACCGTCCGGGTAGAAACAGATCGTCCGAGCACCAAGGTCAGCATCTGAGCTTCCTCGCTCAAGATGTCACGAAACGGATCACCCTGCTCGAGCTTGGTCTCGATCCGCTGCATGGAGTCCGACCAAGCACTGACTTCCCGTGCAGCGTTCGCGCCCAGTTCCGTCACAGAAGGGCCTCTGAGGGCGCTGCCCAAACTCGATTCGCCGTCGGCCACGACGTCATCGAACGCGACGTCGAGCTCAACCCGATTCTCATCCCTTAACGTCACTGAGTGGGCGCTCACGACGACGACCTCGTACTGGGTACCCCGCCACACCAAGTGCTTACCGGCCTCGATCTTCATGTCACGCCCCTTCCAACCAGCGTTTTCAATGACAGCGGCTGCTCCAGATCGACGCTGAGCTTCCCGTTCCAGATCAGGTAATAGCAACGCGCAAGCCCCAGCTCGCCGCCACCCATCTGCCCGGCGATCTCCGCAATTGAGGCCTCCGCCCAGTTGTAATCGAACTGTCCGAGTTGATCTCGCCATGGTTGCCCTCGGAACCGCATAAGAAATCGCAGGTTTGCGTCGCGAATCGCTGAGGAGCCACCAAAAACTAGGTACGTCCATCCAAGAACCTTCGCAAGCGTGGCGGTGCGGTCGAACTGCGCACGAACATCGTGGTCATCGAGATGTTTCTCTGGCTTCACATCGATGAGAAGCGGTCGACCGTCGACTGCTCGAGCGAAGTAGTCAGGCACGTGTTTCGCACTTTTGACACCATTCCACCGGACCCACATCGGCTGACTCGAAACCATGCAGATCTCGCCTCGACGATCGAGCTCTACTAAGCATGCACGTTCGGTCAAGGACTCGAACGGAACAGACTTACCCGAGCTCTCCATCCAATAGGCACCGTCGTAGTGCCGACGCCCACGCCAGGCAGGGAAGCTGCGAACGGGATCGGCGGCTTCGAACGCAACGTCGGAGACATCGAGTGCGTCCAGTGTGCGCCGCACACCCGACAGCTGGAACTCCACCTGACACGAGGCGTCATCATCCGGGCGAACTCCAGGCGCCCACTGCAAGAACAGGTCCAAAAGGGATCCAATCGACACGACGGATAAGTCCCTATTCGGCAGACGGCCAGACTCCTTAGGAGAGGTTCCGTCCTATGTCATGTGAGCGCCAACTCACTCACGTGCAGAGTAGGCCGGGGCGCGGCGTGCCTGTTGCGACGCGCCGCCGAATGCCAACTTTTGTGAGACACCGCCAACTTTCGTGAGACGAATGCCAACTTTCGTGAGACACCGCCAACTTTCGTGAGACAGGACATCGGACATCGGACACACGATCCCAAAAACTTTTCGTAACCAAACCGTTGCATTCGTTACCCGGCCGTTATACAGTGATCACACGGTGAATGTTTGCTGTGGCATCCACCGCATGTGATTGCAGGACACTCTTGGTGCAAGGGACAAGGGCCGGCCGGAAGCCTCTCCGACCGGCCCTTCACCATTGGCGATATTCTGTTCTCATGTCAGACCGAAAACTCGCGCTCGAAGCGTGGGAAGGCCTGTTCCGAGCACAACACGAACTCTTCGCCACCATGGCCGCAGACTTCGACGACACTCAGATCACGCAAGCCGAATACGACGTGCTGCTCACTGTCACGCGCGCGCCAGAAATGACCGCGCGCTTGCGCGACGTGACAGCGAACATGCTCATCAGCCAGCCCAGCGTTTCGCGCCTGGTCGACCGCATGGTCGCCCGTGGGCTGCTTTCGAAAAGTTCGGACCCGGATGACGGACGCGGCTCTTTGCTGACGGCAACGGATGCCGGCGCCCGCAGCTTCCGCGAGCTCGCGGCGGTGCACAGCCGTTCGATTGTCGAGAGCATGTCGCCGCTCGACGATGATGAGCTGCGCACGCTCCGCCGACTCACCAACAAGCTCCGCGGGCTCTGAACCGAGCATCCACAGCCTCACCCATCGGAGGCTATCTCTGGCATAGTCGAACCTGACGTTCCCGCGAAAGCCGGGGGCTCGGAGGGAAAACTATGGAGATCGCCGGAGCCTTCGGCATTCTGCTCATCGTCGGCATTGCCGTCATCGTCCTGATCGTGGTCGGCCTGATCGTCCTGCTGTTTGCACGCAGCTGGATTAAGGTCGCACGTGCCGATGAGGCGCTTGTCATCTCAGGACGCAAGCAGAAGGTGCAACGCACCGTAGAAACACGCAACGCCGACGGAAGCATTTCGGGCCAGCCCGAGCTGGTCGAATCCCCCGTCACCGTGATCGTCAACGGCAAGTCACTCGTCAACCCGATCACCCAGCGCCACGAGATCATCTCGCTGCGCTCGCGCCAGGTGTCGCTCAACGCCGAAGCTCAGTCTCTCGACAGCGTGACGCTGAACGTCGACGGTGTTGCGATCGTTAAGATCGCATCCGACCCGCTCTACGTGCGCCGCGCTGCAGAGCGCTTCGCCTCACAGGACAAGGCGATCGAGCAGTTCACCACTGAGCAGCTCGAAGGCGCATTGCGCGGTATCGTCGCCACCCTCTCCGTCGTCGAACTGATGAGAGACCGTAAGAAGTTCTCTGACCAGATCGCCGCCGATGTCTCGCAAGATCTCGCCGAGCAGGGCCTGATCCTCGACTCGTTCCAGATCAAGGGCATCACGGACGCCGTCGGCTACATCCAGTCCCTCGGTGCACCGGAGATCCAGTCCAAGCGACAGTCGGCCGAGATCTCGCAGACGAACGCCGACCGCGCGATCAACCAGAGGGTCATCACCAACCAGGAATCCAACCTGGTCGAGCAGACCGCGCTCGACACGAACACCGCTAACGCCAACGCCGGCATCGGTCGAGCCCGCGCCGAAGCAGAGCAGGCCGAGCACCTCGCCCGTGCGCAGGCCGAGCAGGCAGTGCTCCAGCAGAACGCTGAGAACCGTCAGGCCCAGCTGGATGCTGACGTCAAGCGTGTTGCGGACGCGCAGAAGTACGAAGCAGAGACTCGCGCCCAGGCCGACCTGTACACGCGTGAGCGTGCCGCAGAAGCCGCTGCGATCGAGCAGGTGAAACAGGCTGAGGCCCGTACCCGCATCGCTGAGCAGCAGGCAGAGGCCGACCGTGCCCGCGCCGCCGGTGAAGCCCACGCCGCCGAAGCTAAGGCAACCGGTGAGGCCAACGCCCTCCGCGCGCTCGCCGAGGCCGAATCCGAAGCTCGCCGCCTTCGTGCCAATGCAGAAGCCGATGCTATCCGTGCGGAGGGTGATGCGCGAGCATCCGCCCTCGAAGCAGAGGCAAAGGCCATCGCGTCCAACCAGGAAGCGTTCCTGTCGCAGCGCGTGCTCGATGTGCTGCCGTCGATCATGAGCGAGTTTGCGAAGGGCTACGCCACGATCGGCAGTGTCTCGATCATCGGCGGTTCCGGCGAAGACGGTGCTTCCAGCGTCGTCGGCGCCGACAGCGCGAAAGCGTTGAAGTCCGTGTTCGACAGCGTGAGCTCCGCGACCGGTCTCGACCTCGCGGGAATCATCCAGGGCCAGGCTGTTGGCCGCGGAATCGGCGATGGACTCGCCCAGACACAGCAGCAGGCTCCCGCCTCCGCGCCGACGAAGCGTGCGAAGACGAAGCCCGCCGAACCTGCTGCCACTCCCCCGCCGACTGCATCGGCCGAGTAACTGCTCAGAAGGCGCCGGCGCGGATCATCTGATCCGTGACCGGCGCCTTCTGCATCTCGTCTCAGGCCGGGCCGCGTCGACTTCGGCGTCGGCGTTGGCCGCGCTCGCGCGCTCCTGTTGCTGCGCGCGGACGCCCGCGACCCCGAGTGGCGGTCATGTTTCAGCCTACGGCGTGGTCGTACACGCGCTCAGAACAAGAGACACTGGAGTGGTGACCCGTGCACCGTTCGACCAGTTGAAGATCGGTCGTGGGCTGGCATTTTCCGCTGCGGTCGATGACCTCAACGCTGCGCTTGACCGCAATGCGTCAGTCGTCGTCAGCTCACCGCCCGGAACGGGAAAGACCACACTCGTTCCGCCCATCCTTGCCGGCCGTGTGTCCGGCCGAGTCATCGTGACTCAGCCTCGGCGGGTTGCCGCGCGCGCAGCCGCCCGACGGCTCGCCCAGCTGGACGGCTCGCCCCTCGGCTCGCGCGTCGGATTCACCGTCCGCGGCGAGCGCCAAGTAGACAGCTCCACCCTGATCGAGTTCGTCACCGCCGGCGTGTTGCTGCGTCGCCTGCTCGACGATCCCGGCCTCGAAGGCATCGGCGCTGTCGTGATCGATGAGGTGCACGAACGCGCCCTCGAAACCGATCTGCTGATCGGCTTGCTCGGCGAAGTCCGCGAGCTGCGCGAGGATCTCATGATCGTCGCGATGTCGGCGACGCTCGACGCCGATCGCTTCGCGCAGGTGCTCGGCACGGATGCCGCTCCTGCCCCGGTTGTGACGCAGACGGTCGCGGCGCATCCGCTCACTGTGCGCTGGGCGCCGAGCCCCGCACCCCGGCTGGACCAGCGCGGCGTGACCTGGTCTTTCCTCGATCACGTCGCGAGTACAGCGGTCGACGCGCATCGTGCGCTGATCCGGAGTGATTCGACGGCCGACGCCCTCGTCTTCGCGCCCGGCGCCCGTGAGGTCTCCGAGATCGCCCGGCGCATCCGCGGTCTCGGTGCAGAGTTCGATGTCCGCGAGTTGCATGGCCAGATTCCCCCCGCCGAGCAGGATGCCGTGATCGGTGGGCGCAGCGCAGGTGAAGTCCCACGCATCATTGTCACCACGTCCCTCGCGGAATCGTCGCTGACCGTTCCCGGCGTGCGCCTCGTCGTCGACACGTGCCTGTCTCGCGCACCGCAACGCGATGCTGCCCGCGGCATGAGCGGTCTGGTCACCGGTCCCACCTCCCGTGCCTCTGCCATCCAGCGTGCGGGGCGTGCGACCCGACACGGACCCGGCGTGGTGGTGCGATGCGTCGACGAGCGCACGTTCGCCGCAGCACCCGCGCGACCGGCCCCGGAGATCGCCACGACAGACCTCACCGATGCTGCACTGCTCCTCGCCTGCTGGGGTGCACCCGCAGGGGCTGGTCTTCGCCTCGTCGATCCTCTGCCCGCAGACAGCCTGAGCGACGCGCTCGGGGTGTTGTGCGGACTCGGCGCGATCGATGCCGATGGCCGTGCCACCGCAGCAGGCAGGCAGCTCGCCAAGGTCCCGACCGATCCTCGTCTCGCCCGCGCACTTCGCGACGGCAGCGCGCTGGTTGGTGCGCGCACCGCAGCCGAGGTCGTCGCCCTGATCGGGGGCGAACTTCGTGTCGCGGACGGAGATGTCGCGACCACGCTCATCGCGCTGCGAAACGGACGAAGCCCTGACACCCGCCGCTGGGAGCAGGAAGTCCGACGCCTCGAACGATTCACCTCCACTTCCAGCAAGACCAGCAAGACAGGTGCAGAGCGCAGAAGCACCGATCAGGTTGGACTCGTCATCGCACTCGCCTTCCCGGAGCGGATCGCCCGCCGCGTCGATCACTCGACGCACGGTGCTATCTTCCTCCTCGCATCCGGAACCCGTGCGGGCATCGCTGGTCCGCTCGCCGGTGTCGAGTGGCTGGCGGTGGCCGATGTCACGCGCGCTCAGGATCGAGCTGCCGCCGGCACCGGAGCGATCATCCGCTCCGCCGCCGCCATCTCTGAGAGCCAAGCGGAGCAGGCAGCGACTCATCTGATCACTGACCGGATCGAAGCCCAGTTCGTGAATGGGCGCGTCCAGGCGCGTCGCGAGCGTCGGCTCGGCGCGATCGTCCGCTCGTCTGTTCCTATGCGCGTTCAGGCAGGTGAAGGCAGCCGAGATGCCGCGCGCCGCGCCGTCGAAGAACAGGGCCTCGGGGTGTTCACCTGGTCAGAGGCCGCCGATGGATTGCGGCGGCGCCTCGCTCTGCTGCATCGCGAGCTCGGGTCCCCCTGGCCGGACGTCTCCGATGCCGCGCTCCTCGGCACCCTCGATTCCTGGCTCGCCTCTGAGCTCTCGACCCTCGCCACGGGCACTCCCGCCGCGCGCATCGATCTGACCTCGGCGCTCCGACGCGTGCTTCCCTGGCCAGCAGCCGTCGACTTCGACGCTCTGGTTCCCGAACGTCTCGAGGTACCCAGCGGATCACGCGTGCGTCTCACCTACCCGCCTGTCGATGACCCGACTGCGCGGCCTGTTGTGGCAGTGAAACTGCAGGAGTGCTTCGGATGGGCCGAGACGCCACTGCTGGTCGGCGGCCGCGTGCCGGTGCTATTTCATCTGCTCTCCCCCGGCGGACACCCGCTCGCTGTCACCGACGACCTGGCCTCGTTCTGGGCAGGACCCTACGCGCAGGTGCGCGCAGAGATGCGCGGACGGTACCCGAAGCATCCGTGGCCGGAAGACCCCTGGTCGGCGGTTCCCACCCGGCACACGAAGCGTCGCGCGAACCAGAAGTAGCCGTGGCGCGCCGCCCGGCTCGTTCACAACTCCTGAAAATTTGCGCCGGCTCGGCCGCTGCGGGCGCACAGGCCCCGGAAACACGCGACCGCCCGGAACCACACCCCAGACTTTTCAGGAGTTATGAACGGCGAGAGCTCAGCACTCGATGACGTTGACCGCGAGTCCACCCTCGCTGGTCTCCTTGTACTTCGTGGACATGTCCAGGCCGGTCTGCCGCATCGTCTCGACCACGGCGTCCAGAGAGACGTAGTGCTGGCCATCCCCGCGCAGGGCGAGACGAGCAGCCGTCACCGCGGTGGATGCGGCGATCGCATTGCGTTCGATGCAGGGAATCTGCACCAGCCCACCGATCGGATCGCAGGTGAGACCGAGGTGATGCTCCATGGCGATCTCGGCGGCATTCTCGATCTGCCGATTCGTTCCGCCCATGACCGCGGTCAGCCCCGCGGCCGCCATCGCGCATGCGGAACCCACCTCGGCCTGGCATCCCCCTTCGGCGCCTGAGATCGAGGCGTTCGCCTTGAACAGCGACCCGAGAGCGGTCGCGGTGAGGAGAAAACGGCGGATGCCGCGCCGGCGATTCGCCTCGGCGACGAGGTGTTCCGGCCCGAGCCCCTCGGCAGGCTCGGGCGGCCTGGCGTCCGAGGCTCCGCTGAACCCGAGCAGCGCACTGCCGACCAGTTCGCCGTGCGGGGTTACTGCGTTACCCGATCCGAGCCCAGAGTCGGCGAGGAAGCGCCACCAGTACATCGCAACGGCAGGAAGGATCCCGGCTGCGCCGTTCGTCGGCGCAGTGACCACCCGCCCTCCGGCGGCGTTCTCTTCGTTGACAGCGAGCGCGAAGGCGCCGAGCCACTCGCCCGGAATCTCTCTCGCCCCGTCCGCTTCGGATGCTTCCAGCTGCTCGCGGATCGCACCGGCGCGGCGTTTCACCTGGAGAATGCCGGGGAGCACTCCGTCAGCGTGCAGTCCGGCATCCACGCACTCGACCATCGCATCCCAGATCGCGTCGAGCCCCGAGGCGACTTCCTGCTCGGAACGCACCGCCATCTCGTTCAGCCGTGCGACGTCGGCGATCGACAGCCCGTGTTCGTCGCACAGCGCCAACAGCGATGCCGCATCGACATAGTCGAAGGGCAGGGCACCGGAGCCGACGGACGCTTCTTCGCCATCACGGCGGATGAACCCACCCCCGACGGAGTAGTAGGTCTCTTCGGTGAGCGCGTCGCCGTCGATGCCCTCCGCACGCAGCGTCATGGCGTTCGGATGCCCGGGCAGCCGCGTGCGCGGCGCGAACCCGATGTCGGTCTTTGCGAAAGCGACCGCGTGCGTGCCATCGATCAGCAACGATCCTGCGTCGGGGAAGTCGGTCCAGGCCCGGCGGACTTCTGCGGGATCGCAGGCCTCGGGTGCGAGTCCGCGGAGGCCTGCCACCACAGCATCGGGGGTGCCATGACCGATGCCGGTCGCGCCGAGCGAGCCGAACAGCGTGCACGTCACTCGTGCGACATCGGGAAGCTGCCCGCTGCGGCTCAGCCGTCGAGCGAAATCAAGCGCCGCCCGCATCGGTCCGACCGTGTGGGAGCTCGAAGGCCCCACTCCGATGGAGAAGAAATCGAATGCCGAGACGTACGCTGTCACGACTCCAGGCTACGCCGATGGAGCCTGTCCGGCGTGTTCTGCGCCAGCGTCATGCTCGCACAACGCGTTGACTTACGCGGAGATGGACTCCGAGACCTTCGCGGCGATGTTGCATTTCGTCAGCAAGCACAACCACCAGGCGGGCATGAACCAAGGACGCACAACGAATACGAATCTTCGTGAAAGGGTGAGCCACCCAGCCGAGTTGAGTGGCTCACCCTTCGCTCGTTCAGCGATCTCAAGTCACCGTTCGCGCGTGGATCTTAGCTGCGACGCGCCCTGACGCTGAGTGCCACCCCCACGGCAAGGAGAAGCGCACCAAACACCGCAACGAACCCACTCAGCTCGGAGCCAGTGACGGCGAGCTCGTCAGATGCCTCACCAGCACCATCGCCTACCTCTGACGGGCTTTGCGGAGTAGCAGGCGTCGCTGCATCGACGGGCGGCTCTTCCGGGCTCACGGGCGGCTCTTCCGGGCTCACCGGGGGCTCCTCCGGACTCACCGGGGGCTCCTCCGGACTCACCGGGGGCTCCTCCGGGCTCACCGGCGGCTCCTCCGGGCTCACGGGCGGCTCCTCCGGACTCACCGGGGGCTCCTCCGGACTCACGGGCGGCTCTTCCGGGCTCACCGGGGGCTCCTCCGGACTCACCGGGGGCTCCTCCGGACTCACGGGCGGCTCTTCCGGGCTCACCGGCGGCTCCTCCGGACTCACCGGCGGCTCCTCCGGACTCACCGGCGGCTCCTCCGGACTCACCGGCGGCTCCTCCGGACTCACCGGCGGCTCCTCCGGATCAGTCGGAATGACTGGTTCGCAGTTCGGGTCATCACCGATGAGACGGTGGTGTAAAACCATCGCATTGGTCGTCGCGTCGAGCACGCCTGTGACGTTGAACGAGAAAGACGAATGTGCAGGCATCGTGTCGACGGACATCCGGATCGTACGCTCATCGACAAACTCGATAGCGCCGGCCCCCTCGATGGCTTCGGTCAATCCGTTGCCTTGCAACGCTCCGCCGCCGGGTGTCGAAAGCGCCGACACCGTGCTCGAATCGAAGTTGAACCCCCGGACCGCCTGCACCTCATATTGCACGTTGGTCAGTTCGGTGTGTGTGCCGCCGTAGAGACGGAACGTGCGCGTTGCGCCTTCGCCCCATTGGTCAGATCCTGCACCCCATCCATCAGCGTTCACTTCACCTTTGGCATCCGAGATCTCACCATCGTGAACCTTGATTCGATCAGTGATGTCACGGTCAGTTTTCGTCCAGATCGTGGTGCCGAGGTACTCCACCTGACACTCACCGATATCCGGCGTCGGGGCGGGGTTCTCGATCGGAGGAAGGGCGCATCCCGTGCCCTGGAAATAGCTGCCGGTCAGCGTCGCCTCAGCTATGAACCGGTCGGTGTGCGTAAAGGCTGAACCGTCCGCGTTTCGTACATTGAACTGGTAGACGGTGCCACCCATAGTCGGCAGGTCTCCGAGCGATACTGTCCAGCTTCCATCCGCGTTCTGCGTCGCTGCGTCAGCGCCTCGGGCGCTCCATGTGTAGTCGTCGTAGTAGCCGCCCCAGTTCGCCATGCTGGCGTTCGACGACACCGGATCGAACGAGACGACGTACTCGGACAGAGCGTCGTACCCGTCGGCCAGCTCGAACGTGACGGTCGCATCTTTAATCGGGTGATTACTCGCTGTCGGCACCCGCCAAATTTGCGTCTGAAAGTTCGCCAAGTAGAAGTGGTTCAGCTCCAAATACCCGGGGTCACCGAGCGCCGGCTCCACGGCCTGAATGTAACCACCATTGCTGTAGTCGACTGGCTGTCCGGCTGCATCTTGCATCAGCCCCGGGTAGGCCGGGTCATCATGACTCAAGTCGGTGTCAAGGACCGACGACGCACTCCAACTCACCTCGCAGCGCTCAGTATTATTACCCGACTGTGTGCCTGGATTCGTTGCTGAGGCAGGGGCCGCGAAACCCAACACCGCAAGCCCAGCAACCACAACAGTCGCGAGGGCCGGTTTCGTTCTTAGCTTCATCTCTCACCTTAAATTAATGGGATGTCACCTAGGAGACGCAAGAACTGTCAATTCATTACGGAAGTTTCCGAAGGCGTGCTCGCATCCGATATTGGGTAGTGCCCGTGGTAGGACCGCCTCAGCTTTGATGCCGCGTTTCACCGGCCTGCTGTCAGATTGAGCCCGGGTCGATCGGTTCTGCCACACACGGTCGTACTCGAACGTGATCGCACCGCGAGTCTGCTGCTTGAACCAGCCGATTCTGACATCTCAAGTGATGTACGTGAATGCGTACAAGGGAGCCGGTGTCAGAATCTTCGTACCCCCGCGTACTCGCCGTGCCCTGGTGCGCACCGCAGAAACAGCATTTCGCCCAGCAAATCACCGGTTAGCTCTTCCAAGTGGGAATTTGCGCAGGTAAACTAGCGGTTATGGACGAAGATCGGATCTTACAGTGGCCGTCCCACGGAGACGAAACGCTTCCCTGGCAGCAGCAGGTTCGTGGTGGCACCCGCGAAGACCGGATGATGCGGTCCGTGAATGCGACCATCCCTCCGTTCATCCGCGAACTCGACTACATGCCGCCACTGAAGGTGACGCTCCACACCGAGCGCGCACTGCTCGCTGTAGCCCAGGCCGACACCGACGCCGAGGGGCACTCCGCCGCCCTCAGCCGCTTCATGGTCCGCTCCGAGTCCGCCGCCTCGTCGAAGATCGAGCGCATCAACGCTTCCGCCCGGGACTACGCCAAGGCGCTGGCCGGCAACAAGGGCAACACCTCCGCCACCAGCATGGTCGCAGCATCCGCCGCACTCCACGCGCTGATCACCAAGGTCGGTGAGAGCGGGCGCTTCGAGCTCGACTACCTCATGAGCGCCCACCGTGCGCTCATGGCCGACGACCCCCAGGAAGCCGGCTACGCCGGTCGCCTCCGCGACATGCAGAACTGGATCGGCGGCAGCGACCACTCCCCTCGGGGCGCACTCCACGTTCCCCCGTCGCCCGAGCGCGTGCCCGAGCTGATCGACGACCTCATCGCCTACCTCAACCGGGACGACGTACCCGTGATGACGCAGGCCGCGATCGGCCACGCCCAGTTCGAGTCCATCCACGCCTTCACCGACGGCAACGGTCGCATCG
This sequence comes from Microbacterium sp. A94, assembly GCF_051842855.1. Taxonomy (NCBI): domain Bacteria; kingdom Bacillati; phylum Actinomycetota; class Actinomycetes; order Micrococcales; family Microbacteriaceae; genus Microbacterium; species Microbacterium sp. A94. The sequence continues at coordinate 341,893 of NZ_JBPXMU010000003.1, read as the reverse complement.
GCCGCGCTCTCGTCTCCGCCGTGCTGCGGCGTCGAGGCGTCACCCGAAACGCGGTGGTCCCCCTCGCCAGCGGCCTGCTCGCCCGCCGCGACGACTACTTCGCCGCCCTCGGCTCCCACCGCCTCGGCGATCCTGCACCGCTCATCGACCTGTTCGCGCTTTCTACGCGCGCGGCCGCCGAATGCTCCCGCGAGACCATCGCCCGGCTGAAGGCGATGCCCGAACTGTGGGCTGCAGAGCTGAAGCCACGCGCGAACTCCGCTGCAGCTGCTCTCATCCAGGCGTTCTACGACCACCCCGTCATGAGCACCAACGAGATCGAAGCCACAACCGGCTCCCCCACAGCCGCCTACAGGGCGATCGACCAGCTGGTCAACGCCGGCTTCATCGAGGAGATCACGGGACGCAAGAAGGACCGCGTCTGGGCGGCATCCGAAGTGATGGCCGAGCTCGACGACCTTGACCGCCACATCCAAGCAGCCATGCACGAAGGAAAGCAAGACTGATGCTCGAGTGGATCTGGGAGAAGACACCGGACGGGACCAGCCGGTTCGTGCAGCGACGCCGTGTTCCAAGCGCGGACGGTCGACGCGAGGTGCCGGTAACCAATCACCGCGAGTGGGTCGACGTCGAGCCCCACTGAGCGCGATGGACGCGCTTAGGCTGAGGCCATGCCTGACGCCATCGAGTTCATCCGCAATGCTCCTCTGGGAACGCGGATGACCGTGCGCAAGCGGATCCCCGGCGGCTTCACCGACGCTGTCGGCTTCTTGCGGGAGTGCAGCGACGGTGGATGCGTGGTGGAAACGCGGCGCGGGCTGGTCGCCATCCGGCTGGATGATGTGACCGCGGCGAAAGCGGTACCGCCCCCTCCGCAGCGCCGCGCACCGCGGTACCCGCCGCTGGGCTGACCGGCCCTTCCGCCGAGCGCGGGCCCTTCCCCTGGCGCAGTTCAAGCTTTACCCGCGCGATCTCATGATTGTTCCTGCAGGTTGGTACCACCTTCGAAGCGGCGACCTCCAACTCCGCTGATTCGCATCAGACGCGATCAGAAGACCCGTAGAAACAAAAAAAGAGCCGATGATCGGCCCTTTTTTCGTTCATTTGCTTCAATACTCTGTGCGCCCGAAGGGACTCGAACCCCTAACCTTCTGATCCGTAGTCAGATGCTCTATCCATTGAGCTACGGGCGCATATTTTCGGCCTGTTCCAGTGGAACGGGCCTCAGCAAGAATACATGACGAGTGCCCTGAATGCGAAACCGGGCGTCAACCCTGCGTTTCGCGCTTTCGCCGCGCTCGCTGCTCAGACGAAAGCGCTTGCAGATCGACGAGCCGAAGGGCCTGCATCCGCGCCTCGCGCATGACCGCGTACTGGGGATCTTGGTCGGGACGCATGCCCTCAACATGCAGACGACGATCCAGGTTTCCCCGCACATCCGCCCAGGCAGCCTCACGTGCGTCTTCGACTAGCACCCCGAGTTGCTCAGAGTTGTCGGCCATCGCCTTCAACCGATCAGCGACACCTGCCGACTGCTTGGCGCGACGACGAAGGTTTCGCACATCGCGATCACGGTAGTCGTGCGTGCCGGACGGGTCGGAGTGGCGGCCACGAGCCCGTCGACGGAGTTTTGTGACCATTTCGGCAGCCTGCTCGGATTCAGCCGCCATCGCCAGCAGCGCGTCGCGCGCGACGTCAAGGTACTGCGCAGCATCGAACACCCCGCCCTTGGCGATCGTGCCCACGAGAATCTGGTTCTTCACGGCCAGGCGGGCAGCGGCCGCGGCAATGGCGACGCCCTCGGCGATAGCATCCGCAGTTCGTCCCACCACAACCTCCTGCCAAAATCGTACCGTTACCCACCGACGCCATTGTCGGTAACAATAGAACTCAGCTCATGGCGCAAACCCGATACGCGCCTCGAGGAGGAATTGATGCCACGGCTCACCCTGACCGGAAACACTACCGTGATCACCGGTGCCGCCAGCGGCATGGGTGCCGAAATCGCACGGCAGCTGTCCGATACCGGCGCAGACCTCGCTCTGATCGACTATAACGCCGAAGCTCTGACAGCCCTCGCAGCCGATCTGCCGGGCCGGGCCACGACGCACATCGTCGATCTGCGCTGCGACGAGGCGGTCGTCGCGGCTGCCGCCGACGTGACAGCCGCGCATCCGCGGATCAACGCGCTCATCACCTGCGCCGGCTCGTCCATGCTCGGAAGCCTCGACCAGCTGACGATGGAGGAGATGCGCTGGCTCGTCGATGTGAACCTGTGGGGTACGGTGTCGATCACCAAAGCGCTCCTGCCGGCACTGCGCCGCGCACCGCGGGCCCACATCACCCATCTCGCCAGTGTCTACGCCCTCGCCTCACCGGCCGGCCGCATCCCCTACTCGATGAGCAAATTCGCCGTGCGCGGCTTCTCTGAAGCACTTCGCCATGAACTCGAAGACAGCACGGTCAGCGTCGGAGCCGTGTATCCGGGTGGCGTGCGCACCGGCATCATCCTGCATGGACGCTACGCCGCTGCCATTGACCCTGCCGTTGCTGCACGCGCGGCATCCGCCCAGGCCGCGATGTACCACACCGAGCCTGCGGACGCCGCGGCGCGCATCATCCGCGCGACCGAACGCTGCAAAGCCCGCACCATGATCGGCCGAGAAGCGCGCCTCATCGATCTGCTCACCCGGCTCACGCCGACGGGTTACTGGAGCGTCATGCGCGCGCCGCTGCGCCAGGCGATCGATACGACGACCCCGGTGAAGTCGCACGGCCCCGTGAAGTAGCCCGGCCCGGGGAGGGGGTCAGCGCACGGAGCCGACCCAGATTCCCGAGGCCCACACCTGCTGATCGTGTCCGCATCCCACCGACCCCGGGTAACCACGTACCACCGCCATGCAATTGGCGAGGAACTCCGGATCGCTGCCAAACATCGACTGATAAGCCGGCGCCGAGTTCAGCGACCCCCACACGGCGAACTGATAGATGTGCGCGAGCTCATGCGCCATCGCCCAGTTCAGCCGGGATTCATCCCACCCGGCGACATCAGCGCGGTACTTGATGTAACCGTTGCTGTTCGCGCATGCCGGCGCTGTTCCCCCAGCGCAGGAGGCAGATTCGTAGAGCCCAACCGCACCACCGCCGACATGATCAAGGGCAGCACGCACGCGGGCATAGCCGTCCGCGCCGCTGCTCGACCACAGTGGTGCATCGGCCGCGGCCGCGCGCCGCTGACTCTCCTCCCACGTGCCGAGCCCTTCATTCACCTTGGCGGTGAGAGCGTGAATCGTCGCTGTGGCATTGGTCACGACGACGGGGTCCTCGTCCTCCTGAATCACGGTGTTCTGCGCACCGACAGCAGCCGCGCGATACGTTGCGGTGTCGATCTTCCCCTCCGCCTTCGCCAGCGCGTCACGCAGAGCGGCGACTTCAGAAACGAAGCCTGCCCGCACCGCGAGCACGGCCTCCAGCTCGGCTTGTTCGCCCTCGTGGTGCGCGATCAGCGACTCGAGATAGCCACCGCGGGCAGTGGTCGTGGTGAGCTCCGACTGCGCCGTCTTGCTCTGGGCGAGCAGCACCGCGCGCTGACTCTCCAGCGAGTGTGACTTCGCGGCGAAGGCTCCGCCGCCCACGATCAGGAGCGTCACGACGACCACGAGCACGCGCCGGAGCATCATTCCAGAAACCCGTCGGTGTCGGCGAGCTGTGCCCGCTGCTCGGCAATCGCAGAACGCAATGCGGTCAGCTGCTCAGCGCGCTGCAGGTTCTCGTTACGCGCGCGCTCGAGGTTCGCATCCAGCACGGCGACGTTCTGGTGCATCTGCTCAAGCGCCGCTTCCCGTTCCTGGTCTGCGAGCACGACAAGTGCCCCGCCGCCCACTAACAGCAGGGCGCCCAGAGCAAGTGCGAGAATACGCATACTTCTTCCCAGCAATCGGAGTCCCCCTCCGCAGAACCGAGCTTATTCGCTCAACGTTGCAAGAGATGACGGGTCGGGCTGGAACCGCCGCACGGCCGCCTGTCGCCCCTCTTCAAGATGCTGGACAACGCGCTCCTTGACGAGCTCGACATCACGCGCCGCGATCGCTTCGTAGAGTCCCCGGTGTTCCTGCGCCATCGCCTCGAGGTCATCGTGCTGGCCGAAGACCCATTTCAGACGCGTGCCGAACACCCGCACCATCTCGGTGAGCATGTCGTTGCGAGCCAGCACCGCCATGTACTCGTGGAAAGAACCGGCTGCCGCACGCGACTCGTGAACGTCACCCGCCCGGGCAGCCTGCTCCTCGCGCTCCACCCGGCGCCGCAGCTCCGACAGCCCGGCTTCATCATGGCGCTCGGTCGCATACACGAACAGCAGCAGCTCGATGGACTGACGTACTTCGGCGAAGTCCTGAACGTCCTGCAGGCTGAATTCGCGAACAACGGCCCAGGTGCGCGGACGCGCAACGACGATGCCCTCGGCATCCAGCATCCGAATCGCCTCACGCACCGGAAGCCGCGAAACAGCCAGCTCTGCGGCGATGTCGCGCTCGACGATCTTTGACCCGGGCGCTCGTCTGCCCAACACGATGTCCTCGCGAAGCAGACGCGCAACGCGCACTGATTCGAGTTCCCCCGAAATTGCCCCCATGCAGGCATTCTCCCACTCGGCACACTATTTTGGTATCCCGTTCCCACAACGAGATGGAACGCTCATACCGTGCTGAGTCGTCCCGATGGCAGAATCCCGATCGCAACGGGTCGGCCGCGGGTATTCGACCACTGACTCCATGAGCCCACATAGACGCGCGCACGGATGCCGGCGTGCTCCAGCGCGAGCGCAGAATGCATGGCCGCCACCCCTGAACTGCAGTACACCGCGACGAGCGTGTCTGCGGTGATACCGGCACTGGCGAAGATGCGTCGCAGGACGTCGGGATGCTGCAACCGCCCGTCGCCGGTGACCGCCGCCATCGCCGGCAGATTCACCGCACCCGGGATGTGGCCGGCAACCGGGGCGCCGGTCGTACGCGCACCGTTGTACTGCTCAGGTGTTCGAACATCGAGCAGCACACCGCCGTCGAGAAACGCCTCTACCTCGTTCATCTTCAGCTCGCGCATCTCCCGTTCCGGGGGCACCGGACCGTCTTGCAGCGTCCCTTCATCGCGCAGCGTCGCTTCATCTCGCAGCGTCGCTGTGCCGATCGCCGGTCGGACATCGCCGGACTCCACCGGCAGCCCCTCAGCGACCCACGACCTGATGCCGCCGTCGAGCACCCGAACAGCGACTCCGGCACGCCGCAGCACCCACCACAGCCGGGCGGCTGGAACGCTCCAGTTGTCGTCATAAGCGACAACGACATCGCCATCGTGCAATCCCCACGATCGCGCGGCGCGCTCAAGATCAGTGATCTCCGGCAGCGGATAGCGCCCGTCCTCGGGCTGACTGCGATGAGCCAACTCATGCTCCAGATCGACATATACCGCCCCCGGCAGGTGCGAGCGCACGTACTCGGGTCTACCCTCCGGGCTGTCGAGCCGCCAGCGCACATCGAGCAGCCGCACGGCAGGAGAAGTGCCGTGTTCCGCGGAGCGTTGCAGATGCACGAGCTGCGCCACGCTGACGAGATGGGTCATCCCCTCAGCATCCGCGCCGCACGCTCACCTGTCAGCGCTGATGACACGAACGTTAATCAGGCGTCATGCAGCGACATCGTTCAAACGAGCTTGCGCATCGCGTCTTCCGCGGCGACCCAGGCGAGCATCGCGCACTTCACGCGGGCGACATAACGCGAAACACTGCCCAGAGCCGCAGCATCCCCCAGAAGCTCCTCATCCGGTTCGATCTTTCCCCGTGAACGCAGTGCCTCGCGGAACGAATCGATCCGGGTCTGAATCTCGGCCACGGTCATGCCCTCGACGAGCTCGGCGAACAGCGACGCCGAAGCCTGCGAAATGGCACAGCCGTGCCCCTCCCAGGCGATTGCCTCGACCGTGCCATCAGCGCCGGCATGCACCTGCAGCGTGATCTCGTCGCCGCAGGTGGGATTGAGCTGGTGAGACTGCGCCGCAACCTCATCGCGCAGGCCGAAACCGTGCGGTGTGCGCGAGTGGTCGAGGATCAGCTCCTGATACAGATTCTGCAGATCACTGGAACTCATGAGCGCACTCCGAAGAAGTCGATGGTCGAGCGAACACCGTCGATGACGGCATCGACCTCGTCCGCAGTCGAATAGAGGTAGGTGCTGGCACGGGTCGATGCGGTCACGCCGAGTCGTCGATGCAGCGGCTGCGCACAGTGATGCCCGACCCGCACGGCGATCCCACGGTCATCGAGGAACTGACCGACGTCGTGCGAGTGGATGCCCGGAATATCGAAGCTTGCAAGCCCCACACGCGGCAGGTCGATGCCCGCACCCAAGACCCGCACGCCGTCGATCGCGGTGAGTCCGTCGACCAGCATTCGACCCAGCACTTCCTCGTGGGCTGCGATCCGCTCCATCCCCACGGCGGTGAGGTAGTCGATCGCTGCGGCGAGCGCAACGGCCTGCGACACGCGTTGAGTGCCCGCCTCGAAGCGCTGCGGCGGCGGCAGATATTCGGCCGCCGTCGTGGTGACCGTGGTGATCATCGATCCGCCGGTCAGAAACGGCGGCATGACCTCGAGAAGTTCGCGTCGACCGTAGAGCGCTCCGATGCCGGTGGGGCCGAGCATCTTATGCCCGGAGATGACGGCGAAATCGACATCGAGCGCGCGGACATTCAGCGGGAGGTGCGGTGCGGACTGGCAGGCATCCAGCAGCACCAGGGCGCCTACCCTGCGAGCTGCGGCGACGATCTGTTCGATCGGGTTGATGACGCCGAGCACGTTGGACACGTGCGTGACGGCGACCAGTTTGGTGCGTTCAGTGATCGGCATCTCATCGAGCCGCAGTGCGCCGTCATCATCGAGCGGGATGATCCGCAACGTCGCGCCCGTGCGCGCGGCGAGTTCCTGCCAGGGGATGAGGTTGGCGTGATGTTCCATCTCGGTGGTGACGATCTCGTCGCCAGCCCGAAGCGCGAACCTCGCGGCTGTCGCTCCCCCGCGTCCGACCGAGGCGTTCGAGAACGCGTAGGCGACCAGGTTGATCGCCTCGGTCGCGTTCGAGGTCCAGACGACCTCGTCGTCATCGGCGCCGATGAAGCGCGCCACCGTCGCACGGGCGTCTTCGAAGACTTCGGTCGCCTCGGCGGCGAGCGTATGCGCCCCGCGGTGCACGGCGGAGTTCAGCGTGGTGAGGAAGTTCCGTTCCGCATCGAGCACGGCAAGCGGGCGTTGCGCGGTAGCTCCTGAGTCGAGATAGACGAGCGGATGCCCGTTCACCTGGGTGTGCAGGATCGGAAAATCCTCCCGGATGCGGAGGATCTCAGCATCCGTCAGAAATGAGCCGGCAGAAGGGGAAGAACTCATTGTTCAAGCTTCTCACCTGCAAGCGATGCCCGGGGCGCAACCGTCGACCGGCGGCGGTTGCCGCTCAGTGCTGATGCGCGGCTCAGGCCGGGGTGTCGTCGGGATCCAACGCCTTCAGCGCGTCCTCCTCGACGGCGTTGTCGGCATCCAGCTGCTCCTCGGTCGTCTCGTCGCCGCCCAGTGACGCACCCTCGCTCGCTTCATCGGCAGTGTTGTCGGGACGAATCTCTTCAGCGGGGTCGGGTCGGTGCTCATCCATACGGGGCACGCTACGCCGATTTGGACGGGTTCGCCACGGCCGCCGCCGCGCTCACCGCCAACGCGCAGCGGCACTGTAGTGCCGCGCACGTCGGTACCGCAGGATGACGCGCGACGATGCCGGTCCTGCGTAGCGTCGAAGCATGATCACAGCAGAAGGCCTCACGAAGAGGTTCGGAGACAAGACCGCCGTGCAGGACGTGTCCTTCACAATCCGCCCCGGCACAGTCACGGGCTTTCTCGGCCCCAACGGCGCCGGCAAATCCACGACCATGCGAATGATCGTGGGACTCGACCGTCCTACGGCCGGTCGCACCACCGTCAACGGCACCGAGTACCGCAAACTGCGCGCTCCGCTGACCGAAGTCGGCGTCCTGCTCGATGCCAAAGCGGTGCACACCGGGCGCAGTGCCCGCAACCACCTGCGTGCGATGGCTGCAACGCACGGCATCCCCTCCTCCCGCGTCGACGAGGTCATCGATCTCGCCGGCATCGAACCGGTGGCGCGCAAACGTGCGGGGAAGTTCTCGCTGGGCATGGGTCAGCGTCTCGGCATCGCCTCTGCCCTGCTCGGTGACCCGCACACGCTCATCCTCGACGAGCCCGTCAACGGACTCGACCCGGAGGGGGTGCGCTGGGTGCGCCAGTTCGTCCGATACGCAGCATCCGAGGGGCGCACAGTACTGCTGTCGAGCCACCTGATGAGCGAGATGGCCCAGACCGCTGACCACGTGATCGTTATGGGACGCGGGCAGGTGTTGGCGGATGCCCCGATCCCGGAGCTCGTGCGCTCCTGGACGAGCTCCACGGTGCACGTTCGTTCACCACGCGCTGCCGATCTCGCCTCTGCTGTCGCAGGACCGAATGTGGAGATCGTCACAACCGGGGCGGAGACGCTCGAGATCACGGGCGTTCCGGCATCCCGCATCGGAGATGTCGCGGCAGATCAGCGGATCGCGCTGCACGAGCTCACCCCCACCGCAGGCTCGCTCGAAGACGCCTACCTCGCACTCACCGGCGATGCCGTCGAGTACCGCAGCAAGGAGATCTCATGACCACCGCAACACTCCCTCAGCGCACGACGCACGCCATCTCGCCGTACCGGCTGACGTTCGTCCGCCTGCTGCGCAGCGAGTGGATCAAACTGTCCACGCTTCGCTCCACCTGGTGGGCGATCGGCATCACCGCCCTACTCACGATCGGCATCGCCCTGCTCGTGGCCGGCTCCCTCGCCGAGGTGCCGGGGTTCGAACCGGTCCAGGCCGTCGTGACCCCGTTCCAGTTCACGATGCTGCTCGCCGGCATCCTCGGCGCAATCGCCATCACCGGCGAGTACTCCACCGGCATGATCCGCTCCACGCTGGCGGCTGAACCGGTGCGCGGTGCGGTCCTCGCCTCGAAAGCGGTCGTCGTGGCGGTCGTGATGTTCGTCTCGTCGCTGGTGATCTTCTTCGCCGCAGCCGTGATCGTGACACCAATCTTCGCGGGCCGCGACATCCCGTTCGGCTGGGATGACCCGGCCACGTCCACGCTGCCGATCCTGGCAGCGTCGATTTCGATGGCGGTGTTCGCGCTCATCGGTTTGGCTTTCGGATTCCTGATCCGTTCTGGCGCCGGGGCGATCGCCGCAACCGTCGGCCTGCTGTTCGTGCTTCCCCTCATCGCCGGCATCTTCGGCGGCGTCGGGGAAGGATGGGAGTGGATCATCGATGTGGCGAACCATCTGCCGATGTCTGCTGCGCAGAGCGCAGTGCTGCCGCAGGACGACTGGGGCATCCCGGTGGCGGAGGCGTACGCCACGCTCGCCGCTTGGGTCGCCGCGGGAATGCTCGGAGCATGGGCCGTGCTGCGCACCCGTGACGCGTAGAGTCGACGACGTGAACACCGGCCGCAGCTCCCGCCCTCTCGAGGACGAGGAGCTGCGGCTGCCGCGCACGCCGGGTCTCATCCGGCGGTTCTGGGCGCGGCATCCGACCCTCGCCGACGTGCTGATCGCTCTCGCGTGTTTTGTGATGTCGGCCGCACCGGTCACGGTATTCAGGACCTATACGACACCGTTGGAGGATCCGGGTGATCCCGGCCCGATACCGCTCGCTACTGCCATCATCATCGTCGCGGCGGTAGCGATCACCTGCGTCCTGCTGCTGCGTCGGCGACAGTGGCCGCGGATCGTGTTCGCGGCCGGATGGGCGACGACGTTCATCTATCTACTCAGCGGAGAACCGTCCGGCGGCATCCTGCTGCTCATGGTGAGTTATGCGCTGGCGGTGTACCGTTCGACGCGGGCTGCCTGGCTCGGCTTCGCGTGCGGCATGGTCCCGTACACGCTCGTGTGCACGCTGTTGTCGATGCTCGGTGTCTTCTCCCTGCAATCGGCAGTGAACGGCGTGATCGGACAGTTCGTCATCGCCCTCATCGGCACGCTCATCGGGACGAACGTCGGCGGGCGCAAGCGCTACGTCGAAGCGATCATCGATCGCTCACGGCAGTTGCTTACCGAGCGCGACCAGCAGGCGCAGATCGCGGCGGCCTCCGAACGGGCACGCATCGCCCGCGAGATGCACGACATCGTCTCGCACTCGCTCACCGTCGTCGTCGCCCTGTCCGAGGGCGCGGCCGCAACCGACGACCGACAGCGTGCGCGGGATGCCTCAACCGCTGCCGCCACGACCGCACGGGGCGCCCTCACCGAGATGCGCGCCATGCTGGGCGTGCTCCGCGATGGCGACACCGACGCCCCGCTCGCACCGGCGGAGCCGGTATCCCCGCAGCAGACGATCGCGGCAGCGCAGCACGCCGGATACCCCGCCACACTCACCACGACAGGGTCGGATGCAGCGTCGCCCGTTGTCCGCTTCGCCGTCGGCCGTATTGTGCAGGAGGGCATGACGAACGCGATGCGCCACGCCTCGGGGGCGCGCTCGATCGCCGTGCGCATCGATCACACCGCAGACACCGTGACGATCCAGATCGACAACGACGGTGTCACTCAGCGCGTGGGGACATCGGGCTACGGCATCCGCGGTTTGCAGGAGCGCGCCGCACACGTGGGTGGTTCGCTTTCCTCGGGCCCCGCCGGCCCCGGACGATGGATACTGCGCGCCGAACTGCCAGCCAATGAACACCGAGGTGAGGACGAACATGAGTGACAGCATCCGCGTGCTGCTCGTCGACGATCAGGAACTGATCCGCGTCGGGTTCCGGCTCGTGCTGGAGGCTGAGGGCGACATCGAGGTCGTCGGCGACGCCGCCGACGGTGACGCCGCCATCGCTTTGGTCCGCGAATTGCGCCCCGACGTGGTGTTGATGGATGTGCGGATGCCGGGCACCGACGGGATCGCGGCGACGCAGGCCATCACCCGTGAGTTGCCCGAGTGCCGCGTGCTCGTGCTCACCACCTTTGACCTCGACGAGTACGCGTTCGGCGCGATCAGTGCGGGGGCGGGCGGGTTTCTCCTCAAGGATGCCCAGCGCCACGAGCTGATCTCCGCTGTCCGCGCCGTGCACCGCGGAGACGCCGTGCTCTCGCCGCGCGTGACCCGCCGTTTCCTCGAGCACCTCGGCCCGCAGCTGCGCGCGCCCGCGAATGGGGAGGACCCCACCGCAGCACTCACCGAACGTGAACGCGATGTGTTCATCGCGATCGGCGAGGGGCTCACGAACGTCGAGATCGCGCAGCGGCTGTTCTTGAGCGAATCGACGGTGAAGACGCACGTCGGACGGGTGCTGATGAAGCTTCCGGTCCGGGACCGCATTCAAGCCGTCATCCTCGCGCACCGGCTCGGCCTCGTCGCGTGACGTGGCCGGCCCCGCACCTCAGGGCGCGGTGCGCTCGTTCTTGACCAGCGCGCCCGCTGTGATGAACGCGAGGGCAGCCGCGATCGTGGCGACGGTCCACCACACGCCGCTGAAGCCGAACGGGTAGATCGGGTTCCACACCACGGCGATGGCGACGAACACGATCGTCCACCACCACTGCCCCGCCCGCAGCGCGAACCAGGCGACGATCGCCGCGAGGATCGCGACGAGGAAAAGGATGACCGTGGCGACGGTTCCCTCGGGGAACAGCGGCGAAACAAAGAGTGCGATGGCCGCGAGCAAGCCGGGAGCCAGAGCGTTGCGCTGCATCTGCGGGGTGGAAGAGCTCATGTGCTCCATCTTCCCGCACTTCCCGTTTGCCTGCGGTGACCGAGCCCGGGACCGCGATCAGGCCGGCGGAAAGTGCGGGATCCGCCGCGGCTGGTCCGCGCGCGATGAGATCTCGACCGCTGTCACGCTCTTCCCACGAGTGGGAAGAGGTTTCGGAGGCTCTGGAGCTGTCATAGTCATAGTGCTTTCCCTCCGGTGACCGGCAAGACTGCGCCGGATACGTACGACGATTCACCGGAGGCGAGGTAGACGTACGCCCCGGCCAGTTCCGCTGGTTGCCCGGCCCGTCCGAGGGGTGTGTCAGCACCGAAGTTGCGGACTTTATCCGCATCCCACCCGGTTCCCGGAATCAACGGGGTCCAGATCGGGCCCGGTGCGACAGCATTCACGCGGATCCCGCGTGGACCGGCTTCTTCGGCGAGCGCCTTGACGAACGCGACCTGCGCGGCTTTGGTCATGGCGTAGTCGATCAGGCCGGGGGAAGGATTGAACGATTGAATCGAGGCGGTGACGGTGATGCTGGAGCCGGGCTCGAGCTCTGCGAACGCTGCGCGTGCCGAGAAGATCATGCCAGCCAGGTTCGTGTCGAACACCCGCCGCATCGCGTCGGTGCTGAGTGTCTCAAAACCGTCGACATCGTGCTGATATCCGGCGTTCAGCACCAGGGTGTCGAGGCCCCCGAAAGCACTGCGCACATCGGCGACGCATCGCGTGGCGAAATCCTCATCGCGGATGTCGCCAGCGATGCTCAGTCCAGTTCGCCCCGCCTCACGAACCCATCGCAGCGTCTCGTCAGCATCACCCTGTTCCTCGGGCATGTGCACGATCGCGACGTCCGCGCCCTCGCGGGCGAACGCGATGGCCACCGCGCGTCCGATGCCCGAGTCGCCGCCGGTGATCAGCGCACGGCGACCCGAGAGCCTCCCGTGACCCTCATAGGTCGTCTCACCGTGATCGGGTTTGGGACGCATCTGATCTGTCTGACCTGGTTGGTCCTGCTCCTGTGCAGGGAAGCCATCATTGGGGTGGGCGTGGCGGGGATCTGCGTCGTGAGGGGCCATATCGACACCTTCTTCTTACCCACCGCTCTCATCTAGGGGGTTGACACCCGATTGACCCGGTCTTACGCGCGCGGCCCGATACGAAAGAGCTAGTGGCACGGTGTCGATCTGTCAACGGGGGCCGTATCCGCCAGCTGCGCTGAGAGACTGCAGGGGCTGTGAACGAAGGGAGTCGAGCATGAGTGATGTCACAATTTTCGCTCCGTCTCCGACCCTGACGGTGACGATCGAAGATCATCCGCGGGGCTCTGAGATTCATGTGCATGCTGGCGGGCAGGGCGTGTGGCAAGCGCGGATGCTGCGCAGGCTCGACGTGTCTGTGACGATGTGCTGCGTGCTGAGTGGCGAGATCGGGCAGACGCTGAAGCATCTGCTCGAGGATGAGGGTCTTAGTGTCGTCGCCGTCGAACGCGATGGTCGTGGTTCCGCCTATCTGCACGACCGTCGTGAGGGCGACCGCACCGTGATCGCTGAGGAGGAGGGCGACCCGATCGGCCGACACGAACTGGATGATCTGTACAGCGCGACCCTGCGTAGCTGTGCCGACTCTCGCGCTGTGATCCTGAGCGGACCGGCCGGAGATGACACTGTGCCCGCTGACATCTACCGTCGACTGGCCATCGACCTTCGCCGTGAGGGCCGCACCGTGATCGCGGATCTCGCCGGGGAACGGCTGCAGTCGGTCGTAGCAGGCGGTGTCGACATACTCAAAGTGAGCCACGAGGAACTCCGCGACGACGGTCTGGTGCGAGAAACATCGCTGCCACGGTTGATCGCCGCAATGCAGCAACTGCGGGAACAAGGCGCACGCGCCGTCATCGTCACACGCTCATCCGCCCCGTCACTGCTTCTGGATGCTGATGGCGTGGTCGAAGTCTCCCTCCCCCGATTCGAGGAGCACGAAACGCGCGGAGCGGGCGACTCCCTCACCGCCGGGGTCGTCGCAGCGATCACGCGTGGCGACAGCCTGCGCGACGCGATCACACTCGGCACCGCAGCGGGAGCGTTGAACGTCACCCGGCACGGCCTGGGCACCGGAAATGCCGACATGATCGCGCAGCTTCGCTCAGAGGTGCTGGTGCGAGAGATCCAACAGGCGGATGCCGAAGCCGAAGCCCCGCACGGACGCGTCAGCCCGGATGGGCTGGCGGCGCTGGCAGAGACGAGCGACTCATGACACTGCGCGCACTGATCACCAACGATGACGGCATCGATGCCCCCGGGCTCACGGCGCTCGCCGAAGCTGCTGTGCACAGCGGCTTCGACGTCGTCGTCGCCGCCCCCGTAGCCCAGTCGAGCGGCTCGAGTGCGTCGATCATGGCCAGCGAATCGGAGGGACGGATCTCCGTGGAACGGCGGACGCTGGATGCCCTTCCCGATGTGCCCGCTTTCGCCGTCCACGGCGGCCCCGGGTTGATCGCCATGATTGCTGCACGCCGGGCCTTCGGCCCGTCGCCGGACATCGTCCTTTCCGGGGTGAACCACGGTGCCAATGTCGGCCGGGCGATCCTGCACTCCGGCACCGTCGGCGCTGCCCTCACTGGAGCGCTCAACGACGCCTGGGCGATGGCGGTGTCGCTCGATGTCGGTATGAAGCCGGAGTCGTTCCACTGGCGAACGGCCGCACGCATGGCCACCAGTCTCGTCCCAGCGTTGACCGCGCGTGCGCGAGGCACCACGATGAACGTGAACGTTCCCAACCGCCCCGATCCGCACGGGATCAGAGAGAGCACGCTGGCGCCGTTCGGCATCGTCCAGATGGCAGTGACCGAGAGCGACGAGCGCTACGTACGCCTAGCCGTCGAAGAGCTCCCGAACATCCCGGCCGACGATAGCGATGCCGCCAATCTCGCGCAGGGGTGGGTGACGATCACCGGGATCGACTCCGTGCTCGAGACCCCGCTCGACATTGGAGAAGTTCAGCTGATCGGTGGCACGGTCGGTAGCTCATCCGTGCCCGGAGCCTCACCGGTCTCAGCCGGTTCCGGAACGATGTAGAGGCCGGTCGGCGCGTTGGCTGTGAAGGCCAAAGCATCGACCCAGGCGCGGTTGATCGAAGGCTGACGGCCACCGTAGTACTTGTAGACGATGGAACTGCCCGAGTGCACCCAGACGGTCGTGCGCCCACCACCGACGCTGGCGTCTTCCCGCCAGCTGAATGAGAAGGGCTCTCCGCGACGCAGCTTCGCGCTGATCACGAGCTGCACATGCAGCAGTGCGCGGTCCTCGATCTCGACTTTGACGCCACCCTCGTAGATGAACTTACCCATGCGCGTCGCCTCCGTATCTTGCTGCGCTTGCCATTTAGGCAGTGTCGAAAATTGCCCCCAATCGTTATCCTAGTGTGATGGGAATGATGTACTACGGCGGTGCCGCCGAGCCGATCTCGATCGATGATCGGGCGCTCGCACACCTGAAAGTCGTGATTGCCACAAAGTTGCGACGTAATGAGAGTTTCACACTCTCCTGGCGGCATCCGGACAACGCCAAGCCCGGACGTTCGA
Organism: Microbacterium sp. A94; assembly: GCF_051842855.1. Classification (NCBI taxonomy): domain Bacteria; kingdom Bacillati; phylum Actinomycetota; class Actinomycetes; order Micrococcales; family Microbacteriaceae; genus Microbacterium; species Microbacterium sp. A94. The sequence goes on along the minus strand of NZ_JBPXMU010000003.1, from coordinate 326,486 downwards.
CGATCTGGTTGCACCCGTCAATCCCGCTCCGCTTCGTCTTCGATGATGTTGAACCGCCGCAGCTGCGATCGGACTGGATCACCGCGATGGCGAACTCCGCAAGCTCCAGCGGCGGGATCACCCTGGTGCCCGAAGACGTGATCAGCACCCCGGAATGAATCAGCCCATATCTTCTGCGCGCGGTCAAGCCCCTCTGCGCTGACGACTGGCCCCTCTAACGTTGCAGGCACGCAACATGGTCGGAGGCGACAGTCATGAATGAGAGATATCAACCCACGACAACCCACGCCGAGTGGGGGGCGGGGAATCCGAAGCTGCTCGTCTCTCATGAGCACGAGCGCTTCGTGCATCACCTCACCACCGACACCGTGCACATCGGCTCGGCCGCCGGCAACGAACTGCTCCTGGCGGACACCGACCCGGTGCATGCGACGATCACACACGACGACCGTGACGAGTACGTGCTCACCCTGCACGGTACCGGCGAGATGAATGCCAGTCCGCAGGCTGACGAGAGCGGGCGCGGCGGTCGAACGGAGATCCTGCGGACGGGTGCTCGATTCACCGCCGGCAGATGGACCCTGGTATTCACGCGAGACGAGTTCGCTGACCACGGCCGACCGTACGGTGGGCGCGAAGGCGGCGAGCTCTCGGACCAGCCAGCGCAACCCGCCCGCCCTGACTACCCGCAGGATCAGCACAATGAGCCCGACGCGGACCTCGAGGTGAAGGATGGCTGAGCGGCTGTCAAGCCCCCTTGGCCAGATCGCGCTCGAGTTCTAGCGTGACGCGCACAGCGAGATAACAGGAGAAAAGGAAAATGACACTCACCAACGAGATCATGACGGCTGCTCCCCGTTGCATCGGCGAGAACGATTCGTTGAGCATCGCCGCGGCGCTCATGTCAGAACTGGATGTTGGGGCTTTGCCGATCTGCGGAGAGGATCGAAAGCTCAAGGGCATGCTCACCGATCGTGACATCGTCGTTCGTGCAGTTGCCGAGGGGCTGGACCCCGAGACGACACCGTCGCGGGCACTGGCTAAAGGAAAGCCGGTGACCGTAGAGGCATCAGATGACATCCGTGTCGCGCTGGAGAAGATGCAGAATCATCAGATCCGCCGTCTTCCTGTCATCGACGATCACATGCTGGTAGGCATCATCAGCCAAGCCGACATCGCTCGCTCGTTGGCACCGGAGACCACCGGCATCACTGTCGAGAGCATCTCACGCTAGGAGGACCGCATGCCACGCGACGCGAACTCACGTTTGAAAGATCCCGAGCTCTACGAGGAGCTGCGCGAGGACGGTGCCTCCAAAGAGAAGGCGGCACGTATCTCGAATGCCACCGGTGGCACGAAACGCGGCCGATCAGAGGTCGGTCGGCGCGGTGGTGAAGCAGGAAGCTACGAGGACTGGACCGTGGACGAGTTGAAGGTCCGGGCCAAGGAGCTCGGGCTCACCGGCTACTCGGACAAGCGCAAGGCAGAGCTGATTAGCGCGCTGCGAAACCACTGAGAACGCGACCGAGGTAGGCGTTCGTGAACTTGCCCTGCGGGTCGAAGCGTGACGCCAGGTTCGCGAAATCACCGAGCCGGTCGAAGGCACCGGCCTGGTCGAAGTCACGGCTGTAGACCTTGCCCCAATGCGCACGCGGTGAGAACGGTTCCAGCGCGGCTTCGATCTCCGGCAGCAGCGCTGCCACTTCTGCCGGACGCTGACGCCAGGTGAAGTGGATGGCAAGACGCGCTCCGCCTTCGCCGCCGCTGAGCCAAAGGTCGTCACCGGCGAAGGTGCGAAATTCGCTCACGTGCAGGAGCGGATCGATGCGGTCACCGAGCCGTCGGATCGCGCGCAGCGCCGGGACTGCCCACTCCCGTGGCACGAAGAACTCTGATTGCAGCTCATCGCCACCCGCACTCGGGTCGCGGTCGAAGCGGAAGTGCGCCAGTCTGCTCGACCACGCACCACTGGCACCCAGCGGCGTCATGTTGTCATCGGGGGCAGCGCCCGGAATGATCGCGTGCACCTCAGCGGTCACGCGATCGCCGCCGAACAGTTCCGCGGGAGCATCCCCACGGCCGTCTCGATACTTGAACCACAGCGTCGACAGCGCCGGGCTGCTCCACTCCCCCAGCACGCTCACGCTATACGCCGCGCTCATGATCGCATCGAACTCTTCAAGGAACGTGTCCCACCGAAGGCCGGTATACACCTGCTGGGTGATCTCGAAAGTGGGTTCGATCGCGAGGGTGATCCGGGTGATCACTCCCAGCGCACCGAGAGCGACAACGCTTCCTTCAAAGTCGGGTTCTCCCGCGCGCACCCAGCTCAATTCGCCATCAGCGCCGATGCGTTCGATGCCCCGCACGGCGGTTGAGAGTACGCCGTTGCCGTCGCCAGAACCGTGGGTCGCTGTCGCTGTCGCGCCTGCGACGGAGATGTGCGGCAGCGATCCGAGGTTGTGCAGCGCCCAGCCGTGCTCCTGCAGGAACGCGGCGACCGCCCCGTACGGCGCCGACCCCGGGACGGTGACGGTGCGTGCGCGTTCGTCGAGCTCGAACGGCAGATCGATGCCGCCGAGCGAAATGAGAGTGGGGCCATCGGCGATGTCGTTGAACGAGTGTCCGGTGCCGAGCACGCGAATGCGCTCGGCCGTGCTCACCAGCAGCTGGGCCTCGGCGATGTCGGAAGGACGGAGAATCTCGGTCGGGGTGAAGACGACGTTGCCCGCCCAATTCGTTATTGCCATGCGCCCATCATCCCGCGCCTGCGGCGAGAATATCGCCGGATGACGCTGCGCGTCATTGTCGGGGCAGTACCGTCAGCACTCGGCGGATGTGATCCCGGAACTCGATCATGTAGTTGCGGAGGAATTCTTCGGTGTCTGCTTTGGCGATGCTGCCATCGTCGTGGAAGACCTCGGGCGTGTAGTGGATGTATGCCTCGGGTGCCGTCATCTGGCGGGCGTTACAGAACGCGAGCACGGCCCGCAGGCTCTGCTGCGCAACGGCGGTTCCGATGACGCCGATGGATGCTCCGATGACCGCGGTGGGCATATGGTCGAAGGAATTCTGACCCCACGGGCGCGAAGCCCAGTCGATGGCGTTCTTGAGCGCGCCGGGGATGGACCGGTTGTACTCCGGTGTGACGAACAGAATCGCGTCGCTGTCAGCGATGGCATCCTTGAGCGCCCGGGCGTTCTCGGGGTAGGCAGAATCGTAATCGGGGCTGTAGAGCGACAGGCCCCCGATCGGGATCTCCGTGAACTCGAGGTCTTTCGGGGCGACGTTGATCAGCGCTTTTGACAGCACCCGGTTGATGGATGTGGACGACAGGCTTCCGACGAAATATCCGACCTTGTACGACATTGCGGCTCCTCACTGAAGGTGACGACACCAGTGTGCGCCTCGAACGAAGAGAGCGGTAGCCCCTTGCGCGTTGTCGGGGGTGGTTGTCAAGGGTGCTCCCCTCCCGGCGTTCTTCCGCGAAGCTCGATGCGAAGCAGCGTGGAATCGGAGTGAATATGTCGAATCAGCTGAACAGACCTCATCGTGCGATCACGGTTCTCGCCCTTGTCCTGACCTGCTGCCTGACGGGTTGTGGGGTGTCGGTGCCGACAGATCCCGCCGGCACTTTGGACGCCGTCACCGATGGAACCCTTCGGGTGGGAGTCTCGCAGGACGATGGCCTTGTGCAGACGTCGTCTGCCAAGCCGTCCGGACCGCTCATCGATCTCGTCGATGCGTTCGCAGATTCCTTGGACGCTGACGTGCAGTTCACCGCCAGCAGCGAAGAGACGCTGGTCGTGATGATGGAGAAGGGTGAGTTGGATCTGATCGTCGGAGGCCTCACGGATAAGACGCCGTGGTCAGATCGTGTCGGGGTCACCCGCGGCTACCCCGGCATCGACGGGGCAGATGGCCGCTCGATCGTCATGTTCGTCCCTCTCGGCGAAAACGCCTTTCTCACCGAGTTGGAAGGCTTTTTAGACACGGAAGTCGGGTCATGAGTGCTCGGCACCAGTTCGGGCGCACGGATCTTCCGCTCGAACAGCAGAAGGCGTTGAAGAAGGCCGTGTGGTGGGAGTACTTCACCATCATTTACACCGCATGCACGATCGCTCTCGTCGCGTTCGTCGTCGGGAACTCCCAGGCGATGAAGACCGCGTGGATCGAGGACATGCTCTCCCTCATTCCGCAGGTTTCATTCCTCATCGCGCTGATCTTCGTGCGGCGGCGACCGACGGTGCGCCATCCCTACGGTTTTCATCGATCAATGGGTATCGGCCATCTCGTCGCCGGAGTCGCACTCCTCGGCGTGGGACTCAATCTGGCATTCGAGGCGGCGTCCGGGCTGGTTGCCGTGGAGCACCCCACCATCGGCACCGTCAACCTGTTCGGCCACACCATCTGGCTCGGCTGGCTCATGGTCGCAGTCATGGCGATCATCGTGAGCGGACCATTCATATACGGTCGCGCGAAGGCGAAACTCGCCCCCGTTCTGCATAACAAGATCCTCTATGCCGATGCCGACATGGCCAAGGCAGATTGGCAGACCAACGCCGCATCGATCGTCAGTGTACTGGGTGTCGGCGCGGGCCTGTGGTGGCTCGACGGCGCCGCGGCGCTGTTCATCTCACTGAGCATCATTTGGGACGGCATCCGAAACACCAAGGGGGCGGTCGTGGATCTCATGGATGAACGAGCTCGAACCTACGACGACAAGCAGCCCCATCCCCTCGCGGCCGAGATCGTCAGATATCTGCGCGCTCAGCCGGATGTGAAAGATGCCGGCGTGCGCATGCGCGACCAGGGTCAGGTTTTCCACATCGAAGCGTTCGTCGTTCCGCACAGGAAGCGGATCACACTCGCGCAGATCGACCGGCTCTCGCGGGGCGTCGCCGATATGGACTGGAAAGTCCAGGATGTCGTCGTCATCGCCTGCGATGAGATCCCGGATGAAGCCGACCGGGGCCTCCTCCCCGCGCGCGAAAGCTGAGCTCAGAGCTCGACCGGAGGCGCCTCGGGCTCGGAGTCTGCTGATTCCGGGTGGCGGGCGAGGTTGATGATCGCCGCGACCAACCCGCCCCACACGGTAACCATGGCGATGACCATGAAGATGATCGCGGTCGGAGTCATGCGCCCGCTCCCTTCTCGTTCGATGTTGCCACCGGCGACGGCATCCTGATCGTGTCGGTTTCCGGATCGGGGTCGTAATGCTCCTCGGCGAGGAACTCGTCATAATCCGGGTCGTCCTTCGCATGCGAACGCCTGCTCCACGGCAGCAGTGACAGCAAAACGGCGAGGATGACGAGGGCGATCACCATTCCCCAGCCGAACACGGCCAGGAACCAGGTCGGATAGCCCTCATACGGAGACGAGATCTTCGTGATGAGCTCGCTGACGAAGAGATAGCCCAGAACGATGGGGCTGAGCAGCCCCACGAGCAGCTTCCAGATGAGACCGACACCGAAACTCGAGCGTCGGTTGAGATGCTCTTGAAGCGCGGGCAATTTATAGAGCAGCCAGGCCACGACGATGACGGCCACCAGGGCGACTGCCATGATGCCGAAGGCGTTGATGAAGGCATCCGTTGTGTCGAGCACCGCGAGGGCGGTCGTCGTCGAGAACAGCGCCATCGAGATGATGGCGAGCGGGATCGACACCGTCAGCGTCGTGCGCACGCGCCCCCAGCCGAGTTTGTCTTGCAAGGCCGCGACGATCACTTCGAGGATCGAGATCATCGACGTGACGCCGGCGAAGACCAATGCGCCGAAGAACAGCACACCGATGATGGAGCCGCCGGTGGCTTGCGACACGATCGTGGGGAACGCGATGAACGCCAGCCCGATACCTGAGGTCGCGACACCCGCGACGTCTGTCGCCTGCGCCTGTGCCATGAATCCGAGAGCCGCGAACACACCGATGCCGGCGAGGATCTCGAAGCCCGAGTTGGCGAACGCCACCACCAGACCGGATCCCGTGAGGTCGGTTTTGCGCTTCAGATACGACGAGTAGGTCACCATGATGCCGAACGCGACCGACAGGGAGAAGAAGATGTGTCCGTACGCCGACGCCCACACGCCCGGGTCAGCCAGGGCTTCCCAGTTCGGTGTGAAGAAGGCATTGAGACCGTCCATCGCCCCGGGAAGGAACAGCGACTGCACCACGAGCACCGCGAACATCACCGTCAGCAGCGGCATCAGCACCATGTTCGCCGCGCCGATACCGCGCTTGACACCCAGTGCCATGATCACGATCACGACGAGCCAGACCATGACCAGCGGGATACCGACCTGCGGAACGAATTCCGTCGAGACGCCGGTTGCAGAGACGTCGCCCATCTGCAGGAAGTCAGTGAAGAAGAAGTCGTTCTCGTTGCCAGGACCCCAGGTCAGTTCCACCGAGAACCAGGTGTACATCGCAGCCCACGCGACGATGACGGCGTAGTAGACCGAGATCACGACGCAGATCAGCACCTGCCACCAGCCCAGCGGTTCCGCCGCACGATGCATGCGACGAAATGCCAGGGGTGCCGACCCGCGGAACCGATGTCCGATCGCGTAATCGAAGAAGAGCAGCGGGATGCCGGCAGTCAATAGCGCGCAAAGATAAGGGATGAGGAATGCGCCGCCGCCACCCTCGTAGGCAACGTACGGGAAGCGCCAGATGTTGCCCAGTCCGACCGCTGAGCCGATAGCGGAAAGGATGAATACGTTGCGCGATCCGAAAGCCTCGCGTTTTTGTGTCTGCGTCGATGCGGTCGCCATGACGCAGACACTACCCCTGGCGTCACTCAGACGCGACCACTCCCGCGTGGCATGCTGCGATGCCGCGACCATCGCGCCACTACGTAGAGCACCACACCGACCGTGAGCAGAGCAGCCCCGAAGAGCCACACGACTGCGCGTTGCTGGGTGAGCAGCAGCACGCACGATGCGATACCGAGCACGGGGATGAAAGTCCACACCCGGAAGTGATCGTGCTCCACCCGGTCGCGGCGCAGCACCAATACCGAGATGTTCGCGCTGAGGAAGACGAAGAGCAGCAGGAGCACCACTGTCTCGGCCAGCGTGGCCAGGTCGCCGATCAGCGTCAGCAGCATTGCAACCGCGGTCGTCGCCACGATCGCCGCCCACGGGGTCTTCCGGCGAGGCAGCACCCTGCCCAGCACATCTGGCAGGAGCTTCTGCTCTGCCATGCCGTAGGCGAGCCGGCTTGCCATGATCATCGTCAGCAGTGCGCCGTTGGCGACGGCGATGAGCGCGATCGCGCTGAACAGCCAGGACGGCACGCCCAGGCCCGTCGCCTCGACGACGGACAGAAGAGGCCCGCTGGACTGTTCGAGTTCCGCGGGCGAAAGTGCTGCGGCACTGGCGATCCCGACAAGCAGATAGACCGCACCGGCGGTGATGAGAGCGGCGAACAGCGCACGCGGATAGTTCTTGCTCGGCTGTCTGACCTCCTCGATCACGTTCGCGGACGTCTCGAATCCGACGAACGAGTAGTAGGCGATGATCGCGCCTCCCAGCACTGCCACGGCGACACCGGTATCCGCTGGAGCCTGCATCGCGCGGGACAGGTCGCCTCCACCGCCCGCGACGAACAGGCCCACCACGACCACCACGATCACGAGACCGGTGACCTCGATCGCCGTCATCACCAGGTTCGCCCCCATCGATTCTCGGATGCCGCGAGCGTTGAGGGCTCCGACGATGAAGAGGAAGACCATCGCCGCGGGAATAGAGGGGACGGCGAAGAAGGTCTGCAGATAGTCGCCGGCAAAAGCGATGGCGAGGCCGGCAGCGCTCACCACGCCGGCCGCCATCATGCTGAATCCGATCAGGAACGACACGATCGGTCTGCGGAACGCGCGCTCCGCGAAAACCGCCGCCCCGCCAGCGCGCGGGTACTTCGTGACGAGCTCGGCGTAGGAGCCCGCCGTCAGCAGCGCCAACAGGAGCGCGAGCAGCAACGGCGCCCACAGCATCCCCCCAGCCTGGCCGGCAAGCACTCCCATCAGCGCATAGATCCCAGCTCCGAGGACGTCACCGAGAATGAAGGCGAAGAGCATCGGTCCGGTGATGGCGCGGCGCAATCGGGCCGGCTGCTTGCGGGGCTCTGGCATGGCGGCTCCTCTGTTTTCGAAGGTGCCACAGTCTTGCCCACTGCGAGTATTCCGGCGCGGGGGTTGACACCGACGCCCGGTGGATTGACGAGATGATGATGCAGTCCGTCAATTCCACCGGGCAATCGTGCTCGGCGCTGAGGTCCGTTGCTACTGCGCCGTGCGGATCATCGTCCATTCCCAAGCCGCGAGTCGGACTCGTCCGTCGCTGATCGGTTCGCCGCTGACAGATTCGCCGCGCACGGATACCTCGGTCTCGGGACCGCCATGATTCACCAGCGTGACGATATCGCCGCGACGCATCGCTTCTACGTGCTCTGGCAAACCGTCGATAACGGGCTCGACCCCGGCCTCCGCGATCAGATGCTCGACGATCTGCTGTGTCCCGGCCTCATCGAGGATCGTCGCGAGATAGCGAGCGCTTCCAGCACCTGAACGACGTACGGTGAGGGCAGGACGCCCGGCGAGGCGTCCGCTCGTGAACGCAGCTTCGACCTCAGCATCCGTCGCTGCGATCTCCTCTGCGAAGAGCGTCCCAGCGGCCTCGCCCCACACTCCTGAAACGAGTGCGGTGTGCTCACCAGGTGTTCCTGCCGCCGAATCGACTGGCGTGACCAGCGCACCGAAATCCTCGAGAGTGACTCCGAGAATCCCCCCGAGTTGAGTGAGGTAGCCGCCGTCTCGGAATCGGTCGCATTCGTCCACAACATCGGTGAACGGTCCGGCGATCAGGTGTCCGCCGGACTCGACGAAATCGGTGAGTGCCTGAGCACCGGATTCACGCAGCAGATACAGCGCCGGAGCGATCACGAGCCGGTAGCGATCATCGACGCGCTCTGGGGGAACGATGTCCACCTGCACGTGTCGCCGGTGCAGTGCTCGGTACCAGCGCTGCACCACGGCCAGGTAATCCAGTCTGTTCTGCGGGTGATCAGATGCCTCCACCGCCCACCAGTTATCCCAGTCCAGAACCAGCGCTACGCGAGCATCTCCCGCGGGCGATGACGGCAGTTCGGGGAGATCGGCGAGAGCTTTCCCGAACGATGTGACCTCACGCCAGGTCCGGGTGCCGGTTCCGGCATGAGGCAGCATCGCCGAGTGGAATTTCTCGGCTCCGGCCTGAGACTGACGCCACTGGAAGAACATGATGCTGTCAGCGCCTCGTCCGATCGCCTGTGCACTGAGCGCGGCCATCTGTCCCGGCGCCTTCGGCGCATTCGCCGGACGCCAGTTCACGGCGTTTGTCGCCTGTTCCATGAGGATCCAAGGAACGCCCGGTTTGAGCGATCGCATCAGATCCCGAGTGAGCGCGGCATCGCGGAAGGAGTCTGGCTCGTTGGGGTCTGGGTAGCAATCGTCACTGATGACGTCCACATACTGCGCCCACTTCACGTAGTCCGCGGGTTTGAACGTTCCCATGAAGTTCGTCGTGATCGGCTGGGTCGCACCGGCCGCTCGGATGATCTCACGCTCCATGAGATAGCACTCGAGCATCATGTCGCTGGTGAAGCGCTGGAAGTCCAGCAGCTGACCAGGGTTGTGACTGTAGGGAGCCTTGCGCGGTGGGAAGATCTCCTCGAAGGACTGGTAGCGCTGCGACCAGAAGTTGGTGCCCCAGGCCGCGTTCAACGAGTCGACGTCCTCGTAGCGTTCGATCAGCCAGCGACGAAAGGCGTCGCGTGCGGCGTCGGAGTAATCGACGGTCAGATGACAGCCGTACTCGTTGTTGATATGCCACATCACGACGGCTGGGTGGTCTGCATAGCGAGCGGCAAGCGCCGTGACGAGCTCACCTGCCAGACGGCGATACACCGGCGAGCTGGGTGCGTAGGCCTGACGCGAGCCTGGCCAGTACGTGCTGCCGTTCTCGTCACAGGGCAGAACCTCGGGGTACACCGCGCTCACCCACGGCGGCGGTGACGCCGTCGCGGTCGCAAGGTCGACGGCGATGCCCGCCTCATGGAGCATCTCGATGATTCGGTCGAGCCAGGCGAAGTCGAACACACCCTCACGCGGCTGAATGCGAGCCCAGGCGAAAATGCCGAGGTTCACGAGGGTGACATTCGCTTCGCGCATGCGCGCGATGTCATCCGGCCAGATCTCTTCGGGCCACTGTTCGGGGTTGTAGTCGGCGCCGTAATGCATGTGACGTCCTCTCGTCTTCACTGTGGGGAACGGTGTCTGGTCAGCCATTGACCTACCAGGCGTAGGCCTCTGGAGCGGGGCCGCCGGGGCCGGGCCAGATGCGATCCAATTCAGCGAGCTCTTTCGCACCGAGGGTGATATCCAGTGCGCGTACCGCGCTCTCGAGCTGCTCGAGCCGGCGCGGTCCGACAATCGGCGCGGTGACAACCGGCTGATGCAGCAGCCAGGCGATGGCGAGCTCTGCCGGGGCTACGCCCAGCTCATCGGCATAGCGCTCGTATTCCTCGACCTGCGCACGTCGCCCGCCCAAGGCGTCGACGCTGCTGCGCGAACGGTCGGTCTTGCGCAGCACTCCACCGAGCATGCCGCTCGCCAGCGGCGACCAGGTAAGCAGCCCGACGCCGTAGGCGGTTGCAGCCGGCACGACCTCGAGTTCAACGGTGCGCTGCGTGAGGTTGTAAATCGACTGCTCGGTGACCGGCTTCGCACGCGAGGCTGCGCGCATTCCGGCGATCTCCTGGTACTGCGCGATGTTCCATCCCGCGAAGTTGGACGAGCCGAGGTATCCGATCTTGCCCTGGTCGACAAGACGCGTAAAGGCATCCAGCACCTCGTCAACGGGCACATTCCGGTCGATGTGGTGCATCTGGTACAGGTCGATGTGCTCGATGGAGAGTCGACGAAGCGAATCCTCTACGGCCCGGCGGATGTGCAGTGAACTCAGACCGGAGTCGTTAATGCCAGGGCCCATCGCGCCCTGCACCTTCGTCGCCACCACGAGGTCATCGCGATTGCCTCGGGCGCTGATCCATCGACCGAGGAGCTCCTCAGTCTGTCCAGGCTTGTCACCCCACGGCGCGCCACCATAGACATCCGCCGTGTCGATCAGGTTGATCCCCCGCTCGACCGCCGCGTCGAGGATACGGAACGATTCGGCGTCGTCGATGACCGGCCCGAAATTCATCGTGCCGAGCGCGATACGACTGACTCGGGCACCAGAGCTACCTAGACGTGTGTACTCCATTGCAGATTCCCTCTTCTCAGTTGAACGTCGACCTTCTCAGTTGAACGTCGACCGGTGGTCGTTTCGACGCGCGACAGACGCACGGATACGACGGCCACGAGCGTGATCCGGATTCAGTCGATCGGCCTGCTCGACTTGCGGATGATCAGTTCGGGCTTGAACCGAATCGAGCGAGCGCTTAGATCTTCCCCGCCGAGACCGGCAAGCATCAGTTCGGCCGCCTGCTGGCCGATCTCGCGACTCGGCTGACGGATCGAGGTCAGCGCGACCGCCGACGCCGAAGCGAACTCGATGTCGTCGTAGCCGACGATCGACACCTCACCCGGCACATCGATGCCGGCTTCAAGCAGGCTGTGCATGATCCCGAGGGCGACCTCGTCGTTACCGCCGAAGATTCCGTCCGGGCGTTCGCTGCGCGGCATTGCGGCCAAGCGGCGTCCGATCTCGCGTCCCAGGCGGATGCTCAATCGCCCGTCATCAACGACGGTCAGTCCAAGGCCTGCTCGCTCCGCCTCGATCTGGCATCCTTCGAGCCGCTCACGCATCTGGTCCATCTCGGAGGGGCCACCGACGTACATCAGGCGGCGCGCGCCCCCAGCAATGAGGTGAGCTGTCGCCAGCCGACCGCCGAGCACATCGTCGACAGAGACGGATGCCAGGCGCCCAGTGGGGTCGACCCGGTCGACGAGGACCACCGGAACGTTGCGCTTCACGAAACGCTCGAGCGCATCGAGTTGGCCGCTCAGCGGAGCAAGCAGCACACCGTCAAGTCGCTGTCGCTCGAACAGGTCGAGGTAGCGGATTTCGCGGGCACGCGAGTCGTAGCTGTTGCCGACGAACACCGAGTACCCCGATGTCTCTGCGGTCTCCTCCGCGCCGAGCACGACCTCTGAGAAGAACGGGTTCGTGATGTTGACAACGGCCATACCGATGACACTGGATCGTCCTGCTCGCAGCTGACGGGCAGCAACGTTCGGCACGTAGCCGAGCTCGATGATGGCGGCTTCGACTTTCGCAGTCGCTGCACGCGAAACGGTCTCCGGTCGATTGAGAACGTTGGAGACCGTGGTGGTGGAAACGCCCGCGCGGGCGGCAACGTCACGAATGCCGATCTCTGCCACGTTGCCTCCTCATCCTGCGATCACGCTCGATTTGAACGTTACAGGTAAAACGTTACAATTTTTCTAGCCGGAGCGATAGTGTCAGTTGAATCGTTTTTATCGACGAGGTTAGTTTCAGACGAGATCGCCCAGCAATCACCGTCGAAATGTCCAGGTTAAACGCCTGGTTCACCTATGGATCAAGCGCGCCTCACCGGCGTAGCGTCGCATCCGCACCAACACTCATATCTTGCTTGCAAAGGAGCATCTACTATGTGGCAACGTCACAGTCGCGGCATCCGCGTATCGGCCATCGCGGCCGGCACTCTCGCCGCCGCGCTCACTCTCACCTCCTGCGGTGGAGGCGCCGAAAGCGCCCCGGCCGATGGCCCCGTCGAACTCACCTTCCAGTCGTGGGTACCGAACGTCGACCGTGCCGTCGACGCGTTCAACGAAGCACACGAGGACATCCACGTCACCCTCGAAACCATCACGGCGGGCCCCGACGGCGGCTACGCGAAGATGTTCTCGGCCGTGCAGGCGGGCAACCCCGCTGACGTCGCCCAGGTCGGATACGACGCGATCCCCGAGTTCCTGGTGAACGGCGCCGTCGAAGACATCACGGACTACGTCAGCGACTCGGCTGATCTCTTCACCGACTGGCAGTGGCAGACCGGAGTCTTCGACGACCGCGTCTACTCGATCCCGCAGGCGTCGGGTCCGCTCGGCCAGTTCTACCGCGAGGACATCTTCACGGAGCTCGGCCTGGAAGCACCCACCACCTGGGACGAGTACTACGAAGCAGCCAAGGTGATCCGGGCATCCGACCCGAATCGCTACATCGCGGCGTTCGCGTTCAACCAGGCACCGTGGCTGATCGGGCTTTCGCAGCAGGCCGGCGGCTCCTGGTTCACGGCCGAAGAAGACGCATGGGGCGTCGCGATCGACGATGAGGCCACGCTGAAGGTCGCCGAATACTGGCAGAAGCTCATCGACGAGGATCTCGTCAAGCTCGAAGCTGACATGTCCAGCGAATGGAACGCAGACATCCAGAATGGCAACATCCTCACGTGGATCTCTGGTTCCTGGGCCGATGCGATCGTTCGCGGAACGGCGCCCGACACTGCTGGCTCGTGGGCAGTCTCCGCTGTTCCGCAGTGGAACGCCGGCGAGAACGTCTCGGCGACCTGGGCTGGCGGCTCGGCGAACATCGTACTGAAGGGTTCGAAGCACCCTGAGGAGGCCGCTGAGTTCGCGCTCTGGCTGAACAGCGATCCCGGCAGCGTGAGCACGCTGACCAGCATCGGTGCCGGTTGGCCCGCGATCACTGATCTGGCCGCTGTTGACAGCCTGCAGGATGACCCGGAGGTGTTCGCGTTCTACGGCGGACAGAACATCTGGGACGTCTTCGCGGTCTCGGACGCCGCTGTGGATTCCAGCTGGGTCTGGCCGCCGCTGTCGCAGACGCTGTTCGCGAACCTGACGGACAACGTCAAATCCAGCGTTGAGCAGGGCACACCGCTTTCGGAGGCCTTCGTGCAGACCCAGAAGGACTTCGTCGCTGCGATGAAGGACAAGGGCATCTCCGTCGCCGAGTGACGACATCCGGGGTGGGCCTGACCTCGGGCCCACCCCGATCCGATCCGCGGAAGCTACCAGGCATCCGCTCAGCATCACCGAGGAGTAAACGTGTCGGCCACAGCCGCCCCCATCACCCGACCAGGACGCAGCAAGCGCCCGCCCGCGGCGCTCTGGCTTCTGCTGCTGCCGTTCATGATCATGTTCGCGGCGTTCTTCATCGCCCCGATCGTCTACGCGATCATCGACAGCCTGTTCACGCAGAAGTCGAGCGGTCTGGGGCTGACTGCCCCCACACGTGAGTTCGTCTTCCTCGATAACTACCTCAGCGCGCTATCGACCCCGTCGTTCGTGGCAAGCCTGGGCCGGCTCGTCGCGTTCGCCGCGATCGAAGTGCCGCTCATGGTCGTGACGGCACTTGCTCTCGCGCTGCTACTCGGCGCCGGTGCCGCACGTTTTCCGCGGGTCTTCCGAGTCACCTACTTCATGCCGTACGGAGTACCCGGAGTCATCGCTGCCCTGCTCTGGGGTTTTCTCTACATGCCGGCGACCAGCCCGGTGCTGCAACTGCTGTCGAAGTTCGGGATTGATCTGAGCCCGCTGTCGAGCGACGCCGTTCTCTTCGCCATCGCGAACATCGCCCTGTGGGCGTTCGCGGGATACAACATGCTCATCCTGATCGCCGCGCTTGATGCGATCCCGTCCGAGCTCTACGAGGCCGCGCGCCTCGACGGTGCGAGCGAGTGGCACATGATCTGGCACATCAAGCTGCCGCTCATTCGCCCCTCGGTTGTACTCATCACTCTCTTCACCATCATCGGAACCCTGCAGCTGTTCGTGGAACCTCTCGTGCTCCGCCCGCTGACCACAGCGATCAGCTCCGACTTCGCCCCGAACCTTGCCGCATACAACCAAGCGTTCTCGCAGGGGAACCCGAACCTCGCCGCGGCGATGGCAGTGATCGTGGCGTTGCTCGCCTTCGCCTTCTCAGCCATCTTCATCCGTGTCGTGAACCGAAAGGGGAACCGCGCATGGTGACCACCGACGCATACTCCCGCCGCCGCTCGATGCCCCGCCCTGGTGGCATGGCCGGCGCCATCTTCGTGAACGCCGCGCTCGTCGTGGCCGCGATCTATTTCCTGCTGCCCATCGTCTGGGTGCTGATTGCCGCAACGAAGTCCCCGAGCCAGCTCTACTCGAGCTTCGGGTTGTGGTTCTCTGATGCACCGCAGGCGTGGCAGAACCTCGTCAACCTGTTCACACAGGACAACGGTGCCTTCTCGGTCTGGATCATCAACAGCGTCCTCTACTCGGGCGGAGGTGCCCTTGTCGCCACCGTCATCGCGACGGCTGCCGGTTATGCCTTCGCCAAGTACGAGTTCCGCGGCAAAGAGGCACTGTTCTGGACGATTCTCGGCGGAGTGCTGGTACCGGCGACGGTGATCGCCTTGCCCCTGTACTTCCTTTTGAATTCCGTGCAGCTCACCGGGTCGTACTGGAGCGTCCTGCTTCCCAGCATGGTGAGTCCCTTCGGTGTCTACCTCGCCCGCATCCACGCGAGCGGGTCCGTGCCCGACGAAGTGATCGAGGCTGCCCGCATCGACGGAGCCGGTGACCTGCGCATCTTCGGCGCGATCGCCACACGCATGATGACGCCGGCAATCGTGACGGTTTTCCTGTTCCAGTTCGTCACGATCTGGAACAACTATCTGCTTCCGTTGGTCATGCTCAGCGACACGAAGCGCTTCCCGATCACACTCGGGCTAACCCTGTGGAACTCGCAGATCCAGCGTGATCCGGCGTTCACCTCTTTGGTGGTCACGGGATCGGCTGTCTCGGTGATCCTGTTGGTCGTGCTGATGGTCTCGCTGCAGCGGTTCTGGAAGGCTGATCTCACGGCAGGTGCGTCGAAGGGCTGAGTACGCCCCGGCTGAATGAGCCCGAGTGATTATCCCTTGCGATGCAGGCGATAGTCACTCGGGCTCATTCCGTGCATCCGGCTGAACTGACGCGAGAAATAGAACGGATCTTCATAGCCGATCTGCCGTGCGATCTCAGATACGTGCAACGAGGTCGTATCGAGGTAGCGTCGCGCCCGCGCCATCTTGAGGCCCTTGTGGTACGCCAGCACTCCCCCACCGGTGGCTTCACGAAAGAGTGCGCCGAGATGCGAAGGCGAGATGCCGATGAGGCGTGCCAGCTCCCAGACCCGGACATTTCCATCGGCTCGTTCTTCGAGATATCGCATGGCACGCTCCAACGGTTCGCCCTGTTCGGGGAGCCGGCGATCGACCACGAACTGCGTCATCAACCGCCAGGCGATCCCCGCCGTCGCAATCAGGCGGGCCGGCGACTGATCGCGCTCCAGCGATGAGACGATCTCATCCAACAGCGCTGTCACGCGCTCCAGCGCGCGCAGCGAGATCACTGGTTTGCTGCGATCCACGCCGGTCGCAGTCCACAAATCCGTCAGATCACTGCCGAGCAGGTGACACCACCAGATCGTCCATGGTCGTTCAATGTCCGCACCGTAGGAGTGCGGGGTGTCACGAGGGATGAGCACCGCCGTGCCGGGTACGACGCGATGGCGGCCCGATCCGAGGTCGACCCAGCCACTGCCATCGATGCAAACAAGGACGATCCCCTCTTCGGCTCCCTGTGGCCTGATCCGCAGGTGCCCCACCGCATCGGGGAACCATCCCGCATCGGTCACCACGAGTCGTCGAGTCACGGGCTGGCCCAAGGCTTCAGCAATAGCAGGGCGTGGCACGACACAGAGCCGCTGCCGTTCGAATCCATCTCGACGTTCCATGCACTGATCATCGCAGACATCAGTGAAACGTCCAGGCCTGCACCACGATCGCCCATGTTTCCGAGGGCACAGCAGCAGTACTTTTGAGGATATGAACACCTTGCACCAACCGATCATGCTGCCTGCCCCGCCGGAGGCCGAACGTGCCCGCCTGGAGGCCGGTGGCGTCGCATGCTGGGAAGAGCCGATCACGATCGACACCTACGACCCGGCCGAGCCTGACCGTTATCCGGCGTTCCTCGACCGCAGGGTCTACCAGGGCTCGAGCGGCAAGATCTACCCGATGCCTTTCACCGACCGCATCGAGTCCGAGAGTCGCCCACGGACCTGGCGTGCGATCCACCTCGAGAACCGGTGGGTGCGACTTGTCCTTCTCCCCGAGCTCGGTGGACGCATCCACATCGGCTATGACAAGACGCGCGATTACGACTTCTTCTACCGCAACAACGTCATCAAGCCCGCGCTGGTCGGCGTCGCCGGCCCGTGGGTCTCTGGCGGAGTCGAGTTCAACTGGCCTCAGCATCACCGGCCGGCGACGCACCTGCCCGTTGAAGCGCACATCGAGCGGCACGACGACAATTCGGTGACCGTCTGGCACAGTGACCTCGATCAGTTGCAGCGCATGCGCGCCAGTCATGGCATCGGCATGCGCGGAGATTCGACTCTGATCGAACTCGAAGCACGACTGACGAACCGCACTGACGTCCCGCAGACATTCCTGTGGTGGGCCAACGTCGCGGCCCGCTCGCATGATCGCTACCAGTCGTTCTTCCCCACCGATGTCGGTTACGTCGCCGACCACGCTCGCCGCGCCATCACCGCGTTCCCTGCCGCCGACCGCCCCTACTACGGCGTGGACTACCCGGCTCTGGCAGAATCTGATCCCGGAGCCGATCGCATCGATTTCTACGGGAATGTGCAGGTGCCCACCTCCTACATGATCACCGATACCGTCGATGATTTCTTCGGCGGTTACGACCACGATGCCCAGGCCGGGTTCGTGCACTGGGCCGATCGAGCCATCGCGCCAGGTAAGAAGATGTGGACATGGGGCGATGGCCCCGTCGGCCATGCCTGGGACCGCCACCTGACCGACAGCGACGGTCCCTACGTTGAGCTCATGGCCGGTGTCTTCACCGACAATCAGCCGGACTTCACCTGGCTCCGCTCCGGTGAGACCCGTACGTTCAGCCAGTACTGGTATCCGATCCAGGACATCGGTCCTGCGGTGCAGGCCACGCTCGACGCAGCCGTCGGACTCGAAATCGACGGTTCTGCGGTGCGACTCGGTGTGGCAACGACCGGGGAACACGATCAACTGCACATCACTCTTCGTCGTGGCGAGTCAACGCTCGGACACTGGTCCGTGCCCTGTGCCCCCGGCACACCGTTCACCGCGCAGGTGGAACTGAGCACTCCGGCCACCCGAGATGACCTCGAGCTTGTCGTGTGTTCACCTGCTGACGGCGGGCGAGAGCTCGTGCGCTGGAGCGCACACCTCACCCCGGTCGTGGAGCCCTGGGTTGCGGAAGAGCCGAACGACCCGAGCGGAATCGAATCGAACGACGAACTCGTCGTCACGGGGCGCCACCTGGTGCAGTATCGGCATCCGAGCCGCGCCGCAGAGCCGTACTTCGCCGAGGCTGTTCGTCGCGATCCGGGTGATGCCCGAGCGCACGAGGGAATCGCCCGCCTCACCTTCGCTCGCGGTGAGTTCGCCCAGGCGCTTGAGCACCTAGAGGTGGCACTTGCCCGCGAGACTCGACGCAACCTCAACCCCGAGCACGGAGACCTCACGCTGCTTCGCGCCCTCGTCCTCGAACGGCTCGGGCGCCTCGATGAGGCCGCAGACGCATTCGGCAAAGCCGTCTGGGATGGCGCGCTGACTTTGCCGGCGCTGCTCGGACGCGCCCGCTTGGCGATGCGTGCCGGCGATACCCGGCGCGCGCTGGAGTTCGCCATCCAGGCGACACGGTCGGATGCATCGAGCAGTCAGGCGATCGCAGCTCACGTGTCGGCCCTGCGGGCCCTCGGTCGGAACGCAGAAGCCGATCGCATCCTCGCGCCCGCTCGGACCACTGATCCGCTGGATCCGTTGCTGGCGGCTCTCGACGACGTGCTGGATCCGATCGACCCTCGGACGCTGCTCACGATGGCGCATGAGCTTCACCGGCTCGGCGATCGCGTCCGCGGCATCAGTCTCGCCGAGCGAGCGATGCGGGTGGCTCCTGGCCGTTTCGGCAACCCCGCTCCGATGGCGGCCTATGCTCTGGCTGCCTTCCTCGATGAGCAGGGCGAGCACGAGCAGGCGGCCGACGCGCGGTCGTGGGCGCGTGCTGCCGATCCGCGTCTCGCCTTCCCCGCTGGACTCGATGATCTGGCCGTCCTCCGACTCGCCCTTGTCGCTGATCCGCACGATGCACGCGCGAATGGCATGCTCGGGTGCTGGTTGCTCGATGCTGGACGAACGGCAGAAGCACTCGGCGTCCTGGACGCGGCCATCGACGCTGGTGCCGATGACCCGGTCGTCTGGCGCAACGCCGCAGTCGCGCAGGTGAACACCGGTGGTGATCTCGAGATCGCCGACCAGCGGTATGCGGGCGCGCTCGAACTGAGCGGTCCTTCCGACGCCCGGCTCGTGTACGAGCGCGACCAGCTCGCGGTGCTGCGCCGAATGGATGCCGCAACGCGTCTGGCTGCGATCGAACAGGCGGGCTCTGCCGTTCTGATCCGCGATGATCTCGCTGTCGAATACACCGGCTTGCTCATCGATCTCGGACGGGCGGCTGAGGCGCTGGCGTTCCTCGGCGAACGCAGCTTCCAGCCGTTCGAAGGCGGTGAGGGCAAGGTGCTCGACGTCTTCGATCGCGCAACGGCCGCGGTGGCTCGTGAACTGATCGACACGGACCCGCAGGCTGCACGTGAGCTGTTGCGAGTCGGCATCGTTCCGCCCGAGCATCTCGGCGAGGGGCGTCATCCTGCCGATGTCGTCGCCGAGCGCTTCGTTCTGCTCGGTGACGCCGAAGCTGCGCTGGGCAACGATGCGGCTGCCGCAGAAGCATGGAGTCGGGCTCGCGATGTCGATGGTCCGCTCGCCGCCACGGGACACTGTGTCACGGTGCGCGACATGTGGGTCGGGCTCGCTCATCTCCGCCTCGGCGAAAGCGAACAGGCCGGTCGCGTCTGGGATGCGATGGATGCTCGGGCGGATGCTCTCGATGCTGCCGCCGACCGCATCGACTACTTCGCGACGTCGATGCCGGAGCTGCTACTGTTCTCGGTCGACACCGCCGAACGGCGGGCAGGCGAGGCACACCAGCTGCGCGATCTTGCAGCCCGAGGACGCCGCGAAACGGAGATGACAGCATGAGCGAGCGATATCTCGGCACCCCGGTGATGCCGACCGAGCCCAACAGCGCACTGACGGGGCCGGTGCCACCGCACCTGCCCGAGCGTCTCGGCGTGTGCCTGTGGGACTTCTCCTGGTACACCCGCGCGGGGGCCGGCGAGCCCTACGCGGACATTGAACACGCGATGGCTGAAACTGTCGCCCGCGGGTACAACGCGGTGCGGATCTGTGCGGCACCCTTGCTGCTGGCCGGAGGCCTGGGCTTGGATGCTCTGGCTGAAGCGTTGCCGATCGAAGGGTTGGGCGCAGCACCCGGCGGCGGCTTCTACGGTCAGCGCACACGGTGGTACGACAGCCCGGGTGGTTACACGATCGATGTACGGGCGCGCTTCTTCTCGCTTCTGGAGACCGCGCGCAAGCACGATGTCGTCGTCATCCTCGCCAGCTGGGAGTATCAGCAGTCGACGGCGTTCGCGGCGGATCCATCGTGGTTCGAAGCGATCGACCAGGTGCCACTCAACCGTCGTCACGAGGTCCTTGCCGACGCTTTCGGCAGGCTCCTGGATGATATCCGCGCTGCAGGCCTGATCGAGTCGATCGCCTTCACCGAACTGCACAATGAGGTCGATTTTTCGATCCTGCCGCCGGTGGATGCACCAGAGGACGCGGATGCGCCGGTCAACGGCATCGCGGCGATGGCGAAGCTTCGCGCGCGCCATCCCGACCAGCTCATCACCGTCAGCTACGGCAAGCCGCCGCACCTGGCCATGCACCGGGTCGCGCCCGAACTAGAGGTCGCGCAGTTCCACGTCTACAGTTACGGCGTGCTCGACGCGCTGCAGCGGCGCATCGACATCAGATCCGAGGGCACGGAGGGCTTCCCGAATGCCGAACTGCGTGCACTGCTGCGCTCCGATGCGCCGAGCGTCGCCGAGTACGGACGCCCCGCAGAGTGGAAGCTGAAGGCGACGGTCATCACTGACCAGATGATCTACGGCTACGACTGGATCGACGCCCAGGCCTGGGATGCCTGGCTCGAACAGCATTACGGCGCGCACCACGAGGTGATGCAGCGCGAGATCGAGTCGCGGGTCATCGCCATTGCGGAGTGGGCGCGGTGGCGCAGTGTGCCGGCAGTCGTCGGCGAAGGGTGGATCGGCTACACGCCTCGCGACGGCAACTTCGAAGAGGGCCCCATCGGCCGAGCGCTTGCCGAGCACGGCATCCGCACGGCCCTCGATAACGGTGTCTGGGGTGTCGTGGCGTGTTCGAACGCCGCGCCGCACCATCCGCTGTGGTCCGACATTGCCTGGCAACAGCGCATGAACACGCTGTTCCTCGAGGGCTGATCGGCTGACGCGACGAAGCCGCCGATCAGCTCGGCTTCGTCGCCTCGGCGGCCAACGCAGGCGTGCTCGCGCGCATGTGCACCTCGAGGCGCAACGCATCCGGATCGGGAGTCCACTCCGCATCCGTCGCAGCCCGAAAGGTCTCGTAACCGACCTGGTCGAGCGGAACGTGCACGGTGGTGAGCGCCGGTGTGATGTCGCGCCCCGTGGGAATGTCGTCGAAGCCGCAGAGGGCGATGTCTGCACCGATCTCCCGGCCTGCTTCACGAATCGCTGTCATGGCACCGATCGCAACGACGTCGTTGATCCCGAACACGACCGTGCCCGGTTCGATCCCATCTTTCAGCGCCTGCCGCATAGCTTCGGCACCCGAGTCTCGCGTGAACGCGTCTCGATACACCCGACTGGCATCTCCGCCAGCATCCGTGAATCCCTCGGTGAACCCGGCCAGACGCGCATCACTGGTCATGACGCCCTCTGCCGCCGCCAGCACGATCGCGCGCCGGTAGCCGCGCTCGCCGAGCGCAGCGCCCAGAGCACGTGCGCCACCGCGGTTATCGATCCAGACCGACCGCACCTCTGAGGAATCCACACCCAGCGCGACGACGCGTCCGCCGAACCCCGCGATGAGTGCCAGCTCCTTCGCTAAATCGGCTGCGATCTCCGGCGAGGTACGAGACGCGGCGAGGATCACGCCGTGCGGCCGCTGTCCCCGCAACGCCCGCACCAGACGCAACTCACGTTCTGGGTCCCTCTCGGTGATGGAGATGGTGACGACGAGTCCTGCTTCGTCCGCACCGCGCGCGACACCGGACGCCAGCTCGCCGAAGTATGGGTCAGCGATGTCCGCGACGAGCAGTGCGATGATCGCGGATGTACCGCGCGCCGTCGCCTGAGCGGACAGGTTCGCGGTGTATCCGAGCCGATCCGCCGCCGCTTCGACTCTCTCCCGGTACGAATCAGCAACCTTGCGCGTCGAGCCGTTCAGCGCTCGGGATGCCGTGGCAAGCGAGACGCCGGCCTCACGCGCAACATCGTGCAGCGTGACGGAGCCGGTCTGCGAGCGCGCGGTGATGTCGGTCACACTCGTGATTCTAGGCGGTCAGGAACGGTGAGACGGCAACACCGAACGTCGAAGCGGTTCGGCGAACAGCATCCAGCGGGTCGGTTGCCCAGATCTCCTCGTTGAAGATCTCCACTTCGATATCCCTGTCGTACCCGGTCGCGATCACCGCTCGCGTCATCGGTCCGAAGTCGATGACTCCGTCTCCGGTGTAATGACGTCCCAGGAGCACATCAGCCGGCAGCGGCGTCTTCCAGTCACACACCTGGTACGTCGCGATTCGCCCTTCTCGACCGGCCCGGGCGATCTGCTCGAGCACCTGCGGGTCCCACCAGACGTGGAACGTGTCCACAGTCACGCCCACGACCGTCGGATCGAAATCGGCTGCGATGTCCAGCGCCTGTCCGAGCGTGGAGACGACACATCGATCGGACGCGTACATCGGATGCAACGGCTCGATCGCGAGGGTCACACCCGCCGCCTCAGCTGCCGGAGCAAGCTCGCCGATCGCGTCGCGCACACGCTCGCGCGCTCCGGCGAGATCCCGATCCCCCGCCGGCAGGCCGCCGGCGACGAGTACGAGCACGGCTGTCGATCCGGGAGCACCGGCTGCGGCGAGCGTCGCCGCCTCTTCGATGGCGACCCGGTTGTCATCAAGGGAGGCCCGGCGTGCCGGCCCCTCCGGCAAGGTGAAGAACCCTGCCCGGCAGTGCGTGGTGAAACGAAGCCCGGAATCAGTGAGCATGCTCGCCGCCGTGGCAAGTCCCACCTCCTGCACCGGCTCACGCCACAATCCGATCGCTTGCACTCCGGCCTCGGCCGTCACTCGCAAGGCGGTCGCGAGGTCGGCGTGCTTGATCGTGGCCTGATTGATCGAGAGCCGCGGGTGCGGGGACACTTGTCGGTCGAGATCACGGGCGTCAGTCGCTGACGCGGCGTGTCGACCGACATGTGTGTTTTCGGCTGACATCTGTACCGGGTCGACGGCGGTCATGCGCTTACTCCGTTCAGCCGCAGCATCCCGTGCCAGCGATCCTGCGCGAGCGCGGGATCCTCCAGTGCGAACGATGCGTTGGCGAGTTCGACAATGCGGCTCAAATGCGGCAGGCTCCGTGCCGAATGCAGCCCTCCGACCATCTGGAAGGCAGGCTGGTGACCGTTCAGCCAAGACAGGAAAGCGACGCCGGTCTTGTAGTAGAAAGTGGGCGCCGCGAACACCTGACGGCTGAGTTCCTCCGTGGGTCCCAGGATGCGCAGGTACGCCTCCGGGTCGCCAGCATCCAGCGCCTGAATGGCCGCGGATGCCACCGGCGTGAGTGCGGCGAAGGCACCGAGCAGAGCATCCGAATGCGAGTCCCCCTGGCCCAAGGTATCGCCGCCGATGAGGCCAACGTAGTTGAAGTCGTCTCCGGTGAACATGCGCACCCCCTCGGGGAGGCGCGCACGCACCGAGATCTCGGATTCGGCGTTCAACAGGCTCATCTTCACGCCGACGACTTTGCCGGGGTTCTCCTCGATGATGTCGAGCAGCACACCGGATGCCGTCTGCCAGTCGCTCGCGCCGAAATAGCCTTCCAGCTCCGGATCGAAAGCGGTGCCGAGCCAATGCAGCACGACGGGGACGCTCGCGCTCTGCAGCACCTCGCGGTACACGCGGCGGTAGTCCGCGGCATCCGATGCCACCCGGGCGAGATGACGTGACGCCATCAGCACGGGGCCGGCGCCCTGCTCCTCGGCGAACTGCAACTGCTCCTTGTAGGCGTCGATCACCTGTTCGAGCGTGATGTGCGAGTCGTCGACGTGGTCAGTATTGACGCCGACGACGACCGAGCCGCCCTCTTCGCGGGCGACCTCGGCGCTGCGCGTGATGAGCTCACGCGTGGCCGCAGCATCCAGTCCCATATTGCGCTGGGCAGTGTCCATGGCGTCGGCGACGCCCAGACCCCACGAGTAGACATTCCGGCGGAAGGCGAGCGTCGCATCCCAGTCGATGTCGGCCGGCTGGCCGGGGGTGTTGTCAGCGAAGGCCTGGGGCACCACGTGCGCTG
Organism: Microbacterium sp. A94; assembly: GCF_051842855.1. Classification (NCBI taxonomy): domain Bacteria; kingdom Bacillati; phylum Actinomycetota; class Actinomycetes; order Micrococcales; family Microbacteriaceae; genus Microbacterium; species Microbacterium sp. A94. Next base: position 301,890 of record NZ_JBPXMU010000003.1, on the reverse strand, counting down.
CCGCGTACGCGATGCGGCTGCGCAGCGGGCCGTCGGGCCGCGCGTAGACGCCGGTCTCGTTCAGCGCGGCATCCGAGACGGCGCCATCGGCTGCGAGCAGACGGAGCGTGCTCATGACAGGCTCAACGGTTCGATCGCGACCTTGCGTCCCTCGGCGTTGGACGCGAGTCCGGCCTCGGCGAACTGCACACCCTTGGCGCCGGCGAGCAGGTCGAACGGGTAGTCGGTGCCCAGCACGTAGGACTCCAGGTACTCCTCCCACTGCTGGCGGAAGCCGTTGAGGAACACGTCGTTCGTCGGCACGTTCTGCCAATCGGCGTCGTAGTCGTGGGTGTCTTCAAGGTCAGGGTTCCACACCGGCTTCGGGGTGGCATTTCGCGGCTGGATCTTCGCCCCGAACAGTCCGACCACGGCCGAGCCGTGCGTGCCGTCGACCTGGAACTCCACCAGCTCATCGCGGTTGACGCGCACCGTCCAGGACGAGTTGATCTCGGCGATGATGCCGCCGTCGAGTTCGAAGATGCCGTATGCGGCGTCTTCCGCGGTGGCGGTGTAGTGCTCACCCTTTTCATCCCAGCGATCGGCGATGTGCACGGCCGCCTGGGCGTAGACACTCTTGACCTCGCCGAACAGGTTCTCCAGCACGTAGTTCCAGTGCGGGAACATGTCGGAGATAATGCCGCCGCCGTCTTCGGTGCGGTAATTCCAGCTCGGACGCTGCGCCGGCTGCCAGTCGCCCTCGAACACCCAGTAACCGAATTCGCCGCGCACCGAGAGGATGCGGCCGAAGAATCCGGAGTCGATGAGGCGCTTGAGCTTCTGCAGACCCGGCAGGTAGAGCTTGTCGTGCACGACGCCGGTCTTCACGCCGGCTTCCTTCGCAAGGCGTGCGAGCTCGAGGGCTTCTTCGAGCGACTCTGCGGTGGGCTTCTCGGTGTAGATCGCCTTGCCTGCGGCGATGGCTTTGCGGATAGCGGATGCCCGCGCCTTCGTGACGAGGAAGTCAGCGTAGATCTCCCACTTCTCATCGGCCAGTGCCGCATCGAGATCGGTGGTGTAGTCCTCGATGCCATGGAGGGCTGCGAGTTCAGCGAGCTTCTGCTCGTTGCGGCCAACGAGGATCGGCTTGACGGTGACGCGGGTGCCGTCGGACAGCTCGATGCCGCCCTGATCACGGATAGCCAGGATCGACCGCACCAGGTGCTGCCGATAACCCATGCGTCCGGAGACGCCGTTCATGATGATGCCGATCTCGCGGGTTGTCGCCTGTGACATTGCCTATCCGTTTCTTTGTTTGGCCCAGTGCCGATCAAGTGGGTAAACGCTTTCCAACAGTGTGGCACCGGAGAGCGCTTTCCGCAACTTGCGTTATGACGGTGTCCATCGGGAGGAGACCACTCGGTCCACACGTCGAACCGCCCCGAGCCACCCCGCCGCATCCACACGTGCGCGCACTGTCGCGTCCAGATCGATCACGCTGTGCTCAGTGATCGGCGCGATGTGCAGCGTCAGTTCCGCGGCGGGGTCCAGTTCCGTGACATCGATGCGCCACGCGCTGCCATCCCAGAAGCGGTCGCCGATCACCACACCGTCCGCACGCAGTTGTGCAACATCGCCCTCCCAGTCGATCACCAGTTCGACGAGGTCTCCGCATGGATGTGCGCGGACGACCGGCATCCGCAGCCGCCAGATCCCTGCCGCCTCATCGAACTGCGCGTCATCGGGTGCTGCCGAGCGCCCCATCGACTCCCCGTATCGCGCCGGAGGCTCTCCCGCCGCTCGCAGCTCATCCAGAGCAACGGCTGCCGATCCCGGTCGGCCGAGAGTTCGCAGCGCGAGACGAGTGAACCCCTCCCCCGTCCAGCGACGGATCGACGGTGTGTCCTCAGCGCGAATGACAATCCCGTCGGGCTCCTCCCACACCGCGTCAGCGCAGTCGTAGAGTTCGTCGCCGAGATACCACAGCCGCTCAGCCTGCTGCTCGTCGACGACCAGAATGCGCAGCGCACCGTCTATGAGGAAGGTGTCGCCGGGCGCGAGATCGCGCGGGGCGCCCGTGGCGAATTGAATGCGCGCGGGAAGCCCATCGTGTGCGCGCAGGACGAGGGTCGGCACGTCACCACCGACGAGCCCGGATACCGACGCCGTCGCCCACTCGATCCGAATGCCCGCGACGTCCAGTCGCAACGGCCAGCGCGCGATGGCTCCGCTGGGGATGTCCACCGGCTGATCTGGCACCAGCAGATCACCGTCCGCGAAGGGGACGCGGAACTGCACATTCGTCGAACCGGACAGCGGCTCGTGCGGCTGATGAGTGTTGAGGAAGAGGATGCCGCAAGAGCCGTTGCTGCGCACGGCCCACCGCAGCGTGTCGACGTCGCGCACGCCGACCGGCGCATCCTCGGGCAGTGCGCTGAACATGTCGGCGAGCCGGCCGCCGAACGCCGCCAGAAAAGCATTGTGATCGCGCAACAGGCCGAGGCTCGACCCTGGTCGCCCGGTGGCACCGAGCGCCGCTTGGAAGTCGTAGTCGAATCGGGGCAGATCGTTCGGATATCCAGTCGCCAGACTCTCCTGCAGCTGATCGGCGGGGTTCACGCCCCCGGCGAACATGTAGAACCCCTGCCATGCCGAGCCGTTGCCGATCTTCACATTCGCGAGCGCGGCGATGTCGCGGCCGCGCGCGATCGGCCGACGATGATAGGCCGTCGCCATTCCGCCGCCGAGCTCGCAGGTGGCGGGTGGAAACTCCGGGTCGACTGGCCGCACCATGATCGCCTCGGCGCCGTCCCGGAAGTCGCCGCCCACGCCCGGGTCGTCCCAGATGTGTGTGAACCGGAAGTGGTCGCGGAAGCTGTCGTCCCAGGCAGAGCCCTGCCCCGCCCAGAATCCGTCGGCGTAGCCGCTGTACAGCGGAAATACGTCGTGCGCTGGCAGGAGCGCTCCGCCCCACCCGGTCGCCGTCCACAGCGGCGCGGACAGCCCGCTCTCCTGTGCGATGCGCTTGAGAGAGGAAATATGGTCGGGTTGATCGTGAAGCTCATTCTCGAGTTGGATGCCGACGATCGGCCGATCCGGTCCGCAAAAGCGCGCAACCTGGCCGGCGATGCGGGCGTACCAGTCACGGACGAGCGCCAGATACTCGGCATCATCCGTCCGTGCGCGGGAACCGACCTCCGAGAGGACCCAATCCGGATGCCCACCCCCTCGCACCTCGCCGTGACACCAGGGACCGATCCGCAGTACGACGTCGATTCCGACGCGTTCGGCCGTCTCGATGAACCCGGCGAGGTCGAGGTTTCCCTCGAAGCTGACGCTGCCGCGGACCGGTTCGTGGTGAATCCAGAACACGTAGGTCGACACCGATGTGAGCCCGGATGCCTGCATTAGCCGCAGCGTCTCTTCCCAGCGACGGCGAGGGACGCGGCTGTAATGGAGTTCACCGGTTACCGGAATGGTCGGTGCACCGTTCACCTCGATCCAGCGGCTGGTGATCCGCATCCGCTCGTGCGGATCCTCCCGGTTACTCATGGCCGGTTCGGTAAGCGGCGGACGCGCATCCTGCAGACGGATGCTCCGCAGCGCAGTAGTCGTACGCATGTGCTTCTCGATTCTTCAGCTCAGCCGGATGGCAGCCCACGACACCGCGGGCAGCTCGAGCGATAGTTCGGTATCGGCGAGCGTCGCATCGGCGGGGCGGACGCCGACCCGCTCCGGATTTTGTAGCGTGTTCGCGGCGTAGATGTCGTCCTCGTGGAGCAGGTGCGATTCGGTGACGCGGAGCGCGCGCCCGAAAGTGGCGACGAGCGTGGCGAGGTCGACGCGCAGCTGCGTGGCTTCCGTCGTCGAGCGGTTCACCACGAACAGCGAGACGCCGTCGTCGTCGATCGTCGCAACCGCGTTCACTGCCGCCACTTCCCCGAACCGCGCGCTCGTAAAAGTGCCACCGCTGATGGGCACCTGCACCGCCCGGTCGCCGGCCAGTCGGGACGTGATCGAGAACGGGAAGAACGTCGTCTGCCGCCATGCCGGGCCGCCCGGCTCGGTCATGATCGGCGCGATGACGTTGACCAGCTGTGCGAGCGACGCCGAGCGTACGCGGTCGGCGTGTTGCAGCAGGGTGATGAGCAGGTCGCCGAAGACGACAGCATCCAGCGCGTGATACTGATCCTCAAGCAGGCGAGGCGCCACCGGCCAGCCCTTGTCCTTGAGTTCCTCACCGGACTGGGTGCCGTCCTCACGGTGGAGGTACCAGACGTTCCACTCGTCGAACGAGATCATGATGCGCTTGTCGCTCTTGCGGGTCGCCGCGACCGAGTCGGCAATCGCGACGACCTCCTCTATGAACGTCGCCATGTCGACACCGGATGCGAGGAACTCCTGTGCGTCGCCGCTGTGCTCCTGATAGTAGGAGTGGCACGAGATGAAATCGACGTCGTCGAACGTGTGCTCGAGAACGGTGCGCTCCCACGACCCGAATGTCGGCATGCCATGAGCTGACGATCCGCACACCACGAGTTCGATGCCGGGATCGATCATCCGCATAGCTTTCGCGGTACGCGCAGCGAGCTTTCCGTAGTCATCAGCGCCCCGGTGCCCGAGCTGCCACGGACCGTCCATCTCGTTGCCGAGGCACCACATCTTCACGCCGAACGGATCCGGCCGTCCGTTCGCGACGCGCTGCCTGGTCCAGTCGGTGTCAGCCGAGGCGTTGGCGTACTCGAGCAGGTCGAGTGCCTCCTGCGTTCCACGGGTGCCGAGGTTGACGGCGAGCATGAGTTCACTGTCGACCCTGTCGAGCCAGCTCTGGAACTCGTGCAGCCCCACCTCGTTCGTCTCCGTGGAGTGCCAGGCGAGGTCGAGTCGCCGCGGGCGCTGATCGACCGGCCCGATGCCGTCCTCCCAGCGGTATCCGGAGACGAAGTTGCCGCCGGGATACCGGATGGTCGAGACCCCGAGCTCGGCCACGAGATCGATGACGTCACGGCGGAAGCCGTCGGCGTCTGCGCTCTCGTGCGCCGGCTCATGGATGCCGTCGTAGATGTGACGGCCGAGATGCTCGACGAACCCACCGAAAATCCGGCGGTCGATGTCTGCGATCTCACGGTGCGGATCGAGGCGGCCGAAGGCGTCGTTCATGGAGGTCCGTTCTGCGAGGTGCGAGGAGCGAGGAAGTCTGGGAGCTGGGGATCAGCGGGACCGACGGCGCTCAGGAATCGAGACGACGGCGAGCGCCGCGCATCCGATCGCCGGGATGAACAGCGGCACGAGCGCCCAGGTCGTCGCACCGACGAACACCGCCGTGACGACGAGATAGGCGGCGCCGGCAATATCCGCACGTACGAGACCGGGAACGGCGCGCAGCGCACCGCGCCAGCCGATCTCGGGCGTCCATGTGCCGGCGGAGGCGAGCAGCGCAAGCGACAGTGCGGCAAGTCCTGCCCAGCCGATGACCTCGATGACGGGTCCACCGGGCAGGAAGCCCGAGCGTGCCAGATCGACGTCCAGCAACAGGATCAGCGTGAGCACGAGGGCCGCGGCACCCACGACAAGTCCGGGCAGGATGGCCCTCTTCACGTCCGTCCAGAACAGCCCCAGTCGCGAGCCCTCGGCCGCGATGAAGCGGCGCAGATGACGGACACCGGCCGCCAGGGCTGCCGGCAGCGTGATCACCGGCAGAGCGATGAGCGTGATGAGCAACCCGATGAGCATGGCCTCGCCGAACAGGGCGAACTTCGCGCCGGCACCGGGAAAGCGCGCTGGCAGCATCTCACCCCGCGTGGGGCCGCTGCCCGAGAGCGCGGCGCGGCGAGCGGCACGCTCCTGACTGCGGGACAACGTCATCTCCTCGGGCACAGCCACACCTCTAACCTTTCAGCCCCTGAGTTGCGACGCCGTCGACGAGGAACCGCTGGAACGCCAGGAAGAACAGCAGCACCGGCAGCAGCGCGATGAACGAGGCCGTGACCGTCGCGCCGTAGTCGCTGGTGGAAGTCTGGTCGTTGTACAGACGCAGCGCGATCGGCAACGGGTAGTTGTCGGGACTCGTGAGGTAGAGCAGTGGCCCCAGGAAGTCGTTCCACGACCAGATGAATGAGAAGATCGCGCACGTGATCAGCGCTGGCTTGACCAGCGGCAGGATGATCGCCCAGAAGATGCGGAAGTGCCCCGCTCCGTCGATACGGGCGGCCTCGTCCATATCGCGCGGCATCTGCCGCATGAACTGCACGAGCAGGAACACGAAAAACGCCTCGGTGGCCAGAAACTTCGGCAGGATCAGCGGCCAGAAGGTGTCCACCAGACCGAAGCTGTTGAACATGATGTACTGCGGGATGATCACGACGTGGAACGGCAGCAGCAGCGTGCCGATCATCGCGGCGAACAGAATACCCAGACCCTTGAACTGCACCCGCGCGAACGCGTATGCGGCCAGCGCTGATGACAGCACCGTGCCGACCACGGCCGAAACGGCCAGGAGAAGCGAGTTGAAGAAGAACCGCCACATCGGCACGCCGGCGATGCCGTCGGCGACCTTGATGTAGTTGTCGATCGTCGGTGCGTTCGGCAGCAGTCCGGGGTTCTGACCGAACTCGGCGTTCGGCTTGAACGTCGACAAGAACAGCCACAGCAGTGGGTACAGCACGATCGCGGTCAGGATCACCAGGACGACGAGCCAGACCACGGTCTGCCAGGTCTTGCGCTTGACGCGACGACGCGGTGCAGGAGCGGATGCCGTCACAACGGCTTCGGTAGCAGTCATCGGTTGTCTCCCGCGTAGTGCACCCAGGAGCGCTGGGTTCTGAAGAGGATGAAGGCGATGATCGCCACGACGACGAGCAGTACCCAGGCGATCGCGGCGGCGTAGCCCATCTGACCGTCGGAGAAGCCACGCTTGTACAGGTACAGCGTGATGAAGTTCGTCATGCCCGCGGGCCCGCCCGAGCCGTTGGAGATGATGTACGCCGAGGCGAACACCTGGAACGCGCCGATCAGTCCGAGCAGCAGGTTGAAGAAGATCACCGGCGACAGCATCGGCAGCGTGACCGCGCGGAATCGGTGCCAGGCGTTCGCGCCATCCATCTCGGCTGCTTCGTACAGCTCCTTCGGCACCTGCTTGAGGCCGGCCAGGAAGATCACCATGGTGGCGCCGAACTGCCAGATCGCCAACACGATCATCGCCGGAAGCACGAGCGCGGGGTTGCCGATCCAGCCACCGATGTCGAGGCCGAAGAAGCTCAGCGTGCTGTCGACCGGCCCGTCGGTGCCGAACATCGCCCGCCACACGATCGCGACGGACACCGAACCGCCGATGAGGCTGGGGGCGTAGAAGGCGGAGCGGAAGAAGCCGGAGCCCTTGTCTCGGAAGTTCAGCAGCATCGCGATGGCCAAGGCCGCGGCGAGGGTGATCGGCGTTCCCACGAGCACGTAGACCAGGGTGATCTGCGCGGACTGCATGAACTGCGGATCGTTCGTGAACAGCCGCACGTAGTTGTCCAGACCGATCCAACGGGGCGGCTGGAAGATGTTGTATCGAGTGAATGACAGGTAGAGCGAGTAGACCATCGGAATGATCGTGAGACCGAAGAAGCCGATCAGCCACGGCACGAGGAAGCCATACCCGACAGCGGTCTCGCGCCGCTCGCGGCGCTTCTGACCGGGTCGATTCAGGCTTTCAGGGCGGCGGCGCGGCAGCGGGCGCCGCTTCTCGCCGGTGACGATGACTCTCGTCGCGGTCGTGCTCACGGGAACTCCTGTGGTGATGGGGGCAGTGCGAAGTGGCGTCCGGGGCCGAGTGGTCGCAGCAGCTGCGCCTTCCCGGCCCCGTGAGCCGGATCAGCCGTTCAGGACGACATCGATCTCTGTGAAGAGCTGTGCGACGGCGTCATCGACGGTGATCGTACCGAAGTTCAGCTCAGCACCGAGCTGACGGAACTTCTCCTCAATCGTGCCGTAGCCGACGACCGGTACCGGCGGAGCGTCGCCGAGACGATCCGCGATCGCGGTCTCGTAGTCCTTGATCTGCTGGCTCAGCGGGTCGAGCTCGGCAGCGTCCAGTGCCGTGCTCGATGCCGGCAGGCCGCGGTTGGTGCCGAAGATTTCGCCCGACTGAGGCGAGTTGATCAGGAAATCGACCAGGGTTGCGGCGGCCACGGGATGCTCGGTGTTCGCAGCGATCGAGTGCAGCATCGTGGGCTTCAGGTACAGGTCCTTCGCGCCCTCGACTGTCACCGGCGGTGCCTGCAGGTTCAGCTCGGGGTATGCCTCGCCGAGGTTGCCGAGGTAGCCGCTGCCGAAGTTGTCCCAGGTGAGCTCACTGGCGACCACTGCAGAATCGAACGGGCCGAGAGGGAGGAGCTCTTCGACGGTCTGCTGCGGGGCGCCGATCCCATCGCGGATCTCCTGTCCCTCTTGCCAGAACTCGGCGAGGCGCTCCTCGTCGAAGCCGAGCGTGCCGTCCTCGTTGAATAGCTCCTTGCCATCGGCACGCAGCTGCAGCTCGAAGTTCTGAATGCGACCGGTGTAGTCGCTGCCGCCCCAGACCTCGCCTCCGGCAGCCTCGGTGACACCGGCCATCCAGTCGGTGTAATCGGCCCAGGTGCCACCGTCGAAGTCCTCGGCGCCGATCGTCTGAAGCATCGTGGGGTTGGTGAACAGGCCCCAGGCGTTGGTCCCGGTCGGAAGCGCGTAGGTGGCGTCGGCAACGACACCGATCGTCAGGGCGCTCTCGGTGAGCGGCTCAGTCTGGATGACGTCGCCCAGGTACGGATCGAGGTCGAGCAGAAGCCCGTTCTCGGCGTACTGACGCAGGTAGGAGTAATCGAACTGCATGACATCGGGCAGGTTCTTGCCTGCCGCCTCTGTCTGCCGCTTCTCCCAGAACTCCGGGAAGCCGAGGAAGGTGGAGTTCACCGTGATGTTCGGGTATTCCTCGTTGAACGCCGCGATGGCTTCGTTGTACAGGTCAGCGCGCACGTCGTTGCCCCAGAACGCGAGGTCCAGAGTGACCTCCTCATCGGGGTCGAACTCCGCTGCTGGTTCGTTGCCGCCACCGGCGCAGCCGGCGAGTGCCAGTGCCGCGCCGGTCGCGAGTGCGACCGCGGCAAGTGACCGCTTCTTATTGAACATCTTTGTCCTCTCTGTGAACGTCAGCGTTCTCGGTGCTCTGGCGAACGTTCGTTGTCCGTATGAATGCAGGGTGGGTGCGCTCCCATCGGTAAGAGTCACCAACCGGGAAAGCGCTTGCCCGCAACGGTACTACGCGTTGAAACGTTTTGCAAGCGACGTTATGAGCCTGTCATCGACGACGTCCAGCTGCACTCGATACACCGCGCAGCGCCGCTCTTGGGCACCCTCGGGATGGCCGAAAAAATAGAACCAGAGGCACTCTCCGTCACGCACGACGGCACCGTGATGGCCGAACCCGAGACCCGGCATCTTCCCGGCGCCGAGGATCACGCTGTCCGCGTCACCCTGCCGCTCCCACGCGGTCGCATCCGTCGAGCGGTACACGGCCATGCCACGCCACTCGTCGACGATCATCCACCACCAGCCGTCGAGCTCAAACGCGTACGGTCCTTCGTGCGGACGCCCGCCGATCGCGACGCCCTCGACAGTCCAGTCCTCGAGGTCGGGCGATGTTGCGACCATGGTCACACTGTCCGCCGCCTCATCCTTGTACCAGAGCCGCCATGCACCATCCGGCGTGCGTGCGACGGCTGCGTCGATGACGCGATCACTCGACAGCACGATCGGGCCGCGGCGCGTCCAGCGAGCGAGGTCATCGGAGACATATTCGACGATCTCGCGCGCATGGCCCGGCCATTGGTCGGGCACCCCGTCGATCTCGGTGAGGTACATCCGCCAGCACATGCCGTCGTAGATGACCTCGGGCGCCCAGTGCGTACGATCGGTGGAAGCTGGCGGCCCCGAGGCTGATAGCTGTAGCCCGTCGGACGTCGGTTCGAGGGTCCCCGCATATGTCCAGTCCGCCCCGTCCTCGGAGTGCGCGACGCCGATGCGACTACCGTGCACCCAGGCGACGCCGGGACCCGGATCGGGATGCGTCGCCCGGCGCTGCGTGTAGAACATCGACCACCGCCCGTCAGCGATGACGACGGTCGGATCCGTCGCGCCGTCGTAGACCGGATCACGGTAGAGCTCGGCGAGCGTCATCCTCTGACGCCACGCATATCGGTCACCGGGCTCGCGAATCCGGAGCGATGCGTCGGATGCGTCGCCAGATCGGCTGGGGTGATCACCGCACCGTCGGCTGCAGCCGATGCGTAGATCGCGGCGACAAGCTCGAACGAGCGGGCAGGCTCGTCGGCGGTCTCCGGGAGCTGCCGACCATCCAACAGCGCATCGAATACCTCCCGCAGCAGCACCGAGTGGTCGCTGCGCTCCTCCGCCGAGGGCAGAGACCAGGCGTCAGCCTCATGCTCGAAACCGGGCGCCGGGGTGATCGCCCAGTTCTCATGTCCGTGCCCATAGAGATGGTCAACGGTTACCGTCGCCTTCTGCGTATCGATGCGGATCGAGCTGGTCTCGCGGGGCGAGACGGCGCTGGTGGCGACCTGCGCGACGACGCCGTTCGCGAACGTAACTGTCGCCGTGGATGCATCCTCCGTCTCGGTCTCGCGATCGAGCCGCCACAGGCGCCCCTGCACACTCGCCCAGTCGCCGAGCAGGAACCCCAGCAGATCCAGCTGATGAATACCGTGGCCCAATGTGGTGCCACCGCCCTCGGTCTCCCATTTGCCGCGCCAGGGCACGGAGAAGTAGTCCGCGCCGCGATACCAGAGCGTTTGGCACAGAGCGATCAGTGGGCGCCCCAGCGCCCCCTGATGCAGCAGGCGCCGCACGTGCGCTGCTGCGGTTCCGGTGCGCTGCTGGAACACGACGGCCAGCCGACAGTCGGCTGCAGCAGCGGCCGCGCGCATCTCGTCGAGTTCGTCCAGCGACGGCGCCGGGGGCTTCTCCACCACTACGTGCGCCCCGGCGGCGAACGCGGCGAGCGCCTGTTCCCGGTGCACGGCCGGCGGCGTGCAGATGAGGACGACGTCGGGATGCTCGGCGGCCAGGAGCTCGTCGAGAGTGTCATGCACCGCGGGTCCGCCGTATCGAGCGGCGAACACGTCGGCGGCGGCGCGGGACAGGTCAGTGACGGCAACGAGCTCAGCGCGTGGATGCAGCGCCACAGCCTGGGCGTGCAGATTGGCGACAGATCCGGTGCCGACGATCGCGGTGCGGAGGAGGGAAGTCATGCGGATGCCTCGGAATCTCGTGGGGGTGCGGCGGCCCATTGCCAGGTGTGCAGGCGCCCGCACATGCCGTAGCTGCGCTCGGGGGACGTGGGAGCGATACGGGTGACGGAAGCGGCCGACATCAGCCCGGGCTCTCCCGCGGCGAGCGCGGTCAACTGCGCGTCTACACGCGCGGTCTCAGCCACGACGGTCGTCTCCCACTGGGCGCGCCACTGGGCGGTGCGGGGCCGAACAAGTCGTACGGCGCGCTCATGGAAGCGGGCGAGCGCCTCTGCTCCCCCGGCGCGCAGCACGGTGAACCCCTCCAGCGCGAGATCACGTCGAGCTCGGGCAGCAGCGGCACGGCCTTCGCCCGCGGGCAGAGCGACCGCCACAGCGTAAGCATCCGGATCGTCGAGCACCTCGGTGGGGAAGGTGAGCACCGCGTCGCCCGCTTCCGGCAGGCCGGCGTTCGACATCACGACCAACAGGCGCAGGTCGCTGTGGTTTATGAGGCGGTGCACTGCGCCGGGCGAGAACCAAACGACGTCGCCGGGTGTGAGCGGTTGCTCGTCGAATCCCGCGGCCGACAGCGTCTGGACGGCGCCGCTCCCCGCGATCACGACGTACCCCTCGCTCGATGCGGTGTGCAGGTGTGGGGATCCGCTTCGGCATCCGTCCGCGGCCTCCCAGTCGTACACCTCGAGGTCGGAGACGGCAACGCCGCCGGGGAAGATACCCGTCACAGTAGCTCCCGCAAGTGCGCCGCGAGTGCCGATGCCGCATGCGCTCCGGCATCCGCGATCCCGACCGCGTAGCGGAACACCACCTTCTCGCCCGGGGCGATCGTCAGCTCTTCACTGAAGAACGGCGCCGGGTTGAGCGCGGCGAATTCCTCGGAGCGCGCGAACCACTGCGGCGGATGGTGCGGGTTGGCGGCCGAATCGACCATCACGAGCAGAGAGGTCGCGTCGATCTCGTCGTGCCTGCCGGCGAATCCCATCCACTCATGGCGCTGACCACGGATGTCGGATCCCGACCCTGTGCCGTCTGCGGTGACGAGCATTCCGTCGGTGAACGAGCGCGGGCCGCGCCAGAACAGTCCGCCGTAGCCCGCGTTGTCGCGGCCCTTCGTCGTCGGGGAGCCGATCAGGATCGGTGCATCCGTGATGTTGGTCATCTCGGTCGCGAACGTGAGCGCCCATGCTTCGGGGGCCAGTAGTCGCGCGGTGAGCTCGCGGCGCTCGGTGAACAGACGGCGGCCGTTCTCGGTGATCCATTCCAGGTCGTGCGCGAAGCGGGCAATCTGACCCTCCTCGACTGCGGTGACCGCGATATGCGCCTGCGTGCCGTCGTTGGGCAGCTGGACGTAGCCATGCCCGTGCACGTAGGTCGGCCCGCCCCAGAAGTTCTGGTCGTCGACGACCGGTAGCGACCAGGCGATGCCCTTGTGCCAGACGTGGTCCCACGGCCGGAACAGGCTCACAACGCGGCCAGCGCGCGTGCGCAGCGGGTCGAGGTAGGGCTTGGGCGACTCGAGCTGCGGCGAATCGGGCACGAACACGTAACGGAGCAGCTCCACATCGCCATCGCGGACGACGAACTCGGACTCGGTGCGGATGGCGGACAGGGTCATGACACGGCCTCCTCGGTGCGGTCTTTGACAGGATGCCAGGGCACAGCATCGCCCGACATCGTACTGAAGAACGGATCATCGCCCGTGGTCTCACCCGCGGCGATCCCTCCGGTGCCGATGATGGCCGCCTGGAACGGTCGGTCCGTTGCCATGTCACTCCTTTGTGGACGCGGATTCTTCGAGATCGCGGCTCAGGTGAGCCCCGACTGGGTGAGGTGCAGCTTCGCGTAGCGGCCGTCGGCGGCGAGCAGCTCGTCGTGCGCGCCGCTCTCGACGATGCGGCCCTGTTCGAGCACGACGATGCGGTCGGCCTGTCGAATGGTGGATAGGCGGTGGGCGACGACGAGGGTGGTGCGCCCGCGCATCAGCCGCTCCAGCGCTTGTTTGACGAGCCCCTCGGATTCCGGATCGAGTGCGGACGTGGCCTCATCGAGCAGCAGGATCCGCGGGTCGCGCACGAGCGCGCGGGCAATGGCAAGGCGCTGCCGCTGCCCGCCGGACAGCCGCGCGCCGCGCTCACCGACGACGGTGTTCCACCCGTGCGGCTGCTCCTGCACGAAGTCCCAGGCGTTGGCATCGCGCAGCGCCCGGACGATCCGCTCGTCCGTGGCATCCGGCATCCCGTACGCGATGTTGTCGCGGATCGATCCTTCGAACAGCACCGATTCCTGCGGGACGACCGAGACGAACCGGCGCACCGTGCGCATGTCGAGCGTCTGCATATCGAGGCCGTCGAGCAGGATGCGTCCGCCGCTGGGGCGCACGAAGCCGAGCACGAGGTTCAGGAGCGTCGATTTACCTGATCCGGATGACCCGACGAAGGCAACGGTCGCGCCGGCGGGGATCTCGAGGTCGATCTCGTGCAGGGCATCCGTTTCGGCATCCGCATAGCGGTGCGAGGCCTTCTCGAGGGTGATCGCGCCGTCGACGGCGGCGATCGCACGTCGGCCCTCGTTGAGTTCGAGGTCGGGCTCCTGCAGAACTTCGGCGATCGAGCGCACCGATTCCAGACCTCGAGCGCCGACCGGGATGAGCACGAGAAGTTGGGTGAGCCCACCGGTGAGCAGCGTGAAGTATGTCGACAGCAACACGACTTCACCGGGCGTGATCGGCAGGAAGTCGGTGAGTGAGAATACCGCGGCGAGCACGAGGCATCCGACGCCGAGCAGCTGCATCGCAACCCAGGAGATAGAAGCGACGTGCCCGTTGAGCATGTCCAGGTGAAGACCCGCACGCCGCACGCCGTCCGCGCCGCTGGCCACCCGGGTGACGGCGGTCTCCTCGAGGCCGTGGGCACGGGTGACCGGGATGAGTGATGCCATCTCCCCCACACGTGCGGAGAGCGTCTCGACTTCGCGGCGGAACACCTCGTTGCGCGCCCGGGAGCGGTTGCGCATGCCGTAGCGGATGCCGATCGCGATCGGCACGGCCAGTGCATATACCGGCAGGAACTGCGGCACGGCGATCGCCGTCATCGCGAGGGCACCGGTCATCACCATCGCAGCGGACAGCAGCGGATGCGTGACCTGCTGCAGCATGAGTTCGACGTTCTCGACGTCGCGGACGACCTTGGTCTGCACGATCGAAGAGCTGACTCGCGTGTGGTACCCGATCGACAGACTCTGCAACCGGGCGGCCAGGGCATTACGCAGGTCGGCGCCGGTATCGCGCACGACGGTCATGAAGTTGCGGGTATAGAGGATGTGGTTCGGGTAGTTCTGCAGCAGCAGGACGGACGCAAGCACGAACCACCACACCACTGCCGACACCTCGCCCCGTCCTGCGACGATGTCGATGATGGCTGCTGTGACGACGGGCAGGAACCACAGCGGGACCTCCTTCATCGTGAAGGCGAGAACAGCGACGAGCATCCGTCCTGGCCGGCGCCGGAGCAGCCTCAGCACCGACCGCGTCGGGTGAGACCCGTCGATGAGGTCGGGAATCCGGGAAAGCGCTCTCCGTGTCACGAGTCCATGCTAGCCCCTCGAGCACAGCATCCCGCCATTTGGAAAGCGCTTGCCCGAGCGGGGTAGGCTGACGGCGTGACTTCGCGCTTCCTCATCGGTGAGACCGACTTCCTACTCGACGGCCAGCCGCACCAGATCATCTCCGGCGCCATGCATTACCCCCGGGTGCACCCCGATCTGTGGCGCGACCGCATCCGCAAGGCGCGCCTCATGGGGCTGAACGCGATCGAGACCTACGTTCCCTGGAACGCGCATGAACCGGTCAAGGGCCAGTGGCGCGAAGACGGAGACGTCGACCTCGGCAGGTTCCTCGACATCATCGCCGAAGAAGGGATGCACGCGATCGTGCGGCCCGGACCCTATATCTGCGCGGAGTGGCACCACGGCGGACTTCCGACGTGGCTGACCGCCGACAAGTCGCTGCGGCTGCGCAGCTCCGACCCTGCTTACCTCGCCGAGGTCACCGCGTACCTCGAGAAGGTGAACGCGATCATCGCGCCCCGCCAGATCGACAACGGCGGCAGCGTCATCCTCGTGCAAATCGAGAACGAGTACGGGGCCTACGGATCCGACACCGCCTACCTCGACACCCTCGTCACCACCACCCGCGCTGGCGGCATCAGCGTGCCCCTGACTCAGGTCGACCAGCCCATCCCGCACATGCTCGCCGGCGGCGCGCACCCCGCGCTGCACAAGACCGGCTCGTTCGGCGGACGCATCGCGGAGCGTCTCGCAACCCTGCGCGAACACCAGAGCACCGGGCCGATGATGTGCATGGAGTTCTGGTGCGGCTGGTTCGACCACTGGGGCGAGAAGCATCACACCACCGCGTTCGCCGACAGCGCCGCTGACCTTGACCGGCTGCTCGCCGCCGGAGCATCCGTCAACATCTATATGGTGCACGGCGGCACGAACTTCGGTCTCACCGCGGGCGCGAACGACTCCGGGCGTTACCTGCCGATGGTCACCAGCTACGACTACGACTCGCCGATCACCGAATCAGGCGATCTGACCGAGAAGTTCCACGCCTTCCGCGAGGTTATCGCGAAGCACGCGCCGGTTCCCGATCTGCCGCTTACGACGCCGGCGGATGCCCCGACGTTCTCCGTCCCGTTCGAGGCGGTCGCCGATCCGCTGGAGCTGACTGCGACCGATCGCGGCGCCTTCGAGACGCCTGCGACGATGGACGAGCTCGGCGCGGACGTCGTGCTCGTGGAGTACTCGGCTTCGGCTCATACCTCGGGCCCCGGGGTGCTCGAGGCCGAGATCCGCGACTACGCGTGGGTCTCGCGTGACGCGCAGCCGGTCGGTCGCCTGCAGCGCAGCATCGGCGACGACAGCCTGATGCTTCCCGCCGGCGATCGGCTGGAGCTTCTCGTCGAAGAGACCGGCCGCGTCAACTACGACACCCGGATCGGTGAGGCCAAGGGCCTCATCGACACCCCGCGCATCGACGGTGAACCCGTAGCGGGCCCGTGGCAGGTGCGCACGATCGACGTGTCGGCGCTCGGCCGGGCAGTGGCGGATGCCGCGACCGATGCCGCGCTGATCGTGAACGGCCGCGCTTCCGGTCCTGTGGGCTTGCGCGGCACGTTCGTGCTCGACGAGCAGGCGGACCTCTTCCTCGACACCCGCGGCTGGGGCAAGGGCTACGCCTGGGTGAACGGCTTCTTCCTCGGACGGTACTGGCGCCGCGGCCCGCAACGGACCCTGTACGTGCCTGCGCCGGTGACGCGTGCCGGAGACAATCAGGTCGTCATCGTCGAACTCGAAGCAGTGACCGACGCGACGGCCCGGTTCCTCGCCCGCCCCGATCTCGGACACGAGGTCGAGTGATGGCCCCCGCATTCAACGCCGCATTCGACTGGGTCCGACGACACGTCGAGGCCGAACGCCTTCCCACCGCCGTACTCGGCGTAGCAACGGCCGATGGCACAGTCGCACTGGAGGCGTTCGGCGATGCTCGGATCGACGACCGCTACCCACTGTTCTCGATCACGAAGCCGCTCACCGGCATAGCCGCGGCTCGTGCGATCGAGCGCGGCCTGCTGACCCCGGACACCCCGCTGACCGCGGCACTGCCCGGTTTCGGCGCCGGACGCGATGACATCGTGCGGCTGCGGCATCTTGTCAGTCACACGTCAGGGATCAGCGAGCCCCCGATGGACTCCGTGAGTCCGATGCGGGAGGAGTTGCTCGCGCAGGGCCGCGACTTCGTTGCGGGTACCGCTTCGCGATACTCGACGCTCGCCTTCGAGGGCATCGCCGCGCTCATCGAGCAGGCCACCGGCGGCACCTGGGACGCCGAGGTCAGTGCCTGGGCGGCCGAGATCGGCGCGGATGGGCTGAGTCTCGACCTGTCCGACGCGCACACCGTTGCGGATGCCTCCGCCGCCGGCGTCGACATGGAACGCTTTGCCCTCAAACGCTCCCCCGGCGCAGGCTTTGCAGGACGCGCTGATGATCTGCTGCGCCTCGGCTCCGCGCTCCTGCGGATCGGCACGGGCGAGCGGGGTGGCATCCTGCATCCGTCGACCCTGGCGATGATGCGCCGCCCGCTGACCGGCGACATCCCCCGGCTGGAGCCGTACATCGCCGAGCGCGGGCAGGACTGGGGATTCACCTGGAACCTGCGCACGCGCGCTCCCGGTCTTATCGATCGCGACGTCTTCGGCCACGGCGGTTGGGCCGGCACGGAGTTCTGGGTGCACCCGACTGCAGGACTCGCCTGGGTTCTGCTGACGAACCGCGCGATGCGCGATGGAGTCGAGCTCGATCAGCTCGACAACGCGATCATCGCGGCCTTCTGACATCGTTCAGGGGGTTGCCCCGTCACCAGCGCGGGTGGACGGCGGCGCGGAAGCGGCGGTCGTACAACTCCCGCACGGACGCGGTGAAGGCCTCGTCGAGTTCCGGCACCGAGCCCGCCGCCGCGTTCGATCGGGCCTGCGCGACGCTGCGAGCACCCGGAATGACAGACGAGACGCCCGGGAGCTGTGAGACCCACGCGAGGGCGGCTGTGGCCGGCTCGAGCCCGACGTTCTGGGCGAGTGTGGAGAACTCGTGCGCCGCTTCCACGCCCTCGTCGTAGTCGACGCCGGAGAAGGTCTCCCCCTGGTCAAAGGCCTCACCCTGCCTGTTGAAGGTGCGGTGATCGTTCGCGGCGAAGACCGTGTCGCGGGAGTAGCGGCCCGAGAGAAGTCCACTTGCCAGCGGCACTCGCGTGATGATGCCGACACCGGCTTCGCGCGCTGCCGGAAGGACCTCGTCGAGCGGCTTCAACCGGAATGCGTTGAGGATGATCTGTACCGTCGCGACGCGGGGGCGCGCGATCGCGGCGAGCGCTTCGGCAGTCGTCTCGACGCTCACACCGTAGTTCGCGATAGCCCCCTCCTCGACGAGGCGATCGAGCGCGTCGAACACAGCATCGTCGGCGTACACCGCCGTCGGCGGGCAGTGCAGCTGCACGAGGTCGAGCGTGTCGACGCCGAGATTGCGGCGACTGCGATCGGTCCACTCACGGAAGTTCTCGTACACATAGTTGGCCGGGATCTGCTCCGCGCGGCGGCCCATCTTGGTGGCGACGGTCAGCTCGACATCCGCGTTGTCGCGTCGCCACTGTCCGATGATGGATTCGCTGCGTCCGTCGCCGTAGACGTCGGCTGTGTCGAAGAAGGTGACTCCGGATTCCGCACTCGCATCGAGCACGGCACGGGCGTCAGCTTCGCTCACCTCGCCCCAATCGGCACCGAGCTGCCAGGTTCCGAGACCGATGGTGGAGACGTCGCGGCCAGTGCGACCCAGGGAGCGATGCTGCATGGGGCCGAGTCTACGGTGAACCGGGGTGAGCGCGGCCCGGACTGCGAGACAACAGCTCAGCGAAGAGCGCGTCCACAGCGGGGTCGACGCGTTGCAGCTCCGGGTGGGCGTCATGCCATCCGATGATCTCCCGAGCCGCGAGGTGGAACGCGACGGTCGGGTTGAAGTCGGGCACCACTCGACGGATCTTCGTGTTGTCGAAGATCACGGAGTGCGCCATGTCGCCGGTGAGCTGACCTGCGCGCTCGGGAGCTGCCTGCTCGATCTCGGCGCTGGTGGCGTGACGGAGCTTCGGTTCCGCCCCTGCTGCTCGACCAAGGATCGTGTAGATCTCGTTCCATGTGTAGACGAAATCGCTGGTGATCTGGAATGTGTCGCCATAAGCGAGCGGGTTGCCGAGGAGTCCGACGAATCCGACCGCGAAGTCACTCGCATGCGTGAGCGTCCACAGCGACGTACCGTCACCGTGAACGACGATCTCCTCGCCGCGCCGGATTCTGTCGATCGCCGTCCAACCACCGAATGCGGGGATCGTCCACTTGTCGTAGGTGTGCGATGGGCGCAGCACCGTCACCGGGAACGCCCGGTCGCGATACGCCCGAGCGAGCAGCTCCTCGCATGCGATCTTGTCGCGAGAGTACTGCCAGTGGGGATTGCGCAACGGCGTCGATTCCGTGATCGGCAGGCGTGCAATCGGCTTCTGGTAGGCGGATGCTGAGCTGATGAAGACGTATTGCCCCGTGCGACCTTCGAAGCGATCGATATCGCGCTGCACCTGGTCGGGTGTGAACGCGACCATGTCCACGACGACGTCGTACTCACGGCCACCGAGCGTGGCATCGACCGCCGCCGCATCCGAGATATCAGCTGTCAGGACCTCGACGCCCTCCGCGGGCGCACGGCGGGACTGCCCGCGGTTGAGCAGCGTCACCTCCATGCCACGCTGCGCCGCGAGTGCGCTTGCTGCCGAGGAGATGATCCCCGTCCCGCCGATGAACAGCACCTTCATCTGAGCCATGTCTGCACTCTATCGATGCGGGCTGCTGAACGCGCGCGCGGCTCACACCCCTTCATCAGTGATGAGCTGACCCTCGCCGACTGCGTCCGGCGCGATATCGCGTTCGATGGTCGTCTTCAGCGGCACCTCCTTGATGAAGCACAGCAACACGACCGCGACGAGCGCAAGAGGCGCCATGCCGAGCAGGAGTGGGGTCAGCGCGTCGTTGTATCCGTGCACCACGACCTCGTGCACGGATGCCGGCAGCTCCAGCACACTGTGCGGAGTGAGCGAGGCGATATCTCCGACCTGGGCTGCCGCAGCACCGGAGGGAAGCCGAGTCCCGATGATGTCCACCAACCTCACGGCGAACAGGCTCCCGATCACCGCGCTGCCCAGCGAGGCGCCGATCTGACGGAAGAAGTTGTTCGCGGCAGTCGCTGTGCCCACCACCCGGTTCGGGAACGTGTTCTGCACGATCAGCACAAGAATCTGCATGTTGATGCCCAGGCCCATTCCCAGCATGCCCACGTCCATGCAGAAACGCCAAAGCGGGGTCTCGGGCGTCATCGTGCCCAGCAAAACCAGTCCGAGCGCGACCAAAGCCGCCCCAACGATCGGCATCCACTTGTAGCGCCCGTACTTGCTCACGAGCCAACCGCTGAGCAGTGAGGTGATCAGCATCATGCCCATCATCGGAACCATAAGGATGCCCGCCATCGTGGCATCCGCACCGAATGTCATCTGCAGATAGGTCGGCAGATACCCGATCGCGCCGAACATCGCGACGCCGATGAGCAGGCCCGCGGCGGTGGCGAGGTTGAAGTTGCGGTGCCGGAACAGGACCAGCGGGATGATCGGCTCGACGGCGTGCCGTTCCGCGAAAACGAACAGCACACCGAACACGACGGTTGCCGCGATGAGCGAGAGGATGACCGGGGACGTCCATTCGTAGTCATTGCCGCCCCAGGAGGCGACCAGGATGAGACTCGCCGTTGCCGCCGCGAGCGTCATCATCCCGAACACGTCGATCTTCGGCTTCGAGTTCGTGCCCTTCGGCAGATGCAGCAGAGTGATCGCCGCCGCAAGCGCGAGAGCGCCGAGGGGGATGTTGATCCAGAAGGTCCAACGCCAATCGACCTCTTCGGTGAGCCAGCCGCCAAGGAGCGGGCCGGCCACCGACGACACAGCGAAGACAGCGCCGATGATGCCCATGTATTTACCGCGCTCGCGCGCCGGAACGACATCGGCGATAATCGCCTGCGACAGGATGATGAGTCCGCCGCCGCCGAGCCCCTGCACGATTCGTCCGACGATGAGCACCGTCATGTCGGGGGCGAGCGCACCGATCACGGAGCCCGCCATGAACGTCACGATCGCGAAGATCATCGGCCCTTTACGACCGATCAGGTCGCTCATCTTGCCGTAGATCGGCATCATGATGGTCGAGGCGAGGATGTACGCGGTCATCACCCACAGCATCTGATCGACGCCGCCGAGTTCACCCACCATCGTGGGCATCGCGGCGCTGAGCACTGTCTGGCTGAGCGAGGCGAGCAGCATGGCCAGAACCAGCCCGATGAAGAGCAGGATGATGCCCCGCCGCGACTCGTGCGAGCGGGGCCGTGGATTGGTCGAGGAAACAATCATGGCAGCGTACGCAATACCTCTCGAAGGGTGTGCAGAGCTTCGTCGACCTGGGGTCGGATGTCAGCGGCCGAGGTGTGCCCCTCGATGATCTTTCGGATGCTCAGGCGGAGCACCGCATTGCACGTCACAACCAGAGCACGCGCTGCATCGTCGATCTCCGACAGTGCAGTGAAGGTGCCTCCGGTCCGCATTCGGTCGGCAACAGCACCGGCGATGCGCTGCTCGACGCCGATCATTCGCGCCCACTGCCGCTGAAGGAGCTGCGGATGCTGCGCCATCAGTGCTCTGCGCTGTTCAAGCAGTGTCTCGTCGCTGGGCGTGAAGACTCCGAGCATGAGCGTCAGAATGTCGCCGATGAGATCGTCGGAGGTTCCGGAGCGCAACACGTCGAGTTCGTCGTCGCTCGGCAGCCCCTCGTGCAGGCCGACGAACGCATCTTCTTTGGTCGGGTAGTAGTTGAAGAACGTGCGCGGCGAGATGTCAACGCGCGCGCTGATCTCGGCGACCGTCGCCGCTTCTGGCCCGAGTTCGAAAGCCAGGTCCACGGCCGCTCGATGGATCGCATCTCGCGTCTGCCGCTGCTTACGGGCTCTCAGACCTTCTGGTTGTTGCACGTACGCATTATTGCACGATCTGCAATTATGCACGAGATGCAGGTCACGTACTATGCAGTGCAGCGGGCTGACGGAATGACCAAAGCAAAACGACGCCCGCTACCGATTCGTCACGATTGAGGTCATCCCATGAGAAGCATGAACCGCACCGCCAGTACGCTTGCCGCCACCATCGGACTCAGCATCCTTCTCACTTCCTGCACCACCGCGACACCAGAAGCATCCGCTCCCCCGGCGAGCGACCACGCGGTGACGGATCAAGCGGACGCACCGTTCGGGACACCACGCGCGGTCGCTACCGGTCTGAACGCACCATGGTCAGTTGTCTTCCTCGACGGCACCCCACTAATCAGCGAGCGCGACAGCGGCCGCATCCTTGAACTCGCAGACGATGGCAGCACACGCGAGATCGGAACGGTGGCGGGCATCGACCATGCCGGCGAGGGCGGGCTCCTCGGCATGACCGTGGGCGACGGGCGGCTCTATGTCTACTCGACCGGGACGGACGGAAACCGAATCCAACGCTACGACGTGACTGGCGCACCGGGATCACTCGCGCTGGGCGACGCCATGACGATCCTCGACGAGATACCTTCTGCGAGCTACCACGATGGCGGACGCCTGGCATTCGGCCCCGACGGCATGCTCTACGCCACCACCGGCGATGCTGGTCAGGGCAGCGCCGCCCAAGATCTGGATTCCTTGGGCGGCAAGATCCTCCGCATGACCATCGACGGCGAAGTCCCGGACGACAATCCGTTCGCCGGGTCGCTCGTGTACAGCTACGGACACCGCAACCCCCAAGGGCTGTCCTGGGCGGACGACGGCACCATGTTCGCAACCGAGTTCGGGCAGAACACCTGGGACGAGCTGAACATCATCACCCCCGGCGCCAACTACGGATGGCCCACAGTAGAAGGCATCGCGAACAACGACGACTTCACGGATCCCGTGCAGCAATGGGAACCGAGCATTGCCAGCCCCAGCGGCATGACCCATCTTGATGGCATTCTGTTCATCGCAAACCTCCGCGGAACAGTACTCCGAACAGTTCCCGTCGCCGACCCCACGGCGTCAACCGACTACTTCAGCGGCGAGTACGGCCGCATCCGCGACGTCACCGTCACACCAGACGGCACCATCTGGTTCATCACGAACAACACTGACGGACGAGGCGAACCCGATGCCGACGATGATCGCCTCATCGAAGCGACCTGGGGATAGCGCCATCCCGCTGACCGATGAGTGGTCGACGCAAGATTGAACTAATTGGTGACGCTAGAGGTGAAGCGGTTCGAACACATCATCCTGCATGACCCTCGATCAGGCCTGCGGCGAGAGGCGTGCCGCAGGTGCCATTTGACTACGACTGCCCGTGGAGTCAGAGACTGTGGGATTTGAACAGGGGCCCACAGAATGTGTGGAAAAAACCCCGCAAAACAGCTTTTGACCAGGGTTTTTATGGCGGAGACGGAGGGATTTGAACCCCATCTTTCGTATCCGGTCTCGACCCGAACCAGTCAGAAACGCTGGATCTACGCGGTTATAGGATCTGGAAAATCTGGGCTCAACCCGTCTCAGCGGGGTTGATTCTTGGGTGACGTCCCGTGGAGTGGATGCTCCTATTGATGTCAAGCAGCGATTTGCTTTGATTCATGCTGTCGAGATCGGGTGTCGAGCCAGGTACTGAAAGTCATCTCCAGGGCGGGGTCTGCTCGTTGCCCTATTTCGAATCGGCGGAGGCGCTGGTATGGGACGTTGAGTTGATTCGCGGCCTCGGTCAGTACGACCCCGAGGGTTTGACGGCGTTGGCGCAGGCGCGGACCGTTAGGTAGGGCGACGTCGGGGTCGGTGAGGAGCGCAAAGATCTCGTTGGCGACATGACGCTTTAGGCAACGGACGATGTCACGGTCGGAGAGGCCTTCGGCGGTCCGCCTGGCGATGTATGCCATGGTCCGGGCCTCCTTATGGCGTTTACGTAGGAGCACGATGCGATGCAGAGCAGCGTTGGCCTGCCGGTCTCCACCGCGGGAGAGTCGGAAGCGTTGCCTGGTTCCGGAGGATGCCGGTATAGGTGCGACACCGCAGAGCGCTGCGAATTGCGCCTTTGTGGCGACGCGGCCAGGATTGTCGCCGATGGTAGCGAGCAGGTGGGCGGCGACAACAGGGCCCACTCCGCTCGCGGCCATGAGCGCGGGGTTCTGACGGCTAGTGAGAGCACTGAGCTGGCGATCGATCTGGGTGATGTCTGCTGTCAGCGTTTGATGGCGCTGCGCAAGTCGTTTCGCTGAGGCTCGGATCATCGAAACAGGGCTTGTCCCCGCTGACGGACGAGAGCGAACGAGAGCACTGACGAGCTTGTCGCCGTTGTAACGGCGAAAGTCCTTGCGGATATCCTCAGGTGCACTGACAAGCAGACAGTGAATCTGATTGATGCTCGCGGTTCGTGCCTTGGTGGCGGAGGACCTCTCCGCGAGCAGAACCCGCATTGATTCGACATCACCATCACGCTGTTTTGGTGTCGTGATCCCCTTCCCAACGGCGACGGCAAGCGCTGCCTGCCATGCATCGAGGGGATCGGATTTGCCGCGTAGCCGACGCTCCGACCGGTTCGCGTGCGCAACCTCGAGCACACGTATGCCGGCTCTCGTCAGCACGCGAGTGAGCTCAGCACCGTAGGACCCGGTGCCCTCGACACCGATCGCTTCAACAATGCCGTGTTCGTGGAGGAACTCGACGATTCGGCGGTATCCGCTTCCGACCGCCAGGAACTCTCGGTCGGTGATCGGCCGGCCGAGCTCATCAACGATGGCAACGTGGTGGGTGTCTTTGTGGGTATCGACACCCGCGAAAATGGTAGGCGAATCCCCGCCCGAGACGGTCCTTCGTGGTGATGCGTTCGCTGCCATGACTTCGATGCTCCCGTTTCTTCGTTGAAGGGGTATCGCCGTTGATCAGGAAAAGCAGACAGCACAGAGATGAGACTGGAGGTCAGGCTCCTTCAAGTCATGCCCCACCGATCAATCGGCGCTAGCGGCTCTGACACGGCGGACAGATCCACTCAAAGACAACCTCGAGAGGTGTCGGTGGAGATTTGAGTCACCCCGCACCAGAGCCATATCCAGTATCTCTGTGGAGATTCGGATGGGGTTGTCTGCGTCGTAGACGTGGGTGAGCCATCGTGCGATGGTCAGTGAGAACTGTCTAGGAATCTCAACGTAAGGACACAACGCACGATGGCTCTTGACCAGTCTGCCCTCCTCGAGCTCCTTGGGGAACTGAAACTCACCGATGTCACCGACCGGATCCGTGTCGCGACCGAAACGCTGTATCAGGAGCTGATCGATGCGGAAGCGGCCGCGTTCATCGGCGCGGCCCCGTTCGAACGCTCCCCGGAGCGGACAACACAACGCAACGGGACCCGCCCGCGCACTCTGACTACGACGGCCGGGGACTTGGACCTGCGGATCCCGAAGCTGCGACAGGGAAGCTTCTTCCCGTCACTGTTGGAACGGCGCCGCAGGGTCGATCAGGCGCTGTTCGCGGTCGTGATGGAGGCGTATGTTCACGGCGTCTCCACGAGGAAGGTTGATGACCTCGTGAAAGCGCTCGGCGCAGACACCGGCATCTCGAAATCCGAGGTCTCACGCATCTGCGCGAATCTCGACGAGGACGTTGCCGCGTTCCGCGACCGGCCTCTCACGGACACGAGCTACCCGTATGTGTTCCTCAATGCGACCTACTGCAAGGCCAGGGTCGGCCGGCGGGTCGTGTCTCAGGCCGTGGTCGTCGCGATCGGCGTCGCCGCGGACGGGCGGCGGGAAGTCCTCGGGTTCGAAGTCGGAGAGACCGAGTCGCAGCCGTTTTGGACGAGCTTCCTGCGCTCGTTGAAAGCCCGCGGGCTCGACGGGGTGAAGCTCGTCATCTCCGATGCTCACACGGGGCTAATCTCCGCGATCGAGACCGTGTTCCAGGGCTCGAGTTGGCAGCGGTGTCGGGTGCATTTCATGCGCAACGTGCTCTCGAACGTCCCGAAAGCGTCGGGGCCGATGGTCGCGTCGATCATCCGCACGATCTTCGCGCAACCCGACACCGAGCATGTCTTCACCCAGTTCCACGAGGTCGTGCGGATGCTGACCCGGTCGCATCCGAAGATCGCGGACATGCTCGAGAACGCGAAGAACGACATCCTCGCGTTCTGCGGTTTCCCGCAGCAGCACTGGCGACAGATCTGGTCCACGAACCCGCTCGAGCGCGTCAACAAAGAGATCAAACGCCGCACCGATGTCGTCGGCACATTCCCGAACCCCGCCGCGCTCCTGCGCCTCGCCGGGCACGTCCTGATCGAGCAACACGACGAATGGGACGGCGCCGACCGCCGCTACTTCAGCGAGCACTCCATGAAGCTCCTCACCGCCACCGACGAGGAGGTGGCGATCCCCGAACTCAACGCGGCATAATCAAAAGCACTGACCCGCACGGTGTCGAGAAACTCCACCACACAGCGGGACGTCACCTACGTTGCAGTTCGGCTGAGTGTTACCACGGGCTCAATACCGTTGACGCCACCTTAACATTTCTGCTCAGTTTGGTCTCCCAACCGTTCGTCCCAGGGCAGCGGTCTCAGCGGTCGGCGCTATTTCGGCGACGTCGCGAAGATCGCGGATGCGGCCACTTCGAACATCCCCCCGACGCCCTGGCAGAACGCGAGCTCGACGTTCTCGACCTGCGCCGGAGCGACGCCGCGAATCTGCCGAATTGACTCCTGAAGCGCGAACATACCGTACATGCCCGTGTGTGTGTACGAGAGTCCTCCCCCATTGGTGTTGAGTGGAAGCGAGCCGCCCGGCAGTGTGTTGCCGTCCTCAACAAACGCTCCTGCCTCGCCGCGGCCGACGAATCCGAGATCCTCGAGGGCATAGAGAGGAACATGCGCGAACGCGTCGTACACCTCTAGATGATCGATGTCTTTCGGAGTCACGCCTGCCTCAGCGAACGCGGCGCTACTGGAATCGCGGAATGCTCTCGAGCTCGAGAAATCGTGCATCTGTGAGACGAGAGTGTGCTCCCAACTCTCTCCCGTACCTATAACGTAGGCGTGCCGACCGGGGAGATCCTTCGCCCGTTCGACAGAGGTGACAACGAATGCTCCTCCCCCATCCGTGACCACACAGCATTCGTCTTTGTGGAATGGGTAGGCGATGAACCGTGAACCGAGTACATCGTCGACTGTAATCGGTTTCTTCACGTACGCCCGCGGGTTGAGCGCAGCCCAGGTTCGTTGCGTGACCGCGACTGACGCCAGCTGTTCGTGGGTGACTCCGCGTTCTTTCATGAACCGCAGCACGGGAATGGTGAACAACGAGAAGAACGGCCCGGTTCCATACGGCGACTCAAACTGACCACTCGGTGAAGCGGGTCCGAACGCCAAGCGGTCCTCGCCTACTCGTGAACGACCAGACTGTCCGTGACTGACCAAGACCGCGCTGGCCCGACCGGTCTCGATCGCTGCGATTGCATGCCGGAGGTGAAGGAAGAACGAGCATCCGCCGATGCTCGTATTGTCTATCCACCGCGGGCGGATGCTTAGCGCCTCGGCAATGCGAAGCGCGTTGGCACCCGTGGCCGAGATGCCGTCGATCTCACTGACATCAAGTCCGGAGTCCTGAATAGCAAGTACCGATGCCTCGACATTAAGTTGGAGTCCCGACATCGTCGGGATCACCCCCAGCTCGCTCGTCTCCGATGCACCGACGATCGCAGTAGTGGCGCTCATGCGATCACCGCCGGGCGGAACACGGGCAACACGACCCCGTCGCGTTCTTCGAACGCCACTTCGAGCTCCATGTCAAGCTGAAGTGCTTCCGGAGTGTTCTCAACACCGACGATATTCGTCATCATCCGAGGTCCCTCTGCGAGTTCGACGACCGCGATTGCATACGGCAACCTTTCTTCAAATCCCGGCGAGGGCCGGTGCATGATGTTGTAAGAATGAAGGGTCGCTTTCCCCGACACACGCACCCATTCCGTTGGCCCACCCAGCACAAACGGCGAGTAGAGCTTCGGGTAGAAGAAATGCTTTCCAGTCGTAAGGCATCGCTGGATCCACAACTCGCGCTCGGAAACCTTGTCCCAATAAAACTGGGTCTCGGGCGTCGGAACTGGCAGCGCCTGATCCATTGTTCTCCTTCTATCGTTCTGGCTTGTCGCGATCGTCAATCTAGTCAGCGATACGGCGGCATATACACAATGTCCATGGGTCCTCCTTGAACCACGGCCTCGGTTTCGAGTAGTGCGTCGATCTGCACTTCTGGCACACCGCTCTCGCGTAAGAGCTCCACACTGTGTTCCCCAATTCCCGGCGTAATGCTGAGTCGCGGCACCATCGTGCGGTCGAAGTCGACAAGAGCTCCAGGAGCGAAAAAATCGACCGAATCAGAAGTTGTGAACGATGAGATCACACCGACTGCACTCGACACTGGATCCGCCGCTACCTCGCTCACTTTCCGCGCGGGCACAGCGGGAACCTCCGCCGCCTTCAGCCGGGACAATGCCTCGTGACGAGGCAATTGTCCCAGCACGCGGGTGATCTCGGTCACCGGGTCGATACGGAGTTGTTCCTGGTCGACCAGCAGGCCGGCTGCAATCCACTTCGCATGTTCGATCGTCGGCACCTGGATGCGCACGATCCCATCTCTGACTGGGTAGTACCGGTCCGAGGGCGAAGTGCCCACGAAATCACGACCTCCAGAGCGTCCCGCGGAGCGATTCGGGTAGTCGAGCACATCCGGTGCTTGAAGGAAAGCCGCTGTCGTGCCGAGCGCGGTCGAGAGATGGAGCCCTTCATCCCGCGAGGCCACGGCGTGGAGTCCGAGCACGGCGGCGAACGCACCGCACACAGCCGTAGTCAGGTCGTTAACCGGCATGGAATACACGACAGGTTCTTCATCGCCGCCCTGTGCGTACATCATTCCTGATGCAGCTTGGAGAACCGTGTCATACCCGGGGCGTTTCGACAGCGGACCCCGTTCACCGTACGCAGTAACGGCGACCGTGACGACGCGATCGTTCAGTGACCTGAGCTGCGAATCACCGATCCCCAGTCGCTCCATGACTCCGAGACGGAAATTGTTGACGACCACGTCACACGTCGACAGCACGGAAAGAATTGCATCGCGGCTGGCATCTTGTCTGAGATCAACAGCGAGAGCGCGGTAGCCTCGGTTCACTCCGAATCCTTGCACACGCCATGGGTCTCCCTCTGGTGACTCTATTTTGATCGCGTTCGCGCCGAGCGACGCGAGTAAGCAGCCGACATAGGGGCCCGCGACGAAGGAACCCAGTACACCGACCGTGAATCGGGCTAGCGGCCCCCCGGTGCGCGTTGCAGAGCGCGATGAGATGCGCTCATGCTCCGGCGCGAGCCAGGTCATGCCGGATACCGAAACGGCGGCCGTTGCAGGAGCGATCGTTGCGGGCGCACTGAGTGAATCGATGATTGCACCGGGACCGACCACGTCGCCGATCACCGGGTCGGCGAGTGTGATTCGCTGGCTCATCGCCTGCATCTGTTCGGATTCGAGCCACTGATCCCGACGAAGGAGCTGGGTGCACGGAATATCCGCTGCCTCGAGAGCTTCGACCCAGTCACTGGCCTGCCGTTGGCGAAAACGCGCCGCGAACTCGGCGATAGCCCAACTCGAGTTCTCCTGACTCCATAGGCGCTCTACGCGACCACCTATCCGCGGATCCTCGAGGAGGGTATGCATGCCTGTAGCATCGACGACGGCGCGGGCGAATTTAGGTCCAAGCCCCCCGACGAAGATCCAACGCCCGTCAGCGCATTCGTATCGCGTGTAAACCGGGTTGAGCCCCCCCGGTCCTACCGCCCGATCAGGATCGGGCGCGTCGGTGGGTCGGGTGAACTGCGAGTTTCCGAAGATGAGAGCCGCCTGGAATCCGCTGACGGAGACGGACTGTCCGGCCCCGCTCTCGCGGGACTCGATAAGGGCCGCCACTGCCGTCGTCGCCGCCCAAACGCCTTGCATTCGTTCAAGGAAAGGATAAACCGAGGTGACCGGGTCTCCGGAGTAAGACGACTGATATGTCGAAAGTCCTGTGATAGCTTCCAGAAGTTCGGCAGACTCCTTCTCACCGAACCACGGCGCTCCTTCGGGAAGGTAAGCAGGCGTAAAGAGAACGATTCGCTGAGTCGCCAGCGAATCGACGTCGAGCCCGAAAGCAACGAGGCGCTCAACCGTGCCGGCAACGATAATCTCCGCAGTCTTAGCCAGGTTATCCACGGCCTCGCGGTCCGCTCTGTCACCAGGATCTGCGATCGCGATGCGCTTGCTCCGATTATTCACCAACCAGTCAGCGAGGCGTTGTGCGTCTGATGGCCGTAAGCGGGGATCTGTGGTGACGACCTTCATGACATCGGCACCATAGTCTCCGAGCAGCGAGGCCGCCCGGCTTGCGGCCCCATCATTGGAGAGATCGAGCACTCGCACATCTTCGAGCAACCGGGTCTGCGATTTTTCGTCGTTCAAGCGGCGTCTCCTTTTCAATATCGAATACGGGCACATAGAGCACGATACTAGAATCTGATTCGGGTTACTTCCGACAGTCCTCCGTTCTCATCCGCGAACCAGATCGGCGTGGTGAGAACCCCCGTTAGCGAGAATGACTCCCGGGGGTTCTGCTTTTGAGGCCAGTGATACTCAGTCGCGTTCAAAACCCGGGGCAACAAGCTTGACCTTCGCCGGGCTTGCGAAGGAGCGTTCGGCCATCTCGGCAAGAGTTTCCAGATCCCAATCCTCGGCCGAGCTGATCTCACGGATCGGTTCGGGGATGTTATACAGTTCTACCGAGTTGCCTCGGACACCGACAACACGGCCGTTGAGCCACCCAGACCGGTCACTCGCGAGGTACGTCGCCATCGGTGCGATGTGACGGGCGCCCGCTGTCTCCTCGGTCGACTCATTGCCCGTCCTGAGGTGATCGGGGATGATCGCGGTCAGTCGCGATGCCGCACGCGGAGAGATGGCGTTCGTCGTCACGCCGTATTTGCTCAGGGCATTCGCCGTCGAATAGGTGAGTCCGACGATGCCCATTTTCGCCGCGGCATAGTTGGGCTGACCTGCAGACCCATGAAGACCTGCGATCGAGCTGAAGTTGATGATGCGGTAGTTAGCGTTAGGGTTGCGCTGCCCCCGCCAGTAGGCTGCAGCCGGACGAATCGTGTTGTAGTGCCCCTTGAGGTGCACGTTGATGACCGCGTCCCAGTCTTTCTCCTCAAGGTTGAAGATCATCCGGTCCCGTAGAATGCCGGCGACATTAACGAGAACGTCAAGGCGGCCATACGCGTCGATCGCCTTCGCAACGAGACGTTCGCCTGTCTCGAACTTTGAGATATCACCGCCGTCGTATTGAGCGGAGCCGCCCTTAGCGATGATCTCCTCCGCCATCACCTTGGCAGGGCCCTCATCGTCCCCAACCCCGTCCGGACTCGCTCCGAGATCATTGATAATGAGCTTGGCGCCTTCATCCGCGAACTTGCGGGCGATCGCCGCTCCGATTCCGTTGCCACCGCCTGTGATGATAGCAACTTTTCCGTCCAGCCAGCCTGCCATGTGTTCCTTCTTTCTTGTATTCTGGGAGCCCGCGACTCAGATGCCGGCGAACTCGAAAACCCCGCCAGTCTGCACTTTCTCTCCGGCCGGGTCGGTAACTGTGAATCGTGCACGCCCGTTGGACTGCGCCCAGACGTCGAGCGTCAATTGGTCGCCGGGCATCACCGGTCGACTAAATCTCGTCGACAAGGAAACGAACCGGGCGGGATCCCCACCCGCCAGTTCGTTGAGTAGCACTCGGCCGATCATGCCGTAATGGCACATTCCGTGCATGATCGGGCGACTGAAGCCGGCATTCTTGGCCGCCTCCGGATCCGTGTGAATTGGATTGTTATCGCCCGTCAATCGGTAAAGTAGCGGCTGATCTGGCCGAGTGGGTACCTGGATAGTGAGATCCGGGCGCCCATCGCTAGATGGGGCCTTGTCAGCCGAAGGCCCTCGGTCTCCACCCCAGCCTCCGGCGCCGCGGAAGAACAAGGAACGCGCTCCGCGACCCAGCACCGTTCCCGCAGTATCCGCGAACTCTGTGTCGATCTCAACAACTGCGGCTGAACCTTTGTCCCACACTCCGGTGATGGAGGTGACCGCTGTTAGCGACCCTTCAGGCTGCAGTTCCTGAAACTGCACATAGGACTGATCACCATGAAGCATCTTCGTCGTGTCGACAATCCCACCGATGGCAGAGAGAACCGCTTCCATCCCCAATCTGCCAGACAAGATCGCGCCGAAGGTGGGCAGAACCCGCTGGTTCGACGCAGTGTTGTCTGTCGTGAACGCAAGTTCGGCGGCGGGA
Organism: Microbacterium sp. A94; assembly: GCF_051842855.1. Taxonomy (NCBI): domain Bacteria; kingdom Bacillati; phylum Actinomycetota; class Actinomycetes; order Micrococcales; family Microbacteriaceae; genus Microbacterium; species Microbacterium sp. A94. The sequence continues at coordinate 269,539 of NZ_JBPXMU010000003.1, read as the reverse complement.
TCACGCTGCCCCGCCCCAATAGCGAGCGCGTACAGAAGCGCGTCTCGGCTTGTCCAGGACACGCTTCCCTCAATGCTGAGAGGGACACCGATCTGAATGTCTGCGAGCGTCGTAAGTTCCACATAGAAGAGCTTACTAGTATGCCGCTCTAAAAAGAAGGTGCAGTTTTCCCTTCTTTTTTCACTGCGGAATCACGCGCCAAGAAACGCAACGGCTTCACCCCACCGACACGCCACTCGTCCCGGTTTCTCACACTCTGTTGGGCGCTACTCGACGACGAGAGTCAAATGGATTGCGCAAGGTTCGGTGCTCCTCACCGAAACGAGACGCTGATGAGGATGCGGAAACCGCTAGTGTCGGCACGGGAACAGTGCAACCGGCGCGGAGAACACCTTCACTGAAACCGATGCCGAAATGGCCGCTGCGTTCGACACTCCCGCACACCTCGTCTCCTGGCTGGAGTTGGTCCTGGGCAGCACGAATCCGCCGGGAACGCCGAGGACGTGCGCACGTTACCTGTGAATACACATCTCAAAGGATGCGCGCGGTCGTCACGATCGATTATTTGCTCTGTCGGCGGCGCTCCGATTCTGAGCACTTTCACCACTACAGCCCAGTTTTCGAGCGCCGCCGAGTCGCTCATCGTCGTGATCTGACGCATCCTCACCCGCACGGGCCCTGCCCTGTCCCGCCACCGCCGGCAAGCTAATCGCCCGAGCCTTCCCGGACGGCGACACCGTGCCCGCTTACCCCCGCATGCTCGCGTCAGCCGCCTCGTCATTACGCTGACTTGGGTGCCATACACGCACCGAGGGCACTCCACGAGGAGTTTCGCTCCCCCCTGCTCCTACGAAGCAGTCGTTATCGGTCAATTGCGCATCGCTCGCGGCCTCGTCGAAGTCGAGTACGGGAGTGAAACACGCATCGGTTCCTCGCGAGAGCTGACCCCACTCGGCCTGTGTGCGCGTTCGGATGCGCGTGGCCAATGCCTCTCTCAACGCCGGCCACTGTGATCGGTCGTCCCTGTCTGGCAGATCATCAGGATTGAGCTGCAATACAGCCAGCAACTGGGAGTAGAACTTGGGTTCCAGCGCGCCGACTGCCATCTGTCGACCGTCGAGACACTCGTACAAGTTGTAGTACGGGGCCCCACCATCCAATTCGTTGGAGCGCGGCGTCGGAGCCCATGCCCCAGCACCCCGGAGCCGCCAGATCAGCGCGGACGCTTGCAAAGCGCCATCCACAATGCTGGTGTCCACCAGTCGGGGCCTACGGTCGCCCCGCGTGGCGTACAGCGCTGCCAATACTCCCACGGCGAGTAGCGTGGCTGCTCCCCCATCTGCGACGACGTTCAAAGGCACCACGGGCGCCGAAAGCGGATCTTGCATCGCCCCTAGCGTTCCCGTGAGCGCAAGATAGTTGACGTCGTGCCCGGCCGTCTCAGCCTGGCCTCCTTTGCGACCCCACCCAGAGAGTCGTGCGAACACCCTGGGCGCCCCGTCGCCCAGTACAGCCGCGGGCCCCAGCCCCAGCCGCTCCATCACTCCCGGGCGAAACCCCTCGATGACGACGTCGTGTGTCGAGATGAGCTCGCCCGCGGCCCTGATGCCTTCGACGGAACGCAAGTCCAGCCGAGTATAGACGTGCCGCGAGTGCGCCCCCGGATCGTTCAGGTCCGGGGGCCCTGGACGAAGAATCGATGTGACGGAGGCGCCTAGTCCGGCGAGTATTCGAGTAGCTTCGGGCGCCGGACCCATCGCTGGAAACTCCAACACACGCACGCCGTCGAGTGGTTCCGCGTTCACTGAAGCACCTGACCCGTTAGAGCCAGCATCCGGGTTCCTGCGCCGCCGAAGAGCATCTCACCTGCCTTCGCGCGTGAGTAATACAAGTGTGCGTCATGCTCCAGCGTGAAACCTATCCCTCCGTGAAATTGGATTCCCGCCTGGGCTCCCGCAAAAAAGGCCCCCGGCACGTACGCTCCCGCCAACGCCGCGGCGAGAGGCAATTCTTCATGCTTATGGGCGGAAACCCATACCGCGAATCGTAGAACCGACACGGCCAGTTCCAGGCTGGAGTGTACATCTGCCAGGCCATGCTTTACCGCTTGAAACGAGCCGATCGGTCGACCGAATTGAACTCGCAACTTTGCGTAGTCGACTGTCATCTCGAGGATACGTGCAAGTCCTCCAACTTGTTCCGCGGCGAGAGCGATGGTCGCGAGGTCACGGGCGGGGGCGAGTTGAGCTCCGTCTACCAATTGAGCGGACACGCTCGCGAACGTCGCCCGAGAAAAACGTCGCGTCGTGTCGATAGACTTCAACGCGGACAATTCGACTCCCGGAGCATCTGTCTCTACAACGAACCACGCAGGGCCGTCGTCCGTTGATGCCCATACCAGAAGAAGGTCAGCTGTGTCGGCGTGGATCACAGCATCCTTCGACCCCGTCAACGTCCATTCCGAACCGTGCCGTGTCGCCGCCGTCTCACCGCCCGTCGTCGGCCACGGCTGGCGCCCCTCGCTGACTGCAACGCTCGCGAGGAGTGACCCATCGGCGATACTCGGCAAGAATTTGCGCGAGATCTCCGGATCCGAAGAGGAAGCCAACACATCCGTCGCCATGACGGCGGTGGAAATATATGGATGCGGCACCATCGACCGCCCCAGCTCCTCGAGGACGATCGATCGTTCGATCGTGGAGCCCCCGGATCCACCCAACTCCTCTGGAATCGAGATTCCTACAAGTCCCGCGCTCGCAAGGCTCTCCCACAAGGTCCGATCGAACCCGTCGGGTGACGCTGCCGCTGAACGTAGAGCTCTGGAGTCTGAGTACGGAGCGAGAATTTGTCGGACCGTGTGCCGCAGCTCCCGCTGTTCGTCCGTTAATGTAAGTTTCACTCTTCGCCGCTCCCTTGCGTTTCGGCGAACGATTTGCCTCTCTCCACGGACGGCTCGCGTGGCAGCCCTAAGATGCGTTCGCCTATGATGTTCCGTTGGATCTCGTTCGTGCCGCCGGCGATGCCGACGGACGGCGCCGCTTTGATCGCCGAGTCGATAGCTACGTGCCTCTCATCGTCGGCGCTCCACGCCAGGTCACTCGGACCGGCCATCTCCGTGAACGCGGCTGTCGCTTGCCGCAGCAGTAGTGCCCCCGTAAGCTTCGCGACAGAGCTTCGCGCGCCGAGGTCCTGGCCTTCTCGCTTTTCTTCGCGCAACCGTGCAGTGAGAAGTGATACGGCTCTTTCGGTGGCAAACAACTCGGTAAGGCTCCTGCGCACCGAAGCCTCACCGGCGGCCCCCATGCTCTCGGCGAAGAGCTTCAGGCTATTAAAGCTCAGCCTCGTATCGCCGCCATAGCTCGGTGATCCCACAGACCGTCGCTCATGATCGAGCATCGTGAGAGCTGACGTCCAACCGTCGCCTACGGCACCGAGCACCGCGTCGCCCGGCACGCGGACCTCATCCAAAAACACTTCGTTAAACGGCGAACGTCCGGACATCACCGTAAGCGGCCGAACCGTGACGCCGGGCGCGTGCATGTCAAGGATGAACATGGTCAGCCCCTGGTGCTTCGGGACGGAAGGGTCGGTACGGGCGAGAAGAGCACCAAAGCGTGCGTACTGCGCTCGAGACGTCCATACCTTCTGTCCCTGCACTATCCAGTCGTCTCCATCGCGGACCGCTCGAGTACGGAGGCCGGCGACATCCGAGCCCGCTGAAGGCTCCGAGAACAGTTGCGACCAGATCTCTTCACCTCGCAAGAGGCTGCGGAGATAGCGTCGCTTCTGCGTCGCAGTACCCAGGTCCACTAGGGTCGGCCCACACATGGCCAGGCCTACCAAGAACACGAAGTTTGGCAGCTCGTAGTGCGCCGCCTCCTCATCGAACGCCTGCTGGTAAGCGGCCGAGAGCCCCTGTCCACCCCACTCGGCGGGGAAGGTAATGCCAGCGAATCCTGCGTCGTATAAGTCCGCCTGGAACGAACGAGCCACCTGAATGGCATCCAAATCGCCCGTGTCCGGTTGCCCTCCAAGACGTTCCGAGAGCCAGCGTCTTGCGGCGATGCCGAACTCTTCCGGACTGAGCTGCTCCTCACGAGTACCCATGCACGTGTTCCTTTCGTATCGGGCAGATCCGGTGGTCGTTAGGACCCGATCTGCCATCAAAGTGGTGTGACCCTGTGGTCGACACCTGCGCCTGATGCGCGACAGAAGCCTCGTCACCCACTAGCGGTCCAGGATCTCCGCGGCGAGCGACGTCAGGGAATCGTAGTTCAGCGAGCTCGGGTATGGTGCTGCCTCGTTCCACGTGGGCCACGAAGGATCTACGCCCTCTACGCCCTCGATAACTGGGAGCATTCCCAAGCCAGCGAGTTCCTGTTGACCGTCGGTCGTCAAGAGGTAGTTGACAAACAGCTCGGCAGCCGCGGGTGACGGCGCGCACTTTGTCGTGACCGCCGCGACAGGGGTCAGGTAAGCCACGCCGTCGATCGTGAGCACCATGTCAATCGGAGCTCCCTTCGCGCTACTCTCAAGCACGCTCGACAGCTTGTCCCCTAGCGCGACGGCCGACGAACCGTTCACCACCGCCGTATGGAGGTCAGAGATTCGTGCATACAGTGACGTGTCCGTCTCGCTGAGGAACTGCTCAAGCCACGCCTTGTCGACGGCGCCAGCCCCCATTGCGAGCGTGACGAGCAGACTCGTTGCTGACGGCGCGGTCAAGTCCTGAGTGCCAACCCCACCCGCGAAGTCACCGGTGAGGACGTCGTCCCACGTCTGCGGCGGCTCGTCGACGAGCGTCGTGTTATACGCGATCCCCAGCGGCTCGAGGTACACCGGAGCGAGCTCCGGGTACTCGTCGAACAACCCATCCACGTAGCTGTCGACGTTGACAGGAGTCGTCCTGCTCGCGTACAGGGTCTCGTAAACTCCCGGCTGCACTGTTGCGGATGACGGTGGCGCGAAGTTTAGGTCAGCGACGCACTGCCCGGTGGATGCTTCCTGCTCGAGCCTGACGCCAACATCCGACGGCCCCATCTGAACCAGATCTACGCGGATCCCGTAGGCATCCGTGAACTTCTCCGAGACGGGAGCGAGCATGTCAGCCCCAGAGGCGTAAACCGTAACGACGTTCTCGCCCGACTCGACCACTTCGTCGTATAACGCGTCGAGTTCAGCAGGCCGGGTCGCGTGAGCGCCCTCGCTTGCCGAGCCTTCGGGACCCTGACTCGATGATGCACATCCAGTCGCGGTCGCTACAAGAGCCAAAGTAATGAGGACGACGGGGAACCGCTTAATTCGCATTCTGCACTCCAATGTGTCAGCGATGTGTGCTGTATTCACACTATGCCAGAGACATATTTTGTCAAGAACATATTTTGTCTTCACCGAGTGTTCGGGAAAACGGCGAGGTGCTCCGCATCAATCTGGACCTGGAGCCTGTCCCCTCTTTTGGGCCTTACGCCGTCTCGGCCGAGTGCCGAGACGGCGGCCAAAACGCGCACTCCGCCCACATCTAGGTCGATCTCCACACGTCGACCAAGATAAAAGGATCCGAGGACCTGGCCGGTCAGCTCATTTCCATCTCCGCGGCGAACCTGATCCCCGACGCGAACCCCTGCGGATCGGAACGCTACAGTGACCGGCCCCGGCGTGGCTTCTTCGACACGCAGCGTGAGGCTGGAATTGTCGATGCGAACGAGCCAGCCATCGTCGTCGACGGATGCGGTACCCGTCAAGATGTTCTCGAAGCCCATAAAGTCCGCCACTGTGGCGGTCGCCGGCCTGAGGTAAACGTCCTCCGGCGTACCGACCTGCTCGATCCTTCCCTTGTCCATCACAATGATTCGGTCGGACAGCGTAAGCGCTTCCTCCTGGTCGTGGGTGACGAAGATTGATGTAGCTCCGAGCTCTTCGTGAAGGCCGCGAAGCTCCCGCCTCATGCTGTCTCGGAGTTTCGCGTCAAGGTTGGACAGCGGCTCGTCATAGAGAACGAGGGTGGACCCGTGGGCTAGTGCGCGCGCCAGGGCCACGCGTTGCTGTTGACCGCCGCTGAGTTGGTGGACGTAACGGTCCTCGAGCCCGGAGAGCTCGACTTTCGTCAGGAGCTCGTGAATTCGTGAACGGATCTCAGTTCTCGAAACTCCGCGGAGCCGCATAGGGTATGCGACATTCTGTCCTACTGTCATATGGGGCCAAAGTGCGTAGTTCTGAAACACCATGCCAATGGAACGGTCGTGAGGCGGGACGAGAACCCCCTGTTCCGGGTGCGCCAATGTGCGACCGTCGACAGTGATCTTGCCGGCGTCAGGCACTTCCAGCCCGGCGAGACATCGCAGAGTGGTCGTCTTCCCGCACCCGCTGGGACCCAGCAGAGTTACGAACTCCCCGTGCTCGATGGAGACGGATAGATCTCTGATCACTCCAACCCCGCCGAAGCTCTTGTGGAGGTTCTCAATGGTGATAGTTGACATAGGTCAAGAACCTTTCCGTTCAAGCGCCGACACTTCGGATAGCTCTCCGAGCTGGTTCGCAGCGATCGCAGGCGCGGGGGAGGGAATGCCGCCAGTTCGAGGCGGGCGCGGGCGCCGACGTTTAAGGCCTGCGCTGATGAGCACCAACAGCAGATAGGCAGCGGTCAAAGCAACTGCCAGGGAGACGAACAGCGCTGCTGCCTCGGGCGCGGCCCCCCGCAGGTACGCCTGGTAGGCGTAGGAAGCCACCATCGGCTCGGTAGGCGAGCCCATGAGTAGCGGAATTGTGAGATTGCCGGCGATCACCACGCCCGCGAGCAACCAACCACCCATGAAGCTCCGGGCGATGATCGGAATCGTTATTCGCAGCGCCGCGCGGGCAGGCGGTGCACCGGCGACCCACGCAGCTTCCTGCAGTTCGGCACTCACCTGGGTGATCGCACCTTCCGCAGCACGAACCGCAACAGGGGTCACCGCGACGACCAGCCCGATGAACATGAACGCGATGGATCCGTAGAAGGCACGAGTCGGCGGGAAGGCAAGGTATGTCGCGAGCATTCCGACAACGAGAGCAGTGCCTGGAACCGCCCACGGCAGCCACGTCGTCCAGGAGACGTATCTCGCGAGCGGACCCCGGTTGTTGCGTGCGACGATACCTATCGACACGGCCAAAGCCATCGCGACAAAGCCGCCAACTACTGCGACGATCAAAGTGTTTTGCACCGCTGCGATTGCGACTCGATCGGCGAGGAGCGCCTCGTAGTTCTCCAAGGACGGCGCCCCGTACACACCGAAGAAGGGCTGCGCCGATGCGACCACCAACTGGCCCAGCGGCAAGACGACAGCGACCGCCACGAAAAGGGCGATAAGGATCCCCCCAATCCACCGGGACCGACCGAGGTCCACACGAGTTGCGGCGCGGCTCCGCCCACCGACGGTGACGTACTCACGCCCCCGCGTTGCTGCCTCCTTCAAGAGGAGCAACACAGCCACCAGACCGATGAGCGCAAGGGCAACGGCTGCGGCCGGCGGATGGTTCTCGCCGCTGTCGTCGGTGAGGAAATTGTATATATAGGTGGCAGTCACCTCGTGCCGCATAGGAGCAGCAAGGATAAGGGGTATTTCCAAGAACTCCAAGGTCAACACCATGGAAAGGAGGAATGTGCCAAGGAGCGAAGGCCGGAGAGCGCCCGCGTTCACCTGTAACAGAATCCGCATCCGTCGCGCTCCCGCCATGGTGGCGGCCTCCTCCTGAGCAGAGTCCATAGCGGACACCGGACCTAGGAGCAGAAAGTACACGAGCGGAAGCAGTCTGAGGATCGTGACGAAATAGAACCCGGGGATGCTGTAGATATCCAGCCCGGGTGCGTCGATCCCCCACATTGCGTTAAAAAAGGCGTGGATCGAGCCGATGCGTGGATGGCCAAGCAAGCCCCAGGCAAGCGTGTAGTAAACCGACGGTACAAGAATCAACAGGAGCATTGTCGGCGTAAGCGCACGGCGAAATGGCGAGTTCGTGCGCGTCGCCAGCCATGCCAGAATTCCGCCGATTACGGTAGCTACCGCAGCGCAAACTAAGGCATAGAGAATCGAGTTACCCAGAGCCACATAGGTCGCGCGCGCCGTGTAGATTTCCTCGACGACCGCACCCGTCCACTCTCCGTCGGAGCGGAATGCTGTGGCGATGACAGCAACGATCGGCGCAACGAAGAGAAAAGAACAGGCAATAGCAAGAATCACCGTCAGGGGCCGGGTGCGCCACAGCAATTTCCTCATGCGCCTGAGACCTCCATCATGCACGAGCCTTCTAAGCCCCGAGGGCTGCGGTTCAGCGCAGAACGGAATCTTTGATGACCGTCGCATGTGGCTACGTCGTCGCTCATTTGCGTTAGGTACACGTTGCTCCCCACAAAAGAATGTGTGTAGTCCACAGATTAGATGCGCGATGGCATTCTGTCAATCGGCGCCGTTGGCTCAGGGTGGACGTCGCCTGTGGCAGCAAAGACTGACTTCTCGAACTCGGTGGGCGCCCGTCGCAGGGGTAGCCGTCTCATGAGACTCCCGTGCTGTCCGGTTGGGTCACACTTGACATCAGTCAGTAGCGGGAACTCTCAAACTCTGGCCGCGTCAGATACGAACGACTGTGATAGCCATGCTGAGTGAGTTGGTCGGCTTCTGCGCCACGTGCGCCGTCGTCGAACACAAACCTTGAGGCGGCGATTCTCGATAACGACTGTCGCAGACTCCAGTAACGCGGCCTTCAGAATCCCGCCCAGCAGCCCCTGCTCGTCGGTAAGCGACTCGCCGGCATCGATCTTCGCGAAGATCTCATCCATCGCTCCGAACGCCTTCAACTGATCCATGAGTTCCTTCTGACGCCGGCGATGCTCTCCACGCTCCGGACTGATCGCAGCGATAACAACGGTGATGGCGCTCATCGAAAGCCCCAGAGTTGCTCGTCGTATTCAACCGGTCGTCGCAACACCGGCGAATCGGAGTATCGGATGAGCGTGTGGGACAGGCAGAAGCAGGTCCGGGCGTATCGGGGGCAGATCGTGTCTCCTGGGCGGCCGAGCGTCGCGTGGCAGTCAACGAACCAAACCAATCGGACATCTTGACATGAGGCAACAGATTTCCCTCATGCTACTGGCGCAGTGTCGTCCAATGAGCGAGGCGATGCACACTCATTGGACGACACAGTACTAAGCAGAGTCCTGCCGCAGGAACCCCAACCGCTCCATTACGGGCTCATCGGACACCTCGAACAGAACGGTGTCTACAGACGATGCTTCATGCACGTACTCACTCCACGAAGGAATCGCCACCACATCTCCGCGCGACCATTCGAGAACCCGTCCGTCGACAGTTGTGCGGCCGCTTCCGCTAGCGCATAGACACAGCTTGCTCGCTGTCGTCTTATGCGGCGGTGTAGCTTTGCCCACCTTTAGTGCTTCCATCGTCAATGACATCGTCGGCAATGATGGAGTTGGAAGCACGAAGCGATGGCGTCCATTGTTCTCGGCCGTCGCGTCGAGCCCGGCCATCGACTCGTCCCAAGAAATAACGAATGGGGACTCTCTCGTAGTTGACTCAATTTCCTGGAGCCCATCTGCCCATTCCAGGAACATCGGCTCAAGTAGATGCACCAAAGGCACATCGAGGAAGTCGAACCAATACCCGGGCTTATTACCCTCGTTACCATGGCCATGCCAGCTCCACCCAGGTGTGAGCAAAACATCGCCAGGCTTCATGTCAATGCGAACCCCATCTACAACAGTGTAGGTATCATCGTCGACGTCGAGCACAAAACGACCGGCATTCGGTGTGTGTCGATGTGTACGTGCCCGTTCGCCAGGCAAAATCATCTGATATGCGCACACGAGTGACCGCACTGTTGCATAATTGCTGCCTTCGTGCGGGTTAACGAGGAAAAAGTTTCGCCGTTCAGCTTGTTCAGCCGTAATTAATCCTCCTGCGACGTTGAGCCCCTCATGCGCTACCAGGTAGGACCATGCGTGCGCCCGGAAGTTTGTTTTCGGATACGGCCACAGCGATGGCTCGTCTTTGTCCCAGCCAGCCATCATCGACAGATCACGAGCAACGTCATTCACTTCGTTTAGGTTTCTACCTGTAAACAGCGAAGCATCCTTGGTATGCGCAGTATTACTCATAGACTCTTTCCTCACAATCAATTTTCACAAAACGAGTTGTTGTAAAGTGCCATGCCATCACGCTCGAAGCAACGCACGATTCACTCAGAAATTCTGGCCATTAGTCGGCGAACGCACATCTCGCTGAAGTGCAGCCCCATCATCGTCGTACTGGACCAGCTCAAGATAGTGACCCAAACTGCTGACCCAGGAGTAAGAGACCTTCATCGACGCATGGGCGTGCATTGTCCACGCCGGTAGAATCCCGTGTCCCGCGAGGGTTGCTGTCGCCGCTTCGAAGTCGTCGACGAGAACACCTACGTGGTGAAACGCTAGTCCTTCACTCCCCACGGGCCTGAGCGCCGCCTCAAAAATTTCAATCGCACCGTCAATTGGTTCCATGACCTCCACGACGGTAGGGAGCCCCATGGAGAAGGCACAGTGCAAGCGGGCTGACTGCACAGATCCGTCTGGGACCCGGACCTGAATCGAAGGATCAAATCGTTTCCAGGACTGGTACCCAAGCTGGTCGCTGAGCGTGCGAATCGCCGCCTCCCGATCACGCGCAACATAACCGAGCTTGTAAAAGCCGGAACCAGTGATGAGCTGCGCTAATTCGCCCTTCCCACGAGAAAGTCGATTCACAATAGCCTCCAAGATTCACGCATGTCGTGGCTCGATTGCGTCCCAGCTGAGCATGATGCGCGAAGCGCCGTAGATGAAGTTGTTGAAATGGAATTTGCTCGTCTCGAGGGGCTCGACTGTCTTGAGCGTCGGGATCCGCCGAAGAACTGTTTCGAGCGTAACTGTGAGCTCCAGGCGAGCCAAGTGCTGTCCAATGCATTGATGAGGACCATACCCAAATGAAACGTGGGGATTGTCTTTTCGCGGACGCGTGACGTCAAATACCTCTGGGTTCTCAAAAACGGTTCGGTCAAAATTCGCGGGAGCAAGGGATGCCACCACGACTTCGCCCTCAAGGACGGTCTGGCCGCCGATCTCGTGAGTTTCCCGTACTGTCCGCGGCAGACCGAATTGGACAGGGCTGATCCATCGAAAAAGTTCCTCGATGGCGCTCGGCATCAGGCCCGGGTCATTTCTGAGCAGTTCGTATTGCTCAGGATGCTCGAGCAACATGAGTAAACTCATGCCTAGGGCACGCGTGGTCGTAAGGTGTCCGGCATTAAACAGTAATCGGGCGAGGATACCGAGTTGAGCATCCCCAAGCGGTTCAGATGATGCATCATCTTTTGTGGTCAGTCGCGTCAACAGGTCATTGTCGTTACCATTGCGCTTCGCTCGAATCGTGCCACGCAGAACCTCGATCAGTCCGGCCTCGGCAGCCAATCGGTTTTCGACTGTGTCATCGCTGTCGATAGCGTGTACAAACCGTGCGAAGTCGACACGATCCTCCTCACCAATACCGAGCAGCATACTGATCGACCGAGAAGAAACTACCGCTGCGAGCTCGGTCTGAAAATCAATAGGCCCGCCACGCCCGGCGAAGTCATCGAGCAAGTCGTCAACGAGGTCCTGAATGTCCTCTCGTATGCGATTGAGTCGGCTCGGGCCCAGGTCGGCGGCGATGAGCTTCCGCACTTCGACGTGCTTGGGCCCGTCCAACCGGCCAAAGAAACCAGGATTCTCATCGGCTGGACCGCTCTCGCTACGGGCGCGGCTTAATGCTGAGAAATGTGCGGAAGGAGCAAGATCGTTGCTTAGCCGGTTATGATCGAGCAGCATCTCGCGGACCTCAGCGTGATGCGAGACGACATGCGTGTCCCATCCAGCCGGGCAGCGCCCTTGCGTAACCGGAGGACCCTCTAAGAGCTTCAAGAACTCGGGTTGAATTTTGAGAGGGTCCGGACGTTCGACCGGGTACACGGCATTACCGGGCCACGTGGGCCCGGTTGTCTCTTGAAGATCAGACATTACTACCCCTTCTGGAGACGCATTTTTGTGTGTGCGTCACACACATGCTATGCTAACTGCGAGTCGGGCTGTAGTCAATCTCGTGATCAGCTGCACGCAGGAAGTGGGTTCTACATGAAAATCGTCGTTGCTCGCGAAAAATGCGTGGGTGGTGGGCAGTGCGTGGTAGCCGCGCCGGACTATTTCGACCTCAGCGATGACGACGGTCTTGTCGTTCTACTTGACGACGTAGTCCGCCCTGGCAGCGAGATCAACATCGACGAAGCGATCGTGCTTTGTCCGGCAGCCGCGATCGCGCTAAAGACTTCGTAGTCGGCGACGTGGATAACCGCAACCAACCGTCTACCGTCGTCATCGTTGGATTCTCGGCCGCCGGCCTCGCCGTGGCCGAGACGCTTCGTGCAGAGGGTTTTTCGGGGTCGTTGAAGATCATCGGCGACGAGCACGATCTTCCGTATGATCGTCCTCCCTTGTCGAAGATCGGCCTTGTTGATGGTCCCCTGCGGTCCGCGTTGGCGTTGCGTCCGCCGGAGGTCATCGCTTCGTTGGATGCCGAGCTCCATTTAGGTACCCGTGCTGTCAGTCTCGACATCGACCACCGCTCGGTCGGTCTCGCCTCGGGTCTTCAGGTGGACTTTGACTCCCTCGTCATCACAACGGGGGTTAAGCCCCGATCGTTACCGCAACTCTCGACGGCCGCGAATGTACATACACTTCGTAACGTCGAGCACGCTGACGCGCTCCATACCGCACTCGCAGACGTAGCGGAGTCAAGCGGCACGGCGCTCATAATTGGTGCAGGTGTCCTGGGCTGTGAGATCGCCGCCAGTGCGCGTGCGATCGGCGTTGAGACACTTATGGTCGACCCGACCACTTTGCCATCCGCTCGCCAGTTCGGCCCATGGATCGGGGAACGGCTCGTCGGGTTGCACGAGGGGATGGGCGTTGATCTCCGGCTCGGCGCCCAGGTCGACAAGATGGTGATCGAAAATGATCTCGTCACGAGCGTGACACTTACCTCTGGTGAGACCTTCGATGTGGCTCTTGTGGTTCTGGCCGTGGGATCAACCCCAAACGTAGAGTGGCTGCAGTCGAGCGGGCTTGGCCTTTCAAACGGCGTGGACGGCAACCAATGGAATGAGGCGGCGCCTCAAGTGTATGCCGCGGGAGACGTCGCATCCTGGGTTGATCGCGACGGAATCCGTACTCGAGCGGAAGATAAGACCCATGCAATAGATCAGGGTCGCTTTGTTGCCAGGCGCATCCTGGGACAGCCAGCACCTTTCGAGCGGCAAGGGTATTTCTGGTCAGATCAGCATGGCATCCGAATTCAGGCGGTCGGCGAGTGCTCTGGCGCTGACGAAATCGAGGTCATCTGGAGTGATCCTTCTCGCGATCGAGCACTGGTGGCTTACGGTTCCAGTGGTCGACTAACGGGAATCGCCGGATGGGCTTGTCCTCGACAGATGCTCACGGTTCGTCGTCACATGAAGTTCCCTGCGAATTGGGACCGAGCACTGTCGGAGCTGAGACAGGCCATCAACTGAGTTGCATCTGGGAAGACTGAACCGTCCCGGGTTTCATGCCGCGTTCTTTCTGGTGAAAGGATTCGGTTATGCCCAAGCAATATCCTCTCGAAGTTCGTGAGCGTGCGGTGCGGATGACGCTCGACAGGCTCGGTGAGTACGATTCGGTGTCCAAGGCTGCGAGAGCGCTCGCGCCGAAGCTGAATGTGGGTGCTGAGTCGTTGCGCCGGTGGGTGCTCCAGGCTCAGACCGATGCCGGAGATAAGCCGGGTGCGTCGAGTGCGGAGCTCGACGAGGTCAAGGCTCTCAAGCGTGAGGTCCGGGACCTCAAAGAGGCGAACGAGATCCTGCGTGCAGCCTCAATTTTCTTCGCGAGGGAACTCGACCCTCGCCATCGCTGATCTGCCAGTTCATCGATGAGATGAGAGCTGACTGCCACGGAGTCGAGTCGGTCTGCGCTGTTCTGCGTGAGCAGGGTGTGCAGGTCTCTTCACGGTCGTATCGTGCGTGGAAGCGCCGCGCCCCTGCGGCGCGCACGATGGATGATGCCGCCATTGTGGGTGTCCTTCGTGGCCTGCGTGCACGGGATAAGAAAGGACGACAGAAACCCGAAGTCCTCTATGGTCGGCGTAAGATGACGGCGTGGTTGGGTCGGAAGGGCTTCACCGGGATCAGTAAGCACACGGTGGACCGCCTCATGCGTCAAGAGCGCATGAATGGGCTCGTGCGTGGCCGCCGCACTCGCACCACCATTCCGGGCAAGGACGGCCGCCGTGCCGGGGATCTCCTCAACCGGGACTTCAGCTCGCCCTATCCGAATCATGCCTGGGTGACGGATTTCACCTATGTGCCGCCCTGGTCCGGGGCGGATTCAACTGGTCGTCGCAACACCGCTTGTTTGCAACAAGTGTAGGTGCTCGTTGAGCGCCTCTGCCGGGGTGCGCCATCCGAGGCGTTTGCGGGGCCGGGTGTTGAGAGCGTGGGCGACGGCGGCGAGGTCGTCCTCGGACCAGCGTGAGAGGTCGGTGCCTTTCGGGAAGTACTGCCGGAGCAGTCCATTCGTGTTTTCGTTCGTGCCGCGCTGCCAGGGGCTGTGCGGGTCGGCGAAGTAGACCTTCAAGCCGGTGTCAATCGTGAACTGTGCGTGCGCTGACATCTCCTTCCCTCGGTCCCAGGTCAGGGAGCGCTTGAGTTCATCTGGCAGAGTGCTCATTGCTTTGGCAAGTGCGCGGTTCATCGAGAGCGCACCATAGCCGGACAGCGGCGGGCCATTCTTGACGATCGGCTGCTCCCGCCAGCCATCTTCTCGCGGCAGATGGACCAGCGTGGTGAACCCGGTCGTCCGTTCGATGACGGTGCCGATCGCGGACCTGTTGATGCCGATGATGAGGTCCCCTTCGTGGTGGCCGGGGATGGCGCGGTCTTCAGCATCCGCGGGCCGCTCGCTGATGAGGACATCCGCGGTCACGTGAGCCCACGGCACCCGTTTCGACCGCGCTCGGGGCATGCGGAGTGCTCTCCCGCTGCGAAGACACAGGATGAGCTCGCGCTTGAGCGCCCCACGGCTCTGGATGAACAGCGCCTGGTAGATGGCCTCGTGACTGATCCGCATGCTGTCATCATCGGGGAAGTCGAGCTTGATCCGGTTCGCGATCTGCTCGGGGCTCCACCCCAGCACCCAGCCCCGGTCCTTCCGGTGAGGCTTGTTCTGCCCCGTCCATCTTGGCGGTTGCGGGCCCGGGGCAACGCAACCGTCCGGGCGGCGGATCTGACCGGAGAGGCGCTCCTGCACGTACTTGCGCAGTCGAGAGTCCGCGGCCAGCTTCGCGACCTTCGGTCTTCTGGCAAACAGTTCGGCCTTCCACTGCGCGACGGACGCCCGGTAGTCCAACGTCCCGCCTCGCGTCGCCGCGTTACGACGCAACTCTCGAGAGATCGTCGAGGGGTTACGCCCCAGTGCCTTGGCAATCGCCCGCACCCCGGTCCCCGTCGCCTTCAGGATCGCGATCTCCTCGCGTTCAGCCAACGACAGATACCGACCCGACGGCGCCGGCCACGAATACGGTGACATACCTCCTGATTGTCGGAACCATCGCGACCCGACGACGGGAGCCACGCCGAGCGCGACGCCAGCCTCGGTCGGGAGTAACCCCGTGCTGATCTTCGCCCAGAACTCCCGCTCCCTGGCACGCGGATGACCCGGGTGTCCAGGCGAGCGCATCGATGCCCGCCCGGTCACTTCCCTCATCCAATCCGATGGTCGTCCCACAACACCCTCCGATCAAGTGTTGCTTCCACCGGTTGAGCCCAATCAATACACATCGATCCGATTCACCGACACCGTCGCGCTGGAGGGCCTGGTCGCCTCGATCGGATCGGTGGGCGACGCGTATGATTGTGAGAGTGTCAAGTACCTCCTGGCGGCCTGACTCTTGCTGACGACTGACCTCGAAGTCTGGGTGTCCTTGCTGTTGATCTGTCGTCCGTCAGGAGGCGCATCACCCTCGTGGTGCTGACCGGGCGGGCGTGACCTCATAGGAGCCTGATCGCAACAGTCCCATCACAGTCCCGTCCACCCGACCGGCCAGCGTCACTCACCCTTTCCTAAGCTGGTTGGAGCGAGCACTATGAGCATGCAGTAAGTCCCCCCTTACCGTCGAGTCGTCGTCGGCGTCGATACCCACAAATATGTCCATGTCGCCGTCGCGATCGACGAACTCGGCGCGGTTCTGGACAGTCGATCGTTCGCCGCCGATTCCGGCGGCCACGGCCAGCTGATCGACTGGGCTGATTCCTTCGGTGGAAAACTCACCCTCGGAATCGAAGGCACGGGCTCGTATGGTGCGGGCTTGGCCGGCGCGGTCAGGCGACGCGGGGTCGGCGCGCTCGAGGTGATGCGAACGGACCGACGTGACCGACGCCTGAGAGGAAAGTCTGACACCATCGACGCCGAGAACGCGGCCAGGGCAGTCCTGGCGGGCCTGGCTACGGCGGTCCCGAAATCGGCAGACGGGGTCGTGGAGATGATTCGCCAGATCAAGGTTGCCAAGGACGTTGCCGTCAAGGCGCGGACCTCCGCGATGATCAGCCTCAAGCAAGTCATCGTGAACGCTCCCGACGACCTACGTCAGGAACTGCAACCTCTCTCGAAGATGGCACTCATCCACCGATGCGCGGCACTTCGTCCGGGGATGGTAACAACGATCATCGCGTCCACGAAACACACGCTGCGATCGATTGCAAGACGATGGGAGACCCTCAACGTTGAGATCGCCGAACACGAGAAAATCCTCGCCGAGCTGACCGCGCAAATCGCTCCCGACCTTGCGAAGGCCTTCGCGGTCGGACCCGATACCGCCGCCGAAATGCTTATCGTCGTTGGCGACAACCCTGAACGAATCCACTCGGAAGCCGCGTTCGCCAGACTCTGCGGAGTCGCCCCGATCCCGGCGTCCTCAGGAATGACGACGCGCCCCCGACTCAATCGCGGCGGCCATCGGCAAGCGAACGCGGCTCTTTACCGCGTCGTTATCGTCCGCATGCAGCATCATGAACCGACCAAGGCCTACGTCGCCCGCCGCACCACCGAAGGCAAGACAAAGTCCGAGATCATTCGCTGCCTGAAACGACTTCTCGCCCGCGAACTCTGGGCCGCAATGCGTCCCATCCGCGAAGCCCGACCAACCCTCCAAATAGCAGCTTGACAGATATAGGAGCATCAACGCCGCTGCCGAGACGGTGATGGGCCTCTACAAGAACGAAGCGACCCAAAAGGGTTCACCGTTCTGGACGGGTCCGTTGAAGACACTCGCTGATGTCGAAGAACTCACTTTCGACTGGGTCGACTGGTATAACAACGAGCGACTGCACAGCGCGCTCGGGAACATCCCGCCCGAGGAATTCGAAGCCGCCTACTACGATGAATCAACGCCCCATCAACCGGTGGAGCCACTAACAAAACAGCGGCATGAAACCCGGGACGGTTCAGACTGCCAAGTCGATGACGGTGTGCACGAACGCATACCGCATCAGCGGATTGTGTTCGTCTTAGCGTGCGACGTGAGGACCTCCGGCCGATGAGACGGAGCCTGAACGGCTCCACTCTTGACCGGAGGTCCTTGTCATGTCCGAACTACTAACGCAGCCTTAAAACAGACTCACTCGCCGATCGTCCCTAGTTTCGCGTGACCCTTCAGCAGGTTGCGAGCGATGTTGCGGCGCTGAATCTCATCCGTTCCCTCGAAAATCCGCCACACCCGCACGTTTCGGTACCAACGCTCAATCGGCAGTTCCTTCGCATACCCGAGGCCGCCGTGGATCTGGAGCACTCGATCGACAACCTCATTGGCCGTTACCGCACCGTACAGCTTCGCGATTGAAGTTGCGTGGCGCGCATCCAGCCCTTGCTGGGAGCGCCAGGCTGCGTAAAGGGTGAGCCATTTCGTCGCTTCGATCTCGACTTGACTATCGGCAATCTGCCATTGAATTGCTTGATAATCCGAGATGAAGTGCCCCATCGACTTTCGAATCTTCGCATACTCGATTGCCATACCTAGGAGTCGTTCACTGGCTCCGACTGCACGCGCCGGTATGATGTAACGTTTTTGCCCGATCCAACTGAGCGCCAGATTCATTCCTTCGCCCGGTTCGCCCAGTACGTTCCGCGCGGGTACTCTAACGTCGTCGAACGAGAGGCTTGCGGCCGCCCAATCACCCATCAGCGGGATCGGCGAGGACTCCCAGCCCATGCTTCGGTCAACGAGAAAGGCGGTGATACCCTCATTGGTCGATGCGAACAATATGCAGAAGTCGGCCTCCGAGCCGCCAGTAATAAAGGTCTTCTCACCGTTGATGATCCAGTCATCTCCGTCGCGACGGGCGAACGTACGGATATTTGTCGCGTCGGAGCCTGCGTCCGGTTCTGTGAGTGCGAATGATGCCTTCTTTTCACCCGCGATAACCGGGTAGAGATACTCTTCCTTCTGCTCATCCGAAGCGGCAAAGAGGATATTATCCGCGGCGCCACCGAAGTTGAACGGGACGAAAGTGCGTCCGAGTTCCATCTCAACGACCGCGTGCATCACCGCGCCGAGGTCTATCCCACCGTACTCCTCTGGTGTTGTTACCCCCCAGAACCCGAATGATCTGGCTTTCTCCTGCAGAGCTTTGAGAACTCCAGGGTCTAAGGACGGACGTCCCTCCCGCTCGTTCTTCAAGACACTATCTTCCAGAGGGCGCAGTTCTTTGTCGACGAAAAGTCGAATGGTGTCGCGGACGGCACGCTCCTCGTCGGAGAGCGAAAAATCGATCATTGTGGCTCCTAGGTCTGAAGTGAATTACTCGAGTCAAAGACCGAGTAATCGAATCGCGTTGTCTTTAAGCAGACCCGGACGCACCTCGTCCCGGATCCCAATTTCGTCAAGGTCGCGTAGCCAGCGGTCGGGGGTGATTAGGGGGAAGTCACTACCGAACAACACCTTGTCGCGCAGCATCGTATTCGCGTAGTGGACGAGGTTCGGCGGGAAGTACTTCGGTGACCATCCAGAAAGCTCGATGTACACCTGCGGCTTATGCATCGCAACCGCCAGTGCTTCGTCTTGCCATGGGAAGGAAGGGTGAGCGAGAACGATGGGCATATCCGGAAAGTCGGCTGCGACATCGTCGAGATGTAGCGGATTCGAGTACTTCAGTCGAAATCCACCACCTCCTCGCTCCCCCGCCCCGGCGCCACTCTGACCGGTGTGGAATAGAGCGGGGATGCGGTGTGCGTTGAGCACCTCATAGAGGTCGTACGCGATCCGATCATTGGGAAAGAACGCTTGGCCATTGGGATGAAATTTGAATCCGCGAATGCCTGCGGCGATGAGCGCTTCTGCTCGGCGAACTCCAGCTTCACCGCGTCTGGGATGAATGCTGCCGAACGGGATGATGGTGTCGTTCTCACGGTTCGCCAGTTCGAGGATCTCGTCGTCGGTCAGCTCCGGCGCGTCGTCTGGATCCTTATCGACATTGAAACTGACCGCCGCCATGTTTCGAGACCGGTAGTATTCCGCGAGATCCGGCAGCGTTCCCGAGCCCAGATCCTCCACCTTAAAGAACTTCGCCATTTGAGCGCGGCGCGCATCGGCTACGCGCGGTTCGGCCGTAATGGAAGCGGACACATGGGTGTGCATGTCGAGGGCGACGATGGCGTCGACATCGACGGCGGGTCGGTATGTGGTCACGGGGCGACTTCCATTCTTGTATTGAGATCTCCGAATCGACGACCGGTGGCAGCCAAATCAAGCAGGAGCGGTGCCGGCTCCCACCAATACCCGAACTGATCGTGAAGCCGTGTAATGTCATCGGCGATGGCCGCTAGGCCAACCTCATCAGCCCACAACATCGGGCCCCCGACAGCAGCAGGAAAACCGTAACCTGTCACATAGACTGCGTCGATGTCTCCCGGCTTGGCAGCGACTCCCTTCTCAAGAAGCCACGCGCCGCGGTTGACGAGAGCATAGAGACAACGCGCGACGATCTCCTCCGCTCCGATCTCGCGGCGTGGGATCCCTAGTCGCTTCGAGTGCTCGATCAACGCAACATCCAACTCAGGATCACGAATCGGTGTCCGCGACCCAGGCTCGTAGCGATACCAGCCCGCGCCAGTTTTCTGTCCGAAGCGACCCATCTCGACCGGGACGAATCCTAGGTCCGAGTACCGTCGATCTCTCGGCCGCGTGAGCATCTCCTTCCGGCGGGCATCCAGCGCCACGTCCAGTCCAGCCATGTCCGCGACCTTGTACAGCCCCATCGCGAAGCCGAAATCCTCCAACCTGGCATCAACGTCGCTAGGGAACGCCCCCTCCTCCACAAGGAAGTGAGTCTCCCGACGGTAGTCGGCGAGCATGGCGTTGCCGATAAAGCTCGGCGCGTTCCCCGATGGCACCGTGACTTTGCCGATCAGCTTGCCGATCCGCAGTGCCTTGGCCAACGTTCCTGGTGATGTAAGTTTGCCCGAGATGACTTCGAGTAGCTTCATCACATTTGCGGGACTGAAGAAGTGCGTTCCGATCACAGCATCCGGCCGACCTGTGGCACCGGCAATTCTGTCAATGTCCAGACCAGAAGTGTTGGTACACAAGATCGCGTCAGCTGCTGCCACCTGATCGATTTCCACGAAGACCTGACGCTTGAGGTCAAGGTCCTCGTAGACGGCCTCCAGGACGATATCAGCCTGCGCGAGCGCCTCCATCTGGTCAGACGAAGAGATTAGTGCGAGACGCTCATCCGCCACCGTTTGATCTAATCGGCCGCGTAGAACACTGTGGTTGTAGTTCGCCCGAATGCGATCGATCCCTCGCTCAACATCAGCCTTGGTTCGGTCGACCAGCACGACCGGCACACCGACGTTGGCGAACGCCATGGCGATGCCACCACCCATCGTTCCCGCGCCGACGATGCCGACTTTGCGTGGCCTCCATGATTCATGCAGAGGGGGCAGCGCTTCGAAGTCGGCGGCAGCCTCTTGCGCCGCAAGCGCGTGCTCAGTGCCGACGGCGGGGTCCGGGAGGCGCAGGACGTCGGCACTCAACCATGCCGGCCGAACACTCACGCTTGCACCTCGCTCTCGGGGCCGAAAGACACGAGGACATCCAGCGCCGTGACCCCTGATGGAGTGGTCAGGAGCGGGTTGATATCAAGTTCCTCGATGTCGGGACGACTAAGCATCAGCTGTCCGACGCGTGAGACGGTTTCGGCCACGGCTCGCAGGTTCAGCGCTTCACGGCCACGGAAGGGGCCGAGTAATCTTGACGAACGAAGACTACCCAGCTCGGTGATGATGTCGTCGATCGGGAGATCGGGCGGAAGGATTCGTACGTCTCCCAGCACCTCTACCCACACCCCGCCAAGGCCAACTACGACGACCGGACCCCATGCGGGGTGACGTTTGGCGCCAACCATTAGTTCAACACCGTTGCCGGTCATCTGCTCGACCAGAATGCCGTCCAGACCCCCATCGACCAACGCGCCCACGCGGCTGGACAGGTCGTCGTATGCCGTGCGCAGGGCGGCCTCATCGGCGATCCCCAGGACCACACCGCCAGCTTCAGTTTTATGCATGAGTTTTGCAGCCTGCGCTTTTGCGACGACGGGGTATCCGATCCGATCGGCGATGGCGATGGCCTCATCCATGCTCGTCGCCAGGCTGCCCTCCGGAACGGGTATGCCGATTCCAGCGGCTACCTGTTTCGCATTCCATTCCACGGAGGCCTCACGTCCAAAGTCGAGGGCTGCTGTCGAGAGCTCGATGTCCTCGACGCGTTCGGAAGAACTGACGGTCCGAGCATGGTGGAACACCGCTGCGATGCTACGGATCAATCGCTCGGGCGAACTGGAGAGAATGATATTGTTCTCGGCTGCGAGAGCCCGGAGTGCAGGGGTTGTCGGAGCGATATCGCCCAGGAGCCCCACAGTAACGGGCTTGGTACTCCCCGCGGCAGCACGCGCCACTTGTCGAAGCATCACCAGGTTGATCTCATCATTCGGAGAATAGCCGACGCCCAGCATAACGATGCCGATACGCTCGTCATCGATCAGGGCCTTCACCGCATCGTGGTAGAGATCGGGGTCGACCGCAGTAAGGGTTCCGAGATCCAGAGGGTTCGCCGCGGACATGTACGACGGCAAACGGTCATTCATGCGTTCCGTGATCTCCGGCGACAGCGCAGGGACGTCGACATCCAATGGCGTAACTGCGTCGAGCGCGAGCGCACAGAATGCACCCGACGTCGTAGCGAAGCCCACACCGCCGACAGGCAGCGAGGGATAACGGGTCAGGATCTCCGCGACATCCATGAGCTCTTCGATCGAGTCGACAACACACGCGCCTGCGCGTGTGGCAAGCGTCTTCATGACGCCATAGTCGGCAGCAAGGGCTCCTGTGTGGGAAGCCGTGGCCTGTTGGCCACGTTCGGAGCGTCCAGCGTGCGTCAGGACGACATTCTTGCCATTCTGACGGCATTTCCGCACGGCCGCGAGAAAGCCGCTGGGGTCTCGAATATCCTCGATATACATGACGACGCCACCAGTGGATTCGTCCTCGGCTAAGAAGTCAAGGTAATCCGCGAGAGTGAGGCTGGCCTCGTTACCAGTCGAGATGGCGTAGGAGACAGGTACCTGTCTTGTTTCCAAGCCAGCTCGGACGAGACCCATCATTCCACCGCTCTGAGCGAGGATCGCCAGTGCACCGGTAGTGCCCTGGGCGAGAGTATCGACTGGAGACCCTCCCGGCAAAAACACCGTGCGCATGCCATCGACGTAATTGTTATAGCCGATGCAGTTCGGGCCCGCGAGGTACATGCCGGACTCCCGCGCGATGCGGGAAATCTTCTCTTGGGCCGCGCGCCCCTCCTCGCCGAACTCCGCGAAACCGGATGCGTAAATGATGCCAGTGTGCACACCGCGCGCAGCAAGCTCGCTGATGGCGTCTGCGACGGCCGGAGCTGGCAAGGCGATCAGGGCAAGATCAATATCCTCGGGGAGTTCGCCTATCTCAGTGTGAACGGCCCTCCCCTCGAACACGCCGCCCCCGCGGCCAACGAGGTGGATGTCGCCTGCGAAGCGGTGCGCTTCTAGATGTCCGAGGAGGTTGCGACTGGAGCTGCCAGACTTAGTCGACATACCGATGATGGCGACTGAGCGGGGATTCAGGAGTCTCGAGACCGGGTGAGCCTGGACGAGTGTGTCGGTCATCGTGTGTTCTCCATCTAGTTCGTTGTGGTGGGTCGGGCGAGCGGCGCAGACCGCTTCTCGACGAAGTCCGTGAGGCGGCCGTGCGAGGACGCCGATACCGCGCTGCGTGCGACGATCGTTTCGAAGAACAAGCCGTCGTCATATGACAGATCGTTGATCCGGCTCAGACCTTGGGTAATTGCCCAATTGGACTCTGCGGTGTTCGATGCCATCGCAAGGGCGAGTTGCTTGGCCTTCTCTAACGCCCCCCCAGGCTCCACGACGTACTGGACCAGATTCTGAGCGACCGCTTCATCCGCCGAAAGGATGCGCCCTGTAAGCATCATGTCGGTCATCCGCGCCGTACCGATGAGTCGCTGAATGCGTACCGACCCACCAGCGCCGACGAAGATCCCACGCTGAGCTTCTGGCAACCCGAAGAAGGCCGTTTCATCGGCGACCCGTACGTGTGCTGATGCCGCCACCTCGAGGCCGGCTCCGATAACCGCACCCGTAAGCGCGGCCACGACCGGAATTCGTCCGCGCTGGATGCGGTCAAAAGCGACGTGCGCGGGGTGTGGCCCGATCTGCAGACGACGCCCCGGGTCCTCGGCGATGGCGTTGCGAATCTGCGCTAAGTCAAGGCCCGCGGAAAAGTGGTTTCCTACCCCAAAGATGACGGCGGCTTTTGCTTCAAGGCCCGCGGCCTCAATTGCCTCACCGATCTCAACGAACATCGCACTGTGAAGCGCATTGCGCTTATCAGGCCGATTGATGCCGATGAGGGCAATATCGCCGTCGAACTCAAGGGTGATCTCTCCCTGTTCCATGACACTCTACTTTCTGTGGACCGAACGGGCAGGATGCCCGGGTGATGAGCAGATTCGAGCCCACGCGGCCGCGCTATCTCGCAACGGTATTGATCATGGCGGCCCAGCAGCTCAACTCCGAGCCAGATCTACGTTTGACCCGATATATGTATCATACATACTATTCACGCCTGCACTGTATGTCAACAGTGCGGAGATAGTCAGTTGAAGCGCCCGCGAAGCACCTCCGGTGCCTCACTTGAGAATGCCCAACCAGTGACGCTCCCCCACGAAGCGCACCGTTCCACGCATCCTCCAGCAGTTCTTCATGAACGGCTTCAACGGCACCACCGTTCTCCGTCTCGGCCAGGCTGCAGTCCCCCAGTTGGACCAACTCGGGGACTGCGAATTGGGGTCATTCCTGCTTTCTTCGAACTCACGAGTTAGATCGGAAACACCGTCTACTCGTTAATGTCTCGACTCAGCGGGCGGAATATTGAGGTTGAGGTGGAAGAAGTTCGTCGGATCCCAGGCACCTTTAAGACTTTGAAGACGTGCGAACTTCTCGTCGCCGTAGGCACGACGCACACGCTCCAGACTCGGCGGCGCGCCACCCACGCCCTGCGCGTCGGGCGATCCCTCATCCGTAACGGTGTTCGTATAAGCAGCGCTTATGGAGGTGTACTGCTCGATGATCTCGTGAGCACGTCGCACCCACGTGATCGTCGATTCCCGTTCCGACGGTGTCTTCCAAGAGGCTTCGATAGCGAAGAGATACGCCGAGGATCTACCGTTGAACGCGGAGTCCTGTTCGGCCACATTGTTCACAGCGCCGCCGAGCGACGAAAAGACGAAATCTGCTACCGCAGGCTTGTCCTCATTCAACAGCTCTGCGCATCGCAAAAGAACACCCGTGCCGACCGCCTCGAGGTACCCACCCCGAACATAGCGGTGTTGTGGAACGGAAAGCTCTGGACGTAGCGATTGCATCGCAAGGTGGCCTATCGGCTGAGTGATGAACGCAACCGGCCCCCAGGCCCTGAGTGGATCAAGCACTGCAGCCATCTCTTCTGGGGGGCCAACCCACAGCGCCGACACGGCGAAGAACTCGCCTTCCGCCTTCCATTCAGATCCCACTGGCAGTGATGCGGAACCCACGCCGCGCATCGCTTCCTCACGCTCCGGTGTCAACCTCGGGATGATGCGGCACGATGCAACTTCCTTCGGGAGATTGGCGATGAACTCGTCGAAAAACGGTGCGAAGTCCTGCAGCTTGTCCAGTGGGAACACAACGAAGTTCGACTGGTGCACTCCGACTGGGTGACTTTGCAACTCGAGCTCTGTAACGATGCCAAAATTGCCACCACCGCCACGCAGACCCCACATGAGGTCCGGCTCGCTCGTGTCATTCGCGCTGACGACGTCGCCGCTCGCGGTAACCATGCGAACGGCTGTCAGATTGTCGCAAGTGAGACCGAATCTCCGCTGTAGAGCCCCGACGCCACCGCCGAGCGCCAGCCCGGCAAGGCCTGTGGTAGGTTCAACACCCGCCGGCACAGCAGTTCCGATTCCGTCGGTGAGAACATCTAGGTCCCTGAGCTGGGCACCACCCTCCAGGATCACACGATTGTCCTCAACGACCCTCCCCCGTCGCATAGGACTCAGATCGATGATCAGTCCGTCATCACAAGTGGACAACCCTGGATAGCTGTGGCCGCCACCACGAACGGCAATATCACGCACACCGGCATCAGCGGCGAATCGCACAGCCGCGCGGACGTCTTCCTCATCCGCACATCGCGCAATCGCCCGTGGGTACCGATCAACGTCCAGATTCCAAACAGCGCGGTGCTTGTCGTACGACTCATCGCCAGGAAGAATGACCTGTCCACGCATGCTCTCTCCCAATGCAGAGTAAGCGGTGGTAGTTGCCAAGATGTCGCTCCATTTCTTTTCTCGATTGCGGGGGGTGTGCAGAGCCCCCTCATGCCGACTGAGTTCGAAGACCCTGGTCAAGCCCGGCTCACACGCTGCTCAAACCGCTGCAGCGGCGCGAGCTGCCGCGATCAAACCGTGTCCGTTGATGTTCATGAGAAGCCCCGTAACGAAACGGGATTCGCGCGACGCCAGAAACAAGAGTGCGTCACTAATGTCGGACGGGTCGAGACGTGGCTTCGCGCGCAGGTCCTCATCCGTCAAACTCGCGTCGTAGGTGACGACCGGCGTTCGAAGGCCTTTGAAACCCTTAATCATCCCTGTAGCGACGCCACCCGGAAGCAATGCATTGACGCGAATCTGCTGAGGAGCGAGTTCCATGGCCAGGCTGCGCGTCAACCCGACCACGCCGTGTTTGGCCGCGACGTAATGCGAGTACATTGGAGCGCCTTCTACACCGTTCATCGAACTCGTGAGAATGATTGATCCGCCGCCTGCTTCGATAAGGTGTGGCACCGCTGCCTTCACTGTGTGCCACACCCCAGTGAGGCTAATGTCGATCATGTCGCGCCAGGCGTCCTCGCTGAGTTCCGTCACGCTCCCCACGGAAAGTATGCCGGCGTTAGCGCTGACAATATCAACCCGACCGAGTTCTGCCGCGCCGCGATCAAGCGCACGCGCCACCTGAGCGGCGTCTCGGACATCGGCCTTCACTACGACCGCCCTGCGGCCCAGCAGTTCAATTTGTCGAGCCAGATCCCGGAGGTCTTCCTCTGTGGGCATCGGGTACGGCACAGTTGCGACTTGATCGCAGATATCGATGGCAATGATGTCGGCGCCTTCGCTCGCCAGTTTGAGCGCGTGAGCACGCCCTTGTCCCCGCGCCGCTCCCGTCACGAAAGCGACTTTGCCCTGCACTCGTCCGTTCAACACTGAACAACTCCCTTTTAAATCATGATCGGTGCGATATAGCCTGGCGTGAGCCGGAACCGACCAGAGCCGTGAGACTAGTCCCCGATCTACCCGTAGATCTGTTATCAGATCGAGTCGCGACGCCGAGCGTCACATTCTCCCCCAAACCCTCCTCAGGGAGAGCAGTTAGCCAAAGTCGTATGCGAGCGGGGGTCGGGCGGTGGCGATGCTTGCCCGAAGTGGATAGCTCGTGCTTCTTCCTCAAATAAAGATGTGTGTAGTCTGCAGGTTATACCGCGATGCAAGCACTGTCAATTTTCGCCGAGGGAACCGGCTCAGGAAGATACGTAGGATGCCGAATGCGACGACAGAAAAGCTCGTGCTATGTGCTAGGTGCTAGGTGCCGCGTTCCACCGCACCGTCGGCAAAGCCATCCCCGCGGACCCACCCCCGTCGACGCGCAAAACATGGCCGTTGACGTAGCTGGACTGCTCGGACAACAGAAAGAGAAGACAGCTCGCGATTTCTTCGACCATCGCAGGCCTACCCATCGGCGTCAGCGCAGCAATCTGTGCCCACTCGTGCTCGCTCAACGCCGCTTTCAATCGCGGCGTCTGCACGTAGAACGGTGCGACTGCGTTCACTCTGATGGACAAAGGACCGAACTCAATTGCCGCCACCTTGACAAGATGGTGCATTGCAGCTTTTGCCGCACCGTATGCGGCTTGCCCAGCGATGCCAGTCAAACCGGCCATCGATCCGACCACGGCGATCGCTGCAGTGCCGTCCGCAACCATGATTTCAGGTGCAACGCGGAGAAGCTCAAATACGTGACGCGTCACGATATTGAATTGCCAGTCATAGGTCGAATGATCTATCTCGACGAGAGGTCCCGACCGCGCCATTCCCACGACGTCGACAACACCGTGCAGTCCGCTATCTCGGATCGAGAAGATCGCGCGCTCAAGAGAACCCGGGACGGCGACATCAGCAGAGATCGCTACTCCGCTGACTTCTTGCGCCACGGATCGCGCACGTTCACCATCTTTGTCTAGCGCAATTACAATCGCACCGGCCTGGCTCAGCGCGTGGCAGGTTGCTCGACCGATACCATCTCCGGCACCGATGACAAGCACTCGCTTCCCATCAAGTCGCCCCCGTGACAAATAGTCGTAGGGCCCGGTTTCTCGTGATAGCGCATCGTTCATATGACTCGGCTTTCTAGAACTAGGTAGCGACGTGAAGGCGAAAATCAGACTATATGTATCGTACATGCTATCCCAGTAAGGTTGCTTTGAAGGCCCTCTACGACCTGTTCGAGCACTTCGCTCAGGGCCGTACGGACGCTCTCGAGTCGAAGTGGCTGATAGGCACCGAAGAGAACGCACATGAGCGAGGAGTCGTCCACTGACGGCGCTAGCTGAAATTCCCCTGGTTCGCGGCGCTCCTGACTGATCTGAGCGGGTAACACGCCGCTGCGTGTATAGATTCCGAGCTGTCGAAGGCATCAGAATCCAGGGTCAGGAGAACGACGTGCGTGATTTATGGCGGAGTGTGCTCGGTCTCGAGAAGACGGCCTGCGACGAGATTCACGTACCCGCGCCCGCGTTGCGGTGCCCCAGACCGAAATCGCGCAAGGCGGCCCGAGTGACAATCAGGTGCAGCGCGCTCGACCGCGCCGATCAGCTCCGCGATCTCGGTCGCGTCGTAACCGAGGAACTCACCCAGCACGCGATCCGTGTCCTCGCCGAGCTTCGGTGCCGCCTTGCGGGGGTGCGGGGGCGTCAACGACAGAATCACCTACGAGCTCTCGCACGTCGAACGCCCCATCACGGTGTGCTCGCGGTCGACGAAATGCTCACGATGAGCCATCCGGGGATCTTCGTGCAGATCAGCAGCGTCCTGTACGACCGCCGCCGGCACGCTCGGCTGAAGTGCCGAGACGACCTCTTCCGCGGTGCGGCTGGAAGTCCAGTCAGCGAGGGCGGCATCCAGCTCTTCCACGTGGGCTCTACGGTGATCACCGTGAGTGAAGCGGGCCTCGCGCGCACCACCGCTCGTCGCCCTCCACTGTGATAGCCACCCAC
Source organism: Microbacterium sp. A94 (assembly GCF_051842855.1). Classification (NCBI taxonomy): domain Bacteria; kingdom Bacillati; phylum Actinomycetota; class Actinomycetes; order Micrococcales; family Microbacteriaceae; genus Microbacterium; species Microbacterium sp. A94. The sequence goes on along the minus strand of NZ_JBPXMU010000003.1, from coordinate 240,498 downwards.
CGTGGAGCCCCCGCGCGGTCGGCGCAGCGGTAGACGCCGTGCGGTGGGTGGACGGGGCCGTTGCCGGCACGGGTCGCGACTGCCCCCGAAACCCGACGTGGCCACCAGGTCGGTGCCAAAGCCCGAGAACGACGCGCGGGGTCCGCTCTGACCGTTGATCGAGGTGGACATCATGATAAGGCGCGGGTTGATCCTGGCCAGGTCGGAATACGCCAGACGATGCCGACCGAGTACCCAGCCTCATCGTCGTCGACGATATCGGGCTGCTCGAAGTGGGCGCCGATGCCGCCGAAGGCCTCTACCGGCTCGTTGATGCGGCCTACGAGAAGCGCGTCTTCTCAGTGTCGTCGAACCTGCACCCGCCCGTGGTTTGGCAGTTGTGTGTGTGGTAAAGGAGTCGGTCAACGGTCGCGGTCGCGGTCGCGGTCGCGGTCGCGGTCGCGGGGATTCTGGGCATGAGCGCATGGGCATTCTTGACGGCCGTGACAGGCCTATAAACAGTCGATCACACACGGCAGTGAGTCAGAGTCGCTCACACTCCTGCACCGCTCCGTCGTGATCACCGTCGACGGAGGGTCCAACCGGCTCCTTCACCACGCCACCGCCGTTGAGGAACTACGCCGCGTCACCACCGGCACGAATCTGCGCTAACCTGACCACGCGACCTGGGGGCTTTCGGTGACGTGATGTCCTGAGACATAACAGGGGACTTTCGGTGAGCAGAACTGGGGAATCTCGCTGAGCGCCGTCACCACCACTTCGAGACGCTCGTGGACCGCGCCCCACGTCGTCGGCTTGAAAGACCACGTCTCCAGCGCCCCGTCCCTTCGCCTTTACGGACGCGAGGTCGCCGAGACTCACCACTCGTTGCGCCAAGGAGAAGCATCGTTCCGGATGGCGAGCCTGAACTGCTGCCGAGGCAGATGTTTCACCACGTGCACGACTCGATCCAAGCACATCTTACGATTAGCGTTCACCACCCTGGTGATGGCACGCCACTTGCACGCGATCGCTGGCGTCAGCAGCCGCAAAAGCGTCCGCGATCTCAGTCCATTTCGTGACGCGATCGACGGGGGCTAAGTGGCAGATCGCTGGTGGAAATTGGTTGCGGTTACAAGACTGAGACTATATGTAGAGTACACTTTATGCCAGAAAGCATACCCTGCCAGGTTATGCTCCGCGACGACTTAAGAGGTAAGAGAATGGCCGATTCCACGAAATCAGCAACATCCGCTTCCCCGAGCTACGTTCAACGAGATGTTGAAGACTTGGATTCTTCACTCGCTCAATTGCGTCGAATGCTACAGCACCCCTACTATCGCGATCGATTGCTCGGAGCCCTGGACGATGCCATCGAACTGGGGACCCTTCGTGTCCTTCGTGCTGTGGAAAGAGCGGACGAAGCTCTTCCCGCCGTGGGGACAATCGCTGATGCACTCGGGATTGACCCGTCGACCGCAAGCCGGATGGTCAATCGAACCGTCGAGCTCGGTCTGCTACAACGGACTCCTTCCGCGCAAGATAGAAGGCGGATGCAGTTGAAACTCACCGTTACCGGTCAGCGCTGCCTGGAGCGCGCGACATCCGAGCGACGCATTCTCCTCGGTGAACTCACTCAGCACTGGAGTGGGGACGAGCTCCACGCATTCGTCGACCTCATGAACTCAATGCTGGACAGCTTTTGGCGGCAAGTTCGGACACGACCGACTGCACTTCAACGGTAGGCGTCCACAATAGACCGCAGGCCCGCAACGCCCTGAGCTAACATTGATTCATGGGACATCGATGCCCACAGAGAATTCGGCACCGGGGAGCTGAGTATCCCGTCATCTGAAAGCAATTCCAGCTCCAGCCAGCCCCGGTAGCCCGCATCGAGAAGTTGGTGGACGAACTGCGGGGCGACAGATAGTCCCCCGCCTGGCAACACTCGGTCATACGGTCCGGCATGGAGATCGGGGACATCGCAGACCTGCGCGGCCACGATTCGATGCACGTGACGTTTCACACTGGCCTCAAACGTCACGTCGTCAAAACTGTGGTACGTGTCGACGACGATACCGATATTCTCATGTTTTAAAGAGTCCAGAAAACTGACCATCGAATCTAACGTCGGCGTAAACGAACCGCGTCTCTTCGCCATTAGTTCCACGCCCACATGTACGCCATAATCCGCCGCCACGGCACAAATATTGTCGAGAAGCCCAGCCGATAGCTGACGTAGCGGCGCAGAATCTTCGCCATGCGGATGCGTACCCAGCGCAACGAGCAAATACTGCGCGCCTAGGTCGCGGGCATAAGGAATAGCCTTGACGATCTCATTTGCTCGTTCCGAGGGCGCGCTCGGCCCAGAAAAGGCAGAACCGGCACGGGCAGTCAGGCTGAACACCTCCGGAAGAACCGAAGTAACGTGCAATCCCGCTTCCGCAATACTTTCGGATGCTTGGTCCGCAGGAACCCCCTGCCACTTCTTCATCCAAACACCGACTCCGTTTGCGCCCGCGGCAGCAGCCTGCTGGATGTCCTGCTTCCACGAATTGTAGGGAGTGCTTATCGTGGTGAACGAAATCGGATTCTTGCGCCCATTGTCAGCCAATACTTCCGCCATCATGATGACCTCGACAGACGAGAGGCAAGACTTTCACCGATTTTCTCGCCGACCATCACTGTCGTCGCTGACGGCCCCCGTGAGCTGAAGGGTGGCAGCACCGACGCATCGGCAAGGAATAAGCCGTCCACTCCCCACACCTGTCCATGCTCATCTACCACGCTGTCTAGCGGACTGGTGCCCATCCGGCAGGTTGAGCTGGCGTGCGTTGGATTGAACACATTAGACAAGATCCAATCGTTGAGAGCAGAATCATCCAGAGCAACTCGCGCAGTTAAGCCCTTCAGCGGGGGACGAGAAGACGTCACCGACGATTGTGACATCAAATCCATCGTTATCCGAACGCCCTCCCGGAGTTGCGTCAGGACACTCGCTGACCTGAACAAGTTCCAATTAACTTCCGGGCGACCCACGTCGTCTGGGCGAATCGTCACACTGCCCGATTCGGCCGAGCGCATGATTGTGAGTACAAGCGAATAATCGAGGTTGCTGTCCGCGCGATGCTGAGCCTGTGGTGACACCGGGAAGGAAGACGGCATGAGCTCCAGCAGGTCAGGGTAATCGTCTTCGCCAGAATGCAAACAAAAATGGAGCGCAGTCTCGTAACGTGGCCAACCTGTCTCCGACCGTGGCGGAGCCTCCGACGTGTACGGAATTCGCACACGGGGGTGATCCGTTAGACCGCGACCAACGGCGTTCAAGACAGCGCTCGGTCGCACATTCAGGCGGTCCAGCACCTCCTTAGGTCCGATCCCGGACGCCATAAGAAGTCTGGGCGTCCAAAACGCACCTAAACTCACGACGACTGTCGACGATGTGATACGCAGCTCCTGTCCGTTTCGAATCACGTCGACGCCGGCGACCTGCTTATTGACCAGATGCAGCTTCACCGCTGAGGTATTGCCCCACACGGTAAGTCCGGAACCAACGTTCGTACGCGGAAGGATGTATGCCAGGCCCATATTCTGCCTGATGCCGTTCACGATATTGCCGGGTAAAGGCCCGACACCTTCATCTTTGCCATCATTGATGTCGACGTGTTCGGGGAAGCCCATTTTCAAAGCGGCATTCATGAAGGCGTCCGACACTTCATGGAACTGTTCTTTGCCCACTCGGCCGACGCCGACCGGGCCGCTCGCCCCGTGTCCAGGCATTGCGCCAAACTGCAAATCTGTTTCGCTGCGCGAGTAATACGGAAGGACATCCTCGTACAACCACCCGGAAAGTCCGTCCCTGGACCATCGCGCGAAGTCAGTCTTAGTGTATCGCGCGAAGTAGGCGCCATTAATGGCGGTCGAGCCGCCCAGGTAATTACCCTGGGCGACCGAGATCTTCCGACCGTCAAAAAGCTGCCCGCCGACCGGAGCGTTGTAGCGGCTGTCGGCAGAAAGCATTGCGATGCTCGATGGATCGAGAACATCCCGCGGAATCATCTGCGCCCCGGAGGGGACGTCACCGCGTTCGATAAGCAGAGTTTTCAATCCCGCATCCGACAGCCGAGCCGCGGCCGCGCATCCTCCCGCACCAGCTCCTAAGACAATGACGTCAAAAGATGTGGGTTCCCCGTCGCTCGACAATGCGATCACTGCTTCCCGCGTCGGGGCCAAACTCCATCCAACGGGAATCCGTAGTGGTTAGTCGTAGCCGTTGCGCGCGAGGTCAGCTGAGCGGGGTGCCGATCCGAGTGGATCGGGATGACGTCCTTCACCGACCGCTTGAGCCTTGTGTCCGGGTCAGTGATGACATCGATCAGATACGTTGTGTCAGACTCCAGAGCCCTCGCATACGCGGCGCTGAGCATACTGGGGTCCTCTACCCGCTCGCCAGCGATACCGAGTGACTTGCCCAATTCAACAAAGTCTGTCCCCTTGGGGTTCTCCACCCAGGGCGTATCCATTCCCAAGAGCCGTCGCGCACCGGCTCTATTCGACACCAAGAAGCCGTTGTCGTCGATCACGAGGATAATCTTGATGCCTTCGCGACTCAGAGTGGCAAGCTCGTTAAGGTCGTAGTAAAGCCCGCCGTCGCCATGAACACACACAACTTCCCGCTCCGGCGCTGCGAGTTTGGCGCCAATAGCGATCGGGATACCAGAGCCCAGGGACTGGTAGCGCGAACCTTGCGCCTTTATGGCTGACGCGGTCTTATACTTGTAGCCTCTGTACGTCATAAAGGCATGCGAACCTGAGTCCGTGACCATGATGGCATCATCCGGCGTCAGCTCGTTAAGGACATTGATGAGGTGATGCTGACTAATCGGAACTTCAGTTCCGTCGGTCAATTCCTGGACTTGGTCTAGCCACTTCTCCTTCTCAGCCTGGGCGGAATGAACAACGTCTTCCCACCTCTCCGCAGAATAGGTGACGTCTTCGTCGAGCAAGCGCGCGAGGCCGGTTGAGAAAGCCTTCGCGTCAGACCAGACACCAATGGTCGGCTCCACAATCTTGCCGAGCTGCTCAGCCTCGATGTCAACGTGGACAATAGTTTCCGGAAGATCCAGGGTCCATGCGGCTGTTGACATTTGCGAAAGTGATGCACCCAGCACGATCCAAAGATCTGAGTCCTGAACAACCTGGTTCGCAGATGTCCAACCGAAGGAGCCGATGGGGCCGGCATACAGCGGATGATCATCGGGCAAGATCCCTCGTCCACCCCAGACAGTCGAAACGACGGGAATGCCGAGCGCGTCAACGAGTTCCACGAACTCATCGCCGGCCTGGGAAAGATGCACTCCCGCGCCGGCGACAATGCATGGTCGCTTACTCTGCTTCAAGGCCTCAAGGACGCGCGCAATCGTCTCCGCATCAGCCGCGGGCGCCGCGGGAGGTGTATAAGACATGGGCGGACAGCTCGTTTCCTCGCCGAGGACTTGATATGCAACATCAAGAAGACTCGACCCAAACCGGGGCGTGTTCGCAGCGCTGACCGCCTGACGAACAGCGAGGGGGACGTCCTCGGCGCTCGTGACACGGCTAGCATATTTTGTGAGCGGCTCCAAAGAAGCGAAGAGTTCGCGCCCGTCTTGTAGGGCTTCACGGTAATCCAGTGCCGATGCCAAATTGATAGTGACAGACAGGTAGGGAGTAGAGTCTTTTTTTGCTGCCAGCATTACGGGGCTAGCATGCAGCGCACCAACCACGTGGAAGAGCGTCGACGATGCCAAACGCCCCTTTACACGGTTGTACCCGTACGACATCCAGCCTGCACCGATCTCCGTCCGCGCGGCGATAGTAGAGATGCCTTCGTCAAGCAAAGACTTAAGGAGATAGGTGGTTCCTCCCCCCGTCACGCCGAACGTGTACTCAACTCCACAATTCTTCAGTGATTCGGCAATCGCTGCCGCACCGTCTCGCGTCTGCACGTCTTTGGTTTCCTGTGGTACGTTCTTGACTTCATTCATTTCTGTACTCCTTATGCAGCGGCATGAGCTCGACAATGCCGATAGTTTTATGCTCGGTCTTGGCTGTCAAATAACCACTCATTGGGTGAGCATCCCACCCTCCGTCAAGATGCCTATCATCGACGTTCGCAGGAGATGCTCACGTACGAGGTTTTTGTCGCTCGCCATCGTCCTCCATTCATCGAAGAGTTTCTGCCTTTGATCTTCATCCTGGAGTTGCAAGCCCTCCGCGGTTGCTGCAGTATGCGCGAGCACACCCTCGTCAACCATGTTGCGGCGCTTGGTACTATACTCTTCGAGTTTCCACGCTGAGGGACGACCAGTGATCTTCTCAGCAATACTGTGCGAAAGCCACACGGCATCATGGAGGCCCGAATTCAAGCCAAACCCACCTTTAGGATTATTCACATGGGCTGCGTCGCCGACAAGAAACACCTGTTTGTTCTGGAAGGTACTAGCCAGTCTTTGGTGCACCCTGTAGACACCTCGAACCTCGACGGATTCGATCGGTAGATCTGGTAGAACTTGAGAATAGCGAGAATGGATGTATTCATCGCTAAGCGCAAGTTCATCGGAAACGGTATCATCCAGCGGCAGGCTCATCCGCCAGAGATCAGGGATTCTTATGATGTGAGCAGAGTTCTGTCCATCCGAGACATAGCTGATGTTCGCAAGGTCGGGAATCTCTTCTCGGAGATCATGCTGCGTACCCATTACTAGGATCCGTTGGGGATACGTGTACCCCTCGAACTGAATGTTCTGTGTCTTACGAACAACGGATGAGGCTCCATCCGCGCCGACAACGTACCGCCCACGGTACGTTGTTAACCGTGAGTCGGATGCTGCAGATTCGGCCTGTGCCCAGGCCATGCCATCCCGTTGATCGACATCAACGACAGTCGCTCCAAACTCGATCGAGCAATTCGTGGTCTTTGAAATCTCGCTACGCAACCATTGCGAGAGCTTGTACTGCTCACAATGGAGCCGAAACGGGAAACTCGTCGCGTCCGCGATCACGGCGTGGTCCAACTCGGCAACGACTCCCTCCCCCCAACCGCGGTACTGCATCACTGGTGACTTAATCCCCATATCCAGCAGCGCCTCGGTTATTCCAGTGCCCTCAAGAAGCTGCAATGTCGCGGCATGAAACGTCGAAGCTCTGTAGTCCTTTTTATGATCCGGCTCTCGCTCCAGTATGTAGCTTGACACACCAAACTTTGAGAGCAACAGCCCCAAGGACATGCCGACCGGACCAGCGCCCACAATCACGACGTCACGATCAAATTCCATGTTTAGTTCCTTCTCGCAAAACGGCGACGTACGGAGTCAAAGCTCGCATTGACGTTGTTCTTTTCAGATTGACCACGCATGGTTAGACGAGACGCCCGCCCGCCGGCGCGAACCACGGTCGCGAGCCCACCGGAAGAGACAACTTTCCGACGCCAGCAACTTCCATCGTTAGCTGGTTTCCTGGGACGATGGGCCCTACACCGCCCGGCGTACCAGTCGCCACGAGATCGCCCGACTGTACGGATGCCACGCGCGTAATAAACGACGTTAGTTCCGGAATACCGACGATGAGGTCTTTCGTATTTGCGTGTTGCCTGAGTTGGTCATCGACCCACAGCCGAACGTCAAGATTTCCGGGATCGGGAATCTCATCGGAAGTCACGATCACGGGGCCAACCGGAGTGAATGTTCCAAAAGACTTTCGCAACGACCGATCCAGTGTATGGGTCAGTGTGTTTCGAAGCGTTATATCGAGAATGCACGTGTATCCAAAGACCGCATCTCGCCAATCAGCAGGAGCAACAGGTGCCTTGGTCGTGCGCAACACAAGACCCAGTTCCGGCTCGTGGTGAAATGCTCGATCCTCGATCTGCGGCAGCAAGATCGTGTCCGACTGTCCGATCACCGAACTACTTGATTTCAAGAAGAATCCTAGGTCATCGACAGTTCGTCGGACATCTTCAGTTCGTAAACGCCCAGTCGCGACCGTTTCGTCCACATGATCCTCGTAGTTCATTGGTGCCGCGAATACGTTAGTCGGCCTGGGGACGGGTGAACGTAAGTAGACCTCCTCCAACGAGGAACCCGCAGTCTCTGTGTTCTCTATGTCTCGAGCTTGGTCACCGACTTCCTCAAAGTTCTCGATGAGCCAGTTCATGCCCCAGGGTGTAAACCTCACACTGTCCGGGAGGACCGAGGAAAGATCGACAATCCCGCCAGTGGTCACCGCACCGATGCGGTAGTCGGCATAACTGACTAACTTCATACTTTGATCCCATCCGTCGGGTCGGTCGCAGCGTCGACCGTCGCAATACATACACTATACGCGTGCTGCATACATATATCCAATTGGCGCCACCCCTCGCCAGAACCACGCGTGTAGAGGCGTGCGGTGCTACACCCGGCCCGTTGCAGCGCAACGCGATCCAGGTCCGCGAAGCCAGCAACGAGCACGAGCAGCGAACGGGGTTCTGCGAGATCGATCTGGGCCTGGACGTTCAGTGGGCGCTCGCGGCGATCCACGCGATTTACGACCTCGGCGGCATCCTCACCGACGAGAAACGAAGTCGCCTAGACGCCATCTTCGAAGCGACCAACCTGGCCGGGCTCACCCGCCGCATGACCGGCATTCAGACCCAACTCATCCGCATCGACGTAGCCGAAACCGACGCGCTCAAGCAAGAAGACTCGCGAAGAAAAGCAGTCGAGGCAAGCGATAGCGTTTCATCAACATCTTTACCCGGGTGCTACGGTCGAATAGGATCGGTGAGTTTGCTCGCAAGTTTCGATGACGGTGCTTGTGAATCCAAAAGCCGCGCGTCAGATAGTCGCGGCAATGTCCGACAAAGATTTCACGACGTATCGGAGGTTCAACATGAGCACAGCGATGGAGCTAGCTGGAAAGGTGATCGTAATCACCGGTGCTGGACAAGGTATCGGAGCCGCCTGCGCGCGGTTGTTTTCCAGCAGTGGAGCCGCGATTGTGATCAATGATGTAAGCGACGAGCGCGCCGGAGAGGTTGTTGACGAGATCGTGCGCGCGGGCGGGGAAGCAATCGCCGCCGTTTCGGATATCTCCGATGCCGCAAATGCCGCGAAGCTCATTGACCGAGCGGTCCATTCCTACGGCCACATCGATGGCCTGCTCAATAATGCAGGGATTTATACCCCGGCATCACTTACCGAAATGAAAGTATCTGAACTCGAGAAGACGTTCCAAGTAAACGTTTTTGGGGCATCGTACTGCGCGCAACGGGCTGCGCACTACATGTCAGACCGACGGACAGGATCGATTGTGAACGTTGTTTCGGGTGCACACCTAGGACAAGCCGATATGGGTGCGTATGGGGCGAGCAAAGCCGCCCTCGTCTCGCTAACCCGTACCTGGGCCATGGAATTGTTCAAGTATGGAGTTCGAGTCAACGCAATGTCGCCGCGCGCACAAACCGCGATGTCTGTTATTCATACCGACTTCGTTCGTGGCCTAGGAAACCAGCCGGCTTCAGCCGGCACGCCCCGCTTCACGCCCGAATCTTGCGCTCCTGTGGCAGGCTATCTCATGTCTGATCGTAGCTCGAACCTAAACGGTCAGGTAGTTCGGATCGATGGAGACGACCTGTCTCTCATGATGCATCCGACCCTCTTGGCACCGGAGCCTTCTTCGTCAGATGAATGGACGTACGACGCGGTCGTAAAGGCTTTCGACGAGACATTTTTGAATCAGCAGGCCGTGCTTGGCATGACTGCGATCAACGCTTCCCGCCGTGGCAGAACGAGACCAGCTGGCGAGTAATGACTCAATGAAGCGCCCTGAGTTTGTTGGAGACTCCTGATCTTGGAAACGAGAATGGAATCATGGTGTTGAATCAGGGATCTGGGAAGCCGACGACGCGTCGGTATTCGCCGGAGGAGAAGTCTGCAGCAGTCCGGATGGTGCGAACGCTGCGCGCCGAGCTGGGGACCGAGCATGGGACAGTCCATCGCGTCGCGACACAACTCGGTTACGGGGTCGAGTCGGTGCGGATGTGGGTCAAGCAAGCCGATGTCGACGACGGGAACGTCGCCGGGGTGACGACCGCGGAGACGCGTCGGGTGCGGGAGCTTGAGCAGGAGGTCCAGGAGCTGCGTCGGGCCAATGAGATCTTGAAGAGGGCTGCGAGTTTCTTCGGGGCGGAGCTCGACCGCCAACACCGGAAGTAATCGCTTTCATCGACGCGAACAAGAACGACGTCGTCGAGGGTCGCCCGCTCGGAGTCGAGCCCATCTGCAGTCTTTTGCAGGTGGCTCCGAGTACCTACTACGCCGCGAAAGACCGTGCCCCCGTCAGCGCGGGCTGTCAGCGACGCGGCCCTCACTCCGACGCTGGTCAGGCTCTGGCAGGACAACTACTGCGTCGATGGGGTCCGCAAGCTCTGGAAGACCGCCCGTCGTGCCGGCATAGGCATCGGCCGGGATCAGACCGGCCGGCTTATGCGTGCTGCGGGCATCGAGGGCGCGATGTCAACGTCGGCCGAATATTTGACCCCTTATCGTCGTTGAATATTGACCCCCTCGGGGTCGGTTTTGTTACTTGCCCGCGCCTGTCGCGGGGGTCTTGAGGAGCTCGCGTCGGGCTCTCGTGCGGTAAGAGTCCCCGCTGAGGGTGAGGACTTCCGCGTGGTGGACGAGGCGGTCGATCATTGCTGCGGCGACGATGTCGTCGGAGAAGATCTCGCCCCAACGTCCGAAGGGCATGTTGCTGGTGAGCACGATCGAGCCTTGTTCGTAACGGGACGCGATGAGTTGGAAGAACAGGTTCGCGGCGTCGGCATCGAAGGGCAGGTAGCCGACTTCATCGATGATCAGTAGCAGGTAGCGGCGCAAGCGTTTCAGCTCGTGCTGTAGCCGTCCGGCCGTGTGCGCGGTCTGTAGCCGGGTGGCCCAGCCTGTCGCGGTGTCGAAAAGGACCGGGAAGCCGGCGTGAGCGGCTTTGATGCCCAACCCGATCGCGAGGTGTGTTTTTCCGACCCCGGGCGGGCCGAGGAGGATCACGTTCTCTGCCTTCGGGATGAACGTCGTGGTCGCCAGGTGAGCGAGGACGTCGCGGCGCAGCGACGGCTGGTGATCAACGTTGAAGTCGTCCAGGGTCTTCACCGCAGGGAAGTGAGCGCCGGCGATGCGCAGGCTGGTGCCGTTGACTTCGCGATCCGCGACCTGTCGTTGCAGGACCGCGGTGAGGTATTCCTCGTGCGACCATCCCTCCTCACGTGCTTGCGTGCCCAGAGCCTCCCAGACGCGTCCGATCGTGGGGGTCTTCAACGCTCGGGCGAGGTAGCCCATCGTCCCAGCGGTCTCACTGCCGGGCGCGTTCACAGCACTTCTCCGGTGCGGGGATCGACGGGGAAGTCGACGCCGAACAATTCGTCGTACTCGGGCAACTCCCGAAACATCACGCCTCCGCCCAGAGCGCTCGCGCGGGGTTGACGTTCCCGGTCACGTTTCGCGGCTCTGAACGTGGAGCGCAGCCCTCGCGCGATCTCGACATGACCGGGATCGATGATCGTCGCGTGCTTCGCTCAACAGCGTTCATGATCAGCGGCCGTGCGCCCGTCGCAGATCACGATCACGCGGGTCAGGGTGGCTGTCACGTCCACCAGGCGTCCGATCATCCGCGGGTCAACGGAATAGTCGTTGCCGTCGACACGGACGTAGTAGTCCCGCGCCAACCGGACCCGGGTCTGCAGCCCCGTCGCTGCCGGGACTGGTGGCAGCATCGTCATCGCGGCCAGATCCTGCCCCAGGACATCGATGGGGCGTGCGCCGAGGGATCGGATCGTGCGGCTGTTCGCCTTCGGCAGCCACTCGCCCGGCTGGCTGTTGAAGCTGCCCGGTGACGCGAACGCCCGCCCCGGCAGGAACGACGTCTCCAGGAACCCGTTGTTGCGTTCCGTCATCCCCTTAAACTCCGGATCCCGCGCAGGAGCAAGCATGATCCTCGTCGCAAGGCTCCCCGCGAACGCGGCCGCTGCCTGCGTGACCGTGCCCTTCCCACCAATGGCAGCCTCCCGATCCCAGACGAGCGTCTTCGACACCATGCCGACACCGGCGATCAGCTGCCACATGCCCGCGAGAATGTCACCCGCCTGCCGCGACGGGATCATGACCGCCGACAGAAACTTCGAAAACGTCAACGTCATCACCAACACCGGCAGCATTAACGCCTGCGCATGCCCGACAGGGATCCGCGGCTCCGGGAACCACAAGTCCATCTGCGCGCTCTCGCCCGGCCGGTGCACGAGCCGATCCGCGGGATCCACCCCGGCATACTCCGGCCGGATCATCCGGATTCGGTCCTTCAAGATCGTGAGCGAGTGCTCCCACCCGATCCGTTCCGCGATCACCGTCGCGGGCATCCGTGCGTCCACCACCAACAGCTTGCGGATCTCGGGCTCGGCCGCATCGACCAGCGACCCCTTCCCGGCCCGCTGATACGACGGCGGCGCCTCTGACGCCAACGCCGACCTCACCGTATTTCTCGCCACGCCCAAACGACGCACGATCTCTTTGATCGGCACGCCCTCCGCCCGATGCAACCGCCTGATCTCTGCCCACTGCTCCAAATTGATCACCCTTCAAGAGTGTCGGAGGGGGTCAAAATTCCCCGACGCTCAGGGGTCAGTATTCACGCGTCGTCGACACATGACACGCAGCAAGCGTGTCAAGACGACGAGGTCTGATCCGGCCGCCGCGCGGCACCCGGATCTCGTCAACCGGGAGTTCACCGCGGCCGCCCCGAACCGGCTCTGTGTCACCGATTATCGACGAGCTGTCAAAAGCTCGATTCCACTTGGAATCGACGTGTGAATGTTTCATCCAGCAGATGCCAGGAAAATCTTCCGTGCGTTACGACGCTCGATTTGCTTGTCTGGATCGGGCATTGGTGCTGCCATGAGCAATCGCTTCGTATACAGGTGCTCAGGCCGAGACGTGACGTCATCAGCATCACCAGTTTCGACAATCTCACCGCGATACATGACCGCCACGCGATGACTAATGTGACGGACGACAGCCAGGTCATGGGTGACAAAGAGGTAGGAAACGCCGGTCATCTTTTGAATGTCAATGAACAGGTCGAGCACGCGAGCTTGGGTGGATAAATCAAGCGCGGAAACGGGCTCATCGCAGATGATAAGGCGAGGCTCCAGGGCCAGCGCGCGTGCGATTGCCACACGCTGGCGTTGCCCACCCGAGAACTCACGTGGGAGACGCTCCCGTGAGTCTGAAGGCAACCCCACGAGATCGAGCAACTCTCTCACGCGTGCCTTCGCTATTTCTTTAGCAGTCCCGGTGGCTGTGAGGGGTTCCGTGAGGGTCTGCTCGATGGTCATTGACGGATTGAGCGATGAGTACGGGTCCTGGAACACAACCTGGATGTCGCCACTCATCTTCCTGCGTCGTCGACGTGACAGGTGCGTAATTTCACGCCCGTCGAATCGGACAGTACCGCCCGCTACGGGCGCGAGCCCGAGTATCGCACGCCCTAATGTGGTCTTTCCGGATCCCGACTCTCCGACCAGCCCCACGGTCTCCCCGGGCTTAATATCCAGGGATACGCCCGTTAGCGCCTGGAATGAATGCTTCCGGAATCCCTTGCCCGGGTATTCGACAACCAGGTCGCTAACCTCCAGTACGGGAGCGTTCATGATGTAGCCTCCGTAGGGCTTCCCAGTTTTGGCCTGGCCGGACCACCCTCAAGAATCGCACCTAGTAGCGCGCGAGTGTAGGGATGTTGAGCATCGTGGAAGATTGCGCGCACCGGGCCCTGCTCGACAAATCGACCATTTTGCATCACCGTGACGCGGTCGCATAGATCCGCAACTACGCCGAAGTTATGCGTCACAAGCAGCATCGCGAGGCCTCGCTCTTTCTGCAGTTCTCGCAACAGGTCGAGGATCTCGGCTTGCACAGTCACATCGAGCGCGGTCGTTGGCTCATCTGCGATGATGAGGTCCGGGTCGAGAGAGACAGCACCTGCAATCAGAACGCGCTGCGCCATGCCGCCTGAAATCTCGTGCGGATACGCGTCGAAAGTCCGCGCCGGGTCGGGAATGCCCACCCGAGCCAAGAGTTCCAGCGCGCGTTCTTTGGCTGCTTTCACAGAGAGTTGAAGATGCCAACGGAGGGGCTCCGTGAGGTGATATCCAATCGTGAACGAAGGGTCCAGGTTGCTCATGGGCTCCTGAGGTATGTACCCGATCTTCTTACCACGCACGGAGGCGTAGACCTTCGCTGAAGCCCCAGCGAGGGATGTCCCCTCGTAAAGGATGGCTCCGCCAGTTACATGTCCGCCCTTGGGCAGCAGTCCGAGAATAGCGAAGGCTGTTTGTGTCTTCCCTGATCCAGATTCTCCTATCAGACCGTGTATCTCACCACTACGAACCCCCAGCGAAACATCCTTCACAACCTCTATATGTGAGCTGTCCGGCTGATCGTACCCAACATGAAGGTTTTTCACTTCAAGAATGACCGACGAGTCAGCGGATGAGTCGGGATGGATAATCGTGGTTGGACTTGATTCAGTTAAGGGCGGTGTCGGTGTCGCGACGGCCCGGTTCGTGAGTCGTTTCTTGGTGCGCCCCCCGTGCGTGCGTACCGCGGTCGTGACCGCGACAACGCCGCCGCGGTCGGTTGTCACCACTGTCCGGCGCGTGGTTGCCCTGCGACGAGCCTTGGTCGTGCTACGTTCCAGTTCATCTCGCATCACGTTAGCCAAAAGCGCGAGGGAGATACAGCTCAAGGCGAGCACGAGGGACGGCCAGAGCAGAAGCAATGGTTGTTGATTCACATAACGGAACCCGTCGCTGAGCATCGACCCCCACGTGGGGTTGTCGGACTCGCCAAGTCCAAGAAACTCGAGGCCAGACTGGACCGCCAACGTGATTCCAATGATGATCGCTGTCTGGATGATGATTGGCGCGCGCACGACCGTGAGCACGTGTCGGCTTATGATGCGAGCGTCTCCCAACCCTGAGACCCGCGCCGCATCTACGTATAACTCGGCCCGGACCGCAGTCACGGACGCGTACACGAGCCGGTAAAATGAGGGAGCAAGCAGTACGCCGAATATCGCCATTGCGATCCAGATCGATGGCCCGATTACGGCACGCGCCGCGAGTAGCAGAACAATTCCGGGAAGCGCCATATTCAGATCAGTCACCCATGCTGCAACCGAGTTGAACCGCCCCTGATAATAACCAGCGATGAGTCCCCCGGTGACCCCGAGGACGAAAGCGACCACGAGCGCGACCAAAGCCGCCGCGACGCTCGTCTGTGTCGAGGCGAGAAGGCGTGAGAACACGTCATAACCCAAACCGTCCGTGCCGAGAATGTGCTCAGGGCCTGGCGGAAGAAGAATCGCCCGGATGTCTTTATAGTTCGGATCGTGTGGAGCTATTGCTGGACCGATGATCGCGACGATCGTGACGATCGCCAACAAGCCGAGCGCGAGAACGGCCAACGGTCGTCGTAACACGCGACGCATCAAGGCCACACGTACCGGCGCCGTCGACACGTCGACAGGAGCATAAAGATCGGTCATTGCATCTGCACCTTCGGGTTCAAAGCGGCCTGTGCGATGTCGAAAACAATGTTGACAGCCACCACGAGAACCGCGAAGACGATCACTACGCCCATCACCGACGGGATGTCGCCCTGCACGGTCGCGAGGACGGTCATTTGGCCAAGGCCCGGGATAGCGAAGATCTGTTCAACGATGACCGTGCCCCCGAGCAATCCAACAAACTGCACCGCCAATACTGCGAGCGCTGGAGCTCCCGCGTTGCGCAGCACATGCTTGTACACCACCGACCTCGTCGGCAACCCGCGCGCTATTAGCGTGCGCACAAAGTCTTTCGTCATCGCATCCATCACCGCGCCCCGGATCTGTTGCGCCACGGTCGCAATGACGCTCGTCGATAGAGCGATGATGGGCAGCGTCACAGACGACGCCCATCCTGCAAACGATGTCGACATCGGCGTGTACCCTGTAGCTCTGAACCAGCCGAGGTTGATGGCGAATATGAGAACGAGATAAAGCGCCAGCACGAAGCCGGGGATCGCGAGACCCAGCAACGTCAGCACCTGGATGCTCCCGTCGATGGCGCCACCGTTTCGGGCGGCCAGAACTCCGAGCACGACCGACACAATCGCCGAAACGATGACCGTGCCAATCACCAACGACAGCGTCACCCCTATCCGCGAGGACAACGCTGAAGCCACGGCCTGACTAGTATACCAGCTGCTTCCGAGGTCTCCCCTGAATGCCGCCACCAGCCAGTTCCAGTACCGTTCCATGAACGGATGATCTAGGCCTAGTTCCTGCGCCTTCTGTGCAACTTGCTCCGCGGTAGCATGCTCGCCCATGATCGTTCGCGCAGTGTCCCCCCCACCGAGATAGAGCAGGCTAAACACGATGAAGGAGATCACCACCACGACCACGACACCCGAAAGCAACCGGCGAACAATAAAGCCGAGCATGAATGACTTATCTTTCCGGTCGTGTCAGTTCTTGGGTTTGATTGCAAGGATCGACGGGTACGTCGCTCCAGTGAAGACCCAATGCGTGATTTCAGTCTGGGGATCGAGCCCCAACACGCCAGGGGTGGTATACAGAGGTGCGAACCACGCCTGCTCCACGAGGTAGGTGTTGAGTTCTTCGAACGCAGCTTTTGCTTCTTCCTCTGACCCAACTCGCACGATCTCCATAAGCGCATCGACCTTATCGTCCTGGGTGCTGGTCGAGTTCAAAGGTGCTTCCGGAGAAACGTTGCTTAGGAGGGCTTCCCAGCTTGTGGCTTCGCCAACGGGAGCAAGGAACGTGGGGAATTGTCCGGTCGTGAGTGCAGCCACGAAGCCCCCCGGGCCCGGATCGACGATATTCACGGTGATACCAATGTCGGCTAGTTGCTGGCGAACAAGCTCGAGCGGAGCCTTAAAGATGGGGGCGTTCGGGAGGTCGAGGGAGAACCCGTCCGCATAGCCTGCGTCCGCGAGGAGCGCCTTCGCCGCGTCGGGGTCGTATGGGTAGGCATCCTCAAGGTCTTCGAGGTAGCCCACGCTGGACGGGACAAACAACTGACTAATCGGTTCGTTGACGCCCGGGTTGGTCGCTGCGGCGAGTGCTTCCCGGTCAAACGCCATGTTGATGGCGCGCCGCACGCGCACATCTGACAGTGGCGACGCCGGTCCATCGACAGCCGCCACCATGCTGAGGCCTTGCCACCTCATATCCAACGTCTCTACGGTCCAGCCCGCCGCTTCCGCCCCGATGCGCATCTCAGCGTCATCCAAACGCCCCACGTTGGCCTCGCCCGCCGTCATCGCGTTCAGCGCAGCGACGCGGTCGGGAATTACTTTAATCGTGAGATTGTCGTAGTAGATAGCATCCGGATTCCAGTAGTCAGGGTTCGCCGTGTAGTTGTAGGTCGTGCCGACTACGCTCGAATCGTCAAGGATATAAGGTCCGGTACCGATCGGATTGGTGCCGACATCTGGGTCGTCGAACGATTCCGGAGACGCGATGTACGCATTCGTGAGGGATTGGAGAACATTCGGATCCGGGGCGGGCACCGTGATCGTCACTGTGTACTCGTCGAGCACGGCGTACTCCTGTTCGCTCACGGCAGCTGCAGTTAGCGAGGTGCCATCACGGTAACGCTCGAGGCTCTCCACTAGTGCAGTGGCGTCGAATTTTTCCCCATCCGTGAACGACACGTCATCGCGCAGTGAGAGTGTCACCTCGGTACGGTCGTCATTGAGCTCCCATGCTGTTGCCAACATCGGCTCGTAATCACCTGACGCTCCGATCTTTATCAGCGTGTCGAAGGTTGGCTCGAACAGATGCTTTGTGGTCGGCGTGACTCCTGCCGCGATGTCCAAGCTGAGGATCTGGTATGAACTGACGAGGGTGAGCCGATCAGCCCTCGCCGCGCCTTCCCCGGATCCGTCCGGCTGAGGCTCAGCCGGACCCGCGCATCCTGCGAGTAGCAACACACTGAGGCTGGCCGCCGCCAGTGCTGTGCTGATTCGTCTTCCTTGAAACATTCGTGGTACCTCTCCGTAAACGTCGTTGTTTGGGCTATGTGTCCACCTGGCCATACTCAGCCATTACCGGGATCTTTGACGAAAGCCCTGCGATCTCGGAAGTGTCGATTCAACCGAGGATGCAAGCCACACTCATTGTGGTCAAGCATGCCCCGCTAGCGAGCCGCACTTAGAATGCCGTTCGGGTGTCGTTATTCCTTGCACTATACATATAATCTGACCCGGAATCAACTGTTGGACGTGCCCCGGGAAGCGTCGAACTTGAATGAGGATCGGGTCCCTGAGGAGGTTGCGGGGAGGAACTGGATGGGGCGCCACCCAACGCCACCTTGGTGGGCGTCGCAAAGAACGTCGTTGACCGCAGTTCCTGGACTACGCGCGAGCACCCACGCATCGCGATTGCGACCTGGATCGAGTGAAGTTACCACCGCTGCCGGCGGCAAGCCGCACTCGGCCGTTTGACGCCCATGGAGTTCGAAGCCATCATGAACACGACCGCCACACTTGCGTCGTGACAAGAACTGTCACCTACCGGTGCAGCAGTCCCAAGCGTCGATCCGTCGACTCAACCGACCGAATGAACCGCGAGCCCCGCGCTCGCAACAGGCGAGGCACCGCACCGTGACGATACAATGAACCACAGGAAGGACTGACGAGATGGCCCGAATCCCCGCAACGACACGAACCGGTTCCCGACAGGCATCTCGCGTCTGGCCGTCATCAAAGGTGATTCACCAACAGATTCTCGACTCTGCACGCGACCTGTTTAGTGAGCAGGGCTATCAAGACACGAGCATCAGCGAAATCGTCACACGCTCGGGCGTGAGCGTTGGAAGCATCTATCACCACATCGGCGGCAAAGCCGAGATCTTCAACGAGATCGCGCGCGTCATCTCCCTGGAAAATGCACGCGCCTCGCGTGACGCGGTCGCCAACGCCAGGGATGCCGGTGTGAGTGACGAAGTCAAATTGTTCCTAGCGGGTGCGCGCGCATATCTGCTCAATAACTGGACACATCGCGACTTCAGCAGGACTCTCATCGGCAACAATCAGCCCGTGAGCTACGTAGATCAGCAGAAAGAGATCAGCTCGCGACTCATGCGTGGCGCGCGCGGGCTAGTTGTGGGTGCCCCGCCGACGCCGGACACCTCGTCACGAGTGATACTCGCGTTGTTGAGGGAATGTGCTGACGAAATCGCCAGAACCGACGATGCAAAGCAGGCAGAGCTTCTTGCAGACTATTACATCGGCGTCGTTCGCACACTTGCGCGATCGCGCTGATCGCGGCGAATTCCAGCTGCGCGTCGGGGTCAACGTCCGCCAGCGCGATTGACCACCGACATCGGGTCGGGACTGGGGCACGTAGAACAGTTGTTTCCGGACCAGATTATATGTACAGTGCAATGAATTGGACCCCTGAACGGTGCTCTAAGTGCGGCTCTTTAGCGAGGCTCGCTTGATCACAAAGAGCGTGACTCACATCCTCCGTTGAACTCGCACTTCCAGGACGCACGACTTCGTGACAGTCCCGGTTAAGTCCGAATAAGACGTGTGGACGTGCAACCCAACAAATACGTCCTACCGAGGAGCTTTCCGTGGCTTATCTCTCTAAATACCGAGTCCTTGACCTCTCTGACGGACGGGGGCTGATGGCTGGCCGGATCCTCTCTGATCTCGGTGCCGATGTCGTACAAGTCGAGCCTCCCAAAGGCTCCGATGCGCGGAGGCGGACTCCCCTGGAGGATGCGGGCGCCGGCTCTTCCTCCTACCTTTGGCGAGCCTACGCCGCGAATAAGCGTGGCATCGTCCTCGATCTGGAGACCGATGAAGGTGCAACCCAGTTCGACGATCTGCTCGCGCGCGCGGACGTGCTGATCGAGAGCAGTGGCCCAAAGGTGATGACCGCGCTCGGAGTCGATTGGGAACAGCTCACACAGCGGCACCCGCACCTGACGTATGTCTCCATCACACCGTTCGGGCGCACGGGACCGAAGGCCGACTACGCCGATTCGGACCTCGTCCTCTGGGCAGCTGGTGGCCCGTTGGATCCGCACCGCGACCGTGGGCTTCCTCCAGTGCGGCCTTCCGTGCCGCAAGCATACCGTCAAGCATCCGCCGATGCAGCCGCCGGAGCGATCATTGCGCTCCTGGCGCGTGACAAGATCGGTCGTGGTCAGCTCGTCGACGTCTCGGTGCAGGCTGCGCTCGGAATCTCCACGATCGGCAGCGTGCTCGCATACGCGGTCGGAGATCAGCCACGAGCCTTCGGCGATGGGCTGCAGCTTGCGCCCAGAAAGCGGGTCGACCAATCGGGAAGCGGCGCAGGTTCGCCACCGGATTCCAAGAAGTGGCGGGCCAAGGATGGTTTGATCGAATACCATATTGGCCTCGGTCCCGCCTCGGGGAGATTTACTCAAAATTTCTTCCGCTGGATGCTCTCCGAGGGAGAACCTGTACAGAAATACGTCGATATCGACTGGCGCACCGTCCCCGCCCTGATCAAATCGGGAGCGTTTACCGACGAAGAAATCGAGGAAGTTCGGACGGTGATCGGTGATTTTCTTAGCCGCAAGACCAAGCAGGAAGTGCTGACGGCGGCCGTGAAGAACCGGTTGGTGGCCGTTCCGATCTACACCTCGGCTGATCTCGCGGAAAGCGCGCAATTGAACGCCCGCAACCTGTATCACACTCTGTCGAACGGAAGTCATCAGGATGTGATTCCCGGTCTGCCAGCGAAGACCTCGATAGACGCGTTCGCTCTAACGCGTCCGGCACCAGAGCTCGGTGAGCACACCGCCGAGGTTCTCGAGCAGTGGAGTTCCTCCGAGCCTTGGACTGCTCCCCCGATCTTGAACGGGGGAGCAGTCCTCAAGCCGCTGTCCGGTCTGAAAGTTGTCGATCTCAGTTGGGTTGTCGCCGGGCCGGTGGTCACCCGGGCGCTCGCAGACTTCGGTGCGACGGTGGTGCGTATTGAATCGTCAACGCGTGTGGAGACTGCCCGGCTCATGCCTCCATTCGTTGGAGGAAACGTCTCCGTGGAATCGTCTGCCCTGTATGCAACCTGGAACGCCGGCAAGCTCGGCATGACGATAAATCTCCAGGACGAACGCGGACGACAGATCGTTCGCCAACTCGCCCAGTGGGCGGACGTGGTGCTTGAGGCGTTCTCCCCCGGCACGATGGAAAAATGGGGGCTCGATTACGAGTCGCTCTCCGCGGAGAACCCGAGCCTGATCATGGTGAGCAGCTCACTCAACGGACAAACCGGGCCAGTCTCACAACTCGCAGGCTTCGGGAACGTCGGCTCCGCACTCTCCGGTTTCCAGGAGATCGTCGGCGTTGCCGATCGTCCACCGCTTGGGCCTAACGGCCCATACACAGACTTCGTTGCGCCGCGATTGGCGCTGCCCATCCTTCTTGCCGCAATCGACCACAGGAGCCGAACCGGCGAAGGCGGGTACATCGACATTTCGCAGACCGAGGCGGGCGTCTACTTCCAGGCGCCGGAGATGGTCGCCTACTTCTCGGAGGGAGTCGTTGCCCAACGTCGCGGGAATGCCGACCTAGAGTATGCCCCGCACGGCGTCTACCGAACACAGGACGACTCGTCCAACACCGATGACCCAGCACGCTATGTTGCAATTGCGGTCACAACGGACGATCAATGGCTGAGGCTAGCCGAATGGCTCGGTCGCCAGGATCTCGCGAATAACGACTCCCTCGCGACCGCCGGCGGACGCAGGGCGCGGCAGGCCAATCTGGACGACATCATCGGCAACGCCGTCCGCTCGATGTCAGCGGTACAGGTGGAACGGGAGTTGCAGGCTCGCGGTGTGCCGGCCCACGTCTCTGCGAACAGCCATGACTTCTGCACCGATGAGCAATTGCTACACCGCGGACACCTGGTCGAGCTTGAACATGAAGTGCTCGGCAGCGTCACCGTGGAGGGACCCCGCTATGTCCTATCGGCGACCCCCGGGGCCCCGGAGCGGGCGGCCCCCACGCTGGGTCGCGACAATGAACTGGTTCTGGCCCAAATCCTCGAATACCAACAGGCGGAGATCGACCCCCTAACAAACGAAGGAGTGTTGAGATGAGCATCCAGCAGGAGAGTGTGTCCGACTGGAGGGAGAAGTGGGCGCCCATGGAGGGCGCGGTTGGCACCGATTTCGCTGATGCGGAGATTCGTTGGGGAATTGACATCGTCGAACCAGCGACGATCCGGAGATACGTCGAACCGTTGGAGATCGACAGCCCGATCCACCACGATGGAGATGTCGCACGTTCGCTTGGGTACGACGACATCATTGCCCCGGCGACGGCGGTGATGTCGTACACGATACCTGCGATGTGGGCGCCGGGCGAGCCGCCGTTGTTCGTCGACGCTGCCAGGGACAGTCAGCCGGTGCGAAGTCCCATCCAGAACGAGAACTCCGGTCCGTTGCCACCAGTGAAGGGCTTCTTCGCGACCGACCTCGAGATCGACTTCGTGCGCCCCGTCACCGTCGGAGAACGCATGGGAAGGCGTGGGCGCAAGCTCATCGCCTGCGACCTCAAGGAGACGTCTGTGGGGCACGGAGCGTTTCTACAGTACGAGAGCGAGATCGTGTCCGACCGGGGTGACGTGGTGGCGCGGATGAAGAGCAGTATCTTCGTGTACGACCCCATCATGAGGGACAGAGCGGCACGATGACGAATACCGATGACCGGAGAGACCTGCACTTCGACGAGGTGCAGGTAGGCGACGAGCTGCCGCTGGTGAAGTTTCCGCTTAGTTTGTACCGGTTGGTGATGTGGGCCGGGGCGAGCCGAGATTTCAACTCTATTCACCACAACACCGAGTACGCGAGGGCAACTGGTGCGCCCGAGATGTACGCTAACACGATGTTCCTGATGGGAATGTGGGAGCGCGCCGTTCGGGACTGGATGGGGCCTCGAGGACGGATCACCGCGATTCGCCGCTTTCGGATGCAGCGCTTCAATCTCGTCGGATCGACCGTGACGGTGAACGCCCTAGTTGCTGATATTACGAGCGACGGCACAGTGGTCATCGAGGTGTCGACCACTGACGACCACGGCATCACCGTCGGGCCGGGGGTCGTCGAAGTGCGACTTCACGACGGACGCTGTGCGAGACCGACGTCTCAGCTCCAACCCAATTCGAGGCGTCCAACTCCCCCGCAAGAAGAAGAGCCACGTCTACCTGCCCCCTAAGTAGCTATGGTAGCGCGCCGTAAATTCATTCAATAAGTTGTAGAATGGAGTATGGCTCGGACTGGACGTCCCAAGGCTGCTCTGATTTTGTCCGAGGAAGAGCGGGAACAGTTGGTCAGGTGGACCCGGCGGCGGAAGTCGTCGCAGGCGCTGGCGTTTATCCAGCGGATGCTAGGGCACACGTCGGCTGCCATGACACTCGACGTGTACTCCGACCTATTCGACACCGATCTGGACGAGGTTTCTGCTGCTCTCAACAAAGCGGCATCGGCCGCTCGTGCACGTTCGTTGAATGAGACCGCTGATTCGATTCACCTTCCACCAAGCCCGACGGGGAACACGAAATCCCTCTGATCAGCTGAGGCAGCCCACTTGCCTGCCTCGCACGCGAGCTCTTCGCCGACTGAACCACCCCGCGCAAGTGGCAATCTCTAGAGGCGCTTCCAACGAGCCGCTCGGCCCTGTTTCGCACGGTTTTACGCAATTCTTACGCAAAACCGGATTCTACGAAAAGCTATGGCCCGAGATCCCAGTGTTTACAAAGGATCGCGGGCCATGAGGCATGGCGGAGACGGAGGGATTTGAACCCTCGGTCCCCTTAGAGAGGACTCCACCTTAGCAGGGTGGTGCACTAGGCCACTATGCGACGTCTCCAGGCATCCAGGCCAAAACTCGGATGCGCTCGTCCATCATAACTGGTTCCCACACCAGCGACGAACCGAGCTCGAACCGCACTCGTCGGCAGCCCGATTTGGCCCCCAGCTCAGCCGCCAGACGAGCGACGAACCACCAGCTCAGGCCGAAAGCGCACGCGTCGTTCGTACTCGCCGTCCGGGTTCTCGATGACTTTGAGCAGCAGTTCCACTGCAGTGTGCCCAATCTTCTGCGCGGGCTGACGCACGGAGCTCAGCGGCACCACCGTCGCCTCAGCGAAGTCGATGTCGTCGTATCCGATCAAGGCGATATCTTCGGGCACTCGCATGCCGCCGAATATCGAGAGTCCCTGCAGCAGGCCGACGGCGAGCAGATCGTTCGCCGCGAACACACCGTCCGGTCGTTGCGCAGGCTCGCGTCGCGAGATGACCTCTCCGGCAGTTCGCCCGTTGAGCACCGTCAGCGCTGGCATCTCAATCACTTCGAGCGATGCTCCAGGCACCTCGGCGACCGCGCGCCGGGCGCCTTCGAGACGATGCTCAACCTGTGGGATCGAGGCTGGCCCGCCAACAAAAGCGAGCCTCCGCCGCCCCTGCTGCAACAGATGTTCTGTTGCCAGCTGGCCCCCCTCAACGTCATCGACCGACACCGAGCAGAACTGGCTGTTCGGCATTTCATGGTCGACGAGCACGACGGGAACACCGGCGTCACGCAAACGCGCGAGCATCTCGGTAGCAGTCGATGTCGGAGTGATGAGCACACCATTCACCCGCTGCTCCCGAAACAGGTCGATGTACGCCTCTTCTCGAGCGGGATCCTCGTCGCTGTTTCCCAGCAGCACCGACAACCGGTCCTCCTCGGCACGCGCCTCGGCGCCGCGCGCGACCGCAGCAAAGAAGGGGTTGCTCGCATCGAGCACGATCATGCCGATGCTGCGGCTTCGCCCGGCCCGTAGCTGTCGAGCGGCATCATTCCTGACGAACCCGAGCTCCTCGATGGCTGCGACAACGCGCGCCACGGTGGCCGGTGCGACTTTATCCGGACGATTCATCACGTTCGAGACCGTGCCGACCGATACACCTGCCGCTATTGCGACATCTCGTACGCTAACCGTCATTCGAAACTCCTCGCATCCATGCTGACGCGAGTGTATCCGGGAACAGCTCTCGCACTTGACGTGACCCGTGAAAACTCCGTAGCATTGTGTGTTGAAACGATTCATGAACGGACGACGATGACCAGCGCCACCCGCTACTGCTTCCAGCTTCAAATCCGCCCCGAGCTGCTCGAAGAGTACCTTGAGCGGCACAGCCCCGTCTGGCCCGAGATGCTGGCCGAGATCGCAGCATCCGGCAGGCGCAACTATTCACTCTTCCTGGGCGAGAGCGGTCGCCTGATCGGCTATTACGAGACCGACGACGACGCTGCCGCTCAGGCGTATCTCGCGCAGTCCGCAGTCGCCACGCGCTGGGAATCCGAAATGGCTCGGTTCTTCGTCGGCCTCGACGGCCGTCCTGATCAGGCCGCGACACCACTCACCGAAGTCTTCAACCTGGCGGAGCAGCTCTCCGCCGCAGCATCCGACAACGAAAGCAGTGCAACATGAGCATCCTCTCCCCCGATCAGCTGACCGAGCTCGAGAAGCAGTCGATCGAACTCCCGTCCTGGGCGTTCGGAAACTCCGGGACCCGCTTCAAGGTGTTCGGCACCCCCGGCACGCCCCGCGACCCGTTCGAGAAGATCGCGGATGCCGCGCAGGTGCACAAGTACACCGCGCTCGCTCCTGTCGTCGCCCTGCACATTCCGTGGGACATGTGCGATTTCGATGATCTGCGCAAGCATGCCGAAGATCACGGCGTTGCCCTCGGCACCGTGAACTCGAACACCTTCCAGGATGACGATTACAAGTTCGGTGCCCTGACCCACGAGGATGCTGCCGTGCGCCGAAAGGCCATCGATCACCACCTCGCGTGCATCGACGTGATGGATGCCACGGGCAGCCGCGACTTGAAGATCTGGCTGGCGGAGGGCTCGAACTACCCGGGCCAGGCCGACATGCGCGGCCGTCAGGACCGCCTCCAGGAGTCACTGCAGCAGATCTACGCGCGCCTCGGCGAGAACCAGCGTCTGGTGTTGGAATACAAGTTCTTCGAGCCCGCTTTTTACCACATGGACGTTCCGGACTGGGGTACCTCGTACGCGCAGGTGAGCGCGCTCGGCGACAAGGCACTTGTCTGCCTCGACACCGGTCACCACGCCCCCGGCACGAACATCGAGTTCATCGTCATGCAGCTGTTGCGCCTCGGCAAGCTCGGGTCGTTCGACTTCAACTCGCGCTTCTACGCTGACGATGACCTGATCGTCGGCGCTGCCGACCCGTTCCAGCTGTTCCGCATCCTCTTCGAGGTCGTCCGCGGCGGCGGGCTCAACAACCCCGATGTGGCCTTCATGCTCGACCAGTGCCACAACGTCGAGGACAAGATCCCCGGTCAGATCCGCTCGGTGCTGAACGTCCAGGAGATGACCGCCCGCGCGCTGCTCGTCAACACGGATGCCCTCACCGCAGCCCAGCGCTCCGGCGACGTTCTCGCGGCCAATGCCGTGATGATGGATGCCTTCTACACCGACGTCCGCCCGGCACTTGCCGAGTGGCGGGAGTCCCGCGGCCTCACCGCCGACCCGATGGCAGCGTATGCAGCATCTGGATATCAGCAGCAGATCGCTGCCGACCGAGTCGGCGGCGTCCAGGCTGGTTGGGGCGCCTGAGCGCATGAGTCTCCCTGTCGAGGTCGCCGATACGGTCCTGGATGGACCGCACGGTCCGCTCACCGTTCGCACCTACACACCGTCCGATCCCTCGGGTCACGGACTGGTATGGGTGCACGGTGGCGGATTCGCGGGCGGCGACCTCGACATGCCCGAGGCCGACTGGGTCAGCCGCGCCTTCGCACAGCGCGGCATCCTCGTCGTCTCGGTCGACTACCGCCTCGCGCCGGCACCATTGGAGGGGGCACAGGCTTCCGACGACCGCAGCAGCGGCGTCCACTATCCCGTCCCCCACGACGAGGTGATCTTCGCCTTCCGCTGGGCCGCGACATCCGGCCTCACAGACGGAGCGTGGGCGCTCGGCGGAGCAAGTGCAGGCGCCAACCTCGCCACCGGAGCCGCGTTACGGCTCACGCATGACGGCGGCACCGTTCCTGACCTCGCGGTACTCGCCTATCCGACGCTGCAGGCCGTGCAGGATGCTCCGGATGCCGCGCTGCGCGCGCTGCTCGATGCGGACCCGACCGCCGATCGCTTCCGCCCGGAGACGGTGCTGGGGATGTACGAGAACTACCTCGGCGGTCCGGCTTCTGAAGCCGACGTCTACGCGCTCCCCGGGACCGCGGCACCCGACCAGCTCGCCGGCTTCCCGGCGACCATCATGATCAACGGCGAGTCCGATGAGCTCCGTGTCTCCGGCGAGTTCTTCGCCCGTGCTCTGGCAGAAGCCGGAGTCGACATCGACGTGTCCACTGAGCCCGGCACCACGCACGGTCATCTGAACCGCCCGGAAGAACCAGCAGCAGCGGCATCCATCGACCGCTTCGCCGCACGCATCCACCGACTGTCCACCCCTTCTCTCGCCGCGCGCGAGTGATCTTGCTTTCATGCATCCACTGATACAAGGAATCCCCATGACCAACCCCACCGCAGCATCTCTCATCGAACGATCGAACCGTCTCGGCGCCGACCCGAAGAACACGAACTATGCCGGCGGCAACACCTCCGCCAAGGGCACCGAGACCGACCCGGTCACCGGTCAGCCGGTCGAGTTGATGTGGGTCAAGGGATCCGGCGGCGACCTCGGCACGCTCAAGGAGCAGGGCCTGGCGGTGCTGCGTCTGGACCGCATGCGCGCGCTCGTGAACGTCTACCCGGGCATCGACCGCGAAGACGAGATGGTCGCCGCTTTCGATTACTGCCTGCATGGCAAGGGTGGCGCCGCCCCGTCGATCGACACTGCCATGCATGGCCTGGTGGATGCTGCGCACGTCGACCACCTGCATCCCGATTCCGGCATCGCCATCGCGACCGCCGCTGACGGCGAAGAGCTGACCTCCACGATCTTCGGCGACAAGGTTGTCTGGGTGCCGTGGCGGCGCCCCGGGTTCCAGCTGGGCCTGGACATCGCCGAGATCAAGAAGCAGAACCCGCAGGCGATCGGATGCATCCTCGGTGGCCACGGCATCACTGCCTGGGGCGACACCTCGGAAGAGTCCGAGACGAACTCGCTGTGGATCATCGACACGGCCGCGGCCTACATCGAGGCGAACGGTAAGGCACAGCCCTTCGGCGGCGTGCGCTCCGGTCTCGAAGCCCTTGCCCCGACCGAGCGGCGTGAGCGCGCAGCGGCTCTTGCCGGCACGGTCCGCGGCATCGCATCCACCGACAAGCCCATGGTCGGCCACTTCACTGACTCTGACGTGGTGCTCGATTTCCTGGCATCCGAGAAGGCTCCCGCGCTCGCTGCTCTCGGCACGAGCTGCCCCGACCACTTCCTGCGCACCAAGGTTAAGCCCCTGATCCTCGACCTGCCCGCAACGGCGTCGGCCGAGGAGCAGATCGCTCGCCTGCACGAGCTGCACGCCGAGTACCGCACCGACTACCAGGCGTACTACGACGCGCATGCGACCGCGGAAAGCCCGGCGATCCGCGGCGCGGATCCGCTCATCGTCCTGATCCCCGGCGTCGGCATGTTCAGCTACGGCGCGAACAAACAGACCGCCCGCGTCGCCGGCGAGTTCTACGTCAACGCGATCAATGTCATGCGCGGCGCGGAGGCGCTCTCCACTTACTCCCCCATCTCAGACGCTGAGAAGTTCAACATCGAGTACTGGGCACTGGAAGAGGCGAAGCTTCAGCGCATGCCGAAGCCGAAGTCTCACCAGGGCCGTATCGCCTTCGTCACGGGCGCCGCATCCGGAATCGGCAAGGCCATCGCCACCCGTCTCGCGGCCGAGGGTGCATGCGTCGTCGTCGCGGATCTTGACCGCGAGAAGGCACAGGCCGCAGCGGCCGAGCTCGGAGGCACCGACGTCGCGATCGGCATCGCCGCCAACGTGGCGGATGCCGAAGCAGTCCAAGCCGCGATGAACGAAGCCGTCCTTGCCTTCGGCGGTGTCGACCTCGTCGTCAACAACGCTGGCCTCTCGCTTTCCAAGCCGCTGCTGGAGACCACCGAGAAGGACTGGGATCTGCAGCACGACGTCATGGCGAAGGGCTCGTTCCTCGTCTCCCAGGCCGCAGCCCGCGTGCTCATCGACCAGAAGCTCGGCGGCGACGTCATCTACATCTCGTCGAAGAACTCCGTCTTCGCCGGCCCGAACAACATCGCCTACTCGGCAACGAAGGCCGACCAGGCGCACCAGGTGCGACTGCTGGCTGTGGAGCTTGGCGAGTACGGCATCCGCGTCAACGGCATCAACCCCGACGGCGTCGTGCGCGGCTCGGGCATCTTCGCCTCCGGCTGGGGCGCGAACCGTGCGGCCACCTACGGCGTCAACGAAGAGGATCTCGGCCAGTTCTACGCGAACCGTACGATCCTCAAGCGCGAGGTCGTGCCTGAGAACGTCGCGGATGCCGTGTACGTGCTGACTGGTCCGGAGCTCAGCCGCACCACCGGCCTGCACATCCCCGTCGACTCGGGCGTCGCCGCGGCGTTCCTGCGATGACCCTTCGACAGGCTCAGGGTCCGACCCGCACCGTCGCCGCCGTCGATCTCGGCGCGACCAGTGGGCGGGTCATGATCGGACGAGTAGGCGAGGACACGCTCGAACTCGAACTCGTCACTCGCTTTCCGAACGGCCCGGTCGAGGGTCCCGACGGCCTGCACTGGGACTTCGACGCGCTGTACACGAACATCGTCGATGGACTTGCCGAGGCCGTGCGCCGGGAACCTGCGATCGAGAGCATCGGCATCGACTCCTGGGCGGTCGACTACGGCCTGCTGCGGGACGGAGAGCTGCTCGCCGAACCGTTCCACTACCGCGATTCACGCTCTGAGCGCGGCGTCACCGAGGTGCACGAGATCGTTCCGTTCGCGGAGCTGTATGAACGCAACGGCCTGCAGTTCCTGCCGTTCAACACGCTCTATCAGTACCGCGTCGATGGACGGATGCCGGATGCCGACAGCGCACTGCTGATCCCCGACCTCATCGCCCATCTGCTTACGGGTGCGCGGGTCGCTGAGCGGACGAACGCCTCGACAACCGGGCTGTTGGACGTGCGAACGGGCGAGTGGGACACGGAGCTGGCCGAACGTCTCAGCATCCCGACGACGCTTCTGCCCGAGCTCGTCGACCCCGGCACGGTGATCGGAATGCTGCGCCCAGAACTCGCCGCACGCATCGGCAAGGAGCTTCCCGTGATCGCGGTCGGCTCGCACGACACGGCATCCGCTGTTGTCGGCGCACCTCTGAGTTCGCCCGATGCGGCGTACATCTCCTGCGGCACGTGGGGCTTGGTGGGCGTAGAACTAACCGAGCCGGTGCTCACCGATGCCGCGCGCGAAGCGAACTTCACGCATGAGCTCGGTGTCGACGGCCGCTACCGCTTCCTGCACAATGTCACCGGACTCTGGCTGCTGAGCGAGACCGTGCGGGCGTGGGAAGCAGAGGACGACGCACCGATCGATCTGCCCGAGCTGCTGGATGCCGCGGCCGCTGTCGCGGGAGACATCGTGGTGTTCGATGCCAACGATCCTTCGCTCAGCGCTCCCGGCGACATGCCAGCCCGGATCGCCGCGGTCCTTCGCGCGCACGGCTCTCCGGTTCCGGAGGATCGTGCGGCCTTCACGCGGACGATCGTGGAGTCGATCGCCGCCGCGTTCGCCACCGCGGTGCAGACGGCTGCTGTGCTGTCGGGGCGTGAGCTCGACAGCATCCATCTCGTCGGAGGCGGCTCACTGAACCGGCTCCTCTGCCAGGCCACAGCCGACCGCACCGGTCTGCCGGTGCTCGCCGGCCCCGTCGAGGCGACAGCCCTGGGCAACGTACTCGTCCAGGCCCGTGCGCTGGGAGCAGCGCCCGCAACGCTCGAGGAGCTGCGCGCGCTCGTCGCACGTACGCATGAGCCTGAGCGCTACGCCCCGCGCTGAGCGCAGCCTCGTCTGCAGGTCGGCACGCCGCCGCGCACAAACTACGCAGAAACGCACGAACCTCGCAGAGAATCCTGAGATTCCTGCGAGGTTCGTGCGTTCTTGCGAACCGGGCGAGTCGACTCAGAAGTCGAATTCACCGATGTTCTCTGCGTCGAACACGAACGGCTCGCCGAGCAGAACGGTGCCGTCAGCACCGACCTCGAACTCGCCCAGGTCGCCGGCGTCGAACGTGTCGCCCTCAGCGCCGGTGATGTCACCGGAGATCAGCGCCGCCGCAGCGAATGCCGAGAGGTAGCCGAGGTCTTCCGGGTTCCACAGCGCGAACGCGGTGACAGTGCCGTCCTCGACGTACTCGCGCATCTGGTTCGGCGTGCCGAGACCGGTGATCGCAACCGTGCCCTTGTAGTCCGAGGTCGACAGGTAGCGCGCAGCAGCCGCGATGCCGACCGTTGTGGGCGAAACAATGCCCTTCAGCTCGGGGTGCGTCTGCAGCAGTGCCGCCGTCTTGTCGAACGACGTCTGGTCATCATCGTCGCCGTACACAGTCTCGACGAGAGTGATGTCGGGGAAGTCGCTGGCGAGGTACTCCTTCATCAGATCGATCCACGCGTTCTGGTTGGTGGCGTTGGCAGAGGCCGACAGCACCGCGATCTCACCCGCACCGCCGAGCTGCTCGGCGATGAGGTCGACCTGCACCTTGGCAATACCGGCAGCATCGGCCTGGTTGATGAACAGGTCGCGGCACTCGGGGTTGGTGTCGGAGTCGAAGGTGACGACCTTCACTCCGGCGTCGCGAGCCTCGTTGAGTGCATCGCAGATCGCCTTCGGGTCGTTCGCCGAGACGACGAGCGCACCGACGCCCTGCTGCGTGGCGGTGTTGATGTAGCTCACCTGGGCGTCAGGGGTAGCCTCGGCCGGTCCGACCTCGGCGAACGTGCCGCCGAGCTCTTCAACAGCGGCTTTGCCGCCCGTGCTGGAGGTGTCGAAGTACGGGTTTCCGAGGTTCTTGGGCAGGAACGTGATCGACAGATTGTCCGATGATCCGCCATCCGACCCTCCGGCGTCGCCGCCACCCGTCGAACCACTGGTGTCAGCGCAGCCGGTCAGGGCGAGGGCTGCGGCAACGGCGACAGCGGCGAATGCTGTGACACGCTTGCGTGCAAACTTCATTGTTCTTCCTTTCGTTGGGGCTGCCGCAGACGGATGCCGGCGGCACGGAGATCTCAGCTGGTCGAGGTGACCGCTCGTCGAAGCGCTGGAGTCGGCCTGGCTCGAACCCGGTGCGCCCAGCTGAGGAGGCTTGCCGCCACCACAGACAGGACGAGCAGTCCGCCGGTGATGATGTTGATCACGTCAGAGGTCACGTTGGCCAGGCGCAGAGCACTGGAAAGCACTCCGATCAGCAGCACCGCGGCGACGACACCGTGCAGCTGTCCGCGTCCACCGAACACCGAGACGCCTCCGAGCACGACAGCGGCAATGACCTGCAGCTCAAGTCCGGTGGCATTATCGCCACGCGCACTCCCGAAGCGCAGGGTGAAGAAGATCCCGGCGAACGCCGCCACGACACCGG
This sequence comes from Microbacterium sp. A94, assembly GCF_051842855.1. NCBI lineage: Bacteria > Bacillati > Actinomycetota > Actinomycetes > Micrococcales > Microbacteriaceae > Microbacterium > Microbacterium sp. A94. The sequence continues at coordinate 207,818 of NZ_JBPXMU010000003.1, read as the reverse complement.
AGAGCACGAACAGAATGAACTTCGTCCGTTCAACGTGCACCCCGGAGAATCGAGCTGCTTCTTTCGACAGGCCGATCGCGTAAATCCCACGACCGAATGGCGTGAAGTGCAGCAGCACGACGAAGATCACCAGCAGGATGAGGAACGGAATCACGATGTATGGGATCGTCGTCCCGGCGATCTTCGCCTTAGCCAGAGCCGTCCACTGCTCGGGGAAGTCCGTAACGGCGGTGGTTCCGAGCAGGCCGACGGCGAGGCCGCGGAACAGCGCAAGTGTGCCGATCGTCACGGCAAGCGAAGGAAGCCCGACGACCGTGACGAGGAATCCGTTGACCGCGCCGCCGATCACACCGACGGCGAGCGCCGCGAGCGCCGCGACCTCGAACGGAGCACCGGCCTGCGTGAGTACGCCGGTCACCACGCTGGCGAGGCCGACCATGCTGCCCACGGACAGATCGATCTCGCCGGTGACGATGACCAGGGCCATCGGGAGGGCGATGAGCAGAATCGGTGCGACATCGAGCAGCAGGTAGTTCACGGTGATCGGCTGAGCAAAGCCCTTCACCGACGTGGCAGCGACGATCATGACCAGGACGAGGAGTGCGATGATCGCGACCTCTCTGGTCAGCAGAATCCTGCGCCAGAGGGAACGATCATGGTCACGGATCACACGGATCGAGCCCGTGGTTGTTGTCATCGTCATGATTGATCCCTCGCCTCGATCAGTTGCTGTCTCTGTCTGACGGCAAGTACGCGGTCAAGCACGATGGCTCCGATGATGAGCGCGCCAACGACGGCCCGCTGCCAGAAGTCCGGTATCCCCAGAATCGGCAGGGCGCGGTTGATGGTCATCAGCAGCATCGCGCCGATCGCCGCGCCCCAGACAGAGCCGACGCCGCCCATGATGGCGATTCCTCCGATGACGGCGGCACCCACCGCATCCAGTTCCCATCCCGCACCGGCCTGTGAGCTGACCGAGCCGTAGCGGGCCGCATAGAAGACACCAGCGAGCCCCGCGAGAGCACCGGACAGGACGAAAGCCGAGAGCACGCGCCGCGTGACCTTGAGCCCGTAGAGCTCTGCCGCAGCGGGATCTGAGCCGATCGCGTAGTACTCACGACCGCCCCGGGTGTTGCGCATGTACCAGGCGGCGACGGCCAGAACGATCAGAGCGACGATGGCAAGCACGGGAATCCCGATCACCTGGGCTGTTCCGAGCGCGAGAAAGTCCCTCGGCATGTCGGATGCGTTGACCCTGTCGCTCCCGGCCCACAGCACGTTGATTCCTCGATAGGCATATAGCGTGCCGAGGGTGATCACCATGGCCGGGACCTTGGCAAGAGCCACGATCGCGCCGTTGATCAGCCCGAGCAGTCCGCCGAAGATGACCGCGGCAAGGACGACAAGAATGATCGGGATACCGGGAATGTCGATGAACAGTCGCCCGGTCAGGTAGGCGGTCAGGCCCATCACCGACCCGACCGAGAGATCGACGTTACGGGTGATGATGACGATCGCCTGTCCGACTGCCACCAGCATGAGGATGGACGGCGTGAGCAGCAGGTCGCGCCACCCGTCAGCGCTGAACAAGAAGTTCGGGTTCTTCACGGTTGCGGCGATCACCACGAGAGCGAGGGCGATCAGGATGCCGACCTCTCGCGCCTTGCCGACGCCGCCGAATGACTTGCGCAGCCCTGCGCGCGGAGCCGAAATGGTGGTCACGAGTGGATCTCCGTTGCGTGCGTCGCGGCGAACATGACGTTCTCACTGGTGGCTTCGGCGCGGTCGATCTCGGCGGTGATACGCCCCTCCCGCATGACGAGCACGCGGTCGGCCATGCCCAGCACTTCAGGAAGTTCGGAGGAGATCATGAGAATGCCCATCCCCTCGCTGGCAAGCTGCGAGAGCAGGCGGTGCACCTCAGACTTCGTGCCGACATCGATGCCTCGCGTCGGCTCGTCGATGATGAGCACGCGAGGCTTCGTCGCCAGCCACTTCGCGAGGACCACCTTCTGCTGGTTGCCGCCGGACAGAGTCGATGCCACTGAGTCGAGCGCATGCGTCTTGACCTCGAGGCGGCTGGCCCATTCCTTTGCAGCGCGGTTCTCGATGCCGGTTGTGAGTAGGCCGAGCTTCGCCAGCCGGCCGCGGATCGCCAGGGTGATGTTGCTGCCCACCCCGGATTCGATCACCAGCCCCTGCTTGCGCCGGTCTTCGGGAACCAGGGCGAGGCCTGCCCGCATCGCGTCCGTGGGGCTACGGTGCGGCACCGTCTTTCCCAGCATCCGTACCTCGCCCTCTCGGTAGGGGTCGACGCCGAAGACGGCTCGAGCGACCTCGCTGCGACCAGCGCCGACGAGTCCGGCGAGCGCGACGATCTCACCGGCACGCACGGTGAACGAGATGTCGTGGAAGATGCCTGCGCTCGTCAGGCCCGAGACTTCGAGAAGTGGGTCCCCGACGGGAACGATCTGCTTGGGAAACAACTCGGTGACATCGCGCCCGACCATCTGCCGTACGAGCTCGTCGGAGGTGGTCTCAGCGATCGGCGTCGTGCTGATGTACGCGCCGTCGCGCATCACGGTGACGGTGTCGCACAGGGCGAACACCTCATCGAACCGATGGGAGATGAACAGGACGGCACGGCCCTCATCTCGCAGGCTTCGGGCCACGGCGAAGAGCCGGTCGACCTCGACGCCGCTGAGCGCAGCAGTCGGCTCATCCATGATGAGCACACTGGCATCCAAGGAGATTGCCTTGGCGATCTCGATGATCTGCTGGTCCGCGATCGACAGGCCTTCGGTGAGACGGTCGGGATCGAGGGCGACGCCGAGGCGATCGAAAATCTGCTCGACCTCTCGGCGCATCGCCTTGCGATCGATGCGCCCGAACCGGTTCGTGGGCTGGCGCCCCATGAAGATGTTCTCGGTGACCGAGAGATCAGGAAACAGCGTGGGCTCCTGGTAGATCACGGCGATTCCGGAAGCCTTGGACTGTGCGGTGCTAGAGAAATCGACCGCTTCACCGTGCAATCGGAACTCGCCGGAGTCGCGGCGGTACAGGCCCGCCATGATCTTCACGAGCGTCGATTTACCCGCCCCGTTCTCGCCGATGAGCGCGTGGATCGAGTTCGGCCGCAGCGTGAGACTGCCCGAGCGCAGCGCTATGACCGGCCCGAAAGACTTCACGACACGATGCAGCTCCAGCGCGGGGCTGCGCAAACGGGGATTGTCGTCTTCGACGGCCATTGGCGCGTCCTCTCCGTTGAGGTGAATCCGGATGCTTCGTTTTGAAACTACATGAATCGATTCATGAGCGTTCAGGCTAGTGTATGAAACAACCCGAGGACGTCAACCCCACGGTGACCTAATCGTGACCCGATCAATCAAAAGGAATGCAGAATGTCGGTGAGTATCCGCGATGTCGCCCAGCGTGCCGGCGTCTCCGTCGGCACCGTTTCGAATGTGCTCAACCGTCCCGACGAAGTGTCTGCAGAGTCGGTCGAACGAGTCGGACAGGCCATCGAAGAGCTCGGCTACGTGCGCAATGACGCGGCCAGAAAACTGCGCGGCGGGGTCAGCTCGACGGTCGGGTTCGTCGTGCTCGACGGCCAGAACCCGTTCTACAACGACGTCGTCCGCGGAGCGGAGGACGAGGCCACCCGCCACGGAATCGCGATCCTGTACGGGAACACCGATGAGGATCCCTCCCGGGAGAAGGTGTACCTCGACCTTTTTCGCGAACAGCAGGTTCGCGGACTCCTCATCGCACCGTACGGCGATGTGATGACGCAGTTGCGTCGATTCCGCTCCAGTGGCATCGCGACTGTTCTCGTCGACCGTTTCAGCGCCGACAGCGGGTTCTCATCCGTCTCGGTCGACAGCGTCGCAGGCGGACGGCTCGCAATCGATCACCTGATCGAGGCGGGACGACGCCGAATCGCCTTCGTCGGCGGCCCGTTCGAGATGCGCCAGGTCACCGACCGCCTCGCAGGCGCGCGTGCTGCCGCAGAGAACGCCGCCGTCCCCGTCGATCTCGAGGTCATCGCCACGGCCGCCATGACGGTGGAGGAGGGCGCTGCCGCCGGCACTCGCGTGCTGGGGCGTTCACGACGGGACTGGCCGGACGCGATCTTCGCCGCCAACGATCTGCTGGCGCTCGGCCTGTTGCAGTCCCTGGTCATCGATGGGCGGATGCTCGTCCCGGACGAGATCGCCATTATCGGTTTCGACGACAACCCGTTCGCTGCCGCGGCGGCTGTTCCGCTGTCGTCCATCCGCCAGCCGAGCCGCATGATCGGGCGCACCGCGCTGCGGGTTCTGCTGGAAGAAGCAGCGGATTCATCCAGCATCCCGCGTCAGACGGTGTTCCCGCCCGAGCTCGTCATCCGCAGGTCGACGACCGGCTGAGGCCTGCTCTACCGAACGTTGCCGTTCGAGCATGTCGCCTGAGCCGCCGAGTTGCCCTTGATGGCGTCGGGCAGCGCGTACACGCTGGGATCCGGCACCGCTTCCGGGTCGACCGGGGCCGCCGGCTCTTCCACGATGACACCCTCATTGTCGGTGTTCACATGGGTCACCTGCAGCTGCTGGTTCGCATTGATCGCGTCCCACATCAGCTGAGCGTCCGCCGTGTTGGAGACGACCTTGTTCACGTCGGCTGGGTCACCGAAGGTCGGGTACTGCAGGAACACGATGTCCTCGAACGGTACGTCCTTGACCGCGAGCCCGATCTGCGCGATCGTCATCGGGTTGGTCAACGACGTGGATGCCTCGAGGTTGGTGAGTGCGGTGTTCGCCAGTCGCAGCATCGTGGGCACGTTGCCCAGCACTTCATCGCTGATGAGCTTGCGCGCCAGGCTCGACATGTACTGCTGCTGGTTTCCGATACGACCGAGGTCGCTGCCGTCGCCGACGCCGTGCCGGGTGCGCAGAAACTGCAGTGCCTGAATCCCCTGGACAGTGTGTATACCAGCCGGCAGGTCAAGACCCGTGTGGTGGTCCTTGATCGGGGTCGCGAGGCAGACATCGACGCCGCCGATCGCGTCTGTGATCTCGATCACACCGCCGAAGGTCACGGATGCCGCGAACTCGATGTCCTGGCCCGTGAGCTCAGTGATCGTCTTGGCGACGCAGTTCAAACCGCCGTACATGTAGGCGCTGTTGAGGGGCTGCTTGCTCATCGCCGAAGTGGTGCCGCCGCTTTCCGTCGTGCACGACGGGATGGGGAGCATCAGGTCACGGGGAAAACTCACCGCGGTGAGCCGGCGCGGCTCCTCCGACACGTGCAGCAGGATGTTGACGTCGTTGAGGTTGCCTTCGGAATCAGGCCCCGCGCACCGGTCGCCGAACAGATGCGCGTACTCCACTTCGCACGAGTCAGTGCCCACCAGCAGCAGGTCGAACCCGCCCTCATACTCGCTGATGTTCGGCGGAGCAGCCTCCTGCCCCTCGAGTTCGACTGCGTTCGCGCTGACGGTGTTACTGAGGTCGGTCACCACGAAAGCACCGATGCTCAGCGCGCTCACCAGCACGACGGTCAGCCCGACGCCGAGCATTTTGAGCAGCTGCGCGACAGGTCCCGGCGATCGCAACTGACCATGGCGCGCGACGGTTCTGCGGCGGCGGATCTTCTCGCTCACTCGATGCCTTTCACTCTGACTGCAGTGCTACGAAGTACCGCAGTCAGTTTTCTGCGGAGGGTGTGGGATTCGAACCCACGAGACATTTCTGCCCACTGGTTTTCAAGACCAGCTCCATCGGCCACTCGGACAACCCTCCATCAACAGATGAATCTGCTGATCAGTGGTCGAGTCTAGTCGCTTTCATTCTCGCGCTTCGACCTGAGGAGCCGCTGGATGGTTCACCAGGGTATCCAACGCGAGCGCGAGCCCACCGTCTTCGACGTCAGCGGTGACCTCGCCCGCGGCTTCCTTCACCTCGGGCGGCGCCTGTCCCATCGCAACGGCTCGTCCGCCGATGCGTAGCGACCACTCGAACATGCCGATGTCGTTGCGGCCATCACCGGCGACGAATACGTTGCCGCCGTCGATGCCCAGTTCGGAATGAACGCGTGCGAGCGCGGTGCCCTTGTCGACACCGTGCGGAGCGATGTCGAGCCAGGCCGTCCAGCCGATCGCGTAGGAAACCTCGTTGAGTCCGGCATCCACAACCAGTCGGTGGAAGTCTTCCTCGTCGTGCCCGGGCGAGACGACCACCACGCGCGAGACGGGACGCGAACCCAACTCGTCCAGCGTGACCTGGCGACCGCCGGCGAGCGTCCAGTCATCGACCTCACCGGTGAACAGCCGTTGCCCGGATTCCAACTCGACCATGTAGTGGGCCTCGGGGAGCCGCTCGGTGAGCAGCGCCAGCACGGTTGTCGGGTCGAACAGTTCGACGTTCCACCGCTCCCAACTGTCGCCCACCCGGCGCATGGTGACCGCACCGTTCGAGCAGACCACGAATTCAGGAGTGAGCTCCAGCTCGTCGACCCAGCGCTCGGTGGCCATCCAACTGCGCCCCGTGGCGATCGTGACGATGTTTCCGGCATCTCGGACCCGGGCCACGGCCTCGGGCACGCCGGGACTCATCGTCTCGTCCTGGAGGATAATCGTTCCGTCGACGTCGAGGCCGACAAGCCAAGCGGCGGTCATGCCTGCGGCTCCAGAACTTCCAACCCGCCCAGATACGGCCGCAGCGCCTCAGGAACGATCACCGAGCCGTCCGCCTGCTGATGGGTCTCCAGCAGCGCGACGATCCAGCGCGTCGTCGCCAGCGTGCCATTCAGGGTGGCGACATGCTGCGTCTTGGCGGGCGCGTCATCCTCCGTTGCCGGGCGGTGGCGAACGTCGAGTCGGCGAGCCTGGAACGTGGTGCAGTTCGAGGTCGAAGTCAGCTCGCGGAACGCACCCTGCGTCGGAACCCAGGCCTCGATGTCGAATTTGCGCGCAGCGCTGGATCCGAGATCCCCCGCCGCGACGTCGATCACCCGGTACGACAGCCCAAGCGAGGTCAGCATTTCCTCCTGCAGGGCGACGAGGCGCAGGTGTTCCGCTTCGGCGTCTTCCAGGGTCGTGTAGACGAACATCTCCAGCTTGTTGAACTGGTGCACGCGGATGATTCCGCGGGTGTCTTTGCCGTACGACCCGGCCTCACGGCGGTAGCAGGTCGACCAGCCGGCGTAGCGCAGGGCACCATCGGACAGGTCGACGATCTCATCCTTGTGGTATCCGGCGAGCGCAACTTCGCTCGTGCCCACGAGATACAGGTCGTCTTCCTTGTCGAGGTGGTAGACCTCGTCGGCGTGCTCGCCGAGGAATCCGGTTCCCTGCATGATTTCCGGGCGCACCAGCGTCGGGGTGATCATCGGCACGAAGCCGTTTTGCAGAGCCTTATCGAGCGCCATGTTCATCAGTGCGATCTCGAGGCGGGCGCCGATGCCGCGCAGGAAGTAGAACCGCGAGCCCGACACCTTCGCCCCGCGCTCCATGTCGATGGCGCCGAGGATCTCACCGATCTCGAGGTGGTCGCGGGCTTCGAAGTCGAATGTCGGCGCTTCGCCGACGCGGCGCAGTTCAACGAAGTCCGCTTCGCCGCCGGCAGGGACGCCGTCGATGATCACGTTCTCGATGCGCCCGAGAGCGGATGCCGCGGCATCCGATGCCTCGTTCGATGCCTGCTGCGCCTGCTTGACCCGCTCAGCGAGTTCTTTCACCTGCGCGACAAGAGCCGCTTTCTCGTCCTTGGGGGCTTTCGCCACCTGCTTGCCGAAAGCGTTCTGTTCGGCACGCAGATCCTCGAACGCGGTCAGCGCCGAACGACGGGAACGATCGGCCTCGATAGCCGCATCAACAGTGGCTTCGTCGTTGCCACGGGCTGCCTGCGAGCGACGGACGAGGTCGGGCTGGTCGCGAAGAAGAGCAAGGTCGATCATTCGACAAGTCTAGTTGGCGTGACACGCGCGAGCGGATGCTGGCCGTAGAGTGATCGGCATGACGCAGAGCAGCTCGCAGCACCGCCAGGCCGCTCTCATCTACAACCCGATCAAGGTCGACGAGAAGCGCCTGCGTGCTACCGTCCGTGAACTGTCGAGGACCGCTGGTTGGGCGCACCCCGCCTTCTACCCCACAACGGTCATGGATGCTGGGCAAGGCATGACGCGCGAGGCCCTGGATCGCGGCGTGGACGTCGTGCTCGTCGCCGGCGGCGATGGCACGGTGCGCGCGGTGGCCGAGGAGATGGCCGGCACCGGGGTGCCGCTATCGATCGTGCCCAGCGGTACCGGCAATCTGCTCGCTCGCAACCTCGGTCTTCCCCTGCTGGATCCGGACGCAATGATTCGCGCGGCGCTGCGCGGGTTCCGGCATCCCATCGATATCGGCTGGGCGAAGCTGACCCGTGCCAACGGCGAAACCGGAGAGCATGCGTTCGTGGTGCTGGCCGGCATGGGCCTGGATGCCGACATGATCGCGAACACGCGGCCGGATCTGAAGAAATCAGTGGGCTGGGTGGCGTATGTCGACGGCGCGGCACGCTCACTGCCCAATGCCAAGCCCTTTCGCATCGTCTACCAGGCGGACGAATCTCGCCTGCACTCCACGAAGGTGCACAGCGTGCTCTTCGCGAACTGCGGCACGCTGCCGGCGGGAATCTCCCTCATCCCCTCGGCATCCATCACCGACGGCGAAATGGATATCGCGATCATCCAGCCAACCGGACCGCTCGGCTGGCTCGGGGTATGGCGCAAGATCTGGTGGGACAACTCGGTGCTGCGCCGGTTCCGCGCCGGACGGTTGGTTCTGCAGCGGCGCGGCAAGGATGCTTCGGTGCGCTATCTGCGCGCACAGAGCATTGAAGCAGCTGCCGTCGCACCTACCCCGATCGAACTGGATGGCGACGGGTTCGGTCTGGCCGTGCGCATCGAGTGCCGGGTCGACCCCGGCGCCCTGCTGGTGACGTTGCCCGAGGGCCATCGCACCGACGCGCTCTGAGGATCAACCCTCGATCACTCAGCTCCCGATCACGGTGACTGTGCCGTCGAGGTTGTCACCGACGAGGGTCAGAATGAAGTCATCCTCGTCGCTGTCATCGCTGTCATCGCTGAATCCGAGCATCGTCGCTCGAGGCGCCATGTCCATGGTGCAAATTCCGTCATGAGGCTTGAATGTCACCGTCGCACCGCCCGGCTGTTCCTCGATATTTTCCACGACCGGAGGGCAAGTCGACGATCCCCAGGTGAGCAGCACGACGCCTTCGTCGTCGAACCAGCCCGCGCTGGGCAGGAAGTCAGACGGTTCACCCGGGGCGCCGGCAAGGGCGGCGTTCCCGTCAAGATCGATATCGTCTGTGACGTCACCGACGGTGACGATGAACTCGACGTCCTGTTTCGGATCAACGCCCTCAGGAACTCCACCGATGCTCGCGCGAGGAACGAGGTCGTCAGTGCAGGCCGTCTCCGCACCGTCTGCGCTGGGTGCACCGACGAGAGCGACCGTGACCGTCTGCCCGCTCGCGGTGACCTCATCGACAACCGGAACGCACATCGAAGAGCCCCAGGTCACGATGGCGAACAGACGCCCATCGTCGAGCCATGCCGCTTCAAAGTCATCTTCAGCTACCGGCACCGTCGACGATCCGGAGTCATCCGGAGTCGGGGCGCTCGACGTGCTCGGTGTGGACGATCCCGGCGAAGTCGTGCAACCGGCAACGAGCAGAGCAGTGGCGAGCACAGCCGCTGCCGACATCACAAGACGCAAAGAGGAAGTCATGCGCTCAGAGTATCGCTCGACGCGCGTCAGCGGCAGAGAGCCCTGCCGATATTGACGCAGTCGTTACTGCAGTGCAGAGGTAAGCCGAGCAAGGTTATCGAGGACAGTGGAGCGCAGCGGCTGCTGCATCCACTCCTCGAGCGTGAGCTCGCGACTCAATGAGCGATACTTGTCTTCCACTGCTCTCATCTCGGCGACAAACTCCTCGCCGCGCACGAGCATCGAGATCTCGAGGTTGAGACCGAACGAGCGCATGTCCATGTTGCTCGAACCAATGACCGCAATCTCGTCATCGATCGTCAGGCTCTTCGTGTGCAGAATGTACGGCTTGCGGTACATCCAGATGCGGACACCGGCCCGCAGCAGCGCCTCGTAATAGCTTCGCTGTGCGTGGTAGACGACCGCCTGATCGCCCTCCTCCGAGACGAAAAGCTCGACATGCACGCCGCGGTCGCAGGCGGCACTGACGGCAAACAGCAGAGCTTCGTCCGGCACGAAGTACGGGCTGACGATCATGACCTTCTCGCGGGCGGCGTACAGCAGCGCGAGGAACAGCCGCAGGTTGTTCTCGACCTCGAACCCGGGGCCGGAGGGGATGATCTGACAGTCCAGGTCCGCGCTGCCGATCTCCGCCTGGGTGATGTCGATCTCGGAAAGGATCTCGTCGGTCTCGCTGTACCAGTCGCTGAGGAAGATCGCGTTCAGGCTCAGCACGATCGGACCGTCGACGCGTGCCATCAGGTCAACCCAGTGCAGCCCGCGCTTGATGTTCTTGGGCAGGTTGTAGGTGGAATCGGTGATGTTCTGCGAACCCAGGTAACCGACGTTGCCGTCGACCACGAGAAGCTTGCGGTGGTTGCGCAGGTCAGGGCGCTGCATCCGCCCCTTCAAAGGCTGCATGGGCAGCATCAGGTGCCAGTCGGCCCCCATCGCATCGAGCCGCTTGATGGTCTTGCGATAACGCGGCTTCCAGCGGTTCGCCCAGTGATCCAGCAGCACGCGCACCTCGACCCCGCGCGCGGCGACCTCTTCGAGAGCGCGGAAGAAGTTGTCAGTGGAGTCGTCGGACTGCAGGATGTAGAACTCCACGTGGACGTAGTCCGTCGCCGTGCGAATCGTCTCCGCCATCGCGTCCAACGATTCCTGATAGTCGCTGATCAGATGCGCGCCGTTATCACCGGAGATCGGCAGAGCCCCGAGGTTCTGGTTCATCGCCACCAGCGAGGGGAACCACTCCGGGGCGTTCGGGCGCAGCGTGCCGAAGTGCAGCTGATCGCTGGCCTCTTTGATGTACGCGTTGATCTGGTCTTGTTTACGCCGACGGGCACGCGGCAGCCTCGGGTTGCCGATGACGAGGAAAAGGAGCACGCCCACGTACGGGATGAAGAACACTGCCAGCAGCCAGGCCATCGCGGATGTAGGCCGGCGGTTGCGCGGGATCACGATGATCGCGATCACACGGATCGTGATGTCGATGACGGCGGCGATCGCAAGAATCCACCACGGCCATCCAACCACGCCCATCACCCCCGGTAAGAACCTGTCAGAACCTGCCGAATTCGGCGTCTGAGATCAGAGTAGCCGGTAAGTCGAAATCGCCCGTCAGGGGCGCGGTGGCAAACCGCGTACGGCTCGCTCTTCGGCTTCTACCCTGGCACGAGCGTTGCGTTCCGTGCGATCGGAGCGCAAGATCGCGCGCAGCACGAAGAAAAACACGAACGCGACAGCAAGGGTCGGCAGGAGCGACCACGCCGCAGCGACCCAGAAGTTGTCCATCCCTCCATCGTACGCTGTCGACCCTGGGGTGCGGCACGACTTGTCCTCCACAATCGAGGTGCTGACAGATGTGCCTGTGAGTTCGGTTTCGGATGCTCGAACCGCGGCACACTTTCGACATGAACACAGTCCTTCGAGCCACCGATTCCGCCGAGTTCCTCGGCATCGTGCCCACCCTTGCCGGGTTCAGACCCCGACAGAGCGTCGTCCTGCTCCCCTTTCACGATTCCCGCACTCACGGCGCCATGCGCATCGATCTGCCCCGCCCCGACGTTGACCTGAACACCTACGTCGACACCGCTGTAGAGCTGATCACTCGGGTCGATGGGATGAACGCTATCGCTGTCGTGGTCTACACCGATGAGTACCCGCAGCACACCCCCGACGGCATCGTTCTGCCATCGTGCGTGCTGGTCGACAATCTCCTCGAGGTGGTCGATGATCTGGGGCTGCGCATCGTGGATGCCCTCTGCGTGACCCCGGAGGGGTGGTCGAGCTATCTGGATGACGACCCGGTCCTGCAGCCGCTCGACGTCATTCCCGAACCCGCAGCGCCCCCGGAACTCGACGTCGACACCGATCAGGATGCCGGAGCGGAGCTGCCGAAGATCGGCGTGTTCGAGCAGGAACGAGTCGCCCGGGCTCTGCGTGATCTGACCGCATTCCTCTCCGCCGATGAGGAGCCGCGCAACCAGCGCATCAATCCGCAGGCCATCGAAGCATCCGGAATGCTCGACGATCTGCCGCAGTTCTTCGAAGACGCTCTCGACGACCCCGAGAATATGCCGCCGTACGCCGCGGCCGGGCTGCTGTGGTGTCTGAACCTGCCGCCGTTCCGCGACTCCGCGCTGCTGCAATGGGCGACGGATCTGCCTACCGGCGTTCGCGCATTGGCGGCGCAGCTGGCCTATGCGCACGAGGCGGAGACCATCTCGGATGAGCTCGGAATGGTACTGCTCGGTCGCGGCATCGCGCCGGATCCTGAACGGCTCAAGGCAGCGCTGGCCCTGACGCAGCACCTTGCCGCGCGAGCACCACGCGCCGCGCGTCCGGCGCCCCTCACTCTCGCAGCTTGGCTGTCGTGGGCGCTGGGTCGCTCAACCCATACCGCCCGCTATCTCGACGCCGTCGCCGAGATCGACCCGGCGTACTCGATGGCACGGTTGATCGATGTCATGACGAGCGCTGCTGTGCTGCCCGAGTGGGTTTTCCAGCGCGGGGGCGCATAAGCCCCCGCGCTGATGGTCACTTGACGAGCGGGAACAGAATCGTCTCGCGGATGCCCAGGCCGGTGATCGCCATGAGCAGCCGGTCGATGCCCATCCCCATACCGCCCGATGGCGGCATACCGTGCTCCAGGGCACGGAGGAACTCCTCATCGACTCGCATCGCCTCGACGTCTCCGCGGGAGGCAAGCTTCGCCTGCTCGACGAAACGCTCCCGCTGGATGACCGGATCGACGAGCTCGGAATAGCCGGTGGCCAGTTCGAACCCGCGAATGTACAGGTCCCACTTCTCCACGACGCCCGGAATCGAGCGGTGCTCGCGCACCAGCGGCGAGGTGTCGACGGGGAAGTCCATCACGAAGGTCGGGCGGGTCAGATCACCCTTGACGAAGTGCTCCCACAGTTCTTCGATGAGCTTGCCGTGCGTGGCGTGCGGCGGCACATCCACACCGTGCTTCTCTGCGAAGGCGATGAGGTCTTCGACGGCATCCTCGGTCGTGAATGTGCGCGAGGTCGCCTCGGACAGCGAGTCGTACATCGACACGCGATCCCACTGGCCACCGAGGTCGTACTCGGTGCCGTCAGCCCACGTCACCGTCGTCGAACCAGAAACGGCGATGGCCGCCTTCTGCACGAGTTCTTGGGTCAGCTCCGCCATCTGGTTGTAGTCGCCGTAGGCCTGGTAGGCCTCAAGCATGGCGAACTCCGGGCTGTGCGTCGAGTCCGCACCTTCGTTGCGGAAGTTGCGGTTGATCTCGAACACCCGCTCGAGACCGCCGACGACCGCGCGCTTCAGGTAGAGCTCGGGCGCGATGCGCAGGTACAGCTCGGTATCGAAGGCGTTGGAGTGCGTGATGAACGGACGAGCGGATGCCCCGCCGTGCTGCACCTGCAGCATCGGCGTCTCCACCTCAAGGTATTCGTGCGAGGAGAACGTCGCACGAAGGCTCGCGTTGACCGCGGCCCGTGCACGCACGGTAACGCGCGCCTGCTCGCGGAGGATGAGGTCGAGGTAACGGCTGCGCACGCGGCTCTCATCGCTCAGGTCGGCGTAGGCGTTCGGCAGCGGCAGGATCGCTTTCGATGCGATCGTCCAGTCATCTGCCATGATCGACAGCTCGCCGCGGCGGCTGGAGATGACCTGGCCGTGCACGAAGACGTGGTCGCCGAGGTCGACGAACTCCTTCCAGCCCGCAAGCGATTCATCGCCGACCTCTGCCAGTGAGACCATCGCCTGGATGCGAGAGCCATCGCCGGCCTGCAGGGTGGCGAAGCAGAGCTTGCCGGTGTTGCGGCTGAACACCACACGACCGGCGACACCGACAACGACGCCGGTCTCGGCCCCGGCATCGAGGTCGCCGTATTCGGCGCGCAGCGCGGGGATGGTGTGCGTCACGGGAACAGCGACCGGGAACGCCCCGCCCGCGGCATCCGCTCGCTGTTCGATCAGCCGCTCTCGCTTGGCGAGACGCACGGCCTTCTGCTCGTGAATGTCCTCGGCGGAGGCGTCGTCGGGGGTTGATGCAGGCGCGTCAGGCGCGGGGGTCATAGCGGCTCCTTGAAAGTCTGTCCCAGTTTACCGGGCTGGGCACGCGCCCCCTTCCCCTGGGGGCTTCGTCCAGGTAGCCGCAGCACGCGTGGCTACGCTCGAAGCATGACTCCGAGTCGCCTTCCCCGTATTCTCGCTCTTCTCGCCGCGGCGGTGGGGGCGGTGCTGTTCGGGTCGGCGCCCGCAACAGCGGCTGTTGCCGCGTCGACGAACGTCAACGACTTCGACTTCTCGTCGTGGGATTCCACGTTCGAGATCAGCCTCGATGACGAGGGACGAGCGAAGATGCACGTCGAGGAGACCCGCGTTGCGGGGTTCCCCGACTTCGACCAAAACCGCGGAATCGTCGCCGGCTACCCGACTTCTTTCGAGGGCGCCAGCATCGACACGAGGATCCTCTCCGTGCGCGATGAGAACGGCGACGACGTCCCCTACGAGACCGATGACGACGACGGTTTCCTGTATGTACTCACGGGCAACGACGACTATGTGCACGGCCCGACGACGTACGTCATCGAGTACGAGATGCGCGATGTGATCCTCGCGGCGACCGAGAGCGGGCTCGACGAGTTCTATTGGAACCTTCTGCCCCTGGACAGCACTCAGGACATTGCATCCTTCCACGCGGAGATCCGCTTTGATGATCAGCTGGCCGAACATCTCACCGGCAGCGCCTCCTCCTGCTACCAGGGAGAGCAGGATTCCACCGCCACGTGCGACATCACCATCGACGGCGCGGCGTTCAGCGTCGCCGCGCGTGATGTCCCTGCGGGCGAAGGCCTTACTGTCGCGATCGGCCTCGATTCGGGCACGGTGACTCAGCCGTCCGCGCGCCAGCCCAACGCTGCCACCGACGTACTGCCGTACGCCGTGGGCGGCGGTGCTCTTCTGCTCTCGCTCGGCGGGTGGTTCGCCACTCGATCCATGATTCGCTCCCGCCGACGCGGAACCGGCATCATCGTCGCACAGTACGACGTGCCCGGTTCCATGCCGCCTCTGCTGGCGAGTGCGATCGTCCCGAAGGCGAAGGACGCTCTCAGCGCCCAGATCATCCACCTCGCCGTGCAGGGCCTGCTCCGCGTGGAGGAACTCCCGGAGGAAGGTCAGAAGAAGCGTCGGCCACGCCTGCGCCGACTCGAGGCACCGATTCCCGATCCGCTCGATGAACGGTCACTGAAGGCACTGTTCGGCAGCACCGAATTGGGCGTCGTCATGAAGATGCCGAAGAACAGCTCGTCATTTGCGGCACGGATTCAGAAGCTGCTCGCGGCGGCGCCGAAGGAAGCGGACAAGCGCGGATTCACGACGAAGGCCCGCAGCACGCTGGCGCGCATCATCCAGACCCTCGCTCTGGTGGTGTTCGCCGGCATGCTGCTTCTGCTGGGCTGGGGCATGTTCACCGGACGCGCGTCGGCGGGCCCGGTCTTCTTCGTGACGCTGCTGTGCGGCATCGCCGTGCTCATCTCCAGCGTCGTGGCCTTCAAAAAGCACACCGTCCTCACCAGGGAAGGTGCATTGCAGTTGGAGTATCTGGAGGGCGTGCGCGAATTCATTCGCGTCGCCGAAGCCGACCGGCTACAGATGTTGCAGTCGTACACCGGCGCAGAGCGGCGCAGCGACGGCAGCATCGATGTGATCCACGTCTACGAGAAGCTGCTCCCCTATGCGATCTTGTTCGGCCAGGAGCGCGAATGGGGCAAGGTGCTCGAAGTCGCCTACGGCGCCGCGCAGCAAGACCCGGAATGGGTCAACGGTTCCCACTACGGCCTGGTCACCCGCATGCTGATCTTCTCGTCGGTCACCCAGACGTCGTCCACCTACACAGCCCCGAGCAGCGGTTCATCGAGCGCCGGCGGGTCGATGGGTGGAGGCTTCTCCGGCGGCGGAGGCGGCGGCGGGTTCTCCGGCGGACGCTGACGGCCAGGGCGTCAGGGTAGGAGCGGGTCGGATGCCTCGCGCAGCGCCCGTTCGACGGTCGACTGCACGAGCGCAGAGAGGTACCCGCCCGGGTTCTCCACGCCGATTCCCCGCAGCAACGACGTCGACTGTCCGATGATCGCTCGAGAGAATTCGGATGCCGTCGCAATCGCCTCCGCGTAGGCCGCACGGTTGTCTTCATCGACGACGACCGGCTCGCACCCCAGTTCAACGGCGAGCGCCTGCGCGATCGGCAGCACCGGAGCGGGGGCTGTGACAGCAGCGAAGCTCACCTGCAGTTGGCGCAGATCAATCGAGGTTCCGGTGAATGAGATCGCCGGGTGCACCGCCAGGGGGATCGCGCCCGAACGCTGCGCGGGCTCGAGCACACCGATCCCATACGCCGGGTCGGTGTGCAGCACGAGCTGTCCGGGTTGCCAAGCACCGACCTCGGCGAGACCGTGGACGAGGCCCGGCAGTTCCTCATGCGGCACGGCCAGGATCACCAGCTCACTGCGCCGCAGCACTTCGGCGGCGTCAAGCACCGGAACATCCGGAAGGATCCCGGCGACGCGATCGTCGTCGGACCCGCTCGTGATCCCCGTGATCGCATGCCCCGCTCCGGCGAGCGCAGCACCGATCACCGGCCCGACTCGTCCGGCGCCGACGATGCCGACACCGAGGCGTCCGTCACGCTTCACGCGGTTCCCCGTCTGCGTCCGCGGCCGCTGAGCCTGTCGAAGGGCCCCCGCCCGCAGCATTCTCCACCACGTGAACGTGCTGCGCCCACCGGTGGCTCTGATCCCGCCCAGTCGCGGCGTAGGTTTTCTGCGCGATATCGTGCATCGTCGCCATCATTGTGACGCTGTCGATTCCGACGACCTCGCCGAGGATCGGCCCGGCGACGCTGTGCGCCTTCATCCAGGCCACCCGCTGGACGCGGTCGATGGGCCCCTGCGAGACGGAGATGCCCTGCAGCCGAGCCAGCGGGACAACAGCGAGCTTGCGCCATACCTGGCCGCGACGCATCAGCAGTGCGAAGTCCGTGACGGCGAGTCCATGCCTCTTCCACGACACCGGTCGGCGCCACCATGCTCGCCGCTCCAGTGAGGTGTACGGATCCTCAGCCTGCGGGCCCAGGATGCCGTGCTCCCAGACCAGCGGCAGATCCTCCGCCGGCAGGTTCGGGAGGATCAGCGCGAGCACGCGCTCCACGTCGGCGCGGGTGCCGACCGGGAGCACCACGTTGAACTGCTGCGCCGAGCTGGATTGCTGCTGTGAGGCGCTCTTTCCCGACATGCGGTTGATCTTGATCGCCCACCAGCCGAAGGGCCGCCATAGCAATGACTGCGTCACTTCAGCCGCGAAGATGCGGCCGGGCGGAATCGTCTCGGTCACCGTAGTGAACAGGCCGTAGGTGATGCGCACACCGTCGGGGGTGGGAGCGATCGAGTAGCGCAGCGACTTGGAGATCTGGCCCCAGGTGATGGCGACTGTCGCAATGATGAACGGAATCCCCATACCGAAGATGATCGCCACCACGCCGATCCAGGCATCCGGGTCACCGTCGGAGAGGATCACGGGGATCGTGAATCCGAGCGAGACCGCATAGATCACCAGGAAGAACAGGAACCAGAGAACCCCGGTCAGCAGATGCGAGCCGACGAGTCGGCCGGTGGGGATCTTCACAACACTTTCCGGCTCGACGTCTGCCAGGTCAACGCCGCCGATGAGGTCATTGACCCCGTGGTTCATCGAACCGACCAGCTGCGAGCGCATCGTCGCCGACGCTGTTGCCGGCTGCGCACCGGGGGTCTCGCCACGACGCATCGCGCGTGCTCCGGATGCGAGGCGGAGGATGTCTGAGCGCACACCCTCGGCCTTGGACGTGGAGAGGTACTCCAGAGGCACGTTCGCGTCGGTTCCCGCACCGACGACCTCGAGTTTGGCCAGCCCGATCAGGCGTGCGGGGAAGGGCCGCGTCAGGTTGACGCCCTGCACACGGTCCAGGGGCGCCCGACGCTGCGACCGGAAGATGATGCCTTTTCGCACCTCGACGTGTTCGTCGGAGATGCGGAATTCCTGGAACCGCCAGACCATCCAGAAGAGCAGAATCAGCACGATGAGAACGCCGAGCACGGCGAGCAGTGCGACCAGAATGAGGTTGTTCGCCATCACCCAGTCCACGGGGTCACCGGCGCCGTAGTACTCGTCGACATGTACCTCTTCTGGGGCGAAGAGGTTGATCGCCCAGAAGATGATGCGATCGCGGAAGTTATTCAGCACAACACCGGCGACGATGATGAGCACCAGGCCGCCCTTGAACAGCGGGGTCAGCGGGTGCAGCCGATGCCATTCACCGTCTGCGAGCGATGCGCTCGGCACGGGAACGTTCTGTGCTGGCGTGCTCTCGGCAGGGGTGCTCACAGGCCGGTCCGACGGGTCTCGGCGACCTCGATGAGGGTGTCGCGAAGTGCTTCGGCAGCGGCCTGGGTCAGTCCCGGAATCTGCACACCCGTCGTCGCCGCGGCAGTGACCAGCTTCAGCTGAGATACGCCGAAGGCGCGGTCGAGCGGCCCGTGCGTGATGTCGACCAGCTGCATGCGCCCGTAGGGAACGGCGATGACGCGCTGCCACAGAATGCCCTTGCGGAACACGATGTCATCCGCACGCAGCATGTAGCCGACAGCCTTCGCCTGGCGGGGCAGGATCACCAGGGTGAACAGAATCACCACGGTGATGATCCCGGCGGGAATCCACACCCACTTCTGGTCGAAGACCAGTCCGACGACAAGCGCCGCGATGATCACCAGGGCGAGCAGCAGCCCCTCCTGCACGAACTGCGAGACGACGTAGCGCGGCGAGATCTGGTGCCAGTGCCCATCAAGCGCCAGTCGTCCGGCCCCGCGAGGCTCGCGGATCTGCTCGTAGGTGCCCTCATCGAGCACCGGTTGCGCAGCCGGTGATCGGTCAGCGCCCGTCGGCTCCGGCGGTGTGATCTGGCTGTCGGTCATCAGGTTCCTTCGGAAGAGTGCAGAAGTGTTCAGCGACGAGTGCTGCGGCAACGAGGACGAGCGAACTCACCACGAGCGCGGCCATCGCCACAATCGACCCTACCTGTGCGGTCACCGGCCGCGAGAGGAGAAACACTCCTAACCCGGCACCGAAACCCGCCATGAGCGCGCCCAGAAGGCTCGATGCCCGCGCGAGCGTCGCCGCACGGATTGCGCGGAACGGATCGATGCGTCCGGCCGTGCGCCCCTGCACGCTGCGCCGTACCGGCCACGCGAGCGCGAGCACGGCGGCCGCGATCAGCAGCAGGAGGACGGGCAAGAAACCTGATGGGGCGAAAGTTGCGCGTCCCGATACCGTCAGCAGATGGTCGAGCAGATACCCCGCTCCGCCGCCGACCAGCGCGAGCAGGATCAGCGCGACCGCAGATGTGCGCTTCACGGATGCCCCTGGCTGCTGCCCGCGGCATCCGTTCGCAGATCCTCGACCAGACGATCAATCCGTCCGACTCCGGGGATTTCGGCATCCGGATCGAGGCTCAGCCACGGCTCCAAGACGAACAGCCGCTCGGCGGCGCGCGGATGCGGCAACAGCAGCTGTGGATCGTCCGAGGTCACGTCTGCATAGGTGATCAGGTCGAGGTCGAGGGTGCGGTCGCCCCAGCGTTCCCGTCGCACCCGACCGTGCTCGTCCTCGATGGCGTGCAGCAGCCCGAGCAGGACTTCGGGCGCGAGCCGGGTGGCGAACACGACGACGGCGTTCACATAGGTCGGAGCATCCGGGTCCGGTCCATCCAGGCGCACCGCCACCGTCTCGTACAGCGGCGACAGCCGCACGTCCTCGACGAGCGGCAGCCGGGAGATGCGCTCGACCGCACGGCGGATCGTCTCTTCGCGGTCGCCGAGATTCGCCCCGATGGCGACCACCGCGTTCACGCTTTCGCGACCGGACCGTGCGTTCGGGGCGGTCAACGGGGGCATCCTCGTCATCAGCCCTCCCCCGCCTGCGTGCGCGTAATCTGCACCGACACGTCCGAGAAAGTCAGGGCGATCGGAGCATGCGGCTTGTGGACGGTAACGGTCACCTGCTGAACACGCCGGTCCGCGAGTGCGACGTCGGCGATGCGCTGGGCGAGCGTCTCGATGAGGTTGACCGGCTCACCGGCGACAACGGCCGCCACGCTCTCGGCGAGCTCGCCGTAGTGGACGGTGTCGGTGACATCATCGGATGCCGCGGCATCCGTCAGCGGAAGATGCAGGCTGAGGTCGATCACGAACTCCTGGCCGCTCTCGCGTTCGTGCTCGAAGACGCCGTGTCGGCCGAAAACCGTGAGCCCGGTGAGCTGAATCACATCGGTCGACATCGTCATCCCTCCCAGGCGTGCGCGACCGCGAGGGCATCCCGGGTCGCTGCGACGTTGTGCACCCGCACGGCCCAGATACCGTGACGGGCTGCGAGAGCGCTGGTGACCGCGGTGGCAAGATCGCGGCGTTCGATGTCGACGTCCGCGGGAGTGCCACTGAGCGTCTCGGACAGGAATCGTTTGCGCGAGGTACCGATGAGCACCCGATGCCCGAGCGCCTTGATATCGGCGATCCCGCGCAGCACATCCCAGTTCTGCTCCCCCGCCTTGGCGAATCCGATGCCCGGGTCGACGATGATGCGTGCCGGTGCGATGCCGGCGGCGGCCGCCGCCCCCACGCGCGATCGCAGTTCGCTGGCGACCTCGCGTGACGCCCGACGGTAGTCGGCGTGCGCATACATGTCGTCTGAAGGACCCCGCCAGTGTCCGATCGCAAAGTCGGCGCCGGATGAGGCGACGGCTGCCAGCATGCCGGGGTCGGCGAGACCGCCGGAGACGTCATTGACGATGCGGGCGCCGGCTCGAACTGCCGCTGCGGCTGTCGAGGCGTTCATGGTGTCGATGCTCACCGGAATGCCGCGGGCGGCGAAGGCTTCGACAACCGGCAGCACTCGCTGCTCTTCGACGGCCGGATCGACGCGTTCGGAGCCAGGACGGGTCGATTCGCCGCCGACATCGAGTACGGATGCACCGGCATCTCGCAGTGCGAGTCCGTGGGCGATCGCACGCTGAGGGTCGATGAACTGCCCGCCGTCGCTGAAGGAGTCCGGTGTGACGTTGACGATGCCCCAGATGCCGGTCATTGATCCGGTCCCTGAGCCGGTCGAAGGGTACCGATCAGTGCGATCAGTTCCTGCCGTGCGATCGGCTCGCTGTAGTCACCGCGCGCAGCGATCGTCAGCGTGGAGGCTTCACTCTGGCGGCCGCCGCGCATCGTCACGCACCCGTGCGTGGCATCCAGCACCACCAGCACGCCGCGAGTATCGAGGTGCTCGGCGATGGTGTCGGCGATCTGCTCACCGAGCCGTTCCTGCACCTGCGGGCGGGCGGCGAGAGTCTCGACAACACGGACGAGCGCTCCGAGGCCGACGACCTGCTCACCCGGCAGATAGGCGATGTGCGCACGGCCGGCGAAGGGCAGCAGGTGGTGCTCGCACACCGAGCGGAAACGGATGTCACGCAGCATCACAGCGCCTGACGGCAGCGTCTCGGGCGCCGGACCGCGAGAAACGCTGATCGTACGAGCCAGCGGCTCCGCAGCATCCTCACCGACTCCGGCGAAGAACTCCGCGTACAGATCGGCCATCCGCGCCGGCGTCTGCTTGAGTCCTGGGCGCTCCGGATCCTCTCCGATCGCTTCGAGAAGCTCGCGAGTCAGCCGCTCGACACGCTCCCTGTCGACGGCCACGATCAGGCCGTCGCCGGGCGTGCCTGTCCGGATGCCGGCGCGCCGTCGGTCGCACCGAGAGATGCCGAAGCATCCGCCGCGCCCTCGACGGAAGCTGCAGCATCCGCCGGAATCACGCGCTTGGGCACCTCGATCGGGGGACGCTCCGACACCGGGCGCTCGTTGCTCGACAGCCACAGCGGGCGCTCGGGAAGCTTGCGCACATCGCTGAAGATCTCGGCGATCCGGTTGTGGTCGAGGGTCTCCTCCTCGAGGAGGGCCAGGGCGAGGCGGTCGAGGACGTCACGGTTGTCGCTGATCACCTGGTAGGCCTCATCGTGCGCCTGCTCGATGAGCTGTCGCACCTGATTGTCGACGCGTTCGGCCACCGATTCGGAGTACTCGCGCCCGCGGCCCATGTCGCGACCAGCGAAGGGCTCGCCGCCCTCGGAGCCGAGCTTGATCGGGCCGAGATCGGTCGTCATGCCGTACTCGATGACCATCTTGCGGGCGATGCTGGTCGCCTTCTCGATGTCGTTGGACGCACCGGTGGTCGGGTCGTGGAAGATGAGCTCCTCCGCGACGCGGCCACCCATCGCGTAGGTCAGCTGGTCCTGCAGTTCGTTGCGCGTGACCGAGTACTTGTCATCCAGCGGCATCACCATCGTGTAGCCGAGGGCCTTGCCACGAGGCAGGATCGTGATCTTGGTGACGGGATCGGTGTAGTTCATCGCCGCCGCAGCCAGTGCGTGTCCACCCTCGTGGTACGCGGTGATGAGCCGCTCACGATCCTTCATGACGCGCGTGCGACGCTGCGGGCCGGCGATCACGCGGTCGATGGCTTCGTCCAGCGCACGGTTGTCGACCAGCTGCGCGTTCGAGCGCGCGGTCAGCAGCGCAGCCTCATTGAGCACGTTGGCAAGATCTGCACCGGTGAAGCCCGGGGTCTTGCGTGCGACGACTTCGAGGTCGACGCTCTCAGCGAGCGGCTTGCCCTTGGCGTGCACCTGCAGAATGTGCAGTCGGCCCTTGAGGTCCGGAGCATCCACCCCGATCTGGCGGTCGAAACGACCCGGGCGCAACAGAGCCGGGTCGAGGATGTCGGGGCGGTTCGTCGCCGCGATCACGATGACGTTCGCGTTCGGGTCGAAGCCGTCCATCTCGACGAGCATCTGGTTCAGCGTCTGCTCACGCTCGTCGTTGCCGCCACCCATGCCGGCACCGCGGTGACGTCCGACGGCGTCGATCTCATCGATGAAGATGATGGCGGGAGAGTTCTCCTTGGCCTGGTTGAACAGGTCACGCACTCGGGATGCGCCGACACCGACGAACATCTCGACGAAGTCAGAACCCGAAATCGAGTAGAACGGGGCACCCGCTTCGCCGGCGACAGCGCGGGCGAGCAGGGTCTTGCCGGTTCCGGGAGGGCCGTACAGCAGCACGCCCTTCGGGATGCGAGCGCCGATCGCCTGGAACCGCGCGGGATCCTGGAGGAAATCCTTGATCTCCTCGAGCTCCTCGATCGCCTCATCGGCCCCGGCGACATCGGCGAAGGTGACCGTCGGCGTCTCCTTGCTGACCAGCTTCGCCTTGGACTTGCCGAACTGCATGACTTTGCCGCCACCGCCCTGCATCGAGGACAGCAGCCACCAGAACAGCAGACCCAGCAGGACGAGCGGAAGAAGAAGAGAGAGGAAGCCGTCAAACCAGGTCGCGCGCGGCACGACGTCGTTGAAGCCGTCCTTCGGGTCTGCCTGGGTGATGGCGGTGACGACCTCGTCCGCGCGGGCATCCACGTAGTAGAACTGGACCTTCTTGGAGTCTTCGAACGCCTTCGACAGCGTCATATCGACACGCTGATCACCGTCGGTGTTCGTGACCTCGGTGACGGTCTCGCCGGAGAGAAGGTCGAGGCCCTCCTGCGTCGTGATCGTCTTCGGAGCGCCGAGGTTCGAGATCAGCAAAAACCCGCCGAACAGCAAAATACCGATCAGCGCCACATACACCAGCGGATTCCGGGTGATCTTCTTCACGTTCATGATGCGATCAGCGTATCGCGCCTCGGTTAGTGGTCCCCTGTGATTCGCCCACGGCGTACGCTTTCGACCGCTGAGCTTGTTAAAGCGTCCGGGCGGCGCGCGACTTAGGAGTACACGTGCGGCGCGAGCACCGCGACATCGCGCAGGTTGCGGTAGCGCTCGTCATAGTCGAGGCCGTAGCCGACGACGAAGTCGGTGGGAATGTCGAAGCCGACGTACTTGCAGTCGATTTCGACCTTGGCCGCTTCGGGTTTGCGCAGCAGCGCCAGCACTTCAATCGACTCGGGTCCGCGCGACTCGAAGTTCTCCAGCAGCCAGCTGAGGGTGAGCCCCGAGTCGATGATGTCTTCGACGATCAGCACGTGCTTGCCGTGCAGATCGGTGTCGAGGTCCTTGCGGATCTGCACAACACCGCTTGATTTCGTGCTGGATCCGTAGCTGGACACCGCCATCCAGTCCATCGGTGCGTGCATGGGCAGCGCCCGGGCGAAGTCGGCCATCACCATCACCGCGCCCTTGAGAACGCCGACCAGCAGCAGGTCTTTGCCGGCATAGTCTTCGGTGACTCGGGCTGCGAGCTCATCGAGTTTGGCGATGATCTCCTCCTCTGTGACGAGGATGTCTGCAAGGTCTTCTTGAATTTCAGCCGCACGCATGTATTGCATTTTAGGTGACGGATGCTGTGGGTGCCCCGCTACTGTGATGATCAAGCGGGCGTTCGCCCTCAGATGGAAGGACTTCTCATGGCTCTCGACGACATCCTCAAGCAGCTACCACTCGATGACATCGCGGCAAAGCTCGGTGTCTCCCCGGACGTCGCGAAGTCGGCTGTCGAGCAGGGCGGCGCCGTTCTGCTGAGCGGTCTGGCCAAGAATGCACAGAGCAGCGAAGGCTCGGCGGCGATCCAGAACGCGCTCAAGAAGCACCAGGGCGCATCGGGGGCATCCTCGCTCGATGACATCGACCAGGCCGATGGCGGCAAGATCGTCAAGCACGTGCTGGGTGAGTCTGAGAAGGACGTCACCGCGAAGCTGAACTCGTCGGAGAAGACCGCCGGAATCGACTTCGGAAAGCTGCTGCCGATCCTCGCGCCGATCGTCATGGGCCTGATCGCGAATGCGACGAAGGACAAGTCTTCATCGAACAACGCAGAATCCGGTGGCGGACTCGGCGATGTCATCGGCGGGCTCCTCGGCGGCGGGAACAGCTCGGGCGGCGGCATCGGCGACCTGCTCGGCGGTCTTCTCGGCGGCGGCAATAATTCCGGCGGTGGGGGCATCGGCGACCTGCTGGGCGGACTCTTCGGCGGGAAGAAGTAGCCCGCTTATCGAGCGGTGAAGACGATCCGCCCACCCTGCCGCGCGGCCGTGCACCCGGGCAGATCGATCGGGCCCTGACCTGACCAGTCGGTCACCAGTCGAGCGACTTCGACGGTCTGCGTGCGGGTCAGGCTCGCCCCGAACTCGCTGTCCGCGACGAGGCGGATGATGCGGTTGCGAAGGGCAGCCGGGTTCGCCGCGAGCGCCGCGACGCTGACAGAGATCCCGGCCTCGGCATGCTCGACGATGTCTTCGATCGTCTCGTGGATCATCTCGTCGAACGCTTCGGCGTCTTCGCGCAGCTGCTCGGCTGTTCGCGCGAGCGCTTCGGCGATGCCGGGGCCGAGTTCTGTTTCCAGGACCGGAAGCACGCGTTCGCGCACGCGGACTCGTGCGAACCGGTCTTGGAGATTGTGCGGATCATCCCAGGGTGTGAGATCGGATGCTGCGCAGAACGCGCGGGTCACTTCACGCCGCACTGCCAGCATCGGTCGGAGCCATGCGACGCCCTCGTCGTCGGTGCGTGCTGGCGCCATTCCCATGAGGCTGGCGGCTCCGGAGCCGCGGGCGAGCCCGAGCAGCACCGTTTCGGCCTGGTCGTCGAGCGTGTGTCCCAGCAGCACTGCGCGGGCGCGCAGCTCGATCGCGATTCGACGCAGCGCCGCGTAGCGTGCGTCGCGGGCCGCGGCCTCTGGCCCGCCGGTCCCCGTTCCGCTGCATGCGACGTGCACGCGCTCGCTGAGTGCACGGATGCCGAGGCCTTCTGCCTTCGCGACGGCCGAAGCCGCAACCTCCGCCGATCGTTCTTGCAGACCGTGGTCGATCGTGACGCTCACCACCTGGATGCTCCGCGCGCGCGCTTCGAAGGCGGTCGCAGCAGCGAGCGCCAGAGAATCTGCACCACCCGAGAGCGCGACGACGACGGTCGAGTCGTCGGGCAGGTCGAGAAGGGCGGTGCGCACGGCGCGGCGAAGCTCAGCGATAGCGGGTGACAGAGAGGGCACACGACAACGGTACGACACCGAAGAGCCCCTACCGCGGCATCCGTCTCGGTCATATTCTGGGCCCGTGACGCAATCGTCGGAGTCGGCCGAGGAAGCGGTCACAATGGCGCCGGAGAGGCTGAAGGCGTTCGTGGATGCGGTCGTTGCCATAGCGATGACGCTGTTGATCCTGCCGCTACTCGAATCGATCTCCGATGAGGCCGGAACCGGCGCTACTACGTGGGAATTCTTGGTCTCGCATCGGGGCCAGCTGATCAGCTTCATCCTCAGCTTTCTGCTGATCGCGATGTTCTGGATGGAGCATCACCGACAGTACGATCAGGTGTTTCGTGTCACGATGCCGCTCGTCTGGATCAACGTCGCGTGGATGCTGACGATCGTGTGGCTGCCCGTGCCGACGGCGATGCTCGGTCAGATGGAGACCGACCCGCTGCAGGCGCTGGTCTACATCGGCACGCTGATCCTCACGCAGGCCGCCACCCTCGCCGGCAAGCTGTATTTGATCCGGCATCCGTCCCTTTCCGGCTTCACGGCGCAACGGCTATGGCACGGGGCGATCGGCGACATCGCAGCTATCGCCCTGTTCTGCATCGCGTTGCCGATCGCGGCCTGGGTGCATGAGGTCGGCTACTTCGCTCTGCTGCTGTTGGTCTTCTCAACACCCCTGGAGAAGTTGCTTGAGCGACTGCGCGGGTAGGCTAGTCCGCGGCATCCCAACCGTCTTTCTTGAGGAGTACACGCATGGGCGCACACGACGCCGTCATTGAGATCCCGCGCGGCAGCCGCGTGAAGTACGAAGTCGACCACGAAACCGGACGAGTCCACCTCGACCGCGTGCTCTACACGACGTTCGGCTATCCGGCCGATTACGGCTACTTCGACAACACGCTCGGCGAGGATGGCGACCCGCTGGACGTGCTGCTTCTCCTGGACCACGCGCTCTTCCCCGGTGTCGTCGTCGAGGTCCGCCCCGTCGCCGTTCTGAAGATGAGCGACGAGGCCGGCGGCGATGACAAGCTCGTCGCCGTGCTGTCGAAAGACCCGCGTTGGGCGCACATCCAGGACATCGACGACATCGCCGAGTACACGAAGAAGGAGATCACGCACTTCTTCGAGCACTACAAGGACCTCGAGCCCAACAAGTGGGTCAAGGTCGATGCGTGGGGTGACGCTGCCGAGGCGCAGCGCATCCTCGACGAAGCCATCGTGCGCTTCGGCGAGAACGGTCACTGAACCGTTCCCCTATGTAGAAGCCCTCGGATCCGCTGTATTGCGGCCGAGGGCTTCTTCGTGTGCGGGAGGCGTCAGACGGAGATTCCGTGCGCCGCCATGAAGTTGATCGGGTTCGTGTAGCCACCGTTGATATACACCTCGTAGTGCAGGTGGCAGCCGAAGGAGTTGCCGGTGTTGCCCGCGTAGGCGATGATCTGGCCGGCGTTGACCCACTGGCCCCAGCTGACGGCGAAGGAGTTGATGTGCGCATAGCCGGTGCCCACACCGCCGCCGTGCTGAATGCGGACGTAGTTGCCGTAGCCGCCGTTCCAGCCGGCGTAGTCGACGGTTCCTGACTGCGCCGCGAAGATCGGTGTGCCGCAGCCGTTGGCGAGGTCGACGCCGTAGTGGAATCCGCTCGAGCAGTAGCTGCTGCCGCACTGCACAGTGCGCGGGCCGTAGCCCGATGAGCGCCAGCCTCCGTGCGGGCGAACCCAGCCGCCGCTGCCGACTGCAGCGGGACTCTCTCCGCCGCCGCCACCGCCACCGCCACCGCCACCGGCGGCTGCTTCTTCTTCACGACGTCGCCGTTCTTCTTCAGCGCGGCGTCGCGCTTCCTCTTCGGCTGCGCGGCGTGCGGCTTCTTCAGCCTTGCGCTTCTCTTCGGCAATGCGCTTGGCTTCAGCAACGCCCGCCTGGTAGTCGGCGACGGTCTTCGCAGTTTCGCCCTTGAGGGCTTGCAGCTGTGCTTCGAGCGTGATTCGGTGTTCGGCCTGCTCTGCGAGAGCGGCTTGGGCGGCCGCTGCGGCGTCCTGCGCTGCGCGCATCTTCTCTTCCGCGACCTTCTGCAGACGGTCGCGCTCATCGCGTGCCACCACGGCCTGATCGCTGAGCGATTGCGCGGAGTTTCGAGCCGCGACGGCGTCGTCGTAAACGGACTGGTTGTACTGCAGGAGCTTGTCCATCGTGCCCAGGCGGGACAGCAGCTGATCCGCGTTCGCCGCAGAACCGGCGAAGAAGAGTTCCAGTGCGGTGTCGTCGCCACCGTTGCGGTAAAGCTGTGCGGCGACCTGGCCGGCTTTGCGGGCCGACTCATCGGCGATCTTCGCCTGAGCGTCAGCCTGCGACTGAAGCGCCTCGGCTTCGGCGATCGCTGCGAAATATTCCTGCTGAGCCTCGAAGAACTCATTGCCGGCTGCCTCTGCGGCCGCCTGTGTCTCAGCGACGCGCTGGGTGAGGGATTGGATCAAGCCCTCGATGCGGGTGATCTCGCCGGCTTTGGCTGCTTCATTGTTTCGCGCACGTTCGACGTCTTCCCACGTGGGGTAGCTGGCGGCATAAGCAGCGTTGACACCGGAGCCGATACCGAACGCGCTGAGCGCGACGGCGCTGAGTGCGCCAAGACCGAGGGCGTTGCGCCGGGTGAGGACGTTCTTCTGCCAGAAGGTGCGGCGCTCATCGATGCTGGGCGCGCAACCACAGGAGTCCCCTGCGTCGAGCGCAGCATCCATCAAGGACTGCTCGTCGTTCACACGGCCCCTTCCACCCAATTCACTTATGCCACAGTAACAACATCTTTAACATCCGCAACAGCACGCGGGGCGCCAGGAGGCCATGGATATGAGCCATCCTCTCCCCGAAACGCCCGGGCGTTCGGCGGACGCGCCCTCGATTAGCTTTTTGCCCAAAAGATCGCTTATGCTTGAGCGTCGGCAAGGAAGTCCCCCGGGACAGCCTCGGCCCCATCGTTTAGCGGCCTAGGACGCCGCCCTTTCACGGCGGTAGCACGGGTTCGAATCCCGTTGGGGTCACTCCGATATAATTTAATATGCATGGCCCTGTAGCGCAGTTGGTTAGCGTGCCGCCCTGTCACGGCGGAGGTCGCGGGTTCAAGTCCCGTCAGGGTCGCTCTAAGCGACGGGCCCTTATTTCGGTAAGGGCCTTTCGTCTAGGATGCGGCAGATTTATGATGTGCCGCATGGCTCTGTAGCTCAGTTGGTAGAGCGCACGACTGAAAATCGTGAGGTCACGGGATCGACGCCCGTCGGAGCCACAGGGGTCATCATTACAGTGATCCTAGAAACCCTCGCCTAGCTTCTACATGGCGGGGGTTTTGCTTTGCCCTGATGCGCCCTCTCCGGGAGCTTGTGCCGGTTTTGTGCCGGTCGTCACGCGTTCCAACCACGCGACGACGCATACTCATGGATGCTGTCGACCATCCGCCCGACGAACGGGTCGTCGCCGAGCTGCGCTCGCGCAGCATCCGCCGCCGCAGCGTAGGCGATCACGATGCCGTCCGTGATCTCATGGGCGCGCACCTCAGCCCAATCGCGGTCGAGGCCGACCCGCGCCGCCACCCTGACCAGCGAATCGAGGCTGATCCGTCCGGCGCTGTACTCCCCCTCGATCGACATGGCGAGCTTCGGGTTACCGCCGTCGGCGGCGAGGTACGGTGCGTAGCTGCCGAGGTCATAGAGCGGGGCAAGCTTGGCACGATCACGCTGCAGCAAAAGCGAGTAGTTCTTCGCGTGCGCGTCGGTGCCGAGAGACGCCACCGAGAATACAAGGGCCTCGTAGAACTGCCTTGCGTTGCCTCGCCGGTCTTCGGCGTCAGGCAGGGAGTTGATGAGGCGGGCAATCGCGGCGATGCCTGGTCCGCCCTCGGGCTGATACTTCATGTCCGGCGACACGCTCAGCGCCTGACAGAGGTCTTCCTGATGGAGCCGATGCCAACGCCCGTCTTCGAGCCGGCGGTCGTAGCGCGTGGAAACGAACACCGCGTGTCCACGCTCGGTGGTCACCAAGAAATCGTCAGCGACGTGAAGCCGCAACTCACGCGCCGCGGCCATCGTCATGAACTCGTTGATGTGATGGTCCGGATAGGGCGCGACCGCTGGCTTCAGTATGTGCGTGGTCGGTGTCGAATCCTGCGGCACCGCCCATCGCCCCTTCTCGGTACGAAACAGAGCGACTTTGGGCTGCGCACCGGGAAGACTCCAGCGCGCGTCATCCGTACGCCTCCCCCAGGTATCACCGTTGCGGACAAGATCCGCCACGAGCTCCGCGAAGTCGGTGTCGGTGAGTTCTCTCACATCACCGTGACGTTCGGCTGCGTCAGCGCTCGCCTCACCAGGCGGAAGCAGTTGCACCGCACCGGCCGCATCACGACCAATGTGCGAAAGCAGAGCGAAAGGACTACTGGGGCTGACACGATACTCGCGTCCAAGCTCCGCGAGCCTGCCCGGACTGTCGGGAAGCAACCCCTGCAGAAAAGCGCGCACGTGCTTGTTCTTGTGCCCGGAGCGCACAAGCGGCATGGAGAGTGAGAGCGGGGTCGCATCGCGCCGAGACCGGTAGTCAGCGTCGTAGGTGAATGACAAGGCGCCGCCAGCCGACTGCTCGACGACGCCGATCGCTTCGCCATCGAGATACGCGAACAGTTCACTCGACATCGTCGACCTCACTGACGTCGACGACGAGGCCGAGCTCTCGGAGAACGCGCATGAGCCGGAAGAGCGTGACGGTTGTGGACCCGTTCTCCAGCCGCACGACCCACTCGCGAGTGACGCCGGCGCGGCGCGCGAGCTCAGCTTGAGACATACTCAGACCTTCGCGGCGCTCCGCAACGAGTGCCCCGAAGTCGGATGCAGCGCGTACTTCCATCTCCACCTCCCGTGACTTATAACGCACAACCCTACATGTGACTTATAACGCACACAAGAGAAAGTGACTTATAACGCACACTCCTTTGCCGCCGAGCGACGAGGCGAACAGGTGTCGCTTGGTAAGCTACTACGCGTGAAAACTCAGGTGTCTGTTGTCATATTGGCTGTCTCCTCTGTGATGTTGTTGGGCTGCGCGGCTTCAATTTCTCCCGAACCCGTTCAGGACACTGGCCAGACCGTCTCGCCGGGCAACGATGTTTCAGACTCAGTACCGCCGGTGCCCAAAACACTGTCGATCGACCACATTTCATCATGTGATGACCTGGAATCAACGATGGCGCCGTACATCGATGGACTCACTCAGATGGAAGGAAACAGCGTCAACGAGTGGGGCGTGAGCTGTACCTGGACGATGCCGGAAGAGAATACTGACTGGGCAAATGCCCGCGAGGTCTCACTCGGCGTCACACCGGTTTACGACGCGTCGACCAGGCCCGACATTCCAGGACTGCAACAGGTCTTTCCCGAAACCGCCGAGATCACGGACAAGTGGATCGCAGAACTCGGCGGTGTCGCGTACGTCGTCGAGATGGGTACCGGAACGGTAGCCGCACTCCAGTCGGTGGTGTGGACGCCAGATTTTGAGGTAGCAGTCGGAGGCGGTCGCTGGGAAGGGATGCCCGCACTTGACGGCAACGCTGCACTCGAGGTTGCGCGCGCGGTGCTGCGCTAAGACGCGGGGGTCCTCCAGCGCGGCGGCGCAAGCCTGATGCGCGATTCGGCCGGCATCATCCACGCAGTACTACCCGGCAGCGAACTCTCGATTATCGACGGCTGCGGCCATGGCATCCTTCTACAACGCCCGGAGTATTTCAACGACCGCGTAATTCGCTGGCTCCCCGCGGCCTGAATCAGCCGGCGAGATCAGCGGTACGGCGGGCGAGATCCGCAACAACATCGCTCAGCTGACCGGTCTTCTCGAGCATCGCGCGCTGGCGCATCGCGCCGTTACCTCGCGTGAAGATCTGCTCGATCTGCTCGTCGACAAGTGACTCGTCGCCGTTCGCGCGCAGTGCTGCGCGAATGTGGTCGACGAGATCAGTGACGATCTCACGCGCAGCCCGCGGCTTGAGCGTTTCCGGATCGATCAGGTCACCTTCGATGCCGAATCGTCCCGCCTGCCAGCTCATGAGCCGGAGCATCGAGACAGAGAGGGGCAGCGGCTCCTCCCCCGCTCGCCACGCCGCAGCAGCCGTATCCACGAGACCCCGGCACAGGGCTGCAATGAGCACCGTGTCTGCCGCATCCGGGCAAACATCGGCGACACGGATCTCGACCGTCGGATAGTGGTGCGACAACCTGGCGTCGAAATAGACCATGCCCTCATCGAGAATGGCACCGGATGCGATCATCGAGCGGACGAGTTCGCGATAGTTCTCCGCAGACCCGAATGTCTCAGTGGGACCGGCCGTGGGCCAGCGCACCATCGCCTGCGAGCGGAAACTCGCGTACTTCGTGTCCTCCCCCTGCCAGAACGGCGAGTTCGCGCTCAGCGCGAGCAGCACAGGCAACCAGCCTCGAATGCGGTCGAGCACACCCACGCCTTCATCGTCCGATTCGACCGAGACGTGCACGTGACATGCTCCCGTGAGCTGCTCGGTTGTGGTCAGCCCGAAGTGCTCCACCATCTGCAGGTAACGGGGCTTGCCGACGATCGCAGCTTCGACCCGAAGTGGCGATGTTCCTGAGGCGATCACGCGAGCACCCGCACGGCGTGCCGCGGTGATCGCATGATCACGCCACGCCCGAACATCATCACCAAGCGCGACCATGTCGGTGTGTGGAATCGTGTCCGTCTCGACCTGCTGCTGCTGCAACTCATGCTCGAGCGAACCGCCTGGTGGTTCCTCGAAGCCGTCCGATGCGCCGCCGCTGGGAGGCTCGACAGGGTTCGCGACTTCTTCGGCATACCTCAGCGTGCGCGCAGCAACCGATCGTGGCCGGCCCGTCTCCGCGTCTACGAGCAGCAGTTCTTCTTCAACTCCGACTGTGCGCATGCGCCCAGTGTGTCAGGTCGACTCGATAACGGCAGAAGCGGTTGCGCGGAGAGCGGAACCGATGAGCCGGGGTTGCCTGCACGCGTCGAAGAGGGGAAACTCAGCCTTGCAACGAGAGGAGAACAGCCCCATGTGCCGACTGCTTGGCTACGTCACCACCCGTCCGACGTCGATCGTCGATGTTCTCGGACACGACGATTTCGAGACGTTCACCGCGCTCACCGAGGTGCACGGCGATGGGTGGGGCATGGCATGGCATCGCGCGCTCGGTGGCGACACCGAAGCGGTATCGTCCGCGCTCAACGCTTCCCTCGACCCGCATTACACGGCACTGTCAGAACAGGAACTCGGATGCTGCGGGCTCGTGCACCTGCGCTGGGCGACCGGCGGGCTGCCCGTGTCGCCCGAGAACACGCACCCCTTCACCGATGACGGCTACGCATTCGCGCACAACGGACATATCTCTCCGATCTCTCACCTCGAATCACAGCTCAGCACGGCGTCACAAGACAAACTCATCGGCGACACCGACAGCGAGCGCTACTTCCGTCTCGTCATGCAATGCATCGATGAAGCTGCAGGCGATGAAGCAGAGGGTGTCACTCGTGCGCTTGAGATCCTGGTTCGCGAGTTCCCCAACTCGAGCCTCAACGCCCTTCTCCTGACCCCGAGCAAGCTGTTCGCGATTCATATCAACAGCCGTGTCGATTCGCCCGTCGAATCCCTACGCGAGCTCTTCGAGTCCGACGAGGCGATGCCCGCCAGCCACGCGACCGAGTACTACGCCATGAACTACCGCATCACGGTCGACGCCGTTCACGTGATCTCCAGCGGCCTCGATGCAGAAGGATGGACACCGGTCCCCGAAGACAGCGCAGTGATGATCGACCTCGCGACTCGCGAGGTGACGAGGCTGCATCCCGTGCCACTCTCGTAGTCGGAGCACGGACGAGCGACTCCCCGCGCCACAGCTAAGCTGATCGCAATCCAACCCCCGGGAGTCGATGCAAAGGTGAACGCTGACAACGAGAGTCGCCGCATCGAGCTGACCTTACACAAGCCCTGGTTCGCTCTGTACGCCGGCGTCAGACCAACACTGATCATCGAAGGCCGCGGACAGCCGACGCAGTGGGGCCTGGGCACGTGGCAGGTGCCGTCCGACCGAACGGTGACAGTGGGCGTGTTTCTCTTCAACCGGCTCTGGCGCTTCGGACAGGCGGACTTTACCCTCGAACCGCACGACCGGCCGGCGCTGGAATACCGGGCGCCGACGCTGCCGTTCCTCCGTGGTCGAATCCGTCTTCATCCGAACCAGAACGCAGACTCTGTCCCGCAAGGGTGACGTTCAGCCGTCGCGCGGAGAGAATGGGTACATGCCTCGCGAACACCCCTGGCGGCTGCTGAGCACCGTGCGCCGTGTGATCCGGTCCGATCCGTCCGAGGTCGCGCTCACCGAGGCGTATCCGGTGCTCAACGAGACTGTTGTCGTCAAGATCCTCGACCTCGCGCTGCGGATCGGTGAGTCGATGTTCACGGTCGGTGCCTCCGCGCACGACGTGACCTTCGCCATCGTCCGCGTCGCCCAGGTGTACGGCCTGACCGGTGTGCACGTTGACGTCACCTATAACTCGGTCAACGTCTCGTACCACCGCGGTGAGGAGGACTGGCCCACGACCCTGTTGCGCGTGGTCAAAGCCGCGTCACCCGACCACGCAAAACTGCAGCGCCTGCAAGCGCTCCTGGTCGACATCAGCGAGGGGATGGAGCTCGGCGAAGCACGCCTGGCATTCCGTGTCATCCGCCGCACGCCATTCCTGTACCGCCCGATTGTCGTGATCGTTTCGCGCGCACTGCTCACCGTCGGCGTCGCGTTCCTGTTCAGCGCCTCACCGCTGATGATGCTGCTGACCTTCATCGCAGCACTCGGGGCCGCGTTCACCCAGGCGGGGCTGGCACGCATTCAGGTGCCGTCGTTCTTCAGCCAGACTGCCGGCGCATTCGTCATCACCGTCGTCGCGACCATCGTGTCAGCGTTGGGCGCTGCGAACATCACGCCGTTCGCTGACGTGCAACCGTCGATCATGGTCGCATCGGGCATCGTCCTGATGCTCTCCGGACTCACCGTCGTCGGTGCCGCTCAGGATGCTATCGACGGGTTCGCGGTAACGGCGGTCGGCCGGATCCTCGACCTCACGATGCAGACCCTGGGGGTCGTGCTCGGCATCTTGATCGGACTGGAACTCGCCCGCCTCGTCGGTTTCAGCATGGCCTTGCCCACCGACACACTGCCGTTCGGATCGCTCCCCGCTCAGATCGCGGGCGCCATCATCATCGCGGTCTCCGTGGCCCTGTTCAACGGCGCCGGGATGCGCATCATCGTCGTCAGCGCCCTGCTGAGCGTGATCGCGATCATCGGCTACAACCTCGCGATACTGCTCGACATCCACGCGGCCGGTGCGAGCGGCGTGGGGGCTCTCCTTGCCAGCTTCATCGGCGTGCTTCTCGCCCGCAACCAGCATGTTCCTTCGGTCGCGGTCACTACCGCGGCGATCGTCCCCCTCGTGCCCGGCTCCGCCGTGTTCCGCGGGCTGCTCGGCATCGTCGACTCCGACGGAACGGTCGAGGGGATGCTGGCCGGCATCAGCCCGCTCGTGTTGGCTGCCACGATCGGCGTGGGCCTCGCGGCCGGGGCTTCGCTCGGACTTTACCTCGGCACGCCACTGCGCGCGACGCTCGCCAGCGTTGCGAAATCCCGCGCGCGCGTCCGCCGCTGAGCCTGACCCGCGCAGTCTCGGTCAGCCGCGACTGCGCGCGACGTAGACCGTATTGGATGACACGCCACCCGTGACCGGATTGTCGAAGTCCACGACATGCGCGACGGCATCGTCGAACACCGCGTTCAACTCGATCATGAAGACATCGTCAGGCGGATCATCCGACCACAGCGCGAAGATCCCGCGCGTTGCGAGGTGCCGGTCCAGAGCCCGCAACCCCGCCGCCGTATAAAGATCGGCGTGGGTGGGATCCAGCTGGTGTCGCGGTGAGTGATCCACGTCGAGCAGGATGGCCGAGTATCCGGCACGGTCCCCCGCAGGCTCAGCCCGAACGATGGCGAAGAAATCGTCCTCGACAAGCGTCGTTCGAGCATCTTCGACGAGTTCGGTCGACGCCGGCAGCAGCTTGCGCTCATGCCAGCCGATCACCGCACCGAGCCTGTCGATCACCGTGAGCGCGCGCACGCGCTCGTCACGCAAAGCGGCGACGGCTGTGTACCCAAGCCCGAGGCCTCCCACCAGGACGGACAGATCATCGCCTTCGACAGCGGCGAGTCCGAGATTTGCCAGCTCTTCCTCCGCCACTGTGAACAGACTCGACATGAGGTACTCGTCACCGAGTTTGACCTCGTAGATCTCCTGACCCACCGACGGCTCCGTGCGCCGTCGCAACATTAGGTCGCCGATCGGGGTGGGCTGCCAGTCAAGCTCTTCGAACCGAGTGATCACTGCGGCATCCCTCCGTTTCTGCTCACCCTACCTCCGCTACGACCCAGACACTGCAAGTATGGGTCTCGTGAACAGCGATCAGGGAACGCGGAAGAACGCCACAGACGGGTCATCGACAGCACGCCCGCCCACACGCGCGGTGAAAGTCGCACGAAATATCGCGCGCAGCCTGAAGGACCTGTCGCCGAAGGGCGTGCACCCGGCGCTGATCCCCGGCGTGGGGGTCGAGCAGACCGGACGGGTGTATCGCACCGACTGGTTGGTGTTCGGTGTCGCAGCGGCCTTTGTCGTCGCATTCATCGGCTGGGGCATCCTCGGCGGCGAGAGCCTCTCCACCACTGCGCAGTCCACACTGAATTGGGTCATTGAGTACACCGGAGTCCTGTTCACCTCCGTGGCCACAGCGATCCTGCTGTTCATGATCTTCCTCGGCGTCAGCAAGTACGGCCGCATTCCCCTCGGGCGCGACGATGAAGCCCCGGAGTTCTCGATGTTCTCCTGGATCTCGATGCTCTTCGCCGCGGGCATGGGTATCGGCCTGGTGTTCTGGGGCGCCGCAGAGCCGCTGACATTCTTCGACAACCCGCCACCGGGAACCGTCGAAGGCGGAACGCTCGAGGCCATGCAGACCGCACAGGCCCAGGTTCTGTATCACTGGGGCCCGCAGGCATGGGCTTTCTACGCACTGGTGGGCGTCGCAATCGCATACGGATCCTTCCGACGAGGGCGCACGCCGCTCATCTCGTCGGTGTTCGCGCCCTTGCTGGGCGAGCACAAGACGACGGGCCCGATTGGCAAGACGATCGACATCTTCTCGATCCTCGTGACGCTCTTCGGAACGGCGGCGTCTCTCGGTCTCGGCGCTCTGCAGATCGGTCACGGAGTCGAGCTCGTCGCCGGCATCGGCGAGATCGGCAACGGCGTCCTCATCGCCGTGATCGCCGTCCTCACCGCCTGCTTCATCGCCTCCGCAGCATCCGGCGTGTCCAAGGGCATCCAGGCACTGTCGAATATCAACTCGGTAGCGGCCATCGTGCTGTCGTTGTTCGTCTTCTTCGTCGGCCCATCGCTGCTGATCCTGAACATGATCCCGGCAATCGCTTTCGAGTTCATCAATGACCTTCCCCAGATGATGGGTCGCTCGGGCGCGCAAGGCGAAGCGACGGAGCAGTTCCTGGCATCCTGGACAATTTTCTACTGGGCGTGGTGGATCTCGTGGTCGCCGTTCGTCGGCATGTTCATCGCCAAGATCTCCCGTGGCCGCACGATCCGGCAGTTCGTGCTGGTCGTGATCGCCGTTCCATCGCTGATCTCTCTGGTGTGGTTCGCGATCTTCGGAACAACCGCGATCGATCTGCAGATGAACGGAGCAGAGCTGGCGACGACGCCGCCGGAGAATGTGCTCTTCGGCGTGCTCGAGAACCTGCCACTCACCGGCATCACGAACATCATGCTGATGCTCCTCATCGCGATCTTCTTCATCACCGGCGCCGACTCGGCGTCACTCGTCATGGGCACGATGTCACAGCAGGGCGACCCGACGCCCAAGCGTTGGGTCACGATCACGTGGGGCACGCTCGTCGGCGTGATCGCTGCGGTTCTGCTCGTCACCGGGGTCGAGGGAAGCGGTCTGCGCGCACTGCAGAACGTGACGATCATCGCGGCGCTGCCATTCGCCATCATCCTGGTATTCATGATGATCGCGCTGATGAAGGATCTCGGCCGCGATCCGCTGATCCTGCGCGACAAGTATGCGCGGCAAGCGCTGCGACACAGCGTGCGCACCGGGCTGGCCGAGTTCGGTGACGACTTCGCGCTCGTCCCGAGTGAATACGATCACTCCCAGGACGATCACCCCTGGATCGACGTGCCCGTAGACGAGGCGTTCACCGAAGTTTTCGAGACCTCGTCGCTTCCGATCATCGTCGTCGACGCAGATACTGCGGACGAACAGGATGCCGCCGATGAACAGTCCGCGAAGCTCGACGATCCAGGCAAGACTCATGAGTGACGCGCCCATCGAAGGCTGGACTCGCCTCTGAATGCTGTCGCCTAGGCGATGACCCCCACCTCCGCGTCGGGCGGCACGACCTTCCGGTCCTGCGCGGGAAACAGCACCTTCTGCACGATGATGATGATGCTCGCCATCACCGGGATCGCCACCAGCGCACCGAGGATTCCGCCGAGCGCGCCGCCGCCGACCGCCGCGATCACGACGATCGCACCGGGCACGGAAACTGCTCGGCTCATGATGCGCGGACTCAGCACATACGCCTCGATCTGCATGTAGATGAGGTAGTAGACGGCTGCGATCAACGCGGTGATCGGCGCGTCGATCAGGCAGACGAGCGAGATGATGATCGATGCGCTGAGGGTTCCAACAAGCGGGATGAGCGAGCCGATGAACGCGATGAGTGCGAGCAGCGCCGGCACCGGCGCCCCGATGATGCTCATCAAGATGATCGTCAGCACCGCGTTGATCGACGCCAGACTGGCCTGACCGATCACGTAGCGCCCCACCGCCGTTGACACGTCTTCGAGAAGTTCGGTGAAACGCGCCCGCCGATACGCGGGAACGAACCGCGCGGCTGTCCGCTTCATGCTTCGAAGCGACGCCATGAAGTACAGCGTCAGGATGAGCACGATGATCACCCCGGTGACCCCGCTGGCGATCCCCGATCCCACAGCGATCAACCCGCCGCCGATTTGGCCGAGATTATCGGGATCCTGGATGAACTCCAGAGCACCATCGGCAGCGTTCGCAATCTCGGCGGCGTACTGGCCGGTCACCTGTGTGAACCAGTCGCTGCTCATCACGTCTTCGATCAGCATCGGGGCATCTTCGATGAGATTGGCGATCTGACGCACGATGATCGGCACGATCGCGAGCAGGATGCCGGCGAAGATCACCAGCACTCCGGCGACGACCACGCTCACCGCCGCCGCACGCGGCATCCGCTTCTCCAGGAAGACCACGATGGGGTCGAGGCCGAGGGCGAGGAATAGCGCCACTCCGACGTAGATCAAGACCGTCGCGAGCTGCCCGACGATCGCGCCGATCAAAAGCGCGACGAGCACACCCAGAGCCCCGACGAGTCCGAATGTGAACGGTTCGATTCGGTTCAGATGGCTGCTGCCGCCCGGCAGTCCGCGATCACTGCTCGCTCTGATGCGACCCCACATGCTGCCCCCTCGAGCTCAGTTCCAGTGTGATATTTGAGCATCCGATGCGCGGTACGTCAAGGGGCTGGATCGCCGGCATCCCGCACACCAGCCATCAGGCGTCCCAGACAGGGGGCCGAGGGAGTGCGCCTGTGCGGCGCTCCAGTTCCGCGGCGAGCGCGATGATCGCCGCTTCCCCTCCGGGTCGCCCGATGAGCTGCACGCTTACCGGATGCCCCGAGGCATCCAGCATCACGGGCACCACCACCGCCGGGAGCCCGGCAACGTTCACAAAGCTCGAGTACGGCGCATAGCGCACCTGCTGCGAGAAGTTCTCCGCTGCGTCGGTCGGGTGGAACCATCCGATCGGCCGCGGCGGCAGCGCGAGCGCCGGTGTCAGGACTGCGTCGAACGGTGCGAACGCGGTGATCGTCTCGCGCTCGAACACCGTCGCAGCGGCGAGCGCATCCAGCACCTGCGTGCCGCTGAGAGCACGCCCCTCGCGGGCGAGCCACGCGGTGATCGGCTCGACCAGCTCAAGCTCAGCATCCGACAGGGTCATTCGCGCAGCGCTCGTGCGCCAGATCGTGGTGAACATCTGTGCGTACCCGCGCGGACGCCAGTCGAACTCGTCGACGCCATGCCCGGCATCCGTCAGCAGCGCCATCGCGACGTCGACAGCGCGCGCCGCGTCCGGGTCAAGTGCGATGTCTTCATCGTCATCCCAGGGCGAGACCATCGTCACGCCGACGCGAGCGGATGCTGTGGCCGCCGTCGCCGCATCGAGGAAAGAGCCGCGCCCCGGTGCCCCGGTGGCGTACGGATACGGCCGTCCGCTGACCTGCACGTCCAGCAGCAGCGCGGCATCCGCGACGGTGCGCGCGATGGGGCCGGCGACTGCGAGCCCTCCGGGGCTGTCGAGTCCGGATGCGAATGAGATCCTCCCCCGAGACGGCTTCAGTCCGACGACTCCGACGGTTGCGGCGGGGATTCGAATCGACCCGCCACCGTCGGAAGCCGGGGCGAGCGGCAGCAGCCCGGCAGCCACAGCGGTCGCGGCCCCTCCGCTCGATCCCCCCGCTCCGTTGTCCGTGTTCCACGGGTCTCGTGCGGGAGACGCGACCTTCGACTCGGTGTATCCCGTCAATCCGAACTCGGGGGTGTTGGTCTTGCCGAGGCTGATGCCCCCGGCCTCATCGAGCACCGCCGCCTGATCGGCTGTGGCATCCGGAACAAAGTCGCGGTGCAGCTGGGAGCCGAATCGTGTCGGCACGCCCGCGCGAGCCACGAGGTCTTTGTCGGCGAACGGCAGACCCCACAGCGCCCCCGCGGGCGCAGCCTCCGAAAGCAATGCGGCTCGCGCGAGCGCAGCATCCGCCGTCGCCTCGACGAAGGCTCCCACCCTGCCATTGACGCGCTCGATCCGGTCGAGATAGTGCGCGACGAGCTCAACGGGGCTGACGTCGCCCGCCCGCAACACCGCCAACTGCTCCAACGCGGTCAGGTCGTGCAGTTCAGCCATACTTCGACCCTAGGCCGGGTCACGGGTTTCGGTGTCAGCGATGCTGTTGCGGGCCACCGTGCCCGCCCTGGGGCGGTGCACCGTATGCGCCTGGTGGGCGCTGCGCCGCCCTCTCTGCATCAGCGCGGAGGATGCCGTTCTTCACCGCCGTCCGCATGATCAGATATCCGATCCATAGCGTCAACGCGATGACAGCGAGGTAGATCACCAGCGCGAAGATGAGCGCGCCGATCCCCAGTCCTGCCGCCAAACCTGAGTAATCGTCCATGCCCACAAGGTAGCGAATCGTCCGGTGCTCCGAAAGGGTTGGCATCCACCGATCAGTGGATGCCGTTATCAGTCTCCCCACCGCTGGCACTGCCGTAGCTCCACCGCCATGCTGGAACCATGACGGAAAACGTGATCGAGGTTCGTGACCTGCGAAAGTCCTACGGCAGCTTTACCGCCGTCGACGGCATCAGCTTCGACATCCATCGTGGCGAGACCTTCGCGCTGCTCGGGCCCAACGGCGCGGGAAAGTCGACAACAATCGAGATCCTCGAGGGCTACCGCAAACGCACGTCCGGCGATGTCCGTGTGCTGGGCGTCGATCCGCAGCGCGGTGGGCTGGATTGGAAGGCACGGCTCGGCATCGTCCTGCAGTCCACCGGCGAGGCCGGAAATTTCACCGTCCGGGAACTGCTGACCGAGTTCGCCGGCTACTACCCCCGGCCGCGTGACATCGACGAGGTCATCGCGGCGGTCGGACTCGAACAGAAGCAGAAGACACGCGTCGGAAAACTCTCCGGCGGGCAGCAGCGTCGCATAGACGTCGCCCTCGGCATCATCGGCCGACCCGAGGTCCTCTTCCTCGACGAGCCGACGACGGGCTTCGACCCCGAGGCACGTCACCAGTTCTGGGATCTGATCCGCTCGCTCAAAGCCGAAGGAACCAGCATCCTGCTCACCACTCATTACCTCGACGAGGCGGCCCAGCTCGGCGACCGTGCGGCAGTGATCACGGGCGGTCAGATCTCCGCGATCGGTCGCATCAATGAGATCGGCGGGGCGGATGCCCGCATCCCCCTCGTGCGCTGGATCGACGCCGACGGCACGACACGCGAGGAGCGCACCGACAAGCCCGGTTCCGTCGTTGCAGAGCTCTTCCGCGACGGCGGTGAGCCTCGCGGCCTCGAGATCGTCCGCCCCACTCTGGAGGACATCTACCTCGGCCTGATTCGCGAGCAGTCCGACGCCAACGCCGCGCACAACTCCGGAGATCTGCCGCCCGTCCGGGAGACAGACCCCGGAAATACGCACATCCCCGTCGCCGCCTCCGCTATTTCTCAGGAGTTGTGAACATGAACGCCACGACAATGAACGCCACGACAGTGACCGCCACCGAGAGGTTCGGCCTGGCACGCACCTTCCGCCTCGGCCTTCGGCGCGTCCCCTTCGAGCTGCGCCAGTACTTCCGCGCGGGCGACCAGGTGTTCTTCACCTTTCTGTTCCCGACCCTGATGTACGTCATCTTTGCCACGATCTTCACTGGCGACATTGGCGAAGGACCCG
Organism: Microbacterium sp. A94; assembly: GCF_051842855.1. NCBI lineage: Bacteria > Bacillati > Actinomycetota > Actinomycetes > Micrococcales > Microbacteriaceae > Microbacterium > Microbacterium sp. A94. The sequence goes on along the minus strand of NZ_JBPXMU010000003.1, from coordinate 164,785 downwards.
ATGCCGTGAGCATGGCCACCTACTACCTTCCGGGGCTCATCGCCGGCGGCATCCTGCTCTCCGGCGTGCAGGGCCCCGCGCTCGAGATTGCAGCGGAGAAGAGCGACGGTACCCTCAAGCGCCTCGGCGGCACCCCGGTTGCGCCCCTCACCTATTTCATCGGCAAGCTCGGTGAGGTGTTCGTCACCGCCATCATGCAGATCGCCCTGTTGATCGTTATCGCTGTCGCGCTCTACGGCGTCGAGCTGCCGACGGATGCTGCCGCCTGGGGCCGCTTCGCCTGGGTCTTCGTTCTCGGGCTCATCACCTGCACCCTGCTCGGAATCGCGCTGTCTGCCGTTCCCCGTACGGGGAAGTCCGCCGCCGCGGTCGTCATCCCGATCGTGCTGCTCATCCAGTTCATCTCCGGCGTCTACATCGCTTTCTCGATGCTCCCCGAGTGGCTGCAGAACGCCGCGGGCGTGCTACCGGTGAAGTGGATCGCGCAGGGCATGCGCTCGGTGTTCCTTCCGGACTCATTCAAAGCCGCCGAAGTCAGCGGATCCTGGGATCTCGGGCTCATCGCGCTCGTGCTCGTCGGGTGGCTCGTCGTCGGACTCGTGATCAGCAGGCTCACCTTCCGTTGGATCCATCGCAACGGATGAGTGGCGCGCGCCTCTCATCGGGGTGGAAGAGTGGACATATGAACACGAGCAGCCGCGAACGTCTGGGGTGGGACATCGCCAGCGGCGCGCTGTTCATCGTGATCACGATCATCGCGTTCGTGGACACTCCCCGATTTGTCGGATCACCGTGGATGCTGGTCGCCGTCGCGGCTGGCATCCTTGCCGTCTACGCCTTCGGCGCTCGCCGGTACGTCTGTATCAGCGAAGCACCGATGCCGTCTCCGGCGACGTCCGCGACTCTCCAGGTATCGCTGGTCGCGCTCCTCGCGGTCGGCGTCTTACTCGACCCGAACATGCTCCTGCTGCAGACCATCGTGCTGCCGCTGATCTGGATGACAGCACGCTCCGTCCCCCAGGCAGTTATCGTGACGCTCACGAACGCGGTTGTGCTGGGTCTCGCCTATTCGGTGTGGGGCGGGTTCCAGCAGGAGACCGTGATCGCGGGATTCATCACTTCTTTCCTGTCGGCGGCGTTCAGTCTCGCCCTGGGGCTGTGGATCACGCGCATCGCCGATTGGGGCGCTGAGCGTCAGCGTCTGCTCTCCGATCTCACCGAGGCGCAGAAGAGCCTGAAGGCGGCAAGCCATGAGGCTGGCGCCACCGCCGAGCGCTCGCGCCTCGCCCGCGAGGTGCACGACACGATCGCCCAGAGCCTGACGAGCATCGTGATGCTCGCCGAACGCGCCCGACACGATGGGTCTGCCGATACGATCGCCATGATCGAGGAAACAGCGCGGGATGCGCTTCGCGAGACGCGAGCGCTTGTAGTCGTCGAGTCTCCAGCGTCCACGCCGTCCGGATCGCTGGCGCATGCTTTGCACCGACTGGGCGAGCGATTCCAGCACGAGACCGGCGTGGACGTGCGCGTCGAGGCGTCTGAGTGCGACGTCCCCCGCGACATCCAGGTCGTCCTGCTGCGATGTGCGCAAGAGGGCCTCGCGAACGTCCGCAAGCATGCTGCGGCGAGCGCCGCATCCGTCGTTCTCAAGATCAGCGAGGACGCGACTCTCACCGTGCGCGACGATGGCCGGGGTCTACGGGAGGCGACGATCGATAGCGGACGAGGGTTCGGACTCTCCGGTATGCGTGATCGAGTCGCCCTCGTGCGCGGAGCGCTGGGTGTAACGGACATGGCGCCGAACGGCACGGCCCTGACCGTGCGCATTCCCTTAACGGCCGAGAGCTCTCTGACCGCTGAGAGGGTGTCCGAATGATCCGCGTCCTGGTCGCCGACGATCACCCCATCGTGCGCTCCGGTATCGTCGGCCTGCTTTCGCTGGATGACGGACTCGAGGTCGTCGGTGAAGCATCCGATGGTGTCGAGGTCGTCGAGCTTGCGCGCACACTGCGCCCGGATGTCGTGCTGATAGACCTGCGAATGCCTCGACTCTCGGGTGCGGAGGCCACCGCCAAACTCGCCGAAGAACTGCCCGAGGTGCGCGTTCTCGTGCTCACCACCTATGAGAGCGATGACGACATCCTGGGTGCGATCGAGGCCGGCGCCAGCGGGTATCTGCTGAAGGCGGCGCCTCACGAGGAGATCGTCGCCGGGATCCGCTCCGTCGCCGAAGGACATACGGTGCTCGCGCCGTCGATCGCGGCGACGCTCGTGACCCGGATGCGGATGGCATCCGAAGATCGCCCACAACTGAGCCCGCGCGAAATCGACGTGCTGCGTCTGGTCGCCGCTGGGGGCAGTAATCCCGCGATCGCGAAGTCACTGTTCATTGGCGAGGCGACGGTGAAGACGCATCTGCTCCATGTGTTCGAGAAGCTCGGCGTCTCAGACCGCACCCGCGCCGTCACGCTCGCGTTGGAACTCGGGCTGCTCTAGCCAGTCGGGGGCGCAAGTTTCGCGGCCTAAACGAACTTCTGCGGCCGATCCCAAAGGATCTGGCCGCAGAAGTTGCGTTTCGCCGCAGAAGTTAGTGGTCGGAAGGCTACGCCTTCTGGAACTGTGCCACCGCGGGGCAGTCGAACGGGTCGCTTGCGGCGAGTCCCACCCGGTTCAAGTACTCGATGACGATCGCATACGAGCGGAGGATCGTGGTCTCGGTGTACGGCACGTCGTTGGCGAGGCAGTAGTCACGAACGATCTCGCGCGCCTGAGCCAGATATGGGCGAGGCATGCTCGGGAACAGGTGGTGCTCGACCTGGTAGTTGAGGCCACCGAGGAAGGTGGTCACCCACCAGCCGCCGGAGATGTTGCGCGAGGTGCGCACCTGCTTCGTGAAGAAGTCCAGTCGGGCGCCCGGCTCGATGATCGGCATGCCCTTGTGGTTAGGAGCGAACGCAATGCCCATGTAGACACCGAAGACGGCAAACTGCACACCTGCGAAGGCGAATGCCATCCCCAGCGGGAGCATGATGAACACGGGCACCAGCACGGCTGCAAGACGTCCCACGATGAGGCCGATCTCAAGCCACCGACCCTTGACGTCCTTCTTCGTGAAGAGGTATTTAAGCCCCTGCAAGTGCAGGTTGAGGCCCAACAGTGTGAGCAGCGGGAAGAACAGCCACCCCTGTTTGCGGGTGATCAGACGGATGAAGCCGCGCGACTTGGCGGCATCCTCCTCAAGGAACGAGATGGTATCGACGGCGATGTCCGGGTCCTTGCCGACCTGGTTCGGGTTGCCGTGGTGCTTGGTGTGCTTGTTGTCCCACCAGGAGTAGCTCATGCCGACGAGCCCGATGAGAATGCGGGCGAGACGGAAGTTCGCCGGGCCCGACGTCAGGATCTGACGGTGCGCGGCCTCGTGGCCGAGAAATCCGATCTGGGTGAAGATGATGCCGAGAGCTGCCGCGATGAGTAGCTGGAACCAGCTGTCGCCGAGCAGGATGAACCCGGTGATCGCCCCGCCGAGAGCTACAACGATGCCAGCGGCGACAACAGCATAGAACCAGACCGCTCGCCGCAGCAGGCCAGTTTCTTTAACCACCTGCAACACGCTCTTATACGCCTTCGCCATCGGGGGGAAGTCGGCGTTGCCAGCGTATGTCTGGCGTACTGGTCCGAGAGTGTTGCTGGTCGCTTCCGCGACCGTTGAGGTGGCGATACTGCTCTCCTGCCGATCGGAGCCCGTGAGCTGGGGTAGCAAAGGCGGATGCCCCGTGCTTTCTTCAGGCTACGCCCGGCCGTATACGCCAACGCGTATACGTCGCAGAAGTGTTCGTTAAGCGCGGACGCGTGAGAGGTGGCGGCGCAGGGTCTGTCGAATGGAGCGCATACTGCGACGAGGCGTGCCTTCGAGCGCCTGGCGCGCGTCGACGAGGCTCGTGAAGGAACCGAGGTTGACGCCGTGGTTGTCGTAGGCGACGTGTGCGGTGCTGTCGGATTCGACGAATCCGGCGTACTCTCCCCCGCGGGTTGCGACAAAGACGTTGTCGTCTGCCTGCTTCCAGCTCAGGGGCATAGGTGAATAGGTGGTGGTACTGCTCATTGTGTTGCTCATTGCTTTGGGTGGGCGCGCGCAAGCGCACCTCATGTTCTTGAGACCAAGAGCGGATGCCGCGCGCGTCGGTGCGAGCGGTCCTTTACGGCCCTGATCAGTGGCAACATGACGCACCGGAATTGCGGCGAATCTTTCACATTGCTCCACCAGTCTACCCGAAAACGCCTGAGCCGGCGTTTCTCGGACGAATCGACCGATCGGATTGTTTCCTCCATTCGCGTGAATTATCTTCCCCTCACGCCCGAGATCCGCTAGAGTGACCATCGTCTGCAGTACCTGCTGCGAACGAACACTGTGTGGGAATGGTGTTCATCCTCTGTGATGTGGGATCACAGAGAAGGAGCAGGACCCGAGGGGTCGGGAATGCAGACATGTACCGAGAGCGTTTGCTCGCGGTCTGGGGAACACTGGGGAACACATGTCGCACTGGGGATTTCTGCGTACATTCACGGCTCGGAGAGCAGCGTGACGTCCGTCGAGGATGCGCTGCAGCTCACGCGCAGCGGGTCTAAGTTCGCGCCATTGGTCGCGCCGCGCGCGACCAGAGTTACACCGCATGACGCTGCCGCACCACGAGTGTCGGCGACGTTGGAGAGACGGCAGCAGTGGGAGCGTCGCTACCGCTTGCGGTTGAATCTGACGGACTCCGCGGTGATTGCGGCCGTCGCTGCGCTGACGGCGCTGATTCAGCTGTCCCTGATCGGGACAGCGACCGATGTCATCCTCCGCGGTGCGATCCTTCTGGTCGCGACCCTGTATGTGATGTTGGCCGCGCTGAACACGCGGTCAGCTGCGATCATCGGCTCGGGCGCCACCGAGTACCGTCGTGTCGCGCACGCCGGCGGGCTCGCGTTCGGGGTCGTGGCGATTGTCGGCATCCTCATGGAGTGGGAAGGCCTGCGGCCTCTGCTCGTCATCGCTCTGCCGACCGGGATGCTGGGGCTCCTGGTCGCACGGTGGAGCTGGCGGCGGTGGCTGCAGCGTCAACGACTGGGCGGCGCGTATGTCTCGCGCACTCTCGTCGTCGGCGCCACCGAGGACGTCGAGTATGTGATCAACTCGCTGCGCACCAGCGGCGAGAACGGCTACTTCGTCGTGGGGACGACGTTGCTGGATCGCAATGCCAACCACATCGTGGTTGGCGAAACGCAGTACACGGTGGTTGGAAACGTCACTACCGTTGCGGCTGCGGCAGCTCAGCTCGGCGCAGACACCATCATCGTGGCCAGCCGGCCCGATGGTGACGCCGACTTCGTCAAGCACCTGAGCTGGCAGTTGGAAGGAACTGCCGCCGAGCTCGTGCTCTCGAGTCGTCTGACGGATGTGGCAGGACCGCGCATCTCGCTTCGTCAGGTCGACGGGCTGCCGCTGCTCCAGGTGCGCATCCCCACTTACGAAGGTGGGGTGCACCTGCTCAAGCGGGCGCTGGATATCGCTGTCTCAGCGCTGGCGTTGATCGCGATCGGCACGGTTACGCCTGTGATCGCGCTGCTGATCAAGTTGGACGCGCCAGGGCCGGTCTTCTTTCGTCAGGAGCGCGTCGGCCGCGACGGTCGCACTTTCCGAATGGTGAAGTTCCGCTCGATGAAGACGGATGCCGAGCAGCAGCTCGCGTCGCTCAAAGAACAGAACCAGGGCGCAGGGCTGCTGTTCAAGATGAAGAACGACCCGCGCGTCACACGGGTCGGAAAGGTGCTGCGAAAGCTGTCCTTGGACGAGCTGCCGCAGTTCTGGAACGTGCTGACCGGCGACATGAGCGTCGTCGGTCCGCGGCCTCCGCTGCCGAGCGAGGTCACCGCGTACGATGGGACGGTCTTCCGCCGCCTCTACATCAAGCCGGGAATCACCGGCCTCTGGCAGGTCTCTGGCCGCAGCGATCTCTCCTGGGACGAAAGCGTGCGGCTGGATCTGCAGTACGTCGAGAACTGGTCTGTGATGAACGATCTGCAGATCATGTTCCGGACTGCGCAGGCCATGGTGCGGCCAAGCGGGGCATACTGATCACATGAGCAGAGGGGATGCTCTCACCATCGCGATGGTGGGGACACGTGGAGTGCCTGCGGCGTACGGCGGCTTTGAGACCGCAGTAGAAGAGGTCGGCAAGCGGCTGGTAGAGCGCGGACACCGGGTTGTCGTGTATACCCGCGGGTCCGATAGCCGAGCAAAGTCGTATCTTGGCATGCAGATCGTGCATTTGCCCGCAGTCCCCGTGAAGCAGGTCGAGACGCTCAGCCACACCGGACTTTCGGTGTGGCACCTGATGTTCCGTCGACGGCCAGATGCCACATTCGTGTTCAACGCGGCAAACTCCCCCTTCCTGCCGTTGCTGCGCCTGCGTCGCGCGCCGGTGGCGCTGCACATGGACGGCCTGGAGTGGCGTCGGTCCAAGTGGGGGTCCAGGGGTAAGGCGTACTACCGGTGGGCCGAACAATTCGGCGTGAGGAACGCAGATGCCCTCATCGCTGATGCCCCTGGCATTGCCGATTACTACCGACACCAATTCGACGTTGATACCGAGCTGATCCGGTACGGTGCGCCAATCCTCGATGACCTGCCCGCGCGGGGCGTGGCCGAGATGGATCTGACGCCGAACGGATATCACCTCGTGGTGGCTCGTTTCGAGCCTGAGAACCATGTGCTTGAGATCGTCGAGGGTTACCGGCGCAGCGCGGCGAAGCTGCCGCTGGTCGTCGTGGGCTCCGCACCGTACGCTGCCGAGTACACGGAGGCGATCGAGGCTGCGGCCGACGGTGATGACCGCATCCGACTCGTCGGCGGCGTGTACGACCAGGAGCTGCTGGACTCGCTGTATGCAAACGCACTTACCTACCTTCATGGTCACTCGGTGGGTGGCACCAACCCCTCTCTTCTGAGGGCGATGGGCGCCGGCACAGCGGTGATCGGTTACGACGTCCCGTTTAACCGCGAGGTGCTCGACGACCTGGGTTACTTCTTCGCCGATGCCGCCGACGTATCCTCCCGAGTGATGGATGCAGAAGCCGATGTTGCAGGCATGATCGCGCTCGGAGCGCGACTGCGAGAGCGAGTCAAAGAAGGCTTCCGTTGGGACGATGTCGCTGACGCGTATGAAAGCTTGGCTCGCCGACTGACATCAGGTTCGAGCGTCCATTCCTCTGCCCGTCGCGGGCAGCGACGATCGGAAGATTGGGACTTCGATCCCGGCAGAACGGCTGCCAAGTGACTGCCAACCGCAAACCTCTGCTTCTCGTCCATCCTGGAGCCGAGATGTTCGGCTCGGATCGCATGCTCCTCGAAAGCGCGATCGGTCTCCTCGGAACAGGCGCTCGTGTTGTGGTCGCATTGCCTAGCCGTGGTCTGCTCGATCGCGAGCTGCGCGCCGTGGGCGCCGAAGTCGTCGTCATCCCTATGCTCGTGCTGCGCAAGGCGCTACTTAAACCTCGTGGCCTTTCGACGCTGTTCCGCGACATGTTCCGAGGTCTCGGCGCCGCGTGGCGCCTCATCAGTAGGCTGCGCCCGGATGCCGTCTACGTATCGACGATCATCCTTCCGCAATGGCCCTTAGTCTCGAGGTTGCGTGGTGTGCGCACCGTGAGCCATGTGCACGAAGCCGAGGCGTCCGGACGCAAATTCGTCAACCGCATCCTCTATTCACCGCACCTCGCGTCGCACCGTACGTTGGTGAACAGCCGGTTCGCTCTCGAGACGATCCACACCGCTCTGCCACGTCTCGCGGATCGCGCTCACGTCGTCTACAACGGAGTCGCCTCACCGGATAGCCCGATTCCACCGCGCGCTCAGCTTGATGGTCCGCTGCGGGTTCTCTACGTGGGACGTCTCTCGCCGCGCAAAGGGCCCGACCTGGTGATCGATGCGGCGTCTCTGCTGCACGATGCCGGCCGGTCGGTAGAGGTCACGCTGCTGGGCGCTGCCTTCGAGGGTTACGAATGGTTCGAGGAGCAGCTACGTCAGCAGGCGGTGGTCAACGGTGTCCCAGTTAACTTCGCGGGATTCCACAGCGACGTCTGGCCGTTCCTCGCCGAGGCGGATGTCCTCGTTGTACCCTCGCGCGTCGACGAGCCGTTCGGCAATACCGCGGTCGAGGGTGTCCTCGCACTTCGACCGGTGATCGCCAGCGACAGCAGCGGTCTGCGCGAGGCGGCCAGTGGATACAGCACCTCAAAGCTCGTGCCGGCGGATGACGCGGGTGCGATCGCCGAGGCGCTGACCTCGCTGGCTGATGGCTGGAATCTCGTCGTCGCTGACGCCTCCAAGAACCGCGCCGAGGCGCTTCGGCGGCATTCGCCGGGGATGTATCGCGAGCAGATCGCGCAGGCAGTGCTGGGCTGACCCGCGGGTTACTCCGCAGAGCCGACGGCGGTCTGAGCTCCCGACGTGAGCCTGCTCCTGTGCTTCACGATGTAAATCGAGAACGGGATCAGCTGGCAAACGACCAGTGCAAAAGAGACGCCCAGCAGCGGGCCGACGATTCCGAGCACAGGCGTCAATACGAGCGCCAGCCCGACCCCGATCACGGCCATGCTCAGAGTTGGGATCACCTGGAAGCGGATGCCCGGCTTATCCATGATGAACATCCCCAGAGGGTACACAGCCGCGGTCATCATGATCATGAGCCCGAAAGCGAAGATTGTGGCTGGTTCCACTACGAGCGCACCCTGTGTAATGAAGTCGAAGAGCCACGGCCCTACCAACCACACCATGACCGTGGCCACCGCGATGGCAACGGCGAACAATGCGCTGAGGAGAAACGGGCCACGGTTGAGGGCGCCCTCGTGGCGTCGGCGCGCGAAGTGCGGCCAGAGGGCGAGCCCACCGGCCATCACCAGCCCGTTGAGCGCGAAGAAGACCTGCCCGGCCACACCGTACTCCGCCACATCACTCGGCCCCCCAAGCTGCGCGATGATATACCGCTGCGACCCCACGGCAATCGGATAGGTGACCATCTGCGCCAGCATCGGCCATCCGACGTCCATCACTGTGACCCCCGGAAAACGGCGCGGGCGAAGCACCATTCGGGCCGCCGCCGGGATCAACGGGGATGTCGACCGCGCCGTGATCAGGACCCCGAGCGCAGAGACGACGAGCGACGCGGCAAACGACGCGATCCCGAGGTAGACATGCAGACGTTCCGCTCCCAGGTTCAGCATCGACCAGACGCCCAGCAGCGTCAGCGGAGAGATCAGCCCTTGCAACAGGATCACCACGTGATTGCGACGCTGCCCCAACATGATCCTGACCCAGACACCCATCGGAATGCTCAGACAGAAGATCGTCACGCAGTAGAAGGCGGCCAGCGATGCACCCGGCCGCTCCCCAACGTCGCCGAGGATAAGTTCCCAGGTGCCAGTCGCCACGAGCACGGTGTTGATAGCCATCGCCGATGCAGCAAAGGCCAGCAGCACACGACCCACAGAAGTGAGCTGGTACCTGAGCTTTTCGTCAGAACGCACATTGTCACTGATCGCGACGGCGTTCACCAAGACCGCCCCGCTGCCGAGATCAGTGAATGTCAGCAGCGAGGGGATCGTGGTGAGCAACGTGTACAGCGCGAAGCTGTCCACACCGGCGTCCGCAATGATCATCCTCGTGGTGAGGATGCCGCAGATCAGCGCGATGACCATCGTCAGCGCACGCGCGCCGACCGCGAGAAGCGAACTCATGTGGTGATCATCAGCGCCCCTGAACTCCCAACGTCGTGCTGTTCGTTGCGAGGTGCGAAACCGCAGCGATGTCGGCCGGTACCGGCACAGCCGTCTGCGACTGCGACACGGCATAAGCCGGCTGCAGCGTATAGCCCGCCGTGACGACAGATGCGCCCTCGATGAACCGCGAACGGGCGTCGTGTCCGGTGGCAGCGGCGAACTGCGCAAGTGTGTCTGTCACGGCGGGGTCCCGCGACACAGGGCCTCGCGACCATGCACCGAACCAGCGAGGCGTACCCTTCACCGACTGGTGATAGAGGTTCCCGTTGATCGACGAGACCATCTGAGACCCGGTGTAAGTGAGCGAGAAGTCCTGCACGCATACGAAACAATTGCCCGCGGGTTCTGCGAGAACGTTGTTGGACATCACGATGTTGCGGACGATCCACGACGCGAGCGGCGCGTAGCGCGTGCGCGGGTCGTGACCGGCTGCATTCGGGTCAGATGCCCGACGATCGTCCTGCGCGATGCTGACGTTGCGCTCCGCGTTGCCGACGAACGTGTTGTTCCAGATCTTCACATTCCCCGAACTGAGGACGAATAGTCCGAACTCTCCGTTGTCCGCGACTATGTTGTCTGCGATGACGGCGCGCTCAGAAAGTTCGACGAAGACACCATGTCCTTCGTTTGCGATGACGTCATTGCCAGTGAACGCAATGCCGACAGTCGACTCATCGAACCAGGGGCCACGCCCGTGGTTGCCGATGAATGCACTATCAGTCACCGTCACCCCTTGCGTTCGTGTGACTTTGAACGCCCCGGAAACCGGCGAGTGGTTGAAGCGCTCAACATTGTTCCCGACAGAGAGCAGACGATCCACCTTCAGCCCGTCAGCCTGAGATGCTCCCCCGCCCAGCATCCCGTTGTCGATCAACGATACCCGAGTCAGCGTCGTTCCCGGGGCCCAGGAGTACAGGCCCGTCGTGGAGTTGTCACGGATGGTGACGTCGGAAAGCGAGATATCCTTGGCCGCGGCGATGACCGTGCCCATCTGCGGCACACTCGTCGCGTATCGCCGGATGCCGATGCCCTGCACCACGCTGCCCGCGGATTGAATCGACAGTGCCTGAGTGAGCACGCTGGCCTCGACGGTTTTCCCTTGGGGGTTGGAACCGATGATCAGCCGCTTGGCGGCATCGTCGACGAAGAAGGTTCCTTCGACGACCAGACCAACAGATGAGACTTCCCGCAGCTGGGTTCCCCCCAGCCAGACCTGGTCAGGATGAGCAGCCATCGGGTACTCAGGGTCAACGAAGCGCCAGTCAGCCTGCGTGTTGTCGGGAGCCCCCTTCGTGTACGTTGGACTCGAATCCAACGACGTCGTCCAGCCGTCGACGATCCAGGTGTTCCCGGATGCACGCCAGCCGGTCACGGTCCTGGTTCCATCGAGCCAGACGGCCTCGTTCGCGGCCGGCTGGATCGTCACCCGCTTCTGACCGGGGATGACGACTTCTTCGTGATAGGTGCCACCGCGCAGCACGATCGTGCCGCCGCTGGACACGAGGCGAACGGCCGCAGTGATGGACTTGACCGGCGAGCCCTTGGCTCCGCTGGCGGAGTCGGAACCGCTGGGAGACACGTAGATGGCCGAAGCCGGCGCGTCGTAGGAGATAGAACCGGGCGCGCGCGCACCCGGATCGCCCCGCACACCGCCCACAGCCGCAACCGGGTCGGGGCCAGTCGGGGTCACCGGTTCCGTCGGCGTCACCGGTTCCGTCGGCGTCACCGGTTCCGTCGGCGTCACCGGTTCCGTCGGCGTCACCGGTTCCGTCGGCGTCACCGGATCAGGATCAACCGGCGTCACCGGTTCCGTCGGCGTCACCGGATCAGGATCAACCGGCTTCACCGGTTCCGGTGCGGGCGTCGTCCCAGGCGTCGCCACCAGAACGTTGTCGATGCCGACAGGTACCGTCGACTTCGCCCCACTCGACGTGTAAAGCGCGAACGCGATCCCACCTTCACTATCGATCCTCTGGGCGGAGCTGTCGCTGTACGAGAGTTCCGGGCTCGCCTGCTCCGCCTCCCCGACCAGCCATGCCTTCGCCGTCAGGTTCACCGGGTCCTGCCCGGTGACGGTGAACGCGACACGCAGCGCACTACCATCCTGCATGGTCACAGGCAGACGCTGCTCGCTGATGCTCGAGACAGTCATGAGATCCGTGAGGCGGACAAGCGAGATGTAGGTCGCCCCATCCGGATGCACCCTGACGCGCACTCCGTAGGCGTCCTTGTCTACGATGCGGACGGCCTGCGAGAGATACAACGGTCCACCGGTAGGCAGTTCGGGGGTGCTGACGTCGAACGTGCTGGTCAAGTCACTGGCTGTGACGCCTTCAGCAGTCACCCGAGCGGTGATCCCAGGACGACGGCTGGCCAGCATCGCCTGGCCAGCGGAGACGCTGGCCGAGCCTTCGATGGCCTGCCACGCTCCAGCGGCGGATGCTCCCCATCCGGAGTCGACGGTGCGTTCCATCGCATCCTCAAGGATCACCCCGTCCGTCGCAGCAGATGAAGGTTGCAAGCGAGGCTGCCCGTCTGCCGTCGCAGACACGGGTGCGGTCAGGATGAAAGCCGAAATCGCCAGGATTGCGCCCAGGCCTCCAGCGAGGAATTTTTGTAAGGAAGTGCGATGAACAGAGTGTTCTGGCGCCTTCTGGTTGGGAGATGGTCGAGAGAGAAAGGACACGATGTGGCGGCCTTCTGGGGTGAAGTTAGCGATTAACCAGCCACCTGCCGCAGTTTCAACCCCGGCAGCAGGGAGCGAGTCCCCCTCGCAACTCCTGAAGAATAACCGGCTCTTCCAGGGAACGACAACTTCCCAGGCACCTTCACAGGTATCGCTCGAGATGCGAGCCAGCGACCTCAGTCACTGTAATACTCACTGCGGTGCCGGTCTAGCTTCGCTCGGTTGAGCACGGTGCCGAGGATCCGTGCACCACCAGACTCGAGGGATTTGATGCTCTTTGCGAGGGCTGCACGCCGTGTCTTGGTCGCGTCTACGACCAGAATGACTCCGTCTGTCTGCGTCGCGAACAAGTTGGCGTCCGCGACGCTGAGGGTGGGCGGCGAGTCGATGACGACGAAATCGTACTCCGCAGCAGCAAACTCGAGCAATTGCGCCATTTTGGCCGATGACAGAAGCTCTGCGGGATTCGGCGGGACGGTTCCGGCAGGCAGGATGTCGAGCGTGGTGTCGGCGACGGTGTGCTTGGCCACGTCGAATTCGACCTCGTCGAGAAGAACGCTCGTGAGTCCGATCGATCCGTCGATCCCGGCGTGTTCGTGCGCTCGGGGACGACGCATGTCCGCGTCGATCAAAAGCACGGAGCTACGGGGACCGGCGAGCGTCATCGCCAGGTTGGCCGCGACCGTCGATTTTCCTTCGGCGGGCATGCCAGATGTGACGAGCAGCACTTTCACCTTCGAGCTGACATTGGCGTAGGCGAGGGCTGATCGAATCCGACGGAATTCCTCCGATGTGTGGCCGAGTGGCTCCTGCACGACGGCGATGCCGCGCCTCGCCAAGATCGGAGCCTTGGAGATCACTCCAAGCACGGGATCTCCGCCCGACTGCCCGAGAGTTTCCTCGTTGCGAACGCGAGTATCGAGAACACCAATCAGCAACGCAGCCGCCAGTCCGAGCACACCCCCGAGGAATCCGCCGAGCAGAGCTTCGCGCGGTTTGTTCGGTGTGAACTGAAAGGGCGCAGGAACCGCATCGTCGATGATCTCTGCCGTAATGCTCGCTTCGCCTTGAGGGTCTTTGGGAGCGACGTCTTTCACCACGAGGATCAGCTGTCCGGCGACTGCATTGGCGAGCTCAGCTGCAGCCTCGCCGTCCTCAGCGATTCCAGTCACTCGCAGCATGACCGTGCTCTGCGGAATCGAAACCTCGACCGATCGCGCAAGTGCACGCGGAGTGGTCTCAAGATCCAGCGTGTCGATGACCGGTTCAAGCACACGGGAGCTCGTCGCAAGCTGAGCGAACGACAGCATCTGGCTCTGGGTATAGGCAGATCCCTGATTCAGATCAGATGCGCTCGTCCCCTGGTTGAGCGCGAAATACAGCGAGGAAGTCGACTGAAACAGTGGTGTCTGAAGCGAGGCGTACGCGTAGGAACCACCAGCGCCGATCAGCACGAGTGCAACAATCACCCACCAGAACTTTCGCACGGAGCTGCCGATCAGACGCAGATTGATACCGCTTTCGGCCATGATTCCCCGTTCCCCCTGAGCCACCAATCCTAGATGAGTCACGACCGCGGGACCTCTGTTCTGTCGACCGTAGAAATAATTGGCGCATCGACAAGCCGGACAGCCGCGCGCGGCGCAAGATACCGCTCGGTTGAGGCACCCATCGAGTTACGATCATGAGCCCATGTGATGGCCAGCCCGACGCAGAACCAGAGGAACATGCTGTACTGCGTGATCAGTGCCACCACGACGAGGCTGGGCAGCTGACCGATGACCGCGATCGAGGCGGGCGTGCGCGAACTGCGTCGCAGTGCCATCACTGCAGCGCAAATGAGGGCGGCCATAATGAGGAACGTCGGCACGTACCCGTAACGCAACAGCGTGAGTACGAGCGCATTGTCAACCGATCGCGCGAAATAGCCTAGATAATAGTCGCCCGACACGAGCGTGTGCCAATCTCCGGGGTTCCCGAAGAGCTGCACCTGCTCCAGCAGCACGAGCAGGTCCGTGCGGTAGTCCGCGCTCCCTCCTGCCTCGTCTCCTGCTGCACCGAACACGGTGTCGATGATCGGTATGACGATGGCCGCGCCGATGATGCCGCTGATGCCGACGGCAGTTCGGAATCGGCCGGATACTCCGGTGAGGAAGAATGTGGACAGCACAAGCGTCAACGCCAGTGTGATTAGTCCTGCGCGGCTAAAAGTCAGCACAGTGGCCGTTGCGACGATGAGCACCGCGGCGATCTTGGGGAGCAACCACCAGCTTGTCGCGACAATAAAGGCAGTGGACATCGCCAACGCAGCACCCAATGCGATCGAATGCCCGAATGCCCCTTCCACGCGGAGCAGACCGCCGCGCTCCTGGAGCGGACTCCACGTTTCGTAAACAACGCCCGACCCAGGAATAAGTACGAACGGGTTGAATGCCGTGAAAAACTCGATGATCGCCAACACCGATGCGATCACCGCCATGATCGCGATTGTGGCGGTCACCCATTTCTCATGGACGCGGCGCAGCAGGATCCGTCCCCATATATAAGGAATGACCCACTCGAGAATCGCAGCGACCAGCGACGAGAGATCAACCGAACCGATCCCGTAGAGCCCGAGGATGACCACTACGAACGCAGTCACCCACGCATCCGCTGCTCTCAGAGGAACCGCCGACCAGTTGACGATGATCATCACAACTGTCAGCAGAGTGATCGCCGCCCAGTAGAACCCTGCGTTCAGCCCCACCCATACGGGAACGAAGAAGAGAACTGCCGCCCACACGATGAAACCGGCGCGCGGCATCTGCCGAAGCACGAAGAGGCCGATGGCCGCGGCTGCGAGGGCTCCAGCTGCGAGCAGGAGGAGTGGGACAGCAGTGGCCATGCGTCGTGATCTTACCCGGCCGCAGTGACGCGGAACGAATCGAAATACACACCGTTTGCCGTCGTCGAGCTACCTGAACGGTTCCCGCTCAGGCCAACACCACCGCCCCCTTGCAAGGGCGTTGCATCCGTGGTCGTGAGTTGCCAGTTCGCGGGCTCCGATGCTGTGGTGTTCCAAATCTTCGCTGTAATGGTCGATCCGATCACTGCGACCTTCAACGTATAGGACGTGTTGGCAGCGAAGGAGACGCCCGACACCGGCTGTGCGAGCAATACGGTGGCGCCTCGATGAGCAACCAGCCATACCGTGCCATCGGGGCGCAACCACGCGCGGACCAGGTAGCGCCCTGCCGCCGAGTCCCGCGCAATCACGCCGATGTAGCTGCCACCGGTCTCCGGTCCCTGATCGACACTGAATGTCGTCGCCAACAGCACATCCGTCGTGGCAATGGGGTTCAGCGTGTTGTGGCGCGTATCACCGGCGATGAGGTTCATCTTCCCCTGACCGTCACCAACGGTCGCGGCAGCTTGCGAGCCGCCCGTGACCGTCCACGCGCCACCGATGCTCGCACTCCCCCAGCCTGGACCCGACGTGCGATCGAAATCATCCTGCACGAGGGCAGTATCGGCGGGCTCGGGGTCGACGGGCTCTGCCGTCACCATCACATCAACTTCGGCCGTATGCGTCGCACCTGCGTCATCGGTCACCGTAAGTGTCACGGTGTACGTCCCCGCAGCCGCGTAAACATGAGAACCGGTCACACCAGTGCCCGTGGAATCATCTCCGAACGACCACTCATACGACTCGATCGTGCCGTCAGAGTCCGTCGACGTCGACGCATCCACATTCACCGTCAGATCAGCGACCTCCGTCGTGAATACCGCCGTCGGAGCGACATTCTCCGGGTCCGGGACGACAACTGGGATCGACAGATCAGTGACCGAAAAGTCGTCGAAGCTGGCCGCATTCGTCCCGGTGGCGCTTCCCGAGCGATAGGAGAACACGGTCGGTGCGCCGGCGACTTGGATCGCTGGCGTCGAATCGGTCGTGACGAGCTGCCATGCAGTGGGCTCAGTCGCGCCGTCTACCCAGAGCTTCGCCCGGATAGTCGTCGGCGACGTGCCGGTGGTCTCCATCGCGAGGTGGAATGTGCTCCCCGCGCTCCAGCTGACTCCGGTGAGCGGCGCACTCGCCACGGCGGCGCCATTGCGGTGGATGATGAGCCACGTTGTTCCATCGGCGCGATGCCATGCGAGTGCCCGGTAGCCGTCCGCACCCGAACGGCGCGCCCCCAGCCCCTCGTAAGCAACACCAGTCGATGGCCCGGCAGACAGCGTGTAAGTGATCCGCGCAGATGTATCGAGAAGCGAGGTTCCCTGCAGGAACATCTCCCGCGTCTCACCAGGACTGAGATCCACCTTGCCGACACCGTCGGCCACCGATGCGACGGCTGCGGACCCGCTCAGCGGCGTCCACGTGCCACCTTTGTCCGCTGCACCCCAGCCGCTCGATACAACGCGGCCGAAGGAATCGGACGCTGCGAACACCTGCGCCTGCACAGTGACGCCCTGCGCCGCACTCGCAGACGCGCCCAAGCTGTCCGTGATCGTCAGGGTGACCTCGTAGCTGCCGGCCTCCGCATAGGTATGAGCGGCTGTCACCCCCGATCCGGCTGGTGCACCGTCACCCCAGTTCCACGCATAGGTAAGGGTTGCACCGTCGGATGCCGTCGACGTCGAAGCTGAGACGTCGATCTGCAGCCCTGACGCCGTCGAAGTGAACTGCGCCACCGGGTCCGCGTGAGTGGTCACTGTTTCGTGCGAAGCAGTCGCCGTCGCGCCGCGGTCGTCCGTGACTGTCAGCGTGACTGTCCGTGTGCCAGGCGTGGCGTACACATGGTCCGCAACCTGTCCCGTCCCAGACGTACCGTCGCCCCAGTCCCAGCCATACGAAGCGATGCTTCCGTCCGTGTCACTCGAAGCCGACCCGTCGACAGAGACCGACAGTCCCGTCTCTACAATCTCGAAGTCCGCAGTGGGGGCGACGTTCGCGGCTTGGACCGTCACGGTCTGCTCGCTCGTCGCGGCGAGCCCGTTGCTGTCCGTCACCGTCAGCTTGACGGTGTAGACGCCCGTCCCGTCATACTCGTGAGAGGCCATAACGCCGGAGCCCGCCGATGAGTCGTCGCCGAAGTCCCAGGAGTAGCTGGAGATCGTCGCTGTGCCCGCGGCAGCCGACGAACTAGCGTCGAACGCAGCCTCGAGGTCTGTCACCGAAGCGGTGAACGCCGCGGTCGGCGCCTCGAATCCCTTACCGACCCCGTAGTGGGTCTGCACTTGAGCCGAGGTCAACGCGTACGGATACACCGCCACCTCGTCGATCGAACCCTTGAAGTACTTCGAACGGGGTGCAGACGGCCAGTTTGTGAGGTTGTCCCCGCCGACTCGCCAGTACCCAAAGTACCCCTCAGCTTGAGTGGCAGCGGCGTTGGAGGCGACGAGGTGACCGTCGACGTAGAGCTTCATACCGTCACTACCCTGAGTGGCCACGGCATGGTGCCAAGCGTTGTTGTTGAAAGCCGTTGTGGTCTGAGCGATCTGCGTGCTTCCGTTATACGTCCCGAATACGAGGCGGCCGTTATTCAGCATGTAAATATGACGGTCGTAGCTGGTCGAATCACCGGAAGCAGCCGAACCGTAGCCGAGGAGCTTTCCGCCCGTCGTCGTGTTCGTCTTGAACCAGAGCTCAGTCGAGAACGCGTCAGAGACCACGGCTTTCGTCGTCGTCGAAACGCGTCCGGTAGTCGTTCCAGTGAACGTCGACGCCCCAGTAGAGGTGTTGGCCACGTCCGAAGTCGACGCGGTGACACCGGAGCCGAACACCGGAGTGTTCGCGCCGCCCCAGTCCTGCGCGGCTGTTCCCAGTGGATAGTAAAGTTGAGGACCGTCAGCGGTAACCGCATCGACGTATGCGGACGCTGTTCCGGCAGTGACCGTCGCGGCTACGCTCCGACTTGAGACGGTGTTCCCGTCACTGTCTTTGGCCACGACGGTGTACTGCTGCTGTGACCCTGAAGGCGCAACCTTGTCCTCAAGAGTGATCGTCGGACGATTCCACCACGTGGCATCCGCCGTCAGCGTTGAAATGGCAGCAGTAGTTCCGGCGCGGTGCAACTCGTAGGTGAGCGTCAGGTCGTCGCGATCCCAGTTGGCGGCAATCGATATGCGCACGCGACCGGGAATAAAGGACTGCGCAGTCGGAACCCAGTTCGCGGCAGACAGACGGGGCCCGTCTTTGGCGCCGCCCGGCGGATTCGTCGAGAAGCGAACGATTCCCTCGAAGCGACCGTTGTTCACGGAGCGGAACTCACCCCCGATCGAGATCATGTTCCCGGTGCCGGTGATGGACAGACCAGCTTGACCCATACCGGTGGTAACGCCGACCGCCCAGTCGGGCGTCCAGTTGTAGGCGGACGGGGCCGGCGTCCCCTGCCAGTTCTTATAGGTGGTGCCAGCGGCCGGTTGAGTTCCGAGAGAACCTCGAGCATCCGCCGTATATGCCTCGGAATAGCGGTGCGTCCGCGGGTTCTGCTCGGAGTGCAGGCCCATCGTCCCGCAGGCGTGCGTATGGCTCGTCGTGTAGACAACTTCTCCGGTCGAGTACACGCCGTAGTGATCTCCCAGACAGTCAGCGATCCACCGCACCTCACCGGTTCCGGCTTCAGCGGCGAATGTGCCTTCGAGGTTTCCGACGCTGGCGCTCGCGTACACCCACCCCGTGCCATATACGGCGGAATCATCAGCGGCAAGACCGAAGATGCCCGCCTTTCCGGAATTTGATCCGCTGTTGGATCCGTTCTTGACCGTCTGCGGAAGCGCCCATGCCGTGTCGACCTCCCCGGTGGACTTGTCGAGAGCAACAGCACCACGCATCGCTGTGTTGCCATTCACCTGGGAGAAACGTCCAGCCGCGATGACTTCATCGCCGCCCGGGTCCATGACCATCGCATCCACCTGCAGGTCGCTCTGCGGAGCCCAGCTCAGGAGCGCGCCGCTTGCAGCGTTGAATCCCGCGAGATTCTTTCGCGCGGTTCCGTTCGCCTGAGTGAATAAGCCACCGAGATAGACACTCGATCCGGATGCTGCGAGCGCATAGACCCCGGTGCCTCCGATCGACGGCGAGAATCCTGACACGAGTTGACCGGTAACGGCATCCAATGCGGCGAAGTTCCAGCGTGCCTGACCGTTGACGGAGTTGAACGATCCGCCGATGTAAATTCGACTTCCGTCCGGAGAGGCCGCGACGGCCTTCACTACTCCGTTCACAATCGGTGCGAACGGCAGGAGATTTCCGGAGTTGATATCGTATGCGAGCACGTTGGAGCGCGCCGTCAGGCTCGTCCCCGGCGCTGCCAGCGGCGCTCTGGCATTGTCGAACTTGCCGACAGCGTAGACCGTTGATCCAATCATCGCCTGCGCCCAGACGTAGCCATCGTCGATCTGCACAGTCGGGATTGGGTCTGATGTGACGACGCTGTCATCGCGCTGCAGCACAGGCGGAATCGTCGCTGGCACCGCCGCTGATGCAGCTTGAGCGCCGATCGTGGTCATCCCAGTCACGAGCAATGCTGCAGTAACGATGACCGCAAGTGCGCCGCGTACTCGCTTCAGCGCTGTTATGTTCCCCATAGTGACTCCCCAGTCGCCAGAATTGTTCAATTGCTTATGTCCGTGTAAGTCAGGAGATCTGTCCGGTGAAGTTCGCGACCGGTTCACCAGCCGCGTAGTTCACGCTGATCTTCACTGAGCGCCCGATTGCATCATCGAGCATGAAGACGTACGTTCCAATCGCTGTCTCCCCTGCCGCGAGTTCGCCCTGTAGGGGCTCATTTGGACCCGCTGTGGTTCCGATTCCCACCTGCCCGTCGTCAGTGACAAGGCTGATCACCGCTGAGTCGATACTCTGCGCTCGGTCAGAACTGTTGTCGAGAGAGACGGTCACGACGACAGCAGTACCGGCGAACTCGCCTGGTGTCTCCGGCGTGATCGTCGTCGTAGTGATCGCGTCGAGCGCGACAACCATTTCCGTGGAGAGCGCAATCGGGGCATCGAGCACGGCTTCTTCCTCAGGGAGCACAGGCGCCTCAGTCGGGCCCTGCTCCTCGGGGTCTGCCGGTGGCTCCCACTCTGTCGTGATCTCGATCTCTTCGCTCGTCTCCGAAGTATCGTCCCCAGGCGACGGCGAACTCGTATCAGCGGTGCATCCGGCAACGACGAAGACGAGAGCGAACAAGCAGGCGACTGTCATCGCTTTCCCTGTGCGAGTTAGACCGTCCCCAAGACGGCATGATGATTCGCTGAACACTGCAGCTCCCCAGAACTAAAATCCCCTGATTAACGAGGTTCCCTAAACCTCGTTTCCCCAACCGCGCTAACGCGGCATCGGCTAATGATAATGTGCTCTCACCCGCGCCACAAGAGGCATCTGCTGCCGACCGACTCAGTGGACGCGGCGACGATCACCGTTCAGTTGCGCGACGATGGCACCAATCGCAGTCTCGACCTCGGCGAGCGTCTCACGATGTCCACGCCCACCATGTCGATCGGCGATGCTCATAGGATCGCTGTTCCGTCGGGTTCGGGAGAACAGCGACAGCCGCTTCGCGTTGCTTCCCGCGGCGGTGAGCGGAGTCGTGCGAGCGCGCGCCCGGTCCAGATGCTCGAGGTACTCAACGACGCGAACATCTCCCTGTCCGATGAATCCTCGCCCCAAGTACGCGGCTTCCTTGATCGTGAATGCCCTGTCCCTGGCTACTGGCGACAGCCTCACCAGGTCGCCTCTGATTTCTCGCGACGCGCCCAGCACCAGCCCGGCGTTCTCCACCGATTCAGCAGTGACAATGCTCGTGCGATGTTCACCTGCCTGCTCGCGCCATCCATCGTCGTCATTGTGCAGTTCTGCCACCATCGTGCAGATCCTGTCTCCATCGTTGGCGCGCATGCCGGCGCTGCTCACTGTGATCCTGATCGAATCGTCCAGCCCGCGTTTCAGCAGGAGTTCCGCTAGCGATGAGCGGCAAACGTTGGCGGCGCAGACCACCAGGATGCTCTCGTCGTTCATTCACTCAACCTGCCCATCTCTCGGAACCATTTCACCGCGGCGAGCGCCAGGAACAAGACAGCCGCTGCACACAGCAATCCGTAGCCAATCAGGAACACGGTCGTCCAGCCCCAAAGCAGGAACACGAGACACACGAGGCCGAAATCGGTGGGTAGCAGCGCGAGCGACCGCAAGAGCGTTCCACCGCCTCGCTCATGGGTCGACTCCACCGAGTGCTTCCCTTTGAGGAGATCGTTGAGCAGCATCGCCGAAAAGGTCGTTGATGCGACGACGGTGAACAGGATCGGGATCAGTAGCATCCAGGCCATCCCAGGAAGCACGCGGGCGAGCCCGATCAGGACGGCGAGGTGAAGCGTACAGATTTTGACCGTGTCGATGAAGTGATCGAGCCACTCACCCTGGGGAGTTCCCCCGCCACGCAGACGAGCCACCTGCCCATCCGCCGAGTCCCATGCGTATCCGAGCACGAGCAGAACGGCGATCAACACTCCCATGGGAACGGTGATTGGAACGACCGCTATGAGAATCACTGCCGCGAATGAGTGAACCGCGCTGATCACAGACGCCTGATTCGGAGAAAGCCCGGCTCTGAAGGCGACCGCCGCGAGGAGGCGCCCCAGCCTGCGGTTCACGTACACCGAGTACGCGGGTGCCCCTCGCGCATGCCCCTTCTGCGCACGCGCCAGACGACGATAGGCATCTACGACCATCTCCGACCTCCCTGATCCCGTCCATGCTGCTGCGCTATCCGCCGCGCATCCCGCACTCCGCGCACGTAGGCGCGGATCGGCGTCAGCGATTGCAGGAGCTGTCGCCGACCTCCTCGAAGTATCACCTCGCGTGCCGTTCGCGGGATTGTTCGTCGCCAACGTCGCACGCCGGCGGCGTCGAGATGCCGCACCGCGAAGAGCATGCGATTGCGAATGTTGTAGTAGTAATAGCCCTCTGACTTCGCTCGTGAGGACTCGGTCTCCGCACGCTGAGTTCCGCCTTCGTCGTGTACAGCACGGGCGTCTTCGACGAGCGCGAGCGTCCCGCCAGCCGCGACGACTCGGCGCGAGAAGTCGACGTCCTCCCAATACAAGAAGTAGTCGTTATCGAATCCGCCGGAGATCTCCCAGACCTCGCGCGTGATCCAGAGACAGGCTCCGCTCAACCACGGCTCGTACGGCGCCTCGTCACCGGCCAGTCTCTTGCGACGCGCGCGCATCGTGCCGTCTTCGAGGAGAAGGTCGATTCCGGCGAACCAGGTGCGCCCGTCCGAGTCCTCGATCACGGGTGCGACGAGCGCCATCGGCGCTGCGGACGTTGCGGCGCCGAGCCGGGTCAACGACTCACCATCGATCCGAGCATCGGGGTTGATGACCAGCGCGTCGCTGGCTCCTTCGGTGATCGCGCGCGCCATACCGATGTTGACCCCGCCCCCAAAACCGGTGTTCGTCTCCGATTCAACGAGGATCCACCCGTGGGCGGAGGCGACCTGCCTGACGGCGCGACGTTGAGCGTCCCCGGACCAGTTATCTACGACGATCACGATGACATCCGGGCAGACCGTACGTGCTTCGGCCTCGACCGAGACGAGATTGCGTCCCAGTAGATGCGCAGAGGCGTAGTTCACCACGACCAGCGCGAGTTGTCGGTGCGCAGGTTGCACGCGTTCCTCCCTCCGGATCCACCCCAGCGGATCGGCAATACGTAACCGGTCAATATCCCCAGAGTCGTGACCGGCGTCGACTCCTCCAGGAGGCTGACTATACGCGAGTAGACCACTCATATGTCGGGCTGCGCGGTCCACGATACGATGAGCCGTCATCGGTGATGATGCAGGAGACTTCATGGGGATGGGGAGCATGACACGGGGAACAGGATCGGCCCACACGATCGCACTGACGATCGGGATCCCGACTTATCGAAGATCCACGCTTCTGCAGGCGCTCTTGGATGTACTCCCAGAGCGCATCGCCGAATGCCCGGAGCTCGACGTAGACATCCTGGTCGTCGACAATGATCCGTCAGGCAGCGCGCGCGACGTCGCCACGGGCGCGGCCCTTCCTGTGCGATATGTGGTCGAAGGGACCCCTGGAATCGTTGCGGCGAGAAACCGCATCCTCGACGAGTGTGCCGATCGTGACGTCGTCTCCTTCATCGATGACGACGAGATCCCGCGCGAAGGCTGGCTCCGTGCCCTCGTGGACGTATGGCAGGAGTACGACGCGGATGCCGTGATGGGACGAGTCATCTCGGTGTTCGACGACGATGTCGATCCGTGGCTCCTCGCCTCTGGAACTTTCCGACGTCCGCCTCGACTCACCGGCACCGTGCTGACCACTGCCGCCGCCGGCAATCTCCTCCTCGATCTCCGTTCGATCCGCAGGCTCGGCCTTCGATTCGATCCGTCGATGGGACTCGGCGGTGGCGAAGACACCCTCTTTACACAGCAACTGGCCCGGCTCGGTGGACGCATCGTGTGGTGCAACGAGTCTGAGACGGAAGATCTCGTGGTCACCTCCCGGCTAAGCCGCTCCTGGGCGAAGCAGCGCGCCTTCAGCTCGGCGAACGCGAACACCAGAATCAAGTTGCAGTTCGCCCGCCGCGGTGTTCCTCGCGTCGCCCTGCGCGTTCGTGTCCTCTTCGGCGGAGTCCTCCGCGTTCTTGTCGGCGGGCTGCGCCATATTTTCGGCAGGATCGTGTCTAGCCTCAGGCACGACGCTCGCGGAATCCGACTAGTCAACCGTGGTCGCGGCATGATCGCCGCAGCGCTTGGGCACCATTACGAGGAGTATGGCCGTACAGCGCGTGCCAACGCCGCTTTGAACGGACAGACGCAGCCGATCCGCGTGATGCAATCGCTGGGAGTTCCCCGCTCGACGACGAATCCGTATAACAAGATGCTCGACGAGGCGCTCGGCAGCACCGCAGGCCTGACCCATCTTCGCTTCTCGTGGCGAACAGCTCTGTGCGGCCGTTACGATGCCTTTCACTGGCACTGGCCAGAGGCAAAACTGCATGGCTCCGCGTGGTGGAAGTCGGGTGGCAAGTATCTTCTCACCGCCGCGCTGGTATTCCGACACCGGTTGTCCCGCCGCATCGCCGTCGTACGGACTGTGCACAACATCGCACTTCCGGATGACAACGCGCCTCGGCTGTGGCTGCTGACGTTCATCGACCGGCATACCGACTACCGAATCGTGATCAACGAGACGACGACGTTGACCGCAGATACCCCACGGAGCCTCATCCTGCACGGCCATTATCGGGACTGGTACGCACGGTATCCATCTGCTGAACCGGTTCACGGGCAGCTGGGCTCCTTCGGCGGCATCCGCCGGTACAAGGGCCTCGAAGGATTCATCGATGCCTACGCCGCTGCTTTGAACGCTGAACCGGATCTGAGTCTTCGAGTTGGGGGGCGCCCCTCAACGACCGATCTCGCGGAGGATCTCCAAACTCGGACCGCCGCGCTGCCGGGCGTCGACCTTCACCTCGACTTCCTCAGCGATGCGGAGCTGGTGGACCTCGCCACTTCATCCGAGCTGATCGTCCTCGCGTATCGATTCATGCATAATTCAGGCAGCGTGCTCGCAGCCCTGTCGATGAGCCGACCTGTGCTGGTTCCCAGGAACGAAGCGAACGAAGCGCTCGCCCGCGAAGTCGGAACCGAGTGGGTTCGGATGTATGACGACGATAACCTCGATGCCGACGTGCTCATCGAGGCGTGGCGCTCCGCCCGCGCACTGTCCGGCTCCCCTGACCTGTCTCGTCGGGAGTGGGAGGATGCGGGCCCGGCCCATGCTGCTGCCTTTCGCGCTGCGATCGAGGTGAAACGCGCTCCGCGCTCTGGGCCGCGATCCGATCACGCCGCCTGAAGTGGCCCCGCCCACAGACTCGCAGCCATCGTCTGGGTCGTGAAGCGACGCTCCACCTCGACTCGACCGGCGATGCCCATCTGCGTCGCACGAAGCGGTTCACGCAGCAGACCGAGCATGGCGTGGGTGAAGGCCTCGACGTCACCGGGTGCAACCAGATGTCCGGTGGTCCCTTCGCGCACATACTGTCTCATACCCGGTGTGCCTGAGCAGACAACCGGCCTGCCTGTCGACAGTGCCTCTAGCGCAACGGTCATCCCGGATCCATGCAAATTGGGTCGCGTCGCTATGGCTACGAGACTTGCGGAGGCATAAAGTTCCCGTAGCTCGACGTGCGACATCTGCCGGATGAGACGGACACCGTTCGGGGGCGTCAGCGTGGATCGCGATTGCACGATGATCTCCACGGTCGGAATCGCATCGATGACTTTCTCGCACGCCGCGTACAGCGTCTCCGGGTCCCGATCCCGATCGTTTCCGACGCTCAAAATCCTGGGAGCATCGGGGTACGGACTCGGCGCAAAGAATTCGCTGTCGATACCAAACGGAATGGCGTGAACACGCGGGCGAGCCCCTGCCAGAAGCTCTCGCAGCGGAACCACCTGTGCTTCGCTAAGCACCCACACGCTCGCCGCGTGGCGGAGCATCTCAAGGAGTCGACGCGGCGGCGTCCCGTTTGCAGCGATGTCCGTCAGCCAGATGACGCCAGCCGAGAAGCGGCGATGTGGATCCACGATCTGCATCCGGTATGCCGTGTTTTCGTCCCAGGCCAGAGCGAAATCATCCCGAGGCCCGGGGCCGAGCCCTAGCCTGGCACGAACGCGAGAACCTCTACCCGGATCGGGAACGTGAAGAATCTGCACATCCGCGTAGGCCTTCAACGCGTCCAACCCGTAGGGCCACTCGCTCGGTACCTCACCGCGCGCATGACCGCGCGCCCAGGCATCGACCGACTGCTCAGCTCGATGCACCCAGGTCAGCGCCCGCTGCCCGCTCTCTTCCGAGGTCACGACGCCACTATGATCTTCAACACCCCAGGAAGCAAGCCCATCTCCCATTCACGCAACAGTCGTCGCCGGAGACCACCCACTACGCCGTGCGAGTACCCACTACAATGAGGGACAATCTCCAGTCGCGAATGAGCTCCCCACGGCCATGCACGTGTCAGACGACAGACGGGAGGGAATCACGCTCATGCCAATGACGGTCAAGGCTGCGGCCTTCGCAGTCAAAGCGAGCACAGTGAAGGCTGGCGTCGGCCGCTTCTATCGGGAGCTCCTGCACAACGAACGCCTCAGCCCCGACAAGATGCGGAAGTTGCAGGACGACCTCGCACGCGACATCGTGCAGTTCGCGATGGAAAAATCCCCGTTTTACACGCTCACGTACGGAGCCCTCGGCGTGAATCCGTCGAAGCTCTCGGATCCGGCGGAATGGACGAAGCTCCCCATCCTCGATCGCGCGACGATCAAGGAGAACAGCGGCGATTTCGCCACGCCCGAGGCGACTGAACAGAACGTGCGCCCTGCTCTCACCGGTGGGAGCACCGGCGAGCCCCTCCGGACAGCACATGACGCACGGGTCCCCGCATTGGCACTCAGCTGGCGGATGTACTCGTGGTGGGGCGTCGAGCCGTACGACGACCTCGCGCGGATCGGCCGTTGGAACTTCGGACGAATGGATACGCTGAAGAACGGCGTTTCGTGGTGGCCCACTCGCCAGCTCTATCTCGATGCGGGGATGATTTCGTCCGAGACGATGTCCGCGTTCCATCGTTCTCTTTCACACGTCCGTCCCCCGCTGATCGAGGGATACGTCGGCGCGATGTTGGAGTTCGCAGACTTCCTCGAGCGCCGCAAACTCACCGTTCCTACGCCGCTCGCGGTGGCCACCACCGCGGCTCCGCTCACCGCGTCGGCAAGAGCAAGACTCGAGGATGTGTTCGGCGCACCTGTTTACGACGAATATCGTGGATCCGAGTTCGGTTGGATGGCCGGTGAGTGCGGCCGCCGCGACGGACTGCACATCTTCTCGGATATTCGCCGCATCGAGGTCGTCAATGAGAACGGCGACCTCGCGGCCCCAGGCGAGTTGGGTGATCTCGTGATCACGGATCTACGCAACCGTGTTTTTCCCCTCATCCGCTACCGCACCGGCGATCGCGGCATCGTGCGTTCCGAGCCGTGCGCGTGCGGCCGATCGCTCCCCCTGATGGAACAGCCTCAGGGGCGCACCACGGACCTCATCCGGCTTCCCAGCGGGACTGTGCTCGCCCATCGACTCATGGGCATGTTCGGTAGCCATCCCGAGGCCGTGCGGCTGTTTCAAATCCATCAACTCTCCGACTACTCGATCACCGTGCGGGTCGTTCAAGGTGACGTCGCCGAAGCGCGTAGGCACATTGAGGCGGCCGTGGCCAGTCTGCGCGAGCGGATCCACGATGAAGTTCCGGTGGGAATCGAGTACGTCGATTCGCTGCCGTATACGGGCGGGAAGACCAAGTACGTGATCAGCGACGTCGACGCGTCCTGACCATTCCAGTCGTCCTAGAGCTCCCCCGGCCGCATCGCCTCGGCGTCGATGGCCTTGAGGATGCGCTGGGCGGCGGTGTCGGTCACCGGGTCCGTGCCCGCAGCATCCGTCCGCCGCGAGCGGCCGCGCCTCGGCGCGTAGACGACCAGGGAGTGGAACAGGAACCGGGCGAAGAACGCGATGACCAGCGAGATCGCCGTGGCCAGGATGCTGGAGATGTGCCAGGTCTCCACCATCAGCGCCATGATCGGGATTCGCAGCGCCGCTTCGACGCCGTTGAAGGTGATGGAGGCCGCGAAGCGTGCCCAGGGGCCGCGGGCGTCCTGACGCATGTCGGCGAAGACGAAGCGCTCCTGCAGGAGGAAGTTTCCGACGATGGTGGCTGCGGCCCCGATGATCGCCGCCCAGATGTAGGGCATCCCCATCGCGATGAGAATCCACATGATGCCGAGGTTTGCCACAGCGCCGATTCCGCCGATCAGGGCGAACATTGACATCTTGCCGAACCGCAGGCGCGTCAGATGCGCGACGAAGGTGGCGCCCTGGCGCAGAGTCGCCTTCGACGTTCCGCTCCTGCGTTCCGAGAACTCCATCGGCACTTCGGCGATGCGCACATCCGAGCGCGCCAGGATCTCCAGCAGAATCTTGAACCCCTGCGGACGAAGCGTCGGCACATCCAGCACCCGACGGTCAACGAGGAAGAACCCCGTCATCGGGTCGCTGCTGCGCGCAAGCCTTCGCGGGAACATGGCCTTGGTGAGCCAGGTAGCCGCACGGGAGACGCCGAAACGCATGGCGGTTCCCAGCCCGCGGGAGTCACCGCCACCGATATAACGGGATGCCGCTACGACATCGACGTCACCCGCGCCGAAGCGCGCCAGCATGGCCGGGAGAAGCTCGGGCGGATGCTGCAGGTCACCGTCCATCACGATGCAGACGTCTCCGGCGGCTTCCGCCAGCCCCACAGCGACTGCACCGCCCAGGCCGCCGGTGTTCTCGCTGCGGTGGATCACGCGTACCGGCAGTGCGGCGTCCCTGGCGACACGTTCGATCTCGGCCGCAGTGTCGTCCGTGCTGTCGTCGACGAACAGGATCTCGGCGGCGTGGCCGTTCAGAGCCGCAGCGGTCCGCGCCACAAGCTCGGCGACGTTTTCGCGCTCGTTGAAGGTCGGCACGATGATCGTGACGGCAACGTCCACGTGCGCTCCTCCCCGCGGTTCCGGCATCCATCGTTTCATGCCATCAGCGCATCGAGAAAAGCTCTGCCGCATGAGAAACGTCGTCGGTGCACCTGTTTCATGCAGCAAGTCCTTTTTCGCAGCCTGTCCGCGCAACTCGTGACAGCGCGCGCCGCGCGCGCTAAGCTAACCGGGTACGACTCTGGGGGTCGTGCGTGGCCGTGGGGGCCACTTTCTGGGGAATGAATGATCTGGGGAGATCATGGGGACGCGTATCGGCTATGCCGCGGGAGCTTTCGACCTGTTCCACGTTGGCCATTTGAACCTTCTGCGCCACGCCAAGCAGCACTGCGATGTGCTCATCGCGGGCGTCGTGAGCGACGAGATGCTGCGGCAGGTGAAGGGCATCGAAGCTGTCATTCCGACCGCTGAGCGCGCCGAGATCGTGCGCCACATCTCATTCGTCGACGACGTTTACGTCGAGACGGCTCCCGCGAAGATGGATGCCTGGCGAGATGTTCACTTCACGCACTTCTTCAAGGGCGACGATTGGCGCGGGACCGAGAAGGGGCAGCGGCTGGAGCGCGAGTTCGCCGATGTGGGTGTCGAAGTCGTGTATTTCCCGTACACCGCCCACACCTCGAGCACCGCTCTTCGGCGAGCGCTGGATGCCCTCACCGCAGGGTCCGCACCAACAATGGCAACGGCCCTCTGACAACAAAGCGTCATAGAGCGCAATCGGGGAATACCTCGGGCGTTGGCGCGCTTAGCCTTGAGTGTGCGCATTCGCGCGCATACACAGCTGAGGAACTCTATGACGAAGACACGTTTCGGGCTCACCGCGCTCATCGCCGCCGCTGCCCTGGCTCTGACCGCCTGCTCGGCCGGAGCATCTCCTGACACTGACACTGCCGACGGCCAGGCCGCAACCGGATCGCTGACCTACGTGATCGGCGGCGACCCCACCTCGCTAAACCCGATCAACGTCGGCGACCGCTGGGGTCTGACCACCACCAACATCGTGTACTCGCCGCTGGCGCGCGTCGAAGGCGACGGCACCGTCGTCAATGAGCTCGCCGAAACCATCGAGCCGGCCGACGACGGACTCTCCGTCACCGTGACCCTCAAGGAGGGGCTGCTGTGGTCTGACGGCGAGCCGCTCACCGCCGACGATGTCGTGTTCACCTACACGAACAAGGCCGTCCGCGAGAACGGCGCTGCCGACGCGCTGTGGGTCGGTGACGCGCCCATCACTGCTGAGGCGACCGATGACCGCACCGTCGTGTTCCACCTGCCGTCGGTGAGCGCCGCAGCGCTGAGTAACATCGCCACGGAGACCTACATCATCCCCGAGCACGTCTACGGCGATGTCACCGACTTCTCCGGCGCTGAACTCGACCCGATCGCTGTCGGCTCGGGTCCGTATGTGCTCACCAAATACGAGCGCGGTCAGTACCTGACGTTCGAGCCGAACGAGAACTTCTACGGCGAGGCTCCGAACATCGAGAACCTGACGCTGCAGATCGTTCCGAATGCCGACACGGTCAAGACCGCTCTGCAGACAGGTGAAGCGGATGCCTCATTCGCGACGCCTGACCAGATCGATGAGCTGTCGGCCGCCGGCCTGGACATCTACCCGTACTCCGAGGGCCGCGTCGCCTACCTGGGCCTGAACCTCGCGAAGCTCACCGATAAGGACGTGCGCCAGGCGCTCATGTTCGCGCTGGACCGCAATGAGCTGAACGATGCCGCTTACCTGTCGGATGAGTACTACGAGAACGCCTACACGATCCTGCCGCCGAGCAACGCCTTCGCGACCGAGGACGTTGAAAAGTACGAGCAGGATCTGGATGCGGCATCCGCAGCCGACGGCCTGACGATCACCCTCGCCTACGCCGGCTCCGACCCGGCGCAGACGACCCAGGCGACACTCATCCAGCAGCAGCTGAAGCAGGCCGGCGTCACCGTCGAACTCGCCGGTGTCGAGGGCGCATCGATCTACACCGAGATCGAGAAGGGTGCCGACGCTAAGTACGATGCCTTCCTCGGCGGCTACATCATGGGCGCCGACCCGGACGCATACAGCGCCCTGTACCGCTCCGGTGCATCGTCAAACTTCTTCCACTACGAAAGCCCGGAAACCGACGCACTGTTCGACGCGGGGGCGGCCGAGCTGGATCCCGAGGCGCGCGGCGCGATCTACGACGACCTGCAGGCGCAGATCGCCGAGGATGCGGTGATCTACCCGATCACCGACAACCTCAAGATCCTCGCCGTGAACTCGCGCATCGGCGGCGTCGAAGAGGCCGGACTCGTTCCGATCTACACGATGGAGAACTTCGGTCTGCTGACCGCGAAGTAAAATAATCGGATGCCGTGAGCCGCGCTCAGCGCAGGCTCACGGCATCCGCCTGCTCACCCAGGCGACACACCGGCAGAAGGGCCACCCGTGACCAGGTTCATCGTGCGACGACTCCTCCAGGTCGTCCCGATGCTTCTGCTGCTCTCCTTCGTCGTCTTCCTGCTGATCCAGCTCGCCCCCTACGATGTGGTCGATTCGATCACGACGCCGAACATGTCCGATGAGACGGTCGCAGCGATGCGGGCAAAGTTCGGTCTCGATCAGCCGGTGATCACGCAGTATCTGCTGTGGCTCGGGAACGTCTTCCAGGGGGATTTCGGCTACTCCCTCACTAGCCGCCAGCCGATCAGCTCTGAACTCGCCGCCCGCATCCCGAACACGATCCTGCTGATCGCGCCGGCGTACCTGGCGGCCATGGTGATCGCGATCGTCCTCGGACTAGTCGCCGGTTCACACAAAGGCCGCTGGGCCGACCGGCTCATCGACTCCCTCGCTGGAATCGGCATCGCGACGCCCTCGTTCTGGTTCGCGCTGCTGATGATCTACGTGTTCGGCTATCTGCTGCGGTGGTTCCCCATCATCGGGATGCACACCGTCGGCAAGCAGGGTGATCCGCTGGATCTCCTCGCCCACTACGTGCTGCCGTTCACCGTACTCGTGGTGGCCTTCTTCCCCGATCTCTCCCGGTACGTGCGCTCCTCGACGATCAACCAGCTCTCCCAGGACTACGTGCTTGTCCAGCGCGCGTACGGCTCGCCCCGGCGCCGCATCCTCGGTGTGCATGTCAGCCGCAACGTCCTGCTGCCGATCGTCACGCAGCTGGGTCTCGCTCTGCCGATGCTGATCACTGGCGCCATCATCACCGAGTCGGTCTTCGCGTGGCCCGGCATCGGGCCATATTTCCTCACGGCGACCAAGAGCCTGGACTATCCGGTGATTCTGGCGATCCTGCTGCTGTCGGCTCTGCTCGTGATCGTCGGCAACCTCCTCGCCGACATCCTGTATGTCCTCATCGATCCGCGCATCCGCTTGGGAGGTGCAGGCTCGTGACCGCCCCCGTCATCCCCGAGCTTCCGGTTGTGTCCACTCGGCGCCGCCGGCCGCTGCGCTCGGCCTCGGAGATCGCCGCTGCTGCGTTCCTCGTGCTGCTGGTCGTCGTGAGCCTGATCACGCCACTGCTTCCGCTCGACCCCGACAGCACCAATCTTGCGATCCGCTGGCAAGGTCCCAGCGCCGCGCACTGGTTGGGAACCGATGATGTCGGCCGCGACTATCTGGCACGAGTGATCTACGGCGGCCGGATCTCCCTCATGGTGGGGGTCCTCGCCATGCTCGCCTCGACCGCGATCGGTGTGATCGTCGGGCTGACCGCAGGATATGCACGCGGCTGGGTGGACGAGGTGCTGATGCGATTCGTCGATTTCATCTCATCGATCCCGTGGATGGTCCTCGTGATCGTCGCGAGCGTGTTCCTGCGCCCGGGGCTGTGGACGATCATCATCGTCATCGGTGCGTTCTCGTGGATGCCGACGGCCCGGCTCGTCCGCGCCGAGACGCTGTCGCTGCGCGAGCGCACCTTCGTCGGCTATGCCCGCTTCATCGGCGAGCGCCCCCGTACCGTGGTGTGGCGCCACGTGGTGCCCGATGCGATGCCCACGATCATCGTGGCTGCGACCGCCACGATCTCTGCGGCGATGCTCACTGAATCGGCGCTGAGCTTCCTGGGTCTCGGCATCCAGCCGCCGATGGCCTCGTGGGGCAGTCTGCTCGAATCCGCACAGGGCAGCCTCGCGCGCAGTCCGCTGCTCGCGGTCATACCCGGGCTCCTGATCATGCTGACGGTACTGTCGTTCAACGTCCTTGGTGACGCCCTGCGCCGCAAGGTGAGCGAGGAGAGCGCCCGATGACACTTCTGCACATCCAGAACCTCACCATCGATCTCCCTGCAGCCGACGGCGTCTTCCGAGTACTGGAGGACCAGACACTCGATGTGCCTGCCGGCGGGATTCTCGGCATCGTCGGCGAATCCGGATCCGGCAAGACGATGCTGCTGCGCGCGATCATGGACATCCTTCCCGAGGGCGCACTCCGCACCTGGTCGCGCATCGAATTCGACGGCGCTGATGTCACCGCTCGCTACGACCATGCACGTCTGCCGATCTCGATGGTCTTCCAAGACCCGCTGACGTCGTTCAATCCGCTGGTGCGCATCGGCGCCCACCTGGTCGAAGTCGCCCGTCGACGCCAGGGGGTCGCTCGCAGACAGGCACGCGGACTCGCCATCGAAGCGCTCACCGCCGCGCGGATTCCCGACCCGGAGCGGGTCTTCTCCCGGTATCCGCATGAGCTCTCCGGCGGGCTGCGCCAGCGCGCGATGATCGCGATGGCCCTGCTCGCTCGACCTCGACTGCTGCTGCTCGACGAGCCGACCACGGCACTGGACGCCACCGTTCAGGCCGAGATCCTCGCTCTCATCCGGCAGTTGCAGGCCGAGCGCGGTCTCACCGTGGTGATCGTCACGCACGATCTCGGTGTCGTCGCAGCGCTGTGCGACACGGTCGCCGTGATGAAGGATGGCCGGATCGTCGAGCACGCCGGCGTCGACGAGCTCTTCCGCACGCCGGAGCATCCGTACACCCAGTCTCTGCTGGCTGCGATCGGAGACGGCCTATGAGCGAGCTCATCCACGTCGACGACGTGCGAAAGTCCTACGCGGTGCGCAACGCCTGGGGGCGGCAGACCGGAACCCTGAACGCCGTGGACGGTGTCTCTTTGACCATCGATGCCGGCGAGACACTCGGAGTCGTCGGCGAATCCGGGAGCGGGAAGTCGACGCTCGGTCGCCTGATCCTGCAGATCGAGCCGCCGACGGCGGGCTCTGTGATCTACGACGGCGTCGACCTCTCGGCGCTGTCGCGCCGGGATCGCGAAACTCAACGCGGACGGATGCAGGTGATCCACCAGGATCCGTACTCCGCTCTGAACCCGCATCGCTCGGCGCTGGCCAGCGTCATGGAGCCGTTGACGGCGGGCGGTGTTTCGGCGGATGCCGCAGCCACAGCCGCCCGCGAGGCACTGGCCGCGGTGGGTATCGACGAGGCCTCGGCACGCAAGCGCCCGGGGGCGTTCAGCGGCGGTCAGCGTCAGCGCATCGCCATCGCCCGGGCGATCGCTCCCCGTCCGGCGTTCATCGTCTGCGATGAGCCGGTGTCAGCGCTGGACATGTCGATCCAGGCGCAGGTGACCGAACTGCTGCAGAAGCTGCAACGCGAGTTCGACCTGACCTATCTGTTCATCTCGCACGATCTGTCGGTGGTGAAAGAGATCGCGACCCGCACAGCCGTGATGCGGCGTGGGCGCATCGTCGAACTCGCACCGACTGCCGAACTGTTCGAGGCGCCGCAGCATCCGTACACGAAGCGGCTGCTCGAAGCGGTCCTCGTACCCGACCCGCAGCGCGCACGCGAGCGCCTCGCCCATGTGACGACTCGGCCGGCACCGGAATCCGACGTGCCGGATGGCCCGCTCACAGAGGTCGCTCCCGGCCATTACGTCGCAGCCGCCGTCGCTCGCTGAACCGGCGCTGAGCCGCCGCTCGCTGAGCCGCCGCTGTTGTCGTGAGATCAGCTGCGAACGGCGCGCCGCTCCCCCGCGGTCACTGCCGCTGTGATGCGGTTCGCCGGCGGCGGCAGCGGGCACACGTACTGGTCGCTGAACGCGCACGGCGGCAGGTAGGCCTGGTTGAAGTCGACCGTGGTCGCGCCGGCAGCATCCGGTTCACCGATCGGCAGGAAACGGAACCGGTAGGCCCCGTCTGCCGCTGTCGCATCGGTGATGACGGCGCTCAGCCCGCCCTCGTCACCCGAGACGACCAGGTGATACTCGTCGCCGGCGATCGTGACAGCGACGGTGCCGACGGCGCTGTGCGTGCTCTCGTGACCATCGACGCTGCGAACCTGGCGTTCTTCTCCTGCCGTTGCCGGCACGAAGCGGCCCGGCAGCGCCCACGCAGCATCCTTCTCGAATGACTCGATCGCTTTCAACCTGAGCCGGTCCGGGTTCTCCGGGTCATACACCCGCAGCGCGAGCGCGCCGTCACGGGCAAAGGCACGCAGCTGCAACTCTCCCGCGGTGACATGCGTGAACGGCTCGAGCCGAACAGCGCCGAGGCCGGGCACGTCCTCTCCGTGCACGAGCCCGTCTGCCGCCCACCAGCGTCCGGGGACGCCGTCGTAGCTCTGCGGCTCAGCATCCAACCAGTGTGTGAAGCGCAGCGCGGCGGTGCCATGCGGCGCGTGCACCTGGTTCCAGCGTTCGGTGATGCTCAGCTCGGTGATGCTCATCCCGCCAGATTACGCGGTTGCCAGATGGCCCGGGGCGGCGTGGGGCGTCCTATCCTGGATATATGACTTCTCCTGCCTCTGACACCATCACGTTGTTCGGCGCCGACTGGTGCCGTGACTGCGTCCGCACCAAGAAGCAGCTCGACGAGCTGGGTATCGAGTACACCTACGTCGACCTTGTCGCAGAACCGACAGCGGCCGACGTCGCCAAGGAGATCTCTGGACGCACCAACATCCCCGTGGTCGTGTACCCGGATGCTTCGCACCACGTCGAGCCGAGCAACGATGACGTCACCACGAAGCTGCGCGAGCTCGCACTGATCTGACGCTCGGCGGATGCCGGGGCGTGGGCCCGGCTACACTGGCGCGATGAGCACTGGCGCTCGACCCGAACGAGCTTCCGTACGCCTGTCCGCACGCACGATCGTGAACTATGCGATCGGCTCGCTCGGCACCGGCGGCTATTCCACGCTGCCCGGACTCGTGCTGACGTACTTCCTCACCGACAACCTCGGTGTCGCAGCCCTCGCCGCTGGCATCATCGTCACATCGGCGAAAATCTGGGACGTCATCATCGATCCGCTGATCGGCGCGGCATCCGATCGTCAGCTCGCGCGCACCGGATCACGCCGGGGGTTCATGGTTATCGGCGCGCTCACCCTGCCGATCTTCTTCGCGCTGACCTTCGCCGTGCCACCGTCGTGGGGGCCGGTAGCGGGCGCGACCTGCGTGCTGCTCGCCTTCCTCGCCACCGCCACGTCGTTCAGCCTCTTCCAGGTGCCTTACGTCGCGCTGCCAGCGGAACTCACCCGTGGCTACGACGAGCGCACGCGTCTGCTCGGCTGGCGGGTCGTCGTCCTCACCGCTGCGATCCTGCTGTTCGGCGCGGGCGGTCCGATGCTCCGGCGGGCCACCGGCGATCAGGTGACCGGCTATCTGCTGATGGGGATCGTCGCCGGAGTCGCAATCGGCATCGGGATGCTGATCGCCAGTCGAACCGCGAAGGATGCCGCGGCGCACAGCGTTCCCCGCTCAGGGATCGGCACGACGAGCCTGCGCGAGCAGTACCTCTCCGGCTTCCGCGCCCTGCGTCGCAGCCTGCCCTTCCGTGCGCTTCTGGGCACCTTCCTGCTGCAGGCGCTCGCCACCGGCACGATGCTGGCTGGCGCGCAGTACGTCGCCACCTGGGTGCTGCGCGATGAGGCCGCGGTCGAGGTGCTGTTCATCGCTCTCGTCGGCCCCGCCCTGATCGCGACCCCGGTCTGGACGGTGATTGCGAACAGGATCGGCAAGGAGCGCGCTTTCATCGGCGCCAGCATCCTGTACCTCCTGGCCTCAGCGTCGATCATCTTCGCCGTCTGGGCACCCGGCGCCTGGATTTACGCTTCAGTAGCCGTGGCCGGTATCGCCTATGCCGGTCTGCAATCGCTGCCGATGGCGATGCTGCCCGATGTCATCTCGCACGACGAGCGCACCACGGGTCCCGGTCAGGCTGGAACGTTCACGGGCATCTGGACGGCCGGTGAGACGATCGGCTTCGCGCTTGGGGCGACCACCGTCGCATTGATGCTCGCCTCGACAGGATATGTCTCAAGCATCGCCGGCAGCAGCGTCACGCAACCTGCTGCCGCCGTCGCCGGGATCGTGCTGAGCTTCAGTATCGTCCCCGCCATTCTGATGGCGCTCAGCCTCGTTCCGCTGTCGCGGTACCGGCTGCGCAAAGCCGATATCGACGCCGCTTCGATCCAGCCCGCTTAGGCTGGACACAAGCCGCCAGAGGAGATCCCGATGACTTCAGCGCCCGCATCCGTACCGACCGCGAGCGGTGTTGATGACGCCGTCCGCGAGCAACTGGACACAGCGATCAGCGAACTGGAGGAGGGAACGCGCACCTGGTCCGCGCTCAGTCTCGGCCAACGCGCCACTCTGCTGCGAACGGTGCGCACTGCGGTCGCGGCATCCGCTGAGGAGTGGGCGCACACAGCCGCAGCATCCAAGGGCCTCTCGGGGAGCCATCCGCTGAGAGGCGAAGAATGGCTCGCCGGCCCGTACAACGTGCTGGGCGCCCTGGATGCGTACGCCGAGACGCTGTCGCGGCTGGCTGACGGACGCAACCCTCTCGAAGGCATCCGTATCGATCGCGCGCCTGGCGGTCGCACGCGTGTGCACGCGTTCCCGCTCACCGGCGCCGACAAGAT
Organism: Microbacterium sp. A94; assembly: GCF_051842855.1. Classification (NCBI taxonomy): domain Bacteria; kingdom Bacillati; phylum Actinomycetota; class Actinomycetes; order Micrococcales; family Microbacteriaceae; genus Microbacterium; species Microbacterium sp. A94. The sequence continues at coordinate 126,797 of NZ_JBPXMU010000003.1, read as the reverse complement.
ACTGCTGTCGGGTTTCACCGGCGAGGTGTGGCTCACGCCGGGCACGACGCCACGCTCAGCGCGCGCGGGCGCGGGTCTCGCCCAGCGCACGCCGCAGGATTCCGGAGGAGTGGGCCTCGTGCTCGGCGCCGGCAATGTCACCGCGATTCCCGTCCTCGACGCCCTTTACGAGCTCCTCGCGAACAATCGCACCGTGCTGCTGAAGGTGAACCCGACGCAAGACAGCCTGGTGCCCGTTTTCGAGCACGCTCTCGCGCCACTCATCGAACTCGCCCTCCTGCGGATCGTGCGCGGCGATGGCGCCGTGGGTGCCTATCTCACCGCCAACAAGCGTCTGTCGCACGTGCATATCACCGGCTCTGCCGCTACCTTCGACGCGATCACCTGGGGCCCTTCGACCGGCTCAGGGTCCGCTGCCAGCAAACGGCGGCGCCGCGAGGGACGCCCGCTGCTGAAGAAGCCGATCACCGCAGAACTCGGCGGAGTCTCCCCCATCATCGTCGTGCCAGGCGAGTGGACGGACGCCGACATCACCTTCCAAGCTGAGCACATCGCCACGATGCGACTGCAGAACTGCGGACACAACTGCATCGCCGGTCAGGTCGTGATCATGTCGTCGGATTGGGAGCTGCGCGACGCTTTCCTCGCTGCGCTGCGCAGCGCATACGCGCGGGCCCCCGAACGACCGATGTGGTACCCGGGTTCGGATGCTCATATGAAGCAGGCGGCGCTCGATTACCCGGATGCGCTGGTCCTCGGCGACCGCATGCTGGTGGACATCGGCCCGAACGACGACGCGACCGCGTTGCAGAACACCGAGTACTTCGCACCCGTGCTCGGCGTCGTCGAACTCGCCGGTGCGGGCCAGGATTTCCTCGATGCCGCCGTCGCCCACGCCAATGACCAATTGGAGGGCACCCTGGGCGCGAACGTGCTCATCGACCCGGCCACGCAGCAGTCTCTCGACAGCGGCTTCGAGCGCGCCATCACCGCGTTGCGCTACGGCACCGTCGCGATCAACGCCTGGACCGCCGTCGGCTTCACCAGTCCGACCCTCACCTGGGGCGCCTATCCCGGCAGCACGCTCGAGAAGATCGGCAGCGGGCTGGGCGTGGTTCACAACGCCCTGCTGCTCGATAACGTGGAGCGCTCGGTGGTGCGGGGGCCTTTCCGCCCGTTCCCGCGCTCAGTCGGTTCACTGCTGCCCGGACCCCTGCGTTCGCCAGGCGGTGGACGCTTCACGATCCTGCCCAAGCCGCCGTGGTTCGTCACGGCACGCACCGGCGCTGTGGTCTCGGAAGGCCTCACCCGCTTCCGTGCGAGTGGTGGGATGTTCGGCCTCGTGAAGACGCTGCTGCAGGCGCTGCGCGCCTGAGCCGGCCTCAGTCGTCGGCGAAGAGATCGGTGGCGTCGCGTAGCGCGCTTTGAATGCCCGGTTCGGATGCCGCGTGCCCGGCATCGTCGACCACGACGAACTCCGCCTCGGGCCACGCCCGGTGCAGATCCCATGCAGTCATCATCGGCGTGCAGACGTCGTAGCGCCCCTGCACGATGACGGCGGGGATATCACGGATGGCATCGATTCCGGCCAGCAGCTGTCCTTCAGCCCACCATCCGCGGTTCACGAAGAAGTGGCTCTCGATGCGGGCGAAGGCCACCGCCGTGGCATCCTCTGTCATCTCTGCGACCTTGTCCGCATCCGGGCGAAGCGTAATCGTCGAGCTCTCCCACCTCGACCAGGCCTTCGCAGCCGGCACATGCACGGCCGGGTCCGGATCGAACAGTCGGCGGTGATACGCCTCGATCATCCGGTTGCGCTCGAGCACCGGGATCGGCGCGATGAACCCCTCCCAGAGATCAGGGAAGAGCGCAGCTGCTCCACCCTCGTAGAACCACTCGAGTTCCATTCGGCGCAGCGTGAAGATGCCGCGCAGAATCAGCTCGGTGACTGCGCCCGGATGCGCCTGCGCATAGGCGAGCGCGAGCGCACTCCCCCAGGAACCACCGAAAACCTGCCACTTCTCGATGCCGAGGTTCTTGCGCAGGAGCTCGATGTCGGCGATCAGGTGCGCGGTGGTGTTGAAGCGCATATCGGCGTCGGGCGCGCTGGCATGCGGCGTGCTCGTGCCGCATCCGCGCTGATCGAACAGCACAATCCGGTACTTCGCGGGGTCGAAGAACTGCCGATGCCACGCCGCCGTGGCGCCGCCCGGGCCACCGTGCAGGAACACAACGGGCTTGCCCTCCGGGTTGCCGCTGACCTCCCACGCGATGCGCTGGCCGTCACCGACGAACAGCATTCCGGTGTCATACGGCTCGATCGGTGGATACAGGGCATCCAGATTCATATTCAACCCCCGATGAATGTCACTCCGTCAGCTACTGACGGCTCCCTCACCGTATCGCGCGGTGTGCTGCGCTCACGGGAGCCACGGCATCCTGAGACAAAAAGCCGTTCAGAGCTGACTTCCCTCAACAGCGAAAGTGTCGCAGCTGCCGAGTCCGTTCTGGTACCCGCTGGCAAACCATCCCTGTCGCTGATCACTGGATCCGTGCGTCCACGACTCGGGGTTGACGAATCCGGACTGCTCCTGGATGTGATCGTCACCGACGGCCATAGCGGCGTTGAGCGCGTCGGTCAGCTGCGCTTCCGTCGGAGGCTCGAGGTAGTTTCGCCCGTCCGGGTCTTTCAGTTCGGCGACGTCGGCCAGCCACGCGCCCGCGTAGCAATCAGCCTGCAGTTCGATGCGGACGCCGTTACTCTCGGGTCCGGTTCCGTTGTTCGGGTAGGCATCCATCACGCCGGTGATGTTCTGAATGTGATGGCCCCACTCGTGGCCGACGATGTAGAGCTGCGCCAGTTCGCCAGCGGATGCGTCGAACTGCTCCCGCATGATCTGGAAGAAGTCGGGGTCGATGTACACGCCCTGCTCAGGCGGGCAGTAGAAGGGGCCGACCGAATTGGATGCCGTTCCGCACTGCGTCGAGGTCTGCCCCTGGAACACATACAGCTGGGGCGGCGTGTACCCCTCGACGTGCTGCGCCCAGTAGTCGTCAAGCAGCAGCTGCGCCCCGGCCATCCGGCAATCGTCATCGGTGTTGGCTTGTTGGCCTGTGTCACAGGCCAACACGGTGCTCTCTGATTGCGCCGAGCTGGGGTCCTGCGTTCCGCCGCCGATGAGTCCACTCAGGTCGATGCCGAACAGGGGCCCTGCCAGCAGCGCCACGATCGCGAGAATACCGATGCCTCCGCCTCCCGCGATTGCGGCGGTCCGTCCGGGGCGACGTGTGCGGTGGCCGGAGATGTCGGCATCTGGATTGAACGTCATGCGATGAGATTACCCCTCGCTCTGGGCTTGTGCGCCCGCCAGTCGTAAGGTCGAAGAATGTCGACCACAATCACAATCACCGGTGCCGGCGGACAGATCGGCTACGCGCTGCTATTCCGCATCGCCGCCGGGGAGATGCTCGGTCCCGGCGAGAAAATCAGGCTGCGACTGCTCGAAATTCCACAGGGTCTCGGAGCTGCGGAGGGAGCAGCCCTTGAGCTGCAGGACGGCGCATTCGATCTGTTGGAGCATGTCGAGGTCACTGACGATGCGGCGGTCGGCTTCGACGGATGCAACATTGCCCTGCTGGTCGGTGCTCGGCCACGCGGCCCCGGCATGGAGCGCGCGGATCTGCTGGCCGCCAACGCCGGAATCTTCGGTCCGCAGGGCACCGCCATCGCCGAGAACGCCGCGGCTGATGTGCGGGTCACCGTGGTCGGCAACCCGGCGAACACGAACGCATTGATCGCAGCATCCGCCGCCGATGGTGTGCCGGTCGAACGTTTCACCGCGTTGACCCGACTCGACGAGAATCGCGCTCGTGCGCAGCTCGCTCAGGTGCTCGAAAAGCCGGTCTCGAGCATCCGGTTCGTACCGATCTGGGGCAACCATTCTGCGACGCAGTTCCCCGACGTCTCCCACGCGACCGTCGACGGACGGCCCGTGCTCGATGCTCTCGCCGAGCGCGTCGGCGATGTTCGGCGCTGGCTCGATGAGACCTTCATTCCGCGGGTTGCCAAGCGTGGTGCCGAGATCATCGAGGTGCGCGGCTCATCGTCCGTGGCATCCGCAGCCAGCGCGACGATCGACCATGTGCGGGACTGGGTGCTGGGCACGAAGGAGTGCACCTCCGCCGGCGTCGTCTCGCGTGGTGAGTACGGCGTGCCCGAAGGCCTGGTGTCATCGTTCCCGGTGAATTTCGTCGACGGTAACTGGCGCATCGTCGAGGGCCTGGAGATCGACGACTGGTCACGCGCGCGCATCGATGCTTCGGTGGCGGAGCTCATCGAGGAGAGAGACGCGGTGCGGGCGCTCGGGATGCTGTAGTCCCGCCTCACCGGCTTCAGCAGCTTTGCCCCGGACAGGGCACAATGGATGCTGGAGGTGCGTTGATGAGCGATTTAACTGATCTGACGACCGGAGCAGGATCTGCCGAGGCGTTGACGAGTCCCGTGCATCTCCCGCATGTGGCGGCAGAATGCCCGAAGTGCTTCACCGAGCTGAACCAGAATCATGATTGGTGGCACGCGCGTCCGAAGGGCTCACGTCTGGTCGGACTCGTGGTTTCCCGTGAGGGGATGCCGCCGGTGGTGCAGCAGCGCAATGATCTGACGCGTTTTGGCGTTCCCATCGAAGGGTTCCGGCACCCGGCGCCGGACATCCTCGAGAGCTGGAGCGATCGGCTGACGCGACTCATCGCCACGCTGCAGCAGGGCGACGTTCTCGTTGTCGCCAACGTGCACGCGCTCGGGCGCGACCGCGACGAGGAGGTGCGCACCATCACCGAACTGCGCCAGCGCGGAGTCATGGTGAAGGTGCTCAGCAACGATTCCCGCCATCTCGCCGACGCCGGACGGTAGGTTCAGCGGGCGTCTCGAACCGCTTCGTACAATCGGTCGGCCTCGGCCCGTTGCAGCGCGACCGTGGTCACGGTCGCAGGGTCCACCGGCTCGAAGGTGTCCACGAGGTCCTCTACCCGCGCAGGTGTCAGCCGGTAGGCGCGGAGACCCCCGCCCTGATCCCGGGCCATACCGCTGGGCCAGACATTCGCCTGCGTACCGGCGACTCCGATGCGCCAGCCGAAGGGCTCGAGCTCCTCGCGCACAAGGCAGAGCGCCTCGAAGGCGTCATCTGCGCGCGCTTGTGCCGTACCGAACCCTGGCGAGCGCATCTCCACGACCCACGAATACGCGTGATCAAGCCGCCACGAAACCGTCGCATCACGTGCGATCCCCTCACGCGACACCTGGATCTTCTGTGAGCTTCGAGTCATCTGGGGGCGCCGTCTGCTCAGTCGTCCGAGTCACTCTGATTGCGTAGCGCTTCATCGTCGAGCAGAGGAAGATCCGCGCGCGTGACGACCTGCGATGTGACCGCATATTCCACCAGACGCGCGCGACGATTCGTCGCCAGCTTGCCCGGGCCACCACGGAGGCCCTGCACACCCATCCGGTCGAGCTTGTCGCAGACGTTGTCGAGCTTGCGGTTGAACTTGCTCATCGTCCACCCCAGGCGCTTGGCTGCATCGCTGGATGACGGCAGCTCGTTCATGCTGACACCTTCACGACTCAGCATCGGCTCAGCAAGCGCCACGATGAGTTGCTTCTGCATCTGAGTGAATCGCGCCGGCATGACGGTGGTTTCGCCGCTCATCGTCGCTTCCACCTGCCGAGTCACCTCATACGGTGCCTGCTCGGTGTGCAGGCTCAACTCGTACGTCACCGGCCCCGCGGTGAATACGATCACGCTGCGCTCGAAGACGAGCGGCATCCGCGCCCCCGGCGAGAGCCAGGATTGCACGGCACCACCGGCACTGGAAACGGTCGCGGCAAGTCGCATGCCAACATTCGCCAACCACCAGAGCCCGTCGTGGTGCTGCAGTTCGAGAAAGTGGCGGTGCAGGTACGGGTTGTCGTCGATCTCCAGATCGCCTTCGCGACCGATAATGAACGACTCTCCCGTGCTCAGCTCATGCCACTCGCCGGCAAACTCCAGACGCAACAGCGATGGACTCTTCGTCGTGATCGCGTCAACGTCCACTTCACCTTCGACATCAGTCACGTAACAACCCCCCTCGGCTTCATCCTGCCACGTCGAGGGGATACGGCCTACGAAGAAGGCATGCCGAGGGAGCGCGCCGTCTCAGTCGAGCTTCGGGCGCAGTTCCTCGCGGATCTCCTGGTAGTTCTGCGGGGTCACCTTCCAGCGGCTCGTGTCGCTGTCCTCGAACGTGACCTCGTACTCACCGTTGGTCCGGTCGAACTGCACGAGGATCTTCACCGGCAATGCCTCACCCGGCTTGTAATAGCTTTCGGCGTAGGCGTTCACCAGAGGCCTGACGGCCGAGGGACGCGAAGCAACCGCAGCGATCTCGCCGCTCGGCGAGTAGGTGTAGCCGTGGGTGCCGGCGAATCTGTCGCCGTCGAAGTTGATGACCATCGCCAATGATTCCCAGCCCTCACCGGCACCGCTCATGTGCTCGATCAGGCCTCTGATCAGACTGGATATCGCATCATCATTGGGCATGGCGCTCCTTGTCGGTCCGGTCACAGGTTCGGCATGCCTTCCGGTCGAACGCGGTCAAAGATCTGGCCGGCGACGTTGGCGAATTCCGGCCAATCGCGATGAATGACCTCACCGGTGGAAGGATTTCTGACGGTGTACTCGACCTCAAAACTATCAGGACGTCTCGCTCCCGGCGGAGTGATGTCGATGGTGTAGTTGACTTCGTAACCCTTTCCAACCCAGTCGGCCCACTCGTTTTCCATCGTCTTCCACGCGCTGAGATTGAGATTCGCCGCTTGTGGAACGATGCCCTCATCCGGGGAATCACCGAAGAAGCGATGCGCGCCCAGGTGTCCGCCCTGGTCGCCAGGCTTCCCCTCTCGCCCGATGTTCGTTGCGTTGTCTCCGCGTGGCGAGCTATCAGGGAGCTCGGTGATCGTGCCGCGTTCCGAGATGGGTCGCCCATTCTCGCCAAAGTGCGTTGCCTTGGTGTTGCGCCCGCGGGTCGTGACGACGCCGTTGTCATAGCGATCGATGTCGTTGACGGAGCCCTTGTTGCGCTTGAGTCGCGACCCCTGGCCGCGGAACAAACCAGCGAGCTGACGCACGTGAACCGGCATGTCATCCAGCGATCTGACGATCGGGATAATGGCATCTCTTTTGATGTTTCCCATAATCAGTCTCCTGTGATGCTGAGGGTCGAAAGGTCTGCCGTCAGCTGGTCCGTCAACGTATCGATGTCGGTGGCGTGCAGTTCCAGTTCGCCCTCTGCTTGCTCGAGAGCCTGCAGGTCGGCGTAGAACTCGTCCGAGTCTCCGACGACCGACTCGACCAACGGGGCATCCAGCGCCGCAGAGATCGCCGCAGGAATGTGCTCCGCCAACGGCTCGACAACCATCGGGAGAATCTGAATCAGAACCTGTTCGATCGCAATGTCGACCGCGGCGTTGAGCAGCTTCTTCTTGAGAAGTAGCATCGGGCCGGCGCCCAGTGCCGTAAGCGGATTGGTCAACATCGGTATCAACACCATCAGCGTCGTCGATACGTCGAAGATCACCTTTCCCTTCAACCCGAAGACGACGTCTGCTGCAATATCCATGCCGGTCGGCACGGGGCCGAGCAGATCCAACAGCTTCTGCAGGTTCTGCGAACGGTTCGTGTTCCACGCGCTCACATACGCGGGACCTGCCTGTCCGCGCAACGCGAGCGCGAGGTCGCCATTGACCTTGCGGTCCACGGCCTGGATCTTCGTCTCCAGGTCGCCGTGGAATACACGGATCATCTCGCTGCCTCGCCGCAGCTCATCCTCATCGATATCCGGCCACTCGAATCCGAGCTTCTCCATCACCCAGATGAGCTCATTCGGCAACATCATTCCCACGGCAAGACCTCCGCGGACGACGTTATTCGCAGCAGTCCAACTCCGCCATGGGTACTGCTTCCCATGGCGACAGGAACCGAGAGTTACTGGGCCGTTGCGTTCGGAGCCTCACCGGGAACGAAGTAGCGCAGCGGCGACAAACCGGTGCGGATGACGACGTCTCCCGCCGCGTCGAGGAACTCCTTCATCGTCGTCACGCTGAGCTTCGTTCCGTCAGCGGCACTGTCGGCGATGATGACGTTATCGACGACGGGGAGCAAGGTCGCTGTTCCCTTCGGCCAGGCGGCAAACGTCGTCGTGACCCCTGTTTCGAGCACTTGAATCTTGGGATCGGCGAGATGAACGTCCGGGCGCTTCAGCGCGACCGACTGTGCTTCATAGGCGCGCACGCTGAACAGGCGAAGCACCCGCTGGATACGCATCTCCAGCGCAGGGAACCTCTCACGCCAGGGGAACGGCGCCCACGCACCGTCAACGAGAACAATCGGGTGGCCACTGACGAGCGGACCACCCGCTTCGTACAGCTCCTCAGCCAGGTCTAAGACACGTGCGATGCCGGCTTCGTCGTCCGAGCAGACGATCACCAACCGGTCGCGTGACAGCACGAGCACGACTGGAGCATCCACGGGCGACGCCACAGCCAGCAGCGAGGGGTCGACAAGCAGGGATGCTGCCAGCGCCTCATCGTCGACCACGCGCACTCCCTCCACGGGCTCCGGGATCGGCGCGCTCGAAGATGCCTCCGCCACCGCATCGCTGAACGGGTGCGACCATTCCTCTGCCTGCCCCCGGGTGATCGCTGCATCGCTGCCGACTGCATCTAGCCCGACGAAGAGCTCGCCGCCGACGTACTCCACGCGAGGATGAGCGTCACCGGGAGCCGTGATCGACAGCACCCCGAGTTCGCTCGCACCATAGATGCGTGGCATTACTTTCACTCCGATGTTTCCGAACGCGCCAGTCATCAGTTGTGCCCCTCTTGGTCTGCTTTTGTCAGGTTATCGGGTGGGCTGAGATGCCCCGCCTGGATCCGGGCCGCATACAGGTCGACGACCTCCGACCAGGACCACCGTACGTCGATGCCCCGAACCGCTTTCGTGACGCGAGACTCAGACACCCAACCAGCTGGAACGATGTGCAGTGCCAGCGACATCGTGCCTTCTTCCTCGGCTCCGGCCCACACGAGCGCGAGACCGATCTTCTCCGAGTACGTCCAACAGTCCACGTGGGTGGCCCCAGCCGCGCGAAGCGCCGCGGTGTACGATCCGATGCTGTCGTTCCGTCGATCGCTGAGGTCAAGAACTCTCCAGTTCCCCGCCCAATACAGACCTGCCGCCTGCATCTGAGACGCGAACGCGGCGATCTCCTCCGACGCGACGCCAGAACCGTGCCCGCCACGCGGATCACCGCGCCACGCAAGCGGCAGCAGCTTGGCTCGCCCGCGCACAAGAATCGGATTGTTCTGAGACGCCCAACCGTCGTGCTCCGCTTCGAGCACGGCCGGCGGGAGCCCATCCGAGCGTGTCAGCAGCGTGCGCCCCTCGTACGGCAAGAGCGCGCCAGCTGTCAGCGATGCCGAACCGAAGGACGATACCGCGTCACGCCCGAGGTCCATGTCAGGGCCCATCTGCTTACTCATCGCTAAAGGCTAAACGGTCGCGGGCTTCCGGGCCATTCACCCGGGTTGTAGATCCCGTTATTCGTGCCCTTCGCGAAGTCTGGAATATCGATGACGGCCTCGGGGATGCCGCTCGGCAGGTAGCCGCCCGGAATCCACTTGTCGGGATCCGTACCGCCCTCATTGCCGGACGGCATTCGCAGGCCATCGAGTTCGTGCGGGGCGAAGTCGCGCAGTTCGATGTCGCCACCGGCAAAGAAGTTCTCCGGCAGCCCCAGTGCTTGGGCGAGTTCGGTCGGGGTTTTAGCCTGTTGCATGAGGTCGCGCAGCTGATCCGTCGGGAACACGTAGGTCGTGTTGCTGCCATCGGCCGCCATGTTGTTCCCCGGCCCGTAGCCCTCGAGGGAACCCGTCCTGTAGATGTGCGTTCCACCATTCTCGAACTGACCGAGATGCTGCTTTATGTAGTCCGCGTCGAGGTAATCCTCCGGCTCGGGTCGTTCACCTTTGTTCCAAGCGACGATCTCGTCGGGCTCCCACGTGCCGTCGTTCTTCCAGCCGGTCTGAAGCGGATGCGTCATATCCGCAGAGTCCAGGTTCTGGACGTCGCTGTTATTGCGATTCTGCTTCTGTCCGTGTTTGCGGAACATCTCGGCGAGTTGCCGCACGTGGATCGGAACACCGTCGACCGCATCCGTCAGTGCCCTGATAGCTGCTTTTGCTTTCATCTGTCAGTCCCCCGTGATGTTCAGGCTCGAGAGATCCGCGATCAAGAGTTCGGTCAGCGTCTCCACGTCTGCCGCGTGCTGTTCCATCTCGCCTTCCGCGGACTCCAGCGCCTGCAGGTCGGCGTAGAACTCATCGGGGTCTCCCGCGACAGCCTCGACGATCGGCGCATCCAGTGCTGCCATCACGATGGCGGGCAATTCCTGCATCAACGGTTCGATCGCCATCGGCAGAAGCTGATTCAACAGCTGCTCGACCGCGATATCCACGGCGGCGTTCAGCAGCTTCTTCTTGAACAACAGCATCGGGCCCGCACCCAGAGCCGTAACAGGATTGGTCAGCATGGCCACCAGGGAAATCATCGTCGTTGTGACGTCGACGATCACCTTCATCTTCAGCGCGAACACCGCATCGGAAGCGATCCCGGTCGCCACCGGCACTGGACCGAGAACGTCCAGAAGCTTCTGCAGGTTCTGCGAGCGGTTCACGTTCCACGCCGAGACGTACGCCGGTCCCGCCTGGCCACGCATCGCGAGCGCGAGGTCGCCGTTGACTTTCCGGTCCATCGTCACGATCTTCGCTTCGAGATCGTCGCGGAACACTCGGACGATCTCCGCGCCGCGGCGCAGTTCGTCCTCGTCAATATCCGGCCACTCAAATCCGAGCTTCTCCATCACCCAGATGAGCTCATTCGGCAACATCATCCCCACGGCACAACCTCCAGACAAGACTCTATGCGTCCGGATCGGTCCGTCGCGATGGGGAGCGCACCCCATCGCGCAGTCACGGAGCCGCTGTCCATTGCGTCAGGGCGTGGGTCAGTGATGCATCCGTTCCGCTTCTCGGCGTGACGCCCGTCACATCGCGGTCAACGATCGTCAGGCGCGGATTCATGGCGATCGGCAACGCAACAGCCGACTGCACGATGCTCGCCTCGATCTGCGCAGTCACGTCACGTGCCTCATAGACGTCGGTGGTCTGGGCGAGCCGAGCGATCAGGGCATCCCGCTCTGGTGAAGCGTCCCCCGTGATGGATGCTCCGCCCTGAGTGCCCCACTGCGCGGCGATCTGATCCGGCGAGTCAGGCACGGGCACCCGAACGATCGCGGCGTTCCAGTTGCCCTGCTCCAACGCGCCGTCGATATCGTCGCTGCCGCAGTCGGCGATGCTCCATCCAAACTCGCTGGCTGCCTCTCGCAGCGCGGTGAACGCGCCACCCGCGAACTCGCTTCCTCGGTCGTAGAGCACGCAGACGGCGGTGCCGGCGGCAAACCCGGCTGATTCGCGTTCCAGAGCAGGATCTTCCCCCGGCGTTCCCAGCGTCTCGGAAAAGCCTGAGTCCTCGTTCACGATGTCGTAGGTGCGCGATCCCGGCGCCGATACCATCGAGGTCGTTCCCGTGTATGCAGAGGTCCACGGCCCCGCGCCGCCGTCGCTCACCACCCGTATCGGCACGGCGTGCAAGAACGCGGTGCGTGTCGCGTGTTGGCTGAAGAGCCCTGCCGGGTCCAGGAGCATCGCCCAGACGGTGCCGTCGTGCGAGATGTCGACGGCTCGATCGGTGCGCTCCAGTTCGCGCACCGTCTCGCGGTTGGCCGCGCTGGGTGCAACCTGAGCGATGTCGAGCGTGTCTCCGATCGCCGCAAGAGGTGCATCACCGGCCGGAACCAGACCGATGCGCGCGACCTGCGAGGTGGAGATCCCCCGGTACGAAGGATTCGGTACAAGCGTCACGCTCTGCCCGGCATCCGATGCCTCGATCTCATCCACGACATACGGCCCGCTGGATAGGAGCACATCCTCGGGGGTCGAACCGTCGCCGGCGACGGTGAAGTCTTCAATCCAGACTGCCGCGATAGCCGCCAGAGAGTCCGCATCGCCTGTCTGGATCGCTTCGATGACAGCCTGCTTCGCCTCCATCGCGTCACTGAGACCGAAGGCGCGCTGGCCGACCACATGTGCGGGAACAGGCACGGAAACGGCCTGTTGCCACTGCATCACCGGTTGCGGGAAGGTCACGTCGATGGAACGGGCGAACTCATCGATCCGGGGCACCGTGAGAGGGACTGCCTGTTCCGCGCCGCCCACGTCTGCGCTCGGCGGCTCAAAATATCCGGATGCCCCGGCCCACCCGAGCAGGAGATCGGCGGCGTCGAGCGGGATGCTGTCGGACCACACCGGCTCTGTCAGGTCATAGCGCACGGTGAACGGGTCCTCGCTGACGATCGCGAGCGTGCCGAAGCCCTCGTCCGCGACGAACTCGCCGTCGATGACATCACCGAAATCGCCGCGAATCGCCTGGGCGATGTCACGATTGCCTAACGTCGGCGAAGCCTGCGCATTGAACGAGGTAAATTCGCCGCTCCACCCGACGGTGACCTCAGTGCCCGGGATGACTGATTCCGGCAGCGCCGGTGTGCACGCAGTCAGCCCGATCGCGAGCGAAACGGCGAGAAGCGCCGCCGCGCCGTGCCTGCCTCTCATTCCGCGTCGATCACGCGTAATCGAGGTCGTCTGGGTTTTCCTCAGCCAAGGCGCGATACGGCTCGCTCTCGTCGCTTTCCAGCCAGGCACGAGCGTATTCCAAGAGCACCGCAGGCGAATCCTGCGCTTCATCGGCTGTGGCGAACGGCCCCAACGTGTCTTCGGAGGGTCGTTCGTCAGCGCGCACCACCGACTGAGTGGACAGGTTGTACCAGTAGCTCTGTGCTCCGCTCATGTTCCCGATTCTATTCGCCGTCGTTTGTACAAGTCAGATGAAGGATAAAGCAGAGGCCGTGAGGCCAGTCCCCCCGGACTGGCCTCACGGCCTCTGGCAACTGCGAAGGCTTAGGAACCGCCGCCGGCCATCGATCCGTCAGTGTCGCGGATGACGTCTGCCATCTTGTCGAGGGCGGTGGCCATGTCGTTCACTGCCTCGGATGCGTCGTCGAGCGAGGTGGTGAGCTCTTCGTACGACGTCGAGTAGGCCTCAGAGGCATTCTCAGTCTTGAACCCGTCCTGGACGAGGTCGTCGATGATGCCCTGGAGTTCCTTCAGCGTGTCGGAGATGGTGGTGCGTCCGTCGCGCAGGCGCTGGGCTGCGCCCTCCATCTCGCTGTATGTTGCACCGAAATCATGTGCCATGAGAACTGCCTTCCGCGTTCGTGGTCTTCGGGCCCCTGCGGCCTCGTAATCGAGACTAGTTAACGATTCCGATCTCGCAAACGGGGAGCGGTACCCATGGAACTTGTGCCCATCGCGGCATCCGCGACGAATGGCATCTGCATGGTGGTCATCCGTCCCGCCTGCACGAAGATGCCTCGACCGGCCGGGAACTCCGAACGCTTGACTCTCCCGAACGGCGTCTTGAAGATCGACTCGCCATCGTAGGTGTCTGGTTTGAGGACGATGCCCTGCCGTCCCGCCTTCCATTCGCCGAGCACGCCGATGCCACCGCTGGCGCGGCTGATCTCAGCGTCACCGATCAGCAGATGATCGCTGTTGTTTATCGCCTGAAGCATCGTGCGCATCGGCCGGTCTGCCGGTCCATCCGCGACGTGCGGCATGTCCTCGATGACGACCATGATGCGCCCCTCGTCCGAGTCCGCGGTGATGAGCTCTGTCAGCTCTGTTGCCAGGTCCTTCTCGTCCTCGGGACGAATGGCGCTACGCACCCACGGTCGGAAGTCCTTCAGCTGCGAGCGTCGACTGCCGAAGTGGTACATCCGCACGTTCGGATCGAACCGCTCCATCGCCACCACCAGTGCCTTCAGCGCGTTCGTCCTGCCGGATGACGGCGGTCCTGCGACAACGAAGGAACCGACTGGTTCGAATCCGCGCGGCGCGAGCGTGTCGTCTGCGACGCCGAACACCGGCATCCCATCCACCATCGCCGGCATATCGGCGACCGGAACCATTGTCGGCAGCGCCCCGACCTCGGGAAGGTCGCGCACGCCCCGCTCGCGCAGACTCTCGGACAGAGCAGCCAGCGCCTTCGTCTGCTCGACCACGTTGGTCGTGCCGCCGAGAACGGCGATCTGCGCCTCGTGACCGTCAATGATCGCGCGTCCAGGCGCAGATTGCTCATCGAGGATGTCCCGCGGAGCGTTCAACAGCATGTACTGGCTGGGGTCCCCCAGACGCAGCACCACCCGGCGCGAGATGTTCGACGCGACGGCGCTGGGCACCGCGGTTCCGCGGTCGGCCGTCAGCACGATGTGCACACCGAGCGTGCGTCCCTCGCCGAGGATCCGCATAAACGTACGGTAGAACGGGCCGCGCCCCGGGGCGTACTCCCAGTCCTTCTTGAACTCGGGATAGTTATCGATGAGCAGCAGAATGCGCGGCATGTTCGGGTCGGCGATCTCGCGATATTCCTGAACGGATGCCGCGCTGGCCGATGAGAACGCAGCTGAGCGGCGATCCAATTCCCGATCGAGCGTGCGCAGCAGTCGCTGAATCCGCTCGACATCGGTGCCGTCGACGACCGATCCGACGTGCGGAAGCGCGGCCAGCGCCCCCAGCGCCCCCGCGGCGAAGTCGAGGCAGTACACCTGGACGCGCCCGCGATCCGGCTGCATGCCCGCGGCAGTGGCGATCGTCTTCAACAGCGTGGATTTTCCCGAGCCGGACGTTCCGTAGACCACCATCGATCCGTCTCGGTCTGGCACGAACACCGCTGCCTCTTGCAGCTGTTTCTCCGGCACGTCCATCTGGGCGATCGGGATGCGCGTATCGCCATCGTTGGGAAGATCGTGCAGGTCGACCACCGTCGCGAGATCATCAAGCCAGGGACGACGCGGCCGGATGAGCCCTGCGACCTCGCTCGCGCTGACGAGCGTCGACACGATCCGCTTCTGGTCGTTCGGGCCGAGGTCCTCCTCGTGCGTCTCCGCGTCCGCGGAGCGTTCGGCTTCCCACTCCGCGCTGGATCCGAATCGCAGCTCCGCAACGCGCACGTCGGCCGCCGCGGTCTCGTCCTCACCGGTCCACCCTCCCGCGTACGCGGATTGGAAGGGAACCAGTCGGCCAGGGCCGGTCTTCGCGATCGCACGGCCGGGAATCGATGCCGAGAATGTTGCCGCCACGGGATCGTCGACGACATCTCGGGAGTCGGCCTCATCGGCCATGCGCAGTGCGATGCGCAGGTTCGTGTTCGCCCGCAGGTTGTCTTTGATAACGCCGGCAGGGCGCTGGGTCGCCATGATGAGGTGGATGCCGAGGGAGCGACCGCGCTGCGCGATGTCCACGACGCCATCGACGAAGTCCGGCATCTCTGAGGCGAGCGCGGCGAATTCGTCGATCACCAGCACGAGTGCCGGGGGGCACTCCGGGTCTTGACGTTTTTCGAGTTCGAGCAGATCCTTGGCCTTTTTGCGGTTCAGGAGATGCTCTCGATGCTGCAGCTCAGCGCGGAGGCTCGTCAGCGCACGGCGCACGAGGTGTGGGCTGAGGTCGGTGACGAGTCCCACGCAGTGCGGCAGGTCCACGCAATCGGCGAACGCCGAGCCACCCTTGTAGTCGACGAACAGGAACGTCACCCGGTCGGGGCTGTGGGCCGCGGCCATGCCGAGTACCCAGGCCTGCAGGAACTCGCTCTTTCCCGCGCCGGTGGTGCCGCCGACCAGGGCGTGCGGCCCGTGGGTGCGCAGATCCAGCGCCATCGCGTCGCTGGGGCCCTGCCCGATGATGGCGCGGAGCGTGCCCGTCTTCTTCAGCCTCGGTCGCGACGCCGGCGATCGATCGACGATCGTGTTGTTCTGACGCCACCGTTCGATCACGACCTGGGGGTCTTCGGCGATCGCGGGGTCGACGAGCTGCAGGAACATCACGGAGCTCGGAATGTCAGAGGCGTCATGCACCACGGTGCTGGCATCCACCACCGGAGCCATGCGACGCGCCAGCATATCCATGTAGGCGTTGGAGACACCTTCAACCTGCACGTGCTCGAAGTGGTCGCCGGTACGCACCAGACCCACCTGCGCGTCTTCGAGGCCGGTGGTGACGTCAATGTAGCTGCGGCAGACGGCCGGGAGCGATTCGACCGTCGGCGATACGAACACCGCGTGCACACCGTAGTCGGCACCGCGATCGAGGACATCGGTGAGCCGGCCGCGATCGACGGGTGCGTCATTGCTGACGAAGACGATGACCGATACCGGTGGGGTCTTCTTGTGGTCGGTTGCCGCACGCGCGACATCCGTGCCGTACAGCAGCGGGTTCCAGTCGTCTTTGAAGGGTCCGCGCGGTTCTCCGCTGTCTCCTCCTCCGGCGCTCGCCCGCTGCACATACTCTTCGAGCGTGCTCAGCAGTGCAGCGCCAGTGGGTGCCGAGTCCGCGAGCGCCACGCCACGGAACGGGCTGCGTTCGCTCGAGGTGTGCGGCATCCATTTGAGCCAGTCCAGCTCAGCGGTCCATGTGGAATCGGCGAAGGCGACGGCGACCAGATCGTTCGGCGCATGCAGCCCAAACAGCTGCACAGCGATTCCCCGCATCGCGTCGGCGGCAAGGCCCTGCGGGCCGGCGATGCCGACGGAGCCAGCATCGGCGAGCAGCTCGAACACCGGCACATCGTCGACGAACGAATAGCGCTCCTGCAGGCGTTCGATCCTCTCGATGAACTCGGGCAGGCCCTCGGGAGTCTCGTTTTCAGCGATCGAGTTGCGGGCTGGCAGACGGCAGCTGCCCAGGCGCAGACCGAGGAAGTTCCAGTGCTCGGGACGTCTGGTCCACAGCATCGGTCCCAGGCGCATCGCGTGGTCGAAGACTTCCGCGACCGGCGGGACTTCGGCGTTGCGTGCCTGCTCTTCCTCCGGTTTACCGCGGAAGAAGTCCTCTTCAAGCTGCTCGTATTGCCGCTCGAACAGCAGGAACTCGTGGTTGGAAGCCCGCTTGGACTGCCGCGACTGGTTGATGATATTGCCCAGCGCCATCAGCGGCGTCATACCGATCATGAGCAGCGAACGCGGATTCTCGTTCAGGATGTAGAGCGCGAGGCCCATGAGGATCGGCGTGATCAGGATGGGCCAGGGGAAGAGCTTGCCGAGTTTCTCGGTGGGCAGCCGAGGCGCTTTGAAGAGCGTTCCCGGGTAGCGCACCTCGACGCGCGGGCTGCGGTTGAACATCAGCCCGCTGCCGCGTTCGATGATCGGTTCTTCGTCGGCGGTGCCGTCGAAGGATCGAGCGAGATGCAGCACCAGTGTCGTTGCACCGATGACGAACGGCTCCCCGTCTTCCAACCGAACGCGCGGCACGGCGACGCCGTCGACGAGCACGCCGTTGGCTGAGTTGAGGTCAATGACCTCGATGTGCTGGCCGACCTCGAGTCGGGCATGGCGCTTCGAGACCATCGGGTCCGCGAGCACGACATCCGCCAATGCGTCGCGTCCGACGATCACCTGGCCGGATCCGATCGGGAACTCCTGGCCGGCGAGCGGGCCGGCCGTGGCGCGCAGCACGCCGACGATCTCGCGCTGTCCGGTCGAGACATGGTCGGGTCCGTAGTTGAGGATGGATGCCACGAACCCCGAGCCGATCGGCGCTTCGCCGATCGGAACGTCCGGCTGCAGCGCGACGAACCGATCCCCGGTCGGAGGTGCGACCGCGAGGGTGAGCACATCACCATCAGCGACCGGGGTCGAACGCGTGGGATCAGCTGCGGCGATATGACGGGCGACATCTCCGGTCGTGGCCGTCGAATCTGTCGTGATCACGATGTCGACCGCGTCAGCGCCCTGCCGGTGCAGTGTCAGCTTCAGCCTCATGACTGTTCCTCGGTTCCGTTCAGAACTACGGCGATGCGATCGCCGAATCGGATTGTGTCGCCGGGCACCGTCACCACGGGAGCCCCCGGCGTGAGTGCGTATTCCACACCGTCGCGGATCAACCCGGAGCCGTTCGTGGAGTGGCAATCGATGACCTCCAGCCCGATGTCGATGGGGCGCACAAGCAGGTGAGTCTTCGAGATCGACTTGCTGTCATCGGGCAGCGGGATCGGGTGCGCTCCGGGATGCTCCGCGGCATCCGGATTGCGCCCGAGCAGAATCGCGGCCGAAACCGAGATTCTCTCGCCGGTATCGAGGCGAAGCGCGAAACGCGAAGGGTTCGGCACTGCGGAAGCGGGGGCCGGAGCGGGCGTCGGCTGCCGGGCCGGCTGGGGCTGCGGGGCCGGAGCAGGAGTCGGGGCCGGCTGGGGCTGTGCCTGTGGTGCCGGTTCGGGGGTCGTGTGCGTGCGCGCTATCCCGATCACTCCGGCGCTGGTCCGGGTGCCTGGTCGGTACTCCGGCTGCGCAGCCGGGTCCCGCGGGGTAGCGAGGGAGGGAAGCGCGGAGCGCTCCGGGGCGGGTTCGGCTGTGACGACCTTGCGCGCAACGCGCATCCGTTTGTCGTCGTAGGGGTTGAGGCCGCGCCTGACATCCACGAGCCAGACTCCCGTTGCCCTGTCGTGCAGTCCGCGACCACGGCCGTCCGGGTCGAACGTGGGCGAGGCCAAGAACAGGACGGGTCCCAGCAGGGGCACGATGCCGGATGCTCCGACGATCAGGTAGCGCAGCAGTACGGCGCCGATGCCCGGACGCTCGAGAGTCTTCACGTTGATGCTTCGGATGCCGACGATGGACTTGCCGATCGTGAGCCCTCTGCGTCCGTGCAGAGCCAACTGGACGATACTGAGCGCCAGGGTGATTCCTACCGTCGCTGCTGTCATCACGATGGCGAGCACGAAACTCGGATGGTTGATGAACCCGTAGGGTGAGATTGATCCGGTGGCCAGCTTCAGAAGCAGGGGCACGGCGCCGAGCCACAGCGGCAGCTGTGCGATGGTCCAGAAGCCCACATCGCATACGAAGGCCAGGGCACGGCGTCCGAACGGGGCGCGCAGCAGGCCGAGCGAGGCAGCATAGGCGGGGTCAGGACGTCCTTCGGCGTCGAGCCCCTCAATCTGCTCGGGCTTGTCGTCGATCTCCCAGATCGAGGTGGGGGCTGCCGCCTCGCGTTCACCGGGCGTCGTCATTCAACGCACCCCCGCACCGGTTCCGATGCGCGCCCGTCGCTGCGACGAAGCAGTACGTCGATGCACACCTGTCCGGTTGCCGATCCCTCGAACGTCACCGACGTCTCATCCGTGGCCGCGGGTTTGCTGGCACCGGCGAGATCGACCGTGCTCCAGAGGTACGAGTCGCCGTCTTCGGCGGCCGGGTTGGTCCAGGAGAATGTGATCGCCGTGCCGTCTCGGGTACCGGAGAGATCGTCCACGTCGGGGACGGCCGCCGAGATCGGGTCTTGCGGGACGACCTCATCCTGGGTGGCGATCGGCTCGGGCTTCTCGCCGCCGGAGAGCATCGTGACGCCGACGACCGTCGCGCCCACAAGCACGACAGCAGTTGCGGCGAGCGCGACCCACGCCCCCGCGCCCAGTCGCCGCCGAGCAGGTGGCGCTGTGGCGGGTTCGGTGACCGGGGCGACCGGTGCGTCGGCATCGGGCGAGAGCGTGCGCGGTGGGCGCATGATCGTCGGGTCGTCATCGACGGGCGCAGCCGCCGGGGCGGCAGCGGGAGCCGTCGGGCGCAACACCGTCTCCTCGATCGGAGCGTAATCGGTGGTCTGCGGTGCCGGGTCGAACCGGGGAGAGGGGACGACAGTGCGGGCAGGCTCGGGGGTGGTGAGCGGGCGCGTTGTGGCCGAGGGCCGCGTCGCGCCAGCATCCGGCTCGATGTTGACGATGTCACGCACGCGAGTCAGGCCATCGGCCTCGTCTTCGAGATCTTCGGCGACCGGGTGATCATCGATGATGTCGATCGGAGTCACCGAATGGCTCAGTTCGATCTGCACCTTCTGCAGTGCTCGCGCGAATGCGACGGCGCTGGGGTAGCGCGCATCGGAGTTCTTCGACATGGCTCGCTCGATCGCCTGCTGCAGGCTCGCCGGCGAGTCCGGTCGCGCCAGCGACGGCAGCGGTGCCCGTTCGATGCGCTCGATCAGATCGGCACCGGAGTTGCGCTCTCCTGGCCGCTCGAACGGCGAGCGCCCGGCGAGCAGGGTGTACAGCGTCGCACCCAGCGCGAACACGTCCGAGCGCGGGCCACTCACCGGCGGGTCTGCAAAGAACTCCGGGGGTGACCACGGAATCGACATCCCGGTCGACTCCGATACTGCGCCGGTGGTCGAAGCGATACCGAAGTCCGTCAGCGCCGGACGGTTGTATGCGGTGACGAGGATGTTCGCCGGTTTGATGTCGCGGTGCAGCACTCCCGCGCGGTGCGCGGTCTCAACGGCACCGGCGACCTGGATGCCGACGCGCAGTGCCTCGGCGACCGAGAACGGTTCCTTGCGGGCACGGACCTGCAGATTCGGGCGCGGGCAGTACTCCATCACGAGATAGGGGCGGCCGTCGCCGGCAACCCCGGCCTGATAGATCGTCACGATTGCCGGATGCGTCGACAGCATCGCCATCACGTTCGCCTCGTCGGCGAACTCCTGCGCGGCGCCGCTGGAGAGCCGATCGGCCAGCAGGACCTTCACCGCGACGCGGCGCTTGGGCATCTGCTGCTCGTAGAGGAAGACGTCCGCGAAGCCACCGGTGCCGAGCGGTTCCACATAGGTGAAGCCGGGAAGCTCCGGCGGCGGCGAGGGGGGTCTGCTCACGGAAGGTCCTCGAACGTGACCGTCACGCCATCGCCGAGATCGACCACATCGCCGGAGAGCACAAGGGTCTGCTCACCCGGGTGCAGGCGCAGCGGATCGACGCCCGGACGCAGCAGTGTCGATCCGTTCGTGGTGTGCAGGTCGACGACCACGACGGTGTCGCCCTCGGGGCGGATCTCGAGATGGCTGCGCGAAATGTCCTGCTGCGGGCTCTCCACGGCGACCAAATGCGGCAGATCAGCACCGGATGCACGCGTGGACCGGGGCTTACGACCGATGATCACCGTGCGATCGAGTGTGACCTGCTGGCCCGTAGACACCCGCACACGTCCCTGCGCGCTCGGCACCACGGGAAGCACCGCAGTGGGGGCATCCGGGTCGACGGCCGGTTCGGTCTGGCGGAGCGCGCGAGCCTGAGCCGACGAGATCGTCGCACCGTCGTGATCACCGGCGCCAGGGGCCGGGAGTGCGGGCGGAGCAGGAGGGGCCGGCGGGGCGGGCGCTGGCCGCGAGGCGACCGTCTGCCCGAACAGCTGCTCGAACTCATCGATGTCTGACGTGTGGGCCTGCTCGGTAGGCTCGGTCGGCACCAGGGTCGCGCCGTCAACGGCGTCATCGATGGGCTGCGGCGCTGTCTCGGGTGCCGGCTCCGCCGGGGCAGGCGCCTCCTCGACGGCAGGCTCCTCCTCGACGACGGGCTCCTCGACGGGTTCCTCGGCCGGCTCAGCAGCGGGCTCCTCGACCGGCTCCTCCGCGATAGGCTCCGCGACGACTGCTTCCTCAATCGAAGCGACGGCGGGCGCAGCATCCGGAATCTCGACATCAGCCGGCTCGATCTCGGCGCTGGCACGCGCCGCGCGCACGATGCCGCCGATAATCGGAAGGTCGACGCCGGATTCGCTGCCGTTGACGCTCACGGAGATCCGGGCCGCGTTCTCGACAAAGCGTTCGCTCCAGGTGGTGACGTTCGCTCCCGTGAAGCTCTCGGCACCTTGTGGTCCGGTGACCTCCACGGTCACGTCGCCGCGTACCGCGATTCTGGCATCCGGACCTTCCAGCACGACGGCGGCGAACGGTTGCATCGCGGCGAACGACCCTGCCGCATCATCGGTGAGCGTGTCGATCACCGCGGCGAGATCGATCGAGTCCTGCTGCCGTTCCCAGATGCGCGTGACAAGTTCCGTCGAGGCATCCGGAGACAGCGCGATGAGAGAGCCCGGCGCAACCAGCACGTACCACTGGCCTGCTTGGTAGTTCGTCTGCATCAGTCGATCCCTCCTGCGAAGGCCTCGCGAGGCCGAGTGTTCTCATCGATATTGTCGTCGCGCATCTGAACGCCAGGGCGGGATGCGACGGAGACGGCGTCCACGACCACGACGGTGATGTTGTCGCGGCCGCCAGCGCTGACCGCCTCGGCGACAAGTGCCGCGGCAGCGGTCTGCGGGTCGGATTCCACCGTGAGGATCTCACGAATTCGGGTATCAGGCACCTCTGAGGACAGACCGTCAGAGCAGACCAGCATCCGATCCCCCGCCTCAGCCGGGAACAACCAGAAGTCTGCCTCTCCCGCACTTCCGGCGCCGATAGCCCGGGTGATGATGTTTCGGCGAGTATCGCTGGCCGCCTGCTCCGAGTCGAGCTCTCCCGACTCGATGAGCTCCTGAACGACGGAGTGATCAACGCTGATCTGCTCCAGCTCACCGTCTGCCAGACGGTAGGTTCGGGAGTCTCCGATGTTGAGAGTCAGCCAGTACCCCATTCCGTCAACATCGGCGAGAACCACTCCGCTGAGAGTGGTGCCGGCTCGTCCCATCGCTGAGTCCGACAGCGCCTCTACGGCGTCTCGTGACCGGCTGAGGGCTTCGAGCACATCGTCGAGGACAAGGCTCGAACGCCCGATGTATCGCGAGAACTCAGCGACGACCGCAGCACTGGCCCGCTCCCCCGCTTCGTGTCCGCCCATGCCATCGGCCACGACGAAGATCGGTGCGCTGGCCAGGAGCGCATCCTCGTTCAGCGAGCGACGCAGTCCGGCGTGGGTCCAGGCTCCGGCTGTGACGATCATCGGGGCGCTCATGCGTAGCCGCCGACGGTGACGATGCGATCACCGATCTCGATCGCATCGCCCAGCCGGATCGGGGTCTGCTCGCCCGGCGTGCACGTGATCCGGTGGCCGTCGCGCACGACGACGGTGCCGTTCGTGGAGTGCCGATCCATTATCCATCCGCCGGAGGGTTCGGCCGCCGCCTCGAAATGGGTCTTCGACAGCGAGAGGGTCTCGTCGCGCACCGGCACGACCACAGCGCCGTCCTCCGGCGAGGGGTTGCGTCCGAACAGTGTGCGGCGTGAGACGGTCACGCGGGTTCCGTCATCCCAGGTGAACACGAGACGGTGACCCGGGATGCTGATGCGCGTGTCCTCGATGTCGCCGAGGTCGTCGGCGGGCGCTGGGTGCGCGGGTGCCGGCGAGACCGGTTGCGCGGGTGTCGGCGGGGTCGCCGCCGGTGGGCCGTCCTGCGTGATGCCGGGGACGAACGCGATCAGTGTCTCCTCACCGGTGGCGGGTGACGCCGGCTGTACGAGCGGTGCTGGCGCTGCTGGCGTTGCTGTCTGCGGCGCAACTACCGGTGCCGGTGCAGGTGCCGCCGGCTGCGGCGCAACCACCGGTGCCGGGATGGGACTGGCGAGTCCGGGCGTACCCCGCAGGCCGGGCATAAAAGGAGCGACAGGCGCAGCGGGCGCTGCGGGTGCTGCATTCGGCAGGGGCGGACGCGGCGGGATCGGCATCGCCTCCGTCGGCGGGGCGGGGGTCGCAGCGGTCACGGTGCGGGCATCCATCATCAGCGACTTGGCGACCTTGTCATGCCAGCCCTGGAACCGGCCCGAGCTGTCGAACAGCGGCGTGAAATAGCCGACGATGATCGCTGCGGCGAGGCCGAAGATGATGTTGCGCAGCAGCGTCCGGCCGAAGCCGAGTCGTGAGCCGTCGGTTTCCTGGACCAGGCGCAAACCCTGCGCACGCATCCCGATAGAGCCTGTGCCGCTCTGCATGAACGTGTAAACGATGAACCATCCCAGCAGCACCAGGCTGATCAGCGGCCCGCCGATCGCGAGCACGCCGAGGATCGCCTCGGGGCTGCCTGCCGTGAACATGGCAATGGAGAGGATGATGCTGAGAACGATGCCGATGCCGCCGGCGATCACTGCATCGATGATGTATGCCACGGCACGTCGCGACGTTGGAGCGACGGTGCCAAACGTCAGTTGTGTCATGGTTTCTCACTCTCGGGTGCTACAGGTTCATTGTTCTTGATGGTGCCAGGTTCACGCCGTCTGCGCTCGGATGCCGCGTCCTTCAGGCCCTGGACGCCACGCGAAAGCGACGAACCACCCAGCAGTGAGCGCAGGCTCAATCGCGCCTTCATCCGCTTCCAGAAACCGGCCTCGCGGCCCACACCGACGACAATCTCGTCGACTTCCTTCCAGAAGGATTCAACGTCCTCAGCGCTCGGTTCGCGTGGGCCGAAGACTTCAGCATCCGCCCGCTCAGCCAGGACCGTCACGGTCGGCACCGCGAGTGCGCCAGCCACGAGAGCCGCCTCCTCGCCTCGTGTCGCTCCGGAGTTGAGCCGTGCCCCGTAGTCGACCGCGCGATCGGTGAGCTCGTCCCAGCCGCCGGAAATGCGATCCGCACTGCGCTCGGCGGTTCGTCGGCTGCGCCGCCTCGAAGCCTTCCACGCACCGATGATGATGAAGGGCGAAGCAAGCAGCGCGATGACTCCGAGCGAGATCCCGCCGATAGCGAGGATCAGACCGATGATTCCGGCGACGTCCGTCTTCTCTTCTTCGGATTCGCGATCATCCGGCAGCGTCGGCGGCAGATCGACCGGCTCCTGCGGCGGAGGCGGCGGCTGCAGCACCTGAGGTTTCGGGTCGGCGCGCGGCTTGGTGTTCTGCGCGTTCGGAATCTGGTCCTCGGGCGGTGTGGGATCGAAGGCGAGCCAACCGGCGGCCGCGAAGTTGATCTCCACCCAGGCATGCACGTCATTGCCGCTGGCCGAGAACGCTCCGGTTCCGGAATCTTCCTTCTCGGGGTAGAAGCCGAGGACCACCCGGGCCGGGATTCCGAGCTCGCGGGCGAGCAGCGCCATCGTCACCGCATACTGCTCGTCATCGCCGATCATCTGATCGCCGCCGACCAGGCTCGAAATACGCTCCGCGGTGTGTCCGGATCGGGAGAGCACATCGCCCTCGAGCCCGTGGCTGAAGAAGCCCTCCTCGGAGAGGAACGTCTCCAGCGCCCGGACCTTCTCGATCGGTGTTTCCGCTGCGGCGACGGCTTCGCCGGCGAGGTTTGTGAGCTCCTCTGGAACGTTGCTCTGTATCGGCAGTGCGACCTTCCCGAACTTGTCATCGGCGAGCTGCGCGTCAGATCGCTCAGCGGGCATGATCGTGTGCACGGTGTAGGTGTCGCCCGCGGTCAGCGGGGACGTCGTCACAGCTGTTCCCGTCGACTGGTTGTAATAGGTGCTGCGGCGAAGAGCATCGGCGCGCTCACCGGTGAAGTCGATCTCAGTGACGGATCCGGCATCGGGAACCCACACGTCGCTGTAATTGTCGATCTCGATCTGCAGCGTCACCGGAATGCCCTCGGCATCGGGCGACATATTTGAACGCAGCTGCGTGAATGCGCTCGAGGAGTGCGGACCACCATCGGTGACGTTGTAGACCATGCCGTCGTACTGGTCCATGGTCGCGATGCGGATGCGAGCGTCTTTGGGCAGGCCCTGCACAGTGAACAGCGTCTTGTTGGCGTCATCGCGCACGTGCTTACGAAAACTCTGCAGCGGGCTGGGATAGTCGCGCACGTTGAACGGCGGGATGATCACGTCGCGGAAGACGTGGCGGACCTCGGTGGGAGCGGCGACCGCGTTCACGGCGACACCAGCGCCGCTCGCGACGGCGAGCACCGCGGCTCCGGCGATGAGGCGTCGTCGGCGCATCTGACCGGCACGCGCCGGGTCGACCTGGCCGACCGAAACGGCGTCATTGTGCGGCGCCCACAGCTGCCGGACGGCAAGCCAGGCAATTGCCAGCACCGCCAGCAGCAGGCCCTGCGCGACGGGGAACGCCGGCTCAGGTGTGCCCAGCGCGATCGTGAGCACGAGCATGGCTGCCACGGGGAGCAGCGCCCACGCGACGCTCGTCAGGCGCAGCGCGAAGGATGCCGTGCACACGGCGACGACCAGGCACAACAGGAACGGGACGATGAGGTGGCCGTCGGCGGCGCCGACGGGGGCGACCGTGGTCAGCATGTGCTTCCACGAGGTCACCGTTCCCACGGCCAATTTCTGCAGCGTTTCGAGCGTGGGCACGAACCCCAACATCGTCGTATGCGGCAGCGCGAGCGCACCCCCGAACACGAAATACGCCCCGACGACCAGTCCTGCGATGACGAGGATGCTCCACTGGCGCCAGGCGGCCACGGCCGCGATTCCGAGACCGAGCAGTGTGCCGCCGATCGCGGCGCCCAGATAGCTGGGTCCACCGAAGGTCGGCCAGAAACCGACGAAGGCGACGGCGACGAGAAGCGCGCTCGCGCCGAGGTCCAGGACCCAACGACGGAGGATGATGTCTGAGGCCGGCGCGATCATGCCAGCACCTTCTGCAGGGCGAGGGGAACCTGTGCCAGGTCACCGACGGTGACGACATCCGCTTCCCCGATTCGACGCAACGACGGCGACGGGGCGCTGGTATCTGCGACCACGGCGATCACACGCGCGCCGAACGGTACGCGTGCGCAGGCAAGACGAAGTTCATCTGTGGAGACCTTGGTTCCGCAGACCAGGACGACGACACTGGCCAGCGGCATCGTCGCCGCGATGATGCCGCCGAGTTCGGCGATGCCGCCCTCACGCGGTTTGCTGGACTCGAGCGCGGAGAGCGAGTCGAGCAGCTGCTTGCCCGTCCCGGCGGAGAGAGCGCGCCCTTGCACGCGCACATCCACCCGCTGCGAGTCGCGGATCGCGCGCAGTCCGATGGACCCGGCCGCCGAGATCGCTAACTCGAAATCGTCATCACTCATATAGTCGCCGGTCGACCGGGAGAGCCCGATCACGAAGTGCGAGCGGCGGGTCTCTTCGAACTGGCGCACCATCATGACGCCGGTGCGCGCGGTGGAACGCCAGTGCACATGGCGCAGGTCATCACCCGGCTGGTACTCGTTGAGCGCGTGGAAGGACACATCGTCTCGGGAGAGGTCGGCTGCCGGCAGACCTTCGAGGTCGCGCAGGTACCCGAGCGACTGCCCGCCGAAAAGGACCGTGCGCGGATGCACGAAGAGGTCGACCGGCTCGTCGCGCGGGTGCGCGCGCTCGAACAGTCCGAGGGGGTCACCACGCACGATGCTGACCGGCCCGACCTGAACCACGGCACGCTTCTGCGTGGGAATGGCAAAGAGCTCTTCTGATTCCTCGCCGGGGGCAAGTCGCTGAATGCCGAACTCACCGCGTCCGGCGCCCACCGGCAGCACGACGCGCGACGGGAGGATGGCGCGGTCGCCGTGGTTGGCGAGGGTGAGCGCGCCGACGGCACGCTCACCGACGACGACCCGAGTGCGGGCGAGGTCGAGCGCGATGTCGTATTCGGTGCGCCCGATCAGGAAGAGCGCGCAGATGGCGACAGTGAGCGCGATGATGAGGGCCGCGATGACGAGCTCCGACCAGCCGAGCAGCTGACCCGCGGTCCACAGGACGATGGCCGCGGCAATCAGCACCCAGGCCAGCGGACGGAACACGGCGGTGATCTTGCGGAGACGCTCCAGTGCGCGCATGCCGAGGACGACCACGACGTCACGCCAACCGGCGTCGTGATCTGTCTGGGCAGGCGAAGCCTGAATCGTCTCCGAGGTCATCAGGCCACCGTTCGTGCCTGCGGGGCCGCCACACTGTCAAGCACCCGTGCGATGACGATGTCGGGCGTGGTGCCAGCGAATTCGGCTTCGGCGTCCAGCAGCAGGCGGTGCTGCCACGTCGGGCGCGCGAGCAGCTTGATGTCGTCGGGCAGCACGTAGTGGCGGCCCTGCGCTGCAGCCCAGACCTTCGCGAGACGGATCATGGCGATCGCTCCGCGCACGGAGACGCCCAGGCGGATCGCGGCGTCCTGACGTGTGGCCTCGGCAAGTTCGGCCACGTAGCGCAGCACGGCCGGCTCGACGTGCACGGTGGATCCGAGGTCTGCCATGTCGGCGACCGCGTTCGTGGTGATGATGGCGGTGAGCTTCGCCGAGGGGTTGCGATCGGATGCTCCGGCCAGAATGCTCTCGGTGACCGCGAGGTCGGGGTATCCGATGGACGTCTTGATCAGGAAGCGGTCGAGCTGCGCCTCGGGAAGCTTGTAGGTTCCGGCCTGCTCGATCGGGTTCTGCGTCGCGATGACGAGGAACGGCCGCCCGGCCTCGTGGGTCGTGCCGTCGACGGTCACCCGCGATTCCTCCATGACCTCCAGCAACGCCGACTGCGTTTTCGGTGAGGCACGGTTGATCTCATCGGCCAGGACGATGGATGCGAAGATCGGGCCCTTGTGGAACTCGAACCGGTGCGCTTGCTGGTCGTAGATAGTCACACCGGTGACATCGGAGGGCAGCAGATCGGGAGTGAACTGGATGCGACTGCTCGTGCCCTGCACAGTCGCCGCCAGTGCCTTCGCGAGGCTGGTCTTACCCGTTCCCGGCGCGTCCTCAAGCAGCACGTGGCCCTCGGCGAGCATGGCCGCGGCGACCAGCGAGACGATCTCTTTCTTACCCTGCACCGCCTTGTCGATGTTCTCGACGAGGCGTTGGAAGGTGCCCTGGAACCAGGAGGCCTGTTCGGGGGTCATTGTCATGGGTGTTCCATTCTCGAATTCTTCGCGTGATCAGCGCCAGGTAAAAGGCTCTGAGTAGCGGTCAAGCTCCTGGATGTAAACGCGGATTGTGTTGCCGGGGTTGCCGTAGAAGCAGCTCAACTGGACGGTTCCGTTCGCCGGAACATTCTTCGTCATTCCGCCGAAACGAGGCCTTCCACCGTCATCGCAATACAGCGCATAGTTGCCGGAGCTACGGAAGTTCTTGGTGGTGAGCGTGACGTAGGCGCACGAATAGGTCGAGCACTCGGCTCGGTTGACAGGGTCGCCCTTGCCGGCTGTGAGCACCTCAGCCGGGGGCGGTGGTGGCGGCGGCTTGGGGGCAGTGTTGGCTACTGCCGAGGCGATCGGTGCGACATTGCCCAGCGAATCAGTCACGCGGACCGTAATGTCGTGGGTCTGGTCATAGTCGTTACCCGCATCGCGGGTTCCGGTCTTACCGACATTGAGCTGCCACGCGCCGCCGTTGATGCTGATATCGACCTGGATCGGCCGGCCGTTCCCGGAGCCGTTGGCATTCCACGACAGCGTCACCTTCTGCGCGTGGCCGACAGCGTCGGCGGTGGGCGCGAATGGTGTGCCGTACGGGACCGCCGATGCGGAACCGGATGCCGCTCCCGCGTATGTGCTTCCGCCCACGGTCGCAACCCCACGCACCTGCACCGCGTAGGTGGTGCCGTTGGTCAGGCCGCCGATGCGCGTGCCATCCCAGTTGCGCTGCCACGCCCCGCTGTTCAGGCGGTACTCATAGACGATCTCGTCGGCGCGGGCGCCGTTGCGAGGACCGGGAGTGAATGCGACGTCAATGAACTTGTCGCCGGGAGCCGCGGTGACAGCGGTCGGTGCGCCCGGGGCGATGACGCCGCGGCGTTCGACCGAGGGGTCGCTCCACTCGCCCCAGCCGGCCTTGTTCTGTGCGCGGATCCGGTAGGTGTACCCGGACTCGGAGGTGTCCACGGTGGCTGCGAAACTGGTCGTCCCTGCGGCCACATCGTGGGTTCTCACAACGGTCGATCCGCGGCGGATTTCCAACTGGTATCCGTCGATGCCATCACCGTTGTTAGCGGGCGCGACCCAGTTGATCTGCATCTGTGCCTGGTCGCCCACCGAGGTGAGCTCGGCCGTGGTCGGCTGTGCTGGTTTCATCGGAGGCCCGGCGGGGATCACCGATGCCGACCAGCCGCTCCAACTCGACGGCTCGGGCGCCTGGTTGTGCGCTCGCACCTTCACCTCATAGTCAGCGCCGTTCTCCAGCCCCTCCCAGACGACGGAGTTGCCGGTGACGACCTTCTGCACGATTCCGGACGGCGGTGCGGGCGAAATCTCCAGCGTGAAACTGTCCACCGGCGACCCCGGTGTCGTCGGCGTCTTCCACGCCACCTTCAGCGAGCGGTCGCCGAAGACCAGCGTCGGCGGGTTCGGAGTGTCCGGGCGCGCATCAGGTCGCGCGATCTCGGAGCTCTGCGAGGGCTCCGACTCTCCGACCCGGTTCGTCGCGGTGACCTCGAAGGCGTATTCGACGTTGTTGGTGAGCCCCGAAAGCGTGCACGTCGTGGACGTGCACTCCTTCGTGTACGGGCTGCCCGTGACCGATTTCACCGTGTAGTGATCGATCTCTGCGCCGTTGTTCGACGGGGCGGAGTACGACAGCACCACGGTGCGATCCTGCACGCTCGTTACGACCGGGATCCCCGGGGCATCCGGAACGCCCTGGACCGTCAGCACGATCTGGCCATCGGCCTCGCGGTCGGGATCTTTGGTCGCATCCTGGATGCGATAACTCACAACCATGGTTCCGACGAAGTTGGCATCCGGGGTGACCTCGACGCGGTCGTCCTTGATAGCGATTGCACCCTCGCCCGATTCCCGCTCGATCCGCACCACCTTCAGCGGCGTCTCCGGGAAGGGGTTGAAGTCGTTCTCGAGCACGGGAACAGAGATCATCTCGCCCTGATCCGCTCGCGTGAACGTGTCCGTGTTCGCTGCAGGCATAGGCCTGGTCGACGCCGAAACCGTCACCGAGACGGAGCCCTCGATCGGGTCGGTCTCGCCGTCTGTGATGCGCAGCGGCAGGGTCAGCGCGGTTCCCTTATCGGCGTCGGTCGATGCCTCGACCGACAGAACGCTGCCTTCGATGCTCGCCGATACGCCGTCGCCCGGGTTGCGCACAAGTGTGTAGTCGTGGGTGTCGTCTTCATCCGGGTCCGTCGTGAGCGCGGCGAGATCGACAGTTACCGCTTCTTCTCCCGGCGCCACGGTGACGGTGGCCCCGGTGAATGTGGGCGGTTCGTTCGCCGGCGGCAGCACGGTGACGGGAATCGACAGTGTTGCCTTGCGACCGTTCGGGTCGTCCACGCTCGTGCCGTCTGTGACCTCGAACATCAGAACGTCCTGGCCAAAGTACCGCTCGGCTGACGTGTAGACGAGAGTGTGCGCGTCCTGCACCAGATCGGCGCCGTTGGAGTGGATCGCGCTCACTTTGGCGTGCTCAGTGATCATCACTCTGCCGCCGCCGGCGACGGTGACGTAGTCCGCGAGCGGTACGATCTTCGTCTCGCCGCTGACAACCTCGATCGGCTCCACAGCAGGGTTCAGGTCGGGTCGCAGGTCCTTCGACGCGGGAACAAAGATGAATGCCGATGTCTGCAGGTCGTCACGATCGGTGATCGTGTAGCGGATGAGCTGGAGGGTCTCGCCGACCGTGACGCGCACCTTGCCGTCGTCGAGCAGCGTGGCTCCCGCGCCGACGGCGAGTTCCAGTTCTTCGACCGTGCCGTCCGGATCCTCATCGTTGGCGAGGACGTCGAGATCGGCGGTCAGCTGATCCTCCTCGAGGTCTGTGAGCTGCACCCGATCATCTGCTGCGATCGGCGGCAGCAACGGCACGTCCTCATTGACCGTGATGCTCAGTACCGCAGAGGCCGTGGCACCGCGGGAGTCCTGGATCGTGTATTGCAACGACGTCTCCAGGGGACGATCCGGCACCTGGACCAGCACACGGTCCCCCGACACCCGCGCCGATAAGCCCTCGATGTCGGGCAGCTGCAGCCCGTCTTCGACCAGCGCGACCTGGTCACCTTCCGGATCGGAGTCGTTCTCCGTGACCGGTACCGCCACTTCGCGTCCGGGTCGCACGACGACAGCGTCCTTCACCGCGAAGGGTGCCTGGTTCATCTGCTCGGGCGGGGCGATACCGACACGGATCGTAGCGACGCCTTCCTTGCCGAGGCGGTCACGCACGCGGTAAGTGAAGGTATCGGCTCCGGTGGACGTGTCGAGTGCCTCATAGGTGATGTAGTCCGCTGCGACATCGACAATGCGCCCCTTGGTGGGGTTGGTCGCCGGACCCATGAGCTCGACCGAGTCGCCGTCCTCGTCGATGCCGTGCAACGGAATCGGGATGTGCACCGTACTGCCGCTGAGAGTTCGCGCCACGACATCGCGGGGGCGCGGGGCGGCGTTGGTCTCGACATCCACCGGGAGGATCTGGATGGTGATGTATCCGGCTGCTTTGTTCTGATGGGAGTCGACCACTTCATAGGTCGCATAGACGGTCTTCGGCTCATCGCCGGCGCGGAACCGGACGGTGTCCTGCGACACGAACGCTTCGCCGTCCTCCGGGTCGATGAGCGGATCGATGAGGTCCGGGGAGACGTGCATGGCGTCGTCGCTGGGGTGCGTGTCGTTGTCGAGAACCGGGATGGTGACGACGTCACCGGCGCGCACCTGCACGCTGTCGTCGTTCGCGACCGGCGCGAGGATCTCCTCTGGCGCGGGGATCGGGATGACGATGACTTCACCCTCGGCCGTTTTCGAGCCGTTCGATATGCGGTAGGTGACGCGGACCTGATCCTGCAGCGTGCCCTGGTCGGTGATCCGCAGCATTTCGTGGTTCAGCACCGACACCGAGATGCCGCTGCTCGGCTCCACGGAGACCGACTGCACGACGAGGATGCCGCCGGCCGGGTCGGAGTCGTTGTTGAGCACGCCGATGAGCGCATCGCCGCCGGTCGGCAGCAGTGCGACATCTCGCACCGCGACCGGGGGCAGGTCGGTCTCTTCGGCATCAACCACGTCGATGCGGACGAGACCCTTGCCACCCTTCGCGCCGGCGGTGACGAGATACTGCACGTAATAGACACCGGTTTTATCTGCCGAGAACGTGAAGGTCTTGTTGTCGAAGTCGGGAAGGATCGTCGTGCCGGGCACCTCCAACACGCGTGCGAGCCGAAGCGGTTCGCGGCTGGTGCTGGTGTCGTTGGCGAGGGGCGCGACGGTGACCTGCTCACCGATTCGCGTCACCACGTGATCGGCGTTCGTCTTCGGATCCGTCGATCCGGGAGGCCGCACATCGAGGATGATCGTGCTGGTGGCGGTTTTCTGCTGACCGTCGGCGACGATCACCTGGATCTCTTTACGACCCTGTGGACTCGCGACAGCGCGATAGGTGATCTGGCCGTCCGTGGTGAAGTCGACCTCATCGCCCTCGGCAGGAACGACATCCTTCAGATAGATGTCGTCGCCGTCAGGATCGATCCAGTCCGGAAGGATGTTGTACGACAGCGTGCCGCCGCTCTCCACTGCGAGCGTGGTCTGCCGTTTCGGTTTCGGCGCGCCGTTCTTGGTCGAATCATGAACGCTCAGGGTGACGGTCGCGGTGTCTTTTCCGCCGCGGCCGTCATCGACTTCGTAGGCGAAGGAGGCTGAGCCCGACGCGTTCTCGTCGACCGCGATCTGCAGCGCACCGCCGTTCTGGATCTGCTGCACGGTGCCGATAGAGGGCTGGTCCTGGATGAGGGATGCCACCAGGACGTCGCCGTCCGAGTCGTTGTCGTTGTCGAGCACCGGCAGCAGCGCGGTACCGCCAGGACGCACGCCGTAGGAGTCGTCTTCGGCGACCGGAACGGTGTTGATCTCGGTGCGCTCGGGCAGCGTCGTCTCGACGGTCTCCTCAGTGGATTCCTCATCCTCTTCGGTATCGCCCTCCGGAGGCGTGAGGTCACTCCAGTTGTCGATGCGCTGGAGGCTCTCGTCTGCGAGCCAGGCTGCGCCGCCGATGGCGTCGTTGAGCACGATGACGTCGCGGTTCACGCGGAAGGTGAGACTGGCGGACTCGGTGCCCTCCGGGATATCGGCGAGCACGTCGCTGCCGTCACCGGGGCACTCGCGGATGAACTTCCCCGATGCCGCCCACGCGCCGTAGACGCAGCCGCGCAGTGAAACCGGGACTGCCGGAGCGCCCTGCGCTCCGGTGCTGGTCCGCTGCAGTTCACTGCCATCCAGGGGAACACTCAACAGTTCCGACGTTGTCGCGATGGCCACAGCATCCGTCTGTGCCGATGCCATCTGCAGCACGGCGCCGTCTGCGCGCTCGATCTCGGTGCGGAACCCGCCGGGAGTCATCACGGCGCCCTCAGCGGCATCCAGTACCACCGGTGTGCTGCCCACCGCGGTGATGCTCGGCGTGACGGATGTGCCGATCTCGCCGACGGATTCAACGGTCGGTTCCAGCGGCGCGCCCTCGTTGTCGACGGGCACGGTGACGACCTCGCCGCGTTTGCCGGACAGCCCGAACACGGTGCCGTCCTGGGCGACTGCGACGTCGGCGTTCGGGCCGAGTTCGACGAGCGGTTCGCTGCCGCGGATCTCCAGCCCGGCGATGCCGGCAACCGGCACGACCCACAGATCGCCGGACTTCTGATCAAGAATCGCAGCGGTGTCGTGGCCGAGTGCGACCTTTGCATCCGCGGGCAGGGTCGTGCTGTCGCCGAGTGAAACTCGGGCCGGGTCGACCGAGGTGAGCGCGGAGTCGCCTGAGTCGACGACGAGTACGGTCTCCTCGTCCTGCAGGATGTCGAACTGCTCACCGCTGTTGCGCAGGCCGCCGTCGAGGACCGTCGACTCGTGGTTGAAATGGCCGACGAGCAGGCTGGAGGTTTTGGTGATCCAGACGCCGCCGTCGTTCAGGTCGACTTTGGTGGTGGGATTGCCGTCATAGACGAAGGCGAGTGTGCCGATGGCGACGACCGCGGCCGTGACTGCTGACACGGAGGCAGCTGTCTTCGGTTTCGCGCGCAACCATGACAGCGCCTTCATAGTCAGTATTCCCCCCGGTGTACTTGATAGGTCGTTCGGCCACAGCGGGCCCCGACACACCGGTACATCCTAACTGCCGTTTCTCCGGGCACAGGCGGGGAGAACTGCCCATCGTCACTGAGCGCGCCAGCACCCTTCGACGTGATCATCGACCATTCCGGACGACTGCATGAGGGCGTACATCGTGGTCGCGCCGACGAATCGGAAACCGCGCTTGCGGAGCGTCTTGCTCATCTCGCTCGACTCAGCAGTGATCGCCGGGACGTCGGTGAATGAGCGCGGGCGGATGCCCACGGCCGGGGCGAACGACCACATCAGGTCATCGAGTTCGCCCGGTTCCATGTCGGTCACCAGCCGCGCGTTGCCGATCGTCGCGAGAATCTTGGCGCGGTTGCGGATGATTCCAGCATCCGTCATCAAGCGTTCCACATCGTCGTCGTCGTAGGCGGCGACGACGTTCGGCTCGAACCCGTGGAACACCTCGCGAAACCGCGGGCGTTTCCGCAGGATGGTGATCCAGCTCAGGCCCGCCTGGAACCCCTCCAGCGCCATCTTCTCGAACAGGGCGCGGTCGCCGTGCAGGGCGACGCCCCATTCCTCATCGTGGTACCGCGCATATTCGGCATCCACCCCGATCCACGCGCAGCGCGCACGGCCGTCAGTTCCGGTGAGAAGAGAGGTCATGAGACCAGGGTATGGCGGGCCTCCGACGCCGTCAGCCCTTCGCCTTCTTCTTCATCGCCTTCTCCGAGATCGGGGCTGTGCCGGATGCTTCGAGATCGGCGTAGTACGCCCGCGCCTCGTCCTGGCGCTGCTGCTCGATACCGCTCGCGATCGGTGCGCGCACGTGCTCGGGCTCGTAGCCGAATGCCCCGACCAGGTCGAGCGCGTGCGGACGAAGCCGCAGGCACAGCCGGTCGATGTAGCTCGACACGGCGGCCGCGCGCTGCGTCGACAGCCGGCCGTTGATGATGTGCCAGGCGAGGTGCTTCTCGATCAGTTGCAGACCGAACAGGTCACGCAACCACGTCAGCACCTGTTGGGTGTCCTCGTCGGGGATGCTGTTCACGGCATCCGTGAAGGCCTCCCACTGCAGCAGTTCGCCGTGCGCACGCGCGGCTTCGATGAGGTCTGCCTGATTCTCGTTGAAGAGCTTCTCGCCGAGGACCCGGTCCTTGCCCGCCGGGCGCAGGCGTCCGGCGATGTCCGCGACCATCTGCTGCACGCGGTCGGCGAGCAGTTCGTGTTGCTGGTCAGCGCGCAGCCCGTTCTCCACCGAACGCGCGGTCGATCCGAAATCGGCGATGTTCTGGCCGAAGCGGCGAAGCCCCGCGCCGTGGAACACCTTGCCCGCGGTGTGCCCGACCGCATACTTCGCGAGGGCGGCAGCATCCTTGTCCTTGAACTGCGCGGCGAAATCGGTGAGTAGCCGCTTGCCAGCCAGCTGCAACAGGATGTTGTTGTCGCCTTCGAACGTGACGTAGATGTCCAGGTCCTGCCGGAGGCCGACGAGACGGTTCTCGAACATGTACCCGGCACCGCCACAGGCTTCGCGGGCCTCCTGCAGGGTGTCCAGCGCATGCCAGGTCGACAGCGGCTTGAGCGCTGCGGCCAGCGTTTCGAGGTCTTCGCGGTCATCCGGGGTGTCGGTGCGGCCCGAGAAGACGCCGTCGAACTTCTGCAGGAACTCGTCGTGCGCGAAGATCTGCGCGTAGGTGGTAGCCAAGCGGGGCAGCAGGCGGCGCTGGTGCTTGCCGTAGTCGAGCAGCAGGACCTCCTGCCCGTCGGCGCCATCGAACTGGCGGCGCTGGGTCGCATACGTGATGGCGATGTGCAGGGCGAGGGCGGATGCCCACGACGCCGCGCCATCGAGCGAAACGCGGCCCTGCACCAGGGTGCCGAGCATCGTGAAGAAGCGGCGGCCGGGACTGTCGATCGGGCTCGTGTAGGTGCCGTCGACGGCGACGTCGCCGTACTTGTTGAGCAGGTTCGTACGCGGGATACGAACGTTGTCGAACGAGAGCCGGCCGTTGTCGATGCCGTTCAGCCCGCCCTTGAGCCCGTCGTCCTCACGGGTGATTCCGGGAAGATCGTTCCCGTCGCCGCCGCGCAGCGGCACGTAGAAGCAGTGCACGCCGTGGCTGACACCGTTCGTGATCAGTTGCGCGAAGACGGTGGCCGCGATGCCGTGCAGGGCGGCGTTGCCGAGGAACTCCTTCGTCGCTGCGCGGAACGGAGTGTTGATGACGAACTCTTCGGTCTCGGGATCGTAGGTGGCGGTCGTGCTGGCGGATGCCACGTCCGATCCGTGCCCGATCTCGGTCATCGCGAACGCGCCGGGGATGGACAGATCCATCACTCCGGGCAGCCACTTCCGGTGGTGTTCGTCCGTACCGAGCTGGTGGATCGCTGAGCCGAACAGCCCCCATTGCACGCCGGCCTTGATCTGCAGGCTCGGGTCGGCGGCGACGAGCTCTTCGAAGCCGGAGATGTTCGCGCCGTTGTTCTCTTCGCCGCCGAAAGCCTTCGGAAAAGCGCGGTGCACGGACTTGTTCTCGACGAGCAGGTGCAGCTGGCTGAGCACGCGCTCGCGGTGTTCGTCCTTGCCGAGATCATCGATGCGCCAGAAGGCCGGGTCCTTGATCATCTCGCGGGCGGTGCGGCGAGTGTCGGCCCAGGTGCCCAGCAGTAGATCATTAACGCGCGCGATATCAATGCGCGGAGTGTCGTCTGCGGCATCGGTGTTCTTCGAAGTGCGGACAGCGGCGTCGACCATGGTTTTCCCCTCAGAGAGAAGTAAGGATGCTTCAACCGTAGGAGTCCTCCAACGCTCACCCAAGCGGGCTGTGCAAGTCCTCCAACGACAACGCAGACTGTGCCCCGGTGCTGTTGTCACCAGGCCACAGTCTGCGCTGTTTCGGCGTGCTGTTCGGCGCGCTGTGTCGGCGTGCTTAGAACGCTACGTCGATGGTGCCGTTGGACTCGATGACCTCGCGCACCTCATCGCTGGCGAATGCCGCCTTGAGCGCTGCGGTGGCTTCACTGTCAGCATCCTCACCGCGCACGGCGACGTACAGCGCGAACCGGTCGTCGAGCTCGGTGATGAGCCCGTCGTCTTCCGGATTCAGGCCCAGCGCCGAAATGTGCGAGGGCCACTGGTAGACGAGGTCGGCCTCTTCATAAGCGGCGTTGAGCGAACTGATCGGCACCTCGAGGAACTCGACGTTCTTCGGGTTCTCGGCGATGTCATCGATCGTCGCCGCGTACGGGTCGACGCCGCTTTCCAGGGTGATTACGTCGTTCGCGTCGAGGAGCTTGAGCGCACGACCGAGGTTCGAGGCGTCGTTCGGCACTGCCACGGTGGCGCCGTCGGGCAAGTCGGCGATGTCGTCGAGCGTCTTCGAGTAGAACGCGATGACGAAGTTGTAGACCGGCTGCACAGCGACGAGGGTTCCGTCGTTGCCGGCGTTGAACTCCTGCATGTACGGCTCGTGCTGCGAGAAGTTCGCGTACGCTTCACCGTCGTTGACGATCGTGTTCGCCGTGACATAGTCGGACACCTCGACGAGTTCGATCTCAAAGCCGTCATCGATCGCTTCGCCAGCAGCCTCGACGACGTCGGTCATCGGAGCAGTGACGGCCGCGACTTTGAGGATGGTGGGTTCGGCGGCTGCGGCATCCGTTTCGCCGGTTGTGGTTCCGGATGCTGTGCAGCCGGCGAGTGCGACGGTGAGGCCGAGGGTTGCGGCGAGGATGCCGAGGCGAGGAGCTCGCATGATTCCTTCTCTCTATATGAGGTGCAGTGCTGTGCGTGGTGGTGGGTGTTCGTCAGCGGTGGTCGAGCCGCTCGGAGGTGCGGTGACCGACCGCTTGGATCGCGAGCACGCAGACGACGATGATCGCGATGGTGATGTACATGAGGGCGTCGTTGTACTCCTGGTAGCCGTAGCGCATGGCGAAGTCGCCGATGCCGCCGCCTCCGACGACGCCGAGCACGGTGGAGTACGACAGCAGGCTGATCGCGGCCGAGGTGAGTGCGTAAACCAGGCCCGAGCGCGCCTCCGGCAGCAGCACGCGCCAGACTGCCTGCGGGAGCGTGGCTCCCATGGCCACGGCGACGCGGGAGATGCCCGGCGGGATCTCCCGCAGGATCTGCTCGACCAGACGCGCGTAGATCGCGACAGCGACGAAGCACAGCGGCAGCGTTGCGGCTTGGGTGCCGAAGCTAGTGCCGATCACCGTGCGGGTGAAGGGGATGAGGAAGACCACCAGGAGCAGGAACGGAAAGGAGCGGACGATGTTGATGTACATGTTCGCCGTCGACCAGACTGGCCGGTTCTCGGCGATGCCGCCGCGCTGGGTGAGAAATACCAGCATCCCGAGCGGGAGCCCGAGCAGCACGGCCGCCGCGAGCGAGACGATCATCATGTATCCGGTCTCGGCGAGGGCTTCTGCAATGTCTTCGCCGTACTCGGCGAGCAGGTCAGTGAGCCAGGTCATCACATCAGCTCCCGCTTGACCTGCTCGTAGTAGCTGGGCATCGCGTTCAGGTCGCTCTTGTTGACCGAGAAGAGTGCGCGCATGCGGCCGCGTTCGAGCAGCAGGGCGCGGTCGCAGATCGCTTTGACGACGTCGAGGTCGTGCGAGATGACGACGATGGTGGTGCCGAGCTTTTCTCGGGCCGCGAGGAGCACTTTGAGCACTTCGGCGGTGGTTGCGGCATCCAGTGATGAGGTGGGCTCGTCGCACAGCAGCAGGGCCGGACGGGTGATGAGTGCGCGGGCGATGCCGACGCGCTGTTTCTCGCCACCACTGAGTTGGGCGGGGAAATGGTCGGCGCGGTGGGTGAGTCCGACGAAGGCGAGCATCTCGTCGACGGCAGCACGTCGCTCGGCGCGGGTTGTTCGCGTCTTCGACATCGTGAAGGGCAGTTCGACGTTCTGGCGCACCGTGCGGCTGCTGAGCAGATGGATGCCCTGGAAGACGACGCCGACATCGCGGCGGAGTGCACGCAGTTCTCGGCGAGTGCGACCGGCGACCGGTGCGCCGTCGACGCGCACTTCTCCGCGTTCGGCGATGGTGAGGCCGTTGATGAGTTCGAGAAGGGTCGTCTTACCCGCGCCGCTCTCGCCGATGACACCGAAGATCTCACCGCGTTTGATGGCGAAGGCGATGCTGTCGAGGGCCGGATGCTGGCCGCGCCGACCGTAGTCTTTGGTGACGTCGTCGAACTCGACGATCGTCGTGCTCGTTGATTCCATCGATGCCTGCCGCTTCCGTTGCTCGCGGCTCCATCGCCCAGAGTTGGTGTACTGCGTCCAACTATAGTTGACATATGAGCATGAAGTACCGGACCGAGGCAATCAACCGTGACGGCGGCGATGGGGTCGCCCAGATTCCCGACGGGCTCACCGTGACCGTGTCATCGCCGTTGAACCCGCGCCGCGATCCATCGGGGACGAACCCCGAGCAGCTCCTGGCGCTCGCTTGGTCGACGTGTCTGAATGCTACGGCGCAGGCTGTTGTTGCTCGCCGCTCGCGGACGGCCGTGCGCGTCGAGGTCGAGTTGCATCACGCTTCAGAGGGGTCGGGCTACGAGTTTCACGTCGATGCGTTCCTGTCGGTGGAGGGCGCTTCGATGGAGGAGGCACAGCGCGTGATGGATGCCGCGCATGCCCGCTGCCCCGTGTCGAAGCTCATCGGCGGCGCGGCGACCGTCGCTGTGCACGCGGAGGAGTGGGCGGCAGTCGGTCGATGAACCGCTAACCGATCCCTGAGCTTGTCGAAGGGTCGCCCACCGCTACTTTTACCGGCTTGCCCGCCGGCATCCGGAGCCGCTCCTCCAAGAACTGCCCAACCCGCGTTGCGCGAAGCCACTGACCTGCCCATGCCCACGTCGAATCGCGAATGAACAGCATGTCCAGCGCGATCATCGCGAGCGAGAACGGCCACAGGCCTAGCAGAACCGCGATCCCGAGGTGCATGAAGATCAGCGATACGAGAACGAATATGCGGGTCGGTCGCCACAGCAGGGCGAGCGGGAAGAGCGTCTGCACCCACAGGGCGATGAAAGTCGCGATGTAGATGAGCAACGAGGACTGCCACAGCAGTTCGTTGATCGCCGGGTAGGCCATGAAGGCGTCGATGCGCAGAGCGTAGAACAGCGCCGTTCCGCCGAGCCATTCCTCGCCCGTGAGCTTCCAGACACCGGAGACGACGTATACGACGATGATCTGGAAGCAGCACAGCACCAGCGCGGTGTTGTGCGCAGCGTTTGAGATGTAAGCAGGGATCCCCCAACGCCGGGGCGACGGCAACCCGGGGCGACGGCTGCGCCGTCTCGCGTCCAGCGAGTAGTGCTCGCTCAGGTTCGCGAACACCAGGAAGAGCAGGGTGATGCGATACAGGGTGTCACCGCCGTTGAGGACGAACCCGTTGTTCGACTGCAAAGAGACGATGAGGATCAACAATATAGGTGTGACGATGCGGGTGCGATATCCGATCGTGAAAAGCAGGATGAGGGCGATCAGTGCGAAGAAGACGATGTCGAACAGGATCGCGTTGTCTTTGGGCAGCAGCAGGTCGAACGTGAAGTATCCCCGACGCTTCGCTTCAGGATCGACCCAGAATGACGCAGCACCCCAGATCATCGACCGGTCGGCGATGCTCGGGACGACGGTGAAGAGCAGACCGACGCCGAACAGGATCCGCAGCACCGCAAAGCTGCGGAGATTGTGCTGCGCGCCGGTAAGCCACCGCAACCACCGGTCGAACAATTCACTCAGCTTCATCGGCTGCCCTCTCGAAGGCGGAGACCGCACCGTAGCGGCTAATGACCGCACTGTACTGCTCCAGCACATTCGGGTCGACGGTCAGGTTTGACTGGCGCCACCCGAAGGTGCGGATCGTCGGCGTAAACTGCCGCTCGTCATCGAAGCGATGTGTGAAGTCGTTTGGTCGCTCGGTGACGACCCGCCACTGCACGCGTTCGATATCTTCGCCAAAGCCAGCGGTCGCGTACATCGTGGCGTAGCGCATGAGCATGTAGTCGACGCGCAGGAACCGGACGACGTCGCC
Organism: Microbacterium sp. A94; assembly: GCF_051842855.1. NCBI lineage: Bacteria > Bacillati > Actinomycetota > Actinomycetes > Micrococcales > Microbacteriaceae > Microbacterium > Microbacterium sp. A94. The sequence continues at coordinate 84,820 of NZ_JBPXMU010000003.1, read as the reverse complement.
GTCATCCTCGCCGAGGTCTGCGATGAGATCCTCGACCGGGACCGGCCGGAATCCCCCGTCGTGGGCCTCAATAAAAGTGTCACGGACGCGCTCTTGCTGCTCGTCATCCAAGGCGAAGTAACGCTTCAGATAGGTATTCGAAGCGTTCCAGCCGTTCTTCTCGATTCGCGACGGGGCAACATTCCCCATGACGGTTCGCTGTTCGATGTCAGTGATCGAGACCCAGCCTGAGGTGACCAGTTCGCCATTCTCATCCTGCCACTGGGCACGGATCTCGAGGGTGCGGTTGCTCTTGAGGATGTTCGGAGCGAAGACACGCCAGTTCTGCGAGAAGTACGGGAATGCGACTGACTGGACCGCACTGCGTAGCGGGTTTCCACTGGGCGTGAAGATCAGTGCCGTCCCGGTTACGACCACGAAGACAATCAGCGTGGCGATGACTCCGGCCACTCGTGCGGATCTACTCAGCGTCGCCGGAGGCGAAGGCTTGCTATGCACCGAACTCCCTTGAGTTTTGGTTTGATGTTTGATTCAGCAGACGAGAACGCGGCTGGCGACCCGGAGTCCGGGCCGCCAGCCGTCGTTCATCCGATACGAGTGATCGTACCGGTCAGGCTCAGCTTGACGCCTGTGCCTTCTTGATCATCCGTCGGGACCCGACAACCGCCAGTGTTCCAGCAGCGATCAGCATCAGAGCCAGCGGAATAGCCGGGCCGGAATCAGAACCGGTGGCTGCCAGCCCCTTCGCCACAACCTTGAATCCGATGCTCACTGATCCCGAATCGGCACCCGTAAGGGTCACCGTGTGGTTACCGAGGTCAGTGCCAGCAGGAATCTTCCACGTGAACGTGACCGTTCCGGCTGCGTTGGCTGTCTGGGTTCCCAGCGCCAGCGGGTCGGAGTTCATGACACCAGTCACGACCTCGCCCGGCTCGAAGCCGGTACCAGTCGACGACTGCGTCTGCTCGCGCTCGATCACGGGGTTCGTGATTGTGATGCCGAGCTCGGCCGCGTCGGTGTCACCGTCGGTTGCGTCTGCGTCCGTTGCGTCAGCGTCCGTGGCGTCTGCATCGGTCGCGTCAGCATCCGTGGCGTCTGCATCCGTTGCGTCAGCGTCCGTGGCGTCAGCGTCAGTTGCGTCAGCGTCAGTTGCGTCTGCATCCGTGGCGTCAGCGTCGGTCGCGTCAGCATCGGTCGCGTCAGCATCGGTTGCGTCAGCATCGGTTGCGTCAGCATCGGTCGCGTCAGCATCCGTGGCGTCAGCATCCGTTGCGTCAGCATCCGTGGCGTCAGCATCCGTGGCGTCAGCATCCGTGGCGTCAGCATCCGTTGCGTCAGCATCCGTGGCGTCAGCATCGGTCGCGTCAGCATCCGTGGCGTCAGCGTCCGTTGCGTCAGCGTCAGTGGCGTCAGCGTCCGTGGCGTCAGCATCCGTGGCGTCAGCGTCGGTCGCGTCAGCGTCAGTTGCGTCTGCATCCGTTGCGTCAGCATCGGTCGCGTCAGCGTCCGTTGCGTCAGCGTCCGTGGCGTCTGCATCGGTTGCGTCAGCGTCCGTGGCGTCTGCATCCGTTGCGTCAGCGTCGGTCGCGTCTGCATCCGTGGCGTCAGCGTCAGTTGCGTCTGCATCCGTGGCGTCAGCGTCGGTCGCGTCAGCATCCGTGGCGTCAGCGTCGGTCGCGTCAGCATCCGTGGCGTCAGCATCCGTCGCGTCAGCATCCGTCGCGTCAGCATCCGTCGCGTCAGCATCCGTCGCGTCAGCATCCGTCGCGTCAGCATCGGTCGCGTCAGCATCGGTCGCGTCAGCATCCGTTGCGTCAGCATCCGTTGCGTCAGCATCCGTTGCGTCAGCATCCGTTGCGTCAGCATCCGTTGCGTCAGCATCCGTTGCGTCAGCATCCGTTGCGTCAGCATCCGTTGCGTCAGCGTCAGTCGCGTCTGCATCCGTGGCGTCAGCGTCGGTCGCGTCAGCGTCCGTTGCGTCAGCATCGGTTGCGTCAGCGTCCGTTGCGTCAGCATCGGTTGCGTCAGCGTCCGTCGCGTCAGCGTCCGTGGCGTCAGCGTCCGTGGCGTCAGCATCCGTGGCGTCAGCGTCGGTCGCGTCAGCATCCGTCGCGTCAGCATCCGTTGCGTCAGCATCCGTTGCGTCTGCATCCGTTGCGTCAGCATCGGTCGCGTCTGCATCCGTTGCGTCAGCGTCAGTCGCGTCAGCGTCGGTTGCGTCAGCGTCCGTCGCGTCTGCATCCGTCGCGTCAGCATCCGTGGCGTCTGCATCGGTCGCGTCAGCGTCCGTCGCGTCAGCATCCGTTGCGTCATCGAAGACGACGGTCACGCCGACCGTGGCAGTCGTGGTGCCATCGCCGACGATCTGCGTGGCCGTGATCGTGTGATCGCCGACCGGTACTGCAGGGAAGGTGACTGTCCACGTGCCGTCCTCGCCGACGACGTCGGTCTGCGAACCGTCGACACCGGGGATCGTGACTGTCACGGTCGCGCCTGGCTCGCCGGTACCAGTGACGGGAACGTCACTCGTACCGTCCGCCGTCGGAACGGTGAACTCATCGCCGTCTGCTGGAGACGTGATCGCAACCTCAGTGATTACGACCTCGTTGACGCCGACCTCGGCGCGGCCGAGGTCGATGGTGACTGCAGATCCGCCGAGAAGCGTGACCCGCGTTGCGACCTCGGCATAGCTGCCAGCGCCTGCGGTGCCCTCTTCTTGCACGTTGACGATCACGTTAGCAACGGTGCCGATCAACGCGAGGGCATCGGCGAGACCAGTGCTGGCTGCAGTGACGGCCGTCGAAATTGCTGTTCCAGCAGTCGCCACGGCAGTGTTCACCAGCGGGAGGACCAACGTGGAAGTAGCACCCTGGATAGTGCTGGCGAGAGCACCTACGATCGGGTCCAAGAGGACTCCTGTAACGCCAGTTGCGGTGACATCCAGCGGGGCAGACGCGTCAAGGAGATCCTGCAATGAACCGTCGAAAGACAGGTCAATGCCAGCGGTACAAACGACCACGGTGAGGAGACACACACCACCGCTAATTGTGACGTTCACGTTGTCTAGCAAGCCGGAGACAACAGCGTTGATCTCCGTCTGCAGCTCTGTCAACGCGATCGCAGCATTGGCCGCCACCGTCGACAGCGTGGTCGGGCTGAGCAGCGGCGTGTTCGGAGCAAGTCCGTTCAGGCCGACAACATCTTCCCAATCAACGGTGACCGTACCGGCCGCCGCGTTCAGCGTCACACCGGAGACCGTGATGTCTTGAGCGAGAACCGGGTCGAGCGCAGCCGCGAGATCCGCGGTGACAGCGACCTCGAGGTCGTTCGCTCCAACACCCACACCGGGGATCAGGCCGCTGATTGTGTCGAGCGAGTCGAGCACACCACCGAGCAGGCCGTCGAGGATGTCCTCCGACAAGCCGTTCAGCGTCGTCGAGAGCGTAGTGAGCGCGGCGGTCGCAGTAGTGCTGACTGCACCGACTGCAGGAGAAGTTACGTTCGTGGTGGCGCCTGCGATCGTGTAATCGCGGCAGTTCTCAGGGGCGGAGATATCGCCGCAGTTGGCTGCCGGGCCACCATCGACTGAAGCATCCAGCGCCGCAACGCCTGTGACGCCAGCGAGCGACAGGTTCGCTTCCGTCAGCAACGGAGTGCTGGGAAGCAACGCCATCAAATCGAGCGTCGCACTCGCCGGGAACTCACCCGTACCGGACGTGTCGATGATGCCTGCATCGCTGACGGCACCCGAAGCCGCCTTCGATACACCAGCGTCATCCGCCTGCGAGAACTGGTTGACCGCGCCGAGAGCCAGAAGGTCACCAAGCGGGATAGATACTCCGCTCGGAATCGTGACGTTCAGTGCACTCAGAACTGTCAGGTCGAGGTCAGTCGTGTCGATGACCGTCGCCCCACCCTCGTTCATCGCTTCGGTGCCGGCCAGGCCCGCAACACCGTCGAGATCAATGCCGGTGAGGATCGAGCCGCTCAGGAACTGAGATCTCGCCTCCGAATGATCCCCTGGCGCTGCGAGCGCCGGAGTGGCGCCCATAACGTGGCCGACTATCAGTGCTCCAACCGCACCGACCGCCAGCACTCTGCTTCTACGCAGAGCCTTCTTTTTGGTATTCACTAACTGCCCCTCCCGTGATGCGGACTAAGTACGCGTCACAAGACCCTCCCCAGGCGCCGACGCATGCCGACAGAGCTCGTGTCCAGCCAGTATGGTCTATTTCCTAAGAAACTGTCCAGCAGATTCTCAGGATTCAGGCGCCGGTCCAGGTGAACTTTTCGCGAAGCTCCGCGTGACCGCGCGCCTGTCCGCCTCCTCGAACCGAAATGAAATCGTTATCGCCGTTGTGCGTCAGTTCGCAGCGACCACCGCGAGCACGGCATCCCCGTACGCTTCGCGCTTCTTCTCACCGATACCGGTGATCCCGTCGAGCTGGGCTAGCGATGCCGGACGCAACTCGGCGAGCGCACGCAGCGTCGCATCGCCGAACACGATGTACGCGGGCTTGCCGATCTCCTTGGCGGTTTCCGCACGCCAGACCCGCAGGGCTTCGAAGAGCGAACGGTCACCCTCGGCCACAGCATCCGATGCTGCCGACGCCTTACGCGCACGACTCGCGCTGACGCGTCCGATCGTGTCTTTACGCAGCGGCACAGTCATCTCGCCGCTGAGCACTCCCCCGGCCGCGCCACCCGGCGCGAGCGTTCCGTAATCTCCCTGCGCGACGAGGATGCCCCGGGCCAGCAACTGCCGCACAACACTGCGCCAGTCCTGATCCGAGAGGTCTGCGCCGATTCCAAAGGTGGCCAGGCCGTCATGCTTCTGCTGGCGAACGCGATCGTTTGACGTCCCACGCAGAATGTCGATGAGGTGCCCGGCACCGAAAGCCTGATTCCGTTCGCGCTTGAGCCGAACAATCGTCGACAGCAGCTTCTGCGCCGGAACCAACCCGTCGAACGTCTCGGGCTTCTCGAGGCACGTGTCGCAGTTCCCACACGCCCCGGAGCGCTGACCGAAGTAGTTCAACAGGTTCTGCCGACGGCACTCGACCGTCTCGCACAGCCCCAGCATCGCGTCGAGGTGCTGACCCATCCGCATCTTGAACGTGCGATCGCCCGGGCTCTTATCGATCAGGCGCCGCTGCTGCACCACGTCACCGAGCCCGTATGCCATCCACGCCACCGACGGCTCACCGTCTCGCCCGGCACGACCGGTCTCCTGGTAGTAGCCCTCGACGGATTTCGGCAGATCGATATGCGCCACGAAACGCACGTCCGGCTTATCGATGCCCATCCCGAAGGCGATCGTCGCGACCATGACGACGCCGTCCTCACGCAGGAATCGCGACTGGTTCGACATGCGCACATCAGCGGGGAGCCCCGCGTGATACGGCAATGCATCGAATCCCTGCGCGGCCAGATACGTCGCCGTCTGCTCGACAGATTTGCGGCTCAGCGCATAGACGATGCCTGCAGATCCCTCGGGCTGCGACCGCAGAAAGGCCACCAGCTGCTTGCGCGGTTCGACCTTCGCAACGATGCGGTACTGAATGTTCGGCCGGTCGAAACTCGCGACGAAATGCTTCGCCGAATCCAGCTGCAGACGCTCCGTGAGCTCCTTGTGCGTGGCGCGGGTTGCGGTCGCCGTCAGCGCCATCCGCGGAACCCCGGGGAACCGCTCGCCCAGGTCGCCCAGCGTCAGATAGTCGGGGCGGAAATCATGCCCCCACTGCGACACACAATGCGCCTCGTCGATGGCGATCACGCTGAGCACGCCCTGTTGCAGCAGTCGCGTCGTCGCCGGCGACGACAGCCGCTCGGGAGCGACATAGATGAGGTCGAGTTCACCGGCGATGTAGGCGCGCTCGATCTCCGCACGCTCGGATGCGGACTGCGTCGAGTTCAGGTACCCGGCATTCACGCCGTTGGCGCGCAGCGCATCTACCTGATCGTGCATGAGCGCAATAAGCGGACTGATCACCAACCCGGTGCCCTCCCGCACGAGCGCGGGCACCTGGTAGGTGATGCTCTTTCCCCCACCGGTTGGCATCAGCACGACAGCATCCCCACCGCCGATCACCTGATCGACGATCGCCGCCTGGTCGCCCCGGAACGCGTCATAACCGAAGACCGTGTGCAGGGCCTCGCCAGCGGTCGCGTAACGCGACGGCGCCGCCTTTCGAACAGCGGATGCCGCGGCAGGAGCCCCCACCGCGGTAACAGGGCCCGGCCCCCAATCCAAAGGCGGCTCGTAGCCTGCCCCCTGCGGCTCCCAGTCCATCGGCTCCGGGGGCTGCTCGTCGTCCCACGGCTCGGGCGCCCGGTCATCCCACGGCAGGTCCTCGTACGGGTCACCGGGAATCTGTTGCATCCCTCCAGCGTATCCATCCGGGCTGACAGCGCTGGGCGTCTTTCCACAGATCGGCCGCTGTGTCCGCGCCCTGTTCTAGGGTGGGAGCACAGCGAAGGAGCAGCCATGACTGATGAACCCACCGTCACCCGCAACGACGAGGCGTCCCGCTACGAGATCCATCTCGGTGGGGTTCTCGCCGGCTTCGCTGATTTCCGGCGTCGGGACGGCGAGATCCTGTTCACCCACACCGAAGTCGACCCGGCTTTTCAGGGCAAGGGATTGGCGTCGATCCTCGCTTCGAATGCGCTGGCGGATGCTGTGACCTCAGGCGCCACGATCGTGCCCTACTGCCCGTACATCGCGAGCTACTTGAAGAAGAACGAGGTCGCGGGCGCAACCGTGCGCTGGCCGCAGCTTCCCACAGACCCCGTGGATGCGGCGGGCACATGACCATCGGGCAACGCGTGATCTCGCTCGAGCCGCGCGAAGTCCCCCTCGGTGGTGTGCGCGCGATGACGGTGCTGCGCACGCTTCCCAACCGCGATCTGCCCACGGTCGGAGCCTGGTGCTTCCTCGACCGGTTCGGCCCCGACGAAGTGCGCATGCGGGTCGAACCGCATCCGCATATCGGCTTGCAGACGGTGACCTGGCCCCTGGTCGGCGAGCAGCGCCACCGCGATTCGCTGGACAGTGACGTCACCCTCAAACGCGGGCAGCTGAACCTCATGACCGCGGGCAACGGCATCTCGCACTCCGAGTATTCGCTCGGTGAAGAGGCGCTCCCCCTCGATGCGTTGCAATTCTGGGTTGTGTTGCCGGAGTCAGCGCGCCATGGTGCACCTGGCTTCGAGCAGCACACTTCGCTGCCTGAGGTGAGACTTCCCGCCACCGAGGGAGCGGATGCCACAGCGACGATCGTGCTCGGCGAGTTCGCCGGAATGCGCTCACCCGCGACCGTGCACACGCCGATCGTCGGGACTGAGATCTCGATTCCCGCCGGCGGTCGCGTCACGCTGCCGCTCAATCCTGCGTGGGAGCACGCGATCATCCTCGTCGACGGTGATGTCTCGGTCGCCGAGCAGCCCCTGACCCGCAACGAGATGCTCTATCTCGGCGACTCGCGCGAACACGTGGATGTGTCGACGACCGATGGTGCGCTGCTCTTCGTGCTCGGCGGTGAGCCGTTCGAAGAAGACCTCATCATGTGGTGGAATTTTGCCGCTCGCACGCACGACGAGATCGCCAGTGCGCGTGCCGACTGGGAGAATCCGGATGCGTCGGCACAGCGTTTCGGTCATGTCGTCACCCATGGCACCGAGCGCATCCCCGCGCCGGAGCTGCCGCGTGTGGTGTTGAAACCACGGCATCGACGGATCTAGGACCTCGCGCCGGGCATGCCGGCAGCTGGGACAGGGATGTTTTGTTCCGGGATGCTGCGAAGCCGGGTGTAGCCGCGCGACAGTAGGCTGATCCTGTGCCGAAAACCCGTGTGCTGTCGACCCGAGTGCTCCTCGTCTGCGCGGCCATCGGCGTCGCGACAGGCCTCGTCTCCGCAGCCTGGGCGGGTCTGCACGTGGTCGTCGCACTCGGCGCGGTGCCACTGTACGGACTCGTACTCGGATTCCATGCCCTCCCCGGTGTGATCGCACAGCAGGTGCTCCGCGCTCCCTGGGTCGCCCTGATCACGCACGCGATCGCAGCGCTCATCGGTATCGCATTCGTACCGGCCATGGCCGGACGCTACATCTTGGCCGCTGTCGTCTTCGGCGGAGTACAGGAGGGCGTCTCCGCTCTGCTGCGCTACCGCCATTGGGAAGCATGGCGGTTCCTGCTGTCCGCCGCTGTCACTGGCGTCGTTATCGCCGTCCCCCTCTGGTTCGCGTTCGACGTCGGCTCTTTCCCGCTCTGGGGCAACATCGGCTTCGTCGTCCTCTTCATTCTCGGCCCGGTGCTGTGGACGGTTATCGGACTCGGCATCGGATCCGCGCTGCGCCGCGCTGGCGTCATCCGGGTCTGAGTCAACCCGGTGGTGCGCGCCAGGTAAGGGTCGGCTAACCTATACTCGTACCGTTTCACCGGGACTGCCGTCCCTGAGCTTGCCGAAGGGTTGCCGTGCGCACACCTCTGCTTCGCGTGCGTAACCTCTCGCTGACCCACTCTGGTGCTGAGCGTCCTTCCCCGAGCAACGTCACCTTCGACGTGCATCCGGGCGAAGTGATCCTCCTCCTCGGCCCGAGCGGATCCGGCAAGTCCACCCTGACGCTCGCTTTGAACGGTCTGATCCCACAGTCGATCCCGGCAAAAGTGACCGGCACCGTCGACGTCGCGGGGCGCAGCACGATCGACACCCCGGTCGCAGAACTCAGCACCTCAGTAGCGATGGTCTTCCAAGACCCCGACGCGCAGTTGGTCACCGGCACACTGTTCGATGAAGTCGCCTTCGCGCTCGAGAACCTGCTTGTTCCCGTCGACGAGGTGCTCGAACGCGCAGAACTCGCGCTGCGCCGGGTGGGCCTCTGGGAGCGACGCAACGAGAACCCCGACCGACTGTCCGGCGGCGGACGCCAACGCCTGGCCATCGCCTGCGCCATCGCAACCGGGTCTGCGCTGATCGTGCTCGATGAACCGACCGCGAACCTCGACCCGCAGGGCATCGACGATGTGTACGACGCCCTCAGCGATCTGGTCTCGGTCGGCGATCGGGCAGTCATCCTCGTGGAGCACAATCTCGATGCCGCCATGCGCTTCGCCACCCGGACCATCGTGCTCGATCAGCAGGGTCGGTTGGCCTTCGACGGCCCGGTCGATGAGATCCTCCGCGGAAACACCGAAGAACTCATCGACATGGGTGTCTGGCTGCCTGCAGCGACTCTGGCAGGACGGACACTGCGCGAGCGCGGCATCCTACCTCCGCACACCCCGCTCCCGCTGACCCCGGACGAGCTGGCCGCACTGACCTCCGGCATCCCGACGGCACACTTGCAGGGAGAAATCACACCTGCAGGGCAACACGCCGAGGTTTCCCCCGACATCCGTGCATCGGCCCTGCATCCGGCCCGGCCGGAGGCGACTTCGACCAGCGTCATCCGCGCCCGCGGTCTGAAAGTGAAGCGCGGCCGCCACGAAATCCTGCACGGCATCGACCTAGACATCCCCGCGGGCTCCCTCACCGCGATCGTCGGAGCCAACGGCGCCGGGAAAACCACACTCATCCAGGCTCTTGCGGGCGTCGTTCCACCACCGAAGCGGCATGTTTCGATCGATGGCCTCGATCCCGCCACCGCGTCGCCGGGCGATCTCGTCTCTCGCATCGGTTTCGTGTTCCAGAATCCTGAGCATCAGTTCATCGCGCACACCGTGTTCGACGAGTTGGCGCACGGCCTGCGCCAAGCGTGGTCACACCCCACGAAACCGTCCGAGGCGGAGATCGCCGATCGCGTGGGCGAGCTGCTGCAGAGATTCGGCCTGACCGAGAAGGCAGACGTTCATCCGTTCCTCCTCTCCGGCGGCGAGAAGCGACGTCTCTCGGTGGGCACGGCACTCATCACCCGCCCGCGCGTGCTCGCACTGGACGAACCCACGTTCGGACAAGACCGCGCCCGGGCAGCTGAACTGCTGCACCTGCTCAGCGAGCTGCGCGCCGAGGGTACGACGATCATCATCGTCACTCACGATCTGCAGCTCGTCGCCGAGCACGCCACCCACACGGTGATCCTCAACGACGGACGCCTCCATGCCTCCGGCCCCACCGCCGACCTGTTCGCGACTGAGTCGCTCTTCGAATCCGCCGGGCTGCGACTGCCGGTCCTGCATCGCGCACTGTCTCCGCAGATGCGCGGCCTGCTCACCGAGGGTGTGCGATGACCACCATCACCTCCCCCACGAAGACGATCGATCCGTACACACCGGGAGTTCCCGCGCCGTCGTGGCGCTTTCTGCACCGACTCAATCCGCTGTCGAAGGTCGCGGCGGTCGCACCGGCGATGGTCGCTCTCGTATTCGTGCGCGACCTTGCGATCCCGGCATCCTTCCTCGTGCTCGCATACGCCGTGATCCTTGTCGGCGCACGCATCACCTGGCGCTCCGCGGCTCTGCTGTTTCTCGTACTGCCCCTCGGAATCAGCGCAGTCGGAGTCGGATTCTCGCTCTGGGTGGATGCGGCCGGCGTCGACGATACGACCGCGCTGTTGCAGATCGGCAACTGGACCCTGTTCAGCGGCGCGCTGCAGGTCGGCTTCGCCACGGCGCTGCGCCTGGGTGCGATCCTCGCGCTCGCGCTCATCGGCGGACTCACCACGACCGGTCCTGACCTCGTTCGTGCCAGCATCCAACAATTGCGGGTGCCGTACCGGATCGGCTACACGGCGCTAGCCGCGTACCGTTTCGTACCCCGATTCGGGTATGAGCTGAGCGTGATCCGGGCCGCGCATCGCGTGCGCGGTCACAGCGCGGGCGGCCTGTGGGGTGGACGCGGACCCTTCGCCCGCATTGTGCGCGGCTGGGGTTACATCGTGCCACTGCTGGCCGGTGCGATCCGTCACGCCGAGCGCGTGGCTCTGGCGATGGATGCCCGCGCCTTCGGCGCCTACCCCACTCGTACGGAGCGGTACCTCGTGCCCTTCCGCACCCGCGACGTCGTGTTCATCGTTGCGCTGCTCGCAGCATCCGCCGCGATCTTCATCACGCTGCTCTAACAGCCCGCGAAACTTCACCAATGTCTCTAAATCGCACGCAAATGGTGACATTCGTGAAGTCTCGCGGGAATCTGCTGCTCCGGTAGCGATAACCGTGCCACCGGAGCCGCTCAGAGAATCAGCGCTTCCCGGCGATCTGACGCCCGACGATCTCGCGCATGATCTCGTTGGTGCCGCCGTAGATGCGGTGCACCCGGGCGTCGAGGAATGCCTTCGCGATCGGGTACTCCGTGATGTATCCGTAGCCACCGTGCAGCTGCACGCAGGTATCGAGAATCTCCCACTCGCGCTCGGTCGTCCAGAACTTGATCTTCGCGGCCTCTTCGCCCGTGAGCTTCTTGTCCTTGTACGCCAGCAGGGCGCGGTCGAGGTATGCCCACATCACATCGACCGTGGTGGCGACGTCGGCGAGCTTGAAGCGCGTGTTCTGGAAGTCGATGATCCGCTCGCCGAAAGCCTCGCGGTCCTTCGTGTAATCGACGGTCCACTTGAACGCCGCCTGCGATGCAGATGCCGCGGCAATGCCGATCGACAGGCGCTCCAAAGGCAGGTTCATCATCAGCTGCAAGAAGCCCTGACCCTCCTGACCACTGATGAGGTTCTCCGCCGGAACGAACACATCGCTGAACGACAGCTCAGCGGTGTCGTGGCCGTGCGAACCCATCTTGTTGAGCTTCTTGCCGTGATCGAAGCCCTCCATGCCGTTTTCGATGATGACAAGGCTGAATGCGTCGGGGCGGTTTCCCTCACCAGTCTTGACGAAGGTGACGACGATATCGGCAGTCTTGCCGGACGAGATGAACGTCTTCGCGCCGTTGACGATGTAGCCGCCATCGGTCTTCTTCGCCGTGGTCTTGATGCCGCGCAGGTCACTGCCGGCGCCCGGCTCGGTCATCGCCAGAGCACCGAGGATCTCGCCGGTCGCCATCCGCGGCAGCCACTTCTCCTTCTGCTCCTGCGTGCCCATGTGCACGAGGTAGGGAACTGCCAGATCGTCCTGAATGCCGAAGGCACCCGCCAGCGAACCGGCGCCTGCGCCGATGACCTCTTCGTTCACGATCGTGCGGAAGCGGTAGTCCTGCAGCATGCCCGCACCGCCGAACTCTTCCGGGACGGAGAGGCCGATGATCCCGGCCTCGCCCGCGGCGAGCATGGTCTCGCGGTCGATCTCGCCCGCGGCATCCCACTTCTCAATGCTCTCGTTGCTCACGTGACGCTTGACGAAGTCCTTGACCAGCTCGCGAAAGGCGTCGTGATCTTCTTCGTAGATGTCGCGTTCCATGTCGTCCTCCCGAACGGTTGTGGCGTCGTTGCTCCCGCGATTCTATGCCGGACGATGGATGCTTGAGCAGAGGCTTGTGAGAATGCATCTCACGATCAATGGGACTGCGTGCCGGGTTTGTGGGATGCCACAGAACAGACGTCAGTGGACGTAGTCGGGCGCAGCGGGCAGCCCGAAGAACTCCTCCAGCGAGTGGCATCCGCTCTCGTGATAGGCGGCCGCGAGCGCCGGACCGATGTAGCGCAGATGCCAGGGCTCTGGCACGTAACCCGTGGTGTCTGAAACACCGTCCTCGTAACGGACGATGAAACCGTGCTCCCACGCGTGCTCGGCAATCCACGCCGACTCGGCCGTATCACCGAAGGCTTCGATCTCACCGCAGCCATTGCTGCAGGCAACGACATCCAGCGACAGGCCGGTCTGGTGCTCGCTGAACCCCGGACGGGCCGAGATCTGGTCGGCGCCATCCTGGCCGCGGGCATTCACATGGCCGGAGTGCGTCGCGACTTGGAGCCGGTAGGAGCGATAGCCGTTATTCATCCCCAAAACACCGGCGCCAGCCTGACTCAGCGCCGTGGCCATCTCATTGACGGCCGCGATCGTGTCCTCACGCAACAGGTCGGACGGCGTCGTCGCTTCGACCGCTGCCCGTCCCAGCGAAGCAGGCTGATAGTCGACAGGACTCAGCGAGAGCGACTTGTTGACGATGACCCACCGCCGCGCAGGATCGGTGAGAGAGATACATGGAGCGTTACCCACCACGACGGCATCCCGAAATGCCAAGCCGTCGCCGAACGCAGCGATGACCGCCTCATCATCACCGGCAGCAAGCGCATCGATGACCGCCGGGCTCGAGCACGGGTCGGCGGCCGTGACCGCGGCGACGTCAATCAACGGCAAATGCGCGGCAGCGATCGGCATGGGCGGGAGCTCAGGGGCGCTGAAACCCGGATCGTCGGCGATCGCCCACAGCGCACCGAGCGCGGTGATTGCCAACCCGATGGGCAGTGCGAACTTCAACGACGAGGGTCGACGCGACGCATGCCGGGGCTGCGCTGCATCACTCATCATCCCATTGTCGCTTAACATTTACTCGAACATAACTCTCACCTCCTCTTGACTTAATCTCGTTTATTTGTTCGAATTCATACTATGAGATGGCAGGGACAAACGATCGACGACGCGGATGCCGCGGCACTGCCCGGCATGGAGAACCGCACGGGAATCGTCCGATCGGTGACTACGCCGGAGTTCGCCGGCATGACCTTTCACGAGGTGCTCGCCAAGTCTGCGCTGAACCGTGTGCCCGCCGGATCGCGGATGCCGTTCTCGTGGACGATCAACCCCTACCGCGGCTGCAGCCATGCTTGTGTTTACTGCTTCGCTCGGGGAACACACGAGTATCTCGACCTCGACGGCGGCGGCGATTTCGACTCACAGATCGTCGTGAAGACGAATGTCGCCGAAGTCCTGCAGAAAGAACTGCGCCGCGGCACCTGGCAGCACGACAGCGTGGCGCTGGGAACGAACACCGACCCCTATCAGCGCGCCGAGGGTCGCTACAAACTCATGCCCGACATCATCCGCGCGCTAGCGGAATCAGGCACGCCGATGTCGATTCTCACGAAGGGAACGCTGATCCGTCGCGACATCCCGTTGCTGGTGGATGCCGCGAAACACGTGTCCATCGATATTCAGATGTCGATCGCGATGTACGACGATGAACTGCAACATTCGATCGAGCCGGGCACACCGTCGACACAGGCGCGCCTGGACACTGTGCGTGCATTGACGGATGCCGGATTCCGCGTCGGTGTCTTCCTCATGCCGGTCCTGCCACATCTGACCGACTCTGTTGAGGCCATCGATCATGCGCTGCGGCGCATCAAAGACACCGGAGCCGACCACGTCATCTACGGCGCTCTGCACCTGCGCACGGGAGTGAAACCCTGGTTCATGCAGTGGCTGGAGCGCGAGCATCCGGAACTCATGTCGTCGTACCGCGGCCTCTACCCCGGGTCCACCTCCGAAGCGCCGAAGCCCTACCGGCAATGGCTGGCGAAGAGGGCACGTCCGCTCATCCGCATGCACGGACTCGATGCACGGCACTCCAATGATGCGCATCCGACACGACAGCTGAACCGGCCGACATCCGTACTTTCGTCTGCCCCCACACACTCAGCCCCGATGCTGTTCTGACAGCCAGGTGAGAACACACAGACCGGGCCGCGTAGGCTCAACAGCTATGGCAATCGGCGCAATGATCCACACATTCACAGTGCAGTTGGCCGACACCGATCGCGGCGTCTACGACGACTTCTCGCTCCGTGTCGCGCGGCATCCGTCAGAGACGGACGCGTACATGGTGACCCGTCTGCTCGCCTACTGCCTCGAGTACGGCGAGGGGATCGCATTCAGCGAGGGGCTCTCGTCAACGGACGAACCAGCAGTGCTCGCTCGCGATCTCACCGGCATGATCACCGCATGGATCGAAGTGGGTGCACCAGACGCCGAACGGATGCATTACGGCAGCCGCCTCGCCGACCGCACCGTTGTCTACACCCATCGTGATCCGGCGAAGGTGACCGCACCCTGGGCAGGCAAGCGCATTCATGACATCGACAAGATCGAAGTCTTCAGTTTCGACCCGGGGTTCATCGACGACGCCGTCCGGGTGATCGAACGCCGTAACTCCGTGACCCTGACGGTCACCGAACGTCAGATTTACCTTGACCTGAACGGGACGAACCTGAGCTCAGCCCTCCACGTCCGCGGCGCGACCGCGGAGGGCTGAGACTCAGCGGGCGTTCAACAGGAGCGTCGAGAACTCCACCGGACGGATGCCGGCCGGCACTTCGACCGCCGGGGTGCCGAAGGACGCGATGAGCAGGAACGTGCGGCGCTCAAGCTCGGAGTCGCCGCCGTGACCGCCCTCGTCCCGGTGCCCATGATCGGTGGTGACCGCGACCAGCCATTCCTCCCCGGCCTCGGCGATACGACGCTCCACAGCGTCGAGCAGCTGCGAGACGCGAGCATCCGTAGTGCGAATGGCTTCGTCGTACTCGACGGACAGTCCACCCGAGGCATGACCGACATGATCTGTCATCCAGAAGTAGACGAACGCGACATCGGGTGTGTGCTCATCTAGCTCGATCAGCGCCTGCCGACAGACCTCAACATCCGGATCGTCATCGTGATCTTCCCGATTGATCACGATGTTCTTGTGGAGCCCCTCGTCGATCTGCTCGGTGCGGGTCGAGACGACCGGACCGGGTCCGTCCGGGTGGGCGATGCCCGGCCAGCTCGACAGCGCGATCGTGCGCGCCGCGGGGTCCTCACGCCAGGCACGGGCCAAGAGATCCTCGTCTACCGGCGTGCGGCGTCCGACGAAGGTGTTATCGAACACCCCGTGCTCTTCCTGCGTCTTGGCGGTGAGGATGCTCAGCCAGCTGGGCCCCGAGATCGTCGGTCCCTCGACTGTCGCGGGCTGCATCGAACCGCGAGCGGCCAGAGCGTCCAGAGCGGGCGCAAGCCCGGTGCCGAATGCGCGATCAACACGCAGTCCGTCGATGCCGATGAGGAGAAGATGGCGTTTCGGCGTCAGCATGCGGCATCCTTCGGCGCGCTGAAGGTCGTCACGACCGTCGTCCACTGCGCGCGATCATCGACCAGGGTGAAGTCCGCACGCTCCCCTGGCACGATGCGGCCGCGATCACTCAGCCCGGCTGCCCGCGCTGCCCCCGCACTGACCAGCCCGACGGCCTCGGGAAGCGCCAGCACCCTGTCGCGAGCGAGCAACACGGCACTCGCGAGCAGACTGCTGGGCAGGTAATCGGATGCTAGAGCGTCGACGAGACCGGCACGCACAAGCTCGACCGCCCCGACGTTGCCCGAGTGCGAGCCGCCGCGCAGAACGTTCGGCGCACCGGCGACGATCACGAGGCCCTGCTCACGCGCGCGCCGCGCGGCTTCGAGCGTGGTGGGAAACTCGGCGACCGCGCCCCCACGTTCGACCAGCGCATCCACGGCATCCGCGGAGTCGAGGTCATGGCCGACGAGACGCGCCCGTCCGGCCCGTGCCTGAGCACCCGCCCAGCGGAGGTTCTCGTCGCGGATAGGATCGGTGCGCGCAGCATCCGCCATCCGATTTTCGACGTTCAATCGCGCGGTCTCACGATCTGTTCCACCGACGACGAGAGCATCGATGAAGTGCTCGACGTCGGCGTACTGCCCCTGCCCTGGCGTGTGGTCTTCGTGCGAGAGCAGGATCGGCTCGGCATCCGCGGGGCGCGCTTCCAGACGCTGCCGGATCAGCTGGGCCCCCTCATCGCCGCGCACATCAAAACGGTGCAGCACGCGGTGATCGACCCGATCGCTGAAAAACACGTCGATCGCCTCGCACGTCTCCAACGCCGAGACCGGCGTGCGGTTGATTCCGCCGGCGATCTTCCGATGGAATCCTGCACCGTGGAAGATCGTCGTGATGCCTGCCGCCGCTACCTTCGCATCGAAGGAACGCAGCGCAAAGTCCAAAGGCAGCGGAGCCGCCGGACGCGGCACGCGCTCCTTCTCCAGCGCATCGCTGTGCACGTCGATGAGACCGGGCATCAACAGCATCCCGGAGCCTTCAACATCGGAGGCCAGCGACGAACCCTCGATGATCTCGACGATCCGGCCGTCCTCGACGACCACACTCGCACGCTCGGTGACGGCATGCGGCAGCACGACTCGCACGTCACCGAGCACGTAGCTCGACGGATTCGCACCGAACGACCAGCGCCCGCCTGTACGTTCTTCAGCGATCACGCCGCTCATGCGTACACCTCATCCAGTACCCGGTGCCCGGCGTCGAGCACCTCATCGACACCGCCGTCAGCGACGATCGCGCCATCTTCCATGTAGAGCACGCGGTTCGCCACCCGGCGGATGATCTTCATGTCGTGATAGACCGCCAGCACGCTGACGTCACGGTGTCGAAGATCCTCGATCACCTCGAGCGCGAGGACGCGGTTCGCTGGGTCCAGCGCGGAGACCGGCTCATCGAGCAGCAGCAGCCGGGGCGGGCTGACTGTGCCCGCGGCCAGGTTCACACGCTGGCGCTCGCCTCCGGAGAGCACACTGCAGTCGACATCCCACAGCCGCTCTTCGATGCCGAGCCTGCGCAGGGCCAGAGCTGCCGCTTCCGTGGCGACCGCGTCGTCCAGCCCTCGGCGACGCGCGGCCGCGGCGACGAGCTTGAGCGGCCCCTGCCGCGGCGGGGCGTTAAGGAACTGCGACACATATCCGAAATCACGACCGCGGATCCGCGCCATCGCCCGGTCGTCGAGGGCGGTCAGCTCGACGTCGCGCTCCCCGTCGTGCAGAACCACAGTGCCGGAGTCCGGCAGATAGTTGCGGTAGATGCAGCGCAGCAGGCTCGACTTGCCCGCACCACTGGCACCGGCCAGCGCAAGGTGCTCACCGGGCATCAGGTCGAACGACACCGCGCGCAGCGAGGCGACCGTGCGGTCGATCGCATGCAGGGTGAATGATTTACTCAGCTCACGAACCGAAAGGATCGGTTTCCGGATGCTCGTATTCATGATGCCTCTCAGCTTTGCGCGGCAGCGACGAGCTGCTGGGTGTAGGGGTGGTGCGGATCGGCGAGCAACTGATCCGTGAGGCCCTGTTCGATCACACGGCCCTGACGCATCACGACGGCGCGGTCGGTGAGCGCTTTGATAACCGAAAAATCGTGGCTGACCACGACCACCGCGAGCTCGCGTTCGGTCAGCAGCTCGCGCAGCAGGTCGAGGACGCCGGCGGCTACCGAGGCATCCAGACCTGTGGTCGGCTCATCGAGAAGTAGCACCTGCGGGTCGGTGGCGAGCGCCTTCGCAATCTGCACCCGCTGACGCATGCCACCAGAGAACTGTCCAACCACGTCGTCCATGCGTTCCAGCGGGACGTCCACGCGGGCGAGTAGCTCTGCGGCGCGCCTGCGGATCATATGGTACGAACGCCAGCCGGCTGCGATCAGGGCGTCGGCGATGTTACCACCGGCGGAGATGTTCAGGTCCAGACCCATCGCCGGGTCCTGGTAGACGACGCTGAGAGTGTTCGTGCGCAGGCGGCGCCTCGCCGAAGCATCCAGGTCGAGCAGGTTACTCATCCCCTCCTGCACAGCGCCGATGCGCACCGATCCGGTGGCGTCCGCCTCATCGCCGATGATGCATTTCATCACCGTCGACTTGCCCGAACCTGACTCGCCGATCACACCGAGCGCTTCCCCCGGCGCGACATCGAACGAAACGTCGGCTGCGGCGATGACCTCGCTCGACCCCCGACTGCCGCGGTAGATCTTGCCGAGGCCGTCAACCTTCAGCGACCAGTCTTCACCCGGGGCGGTGACACCCGCCGGTGGCGGAACCGGCAGGCCGACTTCCACCGACGACCGCGCGCGCACGCGCTTTCTCGGATCGGGGAAGTACCGGTGCGGGATGAGCACGTCATGCGCATCGAGATCGGCTTCACCGGCGCGCACCTTGAGGCAGAACTGCACGTCCGAGCAGATGTGCTCGTTCGTCTTCGTCTCCACCATGAAGGACGCCTCGGTGCCGCACTTCGCGCAGCGCACACCCTCGAGGTACTCGACCTCGAATGGCACGTCATCGAAGCTCAGCGGCTCGACATCGGTGTACGGCGGCACCGCATAGATCTTCTTATCGCGACCGTGGCTGAGCAGCGTCAGATGTTCGCTCTGGTGCAGACGAGGGATGTCCCACCGTGGGATCGGGCTCGGCGCCATGAGGTAGCGGTCGTGCACCATCACCGGGTGACCGGTGCCGGTTCCCATCACGCCCGTCAACGCGAGCCGCTCGTAGAGCAGCACCCACATCTTGGCGTAGTCGGCTTCGGCATGCCGACGCTTGCATTCGTAGACGGATTTCTCTACCGCGCGCAACGGCTCAGACTGCGGAACCTGCAGTACGAGGGTGTGCTGAACGCTCATCGCTTCTTCCGGCACGCGGTGACGCGACTGCACGATCGTGGCGACCTCGGTGTCGGCGGTGGCAGCAGCTCCCAGCGTGCCGACAATCAGGCGACGGAGGTTCACCGCGTTCACACCTTCCTCATCGCCCTGATCGATGACCTTGACCTGGTCGTCGGTACCGCCGATCGCCAGCGTCACCTGCAGGCCACCGGAGCCCCAGCCGCGAGCCACCGGCATCTCTCGGGATCCGAACGGAACGATGTATCCGGGCACGCAGATCCCGGCAATCACGGCGCGACGGGCTTCGCGTTTGGCCTGCTCGTCCATGACCACCGGACGCCCCTCGTGGGCGTCCTCCGGCAGCATCTCGGCGAGCAGATCCACGCCCTCATCGACGGGCGTCTCGGCATCGGCCAGCATGGTCATCAGATGCCCCCTTCCTGGTGGTGATCGGCGAGAAGCCGTTCGAGTTCAGCATCCTGCTCGGCGCGAGCGGCCAATGAGGCATCCAGCTTGGATTCGAACGTCACGTAGTGCGGCAGCTTCAGGTGCTCGAGGAATCCGCTCGCGGAGAGCCCGTCGGTGGTGAAGAGCATCACCTGCTCCAGGCGCCGACCGGTCTCGGTGTCCTTGAAACGCACGATCGACATATCGAGGCTGGCTGCCGCGATCACCTTGCGCTCGTTGTGTCCGAACGCCATCGCGTAGCCGACGTCAAACGTCGTCGGATCCTCTCCCCGCATGCCGCCGAGTGAGGCTACCGCCTCGCATTCGGATGCGCGCAACTCGCCGATCTGCACCAACTCGCCGGTGTGGGGATCGGCGACGCGCAGTGGCAGGCGGCCGTGGCGCACCTCGCCGAGAGCGACTGCTTCTGCGGCATAAGAGTCAGGGCCGAGGATCGACTGGTACCAGATGTTGATCAGCGCACCGGTGTCGGCCTGGGCCGATGCCGAAAGCACAGCTGAGCGCTGGGCAGGCAACTGAGCGGCGACCATCTGGATGTCGAACGGCTCCTCGTCGGTCTCCAACGCACGATCGACCAGCACTCCCTTGTCGGCGAGATAGTCGCGGAACCGGCGGAACGGCTCATCAGCCGGGTGCTCCAGCGGCGTCTCATCGACGGGCTCGACGATCGGCAGCGGCAGGTCAGGGCCGTCATGAAGGATGCGGGCGGTGTAGTCGACCGTCTCGCCGAGCAGGATGGGCCCGTCGGGCTGACGCTGGGTGGAGACGACGCGACGCAGCAGCTTCATCTCGCGCGGGTTCAGCGGCTCGCTGTGCGTAAGCCGCGGCAGCGTCGAGCGGTGCGCACGGATGAGGTGCACGGCCTCGGAGATGTCTCCGCTGCCCTGAAGGTAAGCCGCCGCGGCCGTGGCCGGATCCCAGAGACCGCCCTCACCCATGATCCGGTCGATCGCCATCGGAAAGCTCTGGATGACGGCCTCGACCGTGAGTGCCTGGTCGAGGCTGGAACGACGCTCGAGCACGAGGCGCTCGGCAGCGATGATCGCCTCCGTGCCGCCCTTGTTGGTTCCTGCGTACATCAGATCTTCTCGATTCGGGTGGTCCGGGACAGCGCGATGAGCTCGCCGTCATCAGCCATGAGGATGCTGTCGATGCCCGCCGGGTAGTCGGAGACCAGCAGGTCGCGGGCGTCGACGAAGCGATCGCCGAGCCCGTCGACGCTCAGTTCGACGGGAGCATGCGGCGGGATGCCCGGGCCGGTGAGTCGCCACCGCGGAGCGGCCGCGCCGACGTGAATCGCCTCGACGCGCTGCACGAGCGTCGTCCCTTTCTCGGGCGCCCAGTGGATGCCGGGAGAGAGCAGTCCCAACTCGGCGGACTCGGCGAGAGCCAAGGCGTAGCGAGCGTCGGTGGCATCGACGACGCGCGCGGCGACGACACGTCCGATCGCCGCGATCGCAGCGGTGACGGCATCCGCGTCGAGGTGTGCATCATCCGCAGAACGCAGGGCACCGATCGGGGTCATGATGTCGGCCAGCGCCAGCAGCGGCAGCGCTGCCGCAGGCACGCCTTCGGGAAGACCCTCGGTGGAGACGCGCTGCACGGTTCCTGGGCGAGCGAAAGCATCCATGATCGCCCGGAAGACCTGCTGCGAGACGGTCGGGGTGAGCTCACGCAGCTGATCCCAGGCGGGTGCAACCCGGGGTACGTCGATGAAAGTCACGGGATCTCCTCGAATTCGACGATGGATGCGGACAGCCGTTTCCATTCCGTCGCGCGCGCCGTCTCGCGTGCGGTGCGAGTGCTCTCGCAGAGTGCGACGACCTCGCCACTGCGGGGTCCGTCCGCGAGGTATTCGGTGGCGCAGATCGCCGCGGCGAGCGCGGCGAGGCGGTCGGCGCCCATGCGCATCGTCCAACCGTCGACGCCGCGACGGCGCACCTCTGCCTGCGTGACGAGCACATCGCCGAGGATGAAGCGCTCCTCTGCGACCGGCTCCCGCACCTGGGTGACGACGGTGCCGACGACAGGCGAGCGGGTGATGACGACATCTGCGTCATCCGCCAGGCACGCGTGCGAGAGCGCAATCACGGCTGTGGCATCCGCCATGTTCAGTTCGGAGGTGATCTCCGCCCTGGTGAGCGAATCGGTCATGGTGACCCTTCTTTCTTCGGCCCCGTCCGTGGACGGGGTCATTGGACTTCGCGTCGCGCCCACACCGCGAGCGCTTCGGAGAGCAGCACGGTGATCACGACGAGGATGAGGCAGCTGGTGACGACGCCGTACTCGAGCACTCGAGATGCGTTCATCATGTAGAAGCCGATGCCACCGGCCCCGATGATGCCGAGGCCGGTGGCAGCACGCAGGTTGGAGTCGAGCTGATGCAGCGTGTGTGCCGAGAGAGCGGGGGCGACCTGGCGCAGCGTGGCCGCGAAGAAGGTCTGCGTACTACTCGCCCCGGAGGAGCGAATGGCGTGCGCGACTCGCACATCGACCTCCTCCAGCGAATCAGCAATCACCTTGCTGAAGAATCCGATGGCTCCAACCGCGAGCGCGAGCGCTCCTGCCGTCGCGCCGAGGCCGGTGATCACCACGAAGAAGATACCGACGATGATTCCGGGCACCGCTCGAATGGTTACGACGATGCCACGGAAGATCGCGGCCACCGTGTCATTCGGCGCGATCGTGCGGGCCGAGAGCAGCCCGAACGGAATCGCGACGATGAGACCGATGACAGTACCAGCCAGGCCCATCTGCACGGTCTCGAGCATGGAGAAAATCAGCTTCTCCGGAATGCCACCGTCCGACGGCGGGAAGTACAGCCCGATGGTCTCCAGCGCCTTGGCGAAACCGCCGGCGAGCTGGCTGAGAGAGACACCGGATGCCATCGCCGAGCCGAGCACGAGCAGCGCGGTGAAGACGCTCCAGCAGGTCCGGTTGATGCGCTGGCGATTCCACGGCGGCGAGACGCGGCCTGCGGCCGCGGCGCGACGCTCGGCGGGAGTCGTCTTACCCTTCGCCCAGCCCTTCTCCGGCAGATGCGGAAGCAGAACGGTGAGCCAGCGTCGCGACTTCGATGAAGACGCAGACTCGTGCCCGAGTTGGGCCTTGCGTACGAGGCCGGAGACGAGCTCCGCGATCAGACACAGGATCAGCAGGACCAGCGTCAGCCCGAGGCCGAGTTGATAGTTCATCGTGTCCAGCGCAGCCGAGATGTACATACCGATGCCGGCGACGCCGACGAACCCGAGGATCACTGACCCACGCAGGTTGATGTCGAAGGCGTGCAGGGTCGTCGCCACGAGGGTGGGGCGCAGCCCCGGCAGGACCCCGCCAACGATCTGCTGGAACGTACTGGCACCGGCAGCGCGCAGTGCCTCGCGAGGACCGGGATCGACCTCTTCGATGGCATCCGCAAAGAGCTTCGCCATGAAGCCGATCGACCCGATGCCGAGGGCGAGGATGCCGGGGAGGGCGCCGAGACCGAACACCCGCACGAAGAAGATGGCGATGATGAAGTCAGGAACCGCGCGTTCGAGCACGATGAGCGAGCGGGCGACGGCGCGCACCGTCGAGTTGACCGTGGTGTTCTTCGCCGCAAGGAAGGCGATCGGCAGGCTGAGCACGAGCCCGAGAACGGTGGCGAGTACGACGATGGCGATCGTCTGGCCGATCATCTCTACGAGCCGTAGCGGCTCTGGGAACTTCAGCGGCACCGTGCGACTGAGGAAGTTGACGGCATTGTCCCAGCCGTCGATGAAGGTGGCGATGTTGATGCGCAGCTCGACAGTCGACCAGATGCCCAGCCCCAGCACACCCAGCATCACGACGATGAGGCCGCGCTTGCTCCACGACATCGGTGGTTTCTTGGGCATCGGAGGCTGCGCACTCGACGAGACAGCAGGCTCAAGGAGGATGCTCATGGTCAGACCGCGGCTGCCGCGCTGGGCTGGGTCGCCTGCGTGATCTGCGCAGTGGTGGGCAGACCCTCAGCGCTCATCGGCTCACGATAGATCGTCATGGCCTCTTCGCGGCTCAGTCCCTCGGTGGTCTTGTCGAGCACGACCCGTCCATCCTTGAGACCGATGATGCGCTCGCCGAAACCGAGCGCATATTCCACCTGGTGAAGACTGCAGACGACCGTTAACCGGTCTTCGTCGCTGACGCGAGTGAGCAGCTCGAGCACCGCCGCGCTCGAGTCAGGGTCGAGGGATGCCACCGGCTCATCCGCGAGCAGGATCGACGGGTTCTGCGCCAGTGCTCGAGCGATCGCGACGCGCTGCTGCTGTCCGCCGGAGAGCGTGTCGGTGCGTTGGAACGCGCGATCGGCGAGTCCCACGCGATCCAGAAGTTCCAGGGCCCTGCGCCGATCCGACTTCGGGTACATCCAGAGTCCGGAGCGAGGCCCGAGAAGCCCGCCGAGGAACCCGGTGCAGACGTTCTCGAGGGCGGTGATACTGCCCACGAGATGGAAGTTCTGGAAGATGAAGCCGATCTCCCGACGCGTACGGCGCAGGTCGCGACGCCCTACTTCGTTGATATCGCGTCCGTTGATCTCGACGGTTCCGGAAGTCGGCTGCTGCAGCCGGTTCATGGTGCGCAGCATCGTCGACTTGCCGGATCCGGATTTTCCGAGCAGCACCAGTCGCTGCCCCTTGGGGACAGCGAAGGAGACATCATCGAGGCCGCGGACGTCCTCGTTGAACTGCTTCGTGACGTTGCTGAGGCGAATGGCGATTTCGCCAGGCGTGTGCGTCATGTCTGTTCTCCTCTGGTACTGCTCGGCGGAATGATCCGTTATTTACCGGTGGATGATCTGCTTACTGATTTGTGATGTCGCACGCCTCGGACTTCGTGACCTCGCACACCTTGCGCACGCCGTCGTAGTCCGCGTCCTCGATCGGCTCATAGCTGTACACGCCGATGCCGCACTTCTCGTCAGGATCGCTGGTGTCGCATTCGCCGCTCGCCGTGAGCGCCGGCACGTTCAGCTGCTCGAGGTAGACGGCCTTGATCTTCTCGACCAGGTCAGCGGGCAGCTCACTGCTGACCGTCGCGAGCGTCGGGGTGATGAGCTCCGACTCCCAGATCTGGGTGAGCTGCCCCTCGGTGACCTGACCGCTCTCGATGAGCTGCTTGGTGGCCATCCCCTCCGTGCTGAAGGCGATGTCGCACTGGCCGTCCACGAGAGCGAGGACCGAGGCGTCATGTCCGCCCGCGAAGATCGGCGTGATATCGACCTCCGGGTCGATGCCCGCCTCGATCAGGCCGGCGGAAGGAAAGAGGTAGCCCGAGGTGGAGGCCGGGTCGACGAAGCAGACCGTCTTACCCGCAGCATCCTCGAGCGAGGTGATGTCGCTGCCGGCAGCAACACTGGCGACCGAGTAGTAGCCGAGTTCGCCGTCGGCCGTCGATGCCTGCGCGCCGAGGATATCGATGTTCACGCCGCTGTCCTTGGCGAGCACGTACGAGAAGGCACCATACCGTGCGATATCGACCTTGCCCGCGCGCTGCGCCTCAATGGTCGCCGCATAGCTGGTTGCCATGTGGAACTCGATCGGAATGCCGAGTTCACGTTCGAGGATCTCGAAAGCCAGAGAGCTCTCGATGTCGAGCTCCGTCTGATCTTCGGTCGGGATCTGCGAGATGACGATCTTCTCGGGCCATGCCCCGTCTTCGGCGGGAGTGGCCTCATCGCCTGCGGCGCTGGGGCCACAACCAGTGAGAAGAGTGGTGGCGAGCACGAGGGCACCGGCGGCCACTGTTGTGAGAATGCGCTTGGACATCGATTACTCCTTGGGGAGAGGGGTGCGGTGGGAGACGGAGAGAAGTGTTCTGAGCACCTGAAGAACGGCGTGGTGCACCATGCGGCTTGCCATCTCCTCGCTGCGCGCGCCGTCAGCGGCGGCGCCAGCGACGATCGCGATATCCGCCAGGTGGGCCAGGGGCGCGCCGGAGTAGCTCGTCAGGGCGACGGTGCGTGCGCCGTTGGCAGCGGCCGTGCGCATCGGAGCGAGCGTGGCTTCGGTGACGCCCGAGTGACTGATGGCGAAGCAGACATCACTGGGTCCCAGCTGACGGGAGACTGCCGCTTGGGTGCCACTGTCGGTCGGGTAGGACACCGCGCGGCCCTGTGAGCTCAGCCAGTTGCCGAACTCAATCGCGAGCGGCTGAGATGTGCCGCTGGAGACCAGGAGCGCGCGATCCGCTCCCCCGAGAGCGGCGGCAAGTCGCTCGATGAGATCGTGATCAAGCGCGGCGGCAGTGCGGCAGAGGTCTTCGATGATGCGCGCCAGGGTTGCTGCGCCCTGGCTGTCGGTCGGCACGGAGTCGGCGATGCGGCCAAGTCCGAGTTCAGAGATCAACCGGAGCTTGAGCTCCTGGATGCCGGGAAGTCCGACGGCGTGGCACAGCCGCACGACCGTGCCGACAGAGGTGTTCGTTGCTCCAGCGATTCGGGCGGCTGACATCCCGACGATGAGGTCGGGATGAGAGAGCACGAAACCGGCCGCTTGGCGACTGCGTGCGGACAGCGAGGGGAGCGCTGCGCGCAGACTCTCCAGCACGCCGATCGGCGCAGGGTCGGCACGCGCCCAAGCCCGTTCCCGTTCGATCGCCGTGTGCATGTCTACGACGCTAAGAATCGACGGTTACAGGCAGGTGTCGCGCTGGGGCTATGGAACGAACATTCCGTTTGCCATTGGGAAATGGAAGATCGTTCCGTGCGTTGGTGGATTCTGCGGTTCGCGTTGCGCCGCGCGGTTCATAACTCCTGAAGAACGACGCAGAAGGGCCCCGGAATCGCTTCCGGGGCCCAGATCCTGCCAAATTCTCAGGAGTTGTGAACGCGCTTGCGGGGTTACGCGGTCAGCTGGGAGTTCGTGAGCAGACGCCCGGTGATCTCCTCGATGATGTCGTCACCCATACGAGCGGGCTCGAAGGGGGCGTCGATCTCGGCGCGATCCAGCAGCTCGGTCATGCGACGCTGCCGCTGACGCGTGATCAACGTGACCACACGGCCTGAACGGCCGGCGCGACCGGTACGACCAGAACGGTGCATGTATGTCTTGTACTCGTCAGGGGCAT
Source organism: Microbacterium sp. A94 (assembly GCF_051842855.1). Lineage (NCBI taxonomy): Bacteria > Bacillati > Actinomycetota > Actinomycetes > Micrococcales > Microbacteriaceae > Microbacterium > Microbacterium sp. A94. The sequence goes on along the minus strand of NZ_JBPXMU010000003.1, from coordinate 57,953 downwards.
CGGCCTGGATCACCAGATCGATGTCGTCGACGTGGATGCCGCGTGCTGCGACATCCGTGGCAACGAGAACGTTGACGCGACCAGAGGTCAGTCGCTCAAGGTTGCGCGTGCGCTTAGCCTGGTTGAGATCACCGTGCAGCGAAACCGCCGGGATGCCGGCATCATCGAACTGCTCGGCGAGCATCTCGGCGTACGCACGGGTGCGGGCGAAGACAAGCGTCTTGCCTTCACGGTCGACCAAAGAGCTCAGGATGTCAGCTTTGTCGCGGTGCTCGATCACCAGCACACGGTGCTCGATCGTGCTGGAGTCCTGGTCTTCGCCAGCAACCTCATACACAGCCGGGTCCACAAGGAACTCGTCGACAAGAGCTGCAACTTCACGGTCCAGCGTCGCCGAGAACAGCAGCTTCTGGCTGCCGTCTGCGGTGTGGCGGAGGATCCGCTGCACCGGCTCGACGAAGCCGAGCTCGCACATGTGGTCGGCCTCATCGAGAACTGCGATGCGGCACTCCGAGAGGTCGAGCTTGCGCTGCTTGATGAGGTCTTCGATACGACCGGGGGTGCCGATCACAATGTCGACGCCCTTCATCAACGCACCGACCTGACGCCCCTGGGGGACACCACCGTAGATCTGCGTGGTGAACAGGCCGACGCTCCGGGCGATCGGCTGGATCGTGCGATCCAGTTGCAGGGCAAGCTCGCGGGTCGGAGCGAGAATGATCGCCCGAGGCTTGCGCCCGTACTCACGACGTTTGCCGGCCTGCGACTTCAGTACGTTCTCAACAAGAGGCGCACCGAAGGCAATGGTCTTGCCAGAGCCGGTGCGGCCACGGCCGAGCACGTCGCGGCCGGCGAGGATCGCGGGGATCGTCGCAGCCTGGATCGCGAACGGCGCCGCCGCACCCAGGGTGTTCAGCGTCTCGACGATATTGGCCCCGAGTCCCAGGCCAGCAAATGACGCGCCTTCGACCTCCGGAGCGGCAATGGTCTTAGCCTCAAGACGCTCGTGCACGACGTCTTCAGTCCGCTCGAACGGCTTCGCAGCTGTCTTGTTCCAGTCGTCGCGACTCGGGCGCTGCTCGCGGCGGTCGTCGCGGCGGGGGCGGTCATCACGGCGGGGACGGTCGTCTTCGAAACGACGCCCCTCGACACGGGGACGCGCGTTGTACCGGGGGCGGTCGTCGCCCTCGTCACGGTTCGGACGGGTGTCGCGTGCCGGACGGGTGTCACGTGCCGGACGCTCGTCGCGGTTGAACTGCGGACGATCGCTGCCTCGGTCGTTGTTGTAACGCGGGCGGTCACCGCCGCGGTCATCGTTGAAGCGGGGACGCTCGTTCGTGCGATCGCTGTTAAAACGCGGGCGGTCGCTGAAGCGGGGGCGCTCAGTTCCACGATCGTTGTTGTAACGGGGACGCTCGCCGCGGTCGTTGCTCTGACGGGGACGGTCATCGCTGTTGTAACGGGGACGGTCGCCACCGCGGTCGTTGTTGTAACGGGGACGGTCACCACCACGGTCGTTGTTGTAACGAGGACGGTCACCACCACGATCGTCGTTGAAGCGAGGACGGTCACCACCACGATCGTCGTTGAAGCGAGGACGGTCGTTGCCGCGATCGTTGTTGAAACGGGGACGGTCACCACCACGGTCGTTGTTGAAACGAGGACGGTCACCACCACGATCGTCGTTGAAACGAGGACGCTCGCCACCACGATCGTTGTTAAACCGCGGACGCTCGCTGTTGTACCGAGGACGCTCACCGGCGCCACCGCGATCATCGCGACGCGGACGGTCGTCGTTCGAGCGACGACCCTCAGTGCGAGGACGCTCGTCATAGCGCGGGCGCTCATCACGGTGGTGAGGGGTCTCGCGGCGTCCGGACTCGGCGCGGCCACGGATGCCCCGGGCCTCATCGCGTCCGGCGCGCTCCTGATCGGTCCAGCGACGCTTGGGGGCACCGCCCTCATCGGCGCGGAAGCCGCGGTGATTGGGACTTGTGCTTCCCGGACGGCGGTCGTAACCACCGCGCGTCGACGATGAGCGCTGCTCACCGGCATCCGACCGCTCGTCGCGTGCCGGACGTCCGCCAGCGTGACGCTCGTGGAAGGGAGTCTTCTTGGCGTAACGCGGCTCGAAGTTGCGAGCGGGGCGTCCGCCCTTGGGCTTGCCGTTCTTGGGCATGGTATTTCCTGACTGTCTCTGACACGAGAACAGCGTCCGCTCCGGCGCACAGAGATCAGCGCACGGCGGATATACCCGGGCGTTCGTCGGCCGGGGCCATTCATGTGATGGTTGTTGAACCATCGGCCCCTGGGCTCACACTGGAACAAAAACACCCGCGCAGTAGCGCGGCTGCCCGAAGCCGACCCCACAAGTTTATCCGAGCGACCTGGGAAAGACCCCCGTACGATTGCGTGGTGACATCTCTCTCTCCCACTGGCATCCAGATCCACCTGCAGCACGGCGCCGTCACGGCGCAGATCGCTCAGGTCGGAGCATCCCTTCGCGGCCTCACCGTCGGCGGCGTCGATCTCATCGCGCGCTATCCCGAGAACATTCCTACCCCCTCCTGCTCCGGGGTCGTGCTCGTACCCTGGCCCAATCGCGTGCGCGACGGACGCTGGGATGACAATGGCACCGGGCAGCAGTTGGCGCTCACCGAGCCGAAGCTCGATAACGCCAGTCACGGACTCCTCCGATTCAGCGCCTATGAGATCGAGCAGACGGATGCCACGGCTACTCTCAGCGCGACGATCCACCCACAGACCGGCTACCCCTATGAGGTCGAAACGTCCGTCAGGTACGCGCTGACGGATGCCGGCATCGAGGTGACGCACACGCTAACGAACCGATCGGATGCCGCAGCTCCGGTCGCCCTCGGAACCCACCCGTTCGTCACGATCGGCGACGTTGATCCGCACGATCTCATGCTCACGATTCCCGCCGCAACGCAGTTCGAGACCGACGAGCGAATGCTGCCGACGCGAACATCCGCCGCGCCGGAAAATCTGCGTGCCGGTGTGCGCTTGGGCGACATCACACTCGACACCGGATTCACCGACCTGGACCGTGACTCCGATGGACGTGTGCGCCACAGTCTGACCACACCGGATGGCCGCCGGGTCTCCCTCTGGCAGGGCGAGGGTTTCGACTTCGTGCAGGTGTACACCACCAGCAGCTACCCCGGCCAGTCGCTCGCCGTCGCTATCGAGCCGATGACGGCTCCAGCCGATGCGCTCAACAGCGGTCTCGGCATCCGCCGCCTCGCAACCGGCGAGAGCTGGAGCGTGTCCTGGGGCGTCGAACTCAGCTAGAGCCGCGTTTCGACTCGCCCCGACCGGCGCGAGCGGGGCGAGCCGAAACGCCTCAGACTGACTGCTGCTCGCGCAGTTCGCGGCGGGTCAGCTGCCCTGCGGGCGCCTCGGGTGTCGGCTCGTCGCCATCGGCAGAGTCAGCAGCGGCAGCATCCGGTCCGCCCTTACGCGCACGGCGACGTTCCTTAGCGCCCTCCACGAGGTTGTAGAGCGTCGGCAGCACGATCAGTGTCATCACGGTTGAGGAGATCAGACCGCCGATCACCACGATGGCGAGCGGCTGCGAGATGAACCCGCCGTGCCCGGTGATGCCCAGCGCCATCGGGATGAGCGCGAAGATCGTCGCGAGCGCCGTCATGAGAATCGGCCGCAGGCGCTTCTCGCTGCCGGCCATGACGGCATCGACCGCGGAGAGCCCCTTCTCGCGGTACTGGTTCACGAGGTCGACGAGCACGATCGCATTCGTCACCACCACACCGATCAGCATGAGCACGCCGATGAGGGAGGCCACCCCCAGCGGCACGCCGGTGATGATCTGCAGCAGGATCGCGCCGGTAGCCGCGAACGGCACGGAGATCAGCAGAAGCAGCGGCTGACGCAGCGACTTGAATGTCGCCACCATCACGACGTAGACGATGAGGATAGCCGCGAGCATGGCCAAGCCGAGCTGCGAGAACGAATCAGCCTGCTGCGAAGCGACACCGCCGACGTCGGCGCGGGCACCATCAGGCAGGTCGACGGCTTCCAGCGCCGCGGTGACCGAAGCGGTCGCGACGGCGAGGTTGTCGGACGCCGGAGGAATAGTGACCGTCGAAGTGCGACGACCCTGCTCGGTGGTGATCGAGGTGGGGCCTTCTCGCTGCTCGACGACCGCGATGTCCTGCAGCTCGATCATTCCGAGAGCGCTCGGGATCACCAGCGTCTGCAGTGCCTCGAGGCTCGCCGGTGGCTCGGTGGCCGCGAGATACACCGTCAGGGCGGAGTCGTCCAGCTCGATCGATCCGATCTGCTGCGGACGCATCGTGCTCGACACGATCGAGCCGACGGCGACCTCGGACAGACCGACGTCGGCTGCCGCCTGACGGTCCACGACCACGGCGATGTAGGGCAGGGACGCTGCGAGGTTGTTCGAGACTGCGCCGATGCCCTCTCGTCCGTCGAGCTCTGCAGTCACCGCCTCCGTCGCCTCGGTGAGGGTCTCTCCGTTCGGTGCGGAGATGTTCACGGCGATGTCGGTGGATCCGAATCCGGCTGCGGCGCTCACATCGATATCGCCGACGTCTTCGAGTGGCTCGACCGCGTCAGCGACGTCCGCACGGATCTGCTCCTGATCCGCGCCGGATGCCGTCATGATCGAATACGTCACACCGGCGCCGCCGGAGAACACATCTGCCAGCGGCGAACCGCTCGAGCCGACCGAGACCTGCACGGCTTCGATTCCGTCGATGCCCTGCAGCGCCTCCTCCACGACAGCCGCGGCGGCGTCCTTGGTCTCCAGGCTCGCGGTCGGACCGAGATCCTGCGTGACAGTCATGGTGTTCTGGCCGGTGTCGCCGAGGAAGTTGATCTTCATCAGCGGCGCCGCAGCCAGGGTTCCCCCCAGAACGACGAGCGCCATGACCAGCGTGACGCCGGAGTGCTTCAGCGTCCAGGTGAGGATGGGCCGGTAGGAGCGCTGCAGGCGTGTGGGCGGAGCATCCGGGTGCTCGGGGTCGATCGCGACGCCGTTCGCATCCGCGAGTTCCTTACCCGGACGCAGGAACCAGTACGCCAGCACCGGCACGATCGTCAACGACACCAGAAGCGATGCCACCATCGCGATCGTGACCGTCATCGCGAACGGTCGGAACAGCTCGCCGACCATGTCGCCGACGAAGACGATCGGCAGGAACACCGCAACCGTCGTGACAGTCGATGCCGTGATCGCCCCGGCGACCTCGCGCACGGCGAGCAGGATCGACTTGCCCTTGTCAGCGCTGCCGACGTAGTGACGTTTGATGTTCTCGATGACAACGATCGAGTCATCCACCACACGTCCGATGGCGATCGTCAGCGCACCGAGGGTGAGCATGTTCAGGGAGTACCCGAAGGCCTGCAGCCCGACGAACGTGATCAGCACGCTGGTGGGAATCGAGATCGCCGTCACCAGGGTCGAACGGATCGACATCAGGAACACCAGGATGATGACAACCGCGAACACCAGGCCCAACAGTCCCTCGACGGCGAGGGTCTCGATGGACTGCACGATGAACGGCGCCTGATCGAAGATGATCGTGAATTCGGCATCCGGGAATGTCTTGGAGAGCTCGTCGAGCGCGGCGATGACCCCGTCCGACACCTCCACCGTGTTCGCGGCAGGAAGCTTGGAGATCGAGATCGAGAGGGCATCCTCGCCGTTGACGCGGGAGATCGAGGAGATCGCGTCGTTCTCCAGTGCGACTGTGGCGACATCGGCGATCGTGACGCCCGCGCCGATGAGAGGAAGGGCTGCAATCTCTTCGACGGAGGTGATCTTCGATCCGGTCTGCACCGTGAGCGTCTCACCGTTCTCGGTGATGTCGCCGCCGGGGAAGAGCATGCCGTTCTGTTCCATAGCGCTGCTGATCGCCTGGGTGCTCGCACCTGCCGCCGCGAGCTTGGCGTTGTCCGGGGTGATCGTGACGCGCTGCCCCGTGCCGCCGATGATCGCGGCGGTGTTCACACCATCGACATCTTCGAGCTCGGGCACCACGACGTTCTCGAGCTCGGTCTGCGCAGCATCCGCTTCACCGAAGCCGGTGACAGCAATCTGGATCACCGGCAGATCATCGAGCGAGACGGTCATCACCTGCGGTTCGACATCGGCCGGCAGCTGCGAGGAGATGCGATTGATCGCCTGCTGCATCTTCTGCTCTGCCGTGGCGAGGTTCTCGCCATAGGTGAACATCGCCTGGATGATCGAGGCGTTCGTCGTACTCGTCGCACTCGTGGATTCCAGGCCCGGAACGGCCTGGATCGCAGTCTCGATCGGCGTCGAGACGTCGTTCTCCACAACTTCAGGCGACGCCCCCGGGTAGGTCGTCATAACGATCAGCGCCGGCAGCTCGAGCGTCGGGATGAGCTCCTGCTTGAGGTTGGTCAACGCCAAACCGCCGAACACGGCAGCGACGATCGTGATGAGGGCGATCAGCGCGCGATTGCGCAGGCTGAAGAAAGCGAGTTTCGACAAGGCAGGAGACTCTCGATTGAGGAATTTGCTCGACAAAGGTGCGCGGTCAGTATTCCACAGCAAATATTCAGGATGCTGTGAGCGATTCCGCGGTCACAGCAGTGCGCCCACTCCAAGCCCGGCGACTGCGGCGATCACGGATGCGACCAGTGTGCCCACCAGGTGCATGACCGAGGCGGGCCGGCGCCCGTCTTTCCACAGCGCGAGCGTGTCGAGCATCGCGGTGCTGAAGGTCGTATACCCACCGAGAAGACCGGCGCCGACGATGAATGCCGACTCTGGGATGGATGCTGTGACCACCCCGAGCGCGAACGATCCGGTGACGTTCACGATGACGATCCCCCATGGGAAGCGCCCCTTCGTCACCGACATGACGCCGAGATCGACGAGGTAGCGCAGGCCTGCGCCGATGCCACCGGCGAGGGATGCGAGTGCGAACAGAAGCGGCGTCACGCGATCGCCCGCTTCCGACCGAGGCGCCGACCGAGGCGCAGACCGAGAATGACAGCGCCGATCCCACCCGCCAGCGTCAGCACGACGTATGCCGCTGCCACGAGAGGCGCGTCCGCCCACAGCCCGACAGCACCGACCGCGAACGCGCTGTAGGTCGTGAAGCCGCCCAGGATGCCGGTGCCGAAGAAGACTCGCAGGTCAGATGTTTGTGGCATCCGGGCTGCCAGCACACCGATGAGCAGGGCTCCGGTGACGTTGATCGCGAGCGTTCCGAGCGGTATGCCCCCAGCATCCGCGATCAGCAGGGCGATGCCGAGCCGAGCCGCAGTTCCCACAGTGCCGCCGGCGATGACGAGGAACAGCCGGCGAAAGGTCACGTCGGCAACTCTAGTCGTGGCATCCGATCCCCTCCCTTGCCAGTGCGCCACGGCGATGTCAAGGCGGTGTGAGCGAGGCAGATAACGGCGTTGACTGACGCCATGACACCGCTCTGGAAGGTCTCCCCGACGGCCCCTCCCCGCTCTCCGTTCGAACCCGGCGTGCATCACGACGTGATCGTCGTCGGCGCAGGCCTGACCGGGCTTGCGACCGCCGTGATGCTGGCGCGGGAGGGTTTGGATGTGGCCGTCGTGGACTCTGGCGAGGTCGCCGAACTCGCCTCGGGCGGGAACACCGGAAAAGTGTCGCTCCTCCAGGGCCTGACACTGGCGAATATCCGTCGCCACCACCCGGCTGCTCTCGTGCGCGCGTATGTCGACGCGAACCGCGCGGGGATGCAGTGGCTGACCGACTTCGCCGACACTGCCGGCGTGCCCTACGCCCGCCGGACAGATCACTCGTACGCGCAGACGGCGAGCGGCGTCGATGCGCTGCGCGCCCAGCACGCCGCCGCTCGCGAAGCCGGACTTCCCGCCCGGATGCTAGCGGCCGAAGACATGCCGGCGGCATCGTTCCCGATCACCGGCGCTGTCGCTCTCGACGATCAGGTGACAATCGATCCGGTACTCGTCACGCACGCAATGGCGAGGGAGCTGCTCGCTGAAGGAGGCACGCTGCACACCGGCATCCGCGTCACCGGAGCGCACGCACTTCCGCAACCGCGCGTCGAGACCGCGGCCGGACCGCTGTTCAGCACACACATCGTGCTCGCGACCGGAACGCCGGTCATCGACCGCGGCCTCTACTTCGCGAAGGTGCGGGGGCTGAGGTCATATTGCGTCTCGTTCCGGGTGCCGGGGAAGGTACCGGACAGCACGTTCATCTCCGTAGACGGGCCGACGCGTTCCCTCCGTCCGGTCTCGGACGAGGATGGGCCGGGCGGCGTCGCACGGCTCATCGTCGGCGGCAACGGGCATCCGGTTGGACGATCTCACGGAGAGACCGCGGCCATCGGCGACCTCATCTCCTGGACCCGGCAGCATTTTCCCGATGCCGAGGAGACGCACCGCTGGTCGGCTCAGGACTACCAATCGCACAACCTCATCCCCTTCGTCGGCGCGATGCCGCGCGGACTCGGCCGCATCCGCTTCGCAACCGGATACGCCAAATGGGGGCTGTCGAACGCTCCGGCTGCCGCGATGCGCCTGACCGCCGAGATCGTCGGTACCAGCCGGCGCGACCGTCCGGATTGGATGAGGACGATCGGGACGCGTCTGACGGTGCCCGCCGACATCGGCAGAGGAGCCGCCGAGACCGGCCGCGTCGCAGCCGCCCTCGCCTCGGGCTGGTCCGGAGCCCAGTCTCGGCCAGTACCGGTTCCGCGGCCAGCCGAGGGCAGTGGTGTGGTGGCCAATCGTGCGGGCCGCCCGGTCGGCGTTTCGACTGTCGACGGCGTCACCCGCGCTGTCAGTGCCGTATGCACCCACCTCGGCGGCGTCCTGGACTGGAACGATGCGGAGTGCACGTGGGACTGCCCCCTGCACGCGTCGCGCTTCGCGCCGGACGGGACGCGAATCGAAGGCCCGGCACTGCGAGACCTGCCGAATCTCCCGAGGTCAGGGCCGAGTTGACGCAGCCCCGGGTGTGGCAGCATCCCAGCCTTGCTGCGGTGTCTCGCAGTTCTCGCGATAGACGTACTGCGAGACGAGCTTGCGCTGGCTGCTCGACCAGTCGATCGCCGGTCGGCGCTGCTCTGGTGGCAGATATCCGAGCCGGTAGACGGCCATCAGCTCAAGGTCATCCGGAACGCGCAGCAGCCCGACGATCTCATCCCAGCGGCCAGGGACTTCCATCGGGAAGGAGATGAATTGGATGCCCATGCCGAGCTCGACCGTCGTCAGCCAGATATTCTCCATCGCCGCGCCCATGCTGAACACCGAATAGAACGATGACAGCTGTCCCGGGCGATACTCACTGCGATCGAGCATCACGCCCAGCAGCAGTGGGGAGCCGGCGACGAGCTTCCGGTTCTCCGCGCCGAGTGTCTTCGGCACTCCGAAGGCGTTCATCAGCGTCTGTCCACGCTTCGTGAACACCTGGCTTGTGAAGGGTCGAAGCGCCGCAGGGAGCTTGTCGAACAGCATTCCGCTGCGTTGGGAGTCCATCTCGGCCTGGCTGAAGCGGAAGTATGGCTTGTAGCGCTCGAAGAACGTGCCGTTGGACATCGCCTCTGTCATGCTCTCGCCGGAGACACGGGCGATCTCGTCGATCGTCTCGCGGTTCTCGATGACGACGAATCGCCACGGCTGGCTGTTCAGCTGCGACGGTGCCCGGCCGGCGGCTTCCAGAAGCAGGCGCTGATGCTCCTCGGAGACGGCGTCGGGAAGAAAGGCACCGTTGGTCGTCTTACGGCGGCGGATGGCGTCGAGAAGTTCCATGCGATCACTTCCGGTCTGCGGGACGACGCGACAATGCGAAGCCCCTGGCGATGAACGGGGCAGCAGCGAGAGCGATGAGTGGATGCTGTCGGCTGTGCGTTCGCACATATGCGATCGCAGCGAGCGGCACTGCGGCGGGAAGCAGCGCGAGCGCCGCTCGACGACTCGCGCTCCGCGGCGTTGCCCACCATGCCGCAGAGACGGCGGCCGCGCTGGCTGCGCAGGTCACGATGTACAGCGCATGATGCAACCAGCGGAAGCCACTGGAGTCAATGAGTTTTGCGGCGACAGCTGTCCCCAGCGCGCAGTTCGCGGTATAGCTCAGCGCTGCTGCGGCGAACAGCGGCGCTGCGTTCGTGGGGTGCCGACGGCGGTCCATGTCTTGACCCTATGCCGTTCGCTTCCGGCTGCGTTCAACAGGCACAAATGGCTGCATTGGAACCACGGATCGAGCCATTTGTGCTTGTCGAACGAAGAAGGCTTGACAAACTCGAGATATATCGTGTTATTGTCGAAACACGCGATATATCGCGATCAACCCCAGACGGACCAACCGAAGCACGATCAACCCCAGGAGAGAACATGACCGAGAAATGGCTCATCGCCCCCGGCGAAGAACGTGTCATCGACATCCCCCAGGCGACCCGGCTCAAGGTCGGCCTCGTCCGCGGCCAGGTCGATGTCATCGCACACGACGAACCCGGCATCCGCATCGAGGTGCACGGAGTCAGCGTCAAAGACCTGCGCATCGAATCTGACGGCACCCAGATCGAGATCGATCACCCGCAGCTGGGGTGGGACAACTTCCTCGAGGTGTTCCGCAACTTCGGCTCTGGCGGGCCGCGTGCCGAAGTCAGCGTGGCAGTCCCCCGCAGCATCGCCCTGAACCTCGGCGTCGTCAGCGCTGGTGCCCTGATTTCCGGGCTCACCAACGACGCGCGCTTGAACACGGTCTCCGGCGAACTCATCGTCGACACGCACACCGGAGATCTGACGCTGAACTCCGTCTCCGGCGACGTGCAGGTGCGCGGTCTCACGGGTTCCGTGAACGCGAACAGCGTCTCCGGCGACGTCGCCATCACCGGTTCGATCCGCAAGGCGACTGTCGACAGCGTCTCCGGTGCCATCTGGGTGGATGCTGGCGGCGCCGTCAATTCGATCACTCTGAACACCGTCTCGGGCGACAACACGATTCGACTCGAAGAGACGCTGCCTGCCAACTACGTGGCGCGCTCGATGAGCGGCGCCGTGACGATCGACGGCATCGACCGCGCCAGCTCCGGACCCACCAGCTTCGCTGGTTCCACCGGTGAGCTGGCTGGCTCCTTCGTCGACATCCGCACGAATTCGGTCTCCGGGGACACGACAGTTCTGCGTCGCCCGCTGACCACCGCTGCCGACGACGAGGAGTGGGACTCATGAGCCCCGCCGTCTTCTCGCACGGCGACCTGCGCCTCTATCTGCTGTCGCTACTGGCCGAATCGCCGCAGCACGGTTACGGCATCATCCAGGCTCTGACCGATCGCACCGGGGGCACTTACACCCCGAGCGCGGGCACCATCTATCCTCGGCTTGCGAAGCTTGAGGAAGAGGGACTGGTCAGTAAGACCATCGATGGTCGCACCACGATCTATGCGATCACCGGCGCCGGTCGCGCTGAGCTCGCCAGCCGCGAGAACGACCTGGCCGGCATCGAGTCGGGCCTCGCCGATTCCGTTCGACTGATCGCCAACGAGGTGCGACAGAGCGTGCAGGACGCCATGAAGAGCCTTCGTGCCGACCTCGCATCAGCAGCGCACGATGAGCGAGCTACCGCGAAGAGTCGCCCGTCGACATCGAAGCCGGCAACCAGTGAGCGCACATCCAGTCGTGAGCAGCTGCACCGCGCCGACGCTGCGATCAACGACTTCCGCGCACGCGTGCGCACCGACCTTCGCACCCACGTCGCGCGGGGGGGAACGCTGAGTGAAGCGACGGTGAAAGATCTCGAAAGTGCGATGGATGCCGCAGCTCACGCCGTGACCGGTGCGCTGCACTCATCCAGCAGCTAGGCCGAGAGCCGCGGCCGTGCGGCTACTCGGTCCAGATCTCGGCCTGGTCGTCCGGGACCTCTTGCTCCAACGGAACCACAAGCACCGAGCGGTGCTGCCGGTGGGCGAGACGAGCAGCCACGGAGCCGGTGAAGAATTCGCGGATCGATTCGCCGAGACCGCGCTTGCGGGTTCCGACGACGATGAGCTGCGCATCGAGCCTGTTCGCGAGCTGCTTGATGGCAAGAGCAGGGTCGCCGACGAGCTGTCGTGCGGCCCAGGTGAGGGCGCTGCCCTCAAGAAGGGCCCGCGCCTGATCTTGGACCTCTTCGAACTCAGCGACGCCCGCTTCGATGTTCAGATCGATCGGCGCCGAGTGCACGTAGCCGTCCGGGTCTTCATAGGTGACAAATCGCGTGACGTCGACGTGAGCGACCACGATGGGAACGTTCAGCAGGGCTGCGAAGCGGGCCGCCTCCTGCAGGACGTGCGGCGCCTGATCCGGCTGCATCCCGACGATCACCGCCTTTTGCAGGGCGGCATCCTGAGCCGCTTCGTCGGACGGAGAGGAGGTTGCATCTGCCATGAGAATCGTTCCCTTCACCAACCGGCGAAGGCCAGAGGACCTGGCCCTCGTGCTATCCTAAATGTTACTCTTACCGGCTGCGCGCCGGTGTCGTGAAACGCTTCGGGCACTCGCTTGTCCGACAGCTTAACTCGTGAGGGGGTCTCGCGCATGGGCCGTGGCCGTCAAAAGGCGAAACACACAAAGATCGCCCGCGAACTCAAGGCATACAGTCCTTCGGTGAACTACTCTGCGCTGGAGCGCGAGCTGGCTCATCCGACGGACGAAAACGCCTACGTCGATAAATGGGCGGACGAGTACGCGGATGAAGACGAAGACGAGCTCGAAAAGGCCTGACCGCTTTTCGTGCGCGGCCCCGCGACTTCGGTAGCGGGGCCTTCGTCGTACCCTGTCACAGGTTCGGCAACCTGTCACCAGGTTCGGTGACCTGTCACCAGGTTCCGTGGCGTCGTTCCCACTCTTCTTCGACCGTCCGCCGCCGACCGGCGATGACTCCGAAGGGGATCGAGGCGAGGAATACAGCGCCCAGCACCAGCAGCGGAACAGTCCAACTGCCGCTGATGTCGTGCAGCACGCCGATCAGCAACGGGAAGCCCGCAGCAATCACATAACCGGCGCTCTGCACGAAACTGCTCAGTGCCACAGCGCTTTCCGGCGTACGCGAGCGGATGCTGATGAGCACCAGCGCCAACGGGAACATCACGCCGACGATGCCGAAGATCGTCACCCACAACCAGATGGTGACCGCGTTCGACCAGAACAGGAGACCTGCGACACCAAGCAGCGCACTGGCAGAGCCCACCGCATACAGCGGGCGCGTGGCCTGGAATCGCACCACCAGAACCGGCACGAGCAGTGAAGCCGGAAGCCCCATGACGGCAAAAACCGACAGCAGCAGCCCCGCCGTGCTCGCCGAGACTCCGGCGACATCTGTGACGATGGCCGGCAGCCAGGCGAACGAGACGTAGGCGGCGATCGACGAGGTGCTGAACACGACGGCGATCGACCAGGCCATCGGCAGTCGCACCAGCCGAGCGAATGCCCGCGAGTTCGTCGGCACGACGGCGATCGGCCCGGTCGACAGTTCAGCAGGATCGGATGCCGTGGCATTCGTCGCGCCAGCGGGCGCAGCATCCATCGCCGGCCGACGTGCCGCCCGACCGCTCACCAGGATCGCCATCCACGGCAGCACCCCGGCAAGAGCGAACACACCCCACAGCCCCAGCGATACGCGCCAGCCCGCAGCGTCCGCCACCGGAACCGAGATCAGCGGCGGCAGGAACGTCGACAGCGCCATCGCCGTTGTGTAAAGCGTGAGCATCAGGCCGAGCCGGTCGGGGAAGTACTTCTTGACCAGCGGCGGCACCAGAATGTTCCCCATGCCCACGCCGGCGAAGATCAGTGCCGTCGTCGCAAGCAGAGAAACCGATCCGAACGACAGCCCGCGCAGCACCAGCCCCGTTGCAATCGCGGAGAGCGCGATGACGGTCACCGCTTCTAACCCCAAGCGCCGCTCGAGCAGAGGTGCGCAGAGTCCGAAGATCGCGAAGCACACCGGTGGCGCCGTTCCGATCAACCCGACGACCGCGGTGGGCAGGGGGAAGTCCGCGCCGATGTAGTCGATTACCGGTGAGAGCGAAGCCACCGCCGAACGCAGCGAGAAGGCACACAGCAGAATGCCGAGAACCGCGAGGGCACGCCCGCGCCACAGGGGCCGGGTCACGAAGATTGCGAGCTCTCGACCCACTCGAGGTACTCGTCGGTGACCGTGCCGGTCACGTACCGGCCGTCGAAGCAGCTCATGTCCAGATCGGTGATATCCGACCCCTCGATGATCGCCGCTTTCAGATCCTCGACCTCCTGGTAGACCAGGTGGTCGGCGCCGAGCTCGGCGGCAACCTCCGGAATCGTGCGGCCGTAGGCGATCAGCTCATGCTTGGACGGCATATTGATGCCGTAGACGTGCGGGTACCGCACGGGTGGGGCGGCCGAGGCGAAGGTGACCGAGAGGGCACCGGCATCCCGCGCCATCTGAATGATCTGCTTGCTCGTCGTACCGCGCACGATGGAGTCATCGATGAGCAGCACGTTCTTGCCGCGGAACTCCGTCGACATCGCGTTGAGCTTCTGCCGCACACTCTTCTTGCGCACTGCCTGCCCCGGCATGATGAAGGTGCGCCCGACGTAGCGGTTCTTGTAGAAGCCTTCGCGGTACTCGATGCCGAGTTTGCGGGCCACCTCCATCGCGGAGGGACGGGCCGAGTCCGGGATCGGCATGACGACGTCGATCTTTTCGCGCGGCACGTGCTTCGCGATCGTGTCGGCCAGGCGCTCCCCCATCCGCAGTCGCGACTCGTACACCGCGATGCCGTTCATGGTCGAGTCTGGACGGGCGAGGTAGACGTACTCGAACGCGCAGGGGAACAGCTGCGGCTGCTCGGCGCACTGCTGTGTGAACAGCTCGCCCTTGTCTGTGATGAAGACTGCTTCACCCGGTGCGACCTCGCGGACGACCTCGTAATCGCCGTTCTCGAGCACGAGCGACTCGCTGGCCACAATCCATTCGTCCTGCGTCTCACCGTTCGCCCCAGCGCCGTCGCGACGGCCGAGGATCAGCGGGCGGATGCCATGCGGGTCACGGAATGCGAGGAGCCCGTGACCGGCGATCACGGCGATCACGGCATAGGCACCCTCAATACGCTGATGCGTGCGGCTGACCGCCTCGAAGATGCGCTCGGAGTCGAGATCAACATCGGAGGTCGTCGCCTGCAGCTCACCGGCGAGCACGTTCAGCAGCAGCTCGGTGTCACTGGAGGAGTTCAGGTGCCGGCGATCACGCTTGGCCATGTCGGCGGTGAGTTCGCGGGTGTTGGTGAGGTTGCCGTTGTGGATCAGGATGATGCCGTAGGGCGAGTTCACGTAGAACGGCTGGGCTTCTTCTTCGCTGGATGCTGTGCCCTTGGTGGCGTAGCGAACATGGCCGAGGCCGACGTTTCCGAGCAAGGAGCGCATGTCGCGGGTGCGGAAGGCCTCGCGCACCATGCCCTCGGCTTTGATGATGTGCATGACACCGCTGGGCTCTGCAGTGGCCATACCGGTGGCATCCTGACCGCGGTGCTGCAGCAGCAGGAGCGCGTCGTAGATGTCCTGATTGACCGGGCCGCCTGCGACCACTCCGACGATTCCGCACATGGGGTGTTACTTCGCTCCGTCCGCGTACGCGCCGATCAGACGCACTGCACCACCGTCGACGCCCTTGGCGCCCTCTTCGAACTCGCCGGCCGGACGTGCGCCGGTTCCGACGGTCGCGACCTGCCAGGCGTTGATGCCCTCTTCGGCGAGCGCTGCGATCGCGGCATCCTTCTGCGAAGCGTCGATCACCGCGAGGAAGCCGATTCCGAGGTTCCAGGTGCCCTCGGCCGACTCGAGCGTGGTCCCGGCGATGTCGCTGAGCACGCGGAAGATCGGGCTGGGTGACCAGGTGGAGCGATCGACCTCTGCCCAGCTGCCGACGGGGAGCACACGGGCGAGGTTCGCCGAGATGCCGCCGCCGGTGACGTGGCTGAGGGAGTGGATGCTGCCATCGGCGAGGGTGTCGATCAGGCGCAGCAGCGGAAGCGTATAGAGGCGGGTCGGCTCGAGCAGCGTCTCGCCCCACGTCGCGCCGAAGTCGGCTGCGGTGTCGCCGTAGCCGATGCCAGCACCGGTGATGATGTGACGCACGAGCGAGTAGCCGTTGGAGTGCAGACCGCTGGATGCCAGCGCCAGAACGATATCGCCGTCCTGCACGCGCTCGGCACCGAGGACGGCACCAGCCTCGACGATTCCGGTTGCGGCGCCAGCGACGTCGTAGTCGTCGACGCCGAGAAGGCCCGGGTGCTCAGCGGTCTCGCCACCGACGAGCGCCGTGCCGGTCGCGGTGCACGCATCCGCAATACCGCGCACGATGTCGGCGATGCGCTCGGGGATGACCTTGCCGCAGGCGATGTAATCGGTCATGAACAGGGGCTTCGCCCCCACCACGACGATGTCGTCCACGACCATGCCGACCAGGTCTTGCCCGATCGTGTCGTGCTTGTCGATGGCCTGCGCGATCGCGACCTTCGTGCCGACACCATCCGTGCTGGTTGCCAGCAACGGCTTGGTGTAGCCGAGAAGAGCTGTGGCATCGAAGAGCCCGGCGAACCCGCCGACGCCTCCGAGCACTTCAGGTCCGTGCGTTGCGCGCACAGACGACTTCATCAGCTCGACAGCGCGATCACCCGCAGCGGTATCGACGCCGGCTTCGGAATAGGGATTAGTGGGAGAGGCAGCCACGTGACAAGACTACCGCCGCCGCGGGCCCCCGGATTCCGCCGGCGTCTCATCCGATGGGCCATCGATTGGCAGCACCGGGCAACCGCGCTAGCTTCCGAAGCATCCAGGGACCGATGACGACCAAGGAGCCGAACGATGTCCACCCATCTCGCAACACGGCTGGGGGTGGCGGGGATCGCAGCGGCTGTGACGCTTTCCCTCGCCGTCAGCCCCGTCTACGCAGTCGACGAAGGCGCAGGCGATGGCCTGACCGCCACAGCGCCGACCGGGCACGATATGCCGACTGTCGGCGGAAATCTGGGAAACCAGCATTATTCCGCCCTTGACCAGATCACGAAGAAGAACCTCGACCAGCTGGCACCAACGTGGCGTACGAACGTCTCGGCAGTCGCTCCGGCATCCGGTGCCACCGGTCAGCAGACCACACCGATCGTCGTCGACGGTGTGATGTATCTCGATACCCCCAGCGGCGGAGTGATCGCCGTGGATGGCGCCACCGGCGATTCTGTCTGGAAGTGGGAGAATCACGAGTACGGAATGTCGAGCACGCGCCGCGGGGTCTCTGCCGGTGAGGGCCGCATCTACACGCTCGCAGGCGACAACCGTGTCGTGGCGTTGGATCAGACCACGGGCGAGGAGATCTGGGCGGTACAGCCGGTCGGACCCGACGGCGAGAACCTCGGCCGGGTGGCGAAGGTCGCAACGGTCTACTCGGAGGGGATCGTCTACGCGCACGCTGCTGACGGCGACCGCGGCGCCGTCGTCGCTCTCGACGCCAGCGACGGCAGCTACGTCTGGCACTTCTTCGGCGGCCCCAACCGCGGTGAAATCTTCACCGGCGTCAACGGAGAATCCTTCGACGCTTCCGAAACGTGGGGGCCGGTGCACGAGGACGGTACCGACTGCGCGGTCGAAGGCGGCGCAACATCGTGGATGCACGGCGCCGTCGACCCGGAACTCGACATGTACTACATGACGTTCGGCAACCCGCGCAGCTGCAACACCTCGCAGGACGGCTCCGGCCGCCCCGGCGACAACGTCTTCTCCGACACCCTCGTCGCTGTCGACGCCGCCACCGGCGACTACAAGTGGCACTACCAATCGATCCGCCACGACATCTGGGACATGGACAACGTGCACGCCCCGAACCTCGCCGACATCGAGGTCAATGGTGTGGAGCGCCAGGTGATCTTCTACGGCAGCAAGTCCGGCCACCAGTTCGTGCTGGATCGCACGAACGGTGAACCGGTACTGCCGACTGAGCACAAGCCGGTGATCACTGACGACCGCCAGGCGAATGCTGAGACCCAGCCGTTCCCCCTCGAGCGGCTGCTTCCGGAATGCGTGGCCTGGGAGAAGCTCGGTCCCGACAACGTGCCCGGCGACCCCTGGCGCGGCGTGCCCAACTACAACGGCTATCAGCCGGACGAAGACGGCAACCTCGTATTCAACCCGGACAGCTACGTCGCCGCAGATCAAGAGCACCTGACCTATCCCGACGGCCATGTAGGACATCGCGAGGGCTGCATGTACGACCCGCAGTGGGATCTCCCAATCCTCTCTACCACCAGCCAGAACGGCGGCGGCGACTGGTCGAACAACGCCTACAGCCACAACACGAACCTCGTGTACTTCCCCTACGGCACGAACAATGTGGCGCACTGGAACGGCGCATCCGCCAACGGGCAGCGCGCGATCGGTCAGTACCAGACCGGCGGCATCGTCGCCTATGACGCTTCCACCGGAGCCGTCGAGTGGCTGCAGCACCTCGGCACCGACATGTCGCACGGTCAGGGGCCCTTGGCGACAGCATCCGATCTCGTGTTCGTCGGCCAGATCGATGGACGACTGCTCGCGATGGATGCCGTCACGGGAGATGTGCTTTGGCAGTTCCAGACCGGAACCGGCATCGGCTCGGCACCGGTGACGTACGAGGTCGACGGCGAGCAGTATGTCGCTGTCTTCGCGGCTGGCACCACGAACCCCTACGGCGGATCGGTGACCAAGGGCGACGCCCTGTGGGCGTTCAAGCTCGGCGGTGACTTCGTGACGGCATCCGGCAGCCAGGAAGGCCCACTGACCGCTCCGCTGTCGATTCGGCGGCCGGTGCAGGGCTCAGCGGTCGAGGGCGCAACGGTCGACAACACCGTGTTGCTGGCCCGTTCGGATCGCACCTCTGACACTGCCGAAGCTGCGGACAGCACGAACCAGGCAGCGATGCAGCCGACGCACCTGCGGGTGCCGGTCGGAACCGCGGTGACATTCCTCAACCCGGGTGCGGAGACGTTCACCACGCATCCGAACCAGCTGGAGCACTGCGCGACCCAGTTCTTCGAAGGGGAGTTCAACGCGCGTTTGCAGCCAGGGGAGAGTTACCAGCACACGTTCGACAAGGCGGGCGACTACTTCTTCAACGACTGCACCGATCCCCGACCCACCGGAAAGATCGAAGTGTATGCCGAGTCGGAGGACCACCCCGGCGCCTTGACGTTCCGCCCTGGCTCGCTGGATCTGAGCGCGAAGAAGGGACTCTTCACGAAGGTGAAGGGCACCGTCAACGCGCACCTCGATCTGCCGAAGGGATACGTACACGAGGGTGAAGTGCTGCTGGAGACCGAGCTCGGACTCCAGCCCGTCCCCGCGTCGAAGGTCACTGGCAGCAGGAATCACGTCGTCCTGAAGTTCGACAAGGCTGACCTCGACAACAACGTGCCGGCGGGAGTGACCGAATTGACCGTCATCACGCACGCCGTACATGAAGGTGTCCAGAAGCAGATCAGATCGACGGTGAGCGTTACCGTAACCAAGTAGACGGATCTCGCAATCGCGTGTGCCGCGTCGCCTTCCCCGGCGGCGCGGCACACGTGCGCGTGGGGGCCGTTCCATTCGTCGGGACGAGGCTTGGTCACACCAGGCCCGCCCGACCAGAGTTGCCAGCACGGCGGTCAGAAAACCGCCGAGACAGAGAGGTCAACCATGCGAGGACGCAAGGATCGCGAGGCGTCGATCTACGGCCACACCGAGACCGTCTTCACGACACCGGAGCTGAACTCAGATGTCCCGAAGGAGTCACTGTTCATCCGGGTGCTCTCGCACACCGAGATGATCGTCG
The DNA here is from genome assembly GCF_051842855.1 of Microbacterium sp. A94. Classification (NCBI taxonomy): domain Bacteria; kingdom Bacillati; phylum Actinomycetota; class Actinomycetes; order Micrococcales; family Microbacteriaceae; genus Microbacterium; species Microbacterium sp. A94. The sequence goes on along the minus strand of NZ_JBPXMU010000003.1, from coordinate 38,119 downwards.
GCGTCATTCTGTTCGGCGGCATCTTCTTCGGTGTCATGTATCAGGTGGCCGGTCGCTACTTCCCTGTCATCAGCTGGGTCGGTGCGGGTGAGCTCGCACTGCTGTCGATGATTGCGATGACGTTCATGATGATGGGGTATCTCACCGGACGCAACGGCCACATCGTCATCGAGGTGTTCGATGGCGTGCTGCGCGGCAAGAAGCTCTTCGTCGCCCTGCGCATCGTCTCGGCTGTGATCATGGTGATCACCAGCATCGCGCTCGTCTACGACGCCTACGTGAAGGTCAGCCTCGAGTGGATGCGCGTCAGCGCCGCGATGGGCATCCCCCTGGGGATCCTCTACATCTTCGCCTTCATCGGTGGTGTGTCCACCGGCATCCACTCGCTGTGGAAGATCCCGCATGCGAACCGGCCGGAACGGCAACTCGAGATCTCTGAGATGGAGGGCTGATCATGGACCTCTGGCTCTTCGTCGTCCTGATGGTCGTCCTGCTGCTGCTGCGCGTGCCCGTCGCCTTCGCGATGATCGCGCCGAGCATGCTCTACTTCTACACCCACAATCTTTCAGCCGGGTACACCACCACCGCGATCGTCAACGGCATCAACAGCTTCCCGCTGCTGGCGGTGCCACTGTTCATCTTCGTCGGCACCGTCGCCAACCATCTCGGCATCGCCACGCGGCTGTACGATTTCGCCCGCGCCCTGCTGCCGCGCCTTCCCGGCAACCTCGCCTACGTCAACCTCACCACCGCGGTCGGCTTCTCGTGGATCAGTGGCTCTGCTCTTGCGGATGCCGCGTCCACGAGCAAGGTGCAGGTGCCGCAGATGCTGAAGGCGAACTACCCCTACGGATTCTCCGCCGGCCTCACCGCGTCAAGCTCGCTGCTGAGCACCGTGATGCCGCCCAGCATCCCGGCCGTGCTGTTCGCCGCCACAGCTTCTATCTCGACCGGCGCGCTGTTCGCCGGATCCGTGCTCCCGGCGGCGTTGATGGCGCTGGGTCTTGGCGTCTACATCGCGGTCTGGGTGCGCTTCCACCCGAACATCGCCGGAGGCCGGCCCTTCAACGGAACGATGCTGCGCCGCGCGACCGTACGCGTGCTCGGCCCAATGATGATCCCGGTGATCATCCTCGGCGGTATCTTCAGCGGCTGGTTCACCCCGACCGAAAGCGCGGGAATCGCCGCGGCCGTCGTGCTCGCACTCGGTGCCGTCTACCGCACACTCACCTGGAGCGCCTTCTGGAAGGCAGCCAAGGAGACGGTCCTGATGTCAGGTGGCATCCTGCTGATCCTGGGCGCCTCGAACCTGCTGGGCCAGGTCCTCACCCGCGAGCAGGTCTCGCGCAACCTCGGCGAGTTGCTCCTCGGCCTTACCGACAATCCCGTCGTGTTCCTGCTGCTGCTGAACGTGCTGCTGATCCTGCTCGGAATTTTCCTCGAAGCGACGCCGGTGATCCTCGTGCTGGTGCCGATCCTGCTGCCGATCGCGGCGACCTACGACATCGATCCGGTGCACCTGGGCGTGATCATGATCGTGAACCTCATGATCGGCTCCCTCACTCCACCGGTCGGCGCCGTGCTGTTCGTCGTCGGCTCGGTCACTCGACGGCCGATGGGCGAGCTGTTCCGGGGCATCCTGCCCTTCCTGATCCCACTCGGCACGGTGCTGCTCCTGCTGACGCTCTTCCCCACGATCGTCACGATCGTGCCGACCTTGCTGAACCTCTGACATGACGTCGCCTCGAAAGGACCCGACCGTGATCCGAAAGCTCTACGTGCTCAACGGCCCGAATCTCAACATGCTGGGGATGCGCGAACCCGACATCTACGGCACTGTGACCCTGCAGGACATCGAGACCGAGTGCGCAAACCTCGCCGAAGAGCTGGGGTTCGAGCTCTCCTTCGAGCAGTCCAACGCCGAGCACGAGATCATCGGGTGGCTGCACGATGCGCATCGCGACGGTGCCGCCGTCGTCATCAACCCAGCGGGACTGAGCTTCCAGTCCGTTCCGGTGCTCGATGCGCTGCGCATCCTCAGCATCCCGATTGTCGAGGTCCACATCTCGAACATCCACGCTCGCGACGAGGCGCACCGCCACTCGCTGATGTCGACCGTCGCGACCACGGTTATCGCCGGCGCCGGAGCGTTCGGATATCAGCTCGCCGTCCGCGCAGCAGACGCGCTCGCCAGCTGAGCGTTCCACTCGTCGAGAGCCCTGTTTGTGATCTGGCACCCGCAGGCAAGAGTCAACATAAGCCCCAGACCAGCGCGATGAAGCGCGAGATAAGAGGAGAGTCACATGGTAAACAACATCACGATGCGTCGCAGCGTCGTCACAGTATCGGCGCTCGCCGCCACCGCGCTCATGGTCGCGGGCTGCAGCGGTGGTGCCGCGCCCGCTGAGAACGGCGCGTCCGGGTCAGACGCGAACGACGTGACCCTCACGGTGTCTCTCACGCAAAACGAGCAGACGCCGAACTACTACTGCGGCGTCGAACTGCTGAAGGACCGGTTGGAGGCGTCAGATCTCGGATTCACCGTCGAGCTGTACCCATCGAGCCAGCTCGGCCCGCACGCCGATCGCTTCCCGATGGTGCAGGCTGGCGACATCGACATCGACCTGCTCGGCGGCTCGGAGCTTGCGACCACATTCGCTCCTATCGAAGCCGTCGATGCCGCGTACGCGTTCGATGACGTCGATCATGCCTTCTCCTGGATGGATAACGGATCCGAGGACCTGTTCACCGCGTTCCACGACGCCACCGGTGTGAAGATCGTCGACGGCTGGCTGTTCGGAAACCGCACCTTCACCACCAAGGACGTCGAGATCCGCAGCCCCGAAGACCTTAAGGGCGTCCCCATCCGCTTCCCCAACTCCCCCGGATTCCTGGCGAACGCCGAGGCCCTGGGTGTGGACAGTCCGGTCTCGGTCGCGGTGGAAGAGGTCTACACCGCTCTGCAGCAGGGCATCGCCGTCGGCCAGGAGAACCCGATCGTGGCGACCCACTCGTCCAGCTACGACGAGGTGCTCAACGTCGCGGTTCTCAACAACCACAACGTCGGCATCCAGTTCGCCGTGGTCAGCGATAAGACCTACGAGAAGCTGAACGACGAGCAGACCGAACTGCTGGAGAAGACGATCCGCGAGATCCGCGGCGAGAACCGCACCTGCGTCGAGGAGGAGACCGAGGAGATCATCGACGGCTACCGTGAGAACCCCGATTTCACCGTTATCGAACAGGATGAGATCGACATGGATGCCTTCATCTCGCAGTCGGAGGACTTCTTCAGCGAGTACTACTCAGGGGAGACCCTCGAGGCTTACCAGGCGATCCGCGAAAGCGCCGGCTGATCTGAGCTGAATCTGTGGGGCGGGCGCGTCGGCGCCTGCCCCACAGGGCTTTTGGGGGGCAGGGTTCGCTTTTGGGGGCAGGGTTCGGCTGCTCAGTCTGCAGCGATGCGCTTACTGAGCGCTACGGCCGCGCGGCGCACGAAGGGTGCGGCGTCGCCGGGGACCAGGTCACCGATCCCGCCGCTCACTGCCAGCGCCGCGATCACGCTGGCCCGCTCGTACACGGGGCTGGCCAGGCACACGTGGCCACCATGGACGACCTCAGACACCGGCGCAACATCGTGACGTGCGCGCGCACTGTCGTGTGCGGTGAACATCTCGAAGGCCGCACCGAGAGCAGTCGATGCGCGCGGCAGCCGCTCGCCGATGCGCGCAACCGGGTGGTCGGTTTCACGCCCGTGCGCATTGGCGATGATGACGATCTCCTCGCCGTCGGCGATGGCAAGCTGCACGTTCTGCCCCGTCGCATCGCGAAGCGCAGTCATCGTGCTGATCGCGAGCCGGCGCAGCCGCCGGGGCTGCTCGACGTTCTGCCCCAGCTCGAACAGGCGCAGCCCGAGGTAGAGATTGGCGTCGACGCGATCGAGGTAGCCTTCCGCCACAAGGTCGGCCGCGATGCGCGACACCGTCGATTTCGGCAGGTTCGCTCGCCGCGCGAGTTCAGTAACTCCGAGTCCCTCGCCCAGCTCTCCGAAGGCATCAAGAATCGCGCTCATCCGATCGAGCACGCTGACAGCTTCCGTCCACGACGCCGTACGCATGACGATCAGGCCGCAGGAAGTCGTTTGGCCAGCGAGACACCGGCGGCGCGCACCAGCGGCGCCACGTTGTCCGGGCGCATCGCATCGGAGGGACCGGCGACAGAGATCGCGCCAATCACGCTGCTGTCCGAGCCGATGATGGGACTCGCGACAGCCAGCACACCTCGGTAGGAAGCCCCGGAGTCGGTCGCCAGCATTGAGGAGCGCACGTCGGTGAGCTCTCGGCGGAAGCGCAGCATCTCTGCGGCGATGAGCGGTGCGCTGACCAGGTCGATGACGCGCTCGTCCTCGCAGAAGGCGAGGAAGGCCTTGCCACTCGCGGTGGTCAGGGCGGGCGAGCGCATGCCGGCCCAGGTGGGGAGCATGGGGAGCCTGCCCGGCGCCGCGGCCAGCGAAACCATATCCGTGCCCTGTTGCACCCACAGGCCAACGCGTTCGCCCGTGCGCTGCGCGAGGTGGCTCATAATCGGTGCCGCCGCGGAGACCAGCCGGCGCGGCATCGTTGCCCTGGCGCCGAGCTCGAAGAGTCGAAGCCCCAGACTGATGCCGCCATCGCCGCGCACCAGATAGCGTTGCGAGACCAATTCGCTCACGAGCCGTGCAGCCGTGGACTTCGGAATGTCGGTGGCGTAAGCGATCTGTGTGACGGAGATCGCACCGTCCGCACTCTTGACGGCATCCAAAATCGACAGAATACGCGTGAGCACGGATACTGAGGGACGTTCTGCCGGAACGGGAGAGAGACTCGACATCGGGACCCTTCGAAAGAGGCGGTCTGTTCGATCCGCTCGGGATCGAAGCTACTGCGTGGTGTGAGGGAGCGCAACGGGCCCGAACGCGTGTTGCACGTTCGGGCCCTGCGGGTGGATCAGACCGCGCAGAACGGTTTGATTCCCATGACGCTCTCGAGTCCCTCCATGACGTGACTCTGGAAGAGGTCATCGTTCTCGGCTTCGGCATCGGTCCATACCTCGACGGAGTGACCGAGCGTTGTCAGCCAGGCACGGCCGCCGTCGTAGTAGTGGCACCAGCTGACCGGGTGCTCGGCCCCGTGGCCGGGGTGACCCGACTCGCGTCCGTTGAGGCTCGTCTGCTCATCGACTTCGAGGAGCACGTTGACGTAGCTCGGGTACGGGTGCAGGTTGTACCACTCGTCGGTGAAGCCCCACGTCTCAGGCATGAACTCCGTCGACACATCCTTGTCGTTGATGACCTCCACGGTGCCGGGCCGGTTCGGCGCGTGATCGTAGAAGTTCGTGCCGCCGAGCAGTCCTTCGTACCACTGCCAGTGGTACTCGGTGCCGAAAGCGTTGTGGATGCCGACGAAACCGCCGCCGCGTCGAACGAACTGCATGAGCGCCGTCTGTGCCGAGTCGTCGAGGCTGTCGCGGGTGGAGCTCAGGAACACGATCGCCTGGTAGTTGTTCAGGCGGGAGAATGCGGACAGGTCCTCGGTGTAGTCAACCGCGATGCCACGTTCCTCGGCCCAGGTCTTCAGCCCGGCCTGCGCGACGTTGTCCGCGTTCAGTGGCGGGTTTAGTCCGGGCTCGAGCGGCGTGCCGAGGTGGGCGTGGCGGGGGCCGCCGGTGCGGCTCCAGATGAGGATCCGCTTCTCCTCGCCCTCTTCCCAGGTGTTGCCCCAGTCGTGGTAGCAGTCGGCGCTGAGTCCGCGGCAGACACCGTAGTCCTTGATGCCGTCTAGGTAGACCGCATCGGCCGTGACCGGCTTGTTGCCGTTACCTTTGTTGCCGTTGTTGCCGTTGTTGCCGTTGCCGTTGCCGTTGCCGTTGTTCCCACTGTTGCTGTGCCCGTTTCCGTTGTTCAAGCTCACGGTCGACGTGCTCGCGGCGAAGAGGCCAGCGCCGAGAACGGCAGCCGCCACCAGCGCGATGCCCGAACGCAATATGGATTTCACGTGATCTCCCTCGATCATTCGAATCGGAAGCCAGAAGAGCCGGCTCGACCCTGAACCTAGGCATCAGTGGAGGCTGTGGCAACGCGTGTTCCATCCAGTAAGTCAGACCCGCACCGGCAAAGCGTGCGCAGTCTCCCTAGGATGGTGCCATGGCCGACAAGCCGCAGTGGTTGATCCGCGAAGACGCCGGAGTCCCGGTGCTCGTCGCCCTTGCGCTGCGCCAGCACCTCGGCATCCGAGTTCCCGAAGACCTGCCGGCACTGCGCGACCTGCCGGTGCGTACTCCGGATGCTGCCGATGCCACCCTCGCGCTGGAGAAGCAGTGGCGCGACTACTGGAATATGACCGTGGAGCCGCGGGCGCATCCTGCCGAGGGCCCGCTGGAACTCGTCGACGGATTCGACACGATCGTCGCACTGCCCGCGAGCGGTGCCGAGCAGCTGCGCGAGGCGATCACTCCGCTGGCCACGCCTGCGCAGCAGTACGCCCAGACCGCGCACAACCGCTACGTGGACTCGATGAACACCTCCACCGGCGGCGACTCGTACCGGGCCTACGCGAGTGCAATCGCCGAGTTCGAACGAGAGATCGGTCGCCGCGCGCACTCGTTCGAGCTGAATGTGCAGGTGCTGCCGTTCACTCAGCGCGGCATCTGGTGGATCGGCGCTCTCACTGTCGCCGTCACCGACGGCCTGCGGCGCGATGTGGTCGCGTTCGACGAGGCCATCCGCCCCGTTATCGGCGAGCTAGCGTAGCCCCACCCCCCGTAGCCCCTGCGCCCCCAATATCACCCCTGCGAGTGGGCGCGCGTGGCTCGAAAATCACGCAAAAGCGAGCCACAACCGGCCACTCGCAACGAGAATTACTCGACGATGGTTTCGCGATCGACGCGGACGACGCGGTCGTGGCGACGCGCGATGCGCTCAAGCACCATGCCGACGATGCCACCGAGGCCGACACCAATCGGAACGGTCCACAGCAGCGCGAAACCGAAGACCTGGCTCGGCGGGTACACCACATCGAGCACGGGAGACGGCTCGTAGTTTCCCACCATCGTCAGGATGCCTGCGGCGATGATGCCGACCACGATGCCGATGCCCAGGAACACTCCATAGCGCGGCACCCGCCGAACGGTCGCTTCGACGGTGTGGTGAGAGTCAGGGGCAGACATGTCTCCATTGTCCCACTGTTCACCTCGGTGCACGCCGAATACCGGGCGCTACGGGCGCAACGGCAAGAGGTCGCGCAGATCGGCGCGAGTTCCGGATGCGTGGACCCGGCCCGCAGCGTACACATCGGCCCAATCCTCCACCCCGGTCGCCAGAGCGATCCAGGTCGCCGCATCCATCTCGATCACATTCGGCGGGGTGCCACGCGTGTGCCGCGGTCCCTGCACGACCTGCACGGCGCCGAACGGCGGCACCCGCACCTCGACACTGTTGCCCGGGGCCTTCTCATCGAGCAACTGCAGCAGGTAGCGAACGGCCGTCGCCGACGCCGGACGCGCAGGCTTCTCCCCCGCGGCGAGCGCAGAGCGCACAGCATCCAGTGCCGCTCGCCCATCCGAGATGTCGATCTTCTTGGCCATGTCTCCATCTTGTCTGATCGTGCGCACCGCGTATGGTCGGACTGTGGGTGACAGTCAGCATTCGGAAAACGCACGCGCTCAGCTGCTCGGGGCGCTCTCACACGGGTGGGCGGGTCCGTTCCCGGAACTCGCCAATGCCTCGGCCGCGCGCCGGGCTGCGGTACTCATCCTGTTCGGGGTGCTCGACAGCATCCCCGCACCGACTGCGGACGCCGCTGTCGCCCGCGACCTCGACGTCCTGCTGCAACGTCGCGCGCCCACGCTCTCATCGCACCCCGGGCAGGTCTCGTTCCCCGGCGGTCGGCGCGAATCCGGCGATGCCGATCCTGCCGCAACCGCACTGCGCGAGGCTGAAGAGGAGACCGGACTCGACCCAACCGGAGTCGAAGTGCTCGCGACCCTGCCTGAGCTGCCGCTGGCCGCCAGTAACCACCGCGTCACTCCGGTGCTCGCCTGGTGGACGAAGCCGTCGAAGGTGGCCGCTGTCGATCATGCCGAAACCGTCGAGGTGTTCCGGGTTCCGGTTGCACAGCTGCTCGACCCCGCCAACCGTTACACCTCGGTGGTCAGCCGCGAAAACGTCGGATTCCGCAGCCCGGCATTCGACATCAACGGCACGATCGTGTGGGGTTTCACCGCCATCGTGCTCGACCGCATCTTCGATGCAGCCGGGTGGACGGTTCCCTGGGATGCCACGATCGAACGGCCCATCTGACCGGTCCGGGCCCGTTCGTCCCGGCGCGCAGACCCCGTCTCGCCACCCCGGGCACGCGAGCGTCGCTAGTCTGGAGGGGTGAAGATCCTCGTCCTCGGTTCCGGTGCCCGTGAGCACGCGATCATCCTCGCCCTGAAGGCCGAGCAGACGGAGCACGAACTGCTCTGTTCCCCCGGCAACGCCGGCATCGCCGAGGATGCGACGCTCGTCACCGTCGATCAGCTCGACGGTGGAGCGGTGACCACCTTCGCCAACGAGAATGCTGTCGACCTTGTCATCATCGGCCCCGAGGCTCCGCTCGTCGCCGGCGTCGCTGATGCGTTGCGCGAGCGCGGCATCCCGGTGTTCGGACCGGGCAAGGCTGCCGCTCAACTGGAGGGGTCGAAGGCCTTCGCGAAGCGCATCATGGATGCTGCATCCGTGCCGACCGGACGTGCCGTGCGCGCAGCATCCGCCGCCGAAGTCGAAGCCGCATTCGATGAACTCGGCGCACCCTACGTGGTGAAGGCCGACGGCCTCGCAGCTGGCAAGGGAGTCATCGTCACCTCCGACCGCGCCGAGGCACTCGCGCACGCCGAGCACTATCTGCCGACCGGCCCGGTGCTGATCGAGGAGTTCCTCGCAGGCCCTGAGGTCTCGCTGTTCTTCCTCTCCGACGGCGACACGGTGCGCGCGCTCAGCCCCGCGCAGGACTTCAAACGCGCCTACGACGGCGACGCGGGCCCCAACACCGGCGGCATGGGCGCCTACTCACCACTGCCGTGGCTGGATGAGCAGTTCGGCAGCGAAGCAGCCTTCGTCGACCTGGTCACCGAGCAAGTCGCCCTCCCCGTCATCCGCCAGCTGGATGCCGAAGGCACCCCGTTCATCGGCCTGCTGTACGCCGGACTCATCCTCACCGATGCGGGCATTAAGGTCATCGAGTTCAACGCGCGCTTCGGCGACCCTGAGACGCAGGTCGTGCTGCCCCGGCTCGTCACGGCGCTGTCCGAGTTGCTGCTGGCCGCAGCATCCGGAACCCTCGAAGACCAGCCGCAGCCCGTCTTCAGCGACGACGTCGCGATCACCGTCGTCCTCGCCAGCGAAGGCTACCCAGAGGCCCCGCAGACCGGTCGCCAGATCTCCGGGCTCGCGGATGCCTCAGGCGTCGAGGGCGTGCGCATCGTTCATGCTGCGACTGCGGGTCCGGATGCCCCGGGCGGAGACCTCGTCGCCACCGGCGGTCGCGTACTCAACGTCGTCGCGGTCGGAGCAGACTTCGCCGCCGCGCGCGCACAGGCCTACGAGGCGATGAACCGCATCAGCCTGGATGGCGCACACTTCCGCAGCGACATCGCCGCCCGCGTCAGCGAATAACCAGCGGCCGAGCACCGGCTGCCGAGCACCTCGCGGCCGAGCGCCTCACCTGGTGAGGCTGAAGCTGCGCGGCAGAATCTCGGGTGAAAGCGCGTACTCCACAGCGAGCATGCTCGCCCCGCGGACGGCAGCCTGCCCGGCTGTCGCCGACTGCACGATCGCGAGCTGCTCGGTGGCCAGCGGCATCGAACGGGTGTAGACGACCTCGCGCACCCCGGCGATGAGATGCTCTCCGACGCGAGCCATTGCCCCGCCGATGACGATGACCGAGGGATTCAGCAGGCTGACGGATGCCGTGAGCACCTCGCCGAGGTCGCGTCCTGCCTGCCGCACCGCTTGAACCGCGTCGAGACTGCCACCCTTGACGAGTTCGACAACGTCGTGACCGCTGCGAGCTTCGATCCCCTGCGCAGCGAGATTGCGTGCGATCGCGGGTCCGGAGGCGAGCGCTTCCAAGCATCCGGTGTTGCCGCAGTGACACGGCACGTCCGCGCCGCGAGCGACGCGCACATGTCCGAGATCGCCGCCGATTCCCTGGGCCCCGCGCAGCAGCTGACCGCCGGAGATGATGCCCGCACCGATGCCGGTCGCCACTTTCACGAAGATCAGGTGATCGGTCGTCGGCCAGGCAGCTGCCCTCTCGCCGAGAGCCGAGATGTTCACGTCGTTGTCGACGAGAACCGGAACATGCAGATGCTGCTGCACCCAACCGGGCACGTCGAAGCCGTCCCAGCCGGGCATGATCGGCGGACCAGCCGGGCGACCGGTGGAATGCTCCACCGGCCCCGGAACACCGACGCCGATGGCAGCGATGAGGCTGCGTTCGAGATCGATCTCGATCATCAGCTCGGTCACCGCGTCCACCAGCCAGTTCAGCACTGCCTCGGGTCCGGTCGCTACGGCGATGTCGCCGGTGCGCTCGGCCAAGATGGTGCCCGCAAGATCTGTGACGGCGACGGTCGTGTGCGAGGCGCCGATATCAGCGCCGATGACCACCCTCGAGGCAGGGTTCAGGGCGAACTGCGAGGGCGGACGCCCTCCCGTCGAGACTGCGTCGGCGACCGGGGTGATGAGCCCCATTCGCATGAGCTCATCCACGCGTGCGGCCACCGTCGAGCGCGCGAGACCAGACGTCTTCGCCAGCTCGGCCCGGGTGCGCGGCTCGCCATCGCGGAGCAACTGGAAGAGTTCCCCGACGCCGGGACCGCTCAAATTGCTTGCCATGGTGCCCCTGTAGATGTCGTGATCAGCGTCTGAAAGCCGCGCCGTCCGGTGCTGGTCGGCGCTTCGTCTTCCGAAGGGGAAGTCTAGCCGCGCGGTGTCGGCGTCTTCATCGCCGTCAACGCCTTCGGCGTCTTCTTGGCGCCGCTCCCTCCTGCAAAACGCTGCTGCAGCAGCACCGCGACGACGATGATCACGCCCTTGGCGATCGCCTGCAGTGACGAGGACATGTTGTTCTGCACGAACACGTTGCTCAGTGTCTGGAAGATGAGAACGCCGAACACTGTGCCGGTGATGGTTCCCCGTCCGCCGATCAGCAGGGTTCCACCGACAACCACGGCGGCGATGGCATCCAGCTCATAGAAGTTGCCATGGGTCGATGTTCCTGCCTGGGTACGCCCGAGCATCATCACTGCGGCGATGCCCGCGGTCAGCCCCACGAGCGCATACAGCCACATGACGTGCTGTTTCACTTTGATACCGGCGAGCCTGGCGGCCTCACTGTTGCCGCCGATCGCGACGGTGCGACGGCCGAAAGTGGTGCGATTCAGCAACAGCCAGCCAGCGATGGCGACGATGGCGAAGATCCAGACGAGGATGTCGACGCCGAGCAGGTCGACGTTCATAGCCTTGAGGAAGTCGCGATCCGAAACGACGAGCGTGCGGTTATCGGCGAGCACCTCCGCGAGTCCGCGCGCACCAACCATCATGGCGAGCGTCGCCATGAAGGCCGCGACTTTGCCATAGGCGATGATGACACCGTTGACCAGGCCCGCCCCGGTTCCGACAAGCAGCGCGACAATAACGGTGACGATCCAGTGGGATGACTTGGCGATGTCCTGGATCGCAGCCAGCGAGCCGGCGACGGACGCCAGTGCCAGCACCGCGCCGACGGAGAGGTCGATGCCACCGGCGATGATGACGAATGTCATGCCGACGGCGATCACGCCGACGATGGACGACTGTCGCAAAATCACCAGCGCGTTACCGAAGTTCGTGAAAGTGTCGAATGCGGTGATCATGCCCACGACGATGATCGCCAGCAGCGCCAGCACGAGGCCGATGTTGCGGCCGGCGGCACCGGAGAACAGCGATTTCAGCGGCGACGCCGGCTTCTGGTCGACGGCGGGATTCTGGGTCAGCTCGCTCACGCGGCGGTTCCTTTCATGACGAGATCGAGCACACCGTGCTCGTCGATCTCGGAAGCGGGAAGAGAAGTGAGTACGCGCCCGTCGCCGATGACGAGCACGGTGTCGGCGAGACCGAGGACTTCCTCGATCTCGCTGGAGATGATGATGATCGCGTGGCCGTCCGCGGCCAGATTGCGGATCAGTGCGTAGATCTCAGCACGGGCGCCGACATCGACGCCGCGCGTGGGCTCATCCAGCAGGAGGATGCGACTGCCGTGCACGAGCCAGCGCGACAGCAGAATCTTCTGCTGGTTACCGCCGGAGAGTGTTCCAGCCGGGAGGTCAGGGTCAGCCGGACGCAGTTCCATCGCCGCGATCTGCTCCCGGGCGATCGCGCGCTCAGCCCGCTCATCCAGCCAGCCCGCTTTCGCCTCCCGAGCGAACGAGGACAGGGTGATGTTGCGGAAGATCGGCTCTCCGAGAACCAGCCCCTGTGATTTTCGCTCTTCCGGGCTGAGGCCGAGCCCTGCCCGAACGGCGGCGGACACCGAACCCTTCCGCAGCGGCTTGCCTTCGACTCGGACGCTGCCCGAGGTCGCGGACCGAGCACCGTAGACGGTCTCGATAATCTCGGACCGACCGGAGCCGACCAGCCCCGCGAGTCCGATGATCTCGCCGGCTCGCACCGAGAACGACACGTCATCGAAGACGCCGTCCAGGCTGAGGTCCTCGACCTCGAGCAGAACGGGGGCGTCGGCGGCGATCGGCACGGCTGCGGGGAAGACGTTCTCCACGACTCGGCCGGTCATGTGCTTGATGAGCGTGGGGGTCGGCGTATCTGCGACCAGAAGGTTACTCGCAGTGCTCGCGCCATCTTTGAGCACGGTGATCCGGTCGCCGATCGTGCGGATCTCCTCAAGGCGGTGCGTGATGTAGATCACGGCGATGCCCTCAGCTGTGAGGTCCTTCACGATGTGGAAGAGATTGCGCACCTCTTCGGAGTCGAGAACGGCCGATGGTTCATCCATCACGATCAGCTTGATGTCGTGCGACAGCGCCCTGGCCATGCTCACGATCTGCTTCTCGGCTGCGCTGAGCGAACCCACCTCGGCGTGCGGCGATAGCGATTCGTGCCCGAGCCGCTTCAGCAGGGCACGGGTCTGCGCGGTGGTCTCGCTGCGACGAGTAAATCCGCCACGAGAGAGTTCATGCCCCAGGAAGATGTTCTCGGCCACGGTCAGGTCGTCGACGACATCGAGTTCCTGGTACATGGTGGCGATACCGAGATCGATGGCTGCCTGCGGGTTGTCGATCGTGACGATCTCCCCGTTCCAGCGCATCTCGCCGGCATCGGGTTGGTAGACGCCGGCAAGCGTCTTGATCAGCGTGGACTTTCCCGCGCCGTTCTGCCCGAGCAGGCAGTGCACTTCGCCCGGGAGAATCGCGAGGTCGACCCCGCGCAGCGCTCGGACAGCACCGAAGGTCTTCTCGACTCCACGCATTTCCAGTAATGCCGAAGTTTGGTCGTCTTTGATCACAGCAGGAACATAACACGCTCTCTTTGCGAATGCGAGACCACGCCGCTGGATCCAAATCGGTGCGGCACAGCACGGAGGTCCTGCTGAACGACTGGATTCCAACGTTGCATAATCTTTTGCCTAAACAAATGCAAAAGCTGGCCAACGTGCGCATGCTTCTGCTACGTTGACGGTGTCAGTGCTCGTGCGTCCGTGAGTAAAGCAATCCGCTCCGCGTGCGCATCGAACGCATCTGCATCACATTTCAAGGAGGAAAGACATGCACAGCATGCGCACACGCAGGCTTCGTCCGTTGATGGCAGGAGCGGCCGCACTGTTCGCGGTCACCCTGCTGGCCGGTTGCACCAGCGATGGAACCGAGAGCGACACAGGCACCGCGAACCAGGGCACGACCAGCGACGAGAACACTGCTTCTGGCGACACGGTCACGATCGGCTGGTCCGGCCCGGACAACGACCACGGCTGGCTCGGCGCGATCAGCACCGGCGCCATCAACGCCGCCGAGAGCTTCGACGACGTGGAACTGCTCCAGGCGGAGGGCACCAACGACGCCAACCAGCAGATCGCCGCTATCGAGAAGTTCATCAACGATGACGTCGACGCCATCGTCCTGCTGCCCACCGACGGCGCAGCCCTCACCCAGGTCGCGCAGAAGGCAATGGATGCCGGCATCCCCGTCATCAACGTCGACCGCGAATTCTCGAGCACCTTCGCGTCTCGGGTGACCATCCTCGGTGACAACTACGGCATGGGCGTCAGCGCCGGTACCTACATCTGCGAGCAGCTCGATGGTCAGAGCGACGCGATCGTCGCCGAGATCGCGGGCATCGACTCGCTGCCGCTGACTCAGGACCGTTCCGAGGGCTTCACTGACGCACTCGAGGCGTGCGGCCTCGAGGTCGGCCCGCGCGTGGCCGCAGACTTCACCGTCGCTGGTGGCGAGAGCGCGACCTCCCAGCTGCTTGCAGCGAACCCGAAGATCGACGCCATCTGGAACCACGACGATGACCAGGGTGTCGGCGTCATGGCCGCGATCGAGGCCGCGGGCCGTGACGAGTTCTTCATGGTCGGCGGCGCCGGAAGCGTCAACATGATGGACCGGATCAAGGCGGATGACAGCGTCATGAAGGCGACCGTCATCTACCCGTCCACGCAGGCTGCCGACGGCATCGCGCTGGCGCGACTGATCGCGCAGGGCAAGACGATGAGCGACCTGATCACACCGAGCGTCCCGTTCCGCATCGTGCTGGATGCTCCCGTGGTCACTAAGGACAACGTCGACGAGTTCATCGATCTCGCGTTCGAGTCCTGATCACCTCTGTGGGGCGGGCACTTCCGTGCTCGCCCCACGCTATTTCTTGGAGTAAAGATGACAACTGAGCTGCGAGTGGCCATGATCGGCCACGGATTCATGGGAGCGGCGCACTCCGTCGGCTGGCGCCAGGCACCGGCCGCGTTCGATCTGCCTCTCGCACCGCAGATGAGCGTGCTGGTCGGCCGCGACGCGGACAAGACCGCCTCCGCTGCCCGCAAATGGGGCTGGGCCGAGACCTCTACGGATTGGCGCGCTGTCATCGAACGCGACGACATCGACCTCGTCGACATCGTCACCCCCGGCGAATCACACGCCGAGATCGCCATCGCCGCACTCGCCGCCGGAAAGCACGTGCTGTGCGAGAAGCCACTGGCCAACTCCGTAGCTGAGGCGGAGGCGATGGCCCAGGCCGCTGCCGAAGCCGCTGAGCGCGGCGTGCGCGCGATGGTGGGATTCACCTATCGGCGAGTGCCGGCAGTGACCCTCATGCGCGACATGATCGCCGCGGGTCGGATCGGCAGCATCCGCCAGGTGCGGGCGAGCTATCGACAGGATTGGCTAGCCGACGCCGAATCCCCGATGACCTGGCGCCTCGACAAGGATCGCGCCGGCTCCGGCGCCCTCGGGGACATCGGTGCGCACGCGATCGATATGGCGCAGTTCGTTACCGGCCAGGACGTCACCAGTGTGTCCGGTGTGCTCGAGACACTCGTCAAGGAACGCCCGTTGATGGGCGAGAGCGTCGGCCTCGGCGGCACCGCAGGTGCTGGTCGCGGCCGGGTCACCGTCGATGACGTCGCCATCTTCACCGGGCGTCTCGACTCTGGCGCTCTGGCATCCTTCGAGGCCACGCGATTCGCAACCGGACGCAAGAACGCCCTCGACATCGAGATATCCGGCGATGCCGGTGCGCTGCACTGGAACCTGGAAGACATGAACGTGCTCGAGTTCTACGACGCGACCGCAGATACCGCGACGCAGGGCTTCACCCGCGTGCTCGTCACCGAACCCGAGCATCCCTACCTCTCGGGCTGGTGGCCGAGCGGCCATATGCTCGGCTACGAACATGGTTTCTCCCATCAGGTGAAAGACCTGGTCGAGGCGGTTGCATCCGGCACCGACCCGCACCCGGGATTCGCCGAGGGCCTGCTCGTGCAGCGGGTTCTGGATGCGGTTGCGCGCAGCGCGGCAGGCGGATCCGCCTGGACCGACGTCTAAACGACAAACAGACAAGAGAAAGAGGACGACGATGTCACGACCAGTCACTTTGTTCACCGGCCAGTGGGCCGACCTGCCGTTCGAAGAGGTGTGTCGCCTCGCGGGCGAATGGGGCTACGACGGCCTGGAGATCGCTTGCTGGGGCGATCACCTCGACCCCTGGCGCTGGAATGACGACGAGTACATCCAGGACCGACTTGCGATCCTGGAGCGCAACGGCCTGAAAGTCTGGACGATCTCCAACCACCTCAAGGGTCAGGTCGTCTGCGACGACCCGATCGACGAGCGCCACCGCAACATCGTCTCGGACCACGTCTGGGGCGACGGCGATCCCGAGGGCGTGCGTCAGCGCGCAGCGGAAGAGCTGAAGAACACAGCCCGGCTGGCAGCCAAGCTCGGCGTGAAGACGGTCACCGGATTCACCGGCTCATCGATCTGGAAGTACGTCGCGATGTTCCCGCCGGCAACCGACGAGATGATCGAGGCCGGCTACCAGGACTTCGCCGATCGGTGGAACCCGATCCTCGATGTGTTCGATGAGGTCGGTGTCCGCTTCGCGCACGAGGTGCACCCGTCTGAGATCGCCTACGACTACTGGACGACCAAGCGCACCCTCGAGGCAATCGGGCATCGCGAGGCGTTCGGACTGAACTGGGACCCCTCGCACATGGTGTGGCAGGACATCGACCCGGTTGCCTTCCTCTGGGATTTCCAGGACCGCATCTACCATGTGCACTGCAAGGACACCAAGAAGCGCCTGGGCAACGGCCGCAACGGCCGCCTTTCCTCGCACCTTCCCTGGGCTGACCCGCGCCGCGGATGGGACTTCATCTCCACCGGTCACGGTGACGTGCCGTGGGAGGACGCCTTCCGGATGCTGAATGCCATCGGATACACCGGGCCGCTGTCGGTGGAGTGGGAGGATGCAGGCATGGACCGGCTCGTCGGAGCTCCAGAGGCACTGGAGTTCGTGCGGAAGCTGTCGAAGTACCGGCCGTCGGATGCCGCGTTCGACTCGGCGTTCTCTACGAAATGAGAGTCTTCTCGACCCGCTGAGTCGACTGCGGCTCGCGGTGTCGTTCCCTTACTCGCGCTGTCGTTCGTGGCACGCGCTGCATTTCTTTCTGCAGCGCGTGCCACTTTCATTCGCGCAAGCAGGATTCAACGGACACCGCTCAGCGGCCGCGAAGAAGCGCCGCTATCGAGATATCCTCGTCGATCTGTGGCCAATGGATGCCTTCGCCTACGCCGATTTCCGTGGAGAATGAGTGCGTTTAATCTCCTGGCCGCGCTTACGTCGCGGCGGCAGATGCTTCGGACGCCGCAGGAACAGCACTGCGGCAACGCCGAGCAGAATGAAGGCCGCCGGAAGCAGCATCGTCTGCGCCATGGCATCTGCGAAGTGTGCGGCGACGGCATCCGGCAGCTTGCCACCACCGAAGCTGCCCGATCCATCCTCTGAGCCCGGCAGATTCGCGACCAGCCGATTCTGCATGAACGCGGCGATGGCGGCGGAGCCGAGGACCGAACCGATCGTGCGCGCGGTGTTGTAGATGCCCGCTCCGGCACCGGCCTGGTGCATCGGCAGATCGCGCGTTGCTGTGGTGGCGAGCGGCCCCCACATTCCCGCGTTGCCGAAGCCGAGCAGCGCCGAGGGAATGAGCAGCCAGCCGATCGGTATCTCGGTGTTCATCATCGCGGCGAACAGGAACAACGACACCGATACGAGCAGCAGCCCGGGAACCAGCATGAGACGCGGGTCGATGCGGTCCAGCAGCTGGCCCGCGAACGGCGATACGACCCCGGCTGCGATCGCCATGGGAATCAGCAGCAGCGCTGACTCGGTCGGTGTGAGTCCACGCGCCGTCTGCAGGAAGAACATCAGTGGCAGCCCCTGCGCTGTCACGGTGAAGCCCACCGTGACGATCGTGATATTCGACCAGGCGAAGTTGCGGTTTCGGAACAGGTCCATCGGTACGAGCGGCTCATTCTTGGTGCGCGACTGATACCAGAGGAACAGTCCCAGCACGATGACACCCGCGATGATCAGACCCCACACAGAGATCGGGCCCCAGATCACTCCCCAGTCGTAAGCCTCCGCCTCCTGCAGGCCGAAGACGATGAGGAACATCGCCACGGCGCTGAGGAAGACACCCGGAATGTCGAAACGGTGCTTGTGCGTCTCCAGTTTCGGCACCAGCATCCATGCGAGCACGAACCCGACGACGCCGACGGGCAGATTGATGAAGAAGATCCATTCCCAGCCGAGCCCGTCGACGAGGAATCCGCCGGCCAGCGGACCGACGAGCATAGCGACGCCGGATGCTCCGCCCCACAGCCCCATCGCCGCTCCGCGCCGCTCGGGCGGGAACGTGCGGGTGATCACCGCCATCGTCTGCGGCGTCAGCAATGCCGCGCCGATGCCCTGCGCGGCGCGCGCCCAGATCAGCCCATCGAGGGTCGTCGACAGACCGCACCACAGCGATGCCAGCGTGAAGATCGCGAGTCCTGCGAGATAGATGTTCTTCGGACCGAAGCGGTCGCCGAGGCGGCCGGTGATGAGCAGCGGAACCGCGTAAGCGAGCAGATAGGCGCTGGTGACCCACACCACCCGGTCAAGGTTGTTCGAGGTGGGATCCAGCGCTGCCTTGATGGCCGGGTTCGCGACCGAGACGATCGTCGTGTCGACCAGAATCATGAAGAAGCCAATGACGAGCGCCCACAGCGCCGGCCACGGGCTGCGCTCGGGCGCGGGCGTGGACGCTGTCGATGATGGGCGCTGCTCGGTCACGCCGCCACGCTACACCCGGCCGGGGACGCTGGTTCCCGGCATCCGTCCCACCCGGGATAATGAACACGTGAGCGAAGCGACGAGAATCCCCAACTGGCGTCACCTCTACTCGGGCAAGGTCCGCGACCTCTACGCCTCCGAGGATCCGGCAGACACCCGCATCCTCGTCGTCGCCAGCGACCGGGTGAGCGCATTCGACTTCGTTCTGTCCCCCGGCATCCCGGACAAGGGCGCGCTGCTGACCGAGCTGAGTCGCTGGTGGTTCGCGCAGCTCGACTTCCCTAATCACCTCGCCGAGGGTGAAGTCCCGGATGCTGTCGCCGACCGCGCCATGCTCGCGCAGTCGCTGGAAATGCTGCCGATCGAGTGCGTCGTGCGCGGATACATCACGGGAACGGGGTGGGCCGAGTACGTCGAGAACGGCACTGTCTGCGGCATCCCGCTGCCCGCCGGTCTCCAGAACGGCGACCGCCTTCCCGAGCCGCTGTTCACTCCCGCCTATAAGGCGCCGATGGGCGAACACGACGAGAACATCACGTTCGAGAAGGTCGTCGAGCTCGTCGGAGCAGAGCGTGCGGCTGAGTTGCGGGACGCATCCATCGCGATCTACACGCGCGCTGCCGCAATCGCCGAAGAACACGGTCTGATCCTCGCCGACACGAAGTTCGAGTTCGGAACGGATGCCGAAGGCACCCTGCGCCTGGGCGACGAGGTTCTCACCAGCGACTCCTCCCGCTACTGGGATGCCGCGGCCTGGCAGGCCGGCACGACTCCCACCGAGCGGATGGCAAGCTTCGACAAGCAGATCGTCCGCGACTGGCTGGCCGCGAACTGGGACAAGCAGGGCGAGCCGCCCGTGCTGCCCGAGGAGATCGTCGTGCGCACCGCCGACCGCTACCGCGAGCTCATCACCCGGTTGACCACGTAATCAGGGCGCAGCCACTCGCACGTCGGTGTGGATGAAGTCGTCGCCCTTGAACAGGAGCGGCTCGTCGCGCGCGATCGCGAGAGCGTAGCTGAAGCAGTCACCGAAGTTGAGCTTCGCCGGGCTTCCGGAGCCGCGCCCGTATCGACGATGCGCGGCGAACGCCGTTCGGGCGATCGCCTCATTGACGGGAACGACTTCGGCGTCTGTCACGCGCAACAGCTCTTCGAAGCGCTCGGTGAGTCCTCGCTCACGCTTCCCTTCGAGCACGATGCTGCATTCAGTCAAAGTCGCCGCCGAAAGCTTCACGGGTTCGCTCGCGAGAAGCGCGCCGTACGCTTTGCCTTCGGGCTCATCGAGCAGAACGGCGACGAAAGCCGAGGAGTCGACGATCATCGCGGCAATCCATTCTCGTCATACATCTCATCGATGATCGCTTCGTAATCAGCCCACGTGTACCGAACTCTGCTGGCCTCCTCCACGATCCGGGCGATGCCCGCAAGTTTCTCCGCGCGTTGCTTCTCTTTCGCTCCGTCCACCTCTTCGAGTCTTCGGCGCACAGCATCCTCCACCGCGCTCGTCTGGCTCTGGCCGGTGAGTTCCGCGAGCCGGCGCACGAGAGCGTGCACTTCTTCATTCTTGATGTTCAGGCTCATGGCACCCATTTTCGCACCCTTCTACCATTACGGCCACAGTTCTACCCTCGGCATCCGCCATTGCCGCGCCCAGTGCAGGACCGCGCCAGCATCCAGCTAACCCTCAGGAATCGGTAGTGTTACTCCAGCACTTCCGCCATCCCGAAATGAGGAGCTCCCGCATGCCCGTGTGGAAAATTCACGGTGACGGTCACACCGTCGCACCCGGTTCTGTCGTCAAACCCGAAGAACGACTGAACTGGCCGGCCACCTTCGCAATCGGCGCACAGCACATCGTCGCGATGTTCGGCGCGACGTTCCTGGTGCCGATCATCACCGGCTTCCCCGTGTCGACCACGCTGCTCTTCTCGGGTATCGGCACCCTGCTGTTCCTGCTGATCACGCGCAACCGCTTGCCCAGCTACCTCGGTTCGTCCTTCGCGTTCCTCGCGCCGATCACGGCGATCAACGCCGGCCAGTCGCTCGAGACGGCGCAGCAGATCACCCAGGCGCTCGTCGGCGTCCTCGTCGTCGGTGTCGCGCTCGCGGTGATCGGTTTCATCGTTCAGGCCGTCGGCATCGGCTGGATCGACAAGCTCATGCCTCCGGTGGTGGCAGGCTCCATCGTTGCCCTCATCGGCTTCAACCTCGCCCCCGCAGCCTGGAACAACTTCAACGCTCAGCCCGAGCTCGCCTCCATCACCCTCATCGCTGTGATCCTGTTCAGCGTGCTGTTCCGGGGTTTCCTCGGACGCATCTCGATCTTCCTCGGCGTCATCGTCGGCTACATCGTGGCGATCTTCACCGATCAGGTGCGGTTCGAGGGCATTGAGGATGCTGCGTGGATCGGCCTGCCCGACTTCCACCTCGCCGCGATCACCGACCCGATGGCATGGGCCTACGTGCCGATGTTCCTGCCCGTTATCCTCGTGCTCATCGCCGAGAACGTCGGTCACGTCCGCGGCGTCGCGACCATGACCAACGACCCGTCAATCAACAAGCACACCGGTCGCGCACTCCTCGCCGACGGTGTCGCCACAGCGCTTGCGGGTGGATTCGGCGGTTCGGCCACGACCACCTACGGCGAGAACATCGGCGTGATGGCGGCGACTCGCGTGTACTCGACCGCGGCCTACTGGGTCGCCGGCGCAGCGGCCATCCTGCTCGCCTTCTCACCCAAGGTCGGATTCATCTTCAACACGATCCCCGCAGGGGTCCTCGGTGGCGTCACGACGGCGCTGTACGGCCTCATCGGCGTCATCGGCATCAAGATCTGGGTCGACAACCGCGTCGATTTCTCCCGGCCGGTCAACCAGTACACGGTGGCCGTGTCGTTCGTGCTCGCCATCGGCGGATACGCCATGAACTGGGACGGCTTCGAGCTCGGCGCCATCGTGTTGGGCACCGTCGCCGCCCTCCTCATTTACCACCTGGGCAACGCGATCGCTCGCGCTCGCAAGACCGGTGCCGATGACGGCGGCCCCATTCCCGCTGTCGGCCCGCTGGGCGGCGACCCGGAGTAGCCTCTCGCCTGTTGCACTTGTCGGAGCCTGTTGCATCCGTCGGAGGAATTCTAGAGAAACCTCCGACAGATGCAACAGGCTCCGCTGTGCGTAACACCCTCACACGCGGAATCGGATGCGCACGCCCGGCGGCAGTTGCCCGGCGAGGTCCAAGCACCGATCGGTCACGGCGCCGATGATCGGGTAGCCGCCGGTGAGCGGGTGATCCGGCAGGAACAGCACCGGCTGCCCATCCGGTGGCACCTGGATCGCTCCCGTCACCGCGCCCTCACTGGGAAGTTCGCTCAGGATGCTGCGCTCCAGCGGCACGTCGCCCTGCAGCCGCATGCCGACGCGATCGGAGCGGGACGTGACCAGCCACTCCTGCTCGGTCAACGTCGCGCGTGCCTTCGCGGTGAACCAGTCGTCGCGGGGGCCGAGCGTGATCTGCAGCTCGACGAGATCTCCGGGTGCTGGCAGCATCCGCTCAGCGGCAATGGGCTCCACCACCCCGCGCCTGGTCGAACCGATCGGGATCGAATCTCCGCTCAGCAGTGCCGCAGGACCGAGACCGGCGAGCGTGTCACTGGCCCGACTACCCAGAGCGGATGCCACATCCACACCGCCACGAACACCAATCGTGTAGCGCAGGCCGTTGGTCGGATGCCCCAGTGTGAGTTCATCGCCGTCGGCCGTCGCGAAGGGCACACCGTGCACGGCAGTGCGGGGGCCGGCGGCATCTACAAGCGAAAGCGCTCCGATGGCGCCGGTGACCACGGCGACCCCAGCACCACGGAAGCGCAGCACCACGCCGCCGACACTCTCCACTACGGCGGAACCGGGCTCATTTCCGACCGCTCGATTCGCGTCGCGCAGCGCTCTGCGGTCGGCGGCTCCGGATGCTGAGACACCGAGCGCCGCATGGCCCGGTCTGCCCGCATCCTGAACCAGCAGTTGCAGCGAGGTCTGCACGACCTCGATGCCGCCCGCGCGCCGATCAACTGCCGGATGATCTGGGACCTCCCGCCGTCCCGGTACGGCCACAGCAGCGGCTGAGTCCCGCCGGGCGCGCTCGAATCGCACCGCGGCCCCGGGCGCCAGCAACGCGGGCGGGTCACGGTCGATGTCCCACATGACGGCGTCGGTGCGGCCGATCAGTTGCCACCCGCCCGGGCTCTCCCGCGGATACACCCCGGTGAACTCGCCAGCAAGCGCCACCGCCCCTGCCGGAACACGCGTCCGTGGCGACGACCTGCGCGGCACCTGGAACAGCGGATCATCGCCGACGAGGTATCCGAACCCGGGCGCGAATCCCGAGAAGGCCACCTCCCAGCGCGCGGCCAGGTGTCGAGTCACCAGTTCCTCAGGCGATACGCCGAGCAGCGCGGCGACCTCCGCAAGGTCTTCACCGTCGTAGTGCACGGGAATGACGACTTCGTGCTCCGCCGACTCGTGCGCGGCATCCGTCCCGGTCGCCTCCAACGCCGCAGCCAAAGATGCGGCCGAGACCTGCACGGGATCGAACCTCACGAGCACCGTGCGTGCTGCGGGAATGCGCTCGATGATTCCCGGCACCTGCTCCCAGGCGCGGTTCATCCGCATCGCCTCAGCAAGATCGGCGGCTTCAACGAGAAGTGCGCGATCGGATGCCTGAAGAATGCGCATCAGACGAACGGGGCTATCGTCACGCCCGCCCCCTGCAGCGAGCGCTTAGTCTCCGCCGCCATGGCCACAGAACCGGGACTGTCACCATGCACGCAGATCGATTGCGCATCCACCCGGATGTCCGAGCCATCGACCGCGCGGATCACCCCTTCGGTCACAAGTCGCACCATGCGATCGGCCACCTCGCGCGGATCGTGCAGAACAGCATCCGGTTGGGTGCGCGCGAGCAACTGACCGGTGGGCGTATAGGCACGATCGGCGAACGCCTCGGCGGCCACGGCGAGCCCCGTCTGTCGGGCGACGTCCAGTGCGATGCCGCCGGCCAGTCCCAGCAGTACCAGGCTCGGGTCGATCGCCCGGACGGCAGCGACGACATCCTTCGCCTGACGCTCATCGTGCGCGATCGCGTTGTACAGCGCACCGTGCGGCTTGACGTACGAGACCGTCGTACCAGCCGCGGACGCGAGCCCTATCAGCGCGCCAAGCTGATATTCGACGTGTGCCTGCAGCGTCGCTGAGTCGATATCAACCGGGATGCGCCCGAAGTTCGCGTAGTCGCGGTAGCTCGGATGCGCGCCGATGGTGACGCCGCCCCGTGCAGCTCTGGTGAGCGTTTCGCGGATGCCTTCGGGGCTCCCGGCGTGGAATCCGCAGGAGATATTGGCACTGGTGACGATGCGCAGCATGCTTGCGTCATCGCTGACGATGCAGTCTGCGACGTTCTCGCCCAGGTCGGAGTTCAGGTCGATGCTTCCCATGGCGCTCCGATTCGTCAGCTGGCGATTCACCCCCGAGTGTAGGCGTGATCCGGTCGGGAATATCTCGCACGGGCCCGGGGTTATCCCCAGCATGAACGAAAAACTTGCCGCGGCAACAAGTATGGGTGCCGTCACTTTGTTCGTCGGCGACCTCGATGCTATGACAGCGTTCTACCGCGACATCGTCACCCTTCAGGTGCTGAGCACCGAACGCGACAGTGTGGTGCTTGGACGCTCCGGAACACCGATCGTCATCCTGCAGCACGAGCCGACACTCAAGCACCAGGCCGCCGGATCGGCCGGTCTGTTCCACACCGCCATCCTGTTCGAAACGCAGGCAGCTCTCGCCTCGGCACTGCTGTCGGTCGCGCAGCATGCGCCCCAGACGTTCACCGGCAGCGCGGACCACCTCGTCAGCCAGGCGTTCTACCTCACCGATCCCGAAGGCAACGGCATCGAGCTGTACTGGGATCGTGACCGCTCGGAGTGGTCTTGGACGCACGGCCAGGTCGAGATGGCCACCCTCTACCTCGACCCCAACACCTTTCTGCGCGAGCACCTCGGCGAGGCCCCCACCGACACGGCCCCTGCCCAGATCGGCCACGTGCACCTCTCCGTCGGCGACGCGGCAACCGCGCGCAGCTTCTACGTCGACCAGCTCGGCTTCGACGCGACCGCCTCGCTCGGCGATCAGGCGCTGTTCGTCAGCGCCGGCGGATATCACCATCACATGGCGATGAACGTATGGAACTCGCGCGGAGCAGGCCCACGGATGCCCGCACTCGGGCTCGGTCAGGTCGACCTCGCCCTGCCGAACACGGATGCCCTCGTTGACCTCAGCGAGCGCCTGAAGCACTTCGGCACTCAGGTCGCCGATGACGGCAAGACGCTCACATTCCTCGACCCGTGGCACAACACGCTGAAGGCGGAACTGGCGGCTTCCTGAGCGAATCAGCCGAGCGGAACGCGCAACTCGGCAGGATGGCGGCCCGCGAGGGTCGGCCACACAGCATCCGCGGCATCCGTCGGAATCTCGATGTGATGCGGCACCCCCAGAGTCTGCGTCCCGGCTGCTCGAGCCGCCGCGAGACCGATCAGTGAATCCTCGATCGCCACACAGTCTCTCGCCTCGACCCCGAGCAGTTCGACCGCCCGCAGGTACGCGTCCGGGAACGGTTTGCCCTGCTCGACGTCGTCACCGGTCACGACGACATCGAAGGTGTCCTTCGGCAGTGCGGCGATAATCGTGTCGGCATAGGTCCGATACGACATGGTTACCAGAGCGAGTCGGATGCCGGAACCGCGAAGCGCCGCGAGCATCTCGAGCGCTCCGGGACGCCAGGTGAGACCGGCCAGAGCGGTGTTGCGCATGGCCAACTCCAAGTGCCGCTCGACCAGCTCCGCCACAGATGCGTCAGCACCGAGCCGCTGCATGAGCGCAGCGCCGTCGGTCAGTGCCATTCCGACCAGTGGGGTCAGATCCTCTGCGCTCGGTTGAATGCCATGGAATCGGAGGATCTCGTCTGCGGCGGCGATCCAATGCGATTCGGTGTCGACGATCGTGCCATCCATATCCCAGAGAACCGCGGCCGGACGGCGGTTTGCGGGCTGTCTGTTACTCATGGTGCTCCTGTTTCAGCGCTCGGCCTCGTGCAGGCGGTGAAGCCGTGCACGAGGCCGAGCAGGGGTGAATCAACCGCGCGTCTGGTGGCGGCGCAGGTCATCGGCGATCTCCGGATACCGGGTCATCGCACTGTCCTCACTCTCACCACGTGGCACAGGATAGAGGACCAGAACAAACGGACCGTTTCTCTACGCCGAAGCGCGCACCACCAGTTCCGTCGGCAGGATCGTCGTCTGCGGCGGCTCCTCGCCCTTCAGTCGCGACAGCAGCACCGCGGTCATTGTCTCGCCCATCTGATACATCGGCTGGCGTACTGTCGTCAGCTGCGGAACCGCGCTCAGCGCGACCGCCGAGTCGTCGAAGCCCACAACGGCGATGTCCTCCGGCACGCGGATCCCCGCACCGCGCAGCACAGTCAGTGCCCCGCGCGCCATCAGATCGCTGGCGAAGAAAATCGCATCCGGCATCCCGATCTCCAGGATTTGCCGCGCGGCCTCGACACCACTCTCCTCGCTGAAGTCGCCCTCCACCTCGGCGAAGGGGGTGAGCCCTGACTCGGAGAGCACCTCACGATAACCCTGCACACGATCGACCGAGGCAAGCATCGTCGAGGGCCCGGAGACCGTCGCAATGCGCGTGCGCCCACTGTCGACGAGGTGCTGGGTGGCCCCGCGAGCGGCGGCCACGTTGTCGACGTCGACGACATAGTCGCCGGGCCGCGGGTTCGCTGATCGTCCACCGAACACGACAGGCACAGCATCCATGATCTGCTCGATGAACGCGTCACTGGTGTGATGCGAGACGATCAGCGCCCCATCCACTCCCCCGTTGCGCACGAAACTCGTCATCTTCGCCCCGGGATCGTCACTGGCCACGAGCAGATTCAACAGGTAGTCCGAGCCGCCGAGCGCACCGGTGATACCGGCGACGATCGATGCGAAGAAGGGTTCACCGAAGAACCGCGTGGTGTCCTCCGGAACAATCAACGCGATCGCGTGCGTCTGTCGTGACGCGAGCGAACGCGCCGCACGGTTGGGCACATAGCGCAACGTCGCGATCGCGTTCTGTACGGCTTCGAGCGCGGCCGGACTGACCGCGGTCGAGCCATTGACCACGCGAGAAACCGTCGACCTGGACACTCCGGCGGCCGCAGCCACCTCTTCGATGGTTGCGCGTGAAAGCACGGCTCCCCCTTCTTCGCGCACTCAGAGAGAACGTGCAGCGATGATGCGAGCGTACTCCCGACCGCTGTCCTTCAGAGCGCGCTGCTGAGTGTCGTAGTCGACGCGCACGATTCCGAAGCGCTTGTCGTAGCCCCACGCCCACTCGAAGTTGTCGAACATCGACCAGTAGAAGTAGCCACGAACGTCGACGCCGGCATCCGCCGCATCCAGAACCGCGCCGAGGTGCAGCCGCAGGAACTCGGTGCGATCAGCATCGTGAACCCGCGTCACACCGTCTTCCACAACCGCCTCGTCATCGTAGGCGGCGCCGTTTTCCGTCATGTAGAGCACCGTTCCGGCCGGCTCCGCGTAGTCGGTCCAGACCCGCTGCAGCAGACGCGTGAGGCCCTCCGGCTGCACTTCCCAGTTCTGCGCGGTGCGCGGAAGTCCTCGCTCGACGGAATGGATGCGTTCGCTGGACGGATACGGGCTGCGCACCCGTCGCTCAGTGGGCGGACCGCCCGCGACGGGGCTCTCGGCAGGAGCCGTGCCGGAGAGGAAGTCACCGTGGTAGTAGTTCACGCCCTGGGTGTCGATCTTCTGCGAGATCGTCTGCATGTCGCCGTCGTGGATCGCGGATTCGAACTGGTCCACAGCATCCGCATCGACCGCGCGAATGTCCCTGACGATATCCGACGGGTATTCGCCGCGGTAGATCGGATCCAGGAACCAGCGATTGAACTGGCCATCGATGCGGCGGGCGGCGTCGACATCGGCCAGGTCATGCGGGTTCACCGGGTCAGCGACGGTGTGGTTCAGCGTGATGCCGAGGTTGAGGTCCGCGTCGCGCGACCGCAATTCACGCACGGTCGCGCCATGCGCCAGCAGCAGGTGGTGCGAGGCGAGCAGCCCTTCGGCGACGCTCGTGTGCCCGGGGGCATGCTCGCCGCCGGTGTAGGAGAGGAACGACGAGCACCACGGTTCGTTCAGGGTCGTCCACACGTTCACCCGGTCGCCGAGCGCGTCGTGCATGGTGGCGGCGTATTCGAGGAAGCGGGAGGTCGTGTCGCGGTTCGTCCAGCCGCCGGTCTCCTGCAGCGCCTGCGGCATGTCCCAGTGGTACAGCGTCAGCCACGGCAGGATGTCCGCACCGAGCAGCTCATCGACCAGACGCTTGTAGAAGTCGACGCCCTTCTCATTGACGGCCCCGCCGTCGGGGCGCACCCGTGACCACGACGTCGAGAAGCGGTAGGTCTGCAGTCCGAGCTCGGTCATGAGCGCGACATCTTCCGGGTACCGGTGATAGTGGTCGCATGCCACGTCACCGTTCTCCGCGCCGATCACGGCACCGGGCACGCGGCAGAATGCGTCCCAGATCGAGTCCGTACGACCATCCTCGTGAGCGGCGCCCTCGATCTGATAGGCGGCAGTGGCTGCGCCGAAGAGGAAGTTGTCCGGGAACGGCCTGGGGGTCATAGATATCATCCTTTCACCGCGCCCGCCATGATGCCACTGACCAGCTGCTTGCCTGCCACCACGAAGAGGATGAGCAGGGGCAGGGTCGCGAGCACCGCACCGGTGAGCACGATCGAGTAGTCGACGTAATAGCCGGACTGCAGCTGGCTGAGCGCCGTCTGCAGCGTCGGGTTCTGGGGTGGGAGAACGATGAGCGGCCAGAGGTAATCGGTCCAGGCGGTCATGAAGGTGAACAGCCCGAGGATCGCCATGGCGGGCCGCGCAGCGGGAAGGCCGACGGTGAGGAAGGTGCGGAACTGGTTCGCCCCGTCCATGCGTGCGGCCTCGATGAGCTCGTCCGGGATGACGTCGACGAGGTACTGCCGCATGAAGAAGACGCCGAATGCTGTGACCAGTGTCGGCACGATGACGGCGCCGATCGAGCCTGTCCAGCCGAGCTCGCGCATCACCATGAACAGCGGGATGATTCCGAGCTGTGTCGGGATCGCCATGGTCACGATGACGAAGATCATCAGGCCGTCACGGCCCTTGAATCGCAGCTTCGCGAAGGCGTAGCCGGCGAGCGTGGAGAACGTCACGACCGAGAGTGTGATGACGCTGGAGATGATGACCGAGTTGCCCAGTGCCAGCCAGAACGGGATGGCATCGAGCACCTTGGCGGCGTTGGCGAAGAAGTTTCCGCCGGGGATCATCGGCAGGGTCTCACCACGGGTGGCGTTGGTGCCGCTGGCGACGACGAGGGACCACCAGAGCGGATATACGCTGCCGATGATGAACGCGGCCAGCAGTCCGTAGGTGAGGAATCCGGGACGGCTGCCGATGCCGGCTGCGCCGCCGGTCATACCTCGCCTGCGACGGATCTTCTCGGGCACGCTCAGTGCTTGGGTGGCGCTCATCGGTTCAGCTCCTTCGCGGTACGGCGGGCGCGACGACGCGCAGCTCTGTTCTGGGGTGCGTCACCTGTGGAGATGCCCCGTGAGATGAGGAAGTTGATCACGCCGATGCCGACGATCAGCAGGAACAGCAGGATCGCGACCGCGGATGCTTCGCCCAGGTTCCGCCGGAAGAACGCCATCTCCCAGAGGAACAGCACCGTCGTCTGGAACTGCCGTTCGCTGCCGCCGATACCGCCGGCGGTGGAGACGTCGAACAGGCGCGGCTCGGCGAAGATCTGCAGACCGCCAATGGTCGCTGTGATGATCACGAAGATGAGCGTCGGACGGATCGTCGGGATCGTGATGGAGATGAAGCGGCGGATCGGGCCCGCACCGTCGATGGCAGCGGATTCGTAGAGGTCACGTGGCACGGCCTGCATCGCAGCGAGCAGGATCAGTGCGTTGTATCCGGTCCAGCGGAAGTTGACCATCGTGGCGATCGCGATATGCGAGAGGAAGGTGTTGTGCTTCCACTCCTGGTCGACGATGCCGAGCAGGTTGAGGAGGTTGTTGGCCAGGCCGTCAGCCTCACTGAAGATGCTGGAGAAGATGATCGCCACAGCCACCGGAGTGACGACGAAGGGGATGAGGATGCTCATGCGCCAGAACGTGGGCGCGCGGAGTCCGCGATCCAGGAGATAGGCGACGATGAGCGCGACCGCGAGCTGCGGAATCGCGGAGAGCAGGAAGATGCTCAGGGTGTTGGAGATCGAGTTCCAGAACATGCCGTCGCCGAGGATCTCGACGAAGTTGGCGAAGCCGACGAAGTCTCCCTCGCCCTTGAGCAGATCCCAGTCGTGCACGGCGACGTAAACGGTGTAGATGAGGGGGAAGAGCCCGACGATGCCGAACACCAGGAAGAACGGCGAGATGTAGAAGTAGGGCGAGGCCTTCTGGTCGAACCGAGATGCGCGATGACGCCAGGAGGGCTTGGCCTTGTCGATCGGCTTCTTCGGCGCAGCGGATGCCGTGTCCCGGCGCTGGGCGGTGAGAGTCATGTGTTCCTACCTCTGAGGGATTGCACGGTTCAGGTCGCACTTTCTGTCGCTAAGGCAGCGCCGAAGCGACAGAAAGTGCGACCTGAGCGTGATGGGATGGTCAGCCGACGAGCTCGTTCAGGAGCGCGATGGCCTTGTCCCATGCCTCTTGAGTGCCCAACTCCCCACGGTCAAGAGCACTCAGCGGCGGGCCGAACACGTTCTCCTGGATGACGGAGTCATCCGCGCCCTTGAACTGTGCAACGACGCCCTTGGCGCGCTCTGCGAGGATCGCACCCGTCGGTGCGCCGTTGAAGAGCTCGTTCGGAGTCGCTGCAGCAGCCAGCTCCTCCTGTGCGGCGACCGTCGACGGGAAGTTGCCAGCAGCAGCGGACTGCTTGACCTGCTGCTCAGGCTGGGTCAGCCAGTTGGCAAGTGCCGCAGCGGCTTCCTTGTGCTCAGAGGTCTCGGGAACGGTGAGGAACGCGCCACCCCAGTTGGTCGCTCCTCCGGGGAACACATCGGCGAAGTCCCACCCTGTCGATGCGTCACCGCCGCCTGATTCCAGCTTGCCGGCGACGTTTCCGAGCATCCATCCGGGGCAGACCAGGGTGGCGAAGGTGCTGTCGACGAACGACTTGCCACCGTTCCAATCCCAGGCGGCCTCGGCAGCGGACTGGCCACCCTCGGTTGCTGCACCGAGCGTCTCGAATCGCTTCTTGAGCTCGGCATTGCCCTCGACGTTGAGCTCACCATCTGCGGTGTAGTAGCCCTCGTCGAGCTGGTTGACCATGGAGTTCCAGACGAATCCAGAGTGGTCGTACCAGGCTTTACCCGTCTTGGCCGTGTACTCGGCGCCGACGGCGAAGTAGTTGTCCCAGTCGCCCGTGAGCAGCTCTGCGACCGACTCACGGTCGCTGGGCAGACCCGCAGCCTCGAAGGCAGGGCCGTTGTAGCAGATACCGCTCGGACCGATGTCAGTGCCGTAGCCGATCACGCGGCCTTCGGCGTCGGTTCCCTGGTCGTACTTCCACTCCAGCCAGTCGCCCTTGCGGTCTTCGATGCCGTAGTCACGCAGGTCGACGAAGAGCTCCGAGACGTCCATGATGGCGCCGAGCCAGCCTTCTTCGATCGCGACAACGTCGCTGAGCCCGCCGCCGGCGCCGATCTTCGTGAAGACGTCGGTACGGGCGTTGCCGCCGGTGTCGATGTTCGTCGCTTCGATGGTGACGTTCGGGTTCAGGTCCTCGTATTCCTTGTAGAGGTCGTCGTAGCCGAAGGTGCCGAAGGTCGTGACGGACAGGGTGACCTGTTCGTCAGACGAGGCACCTGCATCGGCGTCGGCGTTGCCGGTGTCGGCCGAGCAACTGGCAAGGGCGAGGGCTGAGATGGAGGCGACAGCTGCTGTGGCCAGCATCCGTCGGCGGGCGCGTGTGTTCATGGTCACTCCTTTGTGCGAAATGGTGCGGGTCGGTCATGCGACTACGTGGGAGCGCTCCCACGCATTGCTCAGTTACTTTATGGGAGCGCTCCCACGAATGTCAAGCGAAAGATACCCTCAGCGCGGTGAAGTAGCATCGATCAGTGCCCTCAGCCGAAATATCCCCTGCTCTTACCCGCGCCGAGTCCCTGATCCGCAGCATCCCGGACTACCCCCAGCCCGGCATCCTGTTCCGTGACATCACCCCGCTGCTCGCCGACGCCGACGCCCTGCGGGCGACCACCGAGGCGATCATCGAGCCCTTCCTCGGACAGTTCGACGTCATCGCCGGCATCGAAGCGCGCGGCTTCCTGATCGCCAGCGCCGCCGCTCTCGCCGCCGGCGTTGGTCTGGTACCGATTCGCAAGGCAGGCAAGCTTCCTCGCCCCGCAGCATCCGTCGACTACGCCCTCGAATACGGCACCGCGACCATCGAGATGCACGACGACATCCCCGCCGGCTCCCGCGTGCTGCTCATCGATGACGTGCTCGCCACCGGCGGAACCCTCGCGGCGGGACGCCAGCTGATCGAGCGCCTCGGCTCGCACGTCGCCGGCATCTCGGTGCTGTTCGAGATCGACGGCCTCGGCGGTCGCGAACTCGTCGGCGACCTGCACACCGTCTTCCACTCCTAACCGCACTGCGGACGCATCCGCACTGCACCGCACGCACACGAAAGCGGCTCCCCACCCGAAGGTGAGGAGCCGCTTTTGCGTCAGATCAGATCACTCGTAGAGAACAGCAGCGATCTTCTCGTCGTCCATGTTGTCAGCGTCGTACCAGTACGAGCCGGTGTCGTAGAACTCCTCGACAGCCTCGCCGTTGGCAGCGTCGTAAGCCGCCTGGACAACCTGCGCGCCGATGCCGATCGGGTCCTGCGTGATGGCGCCGGCCATCAGGCCGTCCCTGATGGCGTTGAGCTGAGCTGCACCGGAGTCGAAGCCGATGATCTGGATCTTGCCCTTTTCGAGGTTGAGCTCGTTAGCGGCGTTCACGACGCCGATGGCCGAGCCCTCGTTGGTGCCGTAGATGCCCTTGAGGTCGGGGTGCGCGGCGATCATGGCCTTCGCGATGTCAGCCGACTTCAGGTGATCTCCATCGCCGTACTGGATGTCGACGATCTCGATGTCGGGGTAGTCCGACTCGATCTTGTCGACGAAACCGTCACGACGCTCGACACCGGTCGAGTTGATCTGCGAGTGACCGACGATGGCGACTTCGCCCTCGCCGCCGATCAGCTCTGCCATGTGCTCTGCAGCCAGCGCACCGGCCACCTTGCTGTCGGTGGCCGCCAGGCTCAGGCCCACGTCACCGTTGCACGGCGCGTCGAAGTACACGACCGGGATGTCCTGGGCCGCTGCCTTCTCAAGCGGTGCGACGCACGCCTCGGGGTCAAGGGCCGCATACGCGATGGCATCCGGGTTCTTGTCGATAGCTGCGGTCAGCATCTCGAGCTGCTGCGCGATCTCCGTCTCGGCCGCGGGGCCTTCGAAGGTGATCTTGACGCCGAGCTCTTCAGCCCTCTGCTCGGCACCCGTCTTGACGGCCTGCCAGAACTGGTGCTGGAAGCCCTTCGAGACCAGGGCGATGTACATCTCGTCGCTGCTGCTGCCGCCGTCAGTGCCGGCGCCCTCTTCGATGACCTCGCCGCCGCCGCCTGCGCAGCCAGCCATAACGAGCGCAGATGCGGCCACGAGTGCCGCGAATGCGGTCTTCTTGCCAAATCGCATGGAAACTCCATTGTTCTGTGTGGATGTCGGTCATATGACCGACGGTGTGGATGGGGAAGGGAAGGGAAGGGTCAGGTTCGCTGGCGGTTGCGCAGCGAGTCGAGGAAAACAGCCAGCAGCACGACAGCGCCGACGACAACGTTCTGCCACTCGGTCTGAATCGACAGGATGCGCAGGCCGTTGACCAGCACGCTCATGATCAGTGCACCGATCACGGTGCCCAGGATGGAACCGCGTCCTCCCAGCAGGGAGGTGCCGCCGATGATGACAGCGGCGATCGCCTGCAGTTCGTACCCGCTGCCGATCTGCGGCTGTGCGGAATCCAGGCGCGAGGCGATGATGATGCCCGCGACACCGGTGAAGGCGCCCGCGAACATGTAGATGAGGATCGTCCAGCGGCGGGTGTTCACACCCGACAGGCGCGTGGCCTCTTCGTTCGAGCCGATCGCGAAGGTGTACCGGCCCAGCAGCGTCTTCGACAGCACGAGGAACGCGACGATCGCGAGCAGCGCGGTGATGAGGACGGCGTTCGGGATGCCCGGGATAATCATGCCGAGCGCGATCTTCTTGAAATCCGGTGCGGAGCTGGAGAAGTAGATCGGGGCGACACCGGAGATGACCAGGGCGAGGCCACCGGCGATCATCATCATCGCGAGAGTCGCGATGAAGGGAGGCAGGTTCAGGAACGTGACATTGAAGCCGTTGATGAACCCCATCAGGACGCCGGTGGCGATACCGCCGATGACGCCAACCCAGACCGGCAGGCCCATATTGGTGACGAAGACACCCGTCATCACCGCGCACAGCGCCATACCGGTGCCGAGTGAGAGGTCGATGCCGCCGGTGATGATGACGAACGTCGTGCCGAGGGCGAGGATGCCGATCACCGCTGTCGACAGCAGCACCGTTGCGATGTTGCTGAAGGTGAAGAAGTTGGGGCTGGCGATCGAGAAGAAGATCACCAGCACGATGAGCGTGCCGAAGGCCAGCGACTGCTGGACCTGACGCTTCAGGTAGCCGACGACATCACGCTTGTCGGTGTTCTCGTTGACGGCCTGCTGAATGACAGTCGTCGTCTCTCCGGACTGCTTTGGGGTGCTCATCAGTCTTCCTCCCCGTGGGCTGCGAGTTGCATGATCTTCTCCTGGCTGGCTTCTTCATTGCGGAGAGTTCCGGTGATCCGGCCGTTCGCGAACACCGCGATGCGGTTGGCGACGCGCAGGATCTCGGGAAGCTCCGACGAGATGACAATGATGGATTTGCCGGCATCGGCAAGCTGCTGCATGAGCCGGTAGATCTCTTCCTTCGCGCCGACATCGATGCCTCGCGTCGGTTCGTCGAAAATGAGGATGTCGCAGTCGCGCATCAGCCACCGGGCGATGACGACCTTCTGCTGATTTCCACCGGACAGCAGTTTGACGATCTGGTTGACCGACGGGGTCTTCACGCGCAGTTGCTGCACGTAGTCCTTGGTCTGATTCTTCGCCTTGCTGTCACCCA
Source organism: Microbacterium sp. A94 (assembly GCF_051842855.1). NCBI lineage: Bacteria > Bacillati > Actinomycetota > Actinomycetes > Micrococcales > Microbacteriaceae > Microbacterium > Microbacterium sp. A94. Next base: position 2,845 of record NZ_JBPXMU010000003.1, on the reverse strand, counting down.
TCCAGCCGATCGCGTTCGCGTAGCGGCCAAGGGATGCCAGCACCGTGTTGAAGGTGACATCCTGCTCGAGCATGAGGCCGAGCTGCTTGCGGTCCTCGGAGAGGTAGCCGACGCCGCGCTTGACGGCATCCTCGGGCTGACGGATCTTGGCGTCGCGGCCGTTGATCGAGATCGTGCCAGCACTGCGCGCGTCCGCGCCGATCACGGCACGAGCGGTCTCCGTGCGACCGGCGCCCATGAGGCCGGCGAAGCCGAGAATCTCGCCGCGGTGCAACTGGAAGCTGACATCCTTCAGCAGCGCCTTGGTCGACAGGTTCGCGACATCGAGCACGACCGGATCGTTCGCGTGATCGCGGGCGCTGGGACGCGTTCCCTCGTCGATCACCCGGCCGACCATCATCTCGATGATCTTCGGGACGCTGATCTCGTTCTTCTCAAGTGATCCGATGTATTGACCGTCTCGCAGCACCGAGACACGGTCGGCGAGGCGGCGGAGTTCGTCCATGCGGTGAGAGATGTAGACGATGCCGGTGCCGTTGGCCTTGAGCTGTTCGATGAGGACGAAGAGCGTCTCAACCTCAGTGTCAGTGAGCGCCGATGTCGGCTCATCCATGATGAGCACCTTGGCGTTGAACGACAGCGCCTTGGCGATCTCGACCATCTGCTGTTCGGCGACGGTCAACTCGCCCACGCTCTGCTTCGGGTTCAGCTTGATACCGAGCCCCTTGAGTAGCTCAGTGGTCTGCTTATTGAGCTTGCGCTCGGACAGCAGCGGACCAGATGTGGGCTCGCGTCCGATGAAGATATTCTGCGCAACCGTCAGGTCGGGCATCATATTCAGTTCCTGATGGATGATCGTGATGCCGAGCTGCTGCGCCTGCAACGGGCTGGTCAGTTCGACCTGCTGCCCCTCGAACGTGATCGTTCCCTCATCGCGGGTGTAGATGCCCGAGAGAATCTTCATCAGCGTCGATTTTCCAGCGCCGTTCTCGCCGACGAGAACGAGCACTTCACCGGCGCGCACCTCGAGGTGCACATCCTTCAGTGCCTGCACACCTGGGAAGCCTTTGCTGATGCCGTCTACTCGGAGGATCGGATCGCTCATATGTTCACCTGCTCCCTTGAAGGTCGTGATTTCTGAAAAGATGTCGACACCGAGATTACCGTCAAACATCGGATCAATTGTGTACCAGCATCCTGTGTGATGCAAGTTGTATCTAAATGTACCTAACGTCGTCTCATCATGCTAGACCTGTAATAACAACTTCGTCACGGAATGCGCGCATGCGCAGAAAGAGGGATTGAAATGCTCATAGGTGCGCACGGCCTGGTCTTTACGGGAACCTTCGAAGAGGCGGGCCTGCGGCGCGCGATCGAAGGCACCAAGAACGCCGGATTCGACCTGATCGAGATCCCCTTGATGGACGCCGCCGCCTTCGACTCCGCTTTGGCCGGACGGATGCTGCGCGACAACGACCTCGCCGTGACGGCATCCCTCGGGCTGACGAACGCGACCGACCTGACCAGTGACGACGCCTCAGTCGTCGCCGCAGGCGTCTCGACACTGGAGCGCTGCCTGGATCATGTGGCGACGATGGGCGGCGATGTCTTGTGCGGCGTCATCTACTCCGCAATGGGCAAGTACATGGCACCGGTGACCGCACGGGGCGTGGCGAACAGCCAGGCCGCGATCTCGGGGCTTGCCGCGAAGGCCGCTGAGCGCGGCATCCGGCTCTCGCTCGAAGTCGTCAACCGTTACGAGTCGAACGTGTTCAACACGGGTCGCGGCGCGTTGGGCTTCCTCGATGGCGTGGACGGCGACGTCAGCGTGCACCTGGACACGTACCACATGAACATCGAGGAGTCGGATTTCTTCCAGCCTGTGCACGACGTCGCGCGCGCAGGAAAGCTCGGCTACGTGCACATCGGTGACAGCCACCGCGGATACCTCGGCACCGGGACCGTCGACTTCGCGACGTTCTTCCGGGCGCTGCACGACGTCGCCTACGACGGCCCGGTCGTGTTCGAGTCGTTCTCGTCGGCCGTGGTCAGCGCAGAGCTCAGTAACACCCTCGGCATCTGGCGCAACCTCTGGCAGGACTCCGATGACCTCGCGGCCCACGCGAACCGCTACATCCGCGACGCCCTGCACGCCGTCGGAACGATCGACCAGCACTAGGTCGCGGGCCCAGGCCTAGGCCCAGGCCTGGGCCTAGGCCTGGGCCGTTCACCCGGGCTGTCGCGCTCCTGCGGCTACGCCGACGCGTGCCCGACGACGCCCTTGCGCAGCAGCGCGTTGCCGTACTTGCGGGTCTCTCCGGTGCGCACCATCAGGTACGCAGGCCCGGCGAGGTCGTAGTACGCGAAGCGTTCGACGAATCGGGTGGTCTCGACAGTCGTTCCGGCAGCATCCATCAGCTCACGCTGCACGTCGAGGACCACGGCGTCGGCGGATTCCATCAGGTCGAGCCCCGGCGCATCGTCCAGGGGGATCACCGTGCGGATCGCGGCGAGCACCTCGGGCGTTGTCGTGCCGGGCAGGTCGATCACGTTGCGGCCGAGCGCCCACGCGGGGAAGTGCGCGTCGGCGATCACGACAGCATCCGAATGTCCCATCCGATCCAGGTGCAGCAGCAACTCACCGGTGAGGAGCGGGTTGATTCCTTCGAGCATGTTCTTTTCCTTTCCTGTCGCTCCGGTCGCAATTGGTGCTGCTCAAATCGAGGCAATGTCAAATGGTGGGAGCAACGCCGGGGGTTTAAGCGGCGAGTAGCAGCTCGTTCAGCCGGTTGGCTGGGGTCTGAAGCTCGAGGGTGGGTCGGGGCCGACGATTCAGCGTCGCAGC
>NZ_JBPXMU010000002.1:0-764586 GCF_051842855.1 Microbacterium sp. A94 | reverse complement strand
CCGAGCACCTGCGCCGCTCGATCACCTGGGACCGCGGAACCGAGCTCGCCGAATACGCCACGATCCAGACCGCACTGGATGCAACGCTTTATTTCTGCGACCCGCACTCGCCCTGGCAGCGCGGGACCAACGAGAACACCAACAGGCTGCTGCGGTTCTGGTTCGAGAAGGGATCCGACCTCTCCGCCCATACTTCCGAGGATCTCCGCCGGGTCGCTGCGACGCTGAATCGTCGGCCCCGACCCACCCTCGAGCTTCAGACCCCAGCCAACCGGCTGAACGAGCTGCTACTCGCCGCTTAAACCCCCGGCGTTGCTCCCACCATTTGACATTGCCGCGGGTTTAGCAGCACCAACTGCGACCGGAACGGTGGAGGCGGTCATCCAGGCAACGACGACGTCACCGATCATCGAACGCAGGTGTTCGCGCCGTTCCTCGGCGAGCAGATCCCGATCGAACAGGTACCCGAAAGTGTGCTGGTTGGCGACCTGGAAGAAGCAGTACGAACTGATCAACAGGTGCACGTCGAGGGCGTCGACGTCGGCGCGCAGCGAGCCCTCCGACCTCCCCCGCTCCAGCACGACCTCGAGCACGTCGACGGCCGGCTGATTCAGTGTGCGCAACCCCTCGAGCCGTTTGATGAACTCGCCGTGGTGGATGTTCTCGATCGAGACGAGGCGGATGAAGTCCGTGTGATTGCGGTGGTGGTCGTAGGTGAGCTCCGCGATCTGGCGCAGTGCTTCCACGGGCGGCAGGTCCCCGGCGTGGATCGCCTGCTCCGTCTCACGGATGCCGCGGTACGCGTTCTCGAGCACAGCAAGGTAAAGCTGCTCCTTACCCCCGAAGTAGTAGTAGATCATCCGCTTCGTCGTCTGCGTGCGCTCGGCGATCTCATCGACCCGAGTGCCGGCGTACCCGGACTCAGCGAAAGCCTCGGTGGCGACTGCGAGCAGCTCCGCGCGCGTGCGCTCGGCGTCTCGTTTGCGCACGATCGGCTCAGCCACAACACTCTCGGTCATCACATCTCGTCTCTCTTGGCGCAGCGGTCCAACCGCTGTGCACACATCATGCCCCACCCGCGAGCACTCGTCGCGGATTCACAGTCATCAGCTGATGCACGGTGGCATCGTCGATACCGGCGGCACGCAGCTGCGGCAGCACGGTCTCGCACAGGTACGACATCTTCCAGTCGGGCGTATGCGTCGCCCGCCACGATGGCGGCGTCACCCGACTGAAGATCGCCGCGTCATGCGAGAGCACGATGCGTGCGGCGTATCCGGCGTCGAGCAGTTCGAGCAGCATCCGCACTCGATCCTCGTCGCGTGCAAGATGTGTCATGCCGAACCGGTCGAACCCGAGATAGGACCCGCGATCGGCGAGCCCCCGCAGGTATTCGAGGTCGGTGGAGTCACCGCTGTGCCCGATCACCACGCGGTCTAGCGGAACGCCGAGCCGTTCGAGTTCGTCCTGCTGGGCGATGCCCCCGCGGGAGGCCGCATGCGAATGGGTCGTGATCGGCACGCCGGTGCGTCGGTGTGCTTCGGCAGCCGCCGCGAACACCCGCGCTGCATCAGGAGTGAGGCCTGCGGCATCCGTCGCGATTTTGATCATGCCCGCGCGCACTGCCGTGCCGGAGATCCCCCGCTCGATGTCTCCGACGAAGAGGTCGACGAGGGGATCGGGACGGTCGACGACGAGGCCTGGGCCGTTGAGCCGGAAGAACGGGGAGAGCACCTCGGCCGCGTAGCATCCGGTCGCAGCGATGATCTGCACCGGCACGCGTGCGGCGACCTCGGCGACTCGGCGCACGTCGCGCCCGAGTCCGGGCACCGTCAGGTCGACGACGGTCCGCACTCCCAACGAATGTAGCTCGGAGAGCGTGGCGACAGCCTGTTCCAGATAGGCATGATCATCCCATTCCGGATGAGGCATATTGATGTCGAGTTCCGGGTCGGTGACGAAGATGTGCTCGTGGATGAGGGTCATCCCGAGCGCATCTTCGTTCACCTCCCCTGTGAACGTGGGTACCGAACGCGTCATGCAGAAACGGTCATCCAGATCACTTTGCGGTCGAGCGGATGGCTTCGTAAACGGTGAGCGAGTCACCGGTGAGGACACCGCTGAGGTATTCCTCGGCCTTTTCGCTGAATGCGTCACGGTCGACGTCTTCGATGACCTCCCAGTCATCTCCGGTGCGCCACTCTTCGAGGAGCGCCTCTTCGTCTTCGGCGACGCAGCTGGTGACCTCGGTGACCGCCGTCTCGGTCGCAGCGGTCAGCGCCTGCTGCTGCTCATCGCTGAGCTCGTCCCAGACAGGACCGACGATGACGAGGTTCGTGTTCAGCTGGTGCGAGCTCATGCTGACGTAGTCCTGAACCTCCTTCAGGTTCGAGGCCACGATGTTGGTGATCGGGTTCTCCTGACCATCGACCGTGCCCTGCTGCAGGGCGAGGTAGAGCTCCTCGTACGCGACCTCGGTCGCCTCAGCCCCGAGCGCCTTGGCGTTCATGAGGAACTGTGGGGATCCGGGGAACCGCATGCGCAGACCCTCGAGGTCCTCCGGTGTGCGGATCGCCGTGTTCGCCGTGAACTGACGTGCGCCGGCCGACCACGCGCCCATCGTGTGCACACCGGATGCCTCTTCGAAGTCCGCGGTGACGGTGTCGGATGCATCGCTCGCCATGAACGTGGCGAGGTGATCGGCGTCATCGAACGCGTATGCCGAGTCGAGCACGCTGATCGGTTCGTAGACCGCACCCAGCGCAGATGCACCCTGGATGTCGATGTCGATGTCACCGGATGCCACGGACGCGATGCGGTCGGCGTCGCCACCCAGCTGGCTGGATGGGAAGATCTCGATCTCCAGGCCGACGCCGGCGGCGTTGACCTCGTCAGCGATCACCTGTGCACCACAGCGGTGCTGCGGCTGGTCCTCGTTGTAGCTGTGGGCGAGCGAGAGCTTCTGGACGGTACCGGCATCGGCATCGCCGCCGCCATCGCCGCCGGTGGTGTCTCCTGCGCTGGAGCAGGCAACCAGCATCATCGCCGGTGCTGCAACCAAGGCGAGCCACATTGTTCGCCGAGTGCGTCGTGCATTCATCACTTTTCTCCTCTTTCTGGTGCTGTTTGGGGTGCCACGCTCTGTGCTGTCGCGTTGGCGGGGGTCATGGTCGCTTCTTGGGCGACCAGGTCATTGAGGTCGGCGAGCATCGCCTGACGGTCCGCACGCTCTCCTGTGAAGATCTCGAAGGCGTCGGCGGCCTGGTGCATGGCCATGCCCAGCCCCGACATGGTGCGGATGCCGCGGGCGCGGGCAGCCTTGAGCAGTGCCGTCTCCGCGGGGCGGTAGACGATGTCTGCGACGCGAATGGCGTCCGGGAGAAGTGCCACGTCGAACGGCGTGCCGGGGTGAGCGGCCATGCCCATTGGCGTCGCGTTCACGATCAGATCGGTGTCTGCGATGAGCGCGGGGAACTCGTCGACATCGGCCGCACGGACGGTCGCGGTTGTTTCTGAACGGACCTGCGCGGCGAGCGCGTCGGCACGTTCACGCACCTGATCGATGAGGATCAGCTCATCGATTCGCAACCGTGCGAGCGCCGTCGCGACAGCCGAGCCCGCTCCCCCGGTGCCGAACAGCACGACGCGTCGAAGGTGCTCGTCACCGAAGGCGTCTGTCACTGCAGCGGCGAAACCAGTGACGTCGGTGTTGTGGCCGATGGCGCCAGCATCCGTGAACACCACAGTGTTGACTGCGCCGACGGCGCGGGCACTGTCGCTGAGATCATCCAGGAGCGGGATGACTGCCTGCTTGACCGGATGCGTAATGTTCAGGCCGGTGAACCCGAGGCGACGTGCCGCCTCGAGCAGTGGGCGAAGCGCCCCGCTCGTCGCCTCGCTCTGATCGATGTCGATCGTGCGATACACATAGTGCATCCCGTGCCGCGCGCCTTCGAACTCGTGCATCGGCGGGGTGAGCGACGGTGTGACGCCCTCGCCGATCAGGCCGATCAAGACGGCCGGACGGCGAGTATCGACCGCAGCAGGCGCGAGCGTCATAGACCCAGCACCCCCGGCAGCCACATAACTGCAGTCGGGAACGCGATGATCAGCACGCAGATCACCAGCAGCGGAATGATGAACGGCAGCGACCCGCGGAACACCTCGCCGATGCGCGTCTTCGACACGGCTGCCGTCACGAACAGCACGGTTCCGACCGGCGGGGTCAGCAGGCCGATCATCAGCGAGAGGATCATCAGCAGACCGAGCACGATCGGGTCGACGCCGATCTGGTTGCCGATCGGAAGGATGATCGGAACCGTCAGCACCAGGATCGCGGTCGCGTCGATCACGGTGCCGAGAATTAGCATCAGGACCGTGACAAGGATGAGGAATACCGTCGGGCTGTCAGTGATGGCGAACACCAGTTCGGTGAGCATCTGAGGCAGCCGCTCACGAGCCAAGATGTAGCCGAGCAGTGACGCTGAGGCAACGATGATCATGATCGACGCGGTCGTTGTGGCGGTCTCGGTGAGCGCGTTGATGAAGCTCTTCAGACTCAGCGAGCGCTGGATGAGGCCGACGAGAATGATGTAGGCGACACCGACTGCTGCGGCCTCGGTTGGGGTGAAGAATCCTCCGAGGATGCCACCCAGGATGATGAACGGCGCGAGCAGCGGCAGGATGACGCCCTTGCTCGACGCGACGAACTCGGCGCGGTCGAAGGTGCCCTTCTTCACGTTGGGCATCCGCCTGACGAGTGCCCAGACGACAATGCACAGGCCGAGCGCCATCAGCAGCGCAGGGATAACGGATGCTGCGAACAGCGCTCCGGTCGAGACTGCGGCAAGGCCCGCGTAGATCACGGCGGGGATGCTCGGTGGCATGACCGGTGCGATCAGGGATGACGTCGCCGAGACGCCGGTGGCGAAACGGCGGCCGTAGCCGGCACGCACCATGGCCGGGATCTGCACCTTGCCGAGGGCGGCGGCATCGGCAACGGCGGAGCCACTCATCCAGGAGAAGCCGACGCTGGTTCCGACGGCGACGTAGCCGAGGTTGCCGCGGATGTTCGCGAGTCCCGCCTGAGCGAAGCGGAACAGCCGGTCGGCGATGCCGGCGTGGTTGGCAAGGGCGCCGAGGAAGATGAACAGGGGAACAGCGAGCAGCGGGAAGCTGCTGGCGGCGTTGGTGACGGTGCGCAGCGCCATACCGAGCGACTGGCCTTCGATGGCCATGTAGACCAACGACGGGCCGAGGAATGCGAACGGAACCGGCACGCGCAGTGCGAGCAGAAGGCCGATCGCGAGTACGAGAAAGAGAAGAGTCACAGTCCTGCCACCTCCGGCTGGTCTTCCTCGACGTCGGCGGCGACGGGGCCATGCATGGCGATGTCTGCGGCTGCGAAGAGGGCGCGAATGGTGGTGCTGACGGTGCCGATGAGCACGGGGATGTAGACCCAGGACATCGGCACGCGCAGCACGGGGGACTTCACGATGCCCTGGGTTTCGATCAGCGCCCAGGCCTCCATGCTGAGTCCGAAGCCGGTTGCTGCGACAACGATGAGCGAGAACACCTGGATGATGCGCACGGTCATCGGGTTGCGTAACGAGTCGACGAGTTCCAGGGCGATGTGTCCGTGGCTGGTGACCAGGATGCCCATGGCCGCGAACGTCGCCCACAGCAGCGCGAAGCGGGCAAGCTCGCCGGTCCAGGCGATGCTTTCGACGGGCAGGTATCGCTGCAGGGCCTGGTAGAAGACCAGGACGAGAATCACCATGACAGCGATAGCGCCGATGGCGAGTTCTATACCGGTGATGACACGCACAATGCGGCGCAGCACGCCGGTGCGGTGGGGTTGCTGATGTTGAGTCACGACGTCTTTGTCCTCGGGGTCGGTGATGCTGGAACTGAATGTACCGGTTAGTACATTGATTCAGCAATACCTCTGGGAAATTAATGTACAAACTGGTACGTTCACTGCCATGCTCACCTCAATCGCTTCCGTCTGCCTGTCCGGCGGACTCGTCGACAAACTCCATGCCTGCGCTGAAGCCGGCTTCGATGGCGTCGAGATCATGGATGCTGATCTCATCGCCGCGCCGGAATCCCCCGAGGAGATTCGCGCGCTGTGCGACCGGCTCGGGCTGCGCATCGACATGTTCCAGCCGTTCCGTGATGTCGAGGGCGTCACCGACGACGTCTTCGCCGACACCCTGCGGCGGGCGGAGGCGAAGTTCCAGATCATGAACCGCCTCGGCACCGATCTGATGCTCGTGTGCAGCAACGTCGGCACCGCCTCGATCGACGATGACGAGGTGGCGGCGCGCCAGCTGGGTGAGCTGGCCGATCGGGCAGCCGCACACGGCATCCGTCTCGCGTATGAGGCGCTGGCCTGGGGAAAGTACGTCGACGACTACCGACGCGCCTGGGAGATCGTGCAGCGCGCTGATCGGCCGAATCTCGGTATCTGTCTGGACAGTTTCCACATCCTTTCGCGCGGGCACGATCCAGCCGGCATCGAGGAGATTCCGGCTGAGAAGATCTTCTTCCTGCAGCTGGCGGATGCTCCGAAGCTCGACATGGACGTGCTCAGCTGGAGTCGCCACCATCGGCTGTTCCCCGGCGAAGGCGACTTCGACCTCGTGGATTTCATGACGCATGTGGGGCGCGCAGGCTACGCGGGACCGTGGTCTCTGGAGGTGTTCAATGACACGTTCCGACAGACCGATACGGTGCGAACTGCCGCACATGCGCACCGGTCGCTCGCCTGGCTCGCCGATCGGACCGCCGCTGCAAACGGCTGGGACGACGGCCGGCTCGGAGAAGCGCCGACGGTGACCGGTCTCGATTTCGTCGAGGTGGCCGGCACAGATCTCGCCGAGGTCGACGAACTGCTCGCCCAACTCGGATTCGCGTTCGAGGGGCGTCACCGCTCCAAGCCCGTGCGGCTGTGGAGCGCGGGCGCTGCTCGTGTGATCCTCAACGAGCAGGTACGCCATGATGAGCCTCGCCTGTCGGGGATCGGGTTGCGGGTGGCGGATGCTGAAGCCGCTGTCGACAGGGCGATCGCGCTGGGGTCACAGAACATATTCCGCCGCACGTATGAAGGTGAACAGGCGCTGCGTGGAGTCGCATCTCCGGACGGAACGCAGGTGTTCTGGAGCTCGCTGCCCGTCGAGAAGTCCTGGCTGCAGGAGTTCGATGGCGGTACCGGCGCGGTGGACGGACTCGTCGGCGAGATCGACCACATCAATCTGGCATATGCGTGGCAGGACTTCGACGAAGCGGTGCTGTTCATGTCGAGCGCGCTGTCACTGCAAGCCGAGCCGCCGGCCGACGTACCCGGCCCGCACGGGCTGATCCGCAGTCAGGTCATGCGCACACCGGATGGAATCGTTCGGGTGCCCATCAACCTGGCCCCGCCCACGGCGCCGAGGCCGGCACGCCACATCGCCGTGCGCACCGATGATGTGTTCACGGTCGCCCGCCGGGCGCGCGAACGGGGTATCGACCACCTCCGGATTCCGGCGAACTATTACGACGACCTCGGTGCGCGCTTCGGGCTCTCCCCCGAACTACTGTCATCGCTGCAGGAGCTGGATCTGCTTTACGATCGCGATGCCGCCGGCGAGTTCATCCATTTCTACACCCGCACGATCGGTGATGTGTTCTTCGAGGTGGTCGAGCGACGCGGCGGCTACGACGGCTACGGCGGCGCGAACGCGCCGATCCGGTTGGCCGCGCAGCGGTAGATTCTCGCCCGCCCCGCGCGCACAACTCCTGAAGTTCACGCAGTTCGGCCCCGAATCTGCCGGATCCGGGGCCGAACTGCTGATTTCTCAGGAGTTATGAACGCGTGGGGCTGAGCACCTCGCGCTCGAGGCGCGCGAACGACTCCTCCATGCCATCGGCCATGCCGGTGGCGAGGATCATGTCGCGGGTCTCCAGGTCGGGGTACTCGATGAGCACCGTGACCAGGGTGGCGCCATCCTCCTCGTAGAGGTTGAGGTCGTTGAGCGTCTGCGTCGGCATCCCCTGCATCCGCTCTGTCGTCACAGCGCGACGCGGGGCGTCGATGAGCAGGACTTCACCCTCGAAGCCGAATGGCTCGCCCTCGGTGTCACCGACCGGAGCCCAGGAGTTGCGGTAGCTCTCACCAACCGTCGTGGTGGCCACGCACTCCGTCATCTCCCAGCCGTCGGGTCCGAGCATCCACTGCTTGATCAGATCCGGTTCGTGGTGCGCGCGCCAGACGAGTTCGCGCGGGCCATCGACGAGACGCGTGATGCGCACATGGGTGTCATCGAGCAGCTCGACGCGCGTGCCCTTGCCCTGGGCGTAGTCGCGCAGGTCCTGGAGCACGGCATCCAGCTGGCCCATCGCCATCTTCGCGCCCTCGATCGCGCCCATCGCGACGACCTGCTCGAGCGCTTCGGCCGAAGTGAAGTAGCTGGTCGTGACCATGCGTGTGCTGTCACCGGATGCTTCGAATGAGAACGCCATGCGCATGGCGGGGAAGCCCTCCAGCGGCGTGCCGTCATCGTCGACGAAGGAATCGAGCACCTCGAACCGGTGCGGCTCCTCGATCGCGAGGAACTCCCAGGCCCCAGAAGATTTCTCGCCCTGCGGACTGGTCATGTGATAGATCGCGCGACCGCCGACGGCGTGGTCCCAGGTGGTGAAGGTGGCGGGCCACCCGGGAGGACCCCAGAAACGTTCGAGCTGGCGCGGATCGCTATAGGCCGCCCACACGCGCTCGACCGGTGCTGCGAGGTCGGCGACGACGGTCATGGTGAGGTTCTCAGCATCCGTGGTGACATCGGTGACAGGCATTTCACTCTCCTTGTTGTTTGGGCGCCGGCGTCTCTGCCAGCAGGTCGTCGAGGCGGGCGATCCGCGACCGCCACAGGGCTTCGTATTGGGCGAGCAGCGCCCGAGCGCGTGCGATCATCTCAGGATTCGCACGGACGAGCCGCTCGCGTCCCTCGGCGCGCTTGATGATGAGACCGGCGGCTTCGAGAACGGCGACGTGCTTCTGCACGGCCGCGAACGACATGTCGTAGTCGCCCGCGAGCATCGAGACGGACTGCTCGTCGTTGATCGTGCGGCGCAAGATGTCACGCCGCGTCTGGGCAGCAAGCGCTTGGAAGACACGGTCGATGTCCGTTTCACTCAATCCCATTTGTGCAACCATTTGGTTGTACGTTACGCCCGTGCGGATGCTGTGTCAAGGGCGGGCGCCGCCACCGCCACCGTGCTGTCGAACAAGAAATCGGCCGACCCCGCAGATGCGGAGCCGGCCGATATTCATGAGTCGTTCGTCAGGAACGCGCGCGGCGGATCATCAGTACCGCACCGCCGGAGAGCAACAGCACCAGGGCTGCGCCCAGCGCGATCCATGCCGGTGAACCACCGGTGGTCGCAAGGTCTCCTGCCGGCTCGACGGCAACGGGAGGTGTCTCGCCGCCGACAGCATCGCTGACCCCGCCCACTGCGGTTTCATCCGCAACGTTTCCAGCACCGTCCGGCGCCGCATCAGGAACGGCAACCGGGTCAGTCTCGGTGGGGGCGGGGGTGGGTGTGGGGGCGCCCACCGCATCTCCGATACCGCCCTCGACCGGCGCTGCGGGCTTGTCACCAGCATCCGGCGCTGGCGCCTCAGTGTTGGGAGCATCCACATCGGGGTTCTCTCCCGGCTCGACGACAGGTGCGTCACTCTCGACGGGAGCGGGCTGCTCACCCTCAGCAGGTTTGTCGCCTTCAACAGGCTTGTCGCCTTCAACAGGCTTCTCGCCTTCAACAGGCTTGTCACCCTCAGCAGGCTTGTCACCCTCAACGGGCTGCTCACCCTCCGCGGGAGTCTCGTCGTCGACCGGCGTAGAGCCGATCTCGTCGATCGCGTCGCCGATTCCGCCGGTCACTGGCTCGTCCGGAACCTCGGTCGGAGTTTCGTCAACGGGAACCTCCTCGGCCGGGTTGCCCTCAACGGGAACCTCGACGGCAGGCTTGTCGACTTCCTTGGTTCCAGCGAGAAGGGCGAGGCCATCTGCGCTGAGGTATGCCAGCAGCGGGTTGGCGTTCGTCTTGAAGCCGACCCAGTACTGGTTCGTGGTGCCCGACACCCCGTATGAGGTCACATACGAGGTCTTACGGTTGTAGTCCATTGCGCTGCGCGTATTCGAAGCACGCACAACGGTTGAGTCGCCGTTCAAGACCCAGCGCTGTTCGATGTTGTTCAACGAGCAGTCAGAAACCCCGTACGTACCCATATGCGTGACGCACAGGTTCGGGTTCTGGGCGCTGTGGATGCGACCCGCGATGTCAACGAACCAGGTTTCCTTGTGGTTGTCAGCACATTTCTGATCAGCATCCACTCGCAAAAGGTTCTTGTCATCGAGGTAGAGGCAGCGCCCCTGGTTGACGGTCACAGCCGAACCGGCCGGAGTGTCGACTGCACCATCAGCATCGGCATACCCGCGATCCTCGAGGAACGAGGCGAGTTCAGGCAGGTCTGCTGCGGTGACGCCCTTACCTCCGTGCTCAGCAAGGTAGGCCTCGACCGTGAGTGCGTCGGCAGTCAGCTGCAGAATCCGTTCTGCAACGCGACGAGCCTTCATGCTCAGCGGGGAGAGATCATCTGCCCACCCCTGGAGGATGATCATGTCCGGGACGCTCAGCACCGGGGCACCAACATTCTCGAGTCCGAGAAGGGTCGCTTCCAGCTTGCGCAGCTCCTGCTCGCGGAGCGCATCGAACCCGTCATCCATGCCAACGACGACCGCAGCGGGCATCGGCTCGAGGTCAGTGGCGATCGTGATGGGCTCGCCCATCTTGGTCGTCTGCTTCTCGACCCGGCAAGAGATCTGCGCACCGGTCGGGCGCTCGCTCTCGGCGATGTTCACGTTGAGCTGCTTGACACCGTCACTGGCATCCAGGGCGATGTACTGCGTCGCAGCATTCTGGAAGGTGACCTCGACCCAGCACGCACGATCGTACGACTGGATCTGCGGGTCCACCTGCGGCAGATCGAATGTCACACCGTAGTTCGAGCGGAATGCCGGGTACATCAGCGTCTGCTCGGGCTTGGCCGGGTTGTATCCACCGAGAAGGGTGAACACCGGCACACCGACCTGCTTAGGAGCAAGCATGTTGAAATCGGGGTTCGCCTGCTTCGCATCGACCCAGGCGCCCGCCTTCTCATCCCAGTCGCGGTAGCCGCTCGGGTAGGACGTGTCCGCGACAAGATCCCGCAGATAGGTCTGGATGCGCTTGAGAGTGTAGCGAGTGTGGTGGGTGTAGTCGGAAACCGGGCTGGCATCCCAGCCACCGGCCATCGCGTCGGTGTTGAAGTTGTAGCGACCGGCCAGGTTCTCACGGAAATCCATGCCGTTGATCGACGGGAACGGCCGGTACGCGCGCTGGTCAAGGTTTGAGCGCATGAGCCCCCGGTAGGCGATGTATCCCCATCCCGAGTCCATGTTGTGCGAGGCGTCGCGGACGATGTCATCGCCGGTCGCCTTGTTGTTCACACCCGGGTAGTGCCCGATACCGTAGGAGTGACCGAGCTCGTGGCTCAGCTCATTTCCGACGGAGTCGTACAGCGTCGCCATGCCGTTGCCACCGGACAGGCCGTGGCGATGACGGCCGTTCGAGTAGAGCCCAGCGGAGTGGTGGATGACGCGCTGGTTGGTGCTGCCCGGCTGGCGCTGATTCATCGGGGAGCTCGTGATGCCCCACGTCGCGAGGTTGATGCCGGTGGAGACCTGCGCCTTTCCGACGTTCTCGCGCATGGTGCCTGCGTAGACGCTGCCGATACGGGGATCCGGGCTGTCGACGGTGTAGATGTCACCCGAGTGGACGATGACCTTGTCGAGTTCGACGTCCTCGTACTTCGCCATGGTGAGCCTGGACAGCGGGATCGTCTGGAAGTAGTCAGTCGCACCCGACGCCGGGTCGTTGAGGAAGCGCTGTCCGTTGGCTACGGGCGGGAAGGTGAGCATGCCCAAGCGGATGTTGTTGATGACCATCTCACGCGGCGCACCGACATCGACTGCGTCGAGCGTGCCGGTGCGTCCGGCGCCGTCGATCACCGTAAGCGTGATGCCCGGCTGCACCCACTCGTACGGGAGTTCGACCGACCACGCGCGCAGCGAATATGCCACAGTTCCGCGCGAGTCGAAGCTCTGATCAGCATCCGGGAGCAGATTCGGGTGTGCGAGGTCGACGGTGCCCTTGACCTCGCCCTTGACCTTCACCTCGACCTTCAGGGAATCGACAACCGTGGTCGGTGTGACCATGAGCAGCGCAATACGATCGGCGACCAGCGTCGGTCCTTCGTGCGCTGCGTTGTCGGTGGGGTCGACGGTGGTCATCTGCGCGAACTCGACCATCGCGCCGAGATCGCCGGTGAGGTCGTTGCGGATCTCACGCTCAGAGCCGTCGCGTGTGTAGTCGTGGAAGCCGATGTCGGCGGATGCGCGGTAGCTGTCCGTAACAGGGAGAGCAGTCGCTGCAGCGGCGGCTGTCTCCTGGGAGGCAACCATCGGCACGGCGAGGGCGGCGACGCAGAGCGAAGCGACGAACCCTGTTCTCATCCGCCGAGCGGTTGACAGCGTGAATTTGCTGGGGGGCATAGTGGGGGATTTCCTCGATTGGGGGGAACGAGTCAGGCCGCGCCAGGTGGACACGACCGTGTAGGCAGTCGATCAGCGGCGACTGCTCGACTGGCGAGCATTTTGCGCAGACCCTTACCAAATTCTTATCCAGGATACTGCACGCTGCGGTCATTAACTCAGTAGCAGGGCGATTCGCCGCGATTAGGGGCTCGGGTGCGTTCACACGCCGAGAATGTCGGATGCCCGATCTACAGTGAGCACGTCTCACCGATGAGACAGTCTCGATACGAGATACAGACATACGGAACCGGAGTGAAGAACATGAACGAGACGACTCTCACCATCGTGGGGAACCTGACGGCCGACCCAGAACTGCGCTACACGCAGTCGGGTGCGGCGGTGGCGAGCTTCACCATCGCCAGCACGCCGCGCTCATTCGATCGCCAGGCGAACGAGTGGAAGGACGGCGAGGCGCTGTTCATGCGCTGCTCTGCCTGGCGCGACCTCGCGACGAACATCGCCTCATCGGTATCGAAAGGCAGCCGGGTGATCGCCTCCGGGCGTCTGCAGCAGCGCAGCTACCAGGATCGCGAGGGCAATTCGCGGGTCAGCATCGAGTTGCAGATCGATGAGATCGGGCCCTCGCTCCGGTACGCGACAGCGCAGGTGACGCGCGGGGATCGGTCGGCGCCGGTAGCAGCTGTGTCAGCGACGGTGCCCGTAGTGGCGCGAGCGGGCGCGCCAGTTGCGGCGGACGCAGCGGCGCCCGCGTCGGATGCTGGGTGGGCGGCGGTCGACGAGACACCGTTCTGATGTCGGGGCTTCAGTGCCGGCCACCGAAGAGCGCATAGAGCAGCGGCGCCGCCGAAACGATCATGAGCACCGCCCCCAGTGCGGGCAGCGGCGTGAGCAGCAGTGCACCCCCGACGAGCATGCCGGCGAACAGGACTGCGGCAACCGCGCGACGGCCGATGCTCATCACGATGTCGAGCCGCCGTTCGAGGCGGGATGTGTCGAACGTCACCGTGCCGTTGTCAATACTGGTGATGACGTTGTCGATGCGCTGCGGCAGCCGCCAGGTGACGTCTGCGGTGCGGAGTGCTCGACGAGCCAATTCCTGCACGACGTTGCCGCTCTCATCGCGGATCAGGCGCGCGGCATAGGGCTCGGCCGCATCCCAGACGTTGAAGGCGGGGTCAAGCCCGCTGCACATACCTGAGGTGAGCGAGACCGCACGGATGAGCAGCAGCATATCTTCAGGCAGCTGCAGCGGAAGCGACCGCACGACATCGCCGAATTCGGCGGCGAAGGCGCTAAATTCCTTCGGGTCGACCTTGCTCAGTTCGGCGACGCCCATCCCGCCGAAGCGTGCGAACAGGGCGGTCAGGGCACGTTCGAGTTCGAGGGTGTCGGCGGTGGGGAGCAGCATCCCGATCTCCTGCGCGGAATCCACCAGGCCTTTGCTGTCGCGCCCGGCGACGGCGATCAGCAGCGTTCGCAGCCCGTCACGCAACCCGTCTGGCACCTCGGCCATCATGCCGAAGTCGACAAAGGTGAGTCGCCAGCCGGTCCCCGCCGCTGTTCCCTCCCCCGATGCGGGCGTGACGAAGATGTTGCCCGGATGCGGGTCGGCGTGTACGAAGCTGTGGCTGAACACCTGGTCGAACATGACCTCGGCGAAGACCTTCGCGACCTCAGTCGGGTCGATCCCCGCCGCGCGCAGGGCCGTACCGTCATTGATCTTGATCGCGGTAACGTCCGACAACGTCAGCACGCGACGGGTGACGCGTTCCCAGACGATCTGCGGGGTGTTGACGCGAGGGTCGTCGGCGAAGTTGTCCGCGAAACGTTCGGCGTTCGCGGCTTCGTGCAGGTAGTCAATTTCCTCCAGGCTGGTCTGGGCGAACTCCTCGACGAGGGCTGGCGCATCGACACGGCTGGAGACGAGGCGGATTCGGCGCAGCCAGCCAGCGACGCGGCGAAGCGCGGCGAGGTCGGTGGCGACGATCTCGTCGATGCCGGGACGCTGCACCTTCACGACGACGTTTCCGAGTCCGGTATCGGCGGCGTCGAGTGCGGAGAGCCGGGCGCGGTGGACTTGGCCGAGCGATGCGGCCGCAAGCGGTTGCTCATCGACCCAGGCGAATGCGCGTTCGAGGGGTACGCCGAGTTCAGCTTCGGCCAGTGCTTTGATGTCTGCGAAGGAGACAGCGGGGACTTCGTCTTGCAGCCCGGCGAGCTCATCGGTGATCTCGGGCGGGAGCACATCAAGACGAGAGGAGAGGAACTGCCCCACCTTGATCATGAGTCCACCGAGCTCGATTGCGAGCACGTGGAACCGTTGGGCCAGTCGCTGCATCCGTCCGACACGACTGCGCTCCGTGACGCGCGAAAGGCCGACGCGTGGCAGGAACAGCTCGAACCACCACAGCTGCACCAGTTGCCTGGCGGCGAACGCGATGATGCGGCGGTAGCGTGCGCGGTGGGGACTCACTGCCCCAATTCACTTCTCGGCGAGGATCGCGTACAACCGGCGCCGTGCGTCTTCGAGTACGGCCACCGCTTCCTGCACCTGTGCGGGAGAGCCGGTGCGAGCGACCTGCGCGGCCGCGCCGGCGAGATCGATTCCCGCTTTCGGCAGCGCAGTGTGCGTTGATCCGTCGCGGGAAGAAAACGCGGCCCATGGTGCTGGCTTTTCTGCTGCGATCTCGGCTTCTTCACGCCCAGCACCGGTGAGCGAGTAGGTTTTGCGGCCGTTCTGCTCTTCTGCGGTGAGGAGCCCTTCGTCAGCCAGGAGCTGCAGCGTGGGATAGACCGATCCGGCGCTGGGTTTCCACGCGCCCCCGGAACGCTCTTCGATCTCATGGATGATCTGGTACCCGTGCATCGGCTCTTCGGCGAGGAGCGTGATGACGGCCGACCGTACATCTCCGCGCGCCATCCGCGAGGGCCCGGTGCGCTGCTCGAAGGATTTCCTGAGCTGATCCATCGCATCGAAGATCGCGGATGCCGGACCGCCGGCACCGCCGAACATTGCTCCGTCGCCGAACGGGCCCGAAGGGAATGACGTGCTCATGAGGACCTCCCGATAGTGGGTGACGCCGAATGGCTCTGGGGAGTTAACGATATATCGTTCAGTATCGCTAGGGAAGGGTGCGGCGCGAAGAGACCCGCTCATGCCACAGTGCCCCATGCCGCAATACCTCATGCCGCGATATCGAATCGTGCGCGCCCGCCGAGCCGGGGCTCGCGTGCTGGATCGACATAGTTCGGGGGAATAAACCAGACCCGCGCCCCAGCGCCGACGCCGTCAACGTTGACTTCCCACCCGTTGTCATGGATGCGATGGTGGCACGTCTCGCAGAGCAGCACCCCGTTCATCAGGTCAGTTCGACCGTGATGTCGTTGCCACCACCGGATGTGATGAGCTTTGGTCATTTCGGGTGGAAGAGCGCACATTGCGCAGCCGCCGTCCCGTTCGACGAGCGCCAACCGTTGAGCTCGAGTAAACAGCCGCTTCTTCCGGCCCCAATCGAGAATCTCGCTATCACCGCCGAGGACACAGGGGATGATGCCGTCACCCGCGGCCATTCGCCGGGCTGCGCTGACGCTGACTGGCTGATCTGCGCCGTCGATCGTTGCCCATCCGGTACCGGAGATCAGATCTTGCAGGCTGATGCGGACGATGACCGTGGCACCGGCGAGCGGTAGCTTCGAGTCGCATCCGAGCACGTGGGAGCAGAACGCCGCGAATGCGTCCGCTTGAATCATCGCTACGCTGCGGCGGTCAGCATCCGGAGCATTGGGGTCAACTGAATCCTTACGCGCAACGAACGCGGCAGACACGAAGCCGCGGAACGCGGCAAGGATCGGGGCACCGCTTTCGATATCGGTCTTGCCGCTGAAATGTAGCTCTCCATCGCGCTCGAACATGTTGAAGAAGCGCTTACTGCGACGCTCCTCTTCTCGCGGCTCGACGCCGTCGGGGTCGAGCCATGCCTCGGCGCGCACAATGAGCTTGCGCAACTCGTCGAGGCTGAGCCCGACGGCGTTCTCGGTGAGGACTCTCTCCCCCTCGGCGATGCGCTCGGCGCCCGCGGCCACCCGACAGCGATCGAGCAGCGTGATGATCATCGCCGCCGCCTGCGCGCTCAGCTCTCCAGAAGCTAGAGCCTCACGCACCAGTTGATACTTCGCCGGCAGAGGGTTGCCCAGCAGATCTGACCGCGGCGCGGTCCCCTCACCCACTTTGATCAGCCGGAATGCGTCACCCGACGACACCCCCGTCGTCGCAGCAATCAGCTTGGCGGCCGTGCGGAACCCCTGCTGCTTCGCCAAACTGTCTGGACCGAGTTCCGTTCGCGACTCGTGAGCGATCCCGGCGGCGACATCGACATGCAGGGCATCCAATCTCCGTTGCAGGAGACCGACAGCCGTTTCCGCTGCGATGAGCTGTTCTCTCGTAAAAGTATTCGAGTCACCGGCATCCGCCCACACAGCGTCCAGCCCATTCAGGGCCTCGTGGATTGCGGTCAACTGTGACATGACTCCAGCTTAGCAACCGAGTTCGACTTTGTCGAACATTATTTCGAGAAAATCGAACTTTCGGCAGATAGCAGGGTGGCTCACGTGCCACACTTGCCGCATGTGGATCGGCTGGCTCTGGTGCGATGTTTTACTCGGCGATGTGCGCTCCCTGAAGGAGAAGCGCAGCGTGATTCGTCCATTGATCTCCGACCTGGCCCGTCGCACCGAATCCGCCGCCGCCGAGGTCGGCGCCCATGATCTGCACCGGCGATCAGAGATCGGAGTGTCCGTGATCGCGGCAGAAGCCGCCCATGTTCGAGACATCCTCGATCGCGCGGAGCGGATGCTGGCGGAGGAGCATCCCGAGATCACGCTGTTGTCGACCCGCCGCGGATTGCACTCCAGCGACGACTGATCGCGGCCAATGACCGGACCACCCCTAGCCCCGATCGCCGTCGTGTGACATTCTTGCCCGACACGACCGGAGGTGATGATGGACACCATTCTCTTCTTGGGTTTCGCGATCGCGTACCTCGTCCTGCTGATCTGGGGGATCGCGCTAACAGTTCGACGCGGGCGACTGATCGTCTCCGACCTCGCACTACTCGTATTCGCAGCCCTCGTCTATGACAACGCCGTGATCGGTCTCGGTTCATTCATCGGCGAGAGCGCGGGCCTCGAGGCGCTCAACGCCGTGCGCTATTGGTTGCACGCGCTGGTGACGCCGATGCTGGTGCTCGTCGCGTGGAACGTGCTCGTTCGCGCTGGTGTGCGCTGGGCCAAGACTTCGTGGGCGACGCTGGGAGCCATCGTGATCACGGCCGCGCTCGTCACCTACGAGGTGATCGTGGGCGCGGCTCCGGCGCAGCTGGTCGCGCAGCACGAGTACGGAACGCTGAGCTATTCGAATGAGAATGCCCCGGGTGGCCCGCCGCTCATGGTGCTGTTCGTGGCTGCCGCGCTGCTTGTCGCCGGCATCTACGCGTGGAAGCGCCAGGGGTGGCCGTGGTTGTGCATCGTCACCATCCTCATGGTGATCGGAAGCGCCATCCCGTTCGATTTTCCCAGCGGAGCGGTCACGAATGCGTTCGAGCTGGTGCTGCTGGTCGGCGTCCTTGCGACGATCGCGTTCCAAGATCGGCGCGCCAAGGCCGGGTGACTCCGGGCGGGTCGACGTGCACGGCACACCCCGGGACGCGCTCGCAGCGCGCCTACCTCCACCCGCCCCCGCTCACTCAGGAACGGAGCGCACCACACGCGCGGGTGAGCCCACGACGATCGACCCCGCCGGCACATCCTTGGTGACTACGGATGCCGCCGCCACAACGGCGTCATCGCCGATCGTGACCCCGGCCAGGATGGTGGCGTTGGCGCCGATCCAGACGTTACGGCCGATCATGACAGGAGCCGGGTGCATGTCCGCACGATGGCTCGGCGCCAGGTCGTGGTTGAGGGTCGCGATGACCACGTTGTGTCCGATGAGGCAGTCGTCGCCGATGGTGATGCCGCCCTGGTCTTGGAACTTGCATCCGGCATTGATGAAGATGCGCTTGCCGAGCGTGATGTTCCGCCCGAAGTCTGAGGAGAACGGCGGGAACATCGTCACCGTCTCATCCACCGGCTTCCCGATCAGACGCGACAGCAGCGCGCGCACTTCGGCCGGCTCGTGGTAGCCGCCGTTGAGCTCGCCGGTGATGCGCATCGCCTCCTGACTCGTCCGATGCATGACCTCGTGCAGTGGCGAGTCCCCCTTAATGGTGCGACCAGAATTCAGTTCGTTCAGAAGATCGTCAAGATCCATGGTGCTTCTCCTTCTCTGCAGCCGTGGTGATCAGTCCAGGGGCCCGCCGCCTGTCCAGCACGCCGGCGAACGCCATCGCGACGAGTCCCGCAACGGGCACGACGAGCAACCCCCACCGGAGCCCGGCGTTGTCCGCGATGAAGCCGACGAACGGTGGCGAGAGCAGGAAGCCCAACCGCAGCAGCCACGACACGATCGTGAGGCCGGCGCCGTGGCGCAGGCCCGGAAGCGCGTCGGCTGCTTGCATCGCGGCGGGAATGAGCGTCGCCGACCCGAAACCTGCCGCGGCGAAGCCGAGGATCGTGCCGGGCACGGTCGGAAACATCAGCGCCAGCCCCATCCCGACGAAGATGAGCAGCCCTCCGGCGCGGGCGACGGCACGCTGTCCGAACCGGTCGACGAAGCGGTCGCCGGCGAGGCGTCCGATGAACTGTGCGCCGACGAGGGCGATGTATCCGGTCGCGGCGAGGACCGCGGGCGCGTCCAGCGAGGCGGAGAGGTAGAGGGTCGCCCACGACATCCCGGCATCCTCGACGACGGCGCCAGCGATAGAAATGAGCACGAGCGCGACCATCACGAAGACTGTCCGTCCCGAGATTCCCCGCCGCACGGCATCGCGGATCTCGGGGCCGTCGGCGACGGCATCCTCTTCGGTGACGTCGTCGCGGCCCGGCAGACACAGACGAAGTGCGATGAGCGCGACGATGCAGAACACGACGGCAGAGATGGCGAGATGGATGCCGAGGGGCAGCGCGATCGCGATCGCCACAGCTGCCATCGATCCGCCGAGAACCGCGCCGATCGACCAGATCGCATGGAAGGAGTTGATGATCGAGCGGCCGTAGCCGCGCTGCACGCGCAGACTATGCGCGTTCTGGCCGACGTCGGTGATCGCGTCGGAGGCGCCGCCGAGGAACAGGCCCAGCGCGAAGAACAGTGCCGACGGCGCGATTCCCGCAGCAAGCAGGCCGAGGCTGGTGATGATGGTGCCGATGACGGCGACCTTCGCCGAGCCGAAGCGACGGATGAGCACGGCCGCAGCAAGCCCGGCAACGATCGCACCGGCGGGGAAGGCGGCGATCGCGAGGCCGTAGGCTGCAGCATCCAATCCGAGCGTCCGCTTGATCTCCGGATAGCGCGGCAGGATGTTCGCGAACAGGGCACCGTTGGTGAGGAACAGCAGTGCGACGCCGACGCGCGCGCGGCGGAGAAGAGGAGCGACGGTGGTCGTGCTGGGCATATCTACCAGCGTAGGCCGGGGCAGCGGGGCGGGCGCCGCGGTCCGCGCGGCCGCCCTCGCTATGCTGGTCGCGTCTTAGTCGCCACGGGGGGATCCACAATGACCACGAGACGCACGCGCCGCGCGGCCGCTTTCGCCGCAGCATCCGCCGCTCTGGCACTGACAGCAATGCTGTCCGGATGCGGCCTGATCTCCGGCGGCAACTCCGGTGGCCCTGACGTTCCCGCTGATCTGGTGCTGCATCCATCCGGCGACGAGGGGGCGTGGATGCTCAACGGGTACTCCGCCGGCACGTCCGGCGAATGGGTCTCCGATGACATGCTCTGCGGCATCCGAGATGGCATCGCGATCCACCGCGATCTGACAGACAGGGCGGTCACGCTCATCGCCACCGACCTCGCAACAGGCAGCGACCTGTGGCGGCTCGAGACCGAAACGCCGGGCGGCGTGAACTGCGCGCCCGTTCTGGATGACCGCCTGTACACCTCCGAAAGCGAGATGAATGCGAACGGCGACTACCGTTCCATTGTCGTGCGAGTCGACCTGGCCACCGGCGAGCGCACCAACATCTACGAAGCACCCATCAACATCTCGATATTGACCGCGTTCGCCCATGAGGGTGAGACGGCCTACGCCCTTGCCGCCGCCGACGCCGGCGAGGTGCTGCTCGCCTTCGATGGTGCCGGGCAGATCGCCTGGCAGGCCCCGATGAGCGCCGTCGCCGAATGCCACCTGCTGTCCGGACACATCGCCTGCGTCGACATGATGACCACCGAGTACACCATCCTCGACGCCGCCACTGGCGAGATCACCGCCTCCGGAAGCAGTCCCAGCGATCCGAACGACCTCGTGAACTTCGCCGCTGACGGATTCGCGCTGACCACCGACCGCGTTTCCTTCACCGAAGCCACCTACACCGGCTACGACTTCGACGGCAATGAGATCGGCGAGCTCGACAGCGCCCGTGGCCCCGGTATGCCCTCTGCCCTGGATGGCGTGTTCTACGAATTGGACGACTTCAACTACTGGACTATCGCCGCCGTCGACAGTGCGGGAACCCCCGTCTTGAAGCTCCCCGGCGGCCTGGACAACGGGCTCGACTCGGTAGCGACCGGCAAGAACTTCCCCGACATCGAGCTCGACGCCGTCTCAGCCGACGGACAGACCATCGTCACGGCACCCTTCGGCGCGCCGGCGCTCATCCTCGACCTCGATGCCAACACGATCGCAGAGCTGCCCAGCGGCGACGGGATCCGAACCATCGGTGGGTATCTCACTTCCACGCGCGACAGCGGCTCGGTCGTCTACCTTCCGGCTGGATAGCGGATGCCACGGACAGCGGATTCCGCCCCCTCGACAAGCTCAGGGAGCGAGATCCGCCGCCCGGCGTTACTGGTCACTGAGCCTGTCGAAGTGCCGGCGTTGTTAGGACGCGGATGCCTCGGGAACGGCGATGCCGCGCATGAGCACCTCGCCGAGAGCATCCGCCTGAGCGTCGTCGATCTTGCGTCCGAGCAGAGCCGCATATGAGGCGGCCGCGGCGAATTGGTTCGCGACGGCTGCCGCATCGATCTCGACACGCACTTCACCGGCCTGCTTGCCACGCTCGATGCGCTCGGTGATCCACCCGATGATCGGCTCGGTGAACCGTTGATTGAGTTGTGCACCCAGTTCTGGATCTGCCACGTTGACGGCGATCAGCGCCCGCGCGAGCGCAGTGTTCTCGGTGGTGCCGATCCGCGCCATCATCGTCGACACCCACTCGCGCAGGTCGGTGCCGAGATCCGTTGTCATTGGGACCGGCGGGGCGTTCCCCGGTAGCTCCCCTTCGAGCAACGCTTCCCCCAGGATCGCTGATTTCGACGGCCACCAACGGTAAATCGTCTGCTTCGATACCTCGGCTTCGGCAGCCAAGCCCTCGATCGTCGCAGTTTCATATCCCCCGGTGGCCAGTGCATTCCGCATCGCAGCCAGGACAGCCTGGCGTGCCTTTTCGCTTCTTGGACGGGCCATTCCCTGATCGTAGCCGAGCAAAATAGCACATACTGAGCGCTCCGTGACAAAATTTCGCACCGAAGATGGTTTCAGGGACTCACCGGCCGCGCAGGAACTCCTCGACCTCAACTGCGGTCGGCGCGGTCGTCGGCCCTCGACGGGTGACTTTGATCGCGGCCGCCGCGTTGGCGCGTCGACAAGCGTCCACCCAACTCGATCCGACCGCGATACCGGCCAGCAGCGCACCCGTGTGGGTATCACCGGCCCCGTTGGTGTCGACGGGGGTCTGCGGAAAGCCCGCCACGTAGGTGCTTTCGCCGCGCGCCTGCACCGCGCAGCCTTCGGCTCCGTCGCGGACGATGGTGATCGCACCGGCCCGCATCAGCGGCGCCAGCGCGCCGGATTGCGCGACGATCTCGCGTTCGGATGCTTCGACCGGAACAGCCCGCACCGCCAGCAGGTCGGTCGCTTCCTCTGCGTTGCCGGTCCACACGTCAGTGCGGGCGAGCATCACGTCGCGCACGTCGGCAGGCAGCGCGGCGAACGCGGCCCCGGGGTCGAGGACGACGACGGCGTCCTCGGGGAGGGTTGCCAACCAGGTCAGCAGCGGGTCTCGGGTCTGTGCGACGGCGAGGGAGTATCCCGTGACGCAGACGAGGTCGCCGGGCTGGACGTCGGCGGTTGCAAGCGAATTGACTGTGATGTCGCGCTCGGCGCCCAGCGTCGTGATGAAGGTGCGCTCGGCGGTCGGTTCGACCAGCACGATGCATACGCCGGTGTCGCGTGTGGTGATCGGCGGGGCGGATGCTGTGATGCCATCAGCATCCAGTGCCTCACGGATGAGATCGCCGTGCGGGCCGGTGCCGAGCGCACCCGCGTGCACGCACTGCGCACCCAGGCGGGCTGCTGCGAGCAGCACGGTGACGGCGCCGCCGGCGTATTGAGCGTCGGAGCCGGCCATCACGTTCTGTCCGCGCGCTGGGATGTCGGGCACTTCGATGACCAGGTCGACCAAGGCTTGGCCGGTGTGGATCACGCGGGGGCGGTGCGCACGGCTTGTCTCCAGAAATTGCGATGCCATGGTCGGATGCTACCGCGGTCGCCGGACATCCCAGTCGCTGCAAGGCATCGGGGCCAATGTCCATGCCCCCGAATACACTCAACCTCGATAGGTCCGCACGGGCCCTGGAACCCGACTCGAGTTCCCCGATTCGCGCCCTGCCCTTAGGGCGATATTCGGCGTGCGTGCGAACCATCGCCCTACGGCATCCGTCGTGGGGCAGGCCGGTGCTCCACGCACACTCCTGAAGGAGAATCACATGTCCATTCCCAACCCTCCTGCGACTCCCGCTCCGCAGCAGATGCCTCCTCCGATGCCGCCCGCTGAGGCGACGGCATCCGCGCCGAAGAAGACGAACGTCCTCGCGCTGGTCGCGCTCATCGTGGCAGCCGTCGGCTTCATCTTCGCGTGCATTCCTGGCGCTCTGATCGTCGGCTGGATCCTGCTGCCGATCGCGTTCGTGCTCAGCCTCGTGTCGCTGTTCCTCAAGGGCGGGCGCAAGTGGATGGGCGTCGTCGGCCTCATCCTGTCCGTTGTTGGCACGATCGTCGGGGTGGTCGTCTTCTTGGGCGTTATCGCGAGCGCGGCCGATGAAGCGTTCGACGAGGCCTTCGGCGACACCGAAACCACCGTCACACAGCCTGCAGATGAAGAGGTCGTCGCGGTAGATGAGGAAGAGCCGGCGGATGCTGCCGAGCAGGGCACTCGCGAGAACCCGTACCCGCTTGCCTCGCAGATCAGCACCGATGACTGGACCGTCGTCGTGAACAGCTACACCGCTGACGGGGCGGCGGCAGTTGCCGACGGCATGTTCAACGACCCGGCACCTGCGGGGTCGCATTACGAGATCGTGAACTACACGGTCACATACACCGGTGATGAGTCCGGTCTCGCGGCCGAGGTCGGCATCGCCTTCGTCACCAGCGCCGGCAACGTCGTCAACAGCTACGACTCGATGGTTGTTCTCACGGACGGCATCGGGATGGACGAGCTCTACAACGGCGCATCTGCCACCGGCTCTCAGGCCTTCCTGGTGCCGGACGGCGAGACGGTGCTGATCCGGGTCAGCCCCGGGATGCTGGCTGACGAGGTGTTCGTTCAGCCGTAAGTAATGAGCCGCAGCAGGGGCCCAAATGGGGATGCGGGCCTCTGCTGCTTTTTCGCATACGGGGTCGTGAGGCGCGCATTGCGCATTAGCGATGCGGCGGCAGCGATAGTCGCGATACTTTGAGCGTATGAATCTGCGATCCCTCCCAACCTTCGCAGTAGCCGCTGTTGGAATTCTGTTCGTAGTGACTGGGTGTGCGCCGACGTCCACAAACCCGAGCATCGGTGCTCCTGAATCAGCCAGTCCGTCAGAGAGCCCGCCAACCACCACTACGCCGATGCCGTCACCGGCGCAGGAGGTTCGTGATGGCGATGACTACCCCACAATCGACAGCATCACTTGCGAAGGGATGCTTGATCCGCTCATAGTCGAGACGCTCACATCCCTCAGCTTGACCGCAGCTCCAAAAGAGTTCGCCCAGTTCAACGTGCCACTTTCCGGAGCAGCGCTCGAGTGCCCATGGGGATTTGAAGGCGATATGCATTCAAGTGTCTACTTCGCGTGGGCAGCCCTCACACCCGCCGAACATCATGCTTACCACGAAAGCACGAGGAGTAATGGGTACCTCGAAGAGCCTGGCAACGACGGCGTGTGGCTCCGTGACCCTTCCGGACCGCCCGGAGGTGAGGTTCTGGTCAGCGAGCGCTGGGTAGCGTTCGCTCCTACTCGAGCATTGATCGACGCGATCGTTTGGACGCGCTGAGGCGCATCAGAACCGGTGCCATGGATCCGCGTAAATCGTTGGGTCGCCGAGCACCTATCTCGATCCAAGAATCTGTCGCGCAGCTACACCGCTGACGGCGCCCCTGCAGTTGCAGACGGGAGTATGTTCAACGACCCGGCTCCGGCGGGCCGCGCCGAACTGCGCAATCGGCCGCCATCCTCAATGCCGTTATCACTTGGACCCGGCAATTGTCAGACACTCCCTGATATGGGAATGAGTTTGTCAAGGACGCAGGGGTGAGCGGATGCCGTTCCCGTCGGCTGCGGTGTCCGCTCGTTCCGGGCGCGTCTGGTGGTGACGCGCGTGTCGTGTTCGACCCGTTGTCAGTCTGACACGGATCAGGTGCTCGCGCGCCTGCGCCTGCACCTGATCTTCGGTGAGGGTTGCCACGTCTCCGCGCTGGGTGAGCACGCTGCGCGACAAAACATGCCCGCGTGCCAAGCACATTTCCGGGTCGTCGCGGCGTAGCCAACCACTCAACCAGCCTGCCGCGAACGCATCCCCCGCACCGACCGGGTCGACGACGTCAACTATCGGTGACGGCACGAAAATCTCGCCCGCCTTCGTGAACGAGGTTGCCCCGATGCCGGCATCCTTCACGACCAGCACGGCCACCTCCGGGAGGAGGGAGCGCACGTCCTGTGCGGTTCGCGTGCCCCACAGCATCTCGGCCTCATCGCGCCCGACAAACACGACATCGGCGCGCTGGGCCGCCTCGCTCATGACCGACGCGGCATCGTCCCGGTCTGCCCACAGCGCGCGGCGATAGTTCACGTCGAAGCTGACCGATCCCGCTTCCGGGTGCCCATCGAGCAACGTCCCTACGAGTTCGGCGGTAGTGTCACTGAGTGCGAGGGTGATGCCCGACGTGTGGGTGAGGGCTGCACCGCAGATGCGGGTTGCGGCCTCCGCGGTCAGGTGAGAAGCGGCTGATCCCTTGCGGAAGTACACCGGGGTGGACGACCCCGCCGCGTCGAAGAGCTTGAAGTATGCTCCTGTCGTATGCACCTCATCCACGGAGACGCCTGACACGTTGACCCCGGCCCCACCGAGCTCCGCCAGCGCAAGCCGACCCAGCTCATCGTCTCCGACGGCGCTGATCCACGCGGTGTCGATGCCGAGCTGGGCTAGTGCCATGGCAACATTCGCTTCTGCGCCGCCCACCCCGAACCTCATCGTGGCACCCACGCTGAGCGGTTCTGCGGCGGTCGGAGTGACCCAGGCGATCGCCTCGCCTACGGTGACGACGCGCGCGTGAACAACGAGGTCAGACACCGCGCACCTCTGCCACGAACTCCGCGGCGATGCGCTCCAGGATCTCGTCGGAGGCCTCAGCCAGCTGACCTGCACCGAAGAAGCTCACCCCCACACACGCGGCAGAAGCCCCGAACTCCAGCAGTTCACGGCTGTCGGCAGCCCCCAGCCCACCCGACACCACGTAGGTGATGTGCGGCAGCGGACCACGTAGTTCCTTGAGGTAGCCGGGGCCCCCCGCACGCACCGGGAACACCTTCACGGCGGCGGCGCCCAGTCGGTGGGCGGTTTGGATTTCGGTGGGCGTGAACACGCCCGGAATGTAGGCGAGACCGCGCGCCGCCGACATCTCGGCGACGGGCAGATAGGTGTCGGGCGCGACGATGAAGGTGGCCCCTGCATCCGCCGCCAGGGTCACCTGCTCGGGCTCGAGCACGGTGCCTGCACCCACGGGGAAGCCGGGGAACTCACGTACCAGCTCGGCCATCAAGTTCTGGGCGTTCGGAACAGAGAACGTGATCTCGACAGCGTCGAAGCCTGCCGCAATTGCGGCGCGCGACGCACGGAGAGCTTCACGCTCTGTGGGAACCCGTGTAACAAGAACGAGTCCGGTGGGTGCGAGGGTAGTCATTAGTCGATCTCATTCGGGTCGTGGCTCACGCGGCCGTTGCGTTCCATGTTGTCGATGCGTTGCATCTGCTCGTCGCTCAGCGAGAAGTCGAACAAAGAGAAATTCTCGCGGATGCGGGCAGGAGTGGACGACTTCGGGAAAATGATGTTGCCGTGCTGCAGGTGCCAGCGCAGCACCACCTGCGCCGAGGTGCGCTCGACGCCCGCCGCAATGTCGGTGATCGTCGGGTCAGTCAGCAGCGGGTACGCGCCCTGACCAAGCGGCGCGTACGCCTCAACCGCAATGCCGTTCTGGGCGCACAGGGCGACCAGATCCTGACGCTGGTATGCGGGGTGCAGTTCGATTTGGTTCACCGATGGCACATACGTACTGTTCTGGAGCAAACGGGTGAGGTGCGGCTCGAGGAAGTTCGATACCCCGATCGAGCGCGAGGTGCCCTGCTCGGCGAATGCCTGCATGACCTCCCATGTTTCGAGGTACTTGTCATTCTTCGGCATCGGCCAGTGGATCAGGAACAGATCCACGTAGTCCAGGCCCAACAAACTGAGGCTCTCGTGGAAGGAAAGCTCCGTGGTGTCGCGCCCCTGCCACGGGTTCCATAGTTTGGTGGTGACGAAGAAGTCTTCACGCGGCAGACCGGAGGTTGCCAGTGCTCGGCCCACTTCTGCTTCATTGTGGTAAATCTGCGCGGTGTCGAAGTGACGGTACCCGATCTCGATGGCCTCGAGCACGGCGCGCTCGCAGTCCTCTGCGGCAATCTGAAACACCCCAAACCCGAGCTGCGGGATCGTGGTGCCGTCGTTCAGGACGACCGAATCAGGATTCATCATCGCCACTCAGCGCTCGGCAAGAATCGCCGACACGTCATCCCAGATCGCGCTCGACATGGTGATCTGGTCGACATTCTTTGCGGCGTGAGCACGCTCGACGTCTCCAGGGAGGAGAACTTTGCCGCCCGGGGTGGACGGGGTGCTCGCCGTGATCACCTCGGTGGCCTCTGTGGTGTCGGCGAGGAACGCCTCACTACCGACGAAGAAATCCGGGGCGACGACGATCAGCACGACGCCGTTGCCGGAGACGTAGCTCTCGTTGACCGAGGGGTGCCCGCCCGACAGCGCGCCGCCGAGCAGCTCGATCGCCAGGCTCAAGCCGTAACCCTTGTGGGCGCCAAACGGCAGAAGCGCTCCACCGTTATAGAAGTCGTTCGGGTTGGTGCTCGGCTGACCGTCCTTGTCGACGACGGATCCGGGCGCTACCTCGACCTCGGCCGCGCGGGCGACACGCAGCTTGCCCTCCGCGACGGATGCGGTCGCGAAGTCGACGATGACCGGTTCGTTCGCGGTCGGTACCGACACCGCGAACGGGTTCGTTCCGAGCATCCGCTCTGCGCCACCGAACGGGGCAACGCAGGGGTCAGAGTTGCACCACATCATGCCGACGAGTCCCTGCTCGGCGATCTGGTCGACGTATTCACCGATGCGGCCCACGTGGTTGCAGTTGCGCACGGTAACAACCGCCACGCCGAGTTCGCGGGCGCGCTTCACCCCGGCGACGACGGCCGCGTGACTGGCAACCTGACCCCAGCCGTGGTGACCATCGATCATGATCGCGGCGCCGCGGGAGGAGATGACCTCTGGCTCGGCGTCTGGCACAACAAGCCCGCGGTCGACAAAGCTCGAATACTCGCGCAGACGCACCAAACCGTGGGAATCGTGCCCCACTATCTGCGCCAGCACGAGCGAGTGCGCCACCTCGGCTGCACGGTCGGCCGGAGTGCCGAGCTTCATCAAAATATCAACGGCTGCTTCTTCAGCATCAGCAACCGCAATAGTACGGTTTTCCGCTTGGGACATCACTTCACCACCACAGGATTAACAGGCGAGCCAGCCGCCTCACGAATATGCAGCGGAGCCGCTGCGAACAAAAACTCTCGCTGGCCGTCTGCATCGCAGTCGGCCGCAAGCTCAGAGAGGTCACACGCCTCGCAGAACGCAACGCCGAGGTTGCGCATGAGGGCGTTGTGCAAGGGAAGCTGTACCCCAGATTTCGGATCGATGGTGGTTTCGTTGCCCATCGTGTCCGTCACCAGGCACGGGATCTCCATGCGGTGGAACCACTCGACGAGCTCGGTCGAGAAGGTCAGCCCTGGCTCACGGAAATCGCGGTAGAAGTCCGCGGCCTCCGTGTTGTACCAGCTCTCCAGCCATCCGGTTCGTACAACCAGGATGTCGCGGGGTCGAATCTCGACGCCTTGCGCCTCGGCGGCTTCCAGCACGTCCACAAGCCCGAAGGTCTCGCCACGCTCGAGGTACGGGCGCCCGCGATGGCGGGCGACATCCACGATCACTGCACGCCCGACAACACCGCGCTTCGCGATCGGTGCAACGCTCGCGAAGCGCAACCCGCCGACGGTGCTGACAGCGGGTTTGCCATTGTAGATCTGTCCGTCGTACCAGACGTGGCCCAGCGCATCGAACTGCGTTGTGCCCTGCAGGTAGCCGGAGATCATGTCATCGGCCCAGTGCATCCCGCCGGGAGGGGTTTCCTGGTCATCGTTAAGCCACGAGGCCTCATCGACCACCATGTAGCGTTCCATGCCGCGACGCCCAGGCCAGACCGGGTCGCCGTGCGGATGCCCCACGGGGGTCTGCAGGGTGAATACTTTGCCTTGACGCACCGACCCGACCCCCGCGAGCACCTGCGTCGCATCGAGATAGTTGAGCGATCCGACTTCGTCGTTGTCGCCCCATTTACCCCAGTTGCTCGGCAGGCCCGCCAGCAGCTCCCTCAGCGGGGGAACAGGACTGTCGGTCACGGCTGCACCCGAAGGACGACACCGCCCGCGTCAATCTCGTCGCCCTCGGCGACAAGGATTTCAGCGACCGTACCGGTGACCTCGGCGGTGATCTCGAACGAGAGCTTGGCGCCCTCCACCTCGCACATCGGGGTCCCGGGGGTGACCGCGTCACCCACGGAAACCAGCAGCGACACGATTTCAACCGAGTCGCCTTCGAGGCCGGCCTTGGGCACGATGATGTCAAACATATGTGTTCTTCCTTGTTGTGTTTCTGATCGGCGTTCAGGGCTCACGCGCGGGTGCGCGCAACAGCCGCCGCGATATCCGTGGGGTTAGGCAGGTATGCCGCCTCGAGCACCGGGCCGTAGGGCACCGGAACGTGGGGCGGGCCCACGTGCACGGGGGCGCTCTTCAGCGCATCGAAGGCCTGCGAGGTGACCGTCGAGATGATGTGCTCAGCGATCGAGCACACCGGGTTGTCTTCGTCGACGACGATCAGGTGACCGGTTTTGCGCACCGAGGTGATGATCGCGTCTATGTCGAGCGGCACGAGCGTGATCGGGTCGACGACCTCGACCTCGACACCCTGCTCGGCAAGCGTCGCCGCAGCCTCAAGTGCACGCGGAACCATGGCACCGATGGCGACGATGGTGGCGTCGGTTCCGGGGCGCTTGATGTCCGCTTCCCCCAGACGCAGGGTGCGCGGCCCGGTAGCCGCCTGCTTCTTCGAGTAGAGTGCCGTGTTCTCCAGGAAGAACACCACGTTGTCGTCGGCCACACACGCCGGGAAGATGTCGCGCGCATCCGAGGCGTTTGCCGGGACCACGAGCTTCACACCCGGAAGGTGGGCAAGCAGGCCGAAGTAGCTGCCGGAGTGGTGGGGGCCTGCGGCAAGGCCCGCGCCGTAGGTGGAACGCACCACGAGCGGCACTGTCACCTGACCGTTCGACATGTACCGCAGACGCGAACCCTGGTTGAGGATCGGGTCAAGGCACATGCCGATGAAGTCGATGAACATCAGCTCAACGATGGGTCGGAGCCCGCATGCCGCGGCACCGACTGCCGCACCCATGAGGGCGTTCTCAGCGAGCGGCGTATCGATGACGCGGCGTCGACCGAACTCACCGACGAGTCCGCTGGTCACCCCGAAGACGCCGCCGAGGCTGCCCGACTCCTCGTACTGCTCCATGCCTGCGCCGCCCGCGACATCCTCACCGATCAGGATGACGCGCTCGTCGCGCGCCATCTCGGTACGGATGGCTTCGTTGACGGCATCGCGCAGAGTGAACCGCTTGGCCCGTGGGGTGGTGGTAGTCGTGATCATCGGTTGTTCTCCCCGGCAAACAGGTGGCTGGTGACTTCTCGGGCATCCGGCCACGGCGATTGGCGCGCGAACTCAATCGAGTCGCCAACGACGCTGTCGATCTCGTCGGCGATGTGGGTAAACCAGTCGTCGGCTACACCGGATGCAGTGAGGCGTTGGCGAGACATCTCGAGCGGGTCGCGACCGAATGCCGTCCATCCCTCAGGCAACAGATAGTTCATCTGGTCGCCCACGAAGTGGCCGGTCTTGCGCAGGGTGACCGCTTCGATGAGGGTCGGGGCGCTTTGCTTTCGGGCACGGCGCACGGCCTCGCGCGTCGCCTCAGCGACGGCGAGCACATCCTGACCGTCAACGCGCACTCCCACCATCCCGTAGATCTCTGCCCGCTGGGCGAGGTCGGTGCGTGCGGCGTGGGCTGCGAGCGGGGTGCCTTCGCTGAATCCGTTGTTCTCGACAACGAAGATCACCGGAAGCTCCAGCACTGCGGCGAAGTTCATGGCCTCGTGGGTGGCCCCGTGATCGGTCGCACCGTCGCCCATGAAGGTGACCGCGATACCATCGGTGCCGCGCGTCTTCGCCGCAAGGGCTGCGCCACACGCCAGGCCGCCGCCGGAAGCAA
Source organism: Microbacterium sp. A94 (assembly GCF_051842855.1). Lineage (NCBI taxonomy): Bacteria > Bacillati > Actinomycetota > Actinomycetes > Micrococcales > Microbacteriaceae > Microbacterium > Microbacterium sp. A94. Next base: position 732,889 of record NZ_JBPXMU010000002.1, on the reverse strand, counting down.
CGATGCCGTTGGTTCCGAGAAGCCCGAGCTCAGGCTGGTACAGGTGCATGGATCCCCCGCGCCCACCGACCACACCGGTGGAGCGACCGTATAGCTCTGCCATGAGCGCTCGGGGCTCAAGCCCCTTCGCGAGGGCGTGGCCGTGGCCGCGGTGCGTGGAGGTGATCTGGTCGGCGGAAGTCAGCTGCGAGCAGACTCCCACCGCCACCGCCTCCTGCCAGAGATAGAGGTGCGTGAACCCGGGGATCTCGCCGCGCGAGAAAGCATCACCCGTGGCCTCTTCAAAGCGGCGCAGCAGCAGCATCTCGCGATACAGCGTCTGCTCGAACTCTAGGTCGTTGGTGACGGTCATCGGATCACGTACCCGCCGTCGACGAGCAGGTCGTGCCCGGTGATCATGCCCGACTGGGTGACAAGGAACGCGACCGCCTGCGCCACATCCTCGGGAACTGCGAAGCGGCCCACGGGGATCTTGGCGAGCATCTCATCTGCCTCGTCGCCGTTCCAGACGTTCTTCGCGAGCTCGGTGAGCACCACAGTGGGCGAGATGCTATTGACGGTGATGCCGTCGCGCGCCCACTCTCCCGCAAGAACCTTGGTCATGCCCACCACCCCCGCCTTGGAGGCGGTGTAGGCGGCGTGACCGTCGATGGCGATCGTGCCGCACATGGAGGCGACGTTGACGATGCGCCCGTGACCTGCGGGGATCATGTGCCGGGCAACAGCCTGGCTCATGAAGAACATGCCTCGCAGGTTGATGTCGAGCGTGCGGTCCCAGTCGGCCTCGGTGATCTCCAGCGCTGGCTTAATGATGCCGATGCCCGCAGAGTTCACCAGGATGTCGATACCACCGGCCTCACCGACGACCCGCTCGACCACCGAGGTGATCGAGTCTAGGTCGGCGATGTTGCCAAGCACGCCCACCGCATCCGGCAGCGCCGAAGCCGCGGCATCGAGCGCGTCCTGGCTGATGTCCACGAGGTAAACATGGGCACCTCGGCGGTGGAGTTCGGTGCCGATCGCGAGGCCGATTCCCGCGCCACCGCCGGTGACGAGAGCAACCTGACCTGTCAGGTCGTCGATTGAGTGTGACATGTGCGCTTCCCTAGTCAAGAACGAGTGCGGGCAGGAACAGAACGATGTCGGGGAACGCCAGGAGAATCGCGACGATGATCAGCTCCACGATCACAAAGGGCAACAGCCCCTTGAACACGCGCTCGAGCTTCACCCCCGTCGCCGCGGCAATCACAAATGCGTTCAAACCCACAGGCGGGGTGATGAGCGATACCTCGATCATTTTCACGATGAGGATGCCGTACCAGACGCCGTCGAATCCGAGGTCCATGAGGGTCGGGTAGGTCAGCGGCACAACGATCACGAGAATCGCGAGCGAGTCGAGGAACATACCGAGCGGAATCATCGCGATCAGGATGAAGATCACGATCATGATCGGCGGAACCTCAAGCGACGTGAGGAACTGCGCGGCGTGGTGAGGCACGCGGGCCGTCACCAAGAAGAACGTGAAGATCGCGGCACCAATGAGCATCGCAAACGCCATGCTCTTGATGCCTGCGGTCTCTGCGAGAGCCTCTGTGAAGTCGCGGGTGCGCTCCTTACGAGACTTCCGACGGTTCTCGATAAACAAGATGATGATCGCCATGACCGCAGAGATGGCCGCGGACTCGGTGGTCGTCATCAAGCCGGTGAAGATACCGACCATGATCGTCGTGAAGATCAGGACGATGTAGCCCACGGCACGCGCGGACTCTCCGCGGGCGACCTTCGGGACGGCAACCATGCTCGCCGTTGCGGCGAGCTCCGATGCGAGTGGGCCGACGACGTTCTTGCGAGCCATGAGCATGACGGCGACCGCGTACACGATGGCGCTCATGATGCCGGGGATGACACCCGCGGCGAACATACGGGCGATCGACTCGCCACTGATGATGCCGTACATGATGAGCACGAGGCTCGGCGGGATCAGGATGCCGAGGGTGGCGGCGATGCCGACAATGCCGGTGGCAAAGGTGTCCTTGTATCCGTTGCGCTTCATCTCGAGCACGGAACTTTTGCCGATGGTAGCAGCGGTGGCGACGCTCGAACCGGAGACAGCTGCGAAGCCTGCGCACGCGGCGACGGTGGCGACGCCGATGCCCCCAGGTAGCTTACGGAATGCCTTACTTGCCAGCGCATAGACGCGTTCCGCGATGCCCGCTTTCATCACCAGTGTGCCCAAAAAGATGTAGAGCGGCACCACGATAAAGGAGTACGAGGCAGTCGCTTGGAACGGCACAGAGCCGAGCAGACCTGCACCGATGGAGAAAGTCTTGAGCATGACGACGCCGACGGCGCCAGAGACGGCGAGACACCAGGCGATCGGAACTTCGAAGATCAGCAGAAATGCGAAGAGTCCAAAGACGATCAGGGTGGTCGTTAGTTCGGGAGTCATTTCTCCCCACCTTCCAGGGCTCCGTCGGCGTCAGCGTCGACGGGGCCGGAGAACGATTTTTTGAGCTCGATGACCGTCTCGATCGTGCGCGTAACGTACATCAAGAACAGCGCGGCGAGTCCAACAACGATGACGATTCGGGCGGGCCAGACGGGCAGGTTTACCAGACCCGCGGCATACTCACCGCGACCCAGCGACTTGCTCAGCTCGATGTAGCTCATTACGGTCATCCAGAGCACGATGAGGGCGCTCACGAGCATCGCAAATACACGCACGACGGCGGTGGCCTTGCGCGGCATCCGCTCGGTGAGGATCGTGACGCGGATGTGGTCGCCGTTGCGCTCTGCTTCGGCAAGGCCCAGGAAGGCGATCAGAACAACCAGAAGCTGCATGTACTCGAACAAGCCACGGATGGGCTGGTCGAAGAACACGCGAGAGAGGACTTCAGCCGTCAGCAGCAGGGCTGCGATGACAGTGAACGACGCCGCGAGGATGGCGAGGACGCGGGCCAGGTGACCCGGGAACGCGATCAGCGCCCGGGCCACCGGCGTCTCTAGGAGACTGTTCATCAGCGTTTTTAATCGCGCGACAGGCAGTAGTTGATGCCGGTTGGAACGTCGCCCGCAGCCTCGTGCTTGTCGAGAGCAGTGTGGTATGCACTGTAGTACTCGTCGGCGTCGATCCCCGTGGCGCTCGCACGCTCAGCCCACTCGGCCTTCAGATCACCTTCGACGAGGTCGCCCCATTCGGCCTTCGCCTCGTCGCTCCAAACAGAGAGCGTCACACCCTCGGTCTCGGCGGCGTCGCACACGCGCTCGTAGAGCGGGTAGAGGAACTCTTCACCGTATGAGGCCATGACGTCATCACTCGCCTGCGTCAGAATCTCCTGTTGTTCGGGAGTCAGTGCGTTCCAGCGGTCGAGGTTCAGGAGGCCAGCAGCAGCCTGGTACGCACCCGCACCGGTGTCGGTGATGTAGGGCGTGACCTCGTTGAGCTTGAAGTCGAGCACCGCGTTGTCGAGCGTGGTGGCGAACCATCCGTCGATCACACCACGGTCGAGTTGCTCGTAGACCTCACCGATCGGCACGGCGACTGCGTTAGCGCCACCCTTATCGAGGGCGTTGAGGAGCATGCCGTAACCGCGCACCGACTTGCCACGGATATCGTCGAGAGACTCGACGGGCTCGCGCGACCCCATCACAGCGGTGGTGGTCGGCAGGGCGTGCAGGAGGTGCACGTTCTGCGCGTGGTACTCCGACTGCACCTCATCGGTGGTGCGGTACATCTCGGTCAGCGACTGGCCGACGGCGATGACGTTCTCGGTGGCGTACGGCAGCAGAACGATCGAGCCGAGCGGGAAGGCTGCCTGGTCGAAGGCCGGCGAAACCGGCGTGATGTCTGCACGGCCATCGCTGGCGCACGCAAGAAGATCGGGCGTCTTACACAGCGACTCTGACCAGAATGCCTCGAAGGTGATCTGGCCGTCGCTCAGCTCAGTGACACGCTCCATCCACCAGTTCATGGCGACGCTGCCGTGATCCATCTCGCCCACGTTACTGGCGTAGGAGAGCACGATCGGCTCGACTATTGCTTCTCCGCTATTGGCCGACTCTGACGTGCTACACGCCGCCAGGGTTGCCGCCAGGACGGCCACGGTTGCCACGGCTACGCCGCGAACTGCCCACTTTTTCCGGGTTCCCACTTCATCTCCCTCGATGTCGGGTCTGAGCCACTACTTCTCGGGCCCTGACTGCCGATTACAGTATCCCGGTTTCTGAAAAACAGCAACACTGTTGCCGTTATTCAGGAACAGCGTTACCGTTGATGCAGCCGTCCGGCGACTTTCAACGACGAAAACACTTCGAAGGAACACATCGTTATGACCAACCTCTCCACCCAACGGACCCGCGACTTCCACGCCAAACTGCGCGCGAAGGAGAACGTTTACGGCGTCTTCATCGGTTCCCCGAACCCTGTTGTGCTCGATACCGTCAACGCCACCGGGTGGGACTTCGCCATCCTCGAGGGTCAGCACTCGGCGATGAGCACGGGCGACCTCGCCGCCACCCTCATCAGCCTGTACCACTCGGGGCTACCCGCGATCGTGCGCGTTGACGGGCACGAACCCTTCGCGATCGCCAAGATGTTCGATGCAGGCGCCGCCGGCATCATTGTGCCCATGGTCGAGACCGTCGAGCAGGCTGAGGCCATCGTCGCCGCTACCCGCTTTCGCCCGCGTGGCATGCGCAGCTTCGGCCCCATCCGCGCCGACCTCGTCGGAATGCGCCCCGCTGAGCTCGAAGAGCGCGTCTTCGTTTTCGTCATGATCGAGACCGCTCTCGGCATGGAGAACGCCGAGGCGATCGCCGCCATCGACGGCGTCGATGGCATCTTCGTCGGCATGGCTGACCTCGCCATCTCGCGCGGTGAAGACCCGCTCGCGGCGTACACCACCGACGTCGCGCAGAAGGACTTCGCGTACCTGCGCACGGTCACCGACGCCAACGACATCACCCTGGGTGCGCCCGCTTTCGGCCCCGAGAATGCTGCCAAGTGGCGCGAGTTCGGATGCCAGCTGGTGACGGTCGGCCTCGAGTCGGCGCTACTAGGCGCCGCGTCGCGCGACGCGCTCGAATTCCTCAAGCCCGGGAGCACCCCTGTTCGAGACGCTTCCTCACCGTACAGCTAACGAGATATCCTCTAACGCCATGAGGTTCACCATATTGGACCAGGTTCAGCGAACCGATCTCCTTACCCCCCTTCAGCAAGACCGCTATGAAAAGATCCTCTCCACCACCGTGGATCTCATTCGTAAGAACGGCTACGACGCAGGCACAATCCGCGACGTCGCGCAGGCAGCACAGGTGGGCAACGGGACGATCTACCGGTATTTCGGTTCACGCGACGGCCTCGTCTACGTTGCGACGGCAAGTTGGTCCATCGAACTCGGCTACGACCAACGCTCCCAAGCCCGCGAAGGCACCACGCGACAGAAGATCGTCGCATCAGTGACAAGCGGGGCGCGAGCGATGATCGCCGAACCCAACATGGCCAAGGCTTGGGCGTCCGTTCGTCAGTCCACCGATCCGGACCTCGTCAAACGCCTCACTGTGTCTGACGAGTACCAGGCGGTGAACGGCTTCTCGTTCCCGGACCCCAACGACCCTCTCCTGGCCGACCTGAACACCATCATGGAAGCCCAGACGGTGCACGGTCTCTGGAAGTGGGCACGAGGGATCATTGACGACGACACCTTTGTGAACGATCTCGTGCGCAGCGTCAACCTTGTGTTCGACGCCCACGGGCAGGAGTAACACTCCAAACCACAAGCGCCCTGCCTCTCGGACTACCGAGGGCAGGGCGTTTATCTATCTGCACCGCCCCCGGTTACGCAGAGCCGACGGCAGACTAGTCGCCTGCGACCTCTTCTACGCCGATGGCCCGGATCTGTGCGAAACTGCTGGCGCGAATCCGCGGTTGGTCACCGAGCGGATCCTCGAAGGTGAGCGCCGCTTCATGACCGAGATTCCCCTGGCTGCGTCCGGTCCGTGGGATGCTGCGGAGCTGGAGGCGATGCGGGCGGGGTTGGTGAAGGTGGATGCGCGGACCATGCGAGACGCCCCTCGCTCATGCGCGAGACACTGAACCCAGAACCTTTTCGATCTGAGGAGTGATCACGGAACTCACGAGCATCCAACTCGACCGTGCGATCGGCACGGTGCTCGCGTCTGCCGCCGGCGATGCCCTCGGCTCGCAGTACGAGTTCGGACCCGCACTGCCCGACGCGTTCACTCCGAGGTTCGGACGCGGCGTCTTCGGGCACGCACGGGGTGAGTGGACGGATGACACGAGTATGGCCATTCCGATCCTCGACGTTCTTGCCCGCGGCGATCGCATCGATGACGCCGCTTCGCGCGAAGAGATCGTCGGCCGGTCGATCGAGTGGGCAGACACCGCGAAGGATGACGGCGCCCAGACGCGATCGGTGCTGTTACAGACCCCGGAGTCGTTCACCGAAGCTGATGTGCGCACTGCCGCACACACTATCCACGAGCGTGCAGGTCGCAGCGGCGGCAACGGCGCGCTGATGCGCACGGGTCCGCTCGCTCTCGGTTATCTCGACCGTCCGACTACGGAGCTCGCCGACGCCGCGCGAGCCGTTTCGGGACTCACACGCTGGGAGGCCGACAGTGCATCGGCGTGCATCCTGTGGTGCGCGGCGATCCGCCATGCGATACTCACCAGCGAGCTGGATATGCGCGGACAGCTCGCGCTTCTTCCGGCTGCGGATGCTGCGCACTGGGCACCGTTGATCGACGAGGCGTTGGCACCGGGTGCGCACCCGCGGGACTTCATGGAAAGCAACGACTGGGTGGTGCGCGCGTTCCAGGGCGCGCTCGCGGCCGTCGCTGGTGCGAGCTCGCTGACGGATGCTGTCGAGCGGGCGATCCGCGGAGGACGCGATACGGATACCGTGGACGCTATCGCGGGGTCGCTGGCCGGGGCCGTGTGAGGCGGCGCTGCGGTGCCAGAGGAGTGGACGCGGGAGTTACAGGGGTGGCCTCGGTATGCGTCGGAGGATCTTGAGCGGCAGGCGGGGCTCGCGGCTCAGGGAGCGAACGAGGCATGATGAACCGGCATGTGCACTGTTTCGCTGTAGCCTCGACGAGCCAGTTAGCCATCAAGTCCCTCGACTAGAGCGACCGGAATAGCTCACGATCGGCGAGTTCGAGAATGAAGTCGTTGATCAGCGCCCCGTACAGGACATTCGTGTCAAAGAACGCCGGAAAACTCACTCAGCGTCCAGCTCCGCCATGCGCTTCACACTGCTCGGGTCTCCGATCCGGATCTTCGCCGTGGCACTGGTCCGTTGCAGCTCACGGAGAGCGGCGCGACGTTCGGCGCGGAATTTTGCTTGGTACGAAACCAGATCTTCGAGTCGGATCCGACGATGACGACCAGGCTTCTCGAAGGGGATTTCACCGGCTTCCAAGAGGCGAACAAGCGTCGGGCGACTGATCCCCAGGAAATCCGCTGCCTGCTGCGTCGTCATCGCCGCGCTTTGTGGAACGATCGTGATGCCTTCGCCCGCAGCGAGCGCATTCGTCACCTGGTCGAGGATACGGAAAATCTCGTCTGGAATCGGGCGGGCGTTGCCGTGAGGGTCGACAAGTGCGGCCTTAGACGAGCTCTGCGCCAGATACCCCTCAAGCTCGCGCAACAGCTCAGCGAAATCGAGAAGCTCACCGCGGCCCTCTGCCTCGGGGAGATAAGTCTGTGCCTTGCGTGCGCCGCGGGGCACATCAGTCGAGGTGCTCATGCGCCCACGCTACTCCGCAATTCGAAAAAATCGAACGACGAGTCCGTGCCCGCCGTGCTCTCCGGAACGCTGGCACACGCCGGGGCCGGTCGACAAGTCGCCTTCCAAACCCGGGCTTGACTGTTACCTGTCAGCGCAGTGGTCACGCATTCGCCAGTTGTCGGTCCCTGCCCGTCGATTGTGCGATGGGATCTGGCTACCGCTTACGCAGTCCTCATAGACATGGTGAACGTCAGGGTCACTGGGATTGAACGAGTGGCATGTCTCGGGCAACGTCGCGCGCTGGCGCAGCAAAACCGGAACACCAACTACTGATATCGACGTACCGCTTCACGGATAGCTTCCGCGTGACTGTATATCTCGTCGAGGTCACCAATCGGGTGACGCTCCTCGACTTTGTCCTCGTTCAGCAAACCGAGATACTTCTGCTTGCCGTTAAAGTGGAGGCGCGCGACCGGCTTGCGGTTGTTGTCGTCCAACAGGACGGCGAAATAGCTCTTCGCATCACGGTGCGTTACCCGCTGAGGCTTCACTTCGCCGCACGCGATCGCCTTCACTATCTGGTAGCCCTCGAGCTCTTCCAGCGTCGTCTCAATCTCGGTGTCTCGGTCCAGATCCTCTGCGGCCGCCTCCGCGCTTGTGACGGGTTGCACCGGGGACGCAGAGCTGATGCCAGAGGCACCGAGCGCGGTCTTGAGACGATCATTCACCCGCTCCGTAAGGAACTGTTGCGCCGCCTTCCCCACGAGGCCAGTGAACTGCTCACGAACTTTCTGTGTATAAGAACGCTCGTAGACGCGGGTTGCGAAAAACTTAATCCAGTCATCGGTGGGCTCACGAAACTGACTCGCAATCTCGCGCTTGAGCGCCCCGATGTATTTCAGTTCCTCAGCGGCGCTGATAATCGAATCAAGATCGAAGCTCTCCTTGCTGAGCTTTTGAATCTCTGGGATGAGAGTCTCGTCGATGTCGAGCAGGTCGAGAACGAGAAAGGGCTTCGCATCCATCCGGTTTGGGGCATCGAGGTCCGTATAGAAATGCCAGACCGCGCCATTTGTAAGAACAGCGACGCGAGCGTTCGTCACCGCAAAGTAGCGGAAGAGCTGTGAGGCATGCTCGATCTTGAGCGAGCCCATGGAGGGTTTGCATTCGATGAGGATCTGCACCTCGCCGTTTCGCATGATCGCGTAGTCGATCTTCTCCCCACGCTTCGTTCCCACATCGGCGGTGAACTCCGGCACCACCTCGATCGGGTCGAAGACATCGTAACCAAGGATCGTCGAAATGAACGGCATCACGAATGCGTTCTTCGTCGCTTCTTCAGTTCCGATTGCGGTGGCCTGGTTCTTCACCTTCGTCGCGATTGAGTCGAGACGCTCTGCAAACTCCATTGACGCTTCCGATCTACTTTGATCTATGGGTGATTCAGAGCGTATCGGAGCTTGGGATCCATTCAGCCAAATAGTTTGATCCTTCAGTTTCGCGCAGCACTGCCGACACGCAGTCTGGGTTCGTCGATGAACCCGACAGCTCACGGCGCCTGCTGGATTGCGTAGCCACAACGTGGTTCGCGATCACGCTCCTGCCGCGACGCGTAGGACGGGTCGATGTCGAGGCAGCGACCGTCTGGTCGCGCAGTCGTCGCACGCTGGCGAGCGCTGAGGTTCGTGCGATCACCGAGAACCGCGTACCACTTCATCTATTCGCGAAGAAGGATAACCAGGAGGGTCGCGACTATTTCTATCTGGGCAGGGCGCGTTCCTCCTCACCGGAGCGAACCAAAATGCAGAACGATGACGGTACCCTCCTCGACGTGGTTACGATGACGTTGTCACTGGATCGCCCGACTGAGACAACTTTGTACGACTACTTCGTATCGGGAAACGTCGTGGAGCATGAAGGCCCGCAACGCAGATGGCCTGCTACGGTCACTTCCATGCCGAGTCCCGCAACCCTCGCCGCCCTCCGTGCGTTCGTCGCCGAGCGCGATTGGGATCAGTTCCACTCGCCGGAGAACCTTGCGAAGAGCATCTCTATTGAGTCGGCCGAGCTGCTTGAGCTCTACCAGTGGGGCGGAGCGCCCGATCATCGACGGGTAGAAGAGGAGCTCGCCGACGTCGTCACCTACTGCATCCATCTCGCGGGCAAGATCGGCGTCGACCTCGACGAGATCGTCATGCGCAAGCTCGAGTCCACGCGAGCGAAGTACCCCGTCGAGCTCGCGAAGGGCCGCATGACGAAGTACACGGAGCTCGCAGCCGAGTCCGAGGAAGCGGAGTGACAAGCTTCAGCATCGAACACCTCGCCTTCGAACGCGGCGCGGTTGACGGCTGGGCGCGCAGCGACCCGTCCCACACCAACTGGCCCGTCGTCTATGTGATCGACGGTGCTGAGCAGCGCAAGACTCCCGGCGTCTACGTGGGCGAGACGGTCAGCACCGCAACGCGCATGCGTCAGCACCTCGCCGGCTCGAAGAAGAACGAAGGCCTGGAATCGATCCGCGTCGTGATCGACGAGCGCTTCAACAAGTCCGTCTGTCTCGACCTCGAATCGCACCTGATCCGTTGGTTCCACGGCGACGGCCGCTACGACATCCTCAACGGAAACGACGGGCTCACCGACGCCCAGTACTACGACCGCGATCTCTATCGCGAGTCTTTCCGCGACGTGTTCGAAGCTCTCCGAGCCGAGGGCCTCTTCTCGCGCAGCATCCCGCAGATCGAGAACTCAGACCTCTTCAAGCTCTCCCCGTTCAAAGCACTCAACGACGACCAGGCCGTTGCGATCACCGACATCGTCGAGGGTCTGCTCGACGATCTGCAGCATCCGGATGCCACCTCGACGCTCGTCGTGCAGGGCAACCCCGGCACAGGCAAGACGATCATCGCGATCTTCCTCATGAAACTGCTCGCCGATATCCGCGACTATCAGGACCACGACGACATCGAGTCTGATTCGATGTTTGCCGAGTTCTTCGTCCCCGAGAATCGCGAACTACTCGCCGATCTGCGCATGGCGCTCGTCATCCCTCAGCAATCGCTACGCGAATCGGTGAAGAAGGTGTTCAAGAAGACACCCCGACTGGATCCGAAGATGGTCCTCACCCCCTTCCAGGTCGGCGAATCGGATGCCGATTTCGACCTGGTCCTCGTCGATGAGACCCACCGGCTCGGACAGCGTGCGAACCAGGCATCCGGGGTGCAGAACAAGAAGTTCCGCGACATCAACGTTTCTCTGTTCGTCGAAGATGATCCGCGCTACACACAGCTCGACTGGATCAAAACGCGCAGCAAACACCAGTTGCTGCTCGTCGACGGCGAACAGAGCGTGCGCCCGCACGACCTGTCCCCGACCATCCTCGGCGCCGAAGTCAGCCGCGCGAAGAATGCGCACCGCCACTACGCACTCACCACGCAGATGCGCGTGCAGGCCGGTGCCGACTACGTCGAATTCATCCGCGCGATGCTGCGCGGGGAGGATCCCGAGCGACCGGAGCTCGGCGACTACGACCTGAGGTTCTTCGACGATCTCGGCGCGATGCGCGCAGCGATCGTGGAGAAGAATGCCGCGGTTGGGCTGTCCCGACTGATCGCTGGGTATGCCTGGGACTGGGTGTCGAGAAAGAATCCGGATGCTTTCGACATCGACCTCGACGGTCAGCAACTGCGCTGGAACAGCACGGACAAAGACTGGATCAACTCGAAGAAGTCTCTTGATGAGGTCGGTTCGATCCACACGGTGCAGGGATACGACCTGAACTATGCGGGCGTCATCATCGGGTCGGATCTGCGAGTCGATCCCACCACCGGGCAGATCGCCGCGGACTGGGATGCCTATCGTGACAAGAAGGGCAAAGAAAACACCGGCCATCTCAAAGACGCGTTCGGTGACGAAGACCTGCTGGTGTTCATCCGAAACATCTACGGCGTTCTGCTGACCCGCGGGATGCTCGGCACCTACGTGTACGTGTGCGATCCGGGACTGCGGGAGCGAATGCGCGAATACCTATCTTGATTCTTGACCACGGCGACGTATGAGGCTGTCCCCGAACAGATTCGGGGACAGCCGGTTGGAGTCGCGCCGGGCGCTGCTTACGTTGCGATGATTCAGGCCATTGACGGTGACACCTGCTCGGACTTCACCCGAACGTCCCACCGTGGTGCGAAAATGCCGTCATGAAGCTCTCCGAGCTCATAACTACTTGCGTGACTGACCGCCCTGACTCACCAATCCCTCGGCGCTGCTGTCGGTGGTCGACCGTAGGATGCCGTCATGGATGCCGGAACCGCTCTACGAGGACTCATGACCGCGATCGACCAGAAGCGGTGGGATGACCTCGAGTCATTCCTGCATCTTGAGTTCCTCTGCCGGTACGTGCACACCGGTGAGTCGTTCGGACGCGCCGAGTGGATCCGGGCCAACCGTGATTATCCCGGGTTCGCGCATCTGAAGGTCGAAGAACTCGTCGCGAGCCCAACCGAGGCCGCGTGCCGCTCCCACGTCACCGGCCGCGATGACGCCGGCATCCAGCATTTCGAGTGTGCGAGCTTCGCCCGCATGCGTGACGGTCTCATCGTGCAGCTCACCGAGGTCTGGACGGATGTGGAGCAGACGGCTCCGGCGGGAACTCGACCGGGCGGAGCTGGCGCCTAGCTCGTAGTCCACCAGCGGCGCCAGCAGCGCCGCAGCTCAGTCGAGCACGGCGTCCGCCTCTACCTCGACGAGCACGTCCGGCTCAAACAGGTAGTTCACCCCGATGACAGACAGCGGCGGCAGCGGCTGCGGAATCCCGAGTTCTTCCACCACGCTCTCGAGCCCGCGCATGAAGTCTGGATACATCGTTTCGTCGGTGGGGATGACATACACCCGCAGTCGCACGACATCAGCGAAACTGGCTCCGGCACCCGCCAACCCGCGAGCGGTGTTGCGCAGCGCATGAGCGAGCTGGCCAGCCAGGTCACCGGGGAACAGCCGGTTACCGTGCTCGTCGCGAGCGATCTGGCCAGACACTCTCACCTGGCGACTTCCCGAACTGACGGAGACGTGGTGGTACGGGACCGGCTGGAACATGCCCTCCGGGGTGATCAGTTCTACGGCCATGGGGTTACCTGCTTTCGCTCTCAATAATCAAGTAACCTTTTTATACCTAGTATTTGAAGGACACTTCAACGAGACTAGGTTTCATGGACGAAACCACCCTCAGCGTCGCTGGCCAGATCTCTGACGAGCACCGCGAGCTTCTGGACCAAGTGCTGGACAAGTGGTCACTCCTGATCCTCGACCGACTCTGCGAACGGCCCCGACGCTTCAATGAGCTGCGCAGAGCCATCCCCGCCGTCTCTCAGAAGTCGCTGACTACGGCCCTGCGCCGGCTGGAACGCAATGGAATGGTGGCGCGCGTGGTCATCGACACGCGACCAATCGCCGTCGAATACCGGATCTCAGACCTCGGACAGACGCTGCAAGACCTCATCGACTCGCTGCTCGCGTGGACATCCGCTCACCTCGGAGACGTCGACCTGGCCCGGGAACAATTCGATACCGAACATGACTCCGCTACCGGGTTGCGCTCGTAGCCGGAGAGTCACTCACTCCTGCTTGCTGAACACTCCGCGGAGCACCAGGTAAACCGCCACCGCGACGATGGCCACGACAGCGAGCTTGACGACGAACCAGAGAACGCTGAACAGCACGCTGACGAGCGTCCATGCGATGATCACGGCGACGACGACACCCACGATGGTCCACACGCTGGTCTTGTTCATTCCTCCAGCGTAACGGCGCAGCATCTGCCGTTTCCGAGAGTCGACCGCGGTCGTAGCTCAGTACTCCGTCCGCGCCTCTGTGCTCAGCCACCGCTCGAACGGCGCCGCCGCCTCACTGATCCGCAACGATTCCACCGGCACCGCCCACTCGGAACGCTCGGTCTCGAACAGGCGATAGAACGCAAGGTCATCGAAACCGCCGGCGGCTGCATCGTGGCGATCAGCAGCGTAAACGACACGATCAACGCGGGCCCACAGCGACGTGGCCAGGCACATCGGGCACGGCTCGCACGATGAGTAGAGCGTCGCACCTTCCAGCGAGAAATCACGGATGCGCTGTCCTGCCGCGCGCAGCGCCATCACCTCAGCATGGGCACTGGGATCATGATCCCGCGTGACCCTGTTCTGTCCCACGCCGATGATCTCACCATCGCGCACCACCAGAGCCCCGAATGGGCCACCGCCGTCGGCGACGTTGTCGACCGCCAGCCTCACCGCCTGCTGCAAGAAGTCCTTGTCACGACCCGCACTCTCGCGATCACCCGTGGCCGCTGCATTCGCATCCATGCCGCCAGCGTAGCCCGCGCATTCGAGCGCTCCACCGACTGCCCCTCTCAGACTCGGCGATTCTTCCCGCTGCGCTTCGCCCACCACACGACAAGCCAGATCGTCACCACGAACAGTGCGATCGTGGCCAGACCGGCGAAGACCACACCGATGAGAACACCGGCGATGTCCAAACCCTGATCCTCATAGGCGGGCGCATCAATGACCTCCCGCCACAGGCCCCAAAACCACACCGTCAGCCAGCCCAGGCCCGCGGTGATGATCACCGATGCGGTGATGTTGACCCAGGGGTTGAAGATGACGCCGCCACGGACGGTGATTTTTCTGGGGTCCGGAGAGAAATCGTCTTCGGTGCGCATGACGCCCACGCTCGCACATCCAACGAGCATCGGCACGGGACACTTCGACAGGCTCAGTGACCGGGGAAAGCGACCGGGGAGACCGGAAAGGGCGCGGACCAGGGAAACCGGTCCGCGCCCTCCTTCAGCGCTGTCAGGCGGTGCGGCGTCTCCATACGAAGATCGAGGCACCAGCCAGCATCAGCAGCAACGCGGCCCCGATGAGACCCAGCGGAACCGAGCTGCCAGTCCTCGGCAGTTCGTTCACGCCCGGCGTCCCCGGGTGCGCCGGGTCGACAGGCTCATCGGCGCTGTCGTTCGGCGCGTCCGAGACCGGCGCCTCCGGCATGGCCGGCTCAGACGGAACCTCAGCGTCGCCGCCGGTAGTCGGCGCTTCCGGTGTGACCGGCCCCTCGGGAGCGGTCGGCTCCGTCGGCGTGGTCGGCTCCGTCGGCGTGGTCGGCTCCGTCGGCGTGGTCGGCTCCGTCGGCGTGGTCGGCTCCTCGGGAGCGGTCGGCCCCTCGGGCGTACCAGGAACCTCAGGTTCCGTCGGCGTAGTCGGCTCCGTCGGCTCGACCGGCTCCACAGGTTCCGTCGGCTCCACAGGCTCCGTCGGTTCCGTCGGTTCCGTCGGTTCCGTCGGTTCCGTCGGTTCCGTCGGTTCCGTCGGTTCCGTCGGCGTGGTCGGCTCCACAGGCTCCACAGGCTCCGTCGGCTCCACAGGCTCCGTCGGCTCGACAGGCTCAACCGGCTCAACCGGCTCAACCGGCTCACGCACGATCACACCGGCATCCCAGGTGGGATCGATGCCCTCGGAGGCGCGAACATTCGCCCACTCGTACTCGTGAGTGAGTCGCGTGTTGTCCTCACCGAGGACGATCGTCTGCGTCATCCCGGTCTCCGGGTCCGCATCCGAGTCCACGACGTCATCCGTGCCAGCATCCGCCTGCGTGAACACGTAGGTTTCCTGCTGCTCGTCGGTCAGCGTGAACTTGACCTCGTACTCACCCGCAGGCAGTTCGTCGAACAGGTAGCGACCGCGCTCGTCGGTCGTGGTGGTCGCGATGACCTCGCCGTCCTGGATCAGTTCAACTGTGACGCCGGGCAGCACCTGCTCGTCGTCATCCTGCCGACCGTCGTTGTTCGCGTCGATCCAGGTCACGTCGCCGATGGCGTACGTCTTCTCCGGCTCGACCGTCTCGCCCGGCGTGTTGTACAGAACGACGTCAGCAGAGGCGCCGCTCGCATCGACCGTGATCGGGCTCAGTTCGTCAGCCTTCTGGTATCCGGCCGGAGCGACATCTTCCCGCAGCCAGTAGCTGCCGACCTCGGCGACGACCGGAGTCTTGCCCTCGGCCGTGACAAGCTTGCCGTCGACCACACGCAGGTCGCTCAGCACGACCGTCTGCTGGTCATCCGCAAGTACCGAGAACCGAGCACCGGGGTCGGTGATCAACTTCGCGGCATCCGTGCTGTCGCGCTTGAGCAGACTCAACGGATACTCGTTCGTCGGCGTGATCGTCGCCCCGACGGCGCCGATCCTGTTGGTGATGCCAACGTTCGCGTCATAGTCCGTGACCCGCACCTTGAAGTACAGCGCGAGCGTCTCACCACTGGTCAGGCGTCCCTTTTTCAGCGCGACAGTGTTGTTGTCGGCGTCGTAGGTGGCGGTGATGTTCGAACCGGGGATCGCATACGAATCCCCACCGGTCGTCTTACCAGACTCCACGTCACCCGGGGCGACGAACCCGACGAACTCCACGCCCGAAGGAAGCACGTCGACGACGTCAGCGACCATGTTCGCGAACGTGCCGTGCGGCATGAGCTCGACGCGGTAGACGAAGTCGCTCTGCGTGAGAGCACCATCGGAGTCCAGTTCGGCCCGGAGGTTACCGGTGAACGCATCGTTCGCGGCGTCGTAGATGCGCTTGCGCACCTCCATCTCGTTGCCGAAGCTCGTCGCGCTGGTGCTGGAGCCCGAGGTGTAGACGATCTCCTGACCGGCACCCTCGTAGCGCGCCGTGTTGTCGATCTCGAGCGTCTGCTTGCCCTGCAGGACATGCGTCGGCAGGTCGATGGTGATGTTCCAGGTGCCGGTGAACGGTGCGGCAGCGGATGCTCCCCACGAAGCATCCTTCGGGAACGCCGCATTCGGTGCGATCACCAGGTTGCCGTCACTGTCGAGCGACACATCGAAGGTGTCGCCGTCGAGCGGATAGTTCCAGTCATACATGCCGGTGATCGAAGCCTGGATGGCTGGCAGCGTCTCTTCGGTCACATCGAACACCGAGTGGTCGACGACATCGATGATTCTCGAGGATGCTGCATCCCCGACGCCACGGCCGACAGTGAATGTGTACGGGATCGTCGTGGACGTACCCGAGGTCAGCGTGATCGCGCTGCCCGGGGTGGTCTTGTTAAACCGGTTCGGGTCGTCGACGCCGCCGGAGGTGTCCTTCGGGACGGTGATCTTCGTGGATGCCGACCGCGACTCGCGCTTGCCGCCCGCACCATAGGCGAACGAGACGCGGTTGTCGACGCGGTACTCGGTCACGTACTGCGTCTCGTAGCTCGAGCGCTGCGGCAGCGCAGCAATGGCCGCAGCGGCCTTCAAGGTGTAGGACTTGGTGAGGTCCATGCCGAGGTTGACATACAGGATCTTGCCGTCGACAGCGTAGGTGTGCACGTACTCGTTCGCGAGGATGGCGTTGCCGATATTTCCCGTGAGCCCCTCAGCGGGAGCGAGCGTGATGACGTCGCCGTTCTGGTCGGTGAGGAGGAGGAACCCGTCCTCGTCTGCGCTCCAGGATGCCTCGGCGGGCAGGGTGTCGGTCATGATCACGTTGCGGTCGATCGCGAACGGACCGCCGGTGAAGTCAGCGAAGGCCGTGAAGTCGGCGCGCAGCGTATAGGTCACCGGGATGACATCACCGAGGGTCGCACCGGCAGCGAGCTGCTCCGCGAGCTGGACAGCACTCGGGTTCACAGCCTTGCCGAAAGCCGCACCGTAGCCGGGGCGATCCAGGCCCTTGGCACTGCCCTGAATGCGCGTGCTCGTGGAGTGCTTCTGGTCGTTGACGTCCACCTGGTTGGTCAGTGTGACGAAGTAGGTGCCGCCGTTGACCTTGTCGACGCCGTCGTATGCCTTCTGCAGCTCAGCGCGGACCGCGTCGAGTGCCGCGGCATCCGCGATCTTCGCCGTGTAGGTGAACTTATATACGGAGTTCGCCTCGGCGGGGAAGGAGTGCGTGAAGCTCGCGCCGGAGATGGCGGGGAGAGCGTCGAGCGCCGTGGTGACGGGGTTGAGGTCGCTGGCGTCGCGGACGACCTTGGAGCCTTCCAGCGAGCCCTCGACGAACGCGAGGTTTGCGCCGAGGGTGTCGGTGATGGTCACGTCGCGCGCATCGGCACTGGAGACGGTAACCGTGTACGGGAATTCAACGTCCAGCGCGCGCTCGTCGATGACGACCGTGCCATCGACGACGGAGTGCGGGACCGAGACTCCCCCAACCGACTTGTTCGACCACGTGGTCGTCGACTGGGGCGACTCACCGGGTGCGACGACGATGACCTTCTGTGTGGTGGGCACGCCGTCCACATTCCACACGAGGTCGCGTTCCTCGGAGTTCTCGACCGCGTCGACCGTGAAGTTCAGATCGAGCACACCCTGGGCGATGTCCTCTGGGAACGGCTTGTTAAACGTCACCACGAGCTGGCCGTCGGCGTTGATACCGAGCGACTGGACGGCGGTATTCCCGGTGGGAACGCTCAGTGCAGCTGCGGGAATTGTGATTCCCTCCGGCAGCGTGATGGCGACGACGGCACCATCCGCCATGCGCGTGTAGCCGAGCTGGAGCGCATACGTGCCGCCCTCGGTCAGCACGGGCAGACCCCCGTGGTTGCTGCCGGATTCGACCGGATTTACAGTGACCTGGCCGTCAGCCGCGAACGCTGGAGTGCTCAGACCTCCCACAGCGAGCACGGCGACAAGGATCCCTGCCAACCAGTGCATGAATATGCGCGCACGCGAACGCGGCGCGATGGATTGCGACATCGACTTCTCCCAGAAGGCAAACAAAAAGAGGCGCGTATGGATATACGCGCCCCTGCGTCAGCGCCGCGGTCGCGGCGCTGGGTCGATGACCCCTGGGATTCGGGTTCCAGGACTCATCGTGCGAAGAAAAGAGTCTCCGCATAAGAACAGACGGCGAAAGGGGTGATTCATTACGCGGATACGCTTTTTATTTTCACCCCAAGCTCCACCATCGATGAGTGGCTGAACGAATCAGTTGCTGATGATGCTCACGCCTCGCCAAACCGCTCCACCGAAGCCACCTGCTGCGCGACTCGCCTGAGCGCCAGCAGCAGCGGTTCGACCAGCACCGACCCCAGCACGACATACCTGACCGCGGCCTCAGCCGACTCGGTGGGCACACCGGCAATCTCAGCATCCGCAATTGCCCGCATACTCTCGAGATACACCGGCAGCACGCCCTTCGCCAGATCGAAGCCAGCGCGCTCCAGCCCCTGCAGCGCGCGGGCGACGTCGTGCAGGACCGCGTCGTCGCACATCCCGGGCTTCCACCCGAGGCCTGCGACGATGTCCCGCGTCGAGGTCAGATCAAGCGATTCGTCGGCCGGTGGCGTGATCGCGGCATGCGCAGCACCCAGCAGTTCGTGCGGGTTCTCCGGCGGGTTGTTCAGCGCGTCCAGCACCTGCCGGGTCTCCGCGATACTCACGCCGGACTCGATCAGCGCGCGGATGACGCGCAGCCGCTGCACGTGCACCTCGCCGTACGCGGCCTGGGTCGGCGCACTGCGCTCCCCCTCAGGCAGCAGCCGCTCGCGCAGGTAGTACTTGATCGTCGGCACCGGTACACCCGTCTGCGCCGACAGCTCCGAAATTCTCATAGCCACCTCTTGACATCGATAGTACAGCTATCCATTATGGATAGTGCCGCTATCCGATCAGGAGGACACCATGTCAAAAGTCATCACCGGTCGCATGACCCACCACCACGAGGGCGAGCTCATCGTCTTCCATATCGGGATGCAGATCAACCGCTGGTGGCGTCCCGATCTGTGGATGCCGGCATTCTTCGCCATGCCCCGGATGCTGCGCGAGCTGTCGGTCGACGAGGAATCAGGCCTGCTCGGCTTCCAACTGATGTTCGGCAGCGACGGCCCCTACGTCACGCAGTACTGGTCATCCATCGACAAGCTCTACGCCTACGCATCCGCACCCTCGCAAGAGCATCGCCCGGCCTGGACCGCCTTCAACAAAGCCGCCCGCAAAGCACCGGGCGCGGTCGGAATCTGGCACGAGACCTTCCTCGTCGAACGTGCCGAGAGCATGTACGTGTCGACCAAGAAGATGGGGCTGGCGAAGGCTACCGAGCTCGTCGAAGTCAGCGGGCGTCACAACCGGGCACAGGCGCGATTCGCCGAGGGGCGCACGCCGGCATCGCGTAACGCCTAGCGCCCGGCAGCGCGCCCTTGGGTTCCAACGGTGCTCGCAACACCCTGATCTTCAGCAGATCGACACGACTCAGTCTGTGACGATACGGCGCAGCGCCTCGCGTGCACCGAGGTCGCGGATGAGCCCGACGGCCTCAACATAGGCGGCGACGAACCGCGCGTCATCCGCGAGGTCCCCGAAGAACTCGCGCTCCTCGAGGAAAGCCCCCGGCCGCGTCCGGTCACGCCGCGCGGCGGCCATCACCCGCTCCCGTGTCTGATCCACGACGTCGATCGGTGCACCGTTCTCGTCGACACCCTCGGCGTAGCGGGCCCAGCTGGCGACGATCGCCGCGCACCGGCGGACGTCACCGCCCGCCGCCAGCTGCTCACGGATGACCGGCACGAGCCACGTGGGGATCCGGTCGCTGCTGTCGGCGCACAGCCGTGCGAGCGTGTCGCGCACGTCGGGGTTCGCGTAGCGTTGGATGAGCGACGCCTTGTACGCCGTGAGGTCGACACCGGGGACGGGTGGCAGCGTCGGCGTCGCCTCCTGATCCATGTAATCGACGAGCAGGCGCCGGATCGCGGGATCGGCCACGGCCTCGTGTGCGTACGTGTAGCCGAAGAGGTGCCCGAAATAGCACATGGCCTGGTGCGTGCAGTTGAGCAGACGCAGCTTCATGAGTTCGTACGGGATGACGTCGTCGACCATCTGCACGCCGACGTCTTCGTACCGCGGCCGCCCCGTGGGGAACCGGTCCTCCAACACCCACTGCTCCCACGGCTCCGCGACGACCGGCCAGGCGTCGTCCACACCGAAGCGGTCGTACAGCTCGACGATGTCCGCGGGCGACGTGACCGGGGTGATCCTGTCGACCATCGAACTCGGAAAGGCGACCTCCGCGGCGATCCACTCGGCGAGTTCCGCATCGCGCAGAGCCGCGAAGGCGGTGAACGCGCCCCGCGCGACTTCACCGTTGCCGGGGATGTTGTCGCACGACATGACCGTGAACGGGGCGACACCCCGCTCACGGCGCACGCGCAGCGCCTCGACGACGAGACCGAAGACCGTGCGCGGCTGCCCCGGAGTGGATAGGTCGTCCTGGATGCCCGGGCCCTGCGCGTCGAACTCTCCCGTCGCGCGGTGCACGTTGTACCCGCCTTCTGTGACCGTCAGTGACACGATGCGCACCGCCGGATCGGCGAGCCGCTCGACCGCGCCCGCCCTGCCGTCCGGCACGAACACGTAGTCGACGATCGACCCGATCACGCGGGCGTCGCGCACGCCGCCCGCACTCTTGAGCACGAGCGTGTAGAGCCCATCCTGGGCGGCGAGCAGATCGCGCATCCTCGCGTCGTGCTCCAGCATCCCCACGCCGCAGATACCCCACTCACTAGCCTCGCCGCGGTTCAGCAGACGGTCGAGATACATCGCCTGATGCGAGCGGTGGAAGCCACCGACGCCGATATGTACGATGCCGACCCCGACGTCCTCCCGTCGATACGACGGTCTCGCGACATCCTCCGGCAGCGTATCTAGCCCCGCCGCGTTCACGGCGATCGCCAAGATTGCCTCGTTCTCCTCATGGGACCGATCGGCATCCACGCCGGCTCAGCCCTTCCCGTTGACGTGGATGAGCACGCGCGCCGGTCGTTCAGCGGACGCCCCTTCGACGGTTACGCGCAACCAGTTGCCGAATCGTGCGACCGCGAGTTCCGCGATCGATGCGTCCGATGCCAGCGCGACGGCATCCCCGCGGCGGATCCAGTTGATCCCGTCCGGTGAGACCTCGACGGCCAAACGCAGGTCGGGATGCTCGCCCTCCACCTGCAGGAACACGACAGCCTCCGACGCCCACCCGGCCTCATAGGGCTGCGTCGCGTAATCGTCGGCGATCACGATTCTCCTGGCGAGAACCGATGTGTTGTTCTGCTGCATTCTCCGTGTCCTCTCAGTTCGCGGCTGCAACCGCTTCGACGTTGTCGAAATCCACGATCGCGCCGCTGGCGATCAGCTCGGCCCTCAGCAAATCGACGTCCATCGTCGACATCGACAGCCCGTGGTTGACGGCGAGCGCTGCCGCCGTCCCCGCACCCTGCCCCATCGCCATGCACGTCGCCATGACCCGCACCGATCCGAAGCCGGGCCCGTCGGCGCACAGGCAACGCCCGGCGGTCACGAGATTGTCCGACCCGTGCGGGATAAGACTGCGCAAGGGCACGTTATAGGGGTGGTGGAGGATGACGAAGTCATTCTGATCGATGCTGTCGACATGGTGGATGTCGATCGTGTGGGCGCCCTTCGCCACGGTGTCAGGAAACGCCTTCGGATGCATGATGTCGTCCTGCGTCAGCTCGTACAGCCCGACGATGTGGTGTGTCTCGCGCACTCCGGTCTGGATGCCGGACTTCGCCAACCACGCGTCCCGGAACTCCGGGAACTCCCGACGGAGCACCTCGATGAGATCGTGCATCTTCTCGCGCAGGCTCGTCTCAGTGCGCGAGAACCACTCCGGGTCGCTCGCGTCCGTCGGCTCGCGCAATACATTGATGCTTACGAAACCGTCGTGGAAGAACTTGTTGATCCACGGGCCGCCGAACAGCGGCACCTCACCCGCCTCATGCAGTTCGGCGAGCCGGGCGCGGATCGAATCCGACACCGGCAGGATGCCATCCACGGCATCGCCGAACACATACTCGAGCGCGGCGGTGTCCACTCCGCCGAGCTGAAACCACAGCGTCGCGGGCTGCAGCACGTCGCCCTTAGTCGTCGGCAGCCCCGCCGCGCGCACGACGTCGGCGTCACCGGTGCAGTCCACGACCGCCCCACAGGCGTACGCCACCCGTCCCTGTTTGTTCTGCACGATCACGTGACTGACCCGGCCGTCCTCGGCGACGACGTCCGCGAACCAGGTGTGCAGCAGGAGCGTCACTCCGCTCTCGAGGAGCAGGCGCTGCGCGGCGAGCTTGAAGATCTCGTCGTTCACCGGCCAGTTGCCGCTGTCCCGTTCGAGCTCGGCGCCGCCCAGCTCCGCCGCGCGGCACATGAGTTCATACGGGATTCCGCCGATGTGCGCCCGGCCTCCGACACGGAACTCGCTGATGGGGGTGACCAAGGCGCTGGTCGCCATGCCGCCGACGAAGCCGTAGCGCTCGATGAGGAGCGTGCGCGCCCCGCCTCGCGCCGCAGCAACCGCCGCCGTCACGCCGGCCGGCCCTCCCCCGGCGACGATCACATCGAAGGAACCCGCCACGGGTGTCTCGCGCGCGGGCTCCTTGATCGATGGGTGAGGGTCGGAACTCACTCGCACGAGTAGACCACCGAGTCGAGGAACAGGTTCACCGAGCGGTCGGTGTCCGTCTCGACGAAGAAGACGGGGTTGATGAGGTCCTTGATCGACCGGTAGCCCGGCACGAGCGTCGGCTCGAGTCCACGCATGTCGAACACCTGGTCCATGGACTGCAGTTCGACATAGCGGCGCCGCCGCACGTCGACCGTGAGCCGGAAGTAGAGCCAGTTGATCTTGTCCGGGCTCTCGTTGAACAGCAGCTCCTGCTCGCCACCGGGCAGCCACTGGTAGCCGTCTCCTGAGCCGTCCTCGAACCTCCGCCCGTACCACTGGTTGTCAACGCCCGGCACGCACCAACCGTCCTCGACGCCGAAGTTCCAGTCCGTCGGAGTGACCCCGTCAGCGACCCGGTAATACTGCCAGCGCCGCACCGGTTTCCCCCCGAGCGCGTTGACGTACCGCACGCCGGGCATGTAACGGTACTCGGCATCCTGCACGTCGAAGAAGAAACCGATCGCCCTGATGTCGTCTTCGCCGATCCCGAAGCGATCCTGGGATGGCGTGTAGGAGTACCAGGCCTCGATCTGGATGAGATCGGGGTCACCGAAGCGCGAGAGTCGCTTGATCGCGTGTCCCATGCTGCCGGGGCGCGGCGGTTCGGTGTGCGGCCCGCCGGTCGGTGCGGTGGTGAGCTTGAGGGAGTAGGTCCCCTCCATCGAGCCGTGCGAGGCCGCGAAACGCATCGCGGCGGTGCTGAGCTGGTTGGCCGGCCAGCTGGTGAGGTCGACCTCCGATTCGAACGACTCGTAGTTGTCGTAGACGAAGTTCGGGGTGAGGTCCATCCAGCCGTTGTAGCCGGTGTCGAAATCGTCGTAGGTGATCACGCGAGCCAGCGGGTTGAAGCGCTCGAGGCCGCGATCGTAACTGAGGAATTTCTCCATTTTTCCGATCCTGGATGCCGATGCGGGCGAAAAAGTGGAGGGGGCGGGCTGGCCGCCCCCTCCACCATTCGTCACTGGGAGAGATACACCGTGCGGAAGTCGATGAAGTCGTTCGCCGGGATCTTCAGACCCTGCACGTTCGACGCCATCGCGGCGTTCACCTTGATCTCGAACAGCGGGATCGCCGGGGTATCGGCGCGCATGAGGTCAACCGCCTCCTGGTACAGCTCGAGACGTGCGTCCGGGTCGGTGCTCTGCTGCGCCTGCGTCGTGAGGGCGTCAAAGTCCTCGTTGCAGTAGCCGAGTCGTGCCGCGGTGCAGTTGTACAGGCGGTAGATGGTGTAATCGGCGTCGCCCGTGATGGTCTGGTTCGGCTGGACATCGATGTCCCAGGCATGCGTGCCGTCATCGTTGACCGTACCGAAGGTCTGCACCCAGGTTGCCGAATCCATCGCGCGGGGCTCGACCGTGATCCCCACCTCGCTCCAAGCGGAGATGAACGCCTGCATCATGTTCGCGAAGCCGGCACCGTTCGCGGTGCTGTAGATGGCGTCGACGGTGAATCCGTCCGGGTAGCCCGCTTCGGCCAGAAGCTCCTTGGCGCGCTCAGGGTCGTACTCCACCATGCCCTCGCTCGGTTCGAGGCATCCGAAGGCCGCGACGGGGCAGTATGAGGTCATGACACTCGCGGTGTCGCCGAAGAGCGACTCTTGGATCGTCTTCAGATCGAGCGCCGCCCACATCGCCTCGCGCACGCGCTGGTCCTGCAGGTACTCGTTCATGTTGTCGAACCACAGGAAGTAGTAGTTCAGGCTGCTTTCCTGAGTGAAGACGACATCGTTCATCGCCTCGACCTGCGCGATCTGGTCGTACGGCAAATCGCCGACGACCTGTGCCTCGCCGTTCGATAGGGCCGTAATCTTCCCGTTGACGTCGGTGACCTGCTTCATCGTGAGCGTCTGGAGCTTGGCTTTCTCGCCCCAGTAGTTCTCGTTGCGTTCGAAGCTGAAGTGATCGTTGGCGACGTAGTCAGTGATGACGAAGGGCCCCGTGCCGATGGGCTTGGACCAGTAGTCGGTGTCCGCCTGGATCGTCGTGTCGGGGTGCGAGAACTCCGCCTTGCCGACGTAGACGAGTGACATCACACCGAGCAGGGTTCCCGAAGGCCCCGAGGTCGTGATCGTCACGGTGGCATCATCCGTCGCAGCCACCTCGACGATCGGGTCGAGCACGGTCTTGAGCGGCCCTTCCCACGCGATGTAGCGCTCGATCGAGCCCTTCACATCGGCAGCAGTGAGCGGAGTGCCGTCGCTGAACTCGACACCATCGCGCAGATGGAACACGAGCGTCGTGTCATCGACCCATTCCCACGATTCGGCAAGCTTCGGCTGCGGCTTGCTCTCCTCGTCGAGCGAGATCAGGCTCTCCATGGTCTGCGAGATGGCCATTTGCACGCCGATCTCGAGCGGCTGCTGCGAAATATCGGAGCCCGCCCATCCGTAGGCGGGGATGAAGGTGAGGTTCTGCTGGTCGTCGGGCAGTGGTTCCGTGGAGCCAGCAGCGTCGCCGCCTCCACCCGAGCATCCGGTGAGCAGAAGTGCGGCGGCAACCGCGACTGCGGCGACCGATCGCAACCTCGCGTTTAGCGATGTCATTTCTATCTCCTTTGATCGATGAACGTAACTTGGTGCGGCTCACTCGCCCCGGCGGGGCAACGTGAACGTCGAGGCGACGGGGTAGTGATCGCTGGGCGAGATTCCCCGGTCGAAGAACTCCACGACCTCGGCGCTGCGGGGGCGCACGGGGCCTCGGAAGAAGATGTAGTCGATGGTCTTGTGCGGGCTCGCGATCGGCGACTTCGGCGTGCCGACGCTCTCGCGGAACGGGTTCGGAACGACGGGGTGCGTCGGCGGAGCCTGCCGGTTGAGGGCGCTGAACGAATCAAGGTATCCGGCATTGCCGATTACCCAGATCGCCGTCGCGATCGCGTTCGTGTCGGAGGCGAAGAATACCGGCTCGTCCGGCCGGGCGAGACGGGCCAGTTCCTCCACGACACGATGAGCCTGGGGAGTGCGCTGGTTGACTCCCGTCTCCACTTCGATCGCGTTGCCCGAATACGACAGGTGCGCGGTCGTCCACAGGATCGTCCTGTCCTCCCCCACGACCCGCAGCCGGACCCAGAACAGGCGGGCGTGCGCGTCGTGAATGCCGACGTCCTCCGCGCCGTGCTCGACCTCGACGAACAGCTCGGCGTTCCACCACAGGTTGCTCTGCGATTCCCACCCGGGGAAGTCGTCCTGCACGCGCCGATGACCGGGCATCACCGCATCGAGCAGGTCTCGGGACCACGCGCGCGTCTCCTGCGTGGCGAGCAGGTCGGGTGCGCGCCGTTCATACAGCGCGCGCATCGCATCCACCCGCTCCGCAGCGTGGTGATCGCCCCACAGGTTGTGCGTCTGTGCAATGAAGGTGAGCGGCGCGGTCACGAGATCTCCCTCTGATCGGCAGGACGAGCCTGCGCGATGTCATGGTTGTAGCGCACGACCTCGCTGCGCCCGTCACGCAAGCGGAACGTCGTGACGGAGCAGTTGTCTGGGGCGCCGAGCACCATGTGCCCTGGTGAGGGGATACCAAGCATGTGGGCGGCCGCGAGCCGGATGGGGTTACCGCTCGTGAAGATGACCGCGATCCCACCCTCCTCCCGGCTCTCCAGCACGTCGACGACACGACCGATCGCGGAGACAACGCGTTCGCGCGTCTGGGCGAACGTCTCGCCGCCCACACCGCGGGCAATGTCCGCGCCAGCAGCCACGGCCGTCACGATCTCGGGGTACTTCTCTTCGGCGTCCTCAAGCGTCATTCCGGCCCAGTCGCCGACGTTCATCTCCCGCAGCGCCTCGTCCTCACGCACCGGAACACCGACGCGCTCAACGTACTTCGCGGCTGTGTCGCGCACTCGGGGCAGGTCGCTGGAGAATACGACGTCGGGGTGCGGCACCTCGCGGGAGAAGGCCGCGGCGAACTGCGCGGCCTGCGCGCGCCCGTCCTCAGTAAGGCCCGAGTCCTGCTGACCCTGATAGCGACCCTCGACGTTCCACAGGGACTCCCCGTGGCGCACGAGGTGCACGATCATCTGCCCACTCAAGGGGTCTCCTTCAGCCACGGGCGCGCGACAGGCACCGCCGCGAGGAGCGCCCGCGTGTAAGGATGCTGCGGATCATCGAACAGCCGTTTTGCGGTGCCCTCTTCCACGACGACGC
This sequence comes from Microbacterium sp. A94, assembly GCF_051842855.1. NCBI lineage: Bacteria > Bacillati > Actinomycetota > Actinomycetes > Micrococcales > Microbacteriaceae > Microbacterium > Microbacterium sp. A94. The sequence continues at coordinate 705,499 of NZ_JBPXMU010000002.1, read as the reverse complement.
CCTTGTTGAGGACGAGCACGCGGTCGCAGATGTGCTCGATGACCGAGAGGTCGTGCGAGATGAAGAGGTAGGAGAGTCCGAGATCGGCCTGCAGATCCTCGAGCAGGTTGAGCACCTGCGCCTGCACCGATACGTCCAGCGCGCTGACTGCCTCATCGCAGATGATGATCTTGGGACGCAGGGCTAGCGCGCGGGCGATGCCGATGCGCTGGCGCTGACCACCAGAGAACTGGTGCGGATACCGGTCGGAGTAGTCCGGATTGAGACCGACGCGCTCCATGAGCGCCTTCGCCTCGACCGTCCACTGATCACGTGACACGATGCCGGCGTGCACGCGCCACCCCTCGGCGATGAGATCGCGGACCGTCAGCCGCGGGTTCAGCGATGCGTACGGGTCCTGGAAGACCATCTGCATGTCGCGCCGCATGTCCTTCATCTGGCGTAGCGACAGCTGGGCGATGTCATTCCCCTCGAACCGGATGACGCCGGCGGCCGCGGGTACCAGTCCAATCACGGTGCGGGCGATGGTGGACTTGCCCGAACCGGATTCGCCCACCAGGCCGACCGTCTCGCCCGGTCGGATTTCGAAGTTCACGTCCGAGACTGCGACGTTCTCGCCGGTCTTGCGCAGCAGGATTGAGGAGCGCAACGGGTACGACACCTTGAGGTGTTCCACGCTCAGCAGGGGAACGGTCTGCTCAGTCATGCGCGAGCACCTCCTCGGAACGGTGGCAGGCCGCCAGGTGCTCCGGCGCCCATCCCTCCGGCGCACGTAGCGCGGGCACCTGGTTGCGGCAGAGATCGGTAGCGAACGGGCAGCGGGGATGGAACGAGCATCCAGTCGGCAGGGCGAGCAGGTTCGGCGGAGAGCCGGCGATCGGCGTCAACCGTTCGCCGCGCGCCGTGTTGCTGGGAATGGAGTTCAACAGCCCCTGCGTGTACGGATGCGCCGGGTGGTCGTAGACCTCGCGGATGCCGCCGAACTCGACGATCCGGCCGGCATACATGATGGCGGCCCGGTCGGCGACCTCCGCGACGACGCCGAGGTCGTGGCTGATGAGCACCATACCCATCCCTGTCTCCGCCTGCAGATCGGCGAGCAGGTCCATGACCTGCTTCTGCACGGTGACGTCGAGCGCGGTGGTCGGCTCATCGCCGATGAGGAGCTTCGGCTCCAGCGCGATCGCCATCGCGATCATGATGCGCTGGCGCTGACCGCCGGAAAACTGATGGGGGTAGTCGCGGATGCGCGTCTCCGCATCCGGGATGCCGACCCGCTTGAGCAGTGCGAGGGACTTCGCCCACGCCTCCTGTTTGGGAGTGCCTCGGCGGCGGCGGAACAGCTCAGCGATCTGCCACCCGACCCGGTAGACCGGGTTGAGCGAGCTCAGCGGGTCCTGGAAGATCATGGCGATCTCCGTCGCGCACAGCTCGCGCACCCGGCCGACGGGCTCCGCAGCAAGGTCGACGCCGCCGTAGAGGATCCGGCCGCCGACGATCGACCCAGCGGGCTTCGGCAGCAGCGCCATGATGGCCTGCGCAGTGACCGACTTGCCCGATCCTGACTCGCCGAGGATGGCGACGGTCTGCCCGGCGCGGACGTCAAAGCTGACGCCATCCAGCGCCCGCACAACCCCGGCCGAGGTAGAGAATTCGACCTGGAGGTCCTGCACGCTCAAGAGCAGTTCATCGGGCCGCGAGGGCGACGGCGTCGCCTCCGGTGCATGTGAGATCGTCATCAGGCGCTCCGCAACTTCGGGTCGAAACGATCGCGCAGGGCGTCGCCCAGGACTCCCGTGGCGAGCACGAGGACGGCGAGCGCGATACCGGGAAGGGTCGAGATCCACCAGGCCGTGCTGAGGTAGGCCGTGCCATTGCTGATCGTTGAGCCCAGGCTCGGGATGCCGAGCGGTACGCCGACACCCAGGAATGACAGCGCAGCCTCCAGCAGCACAACGTGGCCGAACTCGACAGTGGCGACGACGAGGATTGGGGCGAGGCATCCGGGCAAGAGCGTACGGAAGATGATGTGCCAGTCGCTCGCGCCCAGGGTGCGGGCAGCCTCGACGTACTCTCGGCTGCGCAGCGTCAGCACCTGACTGCGGGTGACGCGGGCGAACACGACCCAGTTGGTGATCGAGATGACCACGATCACGTTCCACAGGCTCGATCCCAGCACTGAGGCGAGGAGGATCGCGAGGAGGATCGCGGGGAAGGCAAGCTGCACGTCGGCGATGCGCATGAGCACGTTATCGACCCAGCCGCCGAAGTGGCCCGCGATCAGCCCCGTGAGAACACCGGCCACCCCCGCGAAGAGCAGCGAGGAGATGCCGACGGTGAGTGAGACCCTGGCACCCATCATCATCTGGGCAAAGAGGTCCTGGCCGACCTGGTCCGTGCCGAAGATCGCGACCGATCCGTCCGGCAGAGTCGTCCCGGGGGGCTTCAGTCGTAGCAGCACATCCGCGTGCAGCGGGTTGAAATTATAGAGAATCGGGACCACGATCGCGCCGATGATGAACAGGGCGATCACGACGATCGGTATCGCGATGCGTGCGGTGACGCCACGGCGGGCCTTGCGGGCGCGCTGCATCGTCTGCATGGCGATAGTGGGAGGGACACCGGTCATTTCGCGAGCCTCACTCTCGGGTCGAGGAATCCGTAGAGGAGATCGACGAGCAGGTTCACGATCACGAATCCGGCGGCGATGACCACGACGCATGCCTGCACGAGGTTGTAGTCGCGGGCGAGGATCGAAGAGACCAGGAGCCTGCCGACGCCGGGGAAGCTGAACACCGTCTCGGTGACGACCGCGCCACCGAGGAGGGTGCCGAATTCCAGACCCACCAGCGTGACGACAGGGATGAGCGCGTTGCGCGTCGCGTGGGTGAAGATCACCGTGCGCTCCGACAGGCCCTTCGCTCTCGCCGTGGTGACGTAACCCTCACCGACCACCTCCAGCAGACCACTGCGGGTCATGCGTGTGAGAATCGCGATGAAGGGCAGCGATACCGTCACGACGGGGAGTACGAGCGCGGCGGGGCTGCCCAATCCAGAGCTGGGCAAGAGTCGCAGCGTCTGCGAGAACACGAGCATGAGCACCACACCGACCCAGAACCCGGGAAGGGCCTGTGCGAGCAGGCTCCCGGTGGTGATGATGCGGTCAGTCGGCCGGTTGACGCGGATCGCCGCGAGCAGGCCGAGAGGGAAGCTCACGATGACCGCCAGCAGGCAGCCGAGGAACGCGAGTAGCGCCGTATTCGGCAGCACTTGCAGAACGAGTGCCATCGCCGATCCGCCGTGCGTATATGAGTTGCCGAAGTCTCCGCGGAGCGCTCCGCCGAGATAGCCGGCGTACTGCACGAACAGCGGTTGATCCAGCCCCATCCTGACGCGGATCGCGGCGATCTGTTCCGGCGTGGCATCGATTCCAGCGACGAGAACCGCTGGGTCGGACGGCACGAGCCGCACGATGATGAACACCACGGTCACGACACCCCAAAGCACGAAGACGGCGAGTAGCGCCCGTCGAATCGTGTATCCCAGCATGTTCACCTCCGTGGGGGTCCTCTGCGACCCCTGGTTCGGGTTCCGGCTCGTCTTCGATCCACCGGAACGTTATCGCTAATGAACCTCGCGCATCTCAGCCAAATTGTCAACCGCTAGTCAAGATCAGCGCAATTTCAAGGGTTCTCATATGAGCGCGCGTTTGCGCGAGGCTCGGGAGAATGACCTTTGACAGCGGTTCACGATAACGCTAATGTTGCGCTCACATCGCCCCGGCAATGCTGTCGGGGCCCGAAGTCAAGGAGTCACTGGTGACCACCCCCGATGTCGCGAACACCGCAGCAAGCCTGCGGGAAGCGATCCGCAGCAGCGATCTGCGTCTATCGAAATTCAATCCGCTCCCACGGATCCTCACGTTCGATGACTTCAACGAAGGCACCAACGGCTGGGTCGAGCTCGGCGGCAACTACAACGGCCGCGGCGACCTCGATTCGATGGACGAGCACTTCCGCGACATGCGCCCGCCGATGCTGTCCAATCAGAACTTCTTCGATGTGGGCACGCATGGCGGCATGACCGGCACGTACTCGCTCAAGCTCGCCACCCGCGAGGCGCCTGGCCACACGGCCACGGCGATCCGCCGGCTCACTATGAGCGGCCGCGGCTACCTGCAGATCGAGGCGTATCTCGCTTGGAAGGGCGAGGCGAATCTCGGCGGCGGCGAGGAACAGAACACCTACGGCGACATCAGCTGGGATGCAAACTCCCACCCGACCGAGGCTCAGTTCGGCGCATTCACCGTCGCCACCGACCTCGACCACGACGGCATCCGCTACCACAACGTCATGCGATTCCAGAATGCCGATGAGGACGGACGGATCATCCAGAAGTGGATGTACCCGACGGTCGCCGAGCCCACGCCGCACGAGCGGTTCGAGGGCAAGCACGACTACAGCCAGTACACCGACTTCACGGCGCCGAACCCCGACGACTGGACGTACCTCAACGATCAGCGGCAGGAGGCCTGCTACAACGAAGTGCCGACCAAGGTCAACTGGCACTACCTGCGCTTCCTCATCGACACCACAACCCGGTCGAACGTCGAACTGCAGTTCAACAACGACGTCTACGACCTGCGTGATGTGCCGGTACCGCCCTACAAGGAGAAGTACGAGTCGCTGGAGAGCCTGCTCAACTTCTATTTCTCGGTGCGCACCCTTGGCCCTCACCGCAACTTCCTCTACCTCGACTCCGTCGTCATCTCGGCAGATTGGTAAAAAGCAACATGCGTCAATCACAGAGCGCCGTCCTCGAACGCGGCGTCGATCTCGTCGGCTCCCACGCCACCGAGCCCTTCGAGGTGGGCTGGGCGGGCGAGGCCCGTTGGTACGTCCAGTTCCTCCGACCCGCACCGGGGACCGAGGTCGAGTTCCGCGTGCAGATCTCTCCCAACGGCCTTCAGTGGATCGATCACGATCTCATCGTGCCCGTGACATCCGAGGCGGTCGGTCTGCTTTCGATCCCCGTATCGACCTTCGGGCACTGGCTACGGCTGCGCAGCGAGCAGACCTCGGGGGACGACGCGCCGATGCTGCGCATCTACCTCGAGCTCAAGGAGTAGCCGGAACCGAATCATGATGCGCACAACAGACGGGCCGCGGCGGCGAACCCTGCAGGACGTAGCCGACGCCCTCGGCCTCACCGCCAACACCGTCTCGCGCGCGCTCAATGACAAGCCGGGCGTGAGCGCCTTGACACGGTCCCGCATCAAGGTTGAGGCCGAGCGGATCGGGTATGTGCCCAACGTGCATGCCCGATCCCTCGTCCTCGGCTCTCGGCGGACGATCGGCGTGATCCTCACCGACCTCGCCAACCCGTTCTTCAGTGACCTCATGAGTGAGGTCGAAGAGCTCGCAGTCAAGGCCGACTACACGCTCCTCCTGCTGCTGTCGGCCGAAGACCCGGAGCGCGAGCAGATCGCGATCGAGACCGCGCTGCGCTCCGGCGTCGACGGCATCCTCGGTGTCCCAGTGCAGGGACGCGCCAACCCGTGGTCAGCGGTGACAAAGGCTGGCATCCCACTGGTGATCATGGCCCGCGAATTGCTCGACCTCGATGTCGACCTCTACTCCAACGATAACGAGGCCGGCCGCCGGATGAGCGTCGAGGCGGCGATCGAGCGAGGGGCGCGCGACATCGTGCTCGTCGAGGAGGACCTCCACGTATCGACGGTCGCGCATCGACTCGATGCCTTCCACCAGGTGCTCGACGCGCACGGCATCCCGTTCGATCCGAACCGGGTGGTACTCGTCCCCTCCCGCCGCTCTTCGCGCGGGGCTTCCCTCTGGCGCGGGGAAGATGCCTTCCGCATGATCAGCGACTTGCTCGACACCCGGCCGGCGCCCGACGCTTTCCTCGTCGGCAACGATTACTTCGCCCTCGGTCTCTACGCCGCCCTGCGCGAACGAGGACTGCGGGTGCCCGACGACACGCTCGTTGTCGGATGGGGAGACTACCCCTTCTCACGCTTCCTCGACCCACCGCTGTCGACCGTGCGATTGCCCGCGATCGAGATCGCGCGACGGGCGACGAAGCGCCTGCTGGCGCTCATCGACGGCTCCGCTGAGCCCGGGCCCATCACCGAGTACTTCGCCCCGGAGCTCGTGCTCCGGGGGTCCATGAACCAGTGAAAGTTATGCCGGCACTTATGCCGCAGCGTTGGCCAGGATCTCATCAGCGGCCGCAGCGCTCGTGACCAGGCTCGTCACTAGTGCCCCGGCGGCGAGCGCTCTCAGCGCCTCGGCCCTGCCCGCGGTCGGTACCACCGCCATCACCTCGGGCACTCGACGCAGTTCGTCGAAAGATATGCCGAGCACGCGCTCGGTCGCCGCGGAGGCCACCGGCTGTCCATCGCGGTCGATCGGGATGCCGCACACTTCGGTGACCGCCCCTGCACGTCGGAGTTCGTCGCGCTCATCGTGCGCGAGCGAGTCGTATAGCCCGGAGGCCCCGGGCGCCCATGCGCCGACGGAGACGGCTGCGACATCGAGCCGTGCGTAGGCGGACATCGTCAACCGCACACGAGGATCGCGCCTCAGGTCGCGCGCCGAGGATGCGGTGGGCGTCACGAAGGGCGCGTAGAAGACGCGTGAGCGACCGGACGTCTTCTCGGCGATCTGGCGCACGAGCTCCACGGGTCCGACACCGTCGAGCTCATCCGAATGCACGCCGCAGAGTTGCACGACCGTGCTCTCACCGAGCGTCTCGATCTCCTCCCCCATCGCGATCAGGGCGAGGCTCGCCGAGATGCCCACGACGGACTCGCGGCCAGCCAGGGCGGTGAACAAGCGCGCGCTCGCCCGGCCGACCGCGCGCCGGACAGACTCGGCATCCGCATCGGTGGAGTCGCCGACCACTACGGCGCGGCGTAGCCCGAGCGCGCGGCGCAGCCGCTCCGACCGATCGGCGTCGGCGGCGCTCGGCGTGATCTCGATCCGAACGAGTCCTTTCCGCTTGGCGTCGTCGAGCAGTCGCGCAACCTTGAACCTCGAGATGCCGAACTCGGCGGCGATGTCGAGTTTGGTGGCGTCGTCGAGGTAGTAGCGACGCAGGATCGCCTCGGTCACGCCATCGTCAGGTACGTTCGCGTTCATCGTCAACCCTCCGCGTGTCTTCGTGTTGCTCAGATGAGCGTTCTGATCTTTCCGCACATCTTGAGATGTGTCAACATCTGGTAGTTAACTGAGGTCAGACCCTCTTCCACTCCGCTCACATGAGCATGACTAAGGACGAATCCAATGACGCACACGCCCACCTACTCCGAACCCGCACGCGACGTGCCAGTGATCGCCGATGTCGATGTGCTCGTCGTCGGCGGAGGGCCGGCAGGCGTCGGCGCGGCGATCGGCGCGGCACAGACCGGCGCCTCGGTCTTCCTCGTGGAGGAGATGGGCGCCCTGGGCGGCATGTGGACCCAAGGCCTCGTGATCACCCTCGCCGGTTACAACTCCTGGCTGCAACCCGACCGCGTCCGCGTCGTGGACGGAGTGGGCGGAGATTGGCTGCGCCGTGCCACCGCGATCGGCGGCGCCGTCGACCACGACGGCTGGGTGATGTCGACCGACCCGGAGAAGATGAAGCTCGTTGCCGACGAGATGCTGGCCGACGCTGGCGTCGACTTCCTGCTCCACGTGCTCGCGACCTACCCCATCGTCGAGAACGGCGCCGTGACCGGTTGCATCATCGAGACTCGCGAGGGGCGCCAAGTGATCCGCGCAGCGGTCACGATCGACGCGACAGGCAACGGCGATGTCGTCGCACGCGCTGGCGACGACTGGCTCAAAGGCAACACGCTGCAGCCGATGACGCTGCCAATGTACATCTCCAACGTGCGCACGACGCCGGGCATCGAGGCCGGCGAGCCGGCGCGCATCCGCACGGGTCCCGCAGCGGGCGACCTCGATGAGTACGGCATGGATGATGCAGAGGCCGCGCGTCAGGATGTCACGATTGACCGGCAACTCATGCGTGAAGCTAAGGCCCGGGGTGAGCTGCCCGTGTTCGGCGGTCCCTGGTTCGGCGGACTCGAGAAGGATGTCGTGTGGGTCAACTCGGTGCGCGTGGTCGGCGACGCAACCGACAACCGCGACCTCACGCGCGCCGAGGTACAGGGCCGACGCGAGGCCTTCCAGCTCTTCGAGTACCTGCGTGACAATGTCGCCGGATTCGAGGAGTCGAGGCTGCAGCAGACAGCCCCGACCATCGGCATCCGCGAGACGCGGCGCCTGGTGGGAGCTACCACCCTCACGGGTGACGACATCCGCGCCGCCCAACAGCCAGACGATTCAATCGCTCTCGGCGGCTGGCCGATCGACGTGCACCCGGTCGATGGCTTCGCCGGTTCGCACGTCATGTACGTGCCCGATCCCTACGGCATCCCTTATCGGGCGCTCGTGCCGGCGACGACCGACGGGCTGCTCGCCGCCGGCCGCTGCATCTCGGTCGACCGCGAGGCACTCGGCAGCGCGCGCGTCGGAGCGACGTGCACGGCGACGGGGCACGCGGCCGGGGTCGCGGCCGCACTAGCGGCACGCGACAACATCCGTCCGCGCGATGTCGACACCGCCGAACTGCAGCGCACGCTGCGCGCGCAGGGTGCACTGCTGTCGCCGGAGGATCTGTCGAACCCGGCACGATAAATGCTGGCCAGGTGCACGTCGCGACGCTTCATCGCGCATCGCGGCGTGCACCTGGGCAGCACGATCGCCGGAGAGAACTCGCTCGAGGCTGTGCGCCTCGCACGGCGGGCTGGCTTCGCCTGCATCGAGACCGACGTACGGCTGACCTCCGACGGCGTGGCGGTCGTTCTGCACGACGAGTCCCTCAACCGCACGATGACGACGAAATCCGGGCACGACCTCGACGCGCTTGTCCTTATCAGCGAGGTGCCGTTCGCGCGGCTGCGATCGGACTACCGACTCCGAGCGCGCAAGCACGAAGACCGCATGCGTATCCCGACCCTGGAGGAGTACCTCGCGGAATGCGCATCGGCACGGCTCCTCCCGTTCATCGAAGCCAAGCCCGTCGAACACGCATCGGCGCTGTGCACCTGTATCCGGGCGAGAATATCGCGTTCGCGGCCCCGCCCCGGCCATGCTTCGGCGGCGTCTTCCTCGATCTCGAGTTCACCGGCGATGCCGAGGTGCGGCTCGGCCCGCAAGCATTCCGCATTGCCAGTGCTCAGCCGCGGCGCATCCGACATCAAGTGCTGCTGGATGCGCGGCCGGCATCATTCTCCTTCACCGCCACGGCGCCGTGCCTCATCGGTCGGATCGAGGTCGTAGTCGCGGAGTACTGAACACCGAAAACACCGGACTCTTGCCCACTCCTGTCGCCCATCGGTAAGAATGGGGGCTTCGATAGGAGTCTCACCATGCTCAGAACCCCAGGAGCGCCCCGGCGGCGCACCCTGCAGGATGTCGCCGACGCGACCGGATTGTCGGTCAACACAGTCTCGCGCGCGCTGCGCGATCTATCGGGCGTCGGCGAGAGCACGAGGGCGCGGATCAAGACGGAGGCCGAGCGGATCGGTTATGTACCCAATGCCGACGCTCGCTCGCTCGTGCTCGGTTCGCGAAAGACAATCGCCGTGATCATCACTGATCTCGCGAACCCGTTCTTCAACGATCTCGTCACCGAGATCGAGGAGCAAGCCATCCAGGCTGGATACACTTTGCTCCTCCTGCTGTCGAACGAGGACCCCGAGCGCGAACAGTCCGCGGTGGACGCGGCGCTGCGCTCCGGCGTCGACGGCATCATCGCGGTGCCCGTGCAGGGACGGTCGAACCCCTGGACCGCAGTGACGAGGGCCGGCGTTCCCCTCGTCATCATCGCCCGCGAGTTGCCGGATGCGGAAGTCGATCTGTACTCGACCGACAACGCTGAGGGGTGTCGTCTAGCCACGTCCGCGCTGATCGAGCGAGGCGCGCGCGACATCGTCCTCGTCGAGGCAGACCTGCAGATCTCCACGGTCGCGCACCGCGTCGCCGGGTTCCGCAGCGCCCTCGAGGATCACGACATCGCGTTCGATTCTCGCAATACCGTGCTGATCCCCTCCCGGCGCACGAGCAGGGGCGCCGCTCCCTGGCGCGGCGAGGATGCCTACCGCATGGTCACGGACCTGGCGGAAAGCGGACGCATGCCGGACGCGTTCCTGGTGGGCAATGACTACTTCGCGCTCGGTATATACGCAGCACTGCGCGAGCACGGCGTCCGGATCCCGGATGACGTCATGATCATCGGCTGGGGCGACTATCCGTTCTCTCGGTATATGAATCCGCCTTTGTCGACCGTGCGCCTGCCCGTGATCGAGATCGCTCATCGGGCCATCCGAAGGTTGCTCTCTCTCCTGGACTGCACCGCGGAGAACGGCGTCGCCGCCGACTACCTAGTTCCCGCGCTCATCATGCGCGGCTCAACCGTCGCCGAGCCGGCTTCCTCCCGACAGGACCGATGAGCAGGGGCCGAGGCGAGCAGAATCCACTCGTGACGATGTTCGCCTGGGCGGCGCTGCGCTGATATTGGGGCATCCGCCGCGACATATACCCACGGCAGGGCATCAGGTTTCAGGCATATCCCGCAGCAGCCGCTGCACCTGATCGACTCCGGGGAACGAAGCGGTGCTGCCGTCTCGTTCCGGTGCGGGGTCACCGGCAGCGGATGCTGGGTCGATCAGCCGGCGCAGCCCCGAACGAATGAGCGCGGAATCCATCGAGGTGATGCCGCTCAGTGCGAGAACGGTGACCCCCTGATCGAGCGCGGTCATGAGGCGCGCGACGTCACCCGCGGGAAGAGCCTCACCGGCCGGTCGGTCCTCCGTCGCGATGCGCTCGTAGGCGCCGATCATCACCTGCATGCGCTCCCGCAGCGCGAGGACGAGGCTCTCGTCTCTGGCCGCGGTTGCGATGAACTCGAGCGTCGCGAGGCCGAACCCCCGAACCATCTGCGTGACATCCAAACCACCCGCCGTCGACGGTTCCGTCTTGTCGGCGCTGGCCGTATCAGCGGTCGAGAACGGGTCCCAGTCGGCGTCCTGCAGCATCTCCTGGTTGAAGTCCATCAGGGCGAGGAACAGGTCTGATTTGCTGGCGAAGTTCGAGTAGACAGCACCCTTGGAGAACCCGGCGTCATGCGCGATGCCCTCCAGGCTCGTCGCGTGATAACCGTCGCGGGAGAACGCGTCCAGCGCGGCGAGGATGAGTGCCTCACGAGTCTCACGCTGCCGTTCGGCGCGGGTCCGCGGTGTGCGCGTCGCTGAGCGAGAAGCATCCATCTCGCCATCCTAACGATTGACCTACCGTGCGGATCTGGATACTGTCGGTATGTGAAATACCGCTGGTATCCGAACTCGAAGGACGTGCAGAGATGAGCGCAGCACTGGAAGTGGACGGCCTCTCCCGACGATTCGGCGCCGTCGTCGCCAACGACGGGATCGGCTTGCGCGTGCAGGCAGGAGAGGTGGTCGGGCTGCTCGGCCACAACGGCGCCGGCAAGACGACGCTGGTCTCTCAGATCGTCGGATTGCTGCGCCCGGATGCTGGCTCGATCCGCGTCGCGGGCGTCGATGCGATCGCGGCCCCCGCCCACACGCGTCGGCGCGTCGCACTCCAGCCCCAGACGCAAGCACCGCTGGACGGTCTCACCCCGAAGACAGCGATCGAGATCGCCGGCCGGTTGCGGGGCCTGTCCCGCGGCGATGCCCGACGAGCCGCACGCGCCCTCGCTGAGGAACTTGATATCGGCCCCTGGTTCACCCAGCGGGCGACGCCAGACGGTGGCGGATTATCCGGAGGCGTGCGCCGACTCACCGCGTTCGCCATGGCCGTCGTCGCCCCGGTACCCCTGGTCGTTCTCGATGAGCCGACCAACGACGTCGACGCGGCACGACGACGACGCCTCTGGAAGATCGTCAGACGCCTGGGCAACGAAGGCGCCGGTGTTTTGCTCGTGACCCACAACGTCGTGGAAGCCGAGCGGGTGGTCGATTCGCTCGTCGTGCTCGATCGCGGCAAGGTTGTCGCCGCAGGTTCACCCAGTCAGCTCCGAGGCTCCAGTGATCAGGATCTGCAACTCGAGCTGTCCCTGCATCCGGAAGGCACACACCCGGATTGCACGCATTCAGGCGGTACCGACCCGTCCGAATCGCCTTCCGAGATTCCGATCCCGATCATTCGACGAGTCCGAGCCGGACGCCGGGTCCTGCTGACTCTCGCCGCGACGGATGCCGCCGCAGCCGTCGCGTGGGCAACGACTCTCCGCACATCCGAGCGCATCGAGGGGTACGCACTCGCACCGGCCACGCTCGAAGACGCCTACCTCGCGGCGACGGCGAGCGCCGATACATCTACGAAGGATGCTGCTGATGATTGAACAGCCGACGCTCTCCACGCCGACGACCTCCTCCGCACCAGCACCTCAGCGCACCGGCCTCTGGGTCGGCTACGTGGCCCTGCTGCGCTGGACGATGGCGCAGACCGGTGCCATGCTCCCGTTCGTCATCGTCGTCCAGGCGGTTCTCGCCGCCGGAATCATCATCGGCTTCGGTCTGCTCATCCCCGACATCGATACGGCATCCGCCCAGTTCCTGTCCACCGGTGCCCCCACCGTGATCCTCATGATCGTCGGGCTCGTCATGGTCGCCACCGGCGTGGCCCAGGCGCGCACAAGCGGCACGTTCACCTACCTTCGCGCGTTGCCCGTGCCTCGACCACTGGTCCTGGCGGCCGATCTGACCGTCTGGCTTGCCGTGATGCTCCCGAGCGTCGCGGTCGCCGTGATCGTGGCGCAGCTGCGCTACGGATTCAGCTACTCCTTCGACTGGCCGTTGCTTCTGACGGCATCCGTCTTGACAGCACTGACCGCCTCTGCGATCGGTTATGCGATCGCCGTGGTCCTGCCGCCGCTACTCACGCAACTGGTCACGCAGGTGTTGGTGTTCTTCGTGATGCTGTTCTCACCCGTCACCTTCCCGGCAAGCAGGCTCCCCGGCTGGTTCCAGACCGTGCACGACATGCTCCCGTTCCGACCGGCCGCCGATCTCATCCGCGCGGGGCTGCTGTCAGACACCTATCCGATGAACGGGCGCGACCTCATCGTGCTCCTCCTCTGGTGCGCGCTCGCACTCGCCGTCAGCGTCCGTGCGATGGTTCGGCGGGGGTGAACCCCGTGGTCATCGTCGGACTGGTCTGGCTCGACATCGCCTGATCCGCAGACCCGTCACACTCCTCCACGCCACCCACCCCACTGCTATGGTGACCCCAAGCTCAAGGGGGAGGGGTGAAGCAGTGCTTGACGTGTCCGTTCTCGGCGCCGTGAAGGCCAGCACTCGCGGCCGCGAGCACCCGCTCGGCGGTGCAAAGCAACGCGGACTCCTCGCGCGCCTGGTCGTCTCTCGCGGTCGCGCCCTCTCGGCAGAGCGGCTGATCGATGAGCTGTGGGATGACGTTCCGCCCCGCGACCCGATCCATGCACTGCAGGCCCGGGTCTCCCGGCTGCGCTCGGCGGTGCCGATCGAGATCGAATGGGCGGATGGCGGATACCGGATCGATCCGGCAGACATCCAGACGGATGCTGCACGCTTCGAGCAGCTCGTGCAGCAGGGGAGCATGTCGCTGACCGCGGGCAACTTCTCACAGGCCGCCACCCTGATCGGCGACGGACTCGACCTCTGGCACGGAACGGCATTTTCGGGCCTGCACGACCTCACCGCTCTGCGCGCCGAATCCGTGCGCCTCGAAAAGCTCTGGGCCGCCGCGATGGCAGACCGCATCGACCTCGAACTCGCCCTCGGACGCAGCGCTCCGGTCATCTCCGAGCTCCATGCGCTGCTCGAGGCGAACCCACTGGCTGAGCGCCACTGGAGCCAGTTGATCGCGGCACTGTACTGCGACGGGCGCATCCAGGAGGCACTCGACGCCTTCTCCCGCGCACGCACGATCTTCGCCGAGCAGCTGGGCGTCGAGCCGAGCAGCGAACTCAGCCGACTACACCTGGGGGTGCTGCAAGATCAACCTCCCGAGTCGCTGCTGCGCCTTTCTAGCGCGACGGTCGCCCACTCGCACGCGGGCGCGGTTGACGTCGAGATCGCCGATACCCCGGTGCACTCCATCACTTCGAATCAGCCCGATATTCTCGCGGGCATCGTTCGGGGTGGGCGTACGTCGCTGTTGACCGGGCCGGACGGCATCGGCAAGACGCACCTGCTGCGCGCCATCCGTGCGCAGTTCGAAGCGCAGCGCTGCACGGTCTCACTGCTGATCGCGACGCCGCTCAGCTATGCCGTGCCGCTCGGCATCTTCGCCGGCATCCTCCCCGAGAAATGGATAACTCCCGCCGCCCTCGTTGACCATTTCACCCGCAACCGTTCGACCACTGTGCTCCTGGTTGACAACGTGGAACAGCTCGACGAGGCATCCCTCTTCGTCATCAGCCAGCTCATTCGCAACTCGCGCATGCCGATGCTCCTCACCGCCACCGATCTCGAAGGCGCCCCCGACGGCATCCGTGCCCTGTACGACAGCGGCGACATCGCTGAGATCACCGTCGAACCGCTCACCTCCGCCGACGCCGATGAGCTCGTCCTCCACACCATCGGCGGCGCGCTCACCCCCGCCTGCCGACCCCGCATCTTCTCGCTCGCGCAGGGCAATCCGCTGCACCTGCGCGAGATCCTCACCGCATCGGTAAACGAGAACCGCCTCGTCCGCACCGACCACGGGTGGGAACTGCAGGACGAGCCCGCCTCGACGAAGCGCCTCACCCAGTTGGTTGGCGAGCGCTTCGAAGGCCTCGATCAGGCCAGCATCGAGACGGCCGCGAAGATCGCGATCGCCGGGGAGTACCCGGTCTCCGCACTGGAAGACACCGAGCGACGGATGCTGGCACGGGCAGGTGTCGTGGCCTATTCCGCCCCGGGGTGGCTTCGGCTCTCGCATCCGCTCGACGGCGAGTTCCTCCGCGGCCGCTGCAGCGATGCTCTCTGGCACGAACTCTCACTCGAGGTGCTTGCTGTGCTCCGCGGCGACGAAGCCGCCGCATTCCCCGCCGTCCGCCGCCACGCGCACATTCTCACGCTCGATCTCGGTGAACCTGTCGACGTCGCCCCCACCCTGGAGCTCGCGCAGTACGCACTCGGGGCGTTCGACGAGCGCCTCGCCTTGCGCGCGGCGGCAGCGGTCATCGACCTCGAACCCGACAACACCGCCGCGCACCGGATCGCCGGGATCGCCGCATCCATGCTGGGCGAGTCTGATGCGGCGGCCGCACACTTCGCGACTGCTGCTCGCACGGCGACGACGCCGGAGGAGCAGACCGCAGCGGCGCTCGCACACGCGCAGCACGTCGGATTGCGTCACCACGACGCGCCCGCGGCGCTGGCCATCATCGAGCAGGCACTCAGCGAGATCGACGACCCGGGTCAGATCGCCCACCTGCAACGCGATGCGCTGCGCTGGTCAGTGATCACCGGGCAGACGCGTGAAATCGCAGACGCCCCGGGAGACACCACCAACGCCGTGGCCGTGCGCGGTCTCATCACCGCGGCGAACGCCGCGGTCGTCACCGGCCCCCTCGAAGAGGCCACCCTGACCCTGCAACGGCTGCACCAGGCCCCGGCCGAGATCATCGCGCTGGTTCCCGGCGGCGCATCACTCATCGAACTCATCGCGATCATGGCACTGTCGAATACCGGCGATATCACAGCGGCCCGGCGCCGCTTCGACAGGGCCATCGCCGACACCGACGTGCACGCCCCCGAAGCCCTCGGCAGTTGGGAGTATGGGCTGGCTCTCATCGACCTGCTCTGCGGCAATGTGCACGATGCGTACGAAGGGGCAGCCTCGGCTGCCGTGCATTTGAAGTGGCGCGATACCTCCGGGCTACTGCCCGCGGCACTTGCCCTCGCCGGCGCCACAGCGCTTGCTGCCGGTCACGCCGAGGAAGCGGATGCCCGATTCCATGCCGTCCCTTCCGCCGCCGACACCGATCCGAAGGTCGTCATGCTGCGGGCATGGGCGGATGCATGGCGCGAGAACACGGCAGGGCGTAGCGATGCCGCAGCACGGATGCTCGTGGATTCGGCGCGCTGGCTGCTGGAGGCCCAGCACACCTACTTCGCCGGACTGCTGGCGCACTGTGCAGCGAAAGTGGTGGGATCGGTGCGGGCGCCGGGCGGCGCCAGCGATGCCCACACGCTCAGCGACGTGCTCAGCGATGCGATCGCGCTGCTGGACGAGGCCAGTGCGATCGGCCACGGCGGCCTGCTCGGCTTCATCATGCGCCACGCTGTGGCGACAGCATCCGGCGATCTCATCGCACTCGACGCCATCGCGCACGAGGCCGAGACGCTCGGGATGCGGTCTACGGCATCCGATATTTGGCTGACGCTGGGGCAGCCCGACCACTCTGCACCGGCGGGTCAGTCGATGACGCTGTGGTCGGCCGTGGCTACTCCGCCTCTGGATTCGGGAGGATATAGCTCACCCTCGTCGGCTCGTCATCCGCACCCTGCAGGAGGGCCACGTTGACGTTTATCTCCCCCTTCTTATAAGCGGCGCTGACCATCTGGTCCATGTCGACAAAGGCGACCTCCTCCCAGTCGGCGAAGTCCGCCTTCACCTGTGCGGCGACCTCGTCTATGCCGCGCGAATCATCCAAAATCACCATCGTGCCCTCGGGCAACGTCATGCTCTGAAGGATGTTGTCGGAGACCAGCGGGATCTCCTCGGGGAAGTCAGCCGGCAACTCGCCGATGTCGATCCCAGCCTCGCCGCCGGTCACCTGCTTGATGATGTCTTCCGCCGCATTCTGCGCCGATTGTTGCGTCGCATTCTCCACGATCGCGTCGAGCGGGTTGGCGAAGCATCCCGTCAGCATCGCAGCGGTGACGACGGCGAGCGCGCCCCCAGCGATACGCGTCGGTACAGATCTGCGGGTCATTGTGCTCCCCATGATGTTCCCCCCGTGAATTCCAGCCTCTGAACACATTTCAGCACCGTGCGCTCACAGAACGCTCACACCACTGCGATGACCGGCGCGATGCGTGCGCGTGAGGAGCTGTGCGTGCGTGTGAGGAGCTGTGCGTGCGCGTGAGCGATCTGTGAGCGCCTCCTGATTGCATGACTGGACACAGCTTGTTTCACGTGTCTCGTTAGGGGAAAAGATGGACATCTACTCTGGCATGCTCGCTGCATACATGGCAGCACTCGTCGGCATGGTCATCGTCGGCGCACTCGTTTATGTCGTCACGGCATTCTTCATGTCGAAAGTCTTCGCAAAAGCGGGCGTGCAGGGCACGTGGAAGGCCTGGGTCCCGGTATACAACTTCATGGTGTTCTTCAAGCTCGGCGACCTCAGCCCGTGGCTCGTGCTCTACTGCTTCGGCGGAGCGATCCTGCTCAGTTGGATCGGCATCGGTTTCATCTTCTCGCTGGCGCTCTTCGTCGGTGGCGGCGTGGCCGCGTACCGCATCGGCATGAAGCTCGGCAAGGAGACCGGCTTCGTCGCCTTCTGGCTGATTCCGCCGGTGTGGCTGGGCATCGTCGCGTTCGGTAAGGAGCAGTGGAACACCGCAGTGGCCCCGGCGCAGTGGGCAGGCAATGCGTTCCTCGCTGATCGCACGGTGTGGGATGGGGTGCCTGTGCAGGCGGCGGCAACGGGTGATGTTCCGCCGCATGCAGGTGGGCCGGTCGTCGGCCGTCCGGTTGCGCCCGAGAACCCCGCAGGAGCCGACGCATAATAGGCCGCCTCCGCCCTCCGATCCCAGCCGGGTGAAGCGGCAGCCGCCCGGGTTGAGGACCGGGTGATGAGAAGGATGAAATCACGGCCGAGCCGACCGCTTGCACCCCCATCGCGATAGCTTACGAGCGTAAGCACACCGTTGACCTCAGGGGGAGATTTGATGCGTTATACAAGCGGTAACTACGAAGCTTTCGCCAAACCGCGCAAACCCGCGGGCGTGGATGAGAAGCGTGCATGGTTCGTCGGGTCCGGCCTCGCCGCGCTCGCCGGCGCAGCATTCCTCATCCGTGACGCTCAGATGGACGGATCGAAGATCACCATCTTCGAGCAGCAGGCCCTTCCCGGCGGCGCCCTCGATGGCCTCGACATTCCCGATAAGGGCTTTGTTATCCGCGGCGGACGCGAGATGGAGAGCAACTTCGAATGCCTCTGGGACCTGTACCGTTCTATCCCCTCGCTCGAGATCGAGGGTGCCAGCGTTCTCGACGAGTTCTTCTGGCTTAACAGAGACGACCCGAACTCCACGCTCCGACGCACCACGAAGAACCAGGGCGAAGACGGCGGAACAGACTTCAAATTCAACCTGAGCGACAAGGCGCAGAAGGAGATCTCCAGCCTCTTCATGGCACTGCCGGAAGAGATGGAGGACAAACGCATCAACGAGATCTTCACCTCGGAGTTCCTCGACAGCAACTTCTGGCTGTACTGGCGCACCATGTTCGCCTTCGAGGAATGGCACTCCGCGCTGGAGCTGAAGCTGTACCTTCACCGCTTCATCCACCAGATCAAGGGCCTGCCGGACTTCTCCACCCTGAAGTTCACCAAGTACAACCAGTTCGAATCCCTCGTGATGCCCATCGTCACCTGGCTGCGAGAGCAGGGCGTGGTCTTCCGTTACAGCACGGTCATCACCGACGTCGATTTCGCGATCGAGCAGGACGAAGTGCGCAAGCAGGCGACGCGCATCCACCTCGTCGAGCATGGTGAGAAAAAGCAGATTGATCTCACAACCGACGACCTGCTGTTCATGACGATCGGGTCGCTCACCGAGAACTCGAACGACGGAGACCACAAAACCCCCGCGGCGCTGAACACGGGACCTGCCCCCGCCTGGGACCTCTGGCGCCGGATCGCCGCCAAGGACGAGTCCTTCGGCAACCCCGACGTGTTCGGCGCGCATATCCCGGAGACCAAATGGGAATCCGCCACCGTGACCACCCTCGATGCGCGCATCCCCGAGTACATCCAGAAGATCTCGAAGCGCGATCCCTTTAGCGGCAAGGTCGTTACCGGCGGAATCGTCACGGCCATGGATTCGAACTGGCTCATGTCGTGGACCGTCAACCGGCAGCCGCACTTCAAGAAGCAGCCGGCGGACCAGATCGTCGTATGGGTCTACGGCCTGTTCCCCGAGAACGAGGGCGACTACGTGAAGAAGCCGATGCAAGACTGCACCGGCGAGGAGATCACGCAGGAATGGCTCTACCACATGGGCGTTCCCGTGGATCAGATCGACGAGCTCGCCGCAACGGGAGCGAAGACCGTCCCGGTGATGATGCCGTATGTGACCGCATTCTTCATGCCTCGCAAACACAGTGACCGTCCGGCCGTCATCCCCGGCGGTTCAACCAACTTCGCTTTCATCGGTCAGTTCGCCCAGTCGCAGGAGCGCGACTGCATCTTCACCACCGAGTACTCGGTGCGCACCTCGATGGAGGCCGTGTACACACTGCTCGACGTCGAACGCGGCGTCCCCGAGGTGTTCAACTCGACGTACGACGTCCGTGCGCTGTTCAAGGCCGTCGAACGCTTGCGCGACGGCAAGGAGCTCGAGATTCCCGGCGGCAAGATCGGGAAGCATGTTGTGCACAAGCACGTCGAGAACACTGTGGTCGGGCAGCTTCTTCAGCAATACGGGCTGACGGACTGACCGGCCGCGGTCTCCGCGACGACCGCAGCTAGCCCCGCCCCGAAATCGTCCTCGCGTCCGCTCACTCGAGCGGACGCGAGGACGCGGTGGTTTTTACCTGCGCGGCGGCGCTTGCCTGTACGGCGGCGCTTGCCTGAACGCCGGCGACCACCATCGTGAGGCCGGCACCGAAGGCATCCGTCTGCTCGTTCACACTGGCGGGATCGAGGTCGACCGAAGCATCCGCCGCACCGACCACGGCGGCGTAGAGGCGCTGCTGCTCGTGGAACGTGTAGCCGATCACGAAGTGCACGAGCGTGTCGGCGGCGATGGGCGCGGATGCGTCGTCGAGTCCCAGGCCGCCCGCAGCTTGGATGAGGGCCGTTCTGCTGGGCAGACCGAGAAGGCCGAGAGCGAGCGAGCTCGACACGATCTCCGCGCCGTCGCGATGAGCGAGCAGCCGGTCGCGCAGCGCTGTCGCGATCGCGGCGAGCCCTGCCGCGGCATCCGATTCTGGGGCTCTTTCCGGGGTATCGACGATCTGCGCGCTCACGGCCGCGAGCAGCGCCTGCTTGTTCGGAAAGTGCCAGTACAGCGCGCTGACCTGCACCTCAAGCTCTTCGGCGATGCGACGCATCGACAGACCGGGCAGGCCGTTCTCGGCGAGCACGCGCATCGCTGCCGCGACGACGTCGGGCTTCGCATAGCGGAGGGGTGCGTTCATCCTGCTAGTGTACTGAACATCGTTCAGGTGAACAGTGTTCAGGATGTCAATCAGGAGGAACCATGTCCGTATCCGCCACCCGCACCCGCGTCCCCGTGCTGGCCGATCTCGTCGCTGGCACCCGCGCGCGCAGCGCCGCCCTGACGCTGCTGGGCACCGCGTTCATCACGGTCTCCGGCTACATCGTGATCCCGCTGCCGTTCACTCCCGTTCCAATCTCGCTGGCCACCTTCGCCGTGCTGCTCACCGGCGTGGCGCTCGGGCCCTCCAGAGGCGCCGCGAGCGCGGGCATCTACCTTGCGCTCGGACTCTTCGGCATCCCGCTGTTCGCGCACGGAGCATCCGGCTGGGCATTCTCATCGTTCGGGTACATCGCCGGCTACGTCGCCGCGGCCCTGCTCGTCGGAGCCCTCGCACGCCGCCGCTCCGCCCGCACCGTGTTGTCGACGCTCGGGCTCGCGGCACTCGGATCGCTGACGATCTATGCGTTCGGCGTTCCGTGGCTTGCGGCATTCCTCGGCGTCGACATCATCACGGCGATCGGACTCGGCGTGGTGCCGTTCCTGATCGGCGACGCCATCAAGATCGCAGCTCTCGGCGGCATCGTTCCGCTCACCTGGCGGGTCGTTGGGCGGTCGCGTTGATTCCCGTTCATAACTCCTGAAGTTCGGGCGGGCGCGGCGGCTATTCCCGGCAAATCCGCCCGTTTCCGCCCATACCCGCCTGTTTCTCAGGAGTTATGCGCGGGCATCGGCCGGGCAGCCCGGGTCGATCGGGCAGACCGGGTCAATCGGGCAACCACCCGGGCAGCCACCCGGCGAAGGCGCTCAACGTCGGAGCTCCCCTCTACGCTCGACACATGACCCGCTACCGCCTGCGCGTGACACTCATCGGCAGCGAGCCCGAGATCTGGCGCACATTCGACATCGAAGGAACCGCCCGGCTGCGGATGCTGCACCTCGCGCTGCAGACGATCATGGGGTGGCGCGAATCGCACCTACACGCCTTCACTGACGCCGACCCGTTTGCGCCTGCGCTGCCGGGCCAGGCAAGGCGCTGGGAATCCCCGGACTTCGAAGACACCGCAGAAGGCGCCCTCTCCGAGGAGGACTTCACGGTCGGCGTTGTTCTGCAGGGCGGCGGTCCGCTTTGGTATGAGTACGACTTCGGCGACGGCTGGATACATCGGCTCGACGTCATCGACCAACTCCCCTCCGACTCCGCGCTTACGGCGGTCGTGCTCGTTGACGGCGCGAATCGCGGACCGTTCGAAGATTCCGGAGGCCCGCACGGCTACGCCGAGAAGCTCGCGATTGCTGCTGATCCGCAGCATCCGGAACATGCATCCATCACTGACTGGATCCACACGACAGTCGGACCGTGGGCGCCTCATGACCCCGGGATGTTCGACCTCATCGGCGTGCAGACCGAGCTGAATCTCCTGTTCAACCCCGGCGAGTCCGGCATCGCACCGTACGACATGTCGGGAATCGTCAAGATCGAAGCGCACCGGCGTCCCGGAGATGTGCACGAGGCGTCGCCGATCGCCGAGTTCGCATCGGTACTGCCGCCACCCATCCGCTCTGAGCTGCGTCAACACCTTCATCGCACCGGCGTGCTCGAGCCGAATGAGATCGACGCTGAGACTGCGGCGCGCATTATCCGGCCATTCGGATGGCTGATGCAGACCGTCGGCGCGAATGGCCTCGCCCTGACAACGGCGGGGTGGATGCCGCCGGCCACTGTCCTTGACGGCATGACCGAACTCGGGTGGCTCGACGATTGGATCGGCAAGGGCAACCGTGAAGACCTCACACCGCCGATGGCCAATCTGCGCGAGACCGCCCAGCGCATCGGGCTCGTGCGCGTGCAGAAGGGACGATTGCTGCTGAGCACTGCGGCCAAGAAGGCACTGGGTGACCCGCAAAGTCAGTTGCGTCTCGTCGCAGGCGGACTGTTGCGGAAGCTCAGTGACGCCGAGACGGATGCGGCAGTCTTGCATCTGCTGGCGATCGCAGACGGCACACCACACGATGAGCGCTGGCGCACCGTCGCATTCGGGCTTGAGGTGTGCGGCTGGCGGTCGTCTACGGGATGGCGGTTCACACGGCAGGACATCGGTCACGCGACCTTCCGGGCGCAACAGGTGCTCGATCAGCTGGGTGAACTGTCTGCTCGCCGCCGTCGCCGGGGCGAGGATGATCCGCTCATCGTGATGTTCGCCCGCGAGGCCTTGCGGTACTGAGCGCTGCGGCACTGCGCGCTGCGAGCTGCGCTGCGCGTTGCGAGCTGAGCGCTGCGGCACTGCGAGCTGCGAGCTGCGAGCTGCGAGCTGCGAGGTGCGCGTTCATTTCCGTTCATAACTCCTGAAGTTCGGGCAGGTCCGGCGGCTATTCCCAGCAAATCCGCCCAAATCCGCCGGTTTCTCAGGAGTTATGCGCGGGCAGTGACCGGGCAGACCGCAACGACCGAGTAGCCCGGGCAGCCCGGGCAGCCACCCAGCGACCGGCCTCCTCCCCCAGCTCACCACCCGCCGCTACGCAAGTAGACTGGAGATGCCCCGCCGGCCCTGATCTTGGAGTGCGCGTGACCCCCGAAGCTGCTGCTGCCCCCGCGACTGTGAAGCACGTCCCCGACTCCGTCTCGAACGCGGTCGCGACCCCGGAGAAGGAGCAGCCGTACGCGGCGCTCGGACTCAAGCCCGACGAGTACGCGAAGATCAAAGAGATCCTCGGCCGCCGCCCCACCTCAGGCGAGCTCGCGATGTACTCGGTGATGTGGTCGGAGCACTGCTCCTACAAGTCGTCGAAGAACTACCTGCGCCGCTTCGGAGAGAAGGTCTCCGAAGAGATGAAGGAACGGCTCATGGTCGGCATGGGCCAGAACGCCGGCGTCGTGGACGTCGGCGAGGGCTGGGCGGTCACCTTCAAGGCCGAGTCACACAACCACCCCTCCTTCATCGAACCGTTCCAGGGCGCGGCTACCGGCGTCGGCGGCATCGTCCGCGACATCATCTCGATGGGCGCACGCCCGGTCGCCGTCATGGATGCTCTCCGCTTCGGCGCGATCGACCACCCTGACACCGCGCGCGTCGTGCACGGTGTCACCAGTGGCATCTCCTTCTACGGCAACTGCCTGGGGCTGCCGAACATCGGCGGCGAGACGGTCTTCGACTCCGTCTACCAGGCGAACCCGCTGGTCAACGCGCTCGCGGTCGGCGTGCTCCGCCACGAAGACCTCAAGCTCGCCAACGCCACCGGCGTCGGCAACAAGGTTGTCCTGTTCGGTGCCCGCACCGGCGGCGACGGAATCGGCGGCGCGAGCATCCTGGCATCCGATTCCTTCGACGACGGCGGCCCGACCAAGCGCCCCGCGGTGCAGGTTGGCGACCCCTTCGCCGAAAAGGTGCTCATCGAGTGCTGCCTCGAGCTCTACAAGGCCGAGCTCGTCGAGGCCATCCAGGACCTCGGCGCTGCCGGCATCTCGTGCGCGACCAGCGAGCTGGCAGCCAACGGAAACTCCGGCATGCACGTCTCGCTCGACAACGTGCTGCTGCGCGACCCCTCGCTGACTGCCGAAGAGATTCTCATGTCGGAGTCGCAGGAGCGCATGATGGCGATCGTCGCGCCCGAGAAGCTGGATGCTTTCCTCGAGGTCGTCGCCAAGTGGGAGGTCGAGACCAGCGTGCTCGGTGAGGTCACCGGCGACGGCCGCCTCATCATCGACTGGCAGGGCGAGCGCATCGTCGATGTTGACCCGTCGACGGTCGCCGTCGACGGCCCCGTCTACGACCGTCCGGTTGCCTACCCGACGTGGATCGACGCACTGCAGGCGGATGCTGCTGAGCTGCTGCCCCGCTCGGACGACGCCGACGTGCTGCGTGAGCAGTTCCTGGCGCTGGTGGGCTCGCCCAACCTCGCCGACACCCGCTGGATCACCAACCAGTACGACTACTACGTGATGGGCAACACCGCTCTGGCCTTCCCCGACGACGCAGGCATGATCCGCGTCGATGAGGAATCCGGCCTCGGCTTCGCGGTCTCCACCGACGCCAACGGCCGCTACTGCCAGCTCGACCCGTACGCGGGTGCGCAGCTGGCTCTCGCTGAGGCGTACCGCAACGTCGCCGTCACGGGTGCGACCCCGACCGCAATCACCGATTGCCTGAACTTCGGATCCCCCGAGAACCCCGAGGTCATGTGGCAGTTCGGACAGACCGTCGACGGTCTGGCGGATGGATGCTTCGAGCTGGGCACCCCGGTCACCGGCGGCAACGTCTCGTTCTACAACCAGACCGGTGACACTCCGATCCACCCGACCCCGTTGGTCGGCGTGCTCGGCATCATCGACGACGTCTCACGCCGCATCCCCTCGGGCTGGCAGGACGTGGGCCAGAACATCTACCTGCTCGGCACGACCTCGACTGAGCTTTCCGGTTCGGCGTGGGCGGATACCGTGCACCAGCACCTCGGCGGCCTGCCTCCGAAGGTGGATCTCACCGGCGAGAAGAACCTCGCGGGGTTGCTTGCTGCAGCCCGCGACGAGTGGCTGATCTCCTCGGCGCACGACCTCTCGGAGGGCGGCCTCGGCCAGGCTCTTGCCGAGGCCGTCATGCGTTTCGGCCTCGGTGCTCGCGTGTGGCTGACCGAGCTGATGGAGCGCGACGGGGTGGATGCGGCATCCGCCCTCTTCTCGGAATCGACCGGCCGCGTCATCGTGACGGTGCCGCGTGAGGATGATGTGAAGTTCCAGGGCCTGTGCGAGGGCCGCGGATACCCGGTGCTGCGCATCGGCGTGACCGACAGCGTTGCCGACCTCGAGGTGACCGGGCTGTTCACTGTTTCGGCGGATGAGCTGCGTGCGACTTCGCAGGCGACGCTGCCGGCGGCCTTCGGCCCGACCGTCACGGAGCCTGTTGCTGCCAGCGGCGTCGAGGGCCTCGCGTGAGCGAGCTGGCCGAGGTGAAGGACAACGAAGAGGACTACGGATCGCTCGGCGAGCCCCGCAACAGGCGCATGCGCATCATTGCCTGGGTGACGATCGCTTCGCTCATCCTCATCGGCGGCGGCTCGACGGTTCTAACTCTCCTCTTCGGCTAACTCCCGCGTCCCCTCCCCTACAGCTTGCGAGTGTCCAGTTGTGGCGCTGTTTTGCGCTGTTTTGCGCTGAAATTGAGCCACAACCGCCCACTCGCAAGTGGTGAGCTCTCAACGTCTGACCCCCGCTGGATACTGGTCGGCATCGTAGACGGAGGAGACGAAAATGAGCGAAGCCAAGATCGACCTGATCAGCAAACTGTTGGCGAAGGCCGAAAGCACGACGCCGGAAGAGGCTGAAGCCCTCACCGAGCATGCCGAGCGGCTGATGGTGAAGTACGGAATCGAGCAGGCCCGGCTCGATGCGCAACGCGCGAAGAATGGGCAGGCGCGGGAAGAGATCATTCAGGAGCGGATGCTGTTCACCGGGTCGTATGCGCGCGACATCCGTGAGCTCGGCGCCGGCATCGGTATCGCGCTCGGCACGATCCGTCCGATGTACTCGGAGGCGGCGACCGGGATGATCCTGTACCTCATCGGCTTCGCCTCCGACGTCGAGCAGGCCAAACGCCTCACCGCGAGCCTTGAGGTGCAGGCGATGGTCGCGATGCGGGCCTGGTGGAAACGAGAGCGCGAGCGATACCTACGGCATCCCGAGAGTGCGAAGCGCCGAGCGCGCAGCGGGTTCATCCGCGGCTTCGGCATCGGCGCGGCCGAGCGCATCACCGAGAGCCGCGCGGTGATCATCGACGACTCCGGCACCGGCACGGCGCTCGTGCTCGCTTCCCGCAAAGACCAGGTGGATGCCTTCGTCGACGCCATCCCCTCGAAGAGGGCGCGCACGCGCCAGGGCGTAAACGCTTCGGCCTACGTGCAGGGTCGTCACTCTGGTCGGCAGGCGAACACCGGAGGGCGATCGGTCACCGTGTGAGCGGGTTGAATGACCGGAAGGCGCATGACGCGCCCTAGGGTATGAGCATGACCGACAGTGAGCTGCGCACCCTGCTTGAAATGCTGCGCCGTGAGGCAAGCGATCGCACCGATGTGATTGCGAGCACGCTCACCGCTTTGACCCACGATCGCAGCAGTCAGAGCGACGATGACGAACATGATCCAGAGGGCGTGCCGCTGTCAGCTGAGTGGTCCCGCCTCAGCGGCGTGCTCGAGGGTGCTCGCGAAGAACTGCAGCAGGTCGATGACGCGCTCGCGCGAATGGATGCCGGCGCCTACGGCGTCTGTGCGAACTGCGGCGAACGCATCCCGCTCGCGCGTCTGCGGGTGCGTCCGTTCGCCGAGCACTGCGTGCCGTGCGCGGAGAAGCTCGGGCGCTGACCGAACGCTGCCACGACCTCAGCCGGCGTCGGCCTTGCGCGCGCCGGCCTCGAGCACATCGCCTGCTGGCAGCTCCTTGTGCCCACCGAACTGCAGGCGCATCGCTGACAGCACCTGGTTCGCGAACTGATCCTCGTCACGTGACGCGAACCGTCCGAACAGCGCTGAGGCAAGCACCGGCACGGGCACGCCCACGTCGACCGCAGCCTTGACTGTCCAGCGGCCCTCACCCGAGTCTGAAACCCGACCCGCCAGGCCATCCAGCGTGGGATCCTCCTGCAGCGCGGCCGCCGTGAGATCAAGCAGCCAGGACGAAATAACCGATCCGCGACGCCACAGCTCGGTGACCTTGTCGGTTTCAATCGGGAACTGGTAGAACTCCGGCTCCTCCAGCGGGGCAATCTCTGCGGAGTGCTCGGCCTCGCGCACTCCAGCATCCGCGTTCTTGAGCAGGTTGAGCCCCTCGGCGATCGCGGCCATGATGCCGTACTCGATCCCGTTGTGCACCATCTTCACGAAGTGGCCAGAGCCCGCGGGGCCGCAGTGCAGGAATCCCTGCTCCTCGGGTGCGAGGTCGCCGGTGCGGCCGGGCGTGCGCTCGATGTCGCCCGGGCCGGGCGCGATCGTGCGCAGGATCGGCTCGATGTGATCGACGGCCGTTTCCGTGCCACCGACCATCAGACAGTAGCCTCGCTCCAGCCCGAAAACGCCGCCACTGGTGCCGATGTCGACATACTCGATGCCGCGTTCACGCAGTGTGGCCGCACGGCGCACGTCGTCACGATAGTTCGAGTTGCCGCCGTCGATGAGGATGTCGCCGGCATCGAGAACCGCCGCGACCTCTTCAGCGATGGCTCCGGTGAGCGAGGCGGGAACCATCATCCACACGACGCGGGTCGGTTCGAGCTTGGCGGCGAGGTCGGCCACACTGTCTGCGCCCGTGGCCCCCTCCGCGACGAGTGCGGCGATAGCATCCGGATTCACGTCGTAGACGACGCAATCGTGCCCATCGAGCATCAACCGCCGCACGATGTTGGCGCCCATCCTGCCGAGTCCGACCATGGCGAGTTGCATCTGAAGTTCCTCCCGTTCGGGACCAGCCCGGAGTGAGCCGCGTCGTGGTCATCTTGGCACGCGTCGCCAGGAGGATGCCAGCACCAACGCAAAAGGCGGGCATCTCCGAAGAGATGCCCGCCTTTTACTCAGTGCTTATCAGCCTTCGATCAGCTTGCGACGACGAATCGTCAGAAGCGTGATGCCACCGGCGAGCAGAACCAGGGCACCAGCCGAGGCGCTCAGGGGCACGATCATGTCCGTACCGGTCGTGGCCAGGTTGTCGTCCTCGCCGCCGTTGCCGCCTTCGCCACCGGGTGCCGGAGGCGTGGTGGGCTCAGGTGCCGGAGGCGTGGTGGGAGCCGGAGCCGGCTCGACGAGAACCAAGAACGCGAGGCTCACGGGTGCGGATGCGACGCCCTCGATGCTCTGCGTTGCAGAGACCGTGTAGGAGCCGGGCTGCAGTGCAGCGTCGAACTTGACGGTCCACTTGCCATCAACGACCTCAGCCGGGTAGGAGCCGCTCTCAGCAGCCAGGGCTGCAGGCTCGGCGCCGTTGAGCTTCACGGTAACAGTTGCACCGTCGATGCCCGTGCCCGAGAGGGCGGAGGGTCCGTTGTCGTGCGCGAACGTGGTGCCGTTCGTGATCGAGGTCACGGCAGGTGCCACCGGGACAACCGAGAAGGCCGAAGTTGCGGCATCCGAGGTGTCGTCGTTGGCGGTCTGCACAACGCTGACGCTGTGCTTGCCGTACTTGAGCTCGAGGCCCTTGATGGTCCAGTTGCCCGAGCCGTCGACCGTGGTGGTGTACTCCGTGCCGTTGACCGTTGCAACAACCTCGGCACCGGGAAGACCGGTTCCGCTGACTGCCGTAACGGTGCTGTCGATGCTTGCACCGTCAGCAGGCGAGGTGATGACCGGAGTCGCGGTAGGTGCGAACTTCGTGGTCAGCGAGTAGGAGGTGGTCTCCGACTTGCTGTAGCCGCTGGATGCGACGAGCTTGTAGTCGTAGTCACCGGGTGTGCCGGGAGCCTTGAACGAGAACTCGCCGTTGGAAACGGAGACGTTGAATGCATCGCCGACACCGGAGACGCGAACCGTCTTGGCACCGGGCGCCTTGCCCGTGATGGTCGAGCCGACGATGGCGGTCGAGCCGCTAGCCGGGTCGGTCACCGTGGGAGCATCCACGTCGAGAGCAACGGTGTAGCCGTTGGTGTGCTCAAGGCCGTGGACGAGGGACGTTGCCCAGGTCCACTGCTCCTGGTCAGCCGAAGCTTCGACGCCACCGCTGATGAGACCGACAGCCGTCGTGCCCTGGATGACAGCGCCACCCGAGTCGCCGGGGCCTGCGACGGTGTCGCTGGAGAAGCCGCGAACCCAGCGGTCCTCGATCTTGGCCCAGCCGTCGAGGAGGTCGTTTTCATCGATCGTTCCAGTGGTGAACCCGGTGGTACGGCCGCTCTTGCTGACATCGCCGTGAACCGGTGCGCCGACGCTCTTGACTGCAACAGTGCCTTCAGCGAGCGAGCTGAGGTCTTCGCCAGCCGTGGTCCAGTTGGTCACAGCGGGAAGCGGGTTAAAGTCACCGGCTTCGTTGAGCGTCATAACAGCGATATCGGTCGCGTTGACGTCGCCCTGTGCACCGGTCGTGTTGTTCGGTCCACCGAACTGACCGAAGGTGAACGCAGCGAGCTCGGTAACTGCATTAGGAACCTCGAACCCGGGGCCGCCGACGGCAGGCTCCTCCGAGGGAACCGAAAGCGCGGTCAGGTCGTAAAGGTCACCAGAGTTGAAATCGAGCGAGCAGTGGCCGGCGCTCAGAAGCGCAGGGACACCCTCCGGCGAGAAGGCCGAGAAACCGACCGAGCAGGCACCGAGGCCGGCACCAGTGTCGATCAAGTAGCCCTGACCACCGACGATGTCATCGCCTGCGAAAAGCTTCGGGGTTGCCACGATCGTGACGACCTTTGCACCGGTGATGTCGGCTGCATCGGTAAAGGCCTTGACGGCTGCATCGTCGGTCGCAGCCTCGTCGCCTGCGACAACGACAACATCTTCACCAGCGGCGTTCACGCCGAAGGCAACGACCTCCGCTGCTGCGGCTGCCTCGTTGACAGTTTCAGACGGCGCGTCTTCCGACGCGCCCGGCGCCTTAAGAGTTGCGTCGGCCTTCGGCTCGTCCGCAGCGTAAGCAGGAGCCGCGAAGAAGAGCCCCCCTAGGGCAATCGTCGTAGCCGCTGTCAAAGCCAGCGGGCGACGTACCATCCCTCTGTTCTTCATAAAGTCGATGTCCTTCATCTGTAGCGAATAATGGTCCCGAAGCGACAAACTGCTCGTCGTTCCTCAGAAAATCGCGGACTCCGTGCCCGCAGAGCGAACACAGAAACCTCCGCAAGACTACCCAGCAAACTCTCAGAAGCCAACAGTAGATCTCCGTTCTGTCACATGTATGGGGACTTCTCCCCACTTCTTGGCTCGGTTACAACGGGTCGCTCAACCTTCCCGCTCGTCTCCAGGTGGGGCCGACTACGATGACGTCCATGCGCACACGAACCCCCAGAATCCTCACGCTGGCCGCGATGGTCGGTGCCGCCACTCTGCTCATCACCGGCTGTGCTGCCGGCCAGACACCGGGATCCGCACCCACATCCTCAGCAGACCCGAATGACCCCGTCGTCGCCGAACTGCTCGGGTCCTGGGGTGAGGATGCCGCAGGGCAGCCCCACCTGGAATTCACCGCCGATGGTGCAGTAACGGGCAACGACGGCTGCAATGGAATCTTCACCAGCTTCACCGTCGAGGGCGACCAGATCGACCTCGCGCAGTTCGCTTCCACGCTGAAGGCTTGTGAAGGTGTCGATGACTGGCTGCGCGGCGTTCGTGCGGTCGAGGTCGACGGCGACGTTCTCGTGGCCTTCAACGACTCCGGCGAGAAGCTCGGCGAACTCACCCGCGCCGAGTAACGCTCCGCACTGCTTGCGAGTGGGCGCGCGTGGCTCAATTTCTCCGGAAACTTGAGCCACAACTACCCACTCGCACCTGGTGCCGGGGACGGAGGGGAAACGGGCGGCGCAGTAGGCTGGGCGCATCATGGATGAGTTCTTCCGAGGCCTGTGGGATTTCGCCGGTAGCTACTGGTGGCTGATCTTCCCGATCATGGCGATGGGCGGCGGTGCCGCAAAAGCCTGGGAGCAGAGCGCAAAGCGGCGGCATCAGCGCCGGATGGAAACGCTGCGGATGAAGGGCGAGCTCAAGGCCGCTCAGATCGCTGCCCGTGGTTCCAGCGGCCCCGTCAGGAACGCACCGAAAGAGATCGACTCCGACGCTCGGCTGCCGTCGAATCAGCTCCTGGAGCGACTCTTCGCCGAGCACGACGAGATCACCGCGCGCTGGCTCGACTACGAACTCGACGTCGCCAAGCTCATCGCCTTCCCCGCTATGAGCGATGGACGCCAGCCACTGACCGCGGCGTTCCTGCGGGCGAAGAAGACCGCAGATGCTCTGCGTCCGGCATCCGCTGATGCCAAGGTGAGCGAGCAGCAGATCACCGAGTATCTGGATGCTGTCGGCAACTACGCCGTCGCATTCGAGATCGCTGAGAAGGATGCCCGGCGCCTGCGCGATTCGACCTTCACGGAGCCTGAGCGCAAGAAGCTCGACCGTGCACAGAAGCTGTTGAAAGTCGCTGTGGACGAATCAGCCACCCAGGCTGAACGCAACCTCGCTTATAAGCGGGTGCGGGACGAGCTCGAAGGCCTGATTGTGCTGTCCGATGAAGCCGTGCAGGTGCTCGAGAAGCAGGTCGCGCGGGAGATCGCCGCGCCTCGGCCACCTACCGAGGGTTGAGACCGGCAACCGCCCCTCACCCCGGCAGCTGCGCCGGATGTACCACCATGCGCCGCCGATCGCGCACCCAAACGACGCCGTCGGCTCGCCGCTCCGCACGCGTGGCGAAGCGGTACCGGTATGCCACCGCGCGCACCCACTGCGGCCGCTCCCCCGCGAACGGATCGTGGCGCAGCAACGCGAGCGTCGGGGCATCCGCTTCGAGCAGACGAGCCAGGAACCGGGTGAACCAGTCGTCGAGTGAGTGCCCGAGCGGCAGAAACCACATCAGCCAGTCAAGCCGCAGATGGTACGGAGCGAACTGGCGCGGCACGCGCCGCACGTCTCCCGGCTTGCCTGTGAATTCGTACTCGCGCCAGTGGGCGGCATCCGGATCCTCATCGAGCGTCCCCTCGACGACGATCTCGATCC
Organism: Microbacterium sp. A94; assembly: GCF_051842855.1. Classification (NCBI taxonomy): domain Bacteria; kingdom Bacillati; phylum Actinomycetota; class Actinomycetes; order Micrococcales; family Microbacteriaceae; genus Microbacterium; species Microbacterium sp. A94. Next base: position 673,386 of record NZ_JBPXMU010000002.1, on the reverse strand, counting down.
GCTCCTTCGTCACCGTGCCGAACGCGCCGTAGGCGTTCGCGAGCTGCCAGCGGTTGAAGCTCGCATTCATCAGCTGACGACGGGCGAACAGGTTTCGAAGCGCGGGCCAGCTGAGCGCGAGATAGAGGATGCCGACAGCCGAGGTGATCACGACCCAGTAGAGCGGGAGAGAGCCTTCAGAAGGGCCACCCCCGCCGAATCCCGGCAGCCCGATCGCCGAGAACGCGAGCACCACCGTCGCCCAGTTCAGCCAGGCGAAGTTTCCCGTCACCACGAGCCAGAGCTGTGTCAGAAGCACAATGCCACCGGCGACCGCGCCGACGATCGAGGAGCCTTCGACCAGCTGCGGAGGAGCTCCCGGGAGCAGCCCGAGCAGCGGTGCGAACAGGAAGAACGGCACCACCAGCTGCGCGAAGTGATTGCCCAGCACCTCACCCTTGTGAAACCAGCGCGGCAGCAGATGCGCCTGCCGGCTCAGCGGCCCCGGCATCGGCTGCGTCTCATGGTGGTAGGTCAGGGCGGTGAGATCGCGCCACTCGCGCCCACCACGGATCTTGATCATTCCCGCACCGAACTCCAGGCGGAACAGCAGCCACCACAGCAGCACGATCACCACGGTCGGCGGCGGCTGATCACCAGAGCCGAGGAACGCCACGAGGAACCCGGCCTCCAGCAGCAGCATCTCCCACCCGAAGCCGTAGAAGCTCTGGCCGATGCTGGTGATCGACATGTATCCGAGCCAGAGCGCCAGGAAGCACACCATCGGCACCCAGGGCGGGCCGAGCTGCGGGATGCCGACGACGAGGACCACTGCCAGGACGATGCCCGCCCAGCAGAGGACGGCGAGACGCCGATCGGTATAGCGGATGCGACCGAACAGGGTCGGGCGCAGCATCCGTCTTCTCGCCTTCGAAGACGATGCCCACTCGAGCAGTTCCGGGGCGGGCAGTAGTCCCCGCTCGCCCAGCAGCGGTCGGAACTGGTTCAGCGTCGACACGAACGCGACCAGGTAGAGCGCCGCGATGCCCCGTTGGAGCACTTCGCGAGCAAATCCGAAGTCGACAGCGGCGAAACCGTCCATATCGGCCAGGCTACGCCGCTCAGGTGCCGCTCGCATGGGAGGAGAAAGCAGCGATGGGCGGAGCCTCCACTCGGAACGCTCCGCCCATCACTGCGAACTCCGCCCGAGGCTGCGCCCGGGGGAGAGTGAACTACTCGGTGACGACCCAGTCGAACTGGTCGCCGTACTCCTCGAGCCACGCGTCGATCGCGGCCGGCTCATTGTCCTCGCCGAACTCGTTGACGACCATGTTCTCGAGCGACCCGTACTGCTCATCGTCGAGCTTGATCTGCTCAATGAGCTCCGCAGCCTCGGGGTTCTCCTCGGTGAAGCCCTTGTGCGCGATGAAATGCAGGCCCTCGGGCTCTCCGTATCCGTCCTCCGAGTCCTGAAGCTCCTTGATGTCGAAGACATCGTTCACCCAGAACGGCCGCCACAGCGTGACGACGATCTCTTCCTTGTTCTTGATCGCATCCTCCAACACAGTGAGCATTGCCGGCGTCGAGGAGGTGACCAGCTCATACTCGTCATCGAGTCCGTATGCCGGAAGCAGCGACTCCTGCGCATACGTCGCCGCACCCGATCCCGGTTCGATCGTGTAGATCTTGCCGTCGAAGCGGTCTGCCTGACCTTTCAGATCGGCGATCGATTCGAGGTCGACGTACGAGGGCACGGCGAGCATGCCGCTCGCTTCCGAGTAGTACGTGCCGAGATCTTCGAGATCGTCCGAGAACCGGTCCCAGTAGCCCTTCTGCGCGACATCGATCCACGCCGAGGGGTAAATGTCCACATCTCCCTCGGAGAGGCCCGTGTAAAGGGGACCTGCCTCGGTCAGCGTCTGCAACTCGACCGTGTATCCGAGCTTTTCCAACTGGTCCTGAAGCAGGAAGGAGGTGCTGAGGGAGTCCGTCCACGACGGAAGATACCCGAGGGTGATCGTCCCCTTGTCTGCGTCACCACCGGATGCACCGGCGCCGTCGACGGCGCTGCCGGCGCATCCCGCGAGAACGAGGGACGCAACCGCCCCGAAGACTGTGACGGCCGTGATCCGGGTGCGTCGACTCATATGCAGATTCTCCTTCTATCGGTAATGCTAAAAGGGGGCGCCGCGGGCTACGCGACGCCCCCTTCAGGAGAGTGAATTACTCGGTGACGACCCAGTCGAACTGGTCGCCGTTCTCCTCGAGCCACGCGTCAACAGCTTCAGCTTCCTGGCCTTCGCCGAACTCGTTGACCACGAGGTCCTCGAGTGCGCCGTACTGGTCGTCGTCAAGCTTGATCTGCTCGACGAGAGCAGCCGCCTCAGGGAACTCCTCAGCGAAGCCCTTGTGTGCCATGAAGTTCAGCGTCTCCGCGTCACCCATCGCACCCAACGGGTCTTCGAGGTCCTTGACGTCATAGGTGCTGTTGGCCCAGAACGGACGCCACAGCGTCACGACGACGTCTTCCTCGTTGTCGATGGCCTCGCCGAGAACGGTGAGCATCGCAGCGGTCGACGAGGTCTCGAGCGTGTACTCGTCCTCCAGCTCGTAGGCCGGAATCATCGAGTCCTGCGTCTTCGCCGTCAGGCCCGCGCCCGGCTCGATGCCGATGATCCGGCCGTCGAAGCGGTCGCCCGCACCCTTGAGGTCTTCGATCGAGTCGATGTCCATGTAGCTGGGCACGGCGATCGTGAGCTTGGCGTTCTCGTAGTAGGCGCCGAGGTCTTCGAGGTCGTCGCCGTACGTCTTCATGTATTCGGCGTGCGTGACCTCAGGCCATGCAGACGGGAACATGTCGATGTCGCCCTGTGCTAGGCCGGTGAACAGCGGGCCCGCCTCGGTGAGCGTCTCGAGCTCGACCGTGTAGCCGATCTTCTCGAGCTGGTCCTGGACCAGGTACGCCATGCTCAGCCCATCCGACCAGGAGGGGATGAAGCCAAGCGTGATCGTGCCCATTTCAGCGCTTTCAGCGCTGTCGCCGTCTGCGCCTGCGTCACCCGAGTCGTTCGGGGTTCCCGCGCAACCTGCGAGGGCGAGGGATGCTACGGCTCCGAGAGCCACGATGGCTGTGATGTGCCGGTACTTCTTCATGGTGCTTCCTTTCGTATGTTCTGCTGCGTTACGTATGGGTAGGGAGAGAGTACGTGGGTGATCAGATGGCCGCGCCGCGGCGCGGTGTCGAAGCGGTCTCACGCTCAGCCTCGGCCTCGGCGTCCGCTGCCTCGTCACGACGTTCCGCCTGGCGACGCGACAGGATGCCAAGCAGGGACGAGCGAAATTGGTTCGGCGTGCCGAGCGCCGAGGTCACGCGGTCGAGGAAGACGGCGATCAGGACGACACCGAGACCAGCTTCGACCCCCTTGGGAATGTTGATCGTCGAGATAGCTTCGACGACCATCTTTCCGAGGCCATCCGCACCGGCCATACCGGCGATGACAACCATCGACAGTGCGAGCATAATGACCTGGTTGACGCCGGCCATGATTGTCGGCATCGCCAGCGGCAGCTGAATGCCGCGCAGGATCTGCGACGGCGTCGCGCCGAACGCCTGACCAGCTTCAACGGTCTCGGAATCCACACCCCGGATGCCGAGCTCGGTGAGTCGCACGCCAGGAGGCAGCGCGAAGATCACGGTCGCAACCAGCCCCGGCACGACGCCGATGCTGAAGAAGACGATCGCGGGGATCAGGTACACGAACGCCGGCATCGTCTGCATGAAGTCGAGTACAGGCTTGAGAATTGCGCGCACCGTACTGTTGCGCGCCGACCAGATACCCAGCGGAATCGCGATCAGAATGGCGACGACGGCAGACACCAGCACGAGCGACAGCGTCTGCATCGCCGGCTCCCACAGGTCCATGCCGACGATAAGGGTGAAGGAGATCACGGTGCCGACGGCCATCTGCCACGAACGCACCAGCCAGGCGATGACCGCGAAGAGAGCGATCAGAATCGGAAACGGAGTGCCGACCAGAAGGTCGGTAAGGCCGTTGACGAGGAACTTGACGACGAAGGCGATGAAGTCGAGCAGGCCTTCGAGATTGTCTTTGACCCAGTCGACGACGACCTTAGCAGCGTCGCCGATCGGAATGCGGAACCCATCCATCAGCGCACCTCCCCTTCGATCGCGGCGCCGCCGGCGACGGCATCCTCTGCCGCCTCCAGAACGGCGTCGATCTCAGCCTGCGGCACCGGCAGGTGCGGCAGGGTAATCTCCTCGGTCGAGTTCGGGCCGGGGCCGAGGGCCGCGAGCAACGTGACACGAGGGATGACGCCGGTCAGTCGCCCTTCCGAATCGAGAACCGCAAGCGGCAACTGCGACTCGACAGCGGGAACGAACAGGTTCATCAGCACGTCATCTTCTGAGACGCTCAGCGGCACGGGCTTCAGGATCGACGTCAGTGACGTCTCGCCCTTGCGCACCAGCTTCACCGCGTCGCGGTCGCTGACCATGCCGATCAGCTTGCGGTCACGACCCGTGACATACGCGGCCGACATGTAGGAATCCCGCATCTGACGAAGCGCCGTGCGCGGGCCGGCATTGTCGGCGACGACCGGTCGCGGACGCTCCATGACATTGGATGCCGTCAGCACGCGGGCGCGATCGACATCCTGCACGAACTGCTCGACATAGTCATTGGCAGGATCGGTGAGGATATCCTCGGGCGTTCCGATCTGCACGATGCGTCCGTCACGCATGACCGCGATCCGGTCGCCGAGGAACATCGCCTCATTGAGGTCGTGCGTGATGAAGACGATCGTCTTCTGGAGCTTCTGCTGCAGCTCGACCAACTGCTCCTGCATCTCGCGCCGAATGAGCGGGTCAAGGGCGCTGAACGCCTCGTCCATCAACAAGATGTCGCTGTCCGCCGCCAGCGCACGAGCGATGCCGACGCGCTGCTGCATTCCACCGGACAGCTGAGACGGGAACTTATCGCCCCAGCCGGTGAGCCCCACCAGATCAAGAACTTCATCAGCGCGCGCGAGACGTTCTGCGCGGGGCACACCCTTGAGTTCGAGCGGGTAGGCGACGTTCGCGGCGACCGTGCGGTGCGGAAGCAACGCGAAGTGCTGGAACACCATAGACACGTTGTCGCGGCGGATCTCACGCAGGCGAGCCGCCGGGATCCCCGTGATCTGGTCCTCGCCGATAGTGACGGTGCCGTCGGTGATGTCATGCAGTCCGTTGAGCATGCGGATGATGGTGGACTTGCCCGATCCGGACAGGCCCATGATGACGAAAATCTCGCCACGCTTCACTTCGAAGCTGGCGTCGATGACGGCGGCGGTTCCGGCATCCATCACATCGGTGCGGCTTTCGCCGGCCTTCAGCCGACGGACGGCCTGGTTCGGATTCTTCCCGAACACTTTGAACAGATTGCGCGCAACTAGTGCGGTTTCGGTCACGTTTCCCCCGGCGGCTCACCGACTTTTCGGGTTTCGGGAGCCCACTTCGGTTACGTCCGGGACGAGTTCACAAGGCCGTTCGAAATTGCTGCATCGCGGCACTGACGGCGGAATTCGGCTCCGCCGCAAGAACATCGACCGTACGTCCACGCCTCTTCGCAGCACAGCTCATCGAATGAAGGACGTGACCGCGGACTGGTCATCAGGCCAAAAGGCCTACATTTCAACGTAACAAAATGGCCGGTCAGGGGCAAATCTCGATCCGGTCACGGCGCTTGTTTTTGTCGCGTGAACGGGAGTTCTGTCTAATGTCGACAATCTGCGCGTATGCGAAATCAGTGCCGAATGCTTCGCGTGACGGTGAACTTCGGCGTGCGCCGGAGCTGCTCCGCGGGTCCGATTATGCGTCCGATTTCCGCCCGATATCCGAGTGCGGAGTTGTAGACCGTGAGCAGTTCTCCACCCGGGCGGAGCAGTCGAGCGGACGCCTCGAACAGCCGCGTGGCAGCCCCCGCGTGGATGCTGGCACCGAGGTGGAACGGCGGGTTAAGCAGGATGAGATCGGCGGATGCGTCGGGCAGTTCTGAACCGGCGTCGTCATGCGTGACCGTGACACGGTCCTGGATGCCGTTGGCCACCATGGTGGCGCGAGCCGATGCCACAGCCGCGGCCGAGCGGTCAGTCGCGGTGATCCGAGCTTCGGGGTGGCGCAGCGCGTAGTACGCGGCGAGGGCGCCGGTGCCGCAGCCGAGGTCGACGACGTGCTCGCCGCGCATAACTCCTGAACTTTGCGCCTCGAAAGCGGATGCATCAGCATTTCCGGCCGGAATGGGTGCAGTTCTCAGGAGTTGTGAACCGGCAGAGTCGGAGAGTACTTCCAGCAGCACCCGGGTTCCGATGTCGATGCGGTTGGCGGCGAACGCGCCGCCGTGGGCGACGAGTGTGAGCCCGAACCCCGAACCTGTCGATGGGTCCGGATGCTCCGCACGCTGCGGATACGGCGGCAGATCCGGCACGGGCCGCGGCCCCCGCGCAACGATGAGCCGTGACTTGCGCTCAGCACGCTGGGGCTGCACCTCGGCGAAGCTGCGGCCGAGCACCTCGTTTTGCGCGAGCGTCATGTGCTTGACGCGCCCTCCGGCCACCAGGGTCACATCGGGCGCGGCCCAGCGGGCGACGGCATCCGTGATCTCCTCCAACTCGGCGAGGGACTTGGGCAGCTGCAGCAGTACGAGCTTCGCCCCATCGAGCAGCGACGCGTCGAGTTCATGGGATGCGAAGCCCGTCAGTTCAAGCACCTGCGCGTTGTTGGCCAGCGCCCGACGCCCGGTGGCGAGATCCTGATGCACGCGGATGCCCGTGAACCCAGCATCCGTCAGCGCCAGCGTGATTGCACCGTACTCGTCGCCGATTACGGTGATCTCGGAACCACTCAGCCCAGTTTCTTCGACCAGCGCGAGAGCGCACTCGACCAACAGCAGATCGGTGGCGTCGTGGGCCTGCAGATTGTTCGCCTCGACATCGGGAAATCGGCACAGGCGGTCATAGGCAAAGTCGGGCACCTCCCCAACCTACGCGCCCGCGACCGCCGCTACGCGCCTTCGCGCTCCGTCTCGAACCCCGCCGTCGACGCGTGCACAACTCCTGAGGTTTTCGCGCCGGCGAGGGTCGAAGCTCCATTTTCGCCCGAATCCGGCACAGTTCTCAGGAGTTATGACCCCACCACACAGCGAGTGCATACCCTTGACAGAGGCTGAACATCTGTTTAGTCTGCTGTACATGCGTTCAGTACCTGATGACCTCACCGCTCGCGCTCGCATCCGCGACACGGCCATCGTCGCCTTCGCTCGCGACGGTTTCGATGGGACGAGCCTGCGATCCATCGCTCGCGAGGCCGAAGTCAGCCCAGCCCTGATCGTGCATCACTTCAGCGACAAGCAGGCGCTGCGTCGCATCTGCGACGAGTACGTCGCCGGCATCTTCACTGACGAGTCGCATGAGCTGATTAATGCCCCGACAAGCGACCGCATCCGCGCCGCCCTGAACGACCTCGACCGCTACGGCCCCTACATCGACTACCTCGGACGCATGCTCGTTGACGGTTCACCCGCCGCAGATCGGCTGTTCGACAGCATCCTCTCCGGCACCCGGAAGGTGCTCGACGAGCAGAACGCCGCTGGCCTGCTCGAACCGATGAGCGACCCAGAGATGACCACTCTCATCCTGGCACTCATGGGGCTCGCGCCCGTCGTGATGCGCACCCAGATCTCCCGCGCATTAGGCGCCGACTACCTCAGCCCCACAGGCCTCCTGCGCTCGACGCTTCCGACCATGGAACTGCTCACCCACGGCCTTTACGCCTCCGACGCGTTCCTGGATGCAACGCGCACAGCGTTGGGCGCCTCTCCCGTTCCCGAGGAGGAACGACCATGACCGCCGCCGTAGAAACTCGAGCCCTGCATAAAACGTATGGCCAGCGCGTCGCCCTGCACGAACTCGACCTGCGCGTGCAGGAGGGGAGCGTGTTCGGCCTGATCGGGCCAAACGGTGCTGGCAAAACGACCACGATGCGCACGCTTATCGACACGATTCGGCCGTCTTCCGGCACCGTGCGGGTGCTCGGCGAGGATCCCCGACAGGGAGGCTCGGCACTTCGACGGCGCATCGGCTACGTCCCCGGCGAACTGCACCTCGAGGGGCGCGCAAGTGGCCACCGACTGCTGTCGTTCTACGCCGAGGTGTCCGGACGGCCGGGCGATGCAGCATCCACTCTGCGAACAGCGCACGATCTCGCCGACCGGCTCGGCGTCGATCTGAACCGTCCTGTGCGCACACTTTCGAAGGGCAACAAGCAGAAGATCGGACTCATCCAGGCGTTCATGCACCGCCCCGAGCTCCTCATCCTCGACGAGCCGACCAGCGGACTCGACCCACTCATGCAGCGCGAGTTCCTGCAGCTCGTGCGCGAAGCGCGTGCTGCCGGCCAGAGCGTGCTGCTCAGCTCGCACGTGCTCAGCGAGATCCAACAGACCGCCGACGAGGTCGCCGTCCTCAGCGCGGGACGCATCGTCGCCGACGGCCCGATCGCCGCGCTTCGCCTCGGATCGGTACGCCGGGTGCGCGTCATCGTCGAGGGCACGGATGCTGCGGCGGCCCGCGCCGCGCTCGAAAGAGTGCCGGGAATCGACGCGCTGGAAGTCACCGCCGCCGCCGCAGACGTGCAGGTGTCCGCGACCATCGAAGGGGCGATCGACCCCCTCGTGAAGCTGCTGGCGCAATACGACGTGCGCGAGCTGACCGTCGAGGAGCCGGATCTTGAGGAGTCCGTGCTGCGACTGTACGGGGATGCTTCTTCCTCGACCCCCGGCGGCAAAGAGGCTGACCATGCGTAGTTTCCTGCCGGTATTTCGGCGCAGCATCCGCGAATCATGGCGCAGCCTTCTCGGCTGGTCGATCGGCATCGCCGCCGTTCTTTTCCTCTACTTGCCGATCTACCCCACGTTCGGGGCCAGCGATCAGATGACGGAGCTGATCGAGTCGCTCCCGAAACAGTTGGTCGACACGCTCGGGTACAGCCAAATCGCCACCGGAGCCGGCTACACCGAGGCCACGTTCTACGGGCTAATGGGCTTCCTGCTACTGACCATCGCAAGCGTCATCTGGGGATCGGCCGCGCTCGCCGGCGCCGAGGAGTCCGGACGCACCGAACTCGACCTCGCCCACGGCATCGGACGCATGCAGTACGCCTGGGAATCCGGGCTCGCCGTCCTGGTGCGGCTGCTGTGGCTCGGCGCGTTCTCGGGCCTCGTCGTGTGGGCATTGAACGGACCGAGCGAACTCGAGCTCGATCCCGTGCGCCTTATCGGCGCCAGCGCCGCGCTGACCGGGCTCGCCTTCCTCACTGCTGCGGCGGCTCTCTTCGCGGGAGCGGCGACCGGGCGCAAGATCTGGGCGACCGGCGTCGGTGCCGGCATCGCCGTACTCGCGTACATTCTGCAGGCACTGGCGAAGCAGTCGGGTGACCTGGAGTGGCTGAACGCGCTGTCGCCGTACGCATGGGTGTTCCGCCAGTCCCCTCTTGCTGAGGGTGTGGATGCCGGTGGGCTCGCGCTCACGTGGGGGGTCGCGCTGGCTCTGGCCGCGGCATCCGCTTTCGCGCTGCGCGCTCGCGACCTCCGCGGCTGACGACCGCGGCCCGGTCGCCGGTGCATAACTCCTGAAAAATTGAGCCAGGCCGGCCCGATCAGGCCGTGGCTACGTCAACAGTTGGCAGATCTCAGGAGTTGTGCAGGGCGCGGTTTGCTCGAGGACTTGACACACACTCGGGTTAGATGGTTAGTTAGTCGAGTAAGTAACCGACCAACTGCAGGAGGAATGCGTGATTGAAGAAGGAAAGCCCCTCTTCCTCCAGATCGCCGAGCAGATCGAGGACTCGATCCTCGACGGCTCACTGGAAGAGGAATCCCAGGCGCCCTCGACGAACGAGCTCGCCTCCTTCTACCGCATCAACCCCGCCACCGCCGCGAAGGGAGTCGCAATGCTCACCGATAAGGGAGTGCTGTACAAGCAACGAGGCATCGGCATGTTCGTTGCCTCCGGCGCCCGCGAACTGCTGCTCGGCGAGCGCCGTGCGGCCTTCGCCGACCGTTACCTCGACCCACTGCTCGCCGAGGCCCGCACGCTCGGGCTCGGCGCCGAAGATCTGGCAGCCCTGTTGCGCGAACGCGCTGCAGCAGGTGCATCCGAAACCACTACCGAAGGGACGCCCGCATGACCGCCGTCATCGAGGTGAAGAACCTCACCAAGCACTACAAGCAGACGAACGCGCTCGACAATGTGTCGCTGTCGATCGAGGGTGGCTCCATCTACGGGCTGCTCGGCCGCAACGGCGCCGGCAAGACGACACTCATGTCGATCCTCACCGCCCAGAACTTCGCCACGTCGGGCGACGTGAAGGTGTTCGGCGAGCACCCGTACGAGAACGCCCGCGTGCTCAGTCGGGTCTGCTTCGTCCGCGAGAGTCAGAAGTATCCGGATGATGCGACTCCGGGCCACGCGTTCCGCGCCGCTCGCCTCTTCTTCACGAACTGGGATCAGGGTCTGGCCGATCAGCTGATCCGCGACTTCCAGCTGCCGATGAAGCAGACGATCAAGAAACTCTCGCGCGGGCAGCTCTCGGCTGTCGGCGTCATCATCGGCCTCGCCTCGCGTGCCGAGATCACCTTCTTCGACGAGCCCTACCTCGGCCTCGACGCCGTAGCCCGGCAGATCTTCTACGACCGCCTGCTCGAGGACTACGCCGAGCATCCTCGAACGATCATCCTCTCGTCGCACCTCATCGACGAGGTCTCCAATCTCATCGAGAAGGTCATCGTGATCGACAGCGGCACGATCCTGCTCGATGAAGACACTGACACGCTGCGTGATCGCGCCGTCACCGTCGTCGGCGATGCGGCGAAGGTCGATGCCTGGGCCACCGGCCGAGACATTCTGCATCGCGAAGCGCTCGGACGCGTGGCATCCGTCACCGTGCTCGGGCATCTGTCCGACGCCGAAAGGGCAGAGGTCTCGGCATCCGGGCTCGACCTCGCACCCGTCTCACTGCAACAGCTCATCGTCCGCTTGACCCAGAAGGCCGGCGCAGAAACTCAGGAGGTTCGCTGATGTCCCGCACACTGAATGTCATCCGTCTGCAGTTCATCAACAAGCAGACCTTCATCTGGGTGCCGCTGATTGTTCTGGGCGGCGCCGTGCTCATCTCCGTTCTCATCTACGCGATGATCCCCATCGACACCCCGAAGTACGGTGGCGGCGGGCAGGCTCCGCTCTGGGTGTTCTTCGCCGTCGGCATGTCGGCGATGACACTGACCTTCCCGTTCTCTCAGGCAATGAGCATTACCCGGCGGGAGTTCTTCCTCGGAACGATGCTGACGGCGATCCTCGCGAGTGGCCTGATGGGGCTGATCTTCCTCATCGGCGGCGGTATCGAACTGCTCACGAACGGCTACGGCGTAAACGGCTATGTGTTCCACCTGCCGTGGGTGTGGGAGACCGGACCGCTCGGGGCCCTCATCGTCTACTTCACCCTCGCGCTGTTCTTCTTCGTCGTCGGATTCACCGGCGCGACGATCTACAAGAGCTGGGGACCGATGGTGCTGACGATCGCGAGCGTCGCACTGGCACTCGTCCTGGTCGGCATCGCCTTCCTCGTGACGCGGCTCGAGCTGTGGGAGCGGGTCTGGATCGGAATCCTCGACCTCGGAGCCGTCGGGCTCGCGCTGTGGGGACTCGTTGCCATTGTGGTGCTGTCCGCGGTCTCGTTCCTGGCATTCCGGCGGGCGACGCCGTAGGGGTCAGGGGCTTGGCGACGGCTCAGCCGTTCATAACTCCTGAAGAATCGGCTCGATCGGGTGCGTACAGCCCCTGATCGGGCCGATTCTTCTGTTTTTTCAGGAGTTGTGCACGTGCGGCGGTGGCGCGGCAGCGGCGGCGGCAGCGGACGCCCGTCAAATCGTGTCGTCGGCCCCGATGATGTCGAGAGTCCAGACGCGGCCGTCGGGATCATCAGGGTCGTGGGCGTCTGCGATCTCGTGGATTACGTCGTTGATGCGGTGCTCGATCTCACGAAACTCTGCCTCTGTCAGCCGCAGATTGCGCTGCGAGAAGGTACCGTGCACGGCCGGGTTTCGACCCGCAACATAATCGGGCGCCCACCTCATCACCCGCCGCACCATGTCGAAATGCTCATCGACAAGTGACGCCATGAGTGCATTTCCCAGCACCTCGTCCTCGACCGGATGCTCGGGGGACCCGACATTCCATGCCGTCTCCACGGCCTTCCACACCCGATCACGCTTGTCGCGAGCATGCTCGGGCGCCTCTTCGATGAGGTCGGCATCCGCGAGGACGCGCAGGTGAAAGCTCACGCTGTTCGCTGGAACGCCGAGATCAGCGGCAATATCGGCAGCACGAGCGTGTCCCCGTGCACCGACGGCCTTCACGATCCGGCGTCGGAGCGGATGCGCGTACGCCTTGAGCATCGCCGACGTCGCATTTCTCGCGTCGGGATGCACGGGCTTCGGAGATTCATCCGCCATGCCTCGATCCTATCCGCACCAGAAATTGCGCAAGAACAATTGCGCAATAGAACGTGCGCATCTAGTATCGACCCATGACCACCACGACCCCACCGCATCGGCTCACGCGCAATGGCCGCTACATCACCTGGCTGATCAGCGACACAGCCAAGGGTCTGGCCAGTGCACTGTTCGGCTTCGCGATCCCGCTGATCGTGCTCTTCGTCACGAATGACCCGGCCCAGGCCGGCATCATCGGCGCGGTCGGCATGGCAACCCGAACCATCACCACTCTGTACGGCGGCGTGCTGGCCGACCGCCACCGCCGCATCGTCATGATGGTGCTCGGCTCGCTCATCGGAGTGGTGCTGTCTGGAGCATTCGTGCTGCTCGCCCTCGGCGACGCCCTCACGTTCACGACGTTGCTGGTCATCGATGTGCTCCTCGCCGCGCGGACCGGCCTCTTCGACGTCGCTGGCGAGAGTGCGTTGAAAGAGATCGTCCCGGATGACGCGATGGGCCGGGCTCAAGCCGCGAACCAGGGCCGCAGCGCCGTGCTGGAACTGGCCGGCGGGCCGCTCGGTGGCGTGCTGCTGGCCGCCGGCGCCTGGCTGATCGGCGCGGCCATGGCGCTGTGCCACGTGATCGCGGCCGTGACGGCGTGGATGCTGCAGCGAACAGCATCCACTTCGCCTGTGCAAGATCCAGACGATCCGGATGCCGGAAAGCCCCGAGCGGATGCGGGCAAGCCCAATGCGGTACGGGAGATGAAGGAGGGGTTTCGCTGGCTGTTCTCGCGTCCCGACCTGCGGGGCGTGCTGTTCGTGGCGACGATCGTGAACCTCGGCTTCGCCACCGCGATGACGACGATCATCTATGCACTGCAGCAGGCAGGACACTCCACCATCACCATCGGATTCCTCGGCACCGCGGCCGGAGTCGCCATGCTGCTCGGCGCCCTCGTCGCACCGGCGCTGGTGTCGCGGGTGCGGGCGAGCGTCATCATCATCGGCGGTCTCAGCGTCTCGGTTTGTGCAGTCTTCGGCATGATTCCGGCGCGTGAGCCGCTGGCGCTGGCCGGCGTCCTCGCCATCACGGTGTTCTTTATCCCCGCGGTGAACTCCGCGCTGATGGGCTACTTCATGGTTGCGACCCCGACCGCACTGCTCGGACGCGCAAACAGCGCCAGCGCCGTGCTCGGAATGGGCGCCATGCCGCTCGCACCACTGATCGCCGGATTCGGACTCGCTTCGATCGGGCGCGAGGGCACGCTCATCACTGCATCCGCTCTGTGCGCCTTATCGGTGCTGCTCGCGCTTTCCAACCGCGGCCTGCGCGCACTCCCGGTCGAGTCCGGTTGGAGGGCGCACGCCCGTCAGTTCGAGACGACCTGACCCGGCCCCGGCAGGCGGTTCCCGGCACAGTTGTCGGCCCAGATCACGCCTGCAGGCCGAGATCCTCAAATCCGCCCGACAGGCGTGCCAATCGACCTACAAGTGTGACGCGTACCTGTGGCGCACCCGATGCACGCCCGGCAAAACAGCAGTGACCTCGGCGACAACCGAGACCCCGACTAAAGCACCCCGACGAGAGCGGCCACCCCGGCGAGCACCGATACGAGGGCGATCACCAGCGCGAACGCGATGAGGATCGCATGCACTTTGAGGAACGTCGTGGCCTTGCCGTCAGCATCCCGAGCCCGCGGATCATCCACAACCCGCTTGTAGAACCGGGGCCACACGATGACGTTGAAAGCGGCGTTGATGAACAGCAATACAGCAAGGGCGATCACCCTCCCAGCGTAGCCGCGCGGGTCGCGATGTATCACCGACGACTTGCCGTGCTCCTAGTAAGTGTGAGCACAATGATCATCATGACCGACGCCTCGCCCGAGGGCGCCGTCAGCGAGGATTCGCCGCGCTGGGAACGCGCCGCGCATCTGTTCGCCGACTGGCGCTCCGGAAACGCGCGCGCCATGGACGACCTGGTGCGCCTGATGACCCCCGTGCTCTGGCACGTTGTGCGCGCCTATGGACTGGAGCGCATGCTCGCCGAGGACGTCGTGCAATCCACCTGGCTCTCCCTCGTGCGCGGGCACGAGAAGATCGCTGATTCTCGGGCGGTGTCGAGTTGGCTGACGATCACCGCACGACGCGAGGCCTGGCGGGTTTCGAAGAACCATCGACGTACGGATGCCACCCCCGACGAGACCCTCGAACCGCTGCTGCCTGTGCAGGAGTCGACGGAGTCTCAGGTCGCGGCATCCGATGAGTCTCATCGCCTGTGGCGCGCCGTCGGCACTCTCGATGCCCGCTGCCAGCGGCTGCTGCGCGTGGTCGCCTTCGATGATCGTCCGGACTACGCCCGGATCGCCGCCGATCTCGAGATGCCGATCGGCAGCATCGGACCCACCCGCAAACGGTGCCTGGCGAAGCTGCGCACCGCCGTGGTGCACGCGGGCCTGACCCCGGAAGGGGGCGATGATGACCGACTCTGACGACGTCCTGCTCATGCGTCTGCGGACGGCAGCAGAAGAGATCGACCCGCTGCCCGATGGCCTCGTCGACCGCATGATCACCGCAGTCGCGGTGGCCGACCTCTCGCACGAGTACGCGCTGCTCACCCTGATCGAGAACGCCGATTCGCCCGTGCGCGGTGAAAGCGAGACGACGACGCTGCAGTTCAGCGACGGGACGACCAGCATCCTGCTGCACGTCAGCCGCGGCGAGCGCGGACAGCGCCGCGTGGACGGCTGGGTGGATGCCGGCGCGGTCGAGGTGCGTCTCACTCAGGGGACACAGTCCTGGAGCGCCATCCCCGGCGAGCAGGGCCGCTTCGTCTTCACCGATGTTCCGGCGGGCCTCAGCCAGGTGCTGCTCGTCACCGGCGAAGGAGCCACAGACCTGCGCACCCCGCAGTTCGAGGTGTGAGCGACCGTTCGGGGGACACAGCGGCGGTGACGCCGACAGAGAGGGAGATCAATGGAGCAGCCCAAGGGTTGGAGTTGGCGGGATCGCGCCGAGGGCTCGATCCCGCGCGGAAAGGCGCTCGATCCGACCGTCGACGCCGTGGTCGGCATCCGCGCATATCCAACGGCATACCTGCCGGATCGGATGCTGATCGCCGAACTCCCTGACGATGAGAATGGCGCGTACAACCGCGATGTGCGCGCGCTCACGCAGGCGGCCGGAGCCTTCGGCTGGCAGCTGCTGATCGAACCCGGAGACGTGATGCGAGCCGGCCAGCGAGACGACATGCTGCCCGGCATCCCCGGGTTGCATCGCGCCCTGCTGACCACCCCCGATGTTCCCGAGGAGGGCGAGTCGCCCGTGGCCCCGGATGCCTGGCGTGTGCTGCAGCGGGCGCGCCGAATCGTTGGCGACCCGATGCCACGTGCCGGTCTCGAACATGTTCTGGCGATTGATCCGGTAGGCCTCAATCCGTTCACCAGGACCAACCCGTTCACCCGGACCAACCCCTTCACCCGAACGAACCCGCTGCGCGGCGAAGGAGCGGTGGGCAGTGACGACTATCTGGCACCGGGCCGCGGTGGCAGGCAACCGATCGCCTGGGTGGGGGCGGCTCCGGTGCGCAGCGCGGGATCCAGAAAGCAGCGCCGTGCGGTGGTCGCTGTTCTGGACACCGGATGCGGCGAGCACGAGTGGCTGCCCGATGACATCGTGACGCGGCGCATCGAGCTCGACGGCATCCCGATCGGGCTGACCGGCGATGACGATCCGGAACGCTACCCCGATCTGTACGGCCAGCTCGACGGTGAGATCGACGCGGTCGCCGGGCATGGCACGTTCATCGCGGGGCTGATCCGGCAGACGGCTCCGGATGCCGACATCCTCTCGATCCGCGTCGCCGGGTCACTGGGTGTGGTCGATGAGAGCACGTTCCTGCAGGCTCTGGCGGCGACGGTGGAGTTGCAGCGTCGATTCGTGCACGGCCTGGATGGCGGGCATCCGATCGATGTGCTGAATCTGTCGCTCGGTTATTACCACGAGACCCCGTCGGACGGACAGTTCTCCCTCGTGCTGCACGATCTGTTGCGGGCGGCGCGGGAACTCGGCACCATCGTGGTGTGCTCGGCAGGAAATGACGCGGTCGATCGTCCGTCGTTTCCGGCATCGCTGTGGGCATGGCCGGGTGCGGACAACGGATTGACTCCGGATGCTGCGCTGCCGCTGATCTCGGTCGGAGCACTGAACCCGTCGCTGAAGTCGCTGGCGCTGTTCTCGAACGTGGGGCCGTGGGTGCGCGCCTATGCACCCGGGGCGATGGTCGTCTCGACCACTCCGGCGTTCGTCGGCGGGGCGCAGGCGACCACCCGATCGGACATTGGCAAGCTCGAACGGCAGACCGTCGACCCCGATGACTACCGCGGCGGCTTCGCCGCGTGGAGCGGCACGTCGTTCGCGGCACCCTATGTTGCGGGCAAGATCGCGGCGCTACTGGCCGAAGTCGTGACGCCGCAGGGGGCGGCGGAGCCGGCTGGGGCGCGGAAGGCCGTAGATGCGGTGTTGCGGATGTCGGAAGTTGTTACACCTGTCGGAGACATTTGACCAAAACCTCCCGCGTTCGTAACAAGCTCCGACATTCGTAACAGGCCCCGACAGGGGCGTCGGACTTTCGGTGAGCAGCAGTTCACGGCATCCTGGGCTGATGGCCACTTCCGCGCGCGCACTGTACGAACGCGGACGCGACGCCACCAACGCGCAGCGGTACGCCGAGGGGAAACGGCTGCTCGCCCGGGCGGCCTCGAGCACCGACGATCCGGATCTGCGCGCACGAATCGCCGGAACCACGGCATATGCCCTCGCTCAGACCGGCGAGCCCGCCCGCGCCGAGGAGCTCTGCCGGCAGGCCCTCGACCAGGAAGGGGTCAGCGCACAGACGCGCGCTGTGCTCTCCGGTCAGCTCGGCGTGCTGTACACGCGCGCCGGGCGGCTGGATGAGGCCGAGGCCATGCTCAGCGAAGCAATCGACGGTCTCGACGGCGTCGCTCAGGCCAACTGCCTACTCAATCGCTCGCTCGTGCACATGCAGCGCCGCGCCTTCGACGCCTGCACGACCGACCTTGAGCGCGCCGTCGCCCTGTATGAGACCGCAGGGGATGCCTCGGCTGCAGCCGAGGCCCGCCACAATCTCGGGTATGCAGCGCTGCTGCGCGGCGACCTCATCATGGCGCTCGAGCTGATGGCGCAGTCGCGTCCGGTGATCGCCGACAGCTCACCCGTCAGCGCGGCAATGAGCGACCTCGACCGCGCCGAGGTGCTGCGCGAGGCGGGTCTGGCCGACGAAGCGGAGCGTCTTCTCGAAGACGTCGCCGTCACCTTCGGAACAGCGCGGATGCGTCAGGCGCGAGCCGAGGCCGAATATCACCTCGCCCGTTCGCTCGTCCGACATGACCCCCAGCGCGGCGAGCGCGTTGCCCGAGACGCGGCGCGGCGCTTCCGTGCGCTCGGTTCCGACAGCTGGGCGGCGCGCAGCGACGCCGTTCGCCTCGACGCCCGAGTAGCCGCAGGCCGGAGAACCCCCGCACCCCAGTTCACGGCGACTGCCCGGGCGCTGCGCGCGGCCGGCTTCCCGATGGAAGCGGCATCAGTGCAGCTCAGCGCCGCTCTCGACACCGCCCGCCGCGGTGACGCCGTCGCACCGCGACTTCCGGTGGATGCACCCACGCCGTTGCGGTTGCGCGCGGCCGAGTTCCGCGCCGTGCGCGCCCACTCCCGGGGCCGGCACGCCGAATCACGCCGCCACGCCAGCGCGGGCCTCGACCTGCTGGCCCAGTGGCAGCGCTCGTTCGGCGCGCTCGACCTGCAGTCCTCGTCCACCATGCACGGTTCGGGTCTGATCTTCGCCGGGCTGTCCGCCGCGGCCGACAGTGGCGATCCGGCCGCCCTGTTCGACTGGTCTGAGCGCGCGCGTCACCTCAGCCAGCAGGTGGCGCCGGTGCGCCCACCGCATGATCCGCAGCTGGCCGCCGACCTCGCTGAGCTGCGGATGCTGCGCTCCGAACTCACCGGCAAGGAGTGGACCGCCGACCCCCAGGTGCGGATGCTCAGTGACCGGGTGCGCGACCGGCAGTGGTCCGCGACCGGGGCGGGCGACACCCGACCCCGCGCCGCACTCGAGGAGCTGCGCGCCGAGCTCGGCACCGAAACGGCTGCCCTCACCTATGTGTTCACCGGCACCGCGTTGCTCTGCGTCGTCACGACAGCGGAGGAGACGCGCATCGTCGAGCTGGAGCTCGCCGCCGTACACGCCGCGTCCGATGGGCTCCGCGCCGACCTCGACGTGTCAGCATCCATCCGCACCGGCCCGATGGGAGCCGTCATCGCGCGCGCCCTCGATGAGCGGATGCTGCGCCTGGATGACGCCCTGCTCGGCCCGCTGCGCGCGGTGCTCGGTGATCGTCGAACCGTGTTGACTGTGCCAGGAATCCTGTCCGGAATCCCCTGGGGGATGCTGCCCACCATGGCTGCGCGGCCATTCACACTCGCGACCTCGATGTCGCGGTGGGTGCAGGAGCGCGGCAGCGGGTCGCAGCCGATATCAGCGGGATTCGCCGCTGGGCCGCGCGTGCCCCGTGCTGTCGAGGAGGTGCGTGCTGCGGCATCCGTCTGGCGTGACGCACACGTGCTCACCGGTGACGAAGCCCGCGTCGAGGCTGTCACCGCCATGGCCGGCCGCGTCGACGTGCTGCACATCGCCGCGCACGGCAAACATGCTGTCGACAACCCCCTGTTCGCCGGGTTCGATCTGGCCGACGGGACGCTGTTCGGCTACGACGTCGATCTGATCCCGCATGCGCCGGACACCGTCATCCTCTCGGCGTGCGAACTCGGACGCTCCTCCGTCCGCTGGGGCGAGGAGGCACTGGGGATGACCCGCGTCTGGCTGCATGCCGGAACCCGCAGCGTCATCGCCGCCGGAGCCGTCGTACCGGATGACGTCGCAAGTGAGCTGCTCAGCGCCGTGCACACGGGACTCAGCCGCGGGGATGCGCCCGCGGTGGCCCTGGCTGCGGCATCCGTCACGACCGGGCATCGGACCCCGTTCCAGTGCCATGGAAGCGGATTCTGAAGAGTTTCTCCATTCGATGTATCAGAGCGGCGGGTGGGTGCTCTTGATCTACGGAAGGTGTCGCGCGGTGCTCCAGAAGGGTCGGAGCACGAGGGAGCCGCGGTCGTTCTGGGGATGCGCGTGGGGACGCAGCGACAGACACCGACTATTCAGGAGGGTGTGTGCGGACGCCGCGCACACCCTCCGTCAGGGTTCACCTGGCCCATTTGCAGGGCGATCGTACGGATGTCTGGGGACACGCCGCCGGATCGCCCTGCGGGTGTGCTTCGGCCCTGCAAGTGTGCTGCGGTGGGGCAAGCGGACGGGCGTCAGGCGACGACGACCTCGTAGCCTGCTTCGACCAGTTCGGGCGCCGCGGCATCCGTGATGACGGTGCGAAACAGCTCCGGGCCACCGATGTGCGCGAAGGCGTTCTCCCCGATCTTGCTGGAGTCCGCCACGACGATGGCACGGCGCGCGCGTGAGGCCATCATCCGGTTGACGGCCGCCTCGCGCTCATCGTGCGTACTCGCCCCGGACTCAGCCGACAGCGCGTTCACGCCAATGAAGGCGATGTCGAGATGGATGCCGCTGAGCAGCTGCTCCACGAACGGCCCCACGAGCTCATAGCTGCGGGAGTGGATGACGCCGCCGGTGACGACGACTTTGATGTCGGGGCGGGTCGCCAGCTGCGAGGCGATGTTCACGGCGTTCGTGACGACGGTGAACTCTCCGAGGTCATCGCGTGCGGCCAGCGCCGCGGCGATCGCCGTGGTTGTCGTCCCTCCCGAGAGGCCGACGACGGATCCGGTCGTGACCAGCGCGGATGCGGCCCGCGCGATGACATCCTTCTCGTGGGTGCGACGGTGACTCTTGTACTTCACCGGCAGCTCGTAGGCGACTGACTGTGCGACCGCGCCGCCGTGCGTGCGGGTGAGCAGCCGCTGTTCGGCGAGGCTGTCCAGATCGCGGCGGATGGTTGCGGCGGATGCCTCGAGCCGCTCGACCAGTCCATCCACGGAGACCTCACCCTGCGCTGCGAGCAGGTCGAGGATCTCGGTCAGGCGAGCCGCGCGCTTCATGCCGATTCCAGGGCGAACAGTCGCAGCATCCGCGCGGCCTCATCAGCGACCGCCGCACGGCCCGGTGCCACGTACTTGCGAGAGTCGACGAGTCGCTCGTCCTGTGCGAGAGTGTCGCGCACTGCGCGGGTGAAGAAGCCGTTCAGGTGCGTGGAGACATTGATCTTGGTCATTCCGGCACGCACGGCGTCGGCGATGACGGCATCCGCCACTCCCGAAGACCCGTGCAGCACGAGCGGAACGTCCAGCGCCGCGTGCAGCCGGCCGATCAGCTCGATGTCGAGCGAGGCGCTGCGATCGAGCATGGCGTGCGAGGATCCGACGGCGACGGCCAGGGCATCCACTCCCGTCTCGGCGACGAAAGCGCGCGCCTCATCGGGGTCGGTGCGCACGCCCGGAGCGTGCGCTCCGTCTTTGCCGCCGACCTCGCCGAGCTCGCCCTCGATGTACACCCCCGCGGCGTGGGCGCGGGCCGCGACCTCACGGGTGAGGGCGACGTTCTCGTCGTACGGCAGCGCGCCGCCGTCGAACATGACCGATCCGAAACCGAGGGCGATCGCCTCGTCGACGAGCTCGGGGTTCTCGGCGTGATCGAGGTGCACGGCCACCGGCGTCTCGGCCCGACGGGCGACGGCCAGGGTGGCCAGGGCGATCGGCTCAAGACCCCCGTGATACTTCGCGCAGTTCTGCGAGATCTGCAGGATCACCGGCAGTTGCGCCTGAGCGGATGCCGCCACCAGCGCCTCGGCCGTCTCGAGGTGGATCACGTTGAAGGCACCGATTCCGCGTCCGGAGTCGGCGGCAGCGCGGATCAGATCGGCGGCAGAAGCGAGGGTCATTCGGAATCCTTCGAGGTGTTGATGGTCGCGACGACGAGGTCAGCGGCAAGTTGCGGATGCTGGGGCGAGATTTCGCCCGCGAGCGGCATGAGCACGGCGGCGGCTGACCACGCGGTTGCGCGCCGCAGGATGGTCTCGGTGTCACGGATGCCGTCGGCGAGAAGGGTGGCCACGGCGGCGACAGCGGCATCGCCCGCACCGGTGGGGTTGCCGGCGAGGGGTGCGGGGAGGCGGGCCTGGAGGATCGTCCCGGATGCACCCACGGCGAACATCCCCTCCGCACCGAGCGACAGCAGCACGAGTCCTGCTCCGCGGCGCACCAGCTCGCGCGCACCGTCGAGCGGGTCGTCAAGGCCGGTCGCCTCGGCGAGCTCAGTCCGATTCGGCTTGAGCACGGCGACGCCAGCATCTGCTGCAGCCAGCAACAGGGGCCCGGAGGTGTCGACGATCACATCGCGGTCACCGGCCGCAGCGATCAGTTCGGCGAGCAGCGAATCCGGCGCCTCGGGAGGGAAACTGCCCGAGATCACGAGCACGGAGGCGGCAGCCGCCTCTTCCCGGACGGCAGCGATGAAGCGCGCCCATTCCTCGGCGGTCGGGTTCAGGCCGCGCTCGTTCACGATCGTCGTATCGCCGAGGGCGCGATCGACCCAGGCGATGCTGCGGCGCGTGTCGGCGGCAACCGGCACGAGTACGTGCGGCACGCCGCTAGCCTCGAGATCGCTCTGCAGCTCGGCGCCGGTCGCACCGCCCGCGGTGGTGAGGGCGCGCACCGCGTGCCCTTCGGCATGCGCGACACGGGCGACGTTGAGCCCCTTGCCACCGGCACGCACAGCACCGGCATCCGCCCGATGGGTGCCGCCGGGCTCGATGCGGTCGATCTCCCAGGTCATATCGACGGCGGGGTTGGGGGTCACGGTGAGGATCATGTCAGCTCTCTGGCTCGCAGCGCGGCACCGAGGATGCCTGCGTTGCCCTCAAGTTCTGCGGGGATGAGCACGGGCATCCGATGGAAACTGAGCCGCGCGGTCAGACGCGCACGCAGTTCGTCGAAGAGCGCGCCACCGGCGCGCGAGAGCCCACCACCGATCACGACCGCTTCGGGGGCGAACATCGCGGTCAATTGCGCGAGGGCAAGGGCCAAGGCATCCAGCGCCTCATTCCAGACGCGGGCAGCGACTTCGTCTCCGGCGGCGGCGCGGGCGATGACGTCTTTCGCGCCGTCCGGCGTCGTCCCGGTGGCGGCAGCGTAGCGGCGCGCGATAGCGCCGGCGGATGCGATGGCCTCCAGGCATCCGCGTGCTCCGCAGGCGCATTCCGGCCCATCAGCGATCGGGGAATGCCCGATCTCACCGGCGTAGCCGCCCGCGGTGTACGGGATGCCGCCGACGAGCACGGCCCCGGCGATCCCGGTGCCGATGATGAGGACCACGACGTCGTCGTGCGCGCGCGCACCGCCGAGTTCATGTTCGGCCTTTGCTGCCGAGCGCACATCGTGATCGAACGCGACCGGCAGGCCGAAGCGTTCGGTGGCGATGCTGCGCAGTGGCGCGTCGTGCCAGCCGAGGTTGCTCGCGTAGACACCGATTCCGGCATCCGTGTCGACGATGCCGGGCACGACGAAGCCGACTGCTTCTGCAATGACGGTGGGATGCTCCGCCCGCAGTTCATCCGCCAGGCGTGCAAGTTCTTCCACGAGAGCCGGCGCTGGATCAGCTCCGCGCGCCGGCGTCGGTGTGCGACGCAGGCTCAGCGCTTCGCCGTTCGCGTCGAACAGGGCCGATTTGATGTCGGTGCCGCCGACGTCGAACGCGAGCACCGGCGCCCCCGCGCCGATGCTCGCGCCCAGACCCCGGGAAGAGGAAGAAGTGCTCACGCGTCCAGAATGACGGATCGGCTGAGGTTTCGCGGCATATCCGGGTCAAGTCCCTTGCCGACCGAACGCTCCAGCGCCACACGGTGCAGGCGCACCAGGTCAGCCAGCGGATCGACATCGTGCTGCACGAAACGTCCGCCGGTGGCCTCGACCTGGCCGGCAAGACCCTCCGGCGCGACGCCGAACTGCCACGTGATGCGTCCGGGGGCGGCGATCGCGATCGGACCATGGCGGTAGTCCATCGACGGGTACGACTCGGTCCACGACTGCGAGGACTCGCGCATCTTCAGCGCAGCCTCGTGCGCCAGGCCGATCGTCCAGTTGCGGCCCAGGAAGGTGTACTGCTCAGCGGTTGCCAGCTCGGGGTCGTCGGTGGATGCCAGCACGGCCTCAGCATCCGCAATCGAGCGCGCGACGTCGTCGTGCAGCCCGAGGGATGCGCGCATCAGGGTCAGCGCGGTCGTTGCGAAGCGCGTCTGCACGACGGACTGCTCGTCGGCGAACGGCAGCAGCACAGCGCCGTCGACCATGCTTGCCAGCGGTGAGGTCGGGTCGCCGATCACGCCGATGACCGGGATCTTTCCGGAGATCTGCTCGGTGATCTCGAGCACCTCGCTGGTGGTGCCGGAGCGGGTGAGCGCGACGACAGCGTCATAGTCGCGATCGAGGAAGACTTCGGATGCCGCGTACGCATCGGTGATGCCCTGACCGGCAGTTTCCCGCAGCGCCGCGTAGGACTGCGCCATGAACCACGAGGTGCCGCAGCCGATGACGGCGACGCGCTTGCCCGCGGCCGGAAGTACCTTCTGCTCATCGCGCATATCTGCCGCGCGCGCCCAGGTCGTCGGCTGCGAAAGAAGCTCTGCGCGCATGTGCGCGCCGGGTGCGGATGTCTGGTCGGTCATATTTCGATTCCGTTCTAGACGTACGGTGAATGAAGACTTATGGTTCTTTAGTGAGCGATTCAATCATATAACGTCATGGACACGATTCAATGACGAAGTTGAGTATTTTTGTTCACACACTTCACAAATAGAGGTAGTGTTCCTACCCAGTCCAGATAAAAGACCCCGTGCGCGAAGTTGCGCACTCACATCACGCACCGTCGCGTGGAGTTTCCTCTCCTTGCGGCGGCGCACCCACACAGTGAGGAAAGACATGAAGAAGTCTGTGCGATTGGGCGCTGTAGCCATCACAGCCACCGCGACTCTGGCGCTTGCATCCTGCGGGTTCGGCGGCTCCGACGCCGGCGGTGGAGGGGACGGCGGCGAAGCCGGCTCCACCACGATCGACCTGCTCGTGCCCAGCTACTCCGACAACACCAAGGGCCTCTGGGAAGACGTCATCGAGGGGTTCGAAGCGGAGAACGACGGCATCACCGTCAACCTCGAGGTGCAGTCCTGGGACAACCTCGAAAGCGTCGTCGCCACTAAGGTTCAGGGCGGCGAGGCTCCGGACATCTACAACGGCGGACCCTTCGCCGGCTTCGCAGCCGACGGCCTGCTCTACGACGTCGAAGAGGTCACCAGCCCCGACACGTTCGCCGACTTCCAGGAGTCGTTCATCAAGAACGAGCAGCTCGAGGGCACGACGTACGCGCTGCCGTTCATCGCATCCGCTCGCGCGCTGTTCGTGAACAACGATCTGCTCGAGCAGGCCGGCGCCGAGGCGCCCACGGACTGGGATTCACTCCTGGATGCCGCAACCAAGGTCTCCGGCCTCGGGGGCGGCATCGCCGGCTACGGCATGCCGCTCGGTTCGGAAGAGGCCCAGGCTGAGGCCGCCGTCTGGCTGTGGGGCGGCGGCGGATCCTTCGGTGACGAGTCGGAGATCACGATCGACACCCCGGAGAACCTGCCCGGTGCCGAGCAGATCAAGAAGATGATCGACGCCGGTGCCACCCAGGCTGACCCTGGTTCCACGCAGCGCTCGCCCCTGATGGACATCTTCATCCAGGGCAAGATCGGCATGCAGGTGGGTCTTCCGCCGACGGTCGGCCAGATCGCCGAGAGCAACCCCGAGCTGAACTACTCCATCGTGCCGATCCCCACCCAGGATGGCTCGCCCTTCACACTCGGCGTCGCCGACCAGCTGATGGCGTTCCAGAACGACGGCGACAAGGCCGAGGCGATCACGGCGTTCTTCGACTACTTCTACTCAGCAGACGTCTACGTGCCGTGGGTGCAGGCCGAGGGCTTCCTGCCGGTGACGAAGTCGGGTTCTGAGCAGCTCTCCGGTGAAGAGGCGCTCGCGCCGTTCCTCGAGGTACTGCCGGATGCGCAGTTCTACCCGTCCACGAACGCGAAGT
The DNA here is from genome assembly GCF_051842855.1 of Microbacterium sp. A94. Classification (NCBI taxonomy): domain Bacteria; kingdom Bacillati; phylum Actinomycetota; class Actinomycetes; order Micrococcales; family Microbacteriaceae; genus Microbacterium; species Microbacterium sp. A94. The sequence continues at coordinate 647,686 of NZ_JBPXMU010000002.1, read as the reverse complement.
GGTCCGCAACGGATGGTGCATTCAAGGCGCTGTTCGGTCAGCTGCAGACGAAGCCGGCCGCTGACGTGCTGGCAGAGATCCAGGCGCAGGTCGACGCGGGCTGACGCCCGGGAGCGAAGGGGTTCGGGATAGATCCATGAACCGAATGACGAAATCCTCGAACCCCGTGGGGGCGGTCACCGACCGCCCCCACGCCCCCGAGGCCGCGGATGCTGTGCAGCAGAAGCGCCCCGGAGGGCGCGAGCTGTGGCTGGCACTGCCGTGGCTGGCGCCGGCGCTGATCCTCATCGTCGGCGTGGTGTTCTTCCCCGCCGGCGTGATGTTCTTCAACTCCACACGGGACATCTCACTATCGGGACTCGACAAGGGCTCGGTCGGCTTCGACAACTACGCCGCCGTGTTCTCGTTCCCGGCGTTCTGGCCGATCATGGGCCGCACGATCATCTGGGTGGTCTCGGTGGTCGCGATCACCGTCGTGCTCTCGCTCGGTCTCGCGCAGATCCTCAACAAGGCATTCCCCGGCCGCCAGCTCGTTCGGCTCGCGGTCATCATCCCGTGGGCGGCATCCGTCGTGATGACGACCATGGTGTTCTACTACGGTCTCGAGCCGTACTTCGGTGTGATCAATAAGTTCCTCGTCGACATCGGGTTTGTCGACACCCCGGAGGGTTACGGGTGGACCAGAAACCCGGCGACAGCGTTCGCTTGGTCGATCGTGATCGCGATCTTCGTTTCGCTGCCGTTCACGACCTACACCCTTCTCGCAGGACTCCAGAGCGTTCCCGGCGATGCGCTGGAAGCCGCCAAGATGGATGGCGCAGGTCCCGTGCGCACCTACTGGTCGATCATTTTCCCGCAGTTGCGCGGTGCACTCAGCGTCGCCGTGCTGATCAACATCATCAACGTGTTCAACTCGCTGCCGATCCTGAAAGTGATGACCGGGTCGATACCCGGATATGACGCAGACACCGTCATGACGATGATCTTCAAATACATCGAACTGCAAAAGAAGGTCGACGTCGCCAGTGCCCTGTCGGTGGTGGCGTTCCTCATCGTGATCGTGATCGTCGCGGCGTACGTGAAGATCGTCAAGCCCATGAAGGAGGTCTGAGGATGACTGTCACCGAGACCCGGGTCATCACGACCTCCGGCGGCGGCCGCGCCGCAGCATCCATCGGTCGCCGTCGTCGCTACACAGCCGACCAGGTGTCACTGCCGCGGGTCATCCTGCGGATGGTCGCCGGCGCCCTCATACTCGGCATCTTCGTACTGCCGTACCTGATCATGTTCTTCGGCTCGGTCAAGACGAAGTCGCAGATCCGCTCGGTCGATCCGACGTACTTCCCGGTGGAATGGCACTGGGAGAACTACATCAACATGTGGTCGACCCCGGAGACGCCGCTGCCGTACAACCTCATCTCGACCATCATCATCGCTGTCTTCGCCACGCTACTCGTGCTGCTGGTCGCGATGCCGGCTGCGTATTACACAGCGCGATTCCGCTTCCCGGGGCGCATGGTGTTCCTGTTCCTCGTGATCGTCACGCAGATGCTGCAGCCCGCCGTTCTCACCTCGGGCCTGTTCCGGCAGTTCACGACGCTCGGCATGGGCGATACGTGGGCTGCGATGATCTTCATCAACGCCGCCTTCAACCTGTCGTTCGCGGTGTGGATCATGCACTCCTTCTTCGCCGGCATCCCGAAAGAGATCGATGAGGCGGCCCAGATCGACGGCGCTGGACGCCTGACCGTGCTGTTCAAGATCAACCTGCCCCTGGTGTGGCCGGGAATCGTAACCGCGATCGTGTTCACCTTCGTCGCCTGCTGGAACGAGTTCGCCGCATCGCTGGTGATCCTGTCGACGGATAAGAACCAGCCGCTGTCGGTGGCTCTGACGAAGTTCGTCGGTCAGTACGAGACGAGTTGGCAGTACGTGTTCGGCGTCTCGATCGTGGCGATCCTGCCGGTGATCATCCTGTTCATGATGATCGAGAAGCGCCTCGTCGGCGGATTGACGGCGGGGAGTGTGAAGTAGGCGGCCGCTGAGCCTGTCGAAGCGCCGGCGGCTACGATCGGCACCATGAGGATCATCGTCATCGGAGCATCCGGACATATCGGAAAGGTCGTCGCCGACACGCTGTCGGATCGCGGACACGAGGTTCTGCGCGCATCGCGCACAGGCGAATGGCCGGTGGACATCACCGACCCGGAGTCCGTGCGCGCCCTGTTCACGCAGACCGGAACAGTGGATGCCGTCATCGTCGCCGCGGGTAAAGTGCCGTTCAAGCACGTCACCGAACTGAATCGAGACGATTACCTCGCCGCGTTCGTATCGAAGGCGCTGCCGCAGATCGCACTAGTGGGCGCCGCGTTCGAGCATGTGCGCGACGGCGGATCGATCACGCTGACCACCGGAGTACTCGCCCGGGAGCCGATCGCCACCGGTGCCGCCGGAGCCGCCGCCAACGGCGCGGTGGAGTCGTTCGTCATCACCGCTGCTGCCGAAGCACCGCGCGGCATCCGGATCAATGTCGTCTCGCCGGACGTTCTGGAGAACTCCCCCGGCTCACACGCCCTGTTCGCTGGCCACCGACCGGTGACGGATGATGAGGTCGGCCGCGCCTACACGCTGGCCGTTGAGGGAATCGGCAGCGGGCAGGTGCTGAAGGTCTGAGACGGCGGCCGGTGCCGGAGGCTCAGCGCCGGGGGTCAGCGGCCCTCGGCTGCCTCGGTGTGGTGGCGGATGACCTCGGCGACGACGAAGTTGAACCACTTCTCCGCGAACTCCGGGTCCAGGTGCGCCTGCTCGGCGAGCGCACGCAGGCGCGCCACCTGCTGTTCTTCGCGGCCAGGATCGGATGCCGGCATCGCATGTTCTGCCTTGAGGATGCCGACCTGCTGAGTGGCGCGGAATCGCTCGGCGAGCATGTAGATGAGGGCGGCATCGATGTTGTCGATACTTCCTCGCAGGCGCAGCAGGTCTGCCCGGGCGTCATCGGCGTCGGTCATGTGTCTCCTCATCGTCGGCGGTTAAGACGATATCGCGCGCGAGCACAATAGAGTTGGCGTATGAGCATCGATCAGCCCTCGGCTTCCGACGATCACGCTGCACCGGACGGCGCGCCGGCACCCGAGAACACCGCAAAGTCGCGGACCGAAGCAGCCCCCAAGAGCCGCGCAAAAGTCGCAGAGCCAAAAGCCGCGAAGTCGCGCAAGAAGCCGAAGCACGCCCCAGAACCCGATCACACCATCGAGATCGAACCGAAACCAGTCATCGACCCGGAGCCTTCGAATCGGTTCTCGTGGACGCGCATCGATCGGCCATTCATCTTCGGGTTCATGGTGACCCTGGGCGGGCTCGCTGCGTTCATGCTCGGCCTCGCACTGTCGAACCTGTCGACGGTCATCATCTATATCGCCCTGGCGCTGTTCGCAGCTCTCGGCCTCGACCCGGCAGTGCGGTTCTTCGAGCGACGCGGTCTCAGCCGAGGCTGGAGCGTCGTCGTCGTGCTGTTCACCCTCATCGCGCTGCTGGCGCTCGTGCTCTGGACCATCATTCCGGTCGTCGTCGCGCAGGTCGCGGCGTTCGTGAAGAGCGTTCCGTCGCTCATCAAGGACTTCATGGCAACCGACGTCTACTCCACGCTGGAGAATCAGTTCGGCGGCCAGTTTCAAGACCTCGTTTCGGATATCCAGAAGTTCCTCGTAGACCCCGGCAACATCGCCACGATCGGCGGCGGCGCACTGCAGGTCGGCGGCGCGATCGCCACCGGCATCTCCGGTGTCGTGATCGTGCTCGTGCTCGTGATCTACTTCGTTGCGACGCTTCCCGTCATCAAGGTGGCCCTGCTTCGCCTGGTGCCGGCTCGCGACCGCCACAACACCGACATCATCTCGACGCAGATCACCGACTCTGTCGGCGGCTACGTGATGGGAATGGTCACGCTGGCGTTCATCAACGCGATGCTCGTTCTCGTGCTGTACACCGCGATGTCGCTCCCGTTCCCCCTGCTGCTGGCGGTGGTCGCGTTCCTGATCACCCTCATCCCGCTCGTGGGTTCCCTCATGTTCTGGGTGATCGGCACCGGAATCGCACTGTTCACCGACCCGCTCATGGCCCTCGTGTTCGGGGTGATCTACCTGATCTACATGCAGGTGGAGTCGTACGTCCTCACCCCGAAGGTGATGAACCGGGCAATCTCCATCCCCGGCTCGCTTGTCGTCATCGGCGCGCTGGTCGGCGGCACACTGCTCGGGCTCCTCGGAGCACTCGTGGCCGTGCCGGTCACGGCATCCATCCTGATCATCATCAAGAAGGTGTGGGTTCCGCGCCAGGATTCGCGGGTCTGAGCGACCTCAGACGGTGACGTCGACGATGCCGATAAAGCGGCCGCCGACGCCCTCGATCTCGGTGCGGTGCTGGTCTGATGCCAAGGCGGGTAGCTCCGCCGGCGCATGAGTGCGACAGCTGAGATAGGTGAACTCCGGCCACCACTTCTTCGGCCGGACCGTCTCGGAATAGCCGCAGACGACGCAGGTCAGCGTGGCCCAGACCGGGCGTGCACCCTTCTTGCGGTTGGCGCGGGACTGAACCAGCCAGGCTGGCGGGTCCTGCTCGAGCGCGGTGAGCTCCGCCTCGCTCAGTCCGTCATTAAGCCCGTGCCGGGAAACCATCTCCAGGGAGATGTCGAGTCGCTGAGCGAGGTCGCGCTTGGAGAGCGTGCGGTGAGGTCCGGGCATGCCTCCATTGTCCCAGTTCGCCCGGACCCACCGCTCACAGAATCAGATCAGGCCATTGTCTGTCAGCCACTGCTTCGCGATCTCCTCAGGCGAGAGCTGGTCGACCGTGCTCTGCACACCGAGCGCGACGAGGTCGTCGGCCGTCAGCGCCCCGCTGACCGCATTGATGACATCGGCGATCTCGTCGGCCACGTCGCTGGAGGCGATGGGGACGACATTGGATGCCAGGATTAGGCTGTCGGGGTCCTCGAGCGCGACGATCTCCTCGGTCTGGAATGCCGGAGCTGCGGTGTAGATGTCGGCGACCTGGATCTCACCCGCCAGCAGCGCCTCCAGGGTCGTGTCACCGGTGGCGGAGAAGGCGAGGTCAACACCATAGAGTTCCTTGGCACCGGCCGGACCGTAGGGCCGCTGCTCGAACTCGGGTGCCGCACCGATCGTGACCTGCTCGCTGACGTTCGCGAGGTCGGCGATCGTGGTGAGGTCGTTCGCCTCGGCGAACTCCTTCGTCACGGTGTAGGTGTCCTGGTCGCTCGCCTCGGCGTAATCCAGGGCGGTGAGCCCCTCGGGGAGCACCTCCTGGAGTGCCGCATAGACATCCTCGGAGCTCGTCGCGTCGCCGGCATCGCCGTAGAACTCGAGCAGGTTGCCGGTGTACTCCGGGAAGAGATCGATCGCGCCGGATTCGAGCTCGGGGATATACGCGTCGCGCTGCCCGACGTTGAACTGCCTGTCCACCTCGAAGTCGGCGTTCTCCAGCGCCTGAGCGTAGATCTCGGCAATGATCTCGTTGGAGTAGTACGCCTGGGAGCCGATCACGATCGTGTCTGAGCCCGAGTCCGCACCTGTTGAGTCGGAGTCGGTCGGCGTGTCCAGCGGGTTGCTGCTCGCGCATCCGGCAAGCACGAGTGCGGCAGAGACGGCGATGCCGCCGACGAGAGCGAGTCGTGACTTTCTTTCAGTGAACATGATGTTCCTCTCTGGTGGGGAGTCTGGAGTTCTCAGGCGGGGACGTATGCGGTGCTTCTGCCTGGACGAATTCGACGACGACCGGGCTGCTGCGCGCGCACCCCAGACGGCACGGCGGCGCGCTGCGCGACCGCCATCAGCAGGTCGACGATGAGAGCGAGCAGCGCGACCAGGATCGCGCCGCCGAGAACCTGATCGAACCGGCGAAGCGGGATGCCCTGAATGATCGGCCAACCGAGTCCGCCGAGGTTGACGTAGGCGGCGATCGTGACGGTCGCGATCACCTGAAGCAGTGCCGAGCGGATGCCGCCGACAAGCAGCGGCAGTCCCAGTGGCACCTCCACCTTCCGGAAGATCTGCCACTCGGTCATGCCCATCGCCCTGGCCGCATCGATCACTCTTCGGTCGATGGCTTCGAAGCCGGTGTATGCGCCGGCTAGGAGCGACGGAATCGCCAGGAGGACGAAGGTGATGACCGCGGCCTCCGGAATACGCAGCACCCCGAGCAGCAGCACGAGCAGGATCATCAGTCCGAAAGAGGGAAGGGCGCGGGCCGCGCCTGCGACCGCGACGGCGAATTCGCGTCCGCGCCCGGTGTGCCCGATGAGCCAGCCCAGGGGAACGGCGATCACCGCCGCGACGAGGACGGAGATCGCGGTGTAGAACAGGTGCTGCCCCAGCAGCGTGGGCAGAGCGTACTGTCCTTCCAGCCGCTCGGGAGAGAACAGCCAGGCAAAGGCTTCGGCGAAGAGATTCATGCGGCCGCCCCTGCAGCGACGCGTGGACGCCGCGTCTTCGAGACGCTGGTGGCCCGCGCCCACGGCATGATCACGCGGCCGGCCAGCATCAGCAGAAGATCAATGAGCAGGGCGATGAGCACCACAGCAACGACACCGGCGAGCACCTCGGCGACGATCCGACGCTGCAGACCGTTCGTGAAGAGGTATCCGAGGTTGGTGACGCCGATGAGGATGCCGACCGTGGCAAGCGAGATCGTACTGACCGCGGCGACGCGGAGACCCGCGAGGATCACGGGCCCAGCGAGCGGAAGGTCGACCATCCAGAACCGGCGAGCGCCCCCGTAGCCCATCGCCGTCGCAGCCTGACGAACCGCGGCATCCACTGAATCGAGACCATCGGCGACAGCCCGCACGAGGATCGCGATCGCATAGATCGTCAGCGCAACGATGAGATTCGTCTCGCTGATCGCCGAGTAGCCGCCCACCGCGGGCAACAGAATCAACAGGGCCAGCGATGGAATCGTGTAGAGCAAACCGGTCAGCACGATCAGCGGGACGCGCACGAGCTGGTAGCGCCAGGCGATCCAGCCCAACGGCAATGACAGCAAGAATCCGAGCACTATCGGGATAGCGCTCTGCCTGAGGTGCACCAGGCTGAGCTCGAAGATCAGCCCGAGATTATCGAGGACCCAGTTCATGTCATGCGCCGCTCTCAGCTCCGGCCGTGTCATCCAGCAGCGCTCCCTGAGTGCGCCCCTCGGAGTCGACGACGACCCTCCCCCGCGGGGTCTGCTTGATGCGCAGCGCGCGCCGACCACGTTCGATGCCGATGAATGCCGAGACGAAATCGTCGACCGGATTCTCGATGATCTCGCTCGGGCTGCCGACCTGCACGATGCGGGCGCTCTTGTCGAGAATGACGACCTGATCGCCGAGCAGGAACGCCTCATCGATGTCGTGAGTCACGAAGACCACGGTCTTGTCGAGTTCCCGCTGGAGGCGGATGAGCTCCTGCTGCAGATCGGTGCGCACGATCGGGTCGACGGCCCCGAAGGGCTCATCCATCAGCAGAATGTTCGGGTCGGCCGCAAGACCGCGTGCCACCCCGACGCGCTGCTGCTGGCCGCCGGAGAGCTGACTCGGGTACCGATCGGCGAGAGCACGATCGAGCCCGACCGTGTCGAGAAGCGTACGGGCGCGTTCGTGCGCTTCCTTCTTCGAGGTGCCGGTCAACCGCAGCACCGTGGCAACGTTGTCGATGACCGTGAAGTGCGGCATGAGCCCAGAGTTCTGCATGACGTAACCGATGCGGCGGCGCAGTGCCACCGGATCACCGCCGAGCACGCTCTCACCATCGATCTCGACGTCACCGCCGGTGGGCTCGACCATGCGGTTGATCATGCGCAGCAGCGTGGTCTTGCCGGATCCGGATGATCCGACGAGCACTGTCGTCTTTCGCGAGGGGAGCACCAGACTGAAGTCCTCGACGGCGAGCGTGCCGTCGGGGAATCTCTTGGACACCGAGCGGAACTCGATCATGCGCTTTCGTCGACCTCTGCGATCACTGTTCCTGCAAGGACAACGTTCATCGTCTTGCCTCCTCGGATTTGGGTTCGAGCGTACGGGATGCGTCAGACATGCGGGGACTCCCTAGATATTCGAAGCGGAAGCGTGATCGGATCGCCCTCACGCCGATTCCCGTCCGTAGCCCTCGAGCAAGCGCAGCCAGACCTCGCTCACCGTCGGGTATGCCGCAACGGCGTGCCACAGCCGCTTTATCGGTACCTCACCGACGACGGCGATCGTGGCGGCGTGCAGCATGTCAGCAACGTCCGGGCCGACGAATGTGGCGCCGAGGATGACGTCGCGCTCCGTGTCGACGACCATCCGCGCCCTGCCGGCGTAGCCGTCCTCCCGCAATGACGCCCCAGCCACTGCCCCGAGATCCTGATCGATCACGTGGGTGGAGTATCCGGCATCCTCCGCGGCTTTCGCCGTGAGTCCGACCGAGGCGACCTCCGGTTCGCCGAAGACGACCTGCGGCACTGCGACGTGGTCGGCGGTCGCGACATGACGGCCCCAGGCGGCATCGTCAACGCTTTCGCCCTGCGCGCGGGCGGCGATCGCATCTCCCGCTGCGCGCGCCTGATACTTTCCCTGGTGGGTCATCAGCGCGCGCCCGTTGACATCTCCGACGGCGTACAGCCAGTCGCTCCCCGGCACCCGGAGCGAATCATCGGTTTTGATGTAGGTGCCCGGTTCGACCTCGACACTTTCGAGTCCGATATCGCCACTGCGCGGGCGGCGGCCGGTCGCGGCGAGCACCGCATCAGCAGTGATCTCGGAACCGTCACCCAGCGTGATCGTGACAGTGCCCTCGGTGCGGCTGACCCGAGCAGTCTCGGTGTGGATGCGCACATCCACGCCGAGGTCAGACAGCCCTGCTCCTACCAGCTCACCAGCGAACGGCTCCATGCTGGCGAGGAGCTCGCCCCGTGCGATCACCGTCACGTGCGCGCCGAGCGAGGCGTACGCCGTGGCCATCTCCACCGCGACGACTCCGCCGCCGATGATCGCGAGGGATGCCGGGATCTCCTGCGCGCTCGTCGCTTCGCGGCTCGTCCAGGGCGCAGCATCCACCAGTCCATCTATCGGGGCGATCGATGCATCCGTTCCGGTGCTGATCGCCACCGCGTGACGTGCCCTCAAAACGCGGGTCGATCCGTCATCGGCGGTCACGGTGACCTCACGCTCGCCGGAGAGTCGGCCATGGCCGCGGGCGAGGTCGATGCCTACTGACTCGAGCCACCGTACCTGACCGTCGTCCGACCAGTTCGCGGCGAATGAGTCACGCCGGGCGAGGACTGCTCGCACGTCGAGCTTCCCGGTCACTGCCTGTGCTGAGCCGGCGACATTCTGAGCCGCGCGCAGCGCCTGTGCCGAGCGCAGCAGCGCCTTCGACGGCATGCACGCCCAGTACGAGCATTCGCCTCCGACGAGCTCACTCTCGACGATGATCGCGGTGAGGCCCGCCTGCGCCACTCGGTCGGCGACGTTCTCACCGACCGGCCCGCCGCCCAGCACGATCAGGTCGTATTCGTCTGTCGTCATCTCCGCACCTTCCCTCGGATGCCAGTTTTACCGAGGTGCAACGTGTTGTCACCGGGCTTGTCCCGGACTCGCGTGTGACGTATAGCGGAGGGTGTTGCAGTTGCAGGACCTTTTCGGCCGATTCCTCCGACGTTCGTAACACCCTCCGACGGATGCAACGGCCGGCGGGGCTGGCGGGGGCGGGGGCGGGAGTGCTGGCGGCCGGGCGGGCCGGCGGGCGGGCCGGGAGGGGGCGAGTCAGGGGGTCAGGCGAGCAGGATGCTGGTGGGCGCGGGCGCCTGGGCGCGGTGCCGGATGCCCCGTGGCGCACCCGTGCGCTCGTCGAGGTCGAGGACACTGATGTCGTTCGACCTCTGCCCGGCGACCAGGAGGGCGCCGTCGTGGACCAGGTGGTGCCGCGGCCAGTCGACCCCGGATTCGGCGAGCGCGAACGGCTCGACGATCTCGCCGGCACCGCGCACCCGCAACGCGGCGATCGTGTTGCTGCCGCGCACTCCGGCGTAGAGGGTCGCGCCGTCCCGGGAGCGCGACAGTCCCGCCGCGAAGTCGACGCCAACCTGCACGGCCGGGCTCACCGGAGTCGCCGAGACGATGCCCCAGCGGCCGTCAGCTCCTGCGGCGAGCGTGAAGACTTCGCCGGAGTACTCCGTCAGCACGTGCAGGTGTCCACTCGGATGCACGACCATGTGCCGCGGGCCGACCCCGAACGGCAGCACAATCTCGTGATCGAGCAGCAGCGCACCCGAGCTCGTCGAAACCCGCCAGATGCGGACAAGGTCGAACCCGAGGTCGGTCGTCGCGATCCGGCCGTCGGCGAGGAAAGCGGCAGCGTGAGCGTGCGAGGTGCGGGTGGATGCCGCGGGCTCCGGCTCCGCGACGGATTCGGCCGCTTCGGCCGCCCCGGCCGCACGTCCGGCCGCTTCCCACGCTGGCTCCGCGAACCCGGCCGAGGCCATGGCTGCCGACAGCAGGTCGCTTTCCGCGGTGGCCTCGGCGGCAGCATCCGCCTCGAACTGCCGGAACAGCGCCAGTTGCTCGGTCAGCTGCACGCCGCCGGTGAAGTCCCCGGCATCCGGGGAGTCCGGCGAATAGGGGTCGGTTGCAGCATCCGAGATCGATGGTGCGAGCAGTCCGCCGGCCGCATCCAACCCGATGCGCACGATGCGCCCATCGCCATAGCAACTGGCGATCAGATACGCACCATTCGGGGCCACGGCAAGGTGGCAGACGGCGGCGCCCGCCTCGACAAAACGGCCGATCGGCGTGAGAGTGCGCTCGCCCGAGCGCCGGTACGCGCGCACGTGACCTGCGCCTTCGAGCGCTGCGTAGACGACGTCGTGCGAGGGATGCCGGGCCAGCCATGATGGCGACGCAGCATCCGCGACGGCACCGCGGTAGGCGAGGGTGGTGGGCTCGCGCCCCTCATCCCCTTCGAGCAGGCCGATGCCCGTGGCATCCCCACCCATGTCGGCGCCGTAGCCGCCGACCCAGAACTGCGTCATGCGCGTCTCCTCATGTGCGGCATCTAGGGAGGTGTCGCGGAGTGCCGCATCCGACCTGGCTCAGCGACCATACCTGACACCTCGCCGAAGTGCTCGATCTGGGAGGTGTCACGAATTGCCGCATCCGCCGCGATTCAGTGACCATACCGGACACCCCGCCTGCTGGGCGCGGCCCGCACAGCGCGAGCAGGCTCCACCCACAGCGCGACCGGTGCCTGTCAGTCCACGAGGTCGTGGCGGACGATCACCTGATCGCGAGCAGGGCCCACGCCGATCACCGAAATACGCGTCTTGCTCATCTTCTCGAGCGCGAGCACGTAGTCCTGGGCGTTCTTCGGCAGATCCTCGAAAGTGCGGGCCTTCGAGATGTCCTCGGTCCACCCGGGGAAGTTCTCGTAGATCGGCTTCGCGTGATGGAAGGCCGACTGGTTCACCGGCACATCGTCGAAGCGCTCACCATCGACGTCGTAGGCGACGCACACCGGAATCTGCTCGAGCCCGGTGAGGATGTCGAGCTTGGTGAGCACGAGGTCGGTGATGCCGTTGATGCGAGTGGCGTAGCGGGTGATCGGGGCGTCGTACCAACCGACGCGGCGATCACGACCGGTGGTCACGCCGAACTCGGCGCCGGTCTGACGGAGCCATTCACCGGTCTCGTCGAAGAGCTCGGTCGGGAAAGGCCCGGAGCCTACGCGCGTCGTGTACGCCTTGACGATGCCCACGATGCGGTCCAGGGATCCCGGTCCGACGCCGGATCCGGCTGCCGCGCCCGCAGCCGTCGCCGTGGACGACGTCACGAACGGGTAGGTGCCGTGGTCGATGTCGAGCATGGTGGCCTGGCCGCCCTCGAACACGACGACTTCCCCGCGCTCGAGCGCTTCGGCGATGAGGTGACCGGTGTCGGCGACCATGGGGCGCAGCCGCTCGGCGTACGACAGCAGTTCTTCGACGATCTCGTCGACCGTGACCGCGCGGCGGTTGAAGATCTTCACCAGCAGGTGGTTCTTCTGCTCGAGGGAGCCCTCCACCTTCTGGCGCAGGATGCTCTCGTCGAACAGGTCTTGCACACGGATGCCGACACGGTTGATCTTGTCGGCGTACGCCGGGCCGATGCCGCGGCCGGTGGTGCCGATCTGACGCTTGCCGAGGAAACGCTCGGTGACCTTGTCGAGGGTGCGGTGGTACTGCGTGATGATGTGCGCGTTGGCGCTCAGCTTGAGCTTGGACACATCGATTCCGCGCTCGGACAGCGCGTCCAGTTCCTGGAAAAGCACCTCGGGGTCGACGACGACGCCGTTTCCGATCACCGGCGTGACGCCAGGAGACAGGATGCCACTGGGCAGCAGATGCAGCGCATACTTCTCGTCACCGATGACGACCGTGTGCCCGGCGTTGTTGCCGCCGTTGAACTTCACCACCCAGTCGGTGCGGTCACCGAGCAGATCGGTAGCCTTTCCCTTGCCCTCGTCGCCCCACTGGACTCCGACGATCACAATTCCTGGCATGGGTGAACCCCCTGGGTTTTGCCTGTGCTTTCGCCGGGCTTGCACCGGCAGATGAGCTGGCCCGATTCGGGCTCTTCTATCTTAGCGAACGGGCTGTGCGTGCCGTCCGTTGACGCTCGCGCCGCTGCTACCTGTCCGCTCCGGTCGCAGTACCTGCCCCGCTCCGGTCGCATTACCTGCCCCACTCCGGTCGCAGTTGACGCTGCTATTCCGGAGTAATAGCGACACGAAGTGCGACCGGAGGTTACAGTTTGCGCGGAGGAACAATGACTCGCTGGTGGCCATACGTGCGATTCGGCGCCGCGGGGCTCACTCTCGCCGCCATCATCGCCCAGCTCTCTTTGACGGTCGCCAACAGCCGCGCTGCCCCGACCGAATGGGGATCGCACATCCCGACCGTCGTCACGAACTTCCTCAGCTTCTTCACGGTCCTGTCGAACCTTCTCGGCGCCATCGTCCTGGTGATCCTCGCGGTCTGGACTCTGACAAGGGGGCGTGACCGCCGAGTCGAACCGCGCGGACTGGCCGTGCTGCTGACCTGCGTGAGCACGTACATGATCGTCACCGGCATCGTCTACAACACGCTGCTGCGAAATGTCGAGCTCCCCCAGGGCATGACCGTGCCGTGGTCGAATGAGGTGCTGCACGTCGTGTTCCCGCTTTTCCTACTGGCCGATGTGCTGTTCGCGCCGAAGCGTCGGCTGCTGCCGTGGAGCACCGTGGCCGTGGCGGCCATCTTCCCCGTCGTGTGGGCGGGGTACACGCTCATCCGCGCGAACCTCATCATCGCCCCGGCGAGCGGAGATCCGTGGTGGTACCCGTATCCGTTCCTCGACCCGCATCTGCAGGGTGGATACCTCGGCGTGGCCGGCTACATCGTCGGCATCGCCCTTGCGATCGTCGCGGTCGCCGCGTTCGTGGTGTGGGTCGGCCGCCGGCGCGGCGCTCCCGACGGTGTTGCGGTCGTGCCCGCCGCTCCGGTCGCACTTTAGGTCGCTAAAAGCGCGTTAGAGCAGCACGAAGTGCGACCGGAGCAGCAGCAGGGCGCACGGGTTACCCTTTTCAACGGGGGACAGAAGCCGCGCGTCTCCCGGATGCAACTGAGGAGACCCAGATGACCCAGCCCCACTTCGCTTCGAACAGCGGTTCGTCGGCTCCGCCCCCGCCGCCACCACCGGCTGCAGCGCCGATCACATCGGTGCCGACGGGTGTAGAGATGGGCTCCGCCCCTTCGACAAGCTCAGGGAACGGTTCGGCGCCAGGGAACGGTTCGGCGCAGGCAGGGAACGGTTCCGCACCAGGGAACGATTCGGTGCGAGCGCGCGGCGCGGCGCCAGCGGCCGAGGCAGGACCCAGCGACGCGGAGATGGCGCGCGCGAGCGAGGTCCTGCGGGTGATCTCCGACGCGTACTCGGCGAAGATGGTCGGTCAGGAGCGGCTGCGCACCAGCCTGCTGGTCTCTCTCATCGCCGGCGGCCACATCCTGCTCGAATCCGTGCCCGGCCTGGCGAAGACCACCGCCGCGTCCACCCTGGCCGACACGATCAAGGCCAGCTTCAAGCGCATCCAGTGCACGCCCGATCTCCTGCCCAGCGACATCACCGGCAACCAGATCTATGACGCGGCGAACAGCTCGTTCCGCACGGTCCTGGGTCCGGTGCACGCGAACTTCGTGCTGCTCGACGAGATCAACCGCTCCAGCGCCAAGACGCAGTCCGCGATGCTCGAGGCGATGCAGGAGCACCAGACCACCATCGGCGGAGAGGTGCACCACCTGCCGAAGCCCTTCCTCGTCATCGCCACGCAGAACCCCATCGAGCAGGAGGGCACCTATGAGCTGCCCGAGGCGCAGATGGACCGGTTCCTGCTGAAGGAGATCGTCGACTACCCGAGCCCCGCCGACGAGTTCGAGATCCTCGGACGCATCGATTCGGGCGTGCTCGACCCGGAACGGCACGTCGCCAGCGCCGTTTCCCTGGACGACGTACGGATGCTGCAGGACGTGGCATCCCGCATCTATGTGGATGACGCGATCCGCAACTACATCGTCTCGATCGCGTATGTCACCCGTAACCCCGGCCCCTACATCGGCGAGGATCGCGCCCGCTACATCAAGTACGGTGCCAGCCCCCGGGCGAGTATCGCGTTTCTGCAGGCGTCCCGCGCGCTCGCGCTGCTGGGCGGCCGCACGCATGTCATCCCGGAAGACATCCGCACCCTCCGCCATGTCGTCCTGCGCCACCGGGTGCTATTGACGTTCGAAGCGGATGCTGAGGGCATCCGCAGTGAAGAGATCATCGACCAGATCTTCGGCGCGGTGCCGACGCCGTAGTCCGCCATGGCCAGTCTGATCACCCAGGTGAAGAGCAAGCTCTTCATCCACTCATCGCAGAAGTCGATGCACGCGCTCGATGGCGCCTACGCATCGCTGCTGCACGGGCGCAGCCTCGACTTCGAAGACCTGCGCGCGTACGAGTACGGCGATCAGGTGCGCGACATCGACTGGCGTGCGACGGCTCGGCTCGGCACTCCCCTGGTCAAACGCCACCGCGCCAACCGCATGCACACCGTGCTGTTCGTCGTCGACACCGGGCGCGGGATGACAGCACTCGCCCACGATGAGCGACCGAAGAAGGACCTCGCAATCCTGGCGATGGGAGCCCTCGGGATCCTGGCGCTGCGCCACGGCGACGACTTCACCCTCGTGCATGGCGACAGTGCTCGTATCCGGCATCGCGCTCCCGGGCGTAGCGAGGGCGCCCTCGAACACGCCCTCCGCACGATCGACGACGCGGTTTCAAGCACCGCCGCGCCCAGCGACCGTGATGCGCTGCTCTCATTCGTCGCCCGCACGATCGCGCGCCGCTGCATCGTGGTCGTGATCACGGACGATGCTCCGGTCACAGATGGAACCGAGCGGATGCTGCGCCGACTCCGCGCGCAGCATGACGTGCTGTGGGTCACGCTGAACGATGCCGACCCGGTGCTTCCCTCCGACAGGCGCCGCGCGCGGGACGGCCGTCGCCGACGCGATGTGGACACCCGCTGGAGCGTTCCCGACTTCGTGCACGGCGACCATGAGGTGCTGGACGAGCTGCAGGCGCAGACGCTCGCGGCCGCCGAGCACCGCACCCGGCTCCTCGATCGGCTCGAAATCAGCCATGCCACCCTCGACACTCAGGATGACGCGGTCGCGCAACTGCTGCGCATGCTGAACCGGAGGGCGCATGTCCGCTCCTGACGAGCTCTATCCACCCGCCCAGTACGGCTGGGGATGGTTGCTGCTGGCTCTGGCTGTGTTGGCGCTGCTGTGTCTGGCGGCATGGGTGCCGATCCTCCTCACCCGCCCGCGGCGAGGCCTCGTCGCCCTGGATCCGCAGCAGCAGCGCATACCTCTCACGGGCGAAGCGCTCAATATGCTCCGAATGGAATATGACGTCCGCATCGGTCAGATCGAGGCGGACTACCGGGCCGGATCGCTATCGGCTCGGAGGGCGAACCTCGAACTCAGCCGTGTGGTGCGCACGTTCGTCAATGAGTACAGCGGCCTGGAAGCCCCGGTCCTCGCGCTCGAGGACCTCAAGAAGCTCGGTGTCCAGCCCGAACTCATCGACGCGATGAACCGGTACTACTACCCAAGCATCTTCCGCCGCGATCCGGCCATCGACCCGATCGCCGGTGTGGAAGCCGCACGCAGGGTGGTGGCGTCGTGGCACTAGCGAACTGGTGGATGCTCCTCATCGCCGCCGCCATCATCCTGACAGCGATCGCGATCGGCCTGATCCTGGGCCTGCGCCGCAGTGCGCGCCACAACAGCGCCCCCAGTGCACCCATCGCCCGCGCGGAGCGGCTGCGAGAACTGGGCTCATTCCAGCAGGCTGTGCGTCGGCGCACGGCGGCCCTCGTCGGCGTGCTCGCACTGGGTGTCGTTGCTGCATCCGTCGGCGGGGTCGTCGCCGCGCGTCCGATGTCATCCGAGACGATCCAGCCCGTCAACACCAGTCGTGACATCATGCTCTGCCTGGATGTCTCCGGCTCGATGAGCGATGTCGACGTCGAGGTGCTCGCCGTTTTCGAGGAACTGCTCAGCGGGCTCGAGGGCGAGCGCATCGGACTCACCATCTTCAACTCATCTCCGGTGCAGGTGTTTCCGCTGACCGATGATTACGACTTCATCCGCACGCACCTGGAGAGCATCCGGTCGAGCTTCGACTACATGGAGGAGATCCCCGAGCACTGGGTCGGCACCCTCAACGGCCCCGGCGCCTCCCTCATCGGCGACGGCCTGGCCTCGTGCGCCATGCGCTTCGATCATCTCGATGACGAGCGCAGCCGGTCGATCATTCTGGCCACGGACAATGAGGTCGCCGGAGCATCCATCGTCAGCCTCGAAGAAGCAGCCGCCTATGCCGCATCCGTCGGTGTGCGCGTCTTCGCACTGAACCCGGTGCAGGGTGTGAACACGCAGATCAGTGACGAGCTGATCGCTGCGACCGAGGTGACCGGCGGCCAGACCTACGGGCTGCGCGACACCACAACGGTCGCAGACGTCATCCGGGACGTTCAGGAGCAGGATGCCACGCAGCTGCGCGGGCAGGCGCAGGTGGTGTGGACGGACACACCGAACCTGTGGATCGCGGTGCTGCTGGTCGCCGGGCTCGGATTCGTCGTGCTGCTGTGGAGGGTCAGACTGTGATCTTTCAACCCGTCCTCAACGTCTTCCTGCTGGTGCTGCTGTTCGCACCGGTGGTGTTCCTGGTGATCTGGATGCTGGTCGCACCCCGGCCCGTCGGCAAGACGCCACGCTGGCTCTGGGCACTGCGACTGGTGCTGCTGCTCGCCTGTTTTGCGATGCTGCTGCGTCCAGGCATCCCCGGCGGCACGACCCAGACTCTCGCCACTCAGACCGATATCGTGATCGTCGTCGACACCACCGCGAGCATCGTCGCCGAGGACTGGAACGGCACCGAACAGCGGCTGGAGGGCGTCCGTGCCGATGTGCAGTCCATCGTCGACGAGTACCCCGGGGCGCGCTTCGCGCTGATCACGTTCGATGCGACATCCGAACTGCGTCTTCCGCTGACGACCGACACCACCGCACTGATGTCGTCGCTGGAGATCCTGCATCCGGAAGTCACATCGCAATCACGCGGCAGTTCGATCGGCATTGCCAGCGGGATGCTGCGCGAAACGCTCGCGGCGGCGGCGGAGTCGGCATCCGATCGCTCGCGCATGGTGTTCTACCTCGGCGACGGCGAGCAGACGGCCACGAGCGAACCGGAGTCATTCGCGGGTAGCGCGCAGTATGTCGACACGGGTGCGGTGCTCGGATACGGCACCAGCCAAGGTGGGCCGATGAAGATCACGACCGGAGACGTCACCGGACTCGGCGGCGACTACATCGAGTATCTGGGCGCGCCTGCCCTGTCAGTGATCGACGACGCAAACCTGCAGACCATCGCCGGTGAACTCGGCGTGAGCTACCAGTTGCGCACAGCAGACACCGCGATCGACCTCCCGGAAGCGCCGACGACGACCACGACGTATTCGGATGCCGGGTCAGTCGGCAATGTGATCGAGCTCTACTGGATCTTCGCTCTCGTGCTCGTCGTGCTGCTGGGCGTGGAACTGGCACGAGCGACCATGCTCATTGCGCAGATGCGCGGGCTGGCGATGAGAGGAGGTGCCCGATGACCTCCGAAGCGGCCGCTCTGATCGCGTCGAATCGCCGCCGTCGCACCGTGCGGCGCTGGGTGATGATCGGCACTCTGCCGCTGACGCTGGCGGCGCTGCTGTTCGTAGGCAAGCTGCTGAGCATGTACGCCTTCGCGCACCAGGCCGTCACCTCCTACGTCGTCGCGGACTATGCGGGTGCGCAGGCGGCGGCCGAGGGTCAGGAGTTTCTCAACTGGTTCGAGCCGTACAAGGCCCCCTACAACGTGGGCACCGCTCTGGCCGGCGCTGACGAGCTCGATCGTGCACGCGTGAAGTTCGAGGAGGCGCTGCCGCTGGCGAACGGACTCGAGGTGTGCGCCGTCCGGGTGAACCTCGCGCTCGTCATCGAACGGCAAGGGGACGCCGCCCTCGACGACGGTGACGGGATCGGTGCGACCGATCTGTACGGTCAAGCGCTGCTGATCACGGCGGAGACTCCGAAGGAGTGCAACAGCGACGAGGCCGATCGGCAGTCGCCTGATCCGGATCGCAGTATGCAGGACTCACTCGACGAGTTGGGTGATCGTCTGCAGGAGAAGCAGCAGCAGAGCCAGCAGCCGCCGCCGGAAGGTCAGGGCGACGAGGGTGGCGAGGAGGACCAGCCGCAGCAGCCCGATCAGGACAAGCTCGACGAGCTTCAGGAGAAGCTCGAGCAGGGCGCCGAGGAGCGCGAACAGAATCAGCAGGGCGAGCAAGATACCCCCGGCGGCGGGACGGATAAGCCATGGTAGAGCCGCAGCGCGCCCGCTACGTTGCCGATGCGGCCGGCGCTCCCCCGGTACCGCCGCCCGGTGGTTATCACGGCGCTCGTCGCACCGATGGTTCAGCCCCGTATGGCACGCCGCCATCGCCGATCGTCAGTTCGATAGCGGAAGCGGCCCGAGCGCAGCGGCAACCGGCGAATGCGATCGGTTGGGCGGCGCTGGGATCGGCGGTCCTGTTCGCACTGATTCTGCTGGCCACCCTGCTCTCCGGCGGCACCGACCTGCTTTACGGCGTCACGCTGCTGACGCTGCAACTGGTCGTGGTCGGGGTCGTGATCGCGGCGCTGGCTTCACCACGAGGTCGGATGCTCGGGGCATCCGCCCTGGTCATCACCCTGCTGCTGAATGTGGCGACGGTCGGAGCGATGAGCGCTGTGCAGACGTCAGCATCGGGCAGCTATCAGGGCGAGAAGACCGCGGATCAGAAGCACGCAGAGGCTTTTCCGGGAATCAAGGGCACATCGGCGAACACGGTCCTCGGTCAGATGTCTCTGGAGCAGGTGCAGCGCCTCAGTAACGAAGCGCTGGCTGAAGTCCGTGAGCGGCTGACATCGCGGTATGGCTACACCTGGACCCAGGCGGGCGACGAGGTGCTGCGGCCGGAGCGCAACGGTTACGGCGGCGAGTCGATGCTGGTGCAGTACACCTCGGCGTCGTGGATGACGAAGGAGCCCATTCAGGACTACGAGCAGAAACTCATGGTCCTGGCCGTCATCGAAGAGGTGCTCACCGACTACGGCATGTACGACCTGTACTCGTTCAACGATCCGGCATCCGGGTTGGATGACACGATCCTGGAGCGCTTCTACGGCAGCACCGACCCGTACACCCAGCACACCTGGGAGGCGTACACCGACAACTACCCCGACCCGATGCGGTTCTACGCGGTGACGTACGACCTCTCCAACGACCGCACGGGCGAGTTCCTCGGCGAGCGCCAGGCGCAGCACGACCGAACCGGCGAGCCGCTGGAGGGTCTGCAGATCTACTTCCTGGCACCGGAGCTGCTCAGCGAGGCCGATCAGGCAGAGTTCCAGGAGCGGATGCAGGAGTACCCGGGGTACTGAGCCGGTCGCCTCCTGCGAGGCCCGAGCAGCGTCATCTGGACTCTGGCACGTGCAGGCGGGTGAGGAACGCGTCGGTGTCGCGCGGCACGCCGCGACGGTCACCGCGAGAGACAAACACCATCACGATCACGGAGATTGGCACGGTCCAGGCCGCTGGCTGCTCGAGAAACGGAGCCAGGGCAGGGACCACCGACGACAGCAACGGACCCCCGAGGATGGCGATGCCAGAGAGCGACGCCCCCGCAAGCATTCCCGAGACTGCGCCACGAGCAGTCAGACCGCGCCACCATATTCCGAGAATCAGCATGGGGCACAGCGTTGATGCCGTAAACGCGAAGACGAGCCCAACGCTGCCAGCGAGGCCCGCGGAATCGGTCGCGAGCGCAACAAGAAGCGGGATGAGTGACGATGCGATCGCCGCGATGCGGAAACCGCGCACACTACCGCCGAGCAGGTCTTGGCTGATCACACCCGCGAGCGAGACGACGAGGCCTGACGACGTTGAGAGGAAGGCAGCGAACGCGCCGGCGATGACCAGCGCCGTGAGCAGGTCGCCGACGAGGCCTGGAATGAGACGGCCGGGCAGTAAAAGCACGAGGGCATCAGCCTCGCCCGAAAGAGCCAGATCCGGCGCGAATGCCCGCCCGAGCAGCCCGAATGCGGTGGGGAAGAGGTAGAACACCGACAGCAGGGCGAGCACGATGACGGTCGTACGTCGGGCTGCAACACCATCGGGATTCGTGTAGAAGCGCACAAGCACGTGGGGCAGACCGAGAGTGCCCAGCAGCAGCGCGACCATGAGTGACACGGTGCGGTAGATATCAAGGTCACCGGGACCGACAGCCGGTGGAAATGCCTCGGCCGGCGTGAGCTGTTCGGGCGGGTCGCCGCCACCGAGCACGAGCAGGAGTACGACGACCGGCACGGCGAGCGCTGTCAGCTTCAGCCAGAACTGAAAAGCCTGCACGAAAGTGATCGAGCGCATGCCGCCCGCCGCGACGATGACGGCGACCAGTACGGCAACCGCGACCGAACCGGCCCATGACGGCAGTCCCGTCGTGATGCGCACCGTGAGCGCCGCTCCCTGCAACTGCGGCACGATGTAGAACCACCCGATAACGATCACGAGCGTCGAGGTGACGCGTCGCGCCCACCTCGATTCGAGGCGCGCCTCAGTGAAGTCGGAGATCGTGTACGCACCTGACCGTCGCAGCGGAGCTGCGACGAAGAACAAGAGCATGAGGTAGCCGCCCGTATAGCCGATCGGAAACCACAGGCCGTCAGAACCCTGCAACAGGATGAGCCCGGCGATGCCGAGGAACGAGGCCGCAGAGAGATACTCGCCACCGATGGCCGAAGCGTTCCACCACGGCCGCACCGTGCGCGAAGCGACGTAGAAGTCGCTCGTCGTGCGCGAGATCCGTAGACCAAAAAAAGCGATGAGTGTCGAGGTGAGGGCGACGGCGGCGATCGCCGCGTAGCCGATGAAAGAGTTCACTCCGGCTCCGTCAGTGAGCG
Source organism: Microbacterium sp. A94 (assembly GCF_051842855.1). Lineage (NCBI taxonomy): Bacteria > Bacillati > Actinomycetota > Actinomycetes > Micrococcales > Microbacteriaceae > Microbacterium > Microbacterium sp. A94. The sequence continues at coordinate 626,056 of NZ_JBPXMU010000002.1, read as the reverse complement.
GTAGCGTGCCTCGTTGCGCGACGCGACGCGCACGTAGAGACCTGCGACAGTGAGCGTCAGGGGGTAGATGCCGACGCCGAGCAGCAGCCATGACACCGGAACACCGAAGAGATAGCTCGAATCAAGGCCAGGCACCAGCACGATTGCGAGCACGAAGAGCGTCGTGGCGACCACGAATCCTACGGCGAAGACGACCGCGAGTCGCAGTTGCGAGCGGATGAGTGAGCGTACGTAGACACCCGCAATATCGCTGGTGGGCCCGAGAAGACCCAGGTGCGGTAACGGGCGAGTGGTTGCTCCGGCCACACCGGTACTGGGAGCCGTGACGCGCACGCGTGCGGGCGTGCTCGCGGGTTGCTCAGGCGATCCGTCGCCCTCACCAGACTCTGGCACATCGTCCTCACCGGACGCTGTCATATCGTTCATTGCCGCGGGCGGATGACCGCCTGGTCGAGTCGGGAGCGTAGCGCCGGCAGCAGCCGCCGACTCACCGGCAGTTCGGCTTGTCCGATAGTGACACTCGGCCGGTCGCCTCCCAGCCGAATCCGGCTGAGATGCGGCAGTGACACGAGATAGGAACGGTGCACCCGCGCGAAACCAGCATCCGCCCATTGCCGCTCAAGATCCCCCATCGGCACTCGCACGAGATAGCTCGCTTCCTCCGTGTGCAGCCGGGCATAGTCGCCCTGCGCCTGCACATATCGCACGTCGTCGAGTCGAATCATCCGGGTCGTACTGCCGAGAGTGACCGCAATCATTTCAGGCGCGGCGGATGCTTCGTCGCTCATCTGTCGCGCCTGACCCACCTTCAACGCCTCAACAATACGACCGATCGAACGGTGCAGCCGCTCGGTACGAACGGGCTTGAGTAAGTAGTCGACCGCAGCGAGGTCAAAGGCCTCGAGCGCTCCTTCTTCGTCTGCAGTAACGAACACGAGTACCGGACTGCGCTCGAACCGGGCAAGCGCCCGCGCGAGGTCGAAGCCCGTAAGCCCCGGCATGTGAATATCGAGAAATGCCGCATCCACCGACTCCCTGGCCAGCAGACGGATCGCCTCTGACCCGGACGACGCCTGATGGATCACGCCTACCCGGGGGTCTTGCGCAAGCAGGAACGCAAGCTCAGTAATAGCGGGCTGCTCGTCATCGGCGATGAGCACGGAGATCATGATTCACCTCTCCCGTCGGTGGATGCAGGGACCGTGGGACGCCTCGGCCCCGATTTCGGCACTCGCATGCGCACGAGCGTACCGGCACCGATGTTCGTCTCGACCACGAGGCCGAACTCGTCGCCGTATACCTGGCGCAGGCGCGCGTCGACATTGCGCACTCCCACATGCTCACCGTCGGCCGGGCCGCCAGCGAGCACCAGGGCGAGCACCTCGGGGTCGATGCCGACGCCGTTGTCTTCAACGCTGATGTCGGCGAAGGCGCCAGAGTCCGCGGCCGTGATCGTGATGCGTCCACCACCCTCTTTCGATTCGAGGCCGTGTCGCACAGCATTCTCAACGAGCGGTTGAATGGAGAGGAACGGCACGACCGTTGGCAGCACCTCAGGTGCAACTTGCAGGGTGACTTTCAGCCGCTCGCCAAAACGGGCCCGCTCCAGTCGCAGGTAGCTGTCGATCGATCGCAGTTCTTCTGCGACGGTCGTGAAATCACCGTGGCGTCGGAACGAGTAGCGAGTGAAATCAGCGAACTCCAACACGAGCTCGCGTGCCTGTGTGGGGTCGGTGTTAATGAACGACGCGATCGCGTTCAGGGAGTTGTAGATGAAGTGTGGGCTGATCTGCGCGCGCAGCCCCCGCACCTCCGCCTCGGCGAGCGCCGCACGCGAGGCATCAAGTTCGCCGAGCTCCACCTGTGCCGCGACCCACGCGGCTACTTCCCCTGTGGCCCGTACAAGACCCGCGCGCACAGGCGAAGAGAAGGCAACGATCGCCCCGAGCGGGCCGGTGCTTCCGCGGATGGGTGCAGCGACAGCATCCATCTCTCCGGCGGCAATGCGAATACGTCGCTGCACCTGCAATCGATTCCCCGCGGATGCTGCAGCGCCAAGGCGTTCAGCGACAGGACGGATGGCCTCGTCTCCATCAATGGCGATAATGCCGGAGCGGTCGGCGATCGCGAGGCTCTCGCACCCGAGCAGAGCGCGAAGGTGCTTGACCGCCAAGGCCGCGTCAGTCTCGTCAATGCCCCCGCGCAGATGCTCCGCCGCCCGCGATGCCAGATGCAGCGTCTGGTAAGTCGCCTGCTCAGCTTCGGTGCCGAGGTCTTTCGAGGTGCCGACGATACGACGCAACAACAGCACGAGCCCGACTGCGAGCGCACCGGCCAGCGCACCGAGCGCGGCAGCGGCAAGCATCGACTCCGGCATGCACGACAGCGTAACCGCTCATCGCTCGTCGTCCACTCATCATTCGTTCGTCGGCGTCCTCCTGCCGTTCGTCGCACCATGACCGCCGTTCAACGACGACGAACGGCGCGCGCCCCATGCCGGTGTCGAGTCGCGCGATAGTTGCCCGACTGCACCACGCAGCGGCCGGGCCCCGCCCGCCATGACCCCCGAAGGAGACGCCATGGGCAACGATGCCTTGAGCGCGGAGAACGAGACGGCGCCACCCGTCGACTACCCCGCGGTGCAGAAGTCCGAAGAGTTCCAACGACTGCGTTCGAAGCATCGAAAGTTCGTCTTTCCCGTGCTCCTCGCCTGCTTGATCTGGTATTTCGCCTATGTGCTGCTGGCCAGTTACGCGCACGACTTCATGTCGACACCCGTATTCGGCAGCGTCAACATCGCGATCCTGATGGGCCTTGCGCAGGTGGTGACCACGTTTGCCGTGACCACCTGGTACGTGCGCTACGCCAACAAAGAGCTCGACCCCATCGCAGCGAACATCCGTGAAGAGATTGAAGCCGACGAGACATTCGCCGACAAGGAGGCGACCCACTGATGTTGCATTTCGAAACCGCCGGCTCCTCGCCCGGCGAGCCCTGGCTGAACATCTCCATCTTCGGCGTGTTCGTCGCGATCACGATGGTCATCGTGTTCCGTGCGAGCCGCAACAACAAGACCGCCGCCGATTACTACGCAGCCGGTCGATCGTTCACGGGCGGCCAGAACGGCTCGGCCATCGCCGGTGACTATCTGTCTGCAGCATCCTTCCTCGGCATCGTCGGCGCGATCGCGATGAACGGCTACGACGGGTTCCTCTACTCGATCGGTTTCCTCGTCGCCTGGCTCGTGGCGCTCCTGCTCGTCGCCGAGCTGCTGCGCAACACCGGAAAATTCACGATGGCCGACGTGCTGAGCTTCCGCCTGAAGCAGAAGCCCGTGCGCATCGCTGCAGCTACCACGACACTCGTCGTGTGCTTCTTCTACCTACTCGCGCAAATGGCCGGTGCTGGCGGGCTTGTCTCGCTGCTGCTCGGCATCGGCGACCAGCTCGGCCAGGCCATCGTCATCACTGTCGTCGGCGCGCTCATGATCCTCTATGTGCTCATCGGCGGCATGAAGGGCACCACGTGGGTGCAGATCATCAAGGCGGTGCTGCTCATCGCGGGTGCCGCAGTGATGACGGTGTGGGTGCTCGCGATCAATGGCTTCAACTTCTCGACGCTGCTCGATAACGCGGTAGCCGCAGCCGGCAACGTCGAGATCCTGAACCCCGGCGTGAAGTACGGCGTCTCGGGTGCCACGCAGCTCGACTTCCTTTCGCTGGCTCTTGCGCTGGTGCTCGGCACCGCGGCCCTGCCGCACGTGCTCATGCGCTTCTACACCGTGCCTACGGCGAAGGAAGCCCGCAAGTCTGTCGTGTGGGCGATCTGGCTGATCGGCACCTTCTACCTGTTCACGCTCGTGCTCGGTTATGGTGCGGCTGCTCTCGTCGGAGCCGACGTCATCGCGGCTGCCCCCGGTGGCCCGAACTCGGCGGCCCCGCTGCTCGCGTTCGAGCTCGGCGGACCGTTGCTGCTCGGCCTCATCTCGGCAATCGCCTTCGCGACGATCCTCGCGGTCGTCGCCGGACTCACCATCACGGCGGCGGCGTCGTTCGCACACGACATCTACGCGAGCGTCGTAAAGAAGGGCAAGCCGGCTCCCGGTTCCGAAATGAAGGTCGCTCGTCGCACGGTGGTCATCATCGGCATCGTGGCAATCATCGGCGGTATCGGCGCGAACGGGCAGAACATCGCCTTCCTCGTGGCCCTCGCCTTCGCAGTGGCGGCATCGGCGAACCTGCCGACGATCGTTTACTCGCTGTTCTGGAAGCGCTTCACGACCAAGGGCGCACTCTGGAGCATGTACGGTGGCCTCGCATCGGCGATCATCCTCATCATCTTCTCGCCGGTCGTCTCGGGTTCCATGACATCGATGCTGAAGACGGAAGACATCAACTTCGCGATCTTCCCGCTCTCGAACCCGGGAATCGTCTCGATTCCGCTGGCCTTCTTCCTCGGCTGGCTCGGCACGGTCCTTGACAAGAGCAAGGAAGACCCCGCCAAGCAGTCCGAGATGGAGGTGCGTTCGCTCACCGGCGTAGGTGCCGAGAAGGCGACTCAGCATTGAGACGCCGCCGGCATAAAAATCTCTCTCTGTGCCGAGTTGGATGAAGAAGGTGGGGCGGATGCTGCGGCATCCGCCCCACCTTCTTCTCACAGGTCACGGACCAAGCTGGTTCTCTATGCGCCCAGCGACAGGCCCGCGACGAGCGCAAAGCCGAGCACCGTTGCCAGGCCTGTCAGCTCCTTCGCCTTGGACTGGGCGTCAGGAACCATCGAGTCAACGAGCATGACGAGCAGCGCTCCGGCGGCGAAGCCGCTGGCTCCAGCGCGGAACTCAGGGCCGACAGCATCCGCCAGCGCGAAGCCCGCGATCGTGGCGATTGCGCCCACGAAGCCGTTAGCCGGACAACTCAGGGATTGATACTCGGGCTGTCCGGCCATGCCCTGTTCGAGACCTACTCCGTGCTGACGAGATTGCCAGGCACCGCGCGAATCAGCCCCGATCGAGTCGTACAGATCATCGAGCGAACTTTCCCTGGTTCCGTCGCTCGAACCCAGAATCGCCATGGAGGCAGTCTCACTCCTCGCAGCCGCGGGAATCGCTGGCGGAGCGGTCTATGACGGATTCGTGGCACTGGCCGCACGGGAATCCGGCATCCGCCTGCTTTCCTGTGACCGGCGCGCCCTGCCGACGTACCAGGCACTCGGAATCGACTTCGACATCATCTGATCTGGCCCACCGGACATGGCTGCGTCGTGAGGGCGTGCCGGATCCCGGATGGATCGGGTCGGCCGCGGCGTGTCCAGCATCCGACACGCCGCATACGCCGCGGGGCGTCTGGGATTTGGGACACGAGCGGATGCCGCGACCGGGCTGATGACGCTCCGGGCGGGGCATACCCACCCGCTGGATAGAATGGAGACCATGTCTAAGGTCCTGCAGTCACTTCCCGTCGGCGAGCGCGTCGGCATCGCCTTCTCCGGAGGCCTTGACACCTCCGTCGCCGTCGCATGGATGCGCGACAAGGGCGCGATCCCCTGCACGTACACCGGCGACCTCGGTCAGCCAGACGAGACCGACATCGAGTCGATCCCCGGGCGTGCGCTCGAGTACGGCGCCGAGATCGCCAGGATCGTCGATGCGAAGACCGCGCTGGTCGAAGAGGGCTTCGTCGCAATGCAGTGCGGCGCGTTCCACATCCGCTCCGGCGGCAAGACCTACTTCAACACCACACCGCTGGGCCGCGCTGTCACCGGCACCATGCTCGTGCGCGCCATGAAAGAAGACGGCGTCGACATCTGGGGCGACGGCTCCACCTACAAGGGCAACGACATCGAGCGGTTCTACCGCTACGGCCTGCTGGCCAACCCGCGCCTGCGCATCTACAAGCCCTGGCTCGATGCCGATTTCGTCACCGAGCTCGGTGGGCGTCAGGAGATGAGCGAGTGGCTCGTCGAACACGGCTTCCCCTACCGTGACGCCGCCGAGAAGGCGTACTCGACCGATGCCAACATCTGGGGTGCGACGCACGAAGCGAAGACCCTCGAGCACCTGAACGTCTCGCTCGAGACGGTCGACCCGATCATGGGTGTGAAGTTCTGGGATCCCTCCGTCGAGATCGAGATCGAAGATGTCACGGTCACGTTCGATGGCGGCCGCCCCGTCGCGCTCAACGGCGTTGAGTACACCGACCCCGTCGCGCTCGTCCTCGAGGCGAACGCCATCGGCGGACGCCATGGCCTCGGCATGAGCGACCAGATCGAGAACCGCATCATTGAAGCGAAGTCGCGTGGCATTTACGAAGCCCCCGGCATGGCGCTGCTGTTCATCGCGTACGAGCGCCTGGTCAACGGCATCCTGAACGAAGACACCCTCGCGACGTACCACGAGCAGGGCCGACGCCTCGGTCGCCTGATGTACGAGGGTCGCTGGCTCGAGCCGCAGTCGCTCATGCTGCGTGAGTCGATCCAGCGCTGGGTGGGCCTGACCATCTCCGGCACCGTCACGATCCGCCTCCGCCGCGGCGACGACTGGACGATTCTCGACACCACCAGCCCGAACCTCTCCTACGGACCCGAGAAGCTGTCGATGGAGCGCGTCGGTGACGCGGCCTTCGGTCCGGTCGACCGCATCGGCCAGCTCACCATGCGCAACCTCGACATCGCCGACTCGCGCTCGCGCCTCGAGCAGTACGCGGGCCTCGGCCTCGTCGGCGGCGCCACGGGCGAGCTCGTCGGACGCGTCACTGCGGGCGAGGCATCCGAGATCTCCGGCTCCGGCGGAACACACGACGCTCTCTCGGACGCTGTCGACTCGGCATCCGAGGGCGCAGCCTTCGATTCCGGCACCGACTGATCCTGTTCGCGGACACACCTGCAGGGAGAGATCACACCTGCAGGGGCATCCGTCGGCGTTTCGCCCTGCGTCCGTGCTTCGGCCCTGCAAATGTGCCGGCGCGGACGCAGGTGCACACGCACATCCGCGCGCAAACCTGACGAAGAGTCCTTCCCCGGATAGGATCACAGAGTGCGTCCCGAAACGTACTCCGGGGGTCGGTGAGACCGAGTCCCACCCTCCTACCCGAAAGAGCTCTCGATGACGACTGAATATCCGGAACCCGACGCGCCGCGCTTCCCCGCTGCGAAGATCGGGCGGATCGCGTTCGGCGTCGTCGCAGCCCTTATCGTGATCGTGGTGATCATCGCCTTCGTCGTCGTGTGGACGATCCAGCGCTCGTTCCCGCAGGCGTCCGGTGAGATCGAGGTCGACGGACTGGAAACAGCCGTCAGCGTGCAGCGTGATGAGCTTGGCATCCCCACCATCACCGCCGACTCCTCGCACGACCTGTTCTACGCACAGGGATTCGTGCACGCCCAGGACCGTTTCTTCGAGATGGACTTCCGCCGTCACGTGACCAGCGGCCGCGTCGCCGAGATGTTCGGTGAATCGCAGGCCGGCACTGACATGTTCCTGCGCACGCTCGGCTGGCGCGATACCGCCGAGCAAGAGGTCGAAGCGCTCGATGAGACGACGCGGGGCTACTACGACGCCTACGCCGAGGGCGTGAACGCCTACCTCGCCTCGCACGACGGCGCAGACCTCTCGCTCGAATATGCCGTTCTCGGAATACAGAACCCCGACTACGAGGTCGAGCCATGGGAGCCGGCAGATTCCGTCTCCTGGCTCAAGGCGATGGCCTGGGACTTGCGCACCAACATCGAGGACGAGACTCAGCGTGCGCTGCTCGTGGCGGATGCTGGCGACGACACCGCCGCCGCGGACAGCCAGGCGCTGCTGGAGAAGCTCTATCCGGCGTATCCCTTCGATAAGAACCCCGTCATCGTCCCGACAATCTCGACCGTTGAACCGCTGGAGGACGGCACGGGCGCAGCCCCCGCTTCCGTCACCACAGACGACGACGCCGATATCCAGACCGCGATCACCACCGTCGAGTGGGCCGAAGCCGACAGCGTCATCGAAGCCGCGAGTCTGCTGATCGGCGACGTGGGCGAAGGCATCGGCTCGAACTCCTGGGTCGTTTCTGGCGAACTCACCGAGAGTGGGATGCCCCTCCTCGCCAACGACCCGCATCTCGGCGCTGCCCTCCCGAGCGTCTGGCACCAGGTACAGCTGCGTTGCTCGACCGTCAGCGCCGAGTGCCCGTTCGACGTCGGCGGATTCTCGTTCTCCGGCCTCCCCGGCGTCGTCATCGGCCACAACAGCCAGGTCGCCTGGGGCTTCACAAACCTCACCACTGACGTCGCCGATCTCTACATCGAGAAGGTCGATGGCGATCAGTACTGGCGCGATGGCGCACTTGTGCCGATGGACGTCCGCGAGGAGACCATCAAGGTCGCCGGCGGCGACGACATCGATCTCACCATCCGCTCCACCGTGCACGGACCGATCATCTCCGGGCTCGTCGACGATTTCACCGCGATCGCAGAGACCCCGGTGGTCGGAACCGGCGGCACTGTCCTCCCCCTCGACGGTGCTCCGGAGATTCCCGCGGGCGACGTCGCGGTGAGTCTGCGCTGGACCGCACTCGAACCCGGAAAAACCGCGTCCGCGATCTTCGCCCTGAACACCTCTCAGAACTTCGACGACTTCCGGCGCGCAGCATCCCTGTTCGATGTTCCCGCACAGAACCTCATCTACGCCGACATCGAAGGCAACATCGGCTACCAGACCCCCGGGCGCCTGCCCATCCGCGGCGCCGGTGACGGCTGGCTTCCGCAGCCGGGCTGGGACAGTGCCTACGACTGGACGGGTTTCATCCCCTTCGAAGAGCTTCCGGTCTCGTACAACCCCAGTTCCGGGTTCATCGTCACCGCGAACAACGCCATCGTCACTGACGACTACGACTACTTCCTCTCGCGCGACTGGGACTACGGCTACCGAGCCGAGCGTATCGCCCACATGATCGAGCGCCGTGCGGCGCTCGCTCCCCTCACCGCACAGGACATGCGCGACATCCAGAACGACAACGAGATGTGGATCGGCAAGAAGCTGGCCACCGCGATGGGCGAGGTCGAAGTCGACGGCGCCGGCCCGCAAGAGGCCGTCGCGCTGCTGCGCACCTGGGACGCCCAGAACAATCCCACATCGGCCGGCGCTGCGTACGCCAACGTGCTGTGGAAGAACCTGGTGATGAACCTGTTCGCCAATCGTGCAGAGCCGCTGCCGCACGACAGCCAGGCGCGACTGTTCCTCGTCGTCGGCGGGATGCTCGATGACCCCTCCGACCCCCTCTGGACGAACGAGCAGATCGACGTCGCGAGCATGGACGAGATGCTGGCGCTGTCAGCCGAGCAAGCCTACGACGAGCTGGTCTCGCTGCAGGGCGAGGCCACCGCACGGTGGAACTGGGGTGGCCTGCACGCCATCACACTCACCAGCGACACCCTCGGATCCTCCGGAATCGCACCGATCGAGATGCTCTTCAACCGTGGCCCCTACCCGGTCGGCGGCGGAGCGTCCGTTGTCAATGCCACCGGCTGGGAGCTCGGCGAGTCCTACGCCACGACGACCGTCCCGTCGATGCGCATGGTGATCGATCTGGCCAACTTCGACGACTCGACGTGGAATCATCTCAGCGGGGCATCCGGTCACGCCTTCCACCCGAACTATGTCGATCAGACCGAGGACTGGGCCGCCGGCGTCCAGACGCCGTGGGCGTTCACTCCGGATGCCGTCGACGAGGCGACCGTCAACACGCTGGTGCTGACGCCGAAGGGCTGAGGTTCAGACCTCTTCGACGAACTCGATAGGCCCGAAAGCGGGTGGCTCTTCATCGGCCGGGGTCTCGACGGTGTCGACACCGTCATCTTTTCCGGTGAGACGCTTGACCGCTTCGCTGAACTGACGCTCCAGCGCAGCGAAGGCGGATGCCGCATCGCCTGCGGCGAGCGCATCGAGCAGTTCCCGGTACGTGGCCGAAACCGACCGGCGGACGGTGTACCCGTTCGGATCGCTCAGGCTGGCGATGCGTGTCTCGATTGCGAGAGTCGCCATGTAGTGCGACAGCCGCCTGCTTCCGGCCGAGTCGACGAGCAACCGGTGAAACTCGATGTCAGCGTCGCCGATGGCGCGAGCATCCGTACCCTCGCTGATCTCGACGAGGTCCGCATAGGACTTTTCCAGGGCATCCAGAGCCGAGGCTGACTTCGATCGGATGATGAGCCGCGCCGCCTGCGCTTCGATCGCCAGACGCGCGTCATAGACGTCGGCGACGTGCTCGGGCCCGATAACGCTGACCCGCATGCCGCGCCCGGGGGATGCTGTCAGCAATCCCTCCTGCACCAGGCGCTGTGTCGACTCCCGCAGGGGGCTGCGGCTGACGCCGAGCTGCGATGACATCTCGACCTCACCGATCGGGCTGCCCACCGGCAGAGCGCCCGTGAATATGGCCTTGCGCAACTCTGCGGTGATGAGGTCGACGGTCGATGGACGAGCCACCCGGACCATGGAGATCGGCGATACCGCGCGAGGGGTGTGTGAGGCCATGTGCATCCCTTCCAGCCGTCGCGCAAACCGCGAACATCTCATTGTCGATCCTCAGCGCCCAGAAACGAAGCCGACGCAAGGTTTTCCAGTCTGCCGCAAGATCACGGTTTTGTATAACTGTAGACAATCTGCGGTTCTGACTGTACATCGCTCGACAGATTCCATAGTCTGGGGCACGGTTACGGCGGCTACGCAGCCCACCGACCTACGACATTTCATACGGAACGCGAGGAAATCATGACCAAGCGAATGACGCGACTCGGCATCGCCACAGCTGCCATCGGAACACTGACCGTCGGCCTTCTGGCCGGATGCGCCTCGGATGGCGGCGGCACTTCCGGCGACGGCGGGGGCAGCGAAACCATGACCACGCTTGAGAAGGCGCAGGAAGAGGGCACGATCACCCTCGCGATCGCGTCCGAGCAGCCTTACTCGTGGGTCGAGGATGGCGAGCCGACCGGCGCCACCATCGCGATGCACAAGGAGATCTTCGGAAACCTCGGCATCGACGACATCAAGATCGAAGAGGTCGACTGGAACTCGCTCATCCCCGGTCTCGCCGCGGGCCGCTGGGATGTCGTCAGCGCCGGTATGTCGATCCTCCCCGACCGCTGCGCCGAGGCCGCGTTCAGCGATCCCGAGATCATGTACACGACCACGCTCGTCGTGCCCGCTGGCAACCCGAAGGGCCTGAGCGACCTCGACTCGATCGCCGCAGCCGGCGACGTCACGCTCGCCGTGCAGTCCGGCGCGATCGAAGAGGGCTACGCCGCGGACCTCGGCATCGCCGGCACCGTGACGGTCGACAGCGCGACTGCAGGTATCGAGATCGTGCAGTCGGGACGTGCGGATGCTTTCGCTCTGACCGCCGTGTCGATGAACTGGATGACCGAAGGCATGGATGACGTCGAGACCACCGGCGCATTCGTGCAGGAGATCGACGGTGTCGAGCAGATCGGTGCCGGTGCCACCGTGTTCCGCCAGGAGGACACCGAGCTGCTCGAGGCATACAACGCGGAGCTCGCGAAGATCACCGCCGACGAGGCGACCTACCTCGATCTGGTTGAGCCCTTCGGCTTCACGGCCGAGAACCTGCCCCCGGCTGACCTGACCACCGAGCAGCTGTGCTCGGGCGAACTCGGCTGAGGCGCCAGCATCCACTGACGTGACTGAGAACTTCGAAGCGCTCTGGAGGGCGCTGCCCTATCTCGTTGATGGGGTCATCATCACCCTGCAGCTGACTGCGGGCGGTGCCCTCCTGGCCATCATCGTCGCCATCGGCTTCGGCCTGCTGGCACGGTTCGAGAACATCTTCCTGCGGGGCATCGCCCGCACCGTCATCGAGCTGTTCCGCGGAACCTCGCTGCTGGTACAACTGTTCTTCTTCTTCTTCGTGCTGCCTCTCCCCCCGTTCAACCTCGAGCTGCCCGCCGTCTTCACCGGCATCCTGGCCCTGGGTTTGAACTACGGCGCCTACGGTGCCGAGGTGGTGCGCGGATCGATCAACTCCGTCCCTGCCGGCCAGTGGGAGGCGACGACGGCATTGAGCTTGTCGCGCACCCACCGGATGTGGCGCGTGATCTTCCCCCAGGCGTGGGCGCTGATGCTTCCCTCACTGAACAACCTGCTGATCCAGCTGCTGAAGGGAACCGCCGTCGTGTACTTGATCACGATCGTCGATTTCACCGCCGAGCTGAATCGACTCCGCGTACAGACTGACGTCTTCTTCGCCTACACGCTCGGTCTTCTCGTGTACTTCGCGATCGCCTACGTGCTCACGCTCGCCATGAATGCACTGGAGACGCGCGCGAAACATCGCCTCGGATACGGCGGCAAGTGGTCGGATGCGATCATGAACACGCCGATCCCGGATGCCAAGGGGGCGGGCCAGTTCGGATGAACGATTTCTGGAGCTGGGAGCACGCGTCTGCGGTGCTCCCCGAGCTACTGCTCAAATTCTTCACCGTCACGCTGGTCGTGACGATCATCGGCAGCATCATTGCCGCCATGCTCGGCCTGATCATCGCACTCGGGCGTCGTACCGCGCCGCGACCGGTGGCTGCCGTGATCACCCTGCTGATGAACTTCATCCGCATGACGCCGCTCGTCGTGCAGCTGCTGTTCGCCTATTACGTGTTCACGAGCGTGCCTCCGCTCGTACTCGGAACAATCATCATCGGCATCCACTACGCCACCTATATGGCCGAGGTCTACCGGGCCGGCATCGACGCGGTGCCGCCGGGTCAGTGGGAGGCGACCACAGCATTGTCGATGTCGCCCGGTCGCACCTGGATGGCTGTGATCATTCCGCAGGCGCTGCGCGCGACTCTGCCGGCGCTCAGCAACTACGTGATCTCGATGTTCAAGGACACCCCGTTCCTGATGGTCATCACCGTGACCGAACTCGTCCGCCAGGCACAGCTGTACGGCGGCCAGAACTTCCGCTACGCCGAGGCGATCATCCTCGCCGGACTCATCTACCTGGTGGCGAGCCTTCTGAGCTCGGTGCTCGCCAGGCGATTGGAGAAACGTCTTGAATACACCACCGCTTGACGCCCACACCGGCGCGATCACACTGGACGACGGCGATGTGCCGGCGATCCAGTTCAACAGGGTGGAGAAGCGATTCGGCGACCACGTCGTGCTGCATGACCTGGACTTCACCGTGCGCCGCGGGGATCGGGTGACCCTGATCGGACCGAGCGGCTCGGGTAAGACGACCATCCTGCGCCTGGTGATGACGCTGGAGGAGGCGAACGCGGGTTACGTCCTCATCGACGGCAGCCCTCTCACGCACTATGAGAAGGACGGTAAGCGCGTCGAACTGAAGGAAAAGCACAAGAACGAGATGCGCAAGCGCATCGGCATGGTCTTCCAGCAGTTCAACCTGTTCCCGAACATGACCGTGATCGAGAACATCATCGAGGCACCCGTGCACGTGCTCGGACTCTCCAAGCGGGAGGCCATCAAACGCGGACGCGCGCTGCTGGAGAAGGTCGGGCTGCCCGACAAGGAGAACGCGCATCCCACGCAGCTGTCCGGCGGGCAGCAGCAGCGCGTCGCCATTGCGCGGGCGCTGGCGATGGAACCGGAGATTCTGCTGCTCGACGAGGTCACCAGTGCCCTCGACCCCGAAGTGGTCGGGGAGGTGCTGAACATCCTGCGTGATGTCGCCCGCGACACCGATGTGACCATGCTGATCGTGACGCACGAGATGCAGTTCGCGCGCGATGTGTCCAACCGGGTGCTGATGTTCGACAGTGGACGAATCGTCGAAGAGGGCGCGCCCGAGCAGATGTTCAGCGACCCGCAGGAGCAGCGCACCAGGGACTTCCTATCCGCGGTGCTCTAAGGCGTTAGGGTCAAGACGTGCCAGAACGTCTCCTCGCCCCTGAAGGTATCCCTGCATCGGTCGTCGAGTTCGACCATGGCGGAGCAACACTCATCGCCGAAGACTTCGGCACCGGTGCGCGACCGTATGTGCTCATCCACGGCATCGGCATGGGGCGCAGCGTCTACCTCGACTTCATCGAGCGCCTGCCCGGACGCATCATCGCGCTCGACCTGCCGGGCTTCGGGGAGGCCCCGGAGCCATCACGGACGCTGACTATGGCGCGCCATGCCGATCTGATCGCGGCTTATCTGCGCAGTGCTGGAGTTTCGGATGCCGTCGTCATCGGCCATTCGATGGGCAGTCAGATCGGGGCCGAACTGGCAGCGCGGCATCCCGACCTCCTCGACGGGCTGGTACTGGCCGGGCCCACGGTCAACAGCGCGGCACGCAGCGTATGGGAGCAGGCGACGTACCTGCTGCGAGACCTTATCGGCGAGCGACCCATCGTGCTGTGGCGCGGAGCACGCGAGTACCTGCGCGGCGGGCCGCACCTGGTCAGGAAGATCCGCGCGACGGTGGTGCACGAGCCGGAGAAGGCGTACGCGAAAGTGAAGTGCCCGGTGCTGGTGGTGCGCGGCGCGCATGACCCGCTGGCTCCGGTGTCGTGGTGCACCGAGATCACCCGGCTCGTGCCCGGACGGGCGGAGCTGCGGGAGATCCCCGACCACGGCCACGGCACGCTCATCAGCGACGCCGAGCTCGCCGCCGAGATCATCACGGAGTTTGCCCGCTCGCTCTGAGGTGGGGTGGCGTGGCGGGGCTGCGACTGGGGCTGCGGCTGCGGCTGCGGCTGCGGCTGCGGCTGCGGCTGTGTGTCCGCGCACAACTCCTGAAGAATTCCCGAGATTAGTGGTGCAGGGGCCCCAGCGACCCCGACCTGGCCTGTTTCTCAGGAGTTATGCACGCGGGGTGCCGCTGCGCGGCGTGCGATCGCGGCAATTCCGAGCGCCGCGCCCAGGAAGATCACCGCGAGAATGATCCATCCGACGATTCCGAGCTCGATTGCCGTTGCATTGACCAGGATCGGCGAGGCCAGGGCCGAGAGGGAGAAACCCATACCGAAGACGCCCTGGTAAGCGCCCGCTCGCTTCGAATCTGCCAGCTCGAAGCTGAGCCCCCAGGCACCGGCCTGGGATAGCACTTCGGCGAACGTGTGCGTGACCGCGGCGATGATGAGCACCACGATCGCGAACCAGGCGGGAAGACCGGCCGACAGTGCGTAGACGATACACGCAGCCGCCATCAGCCACCCGGCGATCATGGTGACGCGCCCCGCGGTACGGATGTCGTGCGTGCCGCGAGACATCGGCACCTGGAAGATCACCACCAGCGTGGTGTTCACGATCAGGAGGATGGCCACGGTCACCTCGGGGGCATTGGTTGCCGTCGTGATCCACAGCGGCATCCCCACTTCCGCCACCCCGAACTGCATCCCGAACATCGCTGAGAGCAAGGTGAGCAGGAGATAGCGCCGATCACGCCAGGGCGAACGCCGGTTCCAGTCGCGACGCGATTCACGTGCGCTCCGCTCCGACGCTGCCGTGTCGATTGAGCCGGTCTCGGTGTGCACCGGCTCGACGGCGCCGCGCGCAGGTGCGTCCACGTGCGCAGGCAGGCGAAGCAGCGCCATTGCCCCGAGCACTCCGAGAACGCCGGCAGCGACGATAACGCTCCGATACGCCACGGCCGTGCCGATTGCGAGAGCGATGGCCGCTATGCCGGCACCGAGGGCGATGGAAAGGTTGGTGATCGTGCGCAGCACTGCCCTGGCGTTCACGCGCTTGTCCGGTGAGAGGCCGCGAGCAATGATCGCCGAACGCGAAGAGTGGCCGAGCGTGTCAAAGAAGTTGCCGACACACGCGATGATGAGCGCACTGACGAAGTCGCCGACGAAGGCGTAGCCGATCAAGAAGATCGCGCCGAGAAGTTCAAACGCGAACGTCAGTCGCCGGGCGCTCCAACGGTCGGCCAACCACCCGCCGAGCAGCGAGGCGAGAACACCGCAGGCGCTTGCAACCGCGAGCACGATGGCGGCCTCTGTGCCGCTGAGTCCGATGATCTGCGTGAAGAACAACACGGTGATGGCGAAGAACACCCCGCGCCCGATCCGCGAGACCGCGGTTGCTGTGACGAGGGCGCGGAGCACGGGATCTTCCAGGCTCGTACGCACCCATGCGCCGAGGCGGACGAGGGGGCTTCCTGCTGAATGCACATGCCATCCTCGCATGGCCGCCGATCCCGTGCACAACTCCTGAGAAACGGCGGATGCTCGCGCGTGGCGGCTGTTTTTCGGGCCAGATGCCGGTACTTCTCAGGAGTTATGCGCGACCCGGATTGATGAACTTCGGCCCGAGCGCAGCGATGATGTCCACCAGCTGTCGGCGCACGTTCGTGGAGTGCCAGAGAACGTCGCCGGCGAGGGGCCGAACGGTGACATAGCCGAGCTGGGCAGCGGCGATGTCTCTGTCTCGATCCTCGACCTGCTTCTCCCAGCCCTCGTGGAACTCCTTACTGTCGCACTCGATGATGAGCCAGCCGTCCACGATGAAGTCGACGTAGCCCACACCCGGTAACAGAACCTGAGTTTCGTAAGTCACTCCCAGGGAGCGCAGTATGAGCCGCATGAACGTTTCGGGGCCGGAGGCAGCGGAGGCATCCACGAGGGGAAGAAGCGCCCTGAACCGATCGGGCAAGTCGGCGAAGAGCTCGACGAGCTGCTCGTACGTCATCAGCCCGTGATGAACGATGCTGTCGAGCGTTGCCAGTGCCGCGCGGGGCGTCTGGCAGCGGATCGCCTGGCGCACAGCGTCGTGGAACGGAACCACGTGTTTCTGACAGGCGTCCTCAGACCAGCGCCCCCAGTGCAATCGCGTCGATTTACTCTTCTTCGTGCGGATGCGCGACATCAGCGGCGGCACATGGACGTGCAGTCCGGACACTTCCAGCACGAAGATGCCGATCATCTGCAGCAGCGAGAGGCACGAGATCCGACCGCCGATGCGCACGGCCTCGGCCACGTCGGCAGAGAGATCTGGCCGGGCGTAGTGGTTGCGCCGCAGGCGCAGCAGGTGCTTGTAACGAACTGCTGCTGTGATGTCATTGCCGGTCATCCCCGCCGCGTGAAGTTCCGCGCGCGTGGAGATGACCGGCCGATATGCCTCGAAGTACTTCTGCCTCACCGTCTTCATAACGACACGATGGCGTGCGGCGCGCCGCGCGGGCGGGTTATCCACAGGCTTTCGGTGCCACTTCGGCCATCGGCCGATTGTGCAGAAGGAGTCGCCGCGCGCATAACTCCTGAAGAATCACCGCTGTGCGCGCGAAACCGTGCGTTTCAGGCCACTGAGGCCATGTTTCTCAGGAGTTGTGCGCGGGAAAAGGGGCGCAGCGACGCACCGGCAAAGCGGCACACCCACACCAGCCCGCCAACTACCCCGCGGCGGGCGGCGTCTGCTTCGATTCGGCCAGTTCGTCCACGACCAGGCGGCGTTCCTCGGCGGTGCCGTTGCGATACGCCTGGCGTCCGACAATGTGCGCCGAAAGCGGCGCCGTGGCGAACTGCATCAGCACGATCGGCGCGACAAGAGCGATTCCCAGCAGAATGCCGCCGATCGAGCGCTGCGACACGGCGACGGCCAGGCAGATCAAGATGACCCCGAGCACCTGGGGCTTGGTGGCCGCATGCAGCCGAGAGGGCACGTCGCGGAAGTGCAGCAGCCCGACCGCGGCAGACAGGCACAGCAGCGCTCCGAGCAGGATGAGCACGAGCACCGCCACATCAATGACGGCATCCGGAATCACAAAACCGAGCACGTTCATGTCGTCGTGTTGTCCCTTCGCGCGACGTAGCGGGCAACGGAGATCGATCCGAAAACGCCGACCGCGGCGATGATCAGCATCACCGGGATGCTGCGGGTGTGCCCATTGATCGCCATCTCGGCGCCCAACACGCACATCACCTCGGTCAGCAGCACATCGGATGCCACGGCACGGTCAAGAATCGACGGGCCACGGATGATCCGAACCACCGTCAGGATCGCGGCAAGGCCGAACACGACGAGGATCAATATCATCAGGATGCTCATCGTCCACCTCCGGTGCGTTCGTCCTCTTTCAGCGCACGATACTGCGCCGGACTGCCCAGCGCACGCACGATCCGCTTCTCCCACTGCAGGATGCCGTCGCGCGTGGCGTGCGCTTCAGCCAGATTGCGCACCCCGATGATGTGCAGATAGAGGATGCGGCGATGCCGATCGGTTTCGACCACGAGAGATCCAGGGATGAGCGACGAGGTGACCGAGACGTGCGTCATGATCAGGTCATCCGCATACTTCAGCGGCACCGCGATGATCGCCACACCCGGTTGGCGTCGGAAATCGAACACCTGAACCGTGACCGAGACGGCGCCGGCAACCACGGCCCACAGGAACTGCACGACGAACAGGAACGCGTACCAGAGGTTGATGCGTCCGGACAGTTCGATGGTCGGGAGGCGAAAGACGCGGGTGACGAAGACCGCGACGATGAATCCGGTGAGGAAGGACAGTACCGTGAACTGGCTCCACAACAGCATCCACAACAGGATGAGCCACGCCAGGAACGGCAGCTGCGCCCACAGGTCGCGCGCGAGGCTGCGCGGTGTCTGCGGGCTCACGACTCGACCTCCTGTTCGAGCTGAATGAGGTTCACCGGCTGCAGCAGCGAGGCGCCGATGCGATCGCACAGCGCATAGAGGGGCCCGGCGAAGATCGTCAGCATCAGGGTGACGCCGACCATTCCCGCGGTGGCAACGGTCATGATCCGCGGGATGTGGCGGCGTTCCTGCTGCTCGTCGGCTGCGGGTGCGTTGTCGAGGTAGGAGATGCGACGGTCAGCATCGGTCTCGGTCGAGTCCGCTTCTTCGCGCCAGAAGGCGAGATTCCACGCGCGCATCAGAGCGTAGAGGGTGAGCAGCGAGGTGATGATGCCGCTGAAGATCAGCACCATCATCAGTGGTGTGCCCACGGATGCCGCGGCATCGAACAGCGCGAACTTTCCGATGAAACCGGAGAACGGCGGCAACCCGCCCAGGTTGATTGCGGGGATGAAGTACAGCACCGCCAGCAGCGGCGCAATCTTCAGCAGTCCGTTCACACGCAGAATCGATGTGCTGCCCGCTCTTCGTTCAATGAGCCCGACCGCCAGGAACAGGGTCGTCTGCACGACGATATGGTGCACGATGTAGTACACCGTCGCACCGATCGCGGCGGGGGTGGCGATCGCCAGGCCGAAGATCATGTAGCCCACGTGACTGACCAGCGTGAACGAGAGAATTCGTTTGAGTTCCGCCTGCGCCACCGCACCGAGCACGCCGATCACCATTGTCGCCATCGCGACGATCAGCAGGAGCGTATTGATGCTGTTTTCGGCGAACAGTTGCGTCTCGGTACGGATCAGCGCGTAGACACCGACCTTGGTGAGCAGCCCGGCGAAGACGGCCGTGACCGGTGCAGGCGCGGTCGGATAGGAGTCTGGCAGCCAGAACGACACCGGGAAGATCGCGGCCTTGATGCCGAAGGCGACCAGCAGCATCAGGTGCAGCACCAGCTGCGTCTCCTGCGGCAACTCGCCCATTCGCTCGGCGATCTGCGCCATGTTGACCGTGCCCAGTGCCCCGTAGATCGCGGCGATCGCGGCGAGGAACAGGATCGACGACACCAATGAGACGACGATGTAGACCGCGCCCGTGCGGATGCGCGACTCGGTGCCGCCGAGCGTGATCAGCACATACGACGCCACCAGCAGGATTTCGAACCCCACGTAGAGGTTGAACAGGTCACCGGCGATGAAGGCGTTGAAGATACCCGCGGCGAGGATGAGGTAGGAGGGGTTGAAGATCGAGATCGGCGTCTCATCCGACCCGTCTGCGGCACCCTGGCCGATCGAGAAGAAGAGCACTGCGAGCAGCACGACGCTCGAGATCAGCACGAGCAGCGCGGCCAGCCGGTCCACGTAGAGCACGATGCCGAAGGGCACCGGCCAACCGCCGACCGAAACCGCGAGCGGTGTTCCGCCGTCGACGGCAATCAGCAGCATGGCGGCGATGATCGCGACCGCGACGAGGCTGGCGACAGTGACGAACACCTGCAGTCGCGGGCTACGACCGAAGACGAGGGTGATCGCCGCGCCCAGCAGCGGCAGGGCGACGAGAAGGGGAACGAGCGCGGTCATGTGCGGTCTTCCTCCCCCTCGGTCGTTGCGTCTGTCGAAGCGTCCGGCCGCGAAGGCTCTGAGTAGAGCCTGTCTATCGGCGCGTCATCCTGAATCGAGGGATGATCACGCATGTTCAGCACGGTGATGGGGGCGGTGCGCACGTCCACGAAGTCGGTGGTGGCGTCATCGTCGCTGGTGTCGTCTTCGTCATCCATGACGTCTTCGTCTTCATCCGTGCGCTGGCGCAGGGCGATATCGGCCTCGTCGTCTTCAACGGTGTCGGCCTGACCCAGCTGCCAGGAGCGGTAGATGAGCGCCAGCAGGAATGCCGAGACGGCAAAGGTGATCACGATGGCCGTCAGCGTCAGCGCCTGCGGTAACGGGTCGGTGACATCGGTCTCGCCGTAGAACGGTGCGTTTCCGGGGACGCCCATCACGATCAGCAGCAGCAGGTTGGTGGCGTTGCCCAGCAGCAGGAAGCCGATCAACACGCGGGTCAGGCTGCGCTCGAGCATGGCGTACACACCGGCGGCGAACAGCACGGCCATCACGAGGATCAGAGTGAGCGAGACATCCATCAGCGACTCACCCCCCGTACGCGCATCTCCTGCGCCTGCTTATCGACTTCAGCGCCGAGACTGCGCAGCACATCGAGCACGAGACCGATTACGACCAGGTATACGCCGACGTCGAAGATCGTCGAGGTGACGAACTCCATGTGTCCGATCAGCGGAATCTCCCACTCCCAGAACGTGCTGGTCAGCGGCGAGAGTCCGAAGAACAGCGGCATGACGGCGGTGCCGACGGCCAGGATCAATCCAGCACCCAGCAGGCGTCCGGCATCCGCGGGTGCGGCCGCGCCCAACTCCCACCGTCCGCCGGCGATGTAGCGCATCACCAGGGCCATGCCGGCGACCAGACCACCGGCGAAACCGCCGCCCGGGCCATTGTGGCCGGCGAACAGCAGGTAGATCGAGACGACGATGATGGTGTGGAACAGAATGCGGACGATCACCTCGAGCAGAATCGAACGATCCTCGGGCTTCATCTGCTGCCCCCCGACGAGCCAGGCGCGCGGGTTGCTGCGGTTCTCGGCGGTCTGGAAGCGGATGCCGTCGGTCGTTTCCACCAGTGGCGCGATGCGCACCTTCCGCTTAACGCGGCGGGGCAGGGACGGACGCTGCGAGAGCATGTCGGCGCGATGGGTGACGAACACGAGGGATGCCACGCCCGTCGCAGCCAGCACGAGAACCGACAGTTCGCCCATGGTGTCCCAGCCGCGGAGGTCGACGAGCGCGACATTGACGACGTTCTTACCGTGTCCGAACTCGTATGCGAGTTCGGGGAAGCTGAGCGAGATCGGCGGGGCGGTGCGCGCTTGAGTGGCCACGACAGCGACGAACGCCATCGTGACGCCGACGCCGATCGCCAGCACAGCGCGCGGGATGCGAGAGACCGAGGCGTTGTGCTCCCCCATGCGCGACGGCAGACGACGCAGCACCAGGGCGAACGTGACCAGGGTGACGGTCTCGACGAGAATCTGAGTGAGGGCGAGGTCGGGCGCCCCGCTGGTCGCGAACAGCGCGACCATGCCAAGGCCGGTCACCGAGACCAGCACCACTCCGGTGTAACGCTTGCGTGCTTGCACAGCGACCACCGCGGCGATCGCCATGATCGGGGCGACGGCAAGCTGCGTCGGCGTGTGCCACGCAGAGAGGTTCAACCGATCGAGGTCGGTGGCGAGCAGCGCAGTGGTTTCCGCCGCGACGAAGACCACGAAGATCGTGCCGACGTACACGGGCAGCGAGCCACGCTGGGTGAGACTGGTGGTGATGACCGAGAGTCGGTCGATGCCGCGCATGACAAGTGCATACACGTCCGCGGCGGTGAACTTCAGCACGCGCGGCCGGCGGTCCCAGCCGGTTCGGCGGGTGAGCAGGAAGATCCCGACACCGAGCAGTATCGACGCAACAGAGATACCGAGTGCCGGCTCGAAGCCGTGCCAGAGGGCGAGATGCCCCGGGCCTTCGACGGCCTGGCCGGCAGCATCCAGACCCGGGCTCGCCGTGACCGCATAACCGTGCAGCGCGACGTCCACGGCCGGAGCGCCGATGCCTGCGGCGACCGTGAGGCCGGCGAGGATGATGGGGGCCGAGAGGAAGCCCACCGGCGGGTCGGGCCAGACAGTGTCCGGCATCCGCTCGCCACGGTCATCGCGCTTCTTCCAGAACGCACCCCACAGGAAGCGCGCGCCATATGCCGCAGTGAGCATAGATCCCAGAATCACGCCGATCAGTGCGACGAGTCCCCACGGTGATCCGCCCACCGCGTCGTCGAGCAACGCGGTCAGCGCCGATTCCTTGGCGACGAACCCGATCGTCGGCGCGATGCCGGCCATCGACGCGACCGAGATGAACGCGGCCGTCGTCATCACCGGAGCCTGCCTGCCGACGCCGGAGAGCTCGGTGATGTCTCGAGTGGACAGCTGACGGTCGATGACACCGACGATGAGGAACAACGCCGACTTGAACAGGGCGTGGCCGATGACCAGTGCCAGTCCAGCCAGTGCCGCCGCTTGCGTGCCATAACCGACGACGACGGTGAAGAACCCGAGCTGGCTCACCGTGCCGAAGGCAAGAATGCGCTTGAGGTCGGTTTCACGCAGGGCCTGCACCCCGCCGATGAGCATCGTGAAGACGCCGAGCGATATGACGATCGGTCGCCACGCGTCAGACAGCGCGAAGATCGGTGCGAACCGGGCGATCAGGTAGATGCCGGCTTTCACCATCGCCGCGGCGTGCAGATAGGCGCTGACCGGGGTCGGGGCAGCCATGGCGCCGGGAAGCCAGAAGTGGAACGGGAAGATCGCCGACTTGCTCAGCGCACCGACCAGCAGCATCACGATCGCGGCATTGACTATCGGTCCGGTTGGCGCGAGCTCGAGGATCTCGATGATGCTCGACGTGCCGGTGTCAACGACCAGCAGCACGACGCCGACGAACATCACCAGGCCGCCGAGGGTCGTCACCAGCAGCGCCTGCAGGGCCGCACGACGGCTGGCTGCACGGCGGCGATAGTGACCGATGAGCAGATAAGAGAGGATGCTGGTGACTTCCCAGAACATCACGAGGATCACCAGGTCATCAGTAAGAACCAGGCCGTACATCGCCCCCGCGAAGCCGAGCAGGACTCCCGCGAACTGACCGACATCGACGGTGTCGTCGAAGAAGTACCAGCGGCAGTACAGCAGCACGAGTGCTCCAACGCCGGTGACGATCAGCGTGAGCACCCAGCCGAGCACATCCATGTGCATCGAGAGGTTGAGCCCGAGCTGCGGAATCCACTCGACCGACTCGAACGGGGTTGGATCTGCGGCCAGAACCTGCGGTGTCATGACCAGTGCCTGGACAAATGCCGCAGCGGGAATAAGAGCGGCAATGGCGAAAGCCCGTGCTCCGAGCCAGCGCACCAACGCGGGAAGGATGAGAGCCCCGAGAAGGAACACAGCGAGGAGCACTAGCATTCGCGGCTCCTCAAATGGCTCGTCGGCCTTGCGGCACTGGCGGGCAGGGGTTTTTCACAGTTTACCCGGCGCGGCGGCGTGCGAGTCCCCATCAGCGGCCCGCCGCCGATGGGGACTCGTCCGGTTCGCGCCCCAGACGGGTCAACCTCCGCTCAGCGGATCGACACCGGTTCACCGGAGCGCGCAGAGCGGCGTGCGGCATCGACGATCGACAGCGTACGCAGACCGACCTGCCCGTCGGGCTGGGGAATCGCGGCGGGTGCGCGCCCGGTGGCGGCGGGGCCGGTGCTGCGCACAGCTGCGAGGAATTCATCCACCATGAGAGCGTCGATATCGGTTGCGTAGCCGAGGCGAATGCCTCCCTCGACGCCTACACCCCCGACATGCTCGGCAAACGGCTCGACCTGCACAGAACCTCGGGTGCCGGTGACCTCCAGAGTGACTCCGCCCCAGGTCGGTGCGTTGTCGGGCTGGCTCCATGAGCAGTCGATCGTTGCGATGAGTCCGTTGTCGTAAGTGATGGTGACCAGTCCGCCGGTCTCGACTTCGACGTCCTTCTCCGAGTGCAGAATCGAGTTCGCAGCGGCGTACACCGTCTCTGCGCGCGCTCCGCCGGTGAGCGCGTCGATCAAGTCAGCGCAGTGGACGACATGATCGACGAGAGCACCACCTCCGGACAGCGCGGGGTCGGTGAACCACCGCCGTGAGTCGATCGGGATCTTGCCGTTGTTCGTTCCGACGATCGCGAACAGCTCGCCGAGCGCACCGGCATCAACGTGATGACGCAAGGCCGTGAATTGCGGGGCAAACCGAACTGGATACGCGATCATCAGGATCACCCCGGCTGCCTCGCATGCGGCGATCATCGCTTCGGCATCCTCGACCTCGGTCGCGATCGGCTTCTCGCAGAGGACGTGGACTCCTTCTGCCGCCGCCCGCTCGACGAGTGCGCGATGATGGACGTTCTCGGTCGTGACGATGAGCGCATCGGGGCCCCAGCTGAACAGCGCGTCATAATCGTCGACGTACTCGACGCCGAGCTCCGCGGCCAGCTCAGCGCCACGCGGTGCGGCATCGGGTGCCGTGCGCCCGTCCGGGTCGCTGACGAGCAGTTCGACGCCAGCAGTGCCGAGCAGGGTCTTGACGTAGCCCGCCGCGTGCACATGAGCGAATGACGCAATACCAACCTTCACGCGGTCTTCTCCTCGATTGTGCTGAACTCCGACATCACAATGACCTTCCCGCTCTCCAGCGACCGCTGGGCGGCTTCGGCGAGGTAGACCGCGACAGCGCCGTCCTCGGCGTTCACTCGCGGCGCCGGGCCACCGTTGAATGCCGCGGTGAACTCTCGGATCTCGCCGAGGTACGGACTCTCCCGCAGCTGAGTCGTCGGGATCGTGAGTCCTTCATCATCCGCGTCCTGCAGCTCGAGCGTGAGACCGCTGTTCTCCAGGGAAGAGTAGCTGATGACCCCGTCGGTGCCTGCAATGGAGAACCCGGTCTTGAACTTCGTGCCCGTCGCTGCCCAGGTCGCGTGGACGTGCGAGATCGCGCCGCCCTCATGGGTCAGCGTGACGTGCGCGGAGACGAAGGGCGCGATGACGCCGTCGACGGTCGGCGGATTCTGCACGGCATAGACGGTGACGACTTCGCCGCAGATCCAACGAGCCTGATCGAGATCATGCAGCATCAGATCCATGATCACGCCACCAGAGAGCGCCACGTCCTGGAACCAGGTGCCGATCGCCGGGCTCGATGCCTCTCGGTGGAATCGTGCGACCGCGACGCGGCCCAGTCGTCCGGCCGTGATCGCTCGATGCGCAGCCTCGTAGGGCGCGGTGTAACGCACCACATGTGCCGGGTATATCTGCACCCCCGCCGCCCTCGCCGCCTCGAAAACCGCACGAGAGGACGCGGCCGTGAGCGTCAACGGCTTTTCGCAGACGATGTTCTTGCCGGCCGCGATCGCGGCGAGCGCGATCGACTCATGCGTCGGCGTCGGCGTCACAATGTCGATGATCGAGGCTCGCTCGAGGACCTCTTCGAAGGAGTCGACTACCTCCAGGTCGAAGCGCTCTGCGAGTTCTTGTGCACCGTCGATGGAGTGCACGAGGACATGAGCTCCCAGCTTCTTCCACGCCGACGCATGCACCTGAGAGATGCCGCCTGCGCCGATGAGGCCGATGACAAGATCAGGGAGGTCGGATGCCACGGTATCCGGATTCTGCATGGACTGCTTTCTATTTGAGGCCGCTGAAGGCGATGCCCTCGACAACACGGCGCTGAAGGATGATGAAGGAGATGAGCACGGGTGCCATCGCAAGAAGGGATGCCGCCATGAGAACTCCGGTGTGGATGCTGGAACGATAACCCTGCAGCGTCGCGAGTCCGACCGACAGTGGCATCGATTCCGGCGTGCTGGCGACGACCAACGGCCAGAGCAGATCGTTCCAGGAGGCGAGAATCGTGATGATCGCCAGTGAGACGAGCCCTGGCTTGGCAAGCGGCAGCATCACCCGCCAGAAGATCTGCCAACTGTTGCACCCATCCAGACGCGCTGCCTGCTCGAGCTCCATCGGCATTGTCCGGAAGAACTGCACCATCAGGAATGTCCCAAAGGCGCTGAAGAGCCCTGGCAACGCGATGCCGAGGATCGTGTTCAGCAGGCCGAGGTTCTGAATGATCTGGTACTGCGGGATCAGGTATACCTGGCCCGGAACCATCAGGATCGACAGGATGACGCCCAGCAGCAGCCCCTTGAAGCGGAACTGCATCCGAGCGAACGCGTATCCAGCCATCGCGCAGAGAATCACCTGTCCGGCAGTGCGCAGCAGCGTGATCGCCACCGAGACCCAGAACTGACTGAGGAACGGCAGTCGCTGGAAGACCTCGACGTAGTTCTCCCATTCCACCCCCGACGGCCAGAAGTTCGGCGGCACCGACATGATCTCCGCCTCGGTGGAGATCGACAGCTTGATCTGCCAGAGGAACGGGAACAGCATCACGAGAGACGCGATGATGAGCACCACGTGGGCAACCCGATTACTGCCTTGACGCCCGCCTGTCACACGTCGCGGCGGTGCGGACAGGCTTCGTCCTGTCACAAGAGCCTCAGTCGACATAGTGCACCCACCTCCGCTGGAGTTTGAATTGCATCACCGTGCATACGGCGATGATCACCAGGACGACCATGGCGATCGCCGAGGCGTACCCCTTTTCGTTGGTGAGGAACGCCGCGTCGTAGAACATGAAGACCAGCGACTGTGTCTTGGGCATCACCGGGTTGGTCGGGCCGAGCAGTGCATAGAGCAGATCGAAGAGCTGGAATCCAGAGATCAGAGTCATCACCGAGAGGAAGAAGATCGATGGTGTCAGCAGCGGTACGGTGACGGCGAAGAACTGCCGAGACTGCGAGGCGCCGTCCAAAGCAGATGCCTCGTACAGCTCGGCGGGGATGCCCTTGAGCCCAGCGGACAGGATGATCATGTTGAATCCGATTGACATCCACAGTCCCAGCACTGACACGGCGATGAGGGCGAACCACTCCGTAGCGATCCACGCCGGCCCCTCGATGCCGAAAACGCGGAGCGCGGAGTTGATGACGCCGTAATCCTGGTTGTAAATGATCTTCCACACCATCGAGATGGCCGTGGGCATGGCGACGTAGGGAAGGAAGAAGCAGATCCGGTAGACCGTCGCGAAGCGCAGACCGGGACGGTTGAGCAGGCTGGCGAAGATCGTCGCGATCGGGATGCCCAGCAAAAGGATGAGCGTGTAGATCACCGTGTTCAGAATCGAACGCAGCACACTGGGATCCTGGAGCAGACGCGTGTAGTTGTCGATGCCGATCCACGTGGTGCCGCCGAAGACACCCCACTCGGTGAAGCTGTAGTACAGCGACTGCACGAGCGGCCACAGATAGAACAGGGCGACGCCGGCGAACAGAGGCAGCACGAACAGAGCGGGCCACCATCCATCAGCGCTCCCGCGTCGACGAGGCGTGGATGCGGCAGGCATCCCCCCGGTCACGGGGGCGGATGCGACTGCTGCATCCGCCCCGGTAGTCAATGTTGCCATGACCGGTTACTTCTCCTTGGCCAGAGCCTGGTTCATTTGCTCCGCGAGGTCCTTGGCCACCTCTGCGACGGGACGGTCGCCGGAGAACGCCTCAGGGAGCAGCTCGGTCTCGAGCTTGTTCCAGGCACTGGTGTTCTTCGACACCGGGTACGGCTGCGCGTAGTCGGTGGCCGCATTCAGGAAGGTCTCGAGGGTGTAATCCGGAGCGGAGGCGACCCAGGCCTGCTGGGTGTCGTTGAACGCCGGGTTGGCGATGCCCAGCTCCGCCTGGATCAGGGCCGCTTCCTCGGAACCGAGATAGGCGAGGAATGCCTGCGAAGCCGCGTCGCCCGCCGCCTTCGCGCTCATGACGTTGCCGATGCCGTGGATCACCGTCTGGCGGTCACCGGTCGGGGCCAGCGGAAGCTCGACGACGCCGATCTTGTCCTTGACGACGGAGTCCAGCAGCGGTCCGACCTGCCACGTGCCCGACCAAACCATGCCGGCCTGGCCGTTCATGAAGCGCTGAGTGCCAGCGGTGTCCGCATTCTGCGCGGGTGTCAGCATCGAGCCGTCCGCCACCATCTCGGTCCAGAACTCTAGCGCCTCGATCGTCTTCGGGTCGTCGTATCCGCTCTTGCCGTCTTCGATGATGAAGCCGCCGTTGCCGAGGATCGCCGGGTAGACCATCGGCTGGTTGTCATAGTTGTCGCCCGCACCGACGATGCCCTCGGATCCGAGGGTGTCGCTGATCTGCTTGGCCATGGCGTGATAGTCATCCCAGGTCCAATCCGACGTCGGCTCCTCGAGGCCTGCGCGCTCGAGGATCTCGCGGTTGTAGAAGACGGCGATCGTGTCGAAGTCCTTCGGAATGCCGTACATCTCACCATCGAGCGAGTACAGCTCGTTCATCGCGGGCGGGTAGTCGGCGGCATCGACCATGCCTGCTTCTTCGAGAGGGGCAAGCGGGGCGAGCATGCCGTTGGACGCGAACAGCTGGAAGTTCGGGCCGTTCATCCAGAACACATCCGGCAGCGTGCCCGATGATCCCTGAGTCTGTAGCTTCGTGAAGTACTGGCCGTACGCCGTAACCTCGACAGAAACATCCACGTTCGGGTACGTCTTGTTGAAGTCCTCGATGAGCGCTTCCATACCGGCCTGCTGGTTCACATCCCAGATGGCGTAGGAGACCTCACCACCCACATCTGCGGGATTTGTCGATGTGTCTACCTCGGCGGACCCGGTCGACCCGCCCGCAGCGCAACCGGTGAGCAGGACAGCTGCGGCGATGACGCCGACGCTGGTTCGAACAAAACGCATGCTTACTCTCTTTCGTTCAGGGCACGGTTATGAAGGCCAGTGCCTTCAGCCGCGAACCTGATGGTTGTCGAAGTACTTCCTGATGGCTGGCGAAACCGGATCGATCGCTTTTGGCATCGATCCGGCCCGTAACGACTCAGCGGCGGTGATACCGGTCGCGACAGCCTGGCGTGCGGCGAGAGGTGACGTCTGTGTCGTGCCTCCGTCGCGAACGAAACGGAGGAACTCTGCCATGGTGAGCTGGTCGGCGTCTCCGTGTCCGTCCTCGTCTCCCGTGATGGGATATTCGAGGTCGCCGTGCTCCTGATAGTTGTGCCGCTGGTTCCACACTCGGACGACACCACCCGCGGCATCGCCGAAGTTCTCAGCACGACCACGCGTGCCGATGACCGTGTAATTGCGCCAGTAGTCCGGAGTGAAATGGCATTGCTGGTACGACGCCAGCACTCCATTGTCGAGGCGCATCTGGATCATCGAGATGTCCTCGACGTCGATGATCGGATTCAGGTCGGTCTGCTCCTCCGGCGGCCAGTTGTCGTAGCTGAACCAGTCCCCCATGAGCCGATCGGCGTTGTCACGACGCGAAGCCACATCTGCATAGATCGCCAGATCGCCCATGCCGGTGACCCGCTCGGTATAGCCGTCGGCAAGCCAATGGATCACGTCGATGTCGTGGGCGCCCTTTTGCAGGAGCAGGCTGCCGACGTGCGAACGCTCCGCGTGCCAGTCCTTGAAGTAGTAGTCGCCGCCATGTCCGACGAAGTGCCGGCACCAGATTGCTTTGACCTCGCCGATCGCACCGCTGGTGATGATGTCGCGCAGACGACGCACGACGTTCATGTGCCGCATGTTGTGACCGATGTAGAGCCTGCTGCCCGATTCATACGCGGCGCGGAGTATCCGGTCAGAGTCCGCCACGGTGATGGCCAGCGGCTTCTCCAGGTAGACAGCGATTCCCGCCTGCAGCAGGAACTCGGCGACATCCGCGTGCGTGTCATCCGGGGTGGTCACGATCACCGCATCCAACCGGTGGGCGACGAGGTCACGGAAATCGGTGACGAACGCGATCTCGTCGCCATAGAGTTCGCGGGCGCGCATCTCAGCCTGCGGACGGACGTCCGCAGCGGCCACGAGCACGGCCTCCGTGTCAGCTGCGCTGACCCAGCGTCCGATCGCCGCCCGCGCGCCGATGCCGACGATCCCGACCCGCAGACTCATGCGGTGTCACCGTCCTGGGGCAGAACCATGTCCGGGACCGGAACGTCGACGATTCCGAAGAGGTCCTGTGAGCCGGTTTGGAAAGCGAGGGCAAGTGCACCGGCTGCCGTGCCGACGGAGCCTAGCGACGAAGCGACGACATCCGGCTTGACCGCCAGCACGATGAGGCGATGCATCTCGTCGCGCAGCATGTCGACGAACAGGTCCCCGGCGCGGGACAGACCGCCGCCGACGACGATGCGGGCGGGGTCCACGACCAGGCTGACCGTGGTGAGCGTCGGCGCGATCTCCACGATGAACGCCTGGACCTCGTCGAGCGCGTCCTGCGCTCCGGCAGAAGCTCTCGCGAACACGTGTTCCGCGGTCTCTCCGCTTCGCCAGGTGAGCTGTCCTTTGACAGATGTCTTCGTCCACCGCATGCCCCTGAGGCTGCTGACCTCGCCAGCGCTGCGGTGCGCACCCTGGAAGATCTGGCCGTCGAAGGTCTGGGCAAGGGATACCCGGTTTCCGGCCTGGATGAAGAGGATGTTATCGACATCACGCGCCGCACCCATATGGTGTTCGGCATACGCGGCGAGTTTGATGTCGTTCTCGAGCACAGTGGTGCAGCCGAAATGGCTCGTGACGTGCTCAGCGATGGCCACGTCGTTCCACTCCGGAACGGCGAAGCTGTCACAGATCCGACCAGACGCTCCGATGATTCCCGACACGGCGACGCAGGCGCTCTGCAGGCGATCGGCGGAGTGCCCGCTCCGTTGCAGCGCCTCCTCGAGCACCTCCACGACCAATGCCAGTCGTTCATCTGCTGTCAGAACGACGCTGACCACGCGTTCAGCGCGAGCCACGACGCGACCTCGCAGATCCGCGAGAAGAACCCGGATGTTGCGTGGTCCCGCGTCGATGCCGGCGACGAGCCCACTGGAGGCCACCATCTCATAGCGCCGTGCCGGACGCCCTCCGCTGCTGGCGACCTCGGCTGCCGCGACTACCGTGACCAGCCCCCGCCGTTCGAATCCGGAGATCACCGCATCGACCGTCGGGCGCGAAAGACCGGTTCTGGCGACGATGTCACTGATGCTCAGCGTTGCATCGTCCGCACGGAATACGCCGATGCAGGCGATGGCATTCGCTTGGCGGATGTCCGCCGGGCCTGGTGTGTTCATCGTCGTCCCTCCTCGGACCGTTGGGTAACGATACCAAGTTATATAACCACATTGTTAAACTGAGATTACGAGCAGATTACCTGGTACTCACAGCGGACGCGAACGACACGCCCGTCCCGATAGTGGACGGCAACCATGGCGGGCGATGTTGCCACCAAGAACGCGACGACAGCAGACGAGCGCGACGTCGTCAGCACAAGAGCGCGACGGTCAGCGCCCGTGCGGAGCCGCCGTCGTCGTGCCCGCGCGGAAGCGGCACGTGAAGTGCAACGATGACGACGGCTCGTCGCGCAGCATCCGGGCAATCTGCTCTCCCGCTGCGCGCCCCTTCTCAAACGCCGGCTGCACCATGGTCGTGAGCACATGCTCGCCGATGCCGTCGACGCGGATACCGTCAAAACCGGCCACGCTCACATCTTCCGGAACGCGCAGGCCGAGCTCTTCGGCCGCACGGATGACGCCGGCAGCCAGCAGATCGCTTTGCGCCAGCACCGCCGTGGGACGCGACGCCGGATCAGCCAGCAGCGCACGCCCGGCGATCACACCCTCGTCGATCGAGCTGCCGGCAGCCGCGAACGCCGGCACATCGGGATAGACATCACGGATGCCGTCGAAGCGGTCGATGCTGACCTCGACAGTGGCGTCATTCCACTGGTCGTCACTAATCGGTCCGCGGGCGGCTGTGCTGTTCAGCGGCAGGGTGACGGCGACGACGCGCTTGTGCCCGAGACCCTGCACATGGCGGGCTATTTCGGCTGCGGCCTCGCGGTTGTCCAGAGTGATTTGCGGCACCCCCTCCCCGGCGTCGCCCTCGATGACGACAACCGGAAGCCCGCGGCTTCGAACGACCTCCAGCGACTCCCGCGTTCGTCCCGAGCATCCGATCAGCACGACAGCATCCACCGGCGCGGTCGTCAGCGCGGGGGCGTGGGCGCCGTCAACCTCGTCGCGCAGCAGAAGCAGCCCCGCGCCCAGCGACGCGAGCGCATCGGTGAGGCCATCCATCATCGGAATCGTGACCGGATCAAGGAACGCCGCCCGCAACTGGCCCTCGAGAACGACGGCGACGATTCCGCTGCGCCCCATGCGCAGCGACGCCGCTCGCGGGTCGGGGCCGGCATAGCCGAGAGCTGCCGCTGCGGCGAGCACACGCTCGCGGGTGGCATCCGAAACCTTGGTCTTGCCGCTGAACACGACCGACGCGGTCGACGTGGAGACTTCAGCGCGGCGAGCGACATCGGCAAGCGTTGCGCGTCGTGCGGCGGCATCGGCGGTCATGCATCGAGGATATCTCGAAATGTTCCCATCGATCGAATCGATTCGATACGCTCTTTTCATGGACTTTGCTCTCACCCGTTCGCAGTACGTTCGCTGGCGCAACGCGATCTTCGCGATCTTCCTCGCCAGCGGCACGTCGATCGCGACCTGGGCCTCGCGTGTGCCGGACATCAAGTCCGCGCTCGGCGTCGACAACGCGCAGATCGGCCTGCTCCTGCTCGGCATGGGCGTGGCCTCGATCCTCGGCATCTCGACCGGGCCCGCCGTGATGGTACGCATCGGCGCGCGGCGCGGGATGCTGGCGATGATGATCATGCTCGCGCTCGGTCTCGTCTTGATCGGCGTCGGCACGACCGTGTTCGCGTCATTCCCGCTCGTCACCATCGGTCTCGCGCTGTTCGGGTTCGGCAACGGATGCCTCGACATCATGATGAACGTCGAAGCCACCGCCATCGAGCAGGAGGCGGGCAAAACGATCCTGCCGCTGTTCCACGCATTCTTCAGTTTCGGCACCGTCATCGGCGCCGGTCTCGGCTGGATAGCGACCACCTGGCACCTCGACGTCGCCACGCACGCACTCGTGGTCGCCGCGATCATCTTCATTGGCGCGTTCGCATGTTTCACCAATGTGCCCAACCGCGACGCCGGACTCGATCCGGCCGAACCCGGCGACAAGCCGCACTGGCGTGAACGCATGCACCTGGCCCTGTCGGCGTGGCGCGAACCTCGCACCTACGCCCTCGGCGTCGTCATGCTCGGTATGTCCTTCGCTGAGGGCGGGGCGAACGACTGGCTCGCGCTCGGCGCTGCCGAAGACCACGGCGGGGGCACGGCGATCGGGGCCGCGGCACTGACCGTCTTCTCGGTGTGTATGACGGCAGTGCGGATCTTCGGCGGTCCCCTGGTGGACAGATTCGGACGCGTGCTCGTGCTGCGAGTTCTCGCTGTCGCCGCAGCCGCCGGCATCCTGCTGTTCATCCTGGCCCCATCCCTCCCCCTCGTCTTCGTGGGAGCCGCGCTGTGGGGTGTCGGCGCCTCGCTCGGGTTCCCCCTGGGCATGTCAGCTGCTGCCGATGACCCGGCGAAGGCTGCTGCGCGAGTGAGCGCAGCTGCGACGATCGGCTACGTCGCGTTCCTCGGCGGTCCCCCGATTCTGGGCCTGATCAGCGAGCACATCGGCCTGCTGAACACGTTGTTCATCCTGGTCGCGCTGGTCGTGGCATCCGGACTGTTCTCCGGGGCCGCGAAACCGCTCGCGCTGAACGCGAAGGCGGGCGCCGCAGCGCGCAATACGTCCAACGGCAGTTAGGCTCGTCGAGTGCGTCTCGTCATTGCTCGCTGCTCCGTGGATTACACCGGGCGGCTCAACGCCCACCTCCCCCTCGCCACACGACTGCTCGTGCACAAGGGGGACGGGAGTCTGCTGGTGCACTCCGACGGCGGCAGCTACAAACCGCTGAACTGGATGAGCCCGCCGTGCACCCTCGCCACCGAAGATCCGACCGAGGCTGAGGGCAGCGCCGGCGTGCTCGAGGTGTGGCGCGTCACCCACAAGAAGACCGGCGATGCGCTGCGCGTGCAGATCTACGAGGTGCTGCACGACTCGGCGCATGAGCTCGGTATCGATCCCGGTCTGCAGAAGGACGGCGTGGAGGCCGACCTGCAGCGTCTGCTCGCCGAGCAGGTCGAACTTGTCAGCGAGGGCGCAACACTGGTGCGGCGCGAGTATCCGACGGCGATCGGTCCGGTGGATCTGATGGTCCGGGATGCCGACGGCGCTGCCATCGCGGTCGAGATCAAGCGCCGCGGGGACATCGACGGCGTCGAGCAGCTCACACGTTATCTCGAGCTCCTCGGGCGCGATCCGCACCTCGCTCCGGTGCAGGGCGTGTTCGCGGCGCAGGAGATCAAGCCGCAGGCTCGGGTGCTCGCTGAAGACCGTGGCATCCGCTGCCTCGTCCTCGATTATGACGAGATGAAGGGCATCGACTCGGGCGTTCCGCGCCTTTTCTGAGTCGCGAGAGCGATTACGCGATTACGCGATTAGAACTACCTGTTCGTGCCGTTCGGTCGGTGCCGCCAGAGCGCCCGCTGTCACACTCGATTAGTGCCCAGCCGGGCGCAACGACGCCGACAGCTATGGAGCATTCATGAGGAAACAGCGACGCAGAGCGCGAGCTGTCGCGAGCGCTATATCAGCAGGCATGGCGGTCATGCTGGTGCTGACAGGATGCTCAGCAACCGACGAGGCCGGCACGGCCAGCGCCACGCAGGCAGCTGCCTTCCCTGAGGTCTACGCCCAGACCGTCGAATGGGGCGAGTGCGACGATTCCTTCGGCATGAGTGATTCACTCGCCGACAGACTCGGCGAGCTTGGCACCCCCGTCGATACCTACGTATGCAGCATGATCGAGGCACCTTACGACTGGAACGATGCCGACAGCGACGAGACGATACAGCTCGCCGCGGTGCACATCCCGTCGACAGGAGCGGATGCTCCGATCGGAACGCTGCTCGGCAACCCGGGTGGCCCCGGCGTAAGCGGCCTCAATTACGCTTTCACGATGCCTGCCAGTCCGAGTTTCGTCGAGGTTCTCGACAACTACGACATTTTGGGTTTCGATCCACGAGGCATCGGACGCAGCACGCCGACCGAGTGCGAAGCTCAATCCACCATCACAGAACTCAATCTCGCGCTGTGCGCAGAGCAAGCCCCGATCGCGCTGACGATGGGTACGTCCCAGGTCGCCAGAGATATGGAGTTGCTGCGCAGCCTCATGGACGATGACTCCATGCACTACCTCGGGTACTCCTACGGAACTGTGGTCGGTGCCACCTACGCGACGCTCTTCCCCGAGAAGGTGGGACGCATGGTGCTCGACAGCGCAATACCGAGCAACTGGGCAAGCCCGCTGGGGAACTTCAACCAGAACATTGCGCTCGTGCACGAAACCGATGCCCTGCTTGCGGGCTGCGGCGAACTCTATGAGGTATCCGCGTGTCCAGTGACCGACGAAGCGAGGAGCTTCACCACGGTGGATCTGATCGCCGTGGAACCTCTCGTCGCGACTGATGGGACCACGGTGCCGGGGGACATGCTCTTCGGCTTCGTCATCTCCGCGCTCTATCAGGGCACCACGGGCCGAGAGCTCGCGCTCGAAACACTCACCGCCGCGCTGTCACAGGATCAGGCCAGTATTGACTCCATTGCCCTGGCGCAGGCAGATGGCGGATCGAGCGTCGACCTGAACGGGACGATCGTGAGTTGCCACTCGTTCCCCGCCGACCCACGCCTGTCCGAGCTGGTGGAACACATCATCGACACTGGCCTCCCTGAAGCGCTGGGTGGGCCCGAGATCAACGATGATTCCCTGCGCGGGTGGATCGATCTCACCTGCGGCGCGCTGCCCAACAGCGGAGATGACATCACCGACACCTTCTCGGGATCTCCGGATGCTCCTATCCTCGTCGTCGGACTAATCAACGATCACACGACGCCGTATAGCGGTTCTCAGAAGCTGGTAGAAGAGCTCGGAAATGCGACGCTGCTCACTCTCAACAGTGTCGGACACGGCGGATCGTTCATGTCGAAGTCATCCTGCGTCGACGAATACACCGCAGATTATCTCCTCACCGGAACCATGCCGCCCGAAGGCACTGTCTGCCAGACGGGGTCGTGACACGACCCCTTCGCTAGAGTCGGGGGGTGAGCGAACCGAGAGACGACAACCGCGCGTTTCCCGCTTCGCTCCCCTCCCGTCGATCTCACGAGATCGCCGCGCGCGCTCGCTGGGAAGAAGGTCATGGCCTCGCCGTTTTCGGCGAATCCGGCAGCGGGCGCAGCGTTTTCGTCACGCGGGCGCTGCATACATGGCCAGGTTCAGTGCACCGATACACCGGCAACGCTCTGCTGCGCGACGTGCCGTTTGCGGCCCTTGCCGCTATGACCGCACAGGCACCAGGTAGCACCCCTGCATCTCCCGTCGAGCTGATCGCTGCGCTCGCTGCGAGGGATGCGTCCGGGCCTCGCGCTCTGCTCCTCGACGATGCCGAGTTCATCGACGAGGCAAGCGCGGCAGCCCTCGCACAAGCGGTGACCGACAGCACGCTGCGTATCGCTCTGGTCAGCACCAAGGCGAGAAATCTGGCCACACCGTTGCGTGCGCTGGCCCTCCAGTGCCAAGAATTCACGCTGGACGATCTCACCAACGCAGACTCCATGGTGCTCGCTGAAGAGCATCTCGGTCGAGCGGTCACCATCGACACAGCACACCGGCTGCTCGAGGCAGCGGGCCGCAACATGCGGTATCTGCGCGAACTCATCATCGACGCGAACGACTCAGACAGTTTCCCAGAGGTTCGCGGGTACGCGACGCTCTCCGATGGGTGGCAACCGCGGGGTCGGCGTATCGGCGAATTCGTCGCGTTGAGGTTGGCACACCAGCCTGAGCCGGTCAAAGTGGCCGTCGAGCTCATCACTGTCACCGGGGAGATCCCGCGAGTCCTGGCGGTCGAACTCGCTGGCCCGGAAGCGATCGAGAGCGCCATCGAGGCAGATCTGCTCGAGGCGTCGTGGACGGTATCCGTGCAAGAGCCGGATGCCGACTTCGAAGCCGTGCGGTTGGGCTCAGGGCTCACCTCCCACACCGTGATTGCCGGACGGCCCGCGCGTGAGTTGCGTTGGCACGCCGAGCGCGCGATGCAATTCGTGCACAAGATGCAGCCGCAGACGCGTATCGCCGTCATGTCGCACGCCGTCCGCGCTGGCATCTCGCTCAGTGCCGATGCCCGAGACTCGATCGTCGACGAGGCGCTGCGGGCACGCCGGTTCGACGCCGTGCTCACGTTCACCGAGACGGATGCCGGGACGCCGGGATCCGAAACGCTCATGCTCGCGCGCTCCCGCGCCCTGTTCGAGCTCGGTCGCGCCGACGAAGCACTCACCAGCCTCGGGAAGCTCACCGAGCGCTCGCAACCAGTGCGCATCTGGGCCGCGACAGTCATCGCAGCTGATGGCCGCATCGACGAAGCAGCGGCGCTTCTGCGTGACCGACCCGGCGATGATCCACGTCGCACGGCTGAACTCATCGCCCGTCGCGACCTGCTGCGCGCCCGTGCCGGCCGCCCGGTGCCCGCCGAACGACTGCGATCGCATGCCGATGACGTGGGCCTCGATGCCGATGTGCGCGCATCCAGCCTGCAGAGTGCACTGCTGCTCGAGGTACTCGCAGGACGATCTCTCGAGGTGATCGACGAAGTCACCGCGCTACTGAACGGTCCACACTGGCAGCAGATTCCGATCACCCAGCAGGGAGAGCTCCTCATCACGCGCTTCGTCGCTTCCGTGAGTTCAGGGACTGCTCAGCACGATGATGAACTCGGCGACTCTGGGTGGGTCGCGCTCTGCATCCCTCCCCGCCCTGTTTCTCGCGGCAGCAGGCATGACGCGACTGGTCGCCGGCGACGCGGCCACTGCTCTGAGCATTTTGCGCCAGGTGCTGGTATCGATAGGCACCGAGAATCGATTCGGCATGACTGCCTACTTCGCGGCGGCGGCGACATCTGCAAGCGCGCTGCTGGGTTATGCATCGGGAACCGCCGAGTTGGTCGAGACAACGGAGGCAGCGTTCGCCGTCGAAGGACCGCTGAATCCGGAAGCGGAGCGAATGCTGCTGCTCGCACGAGTGCTCAGCAATGGCGCTCCCGCGGTCAGGGCTCAGTGGCAGTCTCAGGTGGATCGCGCACACCGCGATGGCCACCTCGGCGTCTACATGCGATTGGTTCATGACGGGTGGCGTTTCGGCATCCATGATGACATTTCTCTGCTTTCCGCGGCGACCGCGCACGTGCAGGGCACGCTCGCGACGGCACTGTCCGACTACGCGGGGGCACTTCAGGGTGATGACGACGCGCTCCAACGCGCACTCACGACACACCGGGATGCGGATCACACACTGTTCGCCGCTGAACTTGCTCAGGCATCACTGCGGCTTGCACGCGAAGGAAAGCGTCCGCGCCCAGTGCCGTCGATTGTGACGACGGCGGCAGACAGACTCGCCGAATTAGGTGAGGTCGACACTCCGATTCTCGGGCGCACGCGCGTTGACCGCACCGTGCTGTCCGAGCGGGAGTTCGAAGTGTCGCGGCGTGCAGCGTCCGGCCAGACCAGTCCCGAGATCGCGCAGGCCCTCTTCCTCTCGGTGCGCACGGTCGAGGGCCACCTGCAACGGGCATTTCGCAAGCTCGGCGTCGCGGGACGCCAGCAATTGGCACCTCCAAGAGCCGAGAGCTGACCACTCGTCTCGGTGAATTCCGGCTCGCGATGACCGGCCATAGGCTGGATGCATGCTTCTCTCTCCCTACACCTGCGTGCTCTGGGACGTCGACGGCACGATCGCCGACGCGACTCCCGGCATCTTTCCTCGACTTCTCGAGGTGCTCGCATCCTTCGGCGTCGCAGCACCCGATTCAGCCGCGATGCCCCGCTGGGTCGGTCCGCCGCTGTACGAATCGTTCCAGAACCTCGCCGGGCTCACCCCGGACCAGGCAGATGACGCGCTCGTCCGCTACCGCGAGCTGGCCGCACGCGACGGGTACGCGGCATCCGTCGATATCTACCCGGGCATCCCCGACGTGATTCGCGCGGTCGCGGCCGCCGGCATCCCGCAGGCCACGGCGAGCACGAAGCCCGAGAACCAGGTGCGGGCGATCCTTGACCATTACAACCTGAGCGACCTGTTCACCGCGATCTCCGGTGCGCGAAGCGGCACTGTGGGCCGCAACGACGGCAAAGCGGATGTGATCGGCTGGGCTCTGGAGCGACTGCAGGAAGCTGGCGCCGACACCTCGAAGCCGGTACTCATCGGCGACCGGCACCACGATGTCGAGGGCGCAGCCGAGTTCGGCATCCCCGTCATCTTCTCCGAGTGGGGCTTCGGCGACTCAGCCGAAGGTGATCCCGCAGCATTCCGCGCCGCCGACCCGGCCGCTTTGCAGCCACTGCTTCTGCACGAGAGCCTCTAACACCCGAGAAAGCACAACACTCCCCGTCGAGCCACGCTGGTGGCGCGCTCGATCGGGGAGTGTTGTGCTCGGCCCTCAGATGGGGCGGATGTTCTCGGCCTGCAGGCCCTTGGGGCCCTGCGCCACCTCGAACTCGACGCGCTGGTTCTCGTCGAGTGAGCGGTAGCCGCTTGCTTCAATGGCGGAGTAGTGCGCGAAGACGTCAGCGCCGCCGTCATCGGGGGAGATAAAGCCGAAGCCCTTCTCCGAGTTGAACCACTTAACCGTGCCTTGGGTACTCATGTACTGCCGTTCTTCTGGAATGTCGTCGACGCAGGGTGCCCCGACGTTGCCCACATTATCTGCGCAGGACCCGAGGGGAATAGCTCGGCCCGGATGGTAATCCAAATGTTGCATGAGCGGACTTGCGCACAGGCTCCGGAACCGAAAATAAACGGCCCTCATCGCGGGGGGAGCGATGAGGGCCAAAGACGACCGGAGGGGTGCGTCAGAAACACCCTAGCGGGAAAAACTCACTCTTGTCCCCCATTTGGGGGACAAATCGCCAAAAACGTGGGAAGATTTTCCCAGAACGGTTCTCTCGAGCAGCCCATTGGGGACTGAACTGCTCGAGAGAACCTCATCGCATGCGTTGATCGTTCGGGTGTGGGGACGAACCAAACCGTCAACTGGGGATGACGGTGACGATCAGACCCCGTGCGCATGCACCTTCACAGTAGGGGAGGATGTGCGACTCGTCGACGAGGTTCTCGGCAATGCGAGTCCAGCGAAGGTGGGGAACTGATCCCGCAGGGATCGCAGGTTCGGGAAGGGGTGGGACGCACAGCACGGATCTAGATCCGGCGCCTCGCCCCTCCCCGGCGAGCAGCGTGAAGTCGGCGCCGTCGAACATCGCTCAAAAGGTGGAGACTGCCCGCTTCCCCGGAGCGAGCGCGGGGCGCTGAGGTCGACTAACTGCGGCCGGTGGTGGCGAAGCGCTGCTGATACTGGCTGGGCGGAACCCCCGTGTGCGCGACGAACAGTCGCCGCATCGTTTCCGGGTTGTGAAATCCCGTCCGCCGAGCAGTGGTAGCCACAGACTCTCCGCTCAGCAGAAGCCCCTTTGCGTGTTCCAGGCGCGTCTGTTCCACGAACTCTGTCGGCGTCATATCCAGTTCTGTACGGAATAGGCGTGCCAGATGTCGCGCACTCACCCCCGCGATGCGCGCGAGTTCATCGAGTCCATGCGCGGCGTCCGGATGTGCCGTGACGTTATCGACGACTCGCCGCACGTTCTCCTGACTGCTGCGAGAGTGAGCAAGCATCGCCGAGTACTGCGACTGGCCGCCGGGACGCTGCATGTACACGACCAGATGACGAGCCACATCGCGGGCCAGGTCTACGCCATGATCGGACTCGATCAGAGCGAGAGCGAGGTCGATTCCTGACGTGACACCCGCAGAGGTGAAGAGGGCACCATCACGCACGAATATCGCATCAGGATCGACTTCGATCGTCGGGTAGATGCGAGCAAGAAGATCGGCATGCGCCCAATGCGTCGTCGCCCGCTTCCCGGCCAGCGCTCCCGTCGCGGCGAGCAGAAAAGTGCCCGTGCACACCGAGGCAACCCGAGCGCTGACGCGGACAAGATGCCTGGTGGCAGACAGCACACCAGGCGGAATGGGTTCCGTCGGAACCGCGTCACCACCAGGGATCACGACGATGTCGGCTCGGCTCACCTCTGATGCGGCGCTGTCTGCCGCAAACGTTGACCCGATCGACGTTCGTGCAGACGCACCTGTGGCCGAGACATAACGAAGTCGGTAGTCGGCTCCGAATCGTGATGCCTCCGTGAACACCTCTGCGGGGCCAGCGATATCGAGGTGCTTCACCCCGTCGAAGATGAGAAATACAACCTCGCGAGTGGACATATCCCACTATGTCCATATTCGAGGGGTAGTTGTCAATTCAGACACTCACACTCTCGGGGCATATGTTCGAGACTGGTCAGACTCGGCAAGACTGACCACCAGGAGCCACACCATGACCGAAACCATCGCCGGCATCCAGATTCCCGACACGGCGCTTGTGCGTGACATCACCGACTATGTGCGCGAGCACGAGAACGACCTGCTGTTTCACCATTCCCGCCGCGTGTTCCTTTTCGGCGCGCTCATGGGGGAGCAGCGCGGTCTTGACGTCGATCTCGAACTCCTCTACGCCGGAGCGATGTTCCATGACCTCGGCCTCACCGATGCGTACTCGTCATCGCAACTGCGGTTCGAGGTTGACGGGGCAAATGCGGCCCGCGATTTCCTCACCGATCGCGGTGTGGACGAAAAAAGTGCCGCATCCGTGTGGACAGCCGTTGCCCTCCACACCACGCCCGGCGTTCCCGAATTCATGGCACCGGAGATCTCGCTTCTCACCGCAGGAGTCGAAACCGACGTGCTGGGCATTTGGTACCACTCCGTCAGCGAAGCACACCGTGTTGAAGTAACTCAGGCCCATCCCCGTCCGGACTTCAAGAATCAGATTCTTGCGGCGTTCACACAGGGAAACCTTCACCGCCCCGACAGCACTTTCGGCAACGTGAACGCTGATGTGCTGGCACATTTCATGCCCGACTACGAACGCACTGACTTCGTCGAGATCATCCGAAACAACCCGTGGACTGAGTGACCGTGTTTCTCTGCCCGTCACACTGAGGCCCCATGGCTTTTAGTCGCCCGCATCCATCCCGTCAACCCCGTCGCCACAATTTCGCGTCGGTGTGAGAGTCGGTTGTACAGATCCCCGACGAAAGGAACGGATCAATGGGTATTGGAGACAAGGCCAAGCACGCCGCAGAAGACATGGCCGGCCACATGAAGGAAGCCGCCGGCAAGCTCACCGACAACGAGAAGCTCGAAGCCGAGGGTAAGGCCGATCAGGCCAAGGCCGACCTGAAGAAGGCTGGCGACGACGTCAAGGACGCCTTCAAGAACTGACGGCGTCGGCACCGACTGAATCCGGAACCATCGCATGACGCGTTTCGGTATCGAGGAGGAGTTCATGCTCCTCGACGAGGACACCCTCGTTCCCGTTCCGCTGGGCAGCGCCGCACGCACGGCTTTGCCCAGCGGCTCCGGCGAGGTGATGAAGGAGTTCCTCACCTCACAGATCGAGGTCGCCACATCCCCCGTGTCAACGCTCGCGGACGCCGGGCGA
Source organism: Microbacterium sp. A94 (assembly GCF_051842855.1). NCBI lineage: Bacteria > Bacillati > Actinomycetota > Actinomycetes > Micrococcales > Microbacteriaceae > Microbacterium > Microbacterium sp. A94. Next base: position 583,190 of record NZ_JBPXMU010000002.1, on the reverse strand, counting down.
GAATTGCGCGCGTTCCGGGAGGGCCTGGACGCGTTCGCTCGCCGCCACGCTGCGGTCGCAATCGGCACCGGCACCCCGTTCGGAATCGGGCCCGAGACCTCGGTATCAGCCTCCGAACGCTACAGCACGATCGCGCACAGGCTCGGCCACATCGTGGATGGCCACCACGTCAACGGACTGCATCTGCACATCGAGGTCGCCGACGAAGAAGCGCGCGTCCGCGCCATGAATGCGGTGCGGCCGTGGATGCCGACACTGCTCGCACTATCCGGAAATTCGCCGTTCGCAGACGCCCAGGACACCGGTTACCAGAGCTGGCGCAGCATCGTCATGCGCCGCCTTCCCCTGGCCGGTTGCCCGCCGCACTTTCAGGACTTCGATGATTACCGCAGCACCGTCGACGGCCTGGTCAGGCAGGGCGTCATCTCCGATATCGCCTCGGTGTCGTGGGCTGCGCGGCTGTCCGCGAATTATCCGACCATCGAGATCCGGGTCTTTGACGCCCAACTGGCAGTCGCCGACACACTGCTGCTGGCGGCGGTGGGTCGCGCCCTGGCTGTGTCGGCGCCCGGTGATCCGCGCGCGCATGACACTGATTCGATCCAGGCCTCGCTGTGGGCCGCCTCGCGTGATGGTCTAGATGCCACACTCATCGATCCGGAGACCGACGCCCTGGCATCCGCTCGCGACCTCGCCGCACTGTTGCTGCGTACGATCACACCGGCATTGGAAGAAAGCGGTGATCTCGCGTTCGTGCAGGAACATCTTGACCGCGTTGTGCGCTCCGGGAACGGAGCGCAGCGCCAGCGCACCGCCTACGCCGAGAACGGAATCGCCGGCCTGCGTTCGCTGGGCTGCGCGGTGGCGCTGCCCGGCGAGACGGAGGCCGGCGAGACGATGACAGGGATGCCCGGGACAGGGGTGCCGGGGGAGTGGAACGCTTAGGCGACCGCGGAGACAACGCCGCTGATGAGCACGGCGAGGATGGTCGTCCAGCCGATGATGGCGACGGCCTGCCAGATGAGGATGCGGACCTTGCCGATACCGATGGCGGCAAGCATGGTCGCGGTGAACTGTGTGGGCAGCAGCAGCGGGCCGAGCAGGCTCACGCCGGGAACGCCGTAGCGCTCGAGTGCACCCTGGAACTTCTGGCGGCGCGCTGCCTTGCGTGCGCTCTCGTCTTCGACCGCAGCATCCACGATCTCTTCCACACCGGCGTCAGCGGCGTTCCCACTGGCGAGCACCCGAGCGCGCTTTCGGTTGACGACTGCGGTCCGTGCGCTGGAGCTGACGAGAACCAGGATCGCGACGCAGGCGAAGTTTCCGGCGATGGCGGCGATCGCGGCGACAACCGGGTTGATCCCACCGAGGATGCCGATCGAGACTGCGCCTTCGCCCTCGATGAAGGGGATTGCTCCGGCGAGCGCGACGATGAGCGGCTGCACCAACTCGGGCACTTGGGCGACCAGGTTCTGGAAAGTCTCGATGAGGTTCATGGCGGCTCCTGTCGTTATGCACCGGATGTCGGTGTAAGACAATCTCATCGCGTTTCGCCCCTGGCGATAAGTGTCTGTCTGTCACCTCTGTCCGGGTGGTTTGCACGTGGACGGGTGACAATTGTCACGGCCATAGGCTGGGAGCATGAGCAGTATGTCACCCGCCGAATCGGAGGGTCTTTCGGCCACGGCCACGGCCGGGCCGCATCGCATCGCCCGGAGCATCTCCGCCACCTGGTGGTACACGGTTTCTGCCCTGATGGTATTCCAGTTCATGGTCGTGCTGATCTGGTTCGGCGTCCAGTCCAGCACCGACGCCACGCCTGCCGCCCTGGCGATAGTCGGCGTCGGTGGCCTGCTCTGGTGTGCGAGCTGTGTCGCACTACTGCTGCAGTATCGGCACCGTGACGATACCGCTGGTGCCGTTGCCGGGTGGCGAGGAATCATCGTGCCTCTCGCCGTGTCAGCTGCGGTCGGCGTCGGAGCAGGGCTCGCCAGCGGACTGTGGATCATCGGAGCGCTCCCCCTGGTGCAGGCACTGATGCTGCTGAATTGGCCACGCGGTGTACGCCTGCGGCTCGTGATCGTTGCGATGGCACTGATGACGGGTGCGATGTTCGTCGACCTGCGCATGACCGACACCGCAGACGAGGCAACGGCGCGGAACTGGTGGATGCTCGGCTTCTTCTCGATTCTGCTGCCCGCCATGACGGTGACGTCGCTGTGGTGGTGGGACGTGCTCGCCACGCTCGACCGGGCTCGAGCCGCAGAGTCGAGGCTCGGTGCCACCCAGGAACGCCTGCGGGTGGCGACGGACGTGCATGATTTGCAGGGGCATCATCTGCAGGTGATCGCTTTGCAGCTCGAGCTTTCCGAGCGCCTTTTGGAGAAGGATCCGGATGCTGCGCTCGATCAGATCCGGCTCGCACGTGCCAGCGTCGCTGAAGCACGACAGGGCACACGCGATCTGGCCATGCGCTTTCGCGGTGTTCCGCTGCGCGATGAGATCGCCAATGCCGTGGATCTGTTGCGGGCTGCGGGCACGACTGCCGACGCCGAGGTGGATCCGGACTCCGATCACGCACCGGCATCCGTTCTCGGACCGATCATCCGCGAGACCACGACCAATGCCCTCCGGCACGGCGGCGGCAAGTGGGCGCATCTGTCGTTGACGCGCGACGAGTCTCGGTGGCGCTACGAGATCGCGAACGATTCCGCATCCGATACGACCCCCAGCAGCGACGGATCGGGGCTGGAAGGTATCAGTCGTCGTGTCGCCGAAGTCGGTGGTTCAGCACAGGTGCATCGCGGCAAGCACGAGTTCTCGATCGTGGTGCTGGTTCCCAGCGAGACGACAGCGGGGGAGAAGCGATGATCCGGGTTCTGATCGCGGATGACGAGGCGATGATCCGCTCGGCACTGGCGGCACTGCTGCGCTTGGAAGACGATATCGACGTAGTCGCCGAGTGCGCTGATGGTGAGCAGGCGGTCGTCATGGCTGAGAAGCTGCAGCCCGATATCTGCCTGCTCGATCTGGATATGCCAGGACTGGACGGTGTCGAGGTCGCCGAACGGCTGCGCCGCACACTGCCGGCAACGCGCTGTGTGGTGGTGACACGGCACGCCCGACCCGGCGTGCTGCGGCGAGCGCTGGCATCCGGAGTCGCCGGCTTTTTGCCGAAGTCTCGCGGAGCCGACGAGGTCGCGGAGGTCATTCGCCGGGTCGCCGCCGGCGCCCGCTATGTCGATCCCGAGGTGGCAGCCGACGCGCTGAGCGATGAACGCAGTCCCCTGACCGATCGTGAGCTCGACGTGCTCAGAGCGGGGCGACGCGGCGAGACGACGAGTCAGATCGCCCGCACGCTGATGCTTGCGCCCGGCACCGTGCGCAATCACATCTCGACCATGCTCGCGAAGCTGCATGTAGCCACCCGGCAGCAGGCAGTGCTGATGGCCGAAGAGCGCGGCTGGATCTGACTCGAAAGGTAATGCCATGAAGATGATCGGGGTGCTCGGCGGAATGAGCTGGGAATCATCGCTGGAGTGGTATCGCCTCGCGAACGAGCGCGTCAGGGATCGACTGGGCGGGCACCATTCCGCCCGAATTCTGCTGGATTCGCTGGACTTCGCGGAGATCGAGGCGATGCAGGCGGGAGACGACTGGGATGCCGCCGCACAGCTGCTCGCCGGGCGCGCCCGGGCCCTCGAAGACGCGGGAGCCGAGTTGCTGGTGCTGTGCACCAACACGATGCATCTCGTGGCAGAACAGATACAGGATGCCGTCAGCATCCCGTTCCTGCACATCGTCGACGTCACGGCCGAGGCGATCCGCCCCTCCGGTGTGCGAACCGTCGGGTTGCTGGGCACGGCTTTCACCATGGAGCGGCCGTTCTACGCGGATCGACTCGGTGCTCACGGCATCCGCACGATCGTCCCGGACGCAGCAGGGCGACGGGTAGTGCACGACGTGATCTACGACGAACTCGTGCACGGCGTCGTCCGGGAGGAATCCCGGCAGCGCTACCAGCGCGTCATGGAAGATCTCGTCGATCGCGGTGCCGAGGGGATCATTTTGGGCTGTACAGAGATCGAGCTGCTCATCGGCCCCGACGATGCGGCGGTGCCGGTCTATCCCACGACCTCGCTACACGTCGACGCCGCGCTCACCGCCGCATTGGGTGGCTGACGCCGCGTTACAGCGGCGGCTCTTCGATGTGTCGGCGCGAGCGGCCGCGGCGATGGCGTCCGCTGATGCCGAGCAGCACGAGGGCGATGACGATGGGGATGTACACGAACGCATCGTTCGTCGTGAATGTCTCACCCAGCAGAAGCGCCGCGCCGAGTAGCAGCACCGGTTCGAGGTACGACAGCAAGCCGAACAGGGACAGCGGCAGCAGGCGTGAGGCGAGGATGTAGCAGGTCATCGCGACTCCGCTCAGCGCTGCCATCAGCAGCAGCGACGGCCAGGTATCCGGGATGCTGCGCGAGAGGTCGGATGCGTAGGAGACGACGATCACGACAACTGCGGGCACGCTGAGCACGATGATCTCGATCAGGAAGACCTGCATCGAATCGAGCCCTGTCCAGCGGCGGAGGGCGAAGTAGATCGGATAGAGGCCGGCGATGATCATGGCCGGCCAGTTCACGCCGCCGGCGATCAGCAGCTGCACGAGCACGCCCACCCCGGCGGCCGCCACCGCGCACCACTGCATCCGGCTCAACCGGTCGTGGAAGAACACCCGCCCGACGACGACCATCACCAGAGGCAGCAGGAAGTATCCGAAGGCGATGTCCTGCGCATGCCCGTTGGCGGGCCCCCACATGAATACCCACAACTGCACCCACATGATGGCGCTGTTGACGAGAACGATCAGCAGCAGCTTCGGGCTGCGCGTGATGCGCTTCGTGACTGCTTTGAGCAGGCCGCGCGCCCGGGCTGATGCATTCACCGCGAGGAGTGAAATGAGGACGAACAGCACACGCCAGGCCGTCGTCTCCTCGGGCGCGAAACCGTCGAGATGGCCGCCCAGCACGCTAATTACGCCGAAAAGAACGGATGCCAGAAGTGATGCCACGACCCCGCGTCCAGCGGTCTGGGAAAGTGCGGAACGCGAAATGAGGGACTCCGTGAGATCAGGGGAGGGGTACTGCAAATCTAGTCGCCCGAGATGTAGCAACCTGAGTTGACAGCTCCCACCTAAGCAACGTAGGTTGACACTATGGAATCCACGACAATCGCGGACATCGCTGCCGATCTCAGCGATCCCCGGGCGGGCCTTCGCGCGGTGTCATCGTTGCGCGTTCTCGCCGATGTTCTCGAGCTCAAGCAGGTGGAGGCCGCGCTGCGGTCGGGCCTGAGCTGGCAGGAGGTCGCCGACGCCCTCGGGGTGAGCAGGCAAGCGGTGCACAAGAAGTACGCCAAGCGCATCGACCCGACCATCCCCGTTCCGAGGAGGACCTCATGAGCCGCTTTCTGACCGCCGCCGCGACCATGCAGACACTGAGTGCGACCGCCATGGAAGAGGCGTCCCGTGAGGGTCGCCGCGAAGCAGATCTCGAACACCTTCTGTTCGCGCTGCTGCTCAGTGAGCAGAAGGCCGGTCAGGTACTGCGCGGGCTGGGAATCACACTGGATGCCGCGCGAGACGCCGCACGACAGCAGCACGCCGCGCAGCTGCAGTCACTCGGCGTCTCGGTCGAGCAGAACGAACCGGGTCGCATCACGTTCCACGAGACCGAGGGCTACGAATGGAGCGAGCGAGCGCTGGGGGTCATGACCCGCGCGGGTAACGGGCGGCGCGCAGGAGATGCCGCGGCGATTCTGCGCGAGCTGCTGACGGAGCCGAGCGGGCTGATCACCGGCATCCTCGAACGAGTCGGGACGACACCCGCCGCCGTGACTGAACGGCTCGATGATGCCGAACGGATTCCGCAGCATCCGACTTCCTCGAAGAGCACCGTACAGGGAAGATTCGAGGTTTTCGTCCCTGCCGCTATCGCTGATGTCTGGGAACTCGTGTCGGATGCTGAGCGGATGCCGGAGTGGGAACCGCAGGCCGGAACCGTCGAGGTCGAGACCGCCGACACCTGGATCGTCCAGTCACGCACCGAGTACCCCGATGGCAAGCCCGCCAAGGTAAAGGAGCCGTTTCGGCGGCGGCGAGTCACGCGGGCCGAGGCGCTGGAGCCGACCTCAGTGGTCTGGTCGTTTGTGTTTCCCGACGCCGCGCACCCCAATCTCCGCACAGTGTGGATTGAACTCTCGCCCGCAGCAGGCGGCACGCAGGTGACTCTCACGTCATCCTGGCAGCGCCGCGGCGGCTGGCGCCGCATCGTCGGATTCCTGTTGAGCCCGCTGCAGCGCTTCTTCGTGTGGCTGCAGCTGTTTCAGGCCGGCGGTGCCATCAGCCGGGTGTTTCGATGATCAACGGGCGCCGCCGATGCGCTCAGTGACGAACGAAGCCTCCTCACCGGGCGCGAGCTCGACAGGCAGTGCTGGTGGCCGAGGAGCGCGGCTGGATCTGAGAGTCGTCGCCATAGGATGAGCGACATGCGCGCTGTCTCGAAACTTTCCTCGCCGTTGACAACGCGCCGCGCTCGGTTCTTGTCGAGCCTCAGTATCGCCGGAGAGATCTTCGGTCTCCTCGTGCAACTGACTCTCGTGTACATCGGTATCGACCTGTCCTTGTCGACGGATGGGGACCTCGACGTCTTCGTCGTGTTGTTGTGGTGCGCCCTGGCGACGCTGTACCTGGTGGTCACCATCATCGGGCTGAACGTACTCGTACGGTCAGATCGCGCAGAGCCGCCCGCAACGCGCAAGCTCATCATGCACCCATTGACCCGGCTGCTTTCTACACTTCTCACCTTCGGCGCGAGCGCGCTCGGTTTGCGCGAAGCAACCGCGCTGATCGTCAACATCGGTCAGGAAGTGGTCGATCCAATCGTTGAGATCAGTGCGATCTGGACGATGCTGCTCTCCTGGGCAATCTTCAACTGGGGCTTCGCGCGCATCTACTACTCGCGCTACCACCGTGCACCCGAACCGCCCCTGATGTTTCCCGGTACCGCTAAGCCGCGCCTCAGCGACTTCGTCTACTTCTCATTCACGAACGCGACAACCTTCGGCACCTCAGATGTGCAGGTCATGAGCTCTCGGATGCGCTGGACCGTCATTTGGCACACCACGCTCGCGTTCTTCTTCAATGCGCTCATCATCGCGCTGTCGATGAACGTGATCTCCAAGGGTGACCTCTTCAGCCGGATACTGTCCTAGCTGTTCTGGTAAGCCACCCGTTTCGTCGCTACTCCCCCGACTATGGCGCCGGTGACAGACGAACTGCACGAGCGTCTCACCGACCTGATGCAGCGTTACCTGCTCACTGCAGGCGCCGACATCAACATGCTGCTGCGCCATTACACGGGGGTGGATGTCATCCGCCGCGTGGTCGGAGTCGGCAGCGTCGGTACGCGATGCGCGCTCTCGCTGTTCGAAGCAGAGGAAAGCGTGCTCGCGCACTACGGCGGCATCGAACAACCCGCCGAGCTGAAGGCTCTCATCGGTGCGTTCGGTCAGCCCGTTCGCCACGTATGCCCAGGCCTGCGCGATCACTCTCGCCCGAGCGCACGCACAGGCTCCCCAAGCCGCCGAGATCAGTGGATACCTCGGCACAGGAAAGACCGCAGGCAAAGCGCTCTTCGAATGGGCCAGGGCCTATGCCCAGCGCTCGCGCGACGACTACGAAGCGTTCGTGGCGCGGGGCGCTGGGCAATAAGGCGGGTCTACCTCGTTCTCACTCGACTCCGCCTCGGAATCGACGGAGGTACAGCAGGATGCCAGCAGCACCCAGCGCCAAGGCGAGTGCGATCATCACCCAGATGGCGAGCGCCGGCCCGGTGAGCGCCAGCGGGTCTCCGTCGGATCCGGACGGATCCGACACCCCCGCCCCCTCACCGTCGCCCGCCCCAGACGAACCGTCGCCGGCTCCTGGCCCTGTTCCTGGGTCGGTCCCAGGGTCGGTCCCAGGGTCGGTCCCAGGGTCGGTCCCCGGATCCGTGCCAGGGTCGGTTCCCGGGTCCGTCCCCGGATCCGTCCCAGGATCGGTCCCAGGGTCGGTTCCCGGATCCGTGCCAGGGTCGGTTCCCGGATCCGTGCCAGGGTCGGTTCCCGGGTCCGTGCCCGGATCCGTCCCAGGATCCGTCCCAGGATCCGTCCCAGGATCCGTCCCAGGATCCGTCCCAGGATCCGTCCCAGGATCCGTCCCAGGATCCGTCCCAGGATCCGTCCCAGGATCCGTCCCAGGATCGGTCCCCGGATCCGTCCCAGGGTCCTGATCTGCTGTGACGACGAAACTGGCCGTCGCGCTGCGGGTGACGTGCCCGGCCCCATCCGTGAGCTCGACGTACCATTCGTGCGTGACGTCTGCCGGCACGACAATCGTCTCGATAGCAGCAGCCCGCTGCAGCGCGGTACGCGTAGTCGCGTCCTCGGCGTTGATCCGGATCTCCGCGTGCTCTGCCCCTACGAGCGAAATCGGATCTCCGATGGCTGCGGGCACTCCAGTGGAGAGAGTCACCGCATCGGCTGACAGGGTCCGCGTCTGCGTACCTCCCAGATCGAGCTCGAGTACGAAGTTCTCCGAGTCGTCACCGTGGAAACCGGGGACGACGTCCTCCGAGATCGGGGAGTGCCAGCGACCATCCGACGTCCATGACTCCAGCCATGGAGAGTAGGTGTTCACGTAGAGCAGCCCGTTCTCGGCGTCGACACTGAGGTTCTTGAGGAACTCATGTCCACCCCACGGCCGGGTCTGGTAATCCGTGAGGATTCCGTACGATCGCGTCCCGTGATCTGTCTCGCGAGCCGCCACGTAACTGCCCGAGTTGTGCCCGGCGAGCACGAGCGCCACGTTGGGGTACGGGTCAACGAGCAAGTCGTTGATCCGGGGATTGCTGTACGGGTCAGCCGTGTCACGCGCCTGCATGTAATCGTGCGTCGCAAGGATGATGGTGTGCTCTGGGTGCGCCTCGATCACGCCGCGCGCCCAGGCGATCCCCGGATCATCGTCGGTGTTCGCCGACCAATAGCTCAGCGACAGGAAGAGCAGGTTCGCCCCATCGATCTCGGCGGTGTAGAACGAGTTGTCGATGTCGTAGCTGTCCCCGAATGTGAACGGGGTTCCTTCCAGACCGTCCTTCATCCGGTCCATCGGGAAGTACTTCTCCAGCATCAGTCGCCCGTTGCGCTCCTCCGAGTAGTCATGGTTACCCCACGACACCATCAGCGGAATGCCCGCCTCCTCGAGAAGTCGTGCCGACGGTTCGGCCGCCTTCCACTGATACTCATCATCCAAGTACTCTCGGTTCACCCAGTCGCCCGCATGCACGACGAGTTCGGTCTTGCGCTCATCCGCGTTGTCGACGATGTGCTCGAACATGTCCGTCATCATCCATGGCGTCGACTCCGTGTAGAGCTGAGTGTCCGGCACGTGGTTGAATGCCCAGTCGAAGTCCGAAGCATCCGGATGCTGCTCGTAGACGCGCTCGCCTCCCCACGGCTCTTCGACGAGGCCGCGCCAGATCAACATGTCGATCGTTCGCTCCGGTCCGACCGCGTTCTCCGCCGCAGTGGCATCGACATCGAGCTGAATCTGCGCTCCTGAAGCCTCCGACGCGGAGTCCTTGAGGATCCAACGGGCCGCTCCGTGGTCCCACACCCATGCCGAGACGCGTCGGTCATCCCCGGTGCCCGACCATGTGAGGTGAAACGTGGGCTGGGCGGCCTGCTCCTCCGAAAGAGCGACCGTATAGATCTGGAACGGGTTCGCGTCCATTCCTACCGTCGTCGGCAGATAGTCCGCGGCTGGTTCACCCGAAGCAGGGGTGAGAGCCGTCGGCACACGATCTTCGGTCGATCCCACTCTGACCGAAGTGTTCTCTTCAACGAGCGGGACAGCCGCACTGGTGAAGAACTGGGCATCGACCGGCTCCCGGTTGTCCGCCTGCGGCGTAGCTCGGAGCGTGACGCCACCCGCCGCTGCGCTCTGCTCGAGTCGCGGGGCGAGCGGGGCGACGGTGTCAGAGATCGTGAGCACGATCTCGTCAACAGCCGGCTGCTTCCCTCGTACGGACGCGCTGAAAATGACGGCCTGCTCGCCGAGCGCATACACGGGCACTTCGATCTCGAACTCCCCGGCATCGACGCTCTCGCGATATATCTCCTCGCCGGCGACCTCCACGCGCACAGTTGCCCGCTCGCTCAGCACACCCGTGAACGTGGTGTTACCGGCCTCGATCACCGTGCCGTCACGCGGACTGCCGAGCGCGATGACGAGTGCGTCTTCATCCTTCGCCGTGCGCTCACCGTATGCGATCGCGTCGCCGAAGTAGTTGTCGTATCGGAAGGATTCGAACTCCGGCACGAACGGAATGCCAGCGATCTGCACCTCATCGATGTTCCCGCGGAACGGCGATACCGCCCGCGCGTTATCGCTATGGAAGTCGCCGATCGTGGTCGATACACCGAAGTCGGACAAGGTCGGTCGCTTTTCCGCCATGACCTCGCTCTGCTGCACTCCGTCGACGAACACCGCGTACGTCATGCCGTCGTAGTGCTGCGTGACGAGGTGCGGTTTGCCGTCGGCGGGCACGGTCGCACCGAAGATCGAGCTCCCCAGGCGCGCAGACACGCTGCCGCCCGCGGCGTCAACCGCCTGCACGAAGGCAGAGTCGTCTTCACCGAGACGTCCCTTGGTCACGACACCGGCAAGACCGGACATTGCTTCGAGGTCCTCAGGTGTGAACGAGTAGATTCCGCTCACCGAGAGGTTCGCGAATCCGCCTCCGAGGTCGCCTGCGTAGTCGAGCCGCGCCCCGTCGAATCGGCTTTCACGCGTGCCCTGATCCGTGACCTGCGCGCGCAAGTCACTGCCCGAGAGAGTTCCGGTGGCGTTTCCTGTCGAGTCCACACGCTTGCCGCCGGCTGCGAGATCGCCCGCGAAGTGCTCTACGAGGGCGTAGCCGCCGCTCCAGACATCCGTCGGGTCATTGTTCTCGGAGCCACCTCCGAAGTAGGCCCACACGACGGGGGCGCTGAGCCGCGCCAACTCTGGCAGCTTCACCCACACGGTCGAGACCGATCCGGGCTTCCAGTGCTCCACCTCGAATGACAGTGGCACCGCGTTCGCATCGGTGAAAGCGATCTCATCGGCCTTCACATCCGGAGTGTCGACCAGCGTGAGCCGGACCGGGACATCCGTGAAGTCGCGCTTGGTGTCATTGCGCACAGTGATCGGCTGACGCTCAGTCGCCTCAGCATCCGCCCACGCGACCGTGCTGCCGTCAGTGTTGGCCAGGCCCTGGATCTCGCGCAGACGTTGCTCTGCTGCCTCGAGCCTCGCGATGTCGAGGACGCCGTGTTGCGCGGACGTGAGGGCACTGACTGCCGCGCGCACGTCACCGATCCGCTCGGCGTGCACAGCGCTGACCTGCTCGACCTCTGGCAGCTCGGCGATCTGTGCGGCGACCTTCTCGACCTGGCGATCGATGCCGAACCCTTCGACCCGGCGAGGGCTGCCGCCATCGGTGATGTGGAATGTCTCGACAGTCAGTCGGTCGGCAGTGACATCGACAGAGCTGAATGTCTGCGCGTTGGGCCCCTGACGCGGAGTACCCAGACGATCGAACAGCCCGAGGTAGGCCTCCAGGTCGAACAGCTCTGACTCCGCGACCTGTGAGTAGCGCTTCGCGCCCGCCTTGTTCGGTGTGAAGTACAGCGTCCCATCGGGAGAGACGGAATACTCGATGCGCACGCCGTTGACGACCTCAGTGAAGACGGTCGTTTCCACGGGCTCGGCAGCCATCGCATCATCCGGCGACGACGCGAGCACCTTGGTGCGGGAGAAATAGTGGTCATGCCCCTGCAGCACCAGGTCCACGTCGAGCTCATCGATCACCGGAACCAGCTTCTGGCGCAGCGCGTGCACGTCAGCGTCATTGACGTGGCTCGCGGCGGTGTAAACGCCCTTGTGCATGACGAGGATGAGCCACTCGGCACCACTGATACGCGCCGTGCGTGCGTCCTCCTTCAGCCAGTCCAGCTGGGCGTCCGAAATGGCCTGCCCGGCATCCTCGTTCGTGTTCAGCACCATGAAGTGCGCGTTGTTGTAGGTGTACGAGTAGTACGCGCCGGTGGTGGTGTCCTGCCCGTTCGGATGCTCGAGCGTGAAGTGGTCGACGAATGCGCTCTGCGTGTCTTCGTGGTTGCCCGCCGCCGGGGCGATGGTGGTGCGCAGCAGTCCGTCCTGCGACGTATCGAGCAGATCGATCCAGTCCCGTTCGATGTGTCCGTCCTGCACGACATCGCCGTTGTGGACGACGAACTCCGCGTCGGGAACGGAGTCGAGCGCCTTGCGCAGAGTGGCGGCCGAGAGCTCCGCTTCCTGGCTCGCCTTCGCCTGCGTGTCCGTGAGGTTGATGAAGCTGAAGTCGCCCTCGCCAGCGGGGGTTTCGAACGTTCCGGTGCCGCTCCACAGGCCCGTGTTCGAATCGCCGACCCGGTAGTAGTAGGTGTTCCCCGGCTCGAGGCCGGTCGCGACCGCCTGGTAGACGCTCTCACCGCTGGCGGTCTTGCGGACCTCGGCATCCGTCTGCACCCGCGTGCTCGATGCGAACCCGCTGTCGGCGCTCACAATGACCTGGGGCGCGTCGGTATCAACGAGCTGGTACCAGGAGAACCCGCGCTGCGTCTGGGGATCGCCCGCGAAGGTCGTGGTGATGCGGTTGGGCATCTGCTCAGGCAGCAGGTGCTTCACGAAAGCACGACGATCGGTCGGGTCCCACCGCCAGCCGTCCATGAAGTCCCACTCGAGCCCGTCGTAGGTGCCCCGGTCCATGAGCGTGGAGAGGGTTGCATCGTCACCGTGTCGGCCTCGCTCCCCCGGCCCCGTAACGGTGCCGCCGGCGACGTCGATCTGCTGGGATGCGATGTTGCGCAGGGCCTCGCCCGCCGATGCCCCGACGACCCGTCCGGCGAACTCATCGCCGCTCTGCGGGTGTGAAACGGTGCCCGCGAGCACGACGTTCCGTGACACCGTGCTGGCTTCCGCGCTCGTTCCGACCACAAGCGCGGCGCCCGAAGTCTCGCCGGTCGCGGTGACGGAGCCTGCCACGAGGTTCTCGCTGACGTCGGCGCCTGCGCCTGCGGTGCCGATGATGACAGCCGGTGACAAAGCCGTCACCTCGGCGGTGATGTCATTTGTCGTGACGCGAGCATATGAGGCCATCGCCACCAGGCCAGCAGCCGTCTGGGAGTTCGGCGCGTTGATGGTCGTCTTCGTCATCGTCGTGCTTTCGACGACGGCCGGGCGATCCGCCGTGCCCGTCGCGCTCACGACCAGGCCAGATGCTGCGGCACCGTCCTCGGGTGCGACCGTGACGCCTCGAAGGATGAGGCCACGTACCGTACCGGACAGGTGACGGATGAAGCCGAGCGACGTCGAGGTCGCGCTGGGCGCGTAAACGATATTCGAGATCGTGTGACCGTGACCGTCGAACGTGCCGGAGAAGGTGTCGAGTCCCACGAACGGTGCGTGATCGACGAAATCGAGATCACCGGTGAGCATGACGTGCACGGGCCCGCGGAGGGTGGGGTCGCCATTGTTGGAGCCATTGGCGAGGAACTCCAGGTCTTCGATCCCGCGCACCTCGAATGGGGTGCTCTCCGTGCCGGCGCCGAACAGATAGGCGCGCTCGGGAACAGGATGCTGCAGCACATCGTCCCAGCGCCAGGCCGAGCTGAAGTCCCAGCCGAGCCCTTCGTAAGTGGACTTCATCGCAAGATCGGTGGCTGGCACGGATGTTCCGTGCATGTTCGCCTCCCCAGGCGACGACGGAATCTTCCCTGCGACGCGGATCCCCTCGTCTGCGAGGTTGTTCTCCATGACGTACCCGGGGCTGCGGTGGACCGCCGCTACGCGACCCGGGGCCACGTCGGTGCGACCACCGCGATAGGCCACCTCACCGCCGATCAAGACGTTCTCAGAGAAAGTGGACACGGGTCCTTCGGAGTAGCCGCCCTGGTACGCGACAACCATGGCACCGTATGCACGAGCACCACCCGACTCGACGTGGGCGCGGACGAGGTTGTTGCGCACCTCGATCCCGAACCGGGCATAGCCGACGAGCGCTGCGGGATAGCGAGCGCTGTCGTAGGTACCGGTCACCCAGTTGTTCGTGATGCGGACGCCGTTCTGCGCGTCGGCCACGAGGCCAGCGACGTACGCGTTTCCCGTCTGGAGGTTGGCGCCGAGCACGGCGTTTCCATCAAGAACCGTTCCGTCGCGCGCATCGAGCGCGATTCCCGCGAGCCTGACGTCCGCGGGATCGCGGACCGCGAGCCCATCGATCGTGAGGTTCTTCACCGTCGCACCCCGCAGGGTCCGGAACATCGCCAGCCCGTCCTGCGACCCAGGGGCCCAGGTGATGTTGTAGATCTTGTGACCCGCGCCGTCGAATACGCCGCTGAACAGGTTGATTCCCGTGAAACCCCCGCCCGCGAAGTCGATGTTCGCTGTCAACCGGAAGTTCCGCACGGCGTACGTGCTGGCATCCTCATTGATCGCATCCTGTGCACGCACAAGGTGGTCGGCCGAAGCGATCTGGTACGGATCGCTCGGCGTGCCGACGCCCTCAAGTCCGTCAAGCGTGATCGGGTCCGGTTCGACCTCGGGAAGGGGGACGATCGGCGTCGTGGTCACGCCCGAAAGCACGGGCACTGGATGCTGCGATGCGTCGTCCCAGCGCCAATGGCTGTCGAAATTCCAGCCGAGAGCCTCGTACGTCTCGCGCTTCGACAGCTCGGCGTACGACGTGTCGGTGCCGTGCATGTTCTGCTCGCCAGGCCCTTCGACCTGCACACCCGCCAGGGTCACTGCGGTGTTCGCGAGGTTGCCGTCGATCACGAACCCCGGTGTCCTCGGCATGGCGATCACGCGTCCGAGTTGAATGCCCGTACCGCCGTTGTCGTAGGTGACCATGCCGGAGTGCACGACGTTCCCGGTGATCAGGGTGTCGCCAGCGCCCGCAGACATCGCACCTGCATACGAGAGCACCATGCCACCGTGTGCACGAGCACCGCGGGAGTGAACGATCGCTTCGACGAGGTTGCGAGTGATCTGCACGTCGTTGTGCGCGTAGCCGACGACTGCTCCCGGGTAACGTGCGCTGGCGAACGTGCCATGCACGTGGTTGTCGGTCACGACGGTGCCGGACTTCGCATCGGCGACGATGCCCGCGGTGTACTGGTGCCCTGACAGCAGGTCCGCGTTGCGCACGGAGTTGCCTTCCAAGCGCGCACCGTTCTCGGCGAGCACAGCGATGCCAGCGACGCGCGCACTGGCCTTGTTGTGCACCTTCAGCCCATCGATGGCCAGATCGCGCACGGTTCCCCCATCGAGAACGCGGAACAGACCGCGCTCGTCAGTGGACCCGGCACCGTAAGTGATGTTCGTGAGTACGTGTCCTGCACCGTCGAAGACTCCGGAGAACAGGTCGATGCCCGGAAATTCGTTCCCGCCGTAGTCGATGTCCGCTGCGAGCACGACGTGCGCGCTCTGGTAGGAATCCGGCTCGCTGTTGATCGCCGTCGCTACCGAATCGAGGTTCGCGGCGGTACGGATCTGAAGCGGGGCC
This sequence comes from Microbacterium sp. A94, assembly GCF_051842855.1. Classification (NCBI taxonomy): domain Bacteria; kingdom Bacillati; phylum Actinomycetota; class Actinomycetes; order Micrococcales; family Microbacteriaceae; genus Microbacterium; species Microbacterium sp. A94. The sequence continues at coordinate 567,504 of NZ_JBPXMU010000002.1, read as the reverse complement.
TCTTCTGAGCCATCTCCGGTGACACCGGAGATCGGTCCCTCGGGGAGTGACTCGAAGGCTCCCGGGTTGGGGTGCCTCAGGACGGAATCCCAGCGCCACGGGCTGGAGAAGTCCCAGCCGAGCGACTCATACGTGGCTTGGACGGCAAGGTCGTCGGCTGAGGTGGCAGTGCCGTTCTTATTGAACGGACCTGAGCCTTCCGGTGCCTGACCATCCAAGAGAACGCCGTCATTCACGAGGTTGTTCTCGGTGAGGAATCCTGCCTCACGCGGGCGCGAGAACACTCGGCCCATCTCCACTTCGTCGCCTCCGCTGGCGATCTTCACTGATCCGCCGAGAACGACGTTCTCCGCGATCCGGGTGACCGGATTCAGCTGCGAGTTCGCGTTACCGGCGTACGCGGCGACCATCCCACCGAATGCACCAGCACCGGTGGTCGCGATGTCGACCCGCACGAGGTTCTTCGTGATCTCCACGCTCTTGCGCACATACCCGGCGATGCCCGCTGGATAGCGGGCACTCGTCACCGACGCATCCACACGGTTTCCGGTGATCACGGTGTCGGTGTCGGCGGTCGCAGCGATACCGCCCGCGTAGTCGTGCCCCGTCGAGAGCACGGCACCGCGGACCGCGCTGCCCTCCACTCGAGCGCCGTTGATCGCGTCGACAGCGATGCCCGCCACGCGCTGTCCGTCGTCGCTCTGGCCCACTACCCCGTCGAGACCGAGATCATGAATGACACCGCCGTCAAGCGCACGAACGAGGGCGAGTTCGGTGCTCGCGGAACTGGGGACGTAGACGATATCGCTGATGGTGAAGCCTGCGCCGTCGAGGACTCCCGTGAACCGGTCGATTCCAGGGAAAGCACGACCCTCGTAGGCGATGTCTGCGGTCAGCTGGTAGTACGCACCGGCATACGCATCTGCATCCGCGTTGATTGCTGACGCCATCGCGTCGAGTTCTCCCGCCGACCCGATGAGGTAGGGCACGTCAGCGGTACCGTCACCGCCGACTCCCTCCAAAGGCCCAGCGGCGTAAGCCGGTACGACCGGTGCCGCGATGAGCGCGCCGACGAGAAGGACGGCAGCGGTAGGACGCAGCAAAGACTGAAATGACACGGAGTTTCCCTCGGGATGCCGATTCCGACGAGTCCGCGCCAGGAATCGGGGTGCTGGGAAAACGCGCGGACGTCATCGAAACAACCAGCACCGGATGACTCAGCCGTGACCGGAAGGTGAACGCGCGAGATCCTGCTGTTTCCTTAGAAGAAGCTCCGATGGTGTATCGCGCGTGGGGCTATAGGCATCCAGAAACGAAAAGGCCCGGCTCCTAAAAGGAACCGGGCCAGTCGTATTTCATTCGCGTGCGCGAGGGGGGACTTGAACCCCCACGTCCATAAGGACACTGGCACCTGAAGCCAGCGCGTCTACCATTCCGCCACTCGCGCGAGCGTCTTGCTCCGAAGAACTCAACTTCACAACAATATCACGCGATTTCCTCTGCTCCGAACCATAGCGGCGGCCACCAGCATCCGCCCGTCAGACCGCGAGAAACACCCTGCTGCATGAGAAACGTGCTGCCACGCCCTGTCTCGTGCTGGAAAGTGTTTTTCGCGGCCGCGACGCCCCACGCGGGCACACATCCAGCTCACCTGGCTACGATGTGTCTACCGGTCAGCCATGCCAGAGGAGCCCAGTGGGACTACTTGACAGCTTTGAGAAAGGTCTTGAGCGCGCCGTAAACGGCGCATTCGCCAAGACCTTCCGCAGCGGCATCCAGCCGGTCGAGATCGCCTCGGCCATCCGCCGTGAAGCTGACATCAAGGCCGCCGTCGTCAGCCGCGACCGCATCATCGCCCCCAACAGCTACGTCGTGCGCCTGAGCGCCGACGACTTCGACCGGATGCACGCGCTCGGCGGAGCACTCACCGACGAATTGCACGCTCTGCTTGACACCCACGCGAAGTCACAGGGCTACAGCTTCGCCGGCCCCGTCTCGATCGCACTCGAAGAGGACGAAAAAGTCGCCACCGGCACCGTGCGCGTCAACTCCGGAACCGTCGAGGGCCGCGTCAGCTGGCAGGGCGTCATCGATGTCGAAGGCCATCGTCATTCCCTCACCCGCGCCCGCACCGTCATCGGACGCGGCAGCGACGCCGACATCACCATTTCGGATGCCGGATCCAGCCGCAAGCACGTCGAAATCCTGTGGGATGGTGAACGCGCCATGATGCGCGACCTCGGTTCCACGAACGGCACGAAGGTCAACGGCACCAAGGTGCGCGAAGCGCCGCTGCCCACCGACACCACGCTCACGATCGGTCGCACCGACCTCGTCTTCAGAATCGTCCCCGTAACCATGGATCGCACGTCGGGAGTGAATCGATGAGCGAACTGAGTCCGTTGGTCCTCCTGCTGCTGCGCATCGGCTTCCTCGTGCTGCTGTGGTTCTTCGTGTTCGGCGTCGTCTACTCGCTGCGCGCCGACCTGTTCGGCGTGAAGGTGCGAAAGCTTCCCGCCGAAGTAGCACCCGCTGGCCCCGCCCCGGCCTCGGCACCTGCCCCGGTCGCACCGCGACCGCAGTCGACGCCGCGCACCACGGGAGCTGCCACCACCAGCACCGTGTCCAAGCTCGTCATCACCTCCGGTCCCAAAGCCGGACTCGAGCTTCCCCTGGGCACGCAGCCGATGACCATCGGCCGCTCCAGCGAATCCGGCCTCGTCATCCGCGACGACTACACCTCCAGCCACCACGCGCGCCTGCTGCTGCGCGGCGACACCTGGATCATCCAGGACCTCGACTCCACGAACGGCACCTTCCTCGCCGGAGCGCGTGTGAGCGGAGCTCCGGCACCCATCAGTATCGGCGACCCCATCAAGGTGGGCGCCACGACGTTCGAGCTGCGAGCCTGACGCGGACATGGTGTTCGAAGGCTCGAGTGCCGCGATCTCCCACACCGGGAAGATCCGCTCCAACAACCAAGACTCCGGCTTCTCCGGCGACAACCTCTTCGCCGTCGCCGATGGCATGGGCGGCCACGCCGGCGGTGACGTCGCATCCACGATCACGATCCAGCACCTCGAACGCCTCGACCGGGCCTATGAGAGCACCGATGACGCGCAAGCATCCCTGCAGGCCGCTGTCACCACGGCAGCAGGCGACCTCATCCGTGCCGCCAAAGAGCGCCCGGAACTCGCCGGCCTCGGCACCACCGTCAGCGCGATCATCATGGTCGACGATCACGCCGTCATCGGCCACATCGGCGACTCGCGCATCTACCTCTACCGCGACGATGCACTGACCCAGATCACTGCAGACCACACCTTCGTGCAGCGGCTCGTCGACTCCGGCCGCATCACCCCCGAAGAGGCCCGCTACCACCCGCGTCGCTCCGTGCTGATGCGCGTGCTCAGCGATATGGACCACGATCCAGAGCTCGACCTCTTCGTCATGCCGACGCTTCCGGGCGATCGCTGGCTGCTGTGCTCCGACGGGCTCTCCGGCGTCGTCGACGAAGTACACATCCTCAAGGCCATGCGCCTGGGCCTTCCCCCCGGCCGCACCGCCGACAACCTGCTCAAACAGGCCCTCGACGGCGGCGCACCCGACAACGTCACCATCGTGCTCGTCGAAGTCGGCGGTGCGCACCCGCTCTCCTCAGGACCTGCCACCATCGTCGGTGCAGCAGCCACTCCCTCCGGTGTTTTCATCCCGGCCGCTCGCGCCGCCCGCACGAACTGGCTGCACCCCGTGCGCCAGGCCGCGAACGAGCCCTCGCACTTCGAACCGGACGACGATTACCTCGAGGAGCTCATCGAAGAAGACCGCCGACGCGCGAAGCGTCGACGGATCGGCTGGATCGCCGGGCTCATCGTCTTCCTGCTCGCTCTCACCGGGGCGGGCATCCTCGCCTACAACTGGACGCAGACCCGTTACTTCATCGGCGCCGACGAAGACAGCGTGGTGATCTTCCAGGGCGTGCAGCAGAGCATCGGTCCGATCTCGCTGTCCACCGAGCTCGAAGACACCCACATCCTGCTCGCCGATCTGCCGCCGTATCAGCGTGCCTCCGTCGAGCGCACGATCAACGCCCGCTCGCTCGCCGATGCGATGGCGATCGTCGACCGGCTGCGCGCCGGCGCTGAAGCCGTCGTCGGCGAACCGCTCCTGCCCAGCCCCACACCGACCCCGGAGCCGACCACGCCTGCGCCCGCACCCACGACTGACGGGGAGGATGCCGGATGAGCGCCGACGTCGCCGCCGACACCGCGGTCATCAAAGCCCTGAAGCGGATCCGGATGCCGCAGACGCAGCGCAACCGGGAATTCTGGCTGCTGCTGTTCGCCTGCGCGATCAGCGGTGCAGCACTCACGCTGGTTCAGTTGGGCGCGCTCAAACTCATCGATCCGTTCATCCTGTTCATCGGCGGGGGGCTCGCGGTTCTCGCCTTCGCCCTGCACTTCGTGCTGCGGTTCGTGGCATCCGATGCTGATCCTTTCGTCCTGCCGATCGCGACCCTCCTCACCGGTCTCGGCATCGCGATGATCTACCGCCTCGACATCGCCGAGCACCTCACCGGATGGGCGGCGTACTCGACGAAGCAGCTGGTCTGGACGGCGATCTCCCTCGGCGGCGCCATCGCCGTGGTCATCCTGCTGCGCAACTACCGGGTGCTGTTCCGGTACACCTACCTGTTCGGCCTCGCCGGCATCCTGCTGCTGCTGCTGCCGTTCGTGCCGGGACTGGGCGTCTCCGAAGCGAACGCCGATGTCTGGGTGTCGCTCGGCGGACTGTTCTCGTTCCAGCCCGGTGAGATCGCCAAGATCTGTCTGGCGATCTTCTTCGCCGGCTATCTGGTGCGCACCCGCGAGAGCCTCACCTCGGTCGGCAAGTCCTTCCTCGGGATGACCTGGCCGCGGATGCGGGAGCTCGGACCCGTCATCGTCGTCTGGGTGATCTCACTCGGCATCATCGTCTTCCAGCGCGACCTCGGCACCGGAATGCTCATCTTCGGCATGTTCATCGCCATGCTCTACGTCGCCACCGGCAAGACCAGCTGGGTGCTGATCGGGTTGACGCTCGTGGCGGCCGGAGTGTTCGTCGCCACGCAGATCCTGGCGTACGTGCGCGGCCGCTTCACCAACTGGCTCTTCGCCTTCGACCCCGAGATCGTCGACCCGCAGGGCCCCGGATATCAACTGGTGCAGGGCATCTTCGGCCTTGCACACGGCGGCCTGATCGGCACCGGGCTCGGCCAGGGGCGCCCCGACATCACCCCTCTCGCCCAGAGCGACTACATCATCCCCAGCCTCGGCGAGGAACTCGGTCTCATCGGCCTGTTCGCGATCCTCTGCCTGTACATGGTGTTCGTCAGCCGCGGTGTGCGCATTGGTATCGCAGGTCAAGATGACTTCGGCAAGCTGCTCTCGATCGGCCTGTCGTTCACGATCGCGCTGCAGGTGTTCATCATGGTCGGCGGCGTCACCCGGGTCATCCCGCTGACCGGTCTCACCACGCCCTTCCTCGCCGCCGGTGGATCGTCGCTGGTCGCGAACTGGCTCATCGTCGCGCTGCTGCTGCGCATCTCCGACGGCGTTCGCCGCCAACCCCGGGTGGTGATCGGCTGATGACGAAAGAACTCCGACGCCTCAGCATCGTGATGCTGTTCATGTTCCTCGCGCTGTTCGCGGCGACCAGCTGGATCCAGGTGGTCGAGGCCGAGAACCTCGCCCAGGCCGACCGCAACACCCGCTCACTGCTGGACAGCTACGAGATCCAGCGCGGGTCGATCATCGCCGACGGTACGCCGATCGCCTATTCGGTGCCGTCTGAGGACGAGTACCGCTACCAGCGCATGTATGCCGACTCTGCGATGTGGTCCAGTGTCACCGGGTTCTTCAACCCGGCATTGCAGTCATCCACGGGCATCGAGAACGCACTGAACGCGGATCTGTCCGGTACCGGCGCAGGCGCCTTCTTCGCCGAGATCGAACGCATCGTCTCCGGCCAACCGCAACGCGGATTCAGCGTCGAACTGACTCTGGATGCTCCGGCTCAGCAGGCGGCGTTCGAAGCACTCGGCGACCTGCAGGGCGCCGTCATCGCGATCGAGCCGGCAACGGGCCGCATCCTCGCGATGGTCTCCAGCCCTGGGTACGACGCGAATCAGCTCGCCGTGCACAGTGCCGGTCAGGCCGAAGCGGCCTATGACGCTCTGGATGCCCAGAAGCCGAACCCGCTCATCAACCGTGCGCTCGGCGAACTCAACCCGCCAGGGTCCACGTTCAAGGTGCTGGTGGCCGCTGCCGCATACGAGACGGGCGAGTGGACCCCGCAGTCGACGCTGCCGAACCCGGCAAGCTACACACTGCCGGGAACGTCGACCGCCGTGCACAACGCGTGGAACGGCACCTGCGGACCCGGCGCGACGGTGACGATCGCCGAGGCCCTCCGCCTCAGCTGCAACATTCCCATGGCGCAACTCGCGGTCGAGATCGGCAACGCCGCGATCTTCGAGACGGCCGAGAAGTTCGGGTTCAACCAGAGTTTTGAAACTCCCCTCGTATCTGCCGTGTCGAGCTACCCGCGTGGCCTCAGCGCCGACAAGACGGCTCAGACCGGATTCGGGCAGAGGTCGGTCACCGCGACGCCGCTGCAGGTCGCCATGATCTCCGCCGGCCTCGCCAACGATGGCGTGGTGATGAACCCTCGCCTCGTGGATGCTGTGATCGGCAACGACCTGTCGGTGGTCCGTGAGTACGAGAACACCGAGTTCGGCCGGGCCGTAGATACTGACGTCGCCAAGAATGTGACCGATTCCATGGTGGCCAGCGTCACAAACGGCGCCGCAACGGGTGCAAGAATAGACGGGATCGACGTTGCCGGTAAGACGGGGACGGCCGAACACGATCCAGACGATCCGTACACACTGTGGTTCACCGGTTTTGCACCGGCGAACGATCCGCAGATCGCTGTAGCGGTCGTCGTCGAAAACGGCGGCGGAATGGGACAATCGGGAACCGGCGACACGCTCGCCGCCCCGATCGCGAAGAAGGTCATTGAGGCGGTGCTTTACAAATGAGGCCGACGCAGGGTGTGTCGTTCGGTGGTCGATACGAGCTCCAGTCGCGTATTGCGATCGGTGGGATGGGCGAGGTCTGGGAAGCGACAGATCACGTCATCGGACGGACCGTCGCCATCAAGATCCTCAAGGACGAGTACATGGGGGATCCGGGGTTCCTCGAGCGCTTCCGCGCCGAGGCCCGGCACGCCGCACTCGTCAACCATGAGGGCATCGCGAGCGTGTTCGACTACGGCGAGGAGAACGGCAGTGCCTTCCTCGTCATGGAACTCGTCCCCGGTGAAGCGCTGTCGACAATTCTCGAGCGCGACGGGGCACTGAGCGCCGACAAGACGCTCGACATCGTCGCCCAGACGGCATCCGCTCTGCAGGCAGCGCACGCAGCCGGTCTCGTGCACCGTGACATCAAGCCGGGAAACCTGCTGATCACCCCGGATGGGCGCGTCAAGATCACCGACTTCGGCATCGCCAGAATCGCCGATCAGGTACCGCTGACCGCCACCGGGCAGGTCATGGGCACCGTGCAGTACCTCTCTCCCGAGCAGGCCTCCGGCCACCCGGCGTCGCCGGCGACGGACACCTACTCGCTGGGCATCGTCGCGTACGAGTCTTTGGCCGGCAAGCGTCCGTTCACGGGCGAATCGCAGGTCGCGATCGCGATGGCGCAGATCAACGAGCAGCCTCCGCCGCTGCCGCCGACCGTGCCGATTCCCGTGCAGAACCTGGTCATGGCGATGATCGCGAAGAAGCCGGCAGATCGACCTTCCTCCTCGGCGACGGTCGCCCGTGCGGCGCAGGCTCTGCGCCGCGGCGATCTGAACTCGGCAGCAATCGCTGTTCCGGCGATCGCCTCCGGCGGAGTCGCGGCAGACGACGCCACCCGCATGCTCACGGCCACGGGCGATGACGGTGCCACGCGCATCCTCGCGACCACCGCCCAACTGCCCGCAGGCGGCGACGACGAGGTGCGCCCGAAGAAGAAGCGCAGTCCCTGGACCTGGCCACTCATCGCGCTCATCACGCTGCTGGTGATCGTGCTCGGCGGCACGGTCTTCGCGCTCATGGATCAGGGTGAGACGCCGGGACCGGCGCCCTCGTCTTCCACGCCACAGACCCCGAAGCCCGAACCGAGCACGCCCGCCCCGACGCCGACACCGACGCGCGTCAACGTCGACTCCCTCGGGCTGACCGGGCTGACCTGTGATGAGGCGACCGCGAAACTCAGCGAGAACGGCTTCACTTCCACCCTCGTCAGCTGCATGCCCGGCGACCCAGCCAGCACCGATGAAGACGTCAACAAGGTCTACGAGGTGGCCCCGGGCGGCAACGTGGCAGTCGACCAGACGATCACCCTCACCCATTACAGCGGCCGCACCCCACTGACGGCGCCCAGCGATGTTCCGATGATCAACGGCAACCCGAGCGAAGTCGAGGCGGGCTCGACCGTGACCATCACCTGGGGTGCCGGGTTCTCGTGCCCCAGTGGCACAACCGTGGCCGGATACACCCTGAATCTGAAGGAGGGGGCGACATTCGCCGACGGATCGGGACCCTCGTTCGGGGCGGACGTCCGCAGCGTTCAGGTGATCGTCGCCGAGGATGCAGAGCGGATGATCGTCTCGTACGCCGGCATCTGCAGCGGCGGCGGCGAACCGCGCACCTCGGACGACTCGAACGACCTCTCGGTCACGATCGCCCAGCCGGAACCGGACCCGACACCGACCACCGGTCCGGAAGAGGGCGGCGCCGGAGATAAGAACGAGTCGAACGGAAACGGCGCCAAGACCGACTGAGGGTAACCTTAGTCAATCGAGGTCACCAGCCCAGGGGGAATCTTCAGTGTCCACAGAGCCACGCATCATTGCCGAGCGCTACCGCGTGGACGAGCTCATCGGCCATGGCGGGATGGCAAAGGTCTACCGCGGCTACGACATCACGCTCGGTCGCGAGGTCGCGATCAAGATTCTTGACCCGGATCTCGCTCGTGACACTGCTTTTCGCACCCGGTTCCGCTTAGAGGCGCAGTCGGCATCTCGCATGTCGCATCCGTCGATCGTTCGCGTTTTCGACGCGGGCGATCCGACCTCTGCCGGTGACGGTGCCATCCCCGCCGGCGCTCCCGGCAGTGAGCCGTACATCGTCATGGAGCTCGTGCAGGGTCGGCAGCTGAAGGACATCATCGCCGAGGGGCCGGTTTCCACCGAGGATGCCCTCCGCTACATCGACGGCATCCTCGAAGCCCTGGACTACTCGCACCGCGCCGGCGTCGTGCACCGCGACATCAAGCCCGGCAACGTGATGGTCACCGACAAGGGCCAGGTCAAGGTGATGGACTTCGGGATTGCGCGCGCGGTCTCGGACTCGTCGTCGACCGTTGCGGAGACGACCCAGATCATCGGGACGGCCGCGTACTTTTCACCGGAGCAGGCCAAGGGCGAGCCGGTGGATGCCCGCGCCGACCTGTATTCGACCGGCATCGTGCTCTACGAGCTACTGACGGGTCGTCAGCCGTTCCGCGGCGAATCACCGGTGGCGGTCGCCTACCAGCACGTCAGTGAGACGCCGGTGCCGCCCACCGAGGTCAATGAAGACGCACCCGGCGCGCTCGATCCGATTGTTCTTCGTGCGCTGGCCAAGGATCCCTATCAGCGCTATCCGGATGCTGCGAGCTTCCGCGCTGCGCTCGACAGCGCGGTGGCCGGCAAGGCTCCCACCAAGAAGCAGCTGGGCGCGCTGACCAGCGAGTTGTACGGACCGTCGCCGCGTCAGGCGCAGGAGACTGCCCGTTCGCTGCGTCAGCTCAGCACCGACACGACGATGGCGCGCACGCAGTCCGGACCGCCGGTGGTCTGGATCTGGGCCGGTGTCGCTCTGCTTGCGGTACTGCTGGTGTCGGTGCTGCTGTGGGTTCTGCTGATGCCGCGGGGCGAGCAGATTCCCTCTTCGTCGCGCATCGTGCCCGATCTGGTCGATGTCTCCGCCCAGCGCGCACAGGACGACCTCGAAGACCTCGATCTGCTGTGGACGAGCGTGTCCGAGCAGAGTTCCGAGATCACCGAGGGGAATGTGGTGCGCACCGACCCCGCCGCCGAACAGACGGTCGAGGTGGGCCAGACGATCACGCTGTATGTCTCTGCCGGTGCGGAGACGGTGCTCGTGCCGCCGCTGGTCGGACTGTCGCAGCAGGCGGCCTCCGCAGCTCTCGAGGCCGCGGGTCTGCAACTGGGCAATGTGATTCCCAGCAACGATGCCGACAGTGCCGCCGAAACCGTGCTCGAGACGCAGAACGTGCAGGAGGGTGATGAGGTCGCCCCGGGAACGATCGTGAATCTTGTGGTCGCCAGCGGCCGAATCGCGCTGGCGGATCTGACCGGTTACACCATCGACGGCGCCACAAAGGCGCTCGAAGCTCAGGGACTCACGCCGCTGCCGACAGCTGTCGGCGAGTGCAACGCTGACAAGGGCGAGGCGCCCAATACGGTGCTGACGATGTCTTTGGCGCCGGGCGATGTGCCGGTGCACTCAGAGGTTGAGCTGCGCTACTGCGAGTGACGGGCAGGCAGGGCGCTCAGCCCGACTGACGCCTGCTCGGCATCGAATGCCGAACCGCCGGCGATCGCAACCTCAGCAAGCCAGTTGGCCAACAGCCGGTAGCCGTGCTGGGTGAGCACGCTCTCCGGGTGGAACTGCACCCCGCGGATTGGCAATTCGCGGTGGGCCAGCGCCATCACCGTGCCTGATCGCGTCCGCGCTGTGACGACCAGTTCTGGTGCGAGATCGTCCGCCGCGAGAGCGAGGGAGTGGTAGCGCCCGACATCGAAGGGCGCGGGGATGCCGTCGAACAGGGCGGATCCGTCATGGCGCACCTCAGAGACCATGCCGTGCATGAGCTCCGCGGCCTCGGTGACCGCGGTGCCGAAGGCGACGCCGATCGCCTGATGCCCGAGGCACACGCCCAGAAGCGGAGTCCTCGCGGCCGCAGCGATCTGCACAACGGCTACGGAGGCGCCGGCATCCTCGGGTCGACCGGGGCCCGGCGAGAGCATCACCGCATCGAAACGGGGCAGAAGACGCGCGAAGCCTGCTGCGGTCTCGGCATCCGCCTCGATCATCTCGGTCTCGGCACCGAGCTGGTGCAGGTAGCCGACGAGGGTGTGCACGAAGCTGTCGTGGTTGTCGACGACGAGCACCCGCACGCTCACTCCAGGTCGACCTCACCCGGGGTGATGAGCGGGCTCACCCAGGGGAACACGTAGAAGAACAGCCCGTACAGGATTGCGGCTACCGCGATGAGCAGGATCAGCACCCGCAGCCACCACGGGCCGGGCAGGATGCGCCAGATTGCTGCGTACATCAGATTCTCCTCACCACGACGGGGTCGCGACTTCGTCGACGGATGCCATGGATTCCGGGGCGCCCTCGGCGCGGGGCTGGAAACCTTCGAAAACCGCGTAGCCGACGATCCGCTCGGCGAGCGAGTACAGCGGCGAGCACGCGGTCAGCGTCAGATAGCGCTCACCCGTGACGGCCCCGGGTACCTGCGGTACATCCAGGAGCACGTCGACCTGATCGGGCTGGACGTACTGGAGCGTACGGAAGCGGTACGTGTACCAGCCCTCCTGCGTTTCGACGACGATCGCGTCGTCCAGCTTCAGCTTGTCCATGCGGTTGAGTGGGAAGCCCCAGGTCGTGCGGTGGCCGGCGACGGAGAAGTTGCCGACCTGACCGGGCATGACCGACTGGTTGTAGACGCCGATCCAGCCGTTGTCGAGGGTGACGGAACGGCTGGTCCCGCCCGCGATCTGCACGTTGTAGTCGTCGCCGAACCGCGGGATGCGCATCTGCGCGAGGTATTCGCCGCTTTCCGGATGCTCCATCAGCGGCGGCTCGTACCAGGTCTGACCGGTGGTCTCGTCTTCGATGACCGGCGGAGGCTCGGGCGGAGGAAGCTGTTCCCACTCCTGGGTGACCGCTTGGCCCTCGCTGTTGCTCTGAGCGCTGATGATGATGTCGCCGATCCACATCTGCCAGGCGACGAACAGCAGAACCAGCACGCCGGCTGTCAGCAGCAGTTCGCCGAGAACGCTGGTGAAGGTGGCCTGTGGTGCACGACTGCGCCGTCGGTGATCACGCCGGGTCAGCGGCACGGCGGAGGCAGTCATAGGGGTGATCTTATCTCTCGGTGATGAACGTGAACCCGAGAAGAGAATGGATCGGCCTGTGATGGGTAGAATGACCCCATGGCACGTGACCGCAAGAATGAAGAACCCGTCGTCGAGCGCGCGGAGGGCGAACAAGCCCCGAACGCCGCATGGTTCAAACCGGTGATGCTGGGCTTCATGCTGCTGGGCCTCGCGTGGATCCTCGTCTTCTACATCTCGGGGATGCAGTTCCCGATTCCGGGTATCGACTCCTGGAACCTGGCCATCGGCCTCGGCATCGCCATGATCGGCTTCCTCATGACCACCCGCTGGCGCTGACGCCGCATCCAGATTCTTCGAAGGGCCTCCGCGGTGCGGGGGCCCTTCGTGCATGTCGCCCAGAGTTATCCCCAGAGTTATCCACACCTGGGGAGAATTACACGGTTGTTATTCACAGGGGTGGACAACCCTGTTAACAACTCCTGAACTGGGCTGTTAAGTCAGAATCAGCGGAGCGACGAGGAACACGAGCGCCAGCAGCACCAGGGCCACGGCGATCAGCAGCAGGATCTGCCAGCGCCGCTGCGAACGCTTGCGGGTGCGCAGCACGATGAGGCCGACCAGCGCGCCGACGACAGCGCCGCCGAGGTGCGCCTGCCAGGCGATGTTGAAACCGGGAACGAATCCGATCACCAGGTTGATGCCCAGTAGCACGAACAGGCCGGTCATGTTCGCACCCAGATGGAGCCCGATCACCAGCAGCGCGCCGAACAGCGCGAACACCGCGCCGGATGCCCCGACGGTGACGGTGCCCGGGGCGATGAGCCCGACGGCGACCGAGCCGCCGATCGCGCCCAGCACGTAGAGCGCGAGAAAGCGCCAGCGACCGAGCATGGGCTCCAGGCTCCGGCCGATCATCCACAGCGCAAGCATGTTGAGGCCGATGTGCCAGATGCCGCTGTGGACGAGTGCAGCGGTCAGCAGGCGCCACGGCTGGAACGGGGCACCGGAGAGTTCCGGCAGCAGATAACCGATCCAGAACTGCAGCCACGCGGTGACATTCAGGCCCGGCACCAGTTGCAGCAAGCCGACGAAGCCCGTGACAGCGATGATGGCGTAGGTCATCATCGGTTTGCCGGACTGCACGGCCGTGATCGTGCTGCTGCGACGGCTGCCCCACTGGCGCTGCGCACGCTTCTGCGCCGGGGTGCGGCCCTTGCGCTCGGCCTTCATGCACTCCGGGCAGATGACGCCGACCGGCGCCTGGGTCTGGCATTCATGACAGACGGTGCGCATGCACCGCTGACAGAGCACGAAGCTCTGCCGATCCGGATGGCGATAACAGTAGTTCTCGCGATTGCTGGTGAACTCAGGCGTAGTCATCCGGATCGGCCAGTACTGACGTGGATCAGACGGCGGCGATGTCGACCGACTGCAGGACGACATCCTCGATCGGGCGGTCACCGGCACCGGTCTGCACCGCGGCGATCGCGTCGACGACCTTCTTGGAAGCGTCATCGGCGACCTCGCCGAAGATCGTGTGCTTGCCCTGCAGCCACGGCGTCGGGTCGGTGGTGATGAAGAACTGCGAGCCGTTGGTGCCCTCGGCCTTGCCGGTGATGGCGTTACGACGCTGGCCGGCGTTGGCCATGGCGAGGATGTAGGGCTCGTTGAAGTTGAGCTCCATATTGATCTCGTCGTCGAAGTTGTAGCCGGGGCCACCCACACCCTGACCGAGCGGGTCGCCGCCCTGGATCATGAAGTTCGGGATGATGCGGTGGAAGATGACGTCCTTGTACAGGGCGCCCTCGCCGGGCTTGCCGGTGGCGGGGTGCGTCCAGTCCTGAGTTCCGTCGGAGAGACCGACGAAGTTCTTGACGGTCTTGGGTGCGTGGTCACCGAAGAGGTTGATGACGATGTCGCCGTGGTTGGTGTGCAGAGTTGCAACGTGAGAGTGCTGAGCCATGCATCCATTCTCGCAGAGCTTCATATGACTTCGCTCGTGGCGGACGATGACGTTAGCGTGGAGAGTAAGAGTTGACAAGGGTCGGAAATTCCAGCCCGCAATACAGACTCGTCTGGCAAGATGGGGAACCCATACGCCAATGGACAGGAGAGCATCGTGAGCCTCACCCGCAAGCGGAAGAAAGAACTGCGCCGTCTGCAGAACGACGCCAATGAACTCTGGGAGTCTCAGCAGGTGCTTGTCGGCCACGCTGCAGACGTTGCCCGGGAGGCAAGTCGTCAGCTCGGCAACCTCGGCCGCGAGCAGGTTCTCCCGGTCGTGCAGGACACCTACAATCGCCGCTTCGCCCCGACAGTCGACCGCGGACTGAAGCTCGGCCGCCAGGTCGTTGACGACAAGGTCGTCCCGATCGTCGGCGGCGTCGTCGGCACTGCGCTGTCGGCGTGGGATGTCGCGAACGCAAAGCGTCAGGGTCTGTCGTTCTCGCATCACCCCGCCCCGAAGAAGAGCGGCCCCGGTGTCGGCTCGATCATCGCGATCGTTCTCGGTGCTGCCGCCGCAGCCGGTGTGCTCTACGCCGCCTGGCAGGCGCTGCGCGCGGATGATGAGCTTTGGGTTGCTGACGACCCGCTCTCCGCTCCGGACGCGTGAGTCCGTCTGCATCTGACCCGCATTCGCGGGTGCGGGATGCCGCGGCTGCTCGCGGGCTCGACATCGAGATCCGCGAGCGCCCGGCGGCGAACAGCCTGCATGAAGCGGCGGCCCTGCTGGGGATCGACCCATCCGGAATCGTGAAGACTCTGGTCGTCAAGCGCGCGGATGACACCTACCTGTTCGCGCTGGTACCGGGCGGACGATCGATCTCGTGGCCGAAACTGCGCGCCCTGGTGGGCGTGAACAAGCTGCGCCTGCCCGAGCCTGAGCTCGCTCTGGCAGCAACCGGCTACGAGCGCGGCACGATCGTTCCGATCGGCAGCAGCACCGACTGGCCGATCTACGCCGACGAATCAATCGTCGGCCAGCAGGTCGCGATGGGCGCGGGAGCACACGGCTTCAGCCTGTTTGTCGATGCGGATGCGCTGATTGCCGCCTACGGCGCGACGGTCGCCGATATCTCGGAGCCCGAGAAGCCCCGCTCCTGAGCGCCGCCCCCGTGCGGGATCCGCGTCACAGGACCTCGCCCATGTGCAGAGCGATGTCGACGAGCTTCACGCGCTGCAGCTCTGCAATGCTGGGAACCGTGAACCAGCCGGCCATGTCGGTGGAGCCATTCTCCTCGAAGCGGAGTTTTCCGCCGGAGATCTTGGCGCGATAGACAATGCGCAGGGTGTGCAGCGGCACGTCAGCCTTCTTCACGCGCCTGCCCGCGGGGATGACTCGCGAGTGGACGCCGAGAAGCTCCTGTACATGCACGGTGTAGCCGGTTTCTTCGCGCACCTCGCGGCGCACGGCATCCTCTGGATCTTCACCGGCTTCGAGGCCGCCGCCGGGCATCGTCCAGGCGACGCGGCGCCCTTCGGTCCAGCGCGCCAGCAGCACCTTCCCGTCGTCATCGGTGACGACGGCGTATGCTGCGACCCGCAGATCCATGTTCACACCCTACTGGCGTCACCGTGATCTGATCGACTGGATTACATACCGCCCAGTCGGTATGATTATCGAACCGCGATGCATCGGAGCATCGCGCGCGAAGGAGACCGGATGCTAATCCGTGGAGCCGTACTCGAGACATCCGGATCGAAAGCGCCCTTCGCGAGGTCGAATCCGTTCACGATCGGTGAGGTGGAGCTGGATCAGCCCGCCGCCGGCGAGCTCCTTGTCCGCATCGAAGCGGCCGGCATCTGCCACTCCGACCTCAGCGTCGTCGACGGCAACCGCACTCGCCCGATACCGATGCTGCTCGGACACGAAGCGGCGGGCATCGTCGAGCAGCTCGGGCCCGGCGTCTCTGACATCGCCATCGGCACGCGTGTTGTGATGACGTTCCTCCCGCGCTGCGGCTCCTGCGAGAACTGCCAGACCGACGGCAGACTGCCCTGCATCCCCGGATCGGCGGCGAACAGCGCCGGCACGCTGGTCGGCGACGGCATCCGACTCCATCGAACGGCCACCGGCGAGAGCGTTCATCACCATCTCGGCGTCAGCGCCTTCGCCACGCACGCGGTTGTCAACCGCCAGAGCGTCGTGGCTGTCGAGTCCGATGTCCCCGCCGAAATCGCCGCCCTGCTCGGTTGCGCCGTGCTCACCGGCGGCGGCGCGGTCATCAACGCGGCCCGCCCCGCGCCCGGCGAGCGCGTGATCGTGGTCGGTCTCGGGGGCGTCGGCATGGCAGCACTCCTGGTTGCCATCGCCCTCGGCCACGACGTCATCGGTGTCGACGCCGTGCCCGCCAAACTCGATCTCGCGCGGGAACTCGGTGCCTCAGCGGCGTTTGAGCCGGCCGCAATCATCGCCGCCGGGCACCAGGCGTCCGTCGTGATCGAAGCGGCAGGGTCAGCACGGGCCTTCGAGACGGCTCTCGCCCTCACGGCCCCCGGCGGAACCACGGTGACCGTCGGCCTGCCCCCGCCCGACGCCACCGCCACCGTCTCGCCACTGCAGCTGACCGCCCAGGCCCGAACCATCATCGGCAGCTATCTGGGTTCGGCCGTTCCGGAACGCGATATTCCCCGCTATGTCGACCTCTGGCGCACGGGGGCATTGCCGCTGGAACGACTGATCTCATCGAGAATCACCCTCGACGACCTGCCAGAGGCGATGGACCTCCTGGCCTCCGGCACCCAGCTGCGCCAACTGCTCACCTTCTGAATCACCCACTGAGAGGACACTTTATGACTCGCACTGCCATCGTGACCGGAGCCGCGCGCGGTATCGGCGCTGCCACCGCCATCCGTCTGGCCGCCGACGGATGCGCCGTCGCCGTGCTCGATCTGGACGAAGCCGCCTGCGCCGACACCGTGCAGGCCATCACTGATGCTGGCGGACAGGCCCTCGCCGTCGGCGCAGACGTCTCCGATGCTGCTGCCGTCGCCGCCGCCGTCGACCGCATCGCCGCCGAACTCGGAGCCCCGACGATCCTGGTGAACAATGCCGGCATCATCCGTGACAATCTGCTGTTCAAGATGACCGAGGATGATTGGGATCTTGTGCTGTCGGTGCATCTGCGCGGCGCGTTCCTGATGAGCAGGGCGGTGCAGAAGCATCAGGTCGACGCCGGCTGGGGTCGGATCGTCAACCTGTCGAGCACCTCGGCGCTCGGCAACCGCGGGCAGGCGAACTACTCCGCAGCCAAAGCCGGGATGCAGGGGCTCACCAAGACCCTCGCGATCGAACTGGGCCGCTACGGAGTCACCGCCAACGCGATAGCTCCCGGATTCATCGTCACCGATATGACGCGTGCAACCGCCGAGCGGATGGGCGTGGGATTCGACGAGTTCGTCGAGCACATGGCCAAAGAGGTTCCGGTGGGCAGGGCAGGAGCCCCCGACGACATCGCGGCCGCCGCGGCGTTCTTCTGTTCCGAAGAGGCGAGCTTCGTGTCGGGTCAGGTGCTCTATGTGGCAGGCGGGCCGACCGCATGAGCATCGTCGCAGATCACCCGTCCGCACTCGCCGATATGGTCGGCCGCAGCGCAACCGGCGACTGGTTCACCATCGACCAGGAGCGCATCCAGGCGTTCGCCGATGCCACGGAGGACTGGCAGTGGATTCACCTGGACGCCGAGCGTGCAGCATCCGGTCCTTTCGGCGCAACGATCGCGCACGGCTATCTCACCCTCTCGCTGCTGCCGCGCCTGACTGATGGCCTGCTCCAGGTCAGCGGAGCATCCATGGTCGTGAACTACGGACTCGACAAGGTGCGATTCCTGCAGCCGGTGACCGCCGATTCGCGCGTGCGCGCGATGACCGAGATCACCGCGGCGGATGGCGGGGCGCAGGGCTGGCGGGTGAGCGCCCGCACCACGATCGAAATCGAGGGGTCCGAGCGTCCGGCGCTGGTCGCCGAGACCATCGCCCTGTTCATTCCGGCGTAGTCGGCAGACGAACAGACGAGGCGCGACCCTCAGCGGGTCGCGCCTCGTCTGTCGCTGTGTGGTGTGCCTCGTCAGACGCGCTCGAGCACCATCGCCATGCCCTGCCCGCCGCCGACGCACATGGTTTCCAGACCATAGCGTCCGCCGGTAGCGGCCAACCCATTGATGAGCGTCGACGTGATGCGCGCGCCCGTCATCCCGAAGGGGTGACCGACCGCGATCGCCCCGCCATGCACGTTCAGCCGCTCCTCGTCGATGCTCAACTCGCGAGCCGAGGCGATCACCTGCGAGGCGAAGGCCTCATTGATCTCCACGAGGTCGATATCGGCGATGTCGAGCCCCGCCCGGGAGAGCGCGCGCCGCGAAGATTCCACGGGCCCCAGCCCCATGATCTCCGGCGACAGCCCGCTCACCCCGGTCGAGACGATCCGTGCCAGTGGTTGAAGTCCCAGCTCCTCCACCACCCGTCCCGACACGATCACCACGGCCGCTGCCCCATCGTTGAGTGGGCAGCAGTTGCCGGCCGTCACAGTGCCGTCCGGACGGAAGACCGGCTGCAATCCGGCGAGCGACTCCGTTGTGACCCCGGGGCGGGGCCCATCATCAGCCGACACCACCGTGCCGTCCGCGAGGCTCACCGGGGTGATGTCACGCCCCCAGAAACCAGAGGCGATCGCCGCTTCGGCCCGCTGCTGCGACCGTGCGGCGAAAGCATCCTGCTCCTCGCGGGTGATCCCGTGGATCTGCGCAACGTTCTCCGCGGTCTGCCCCATCGCGATATACGGATCGGGGAGCCGTCCGGCCGCCCGCGGGTCGGTCCATGCGGCAGCGGCGCCCCCCGAACGCGCCGTGGAGAGCGCGACGGCTTCATCGAATACCCGATTCTGAATCACCTGCCCCGGTGACACGTCTGCCATCCCCTGGCCGTAGCGACTGACCATCTCCACACCCGCGGACACGAAGATGTCTCCCTCGCCGGCCTTGATCGCATGGAACGCCATCCGGGTGGTCTGCAGTGAAGACGAGCAGTACCGGTTCACGGTGGTGCCCGCAACCGTGTCGAGCCCGAGCAGCACCGAGACGATGCGCGCAATGTTGAACCCCTGCTCGCCAGCCGGCTGGCCCGTGCCGAGCATCAGGTCATCGATGCGCGCCGGGTCCAGGCCCGGCACCTGGTCAAGTGCTGCCTGCACCATATTCGCGGCGAGGTCGTCACCGCGAAGTGACGTCAGTGAGCCCTTGCCCGCGCGGCCGATCGGTGAGCGGGCGGTGGCGACGATGTATGCCTCGGTCATGAAATTCTCCTGGTTTCGTAGCGGATCAGACGAATGCCGGGATGCCGGTGATGGCACGTCCGACGATGAGGGAGTTCATGTCATAGGTGCCCTCGAAGGTGTAGACGGCTTCGGCGTCGGCGAAGTAGCGCGCGACCCCGTAGTCGAGCTGGATGCCGTTTCCGCCGCAGATCTCGCGGCTGCGGGCCACGACCTCGCGCATCCGCTTGGTCACGAATGCCTTCGCCATTGCCGAGTGATGATCGCGCTGCTCACCCTCATCCTGCAGTTGAGAGACGCGCATGCACAGGGCGATGGATGCCGTGATGTCGGCGAGCGAGTCGGCGAGCTTCTGCTGCACGAGCTGGAACGACGCGATCGGTTTGCCGAACTGCATCCGCTGTTTCGCATAGGCCAGGGCGCCTTCGTAGGCACCGACGGCGACGCCGAGTGCCTGCCACGCGACGTCTGCCCGGGTAAGCCGAAGCACAACGGCGAGGTCGCGGAAGCTGTCGATGCGCTGCAGGCGGTCGCTCTCTGCAACCACGACGTTCTCCAGCACGATGTCCGCGTTCTCCACTGCGCGCAGCGACTGCTTGCGTTCGATCTTCGTGCCGGTGAATCCGGCGGTCGGGGTGCGCACGAGGAAGCCCTTCACCTGGTCGTCGGCGACATCACGCGCCCAGATGACGACGAGATCGGCGAAGGCGCCGTTACCGATCCAGCGCTTGGCACCGTTGAGCACCCACTCCTGTCCGCGGCGCTCAGCCGTGGTCTCCAACCCTTTCGCGGTGTCGGATCCGTGTCCGGGTTCGGTGAGACCGAACGCTGCGACCTGCTCACCGGCGGCGAGAATGGGCAGCCATTCCGCCTTCTGCTCATCGGATCCGCCCACCGCGATGGCGGTCATCGCGAGTCCCGAGTGCACGCCGATGAAGGTGGCCGTCGAGGGGTCGGCGCGCGAGATCTCCATCGCCACCCAGCCGCGGAAGACCGCGCTGTTGTCGAACTGCTGCGTCTCGGGGAAGGCGTTGCCGTAGAGGCCGAGCTCGGCGATCTGCGGCACGAGGCGGCGCGGACTCTCCGCACGCTCCCAGTGCTCATCGGCGAATGGGCGGACCTCGGTATCGAGAAACGCCCGGATCCCGCGCAGTGCGTGCTGCTCGGTGTCGGTCAGTCGGGTCTGGAAGTCGTAGAAATCGACGTCGAGAAGATCCGCGGGTGCAGGATCTGTCGTCGCCGCGGAGGTGGTTGCGGTCAGGGTGGTCGTCATGGGGGCTCCGATCGTCAGTGATCAGAATCGAGTATGCATCATTATTCAAAACGTTGCACTACAAATTCAGAAACGTTGCAAACAGACGCCTCGACCCGGGTAGAGTGCTGGCATGACCCGCACGGCCGCGCCCGCCATCACCCCTGCATCCACCATTACCGTGGCCTCGATCGCTGATGCCGGACTCACGGCAGCGCCCTCCTGGCTCTCCGAGCGCCTGAACACCCACGCCGATGCCCGCCGCGCCTTCGACTGCGCCCGCGAGATTTTCATCACCGGAGAACGCATCGACATGGGTGGTTTGGCCGCATCCCTCGGAATCGAGCGAACGTCACTTTTCCGCTGGGTCGGCAATCGTGACGCGCTGCTGGGCGAGGTGCTCTGGTCGCTCGCGACGCCCACACTCGCACAGGCTGATCATGCGACCGCTGATCTCAGCGGCGGAGATCGCATCGCGGGCATCCTCACGCACTTCGTGGATGATCTGATCACCGCCGAGTACTTCCGCCGATTCCTGCGGCGAGAGCCGGCGCGTGCGCTGCGCCTACTGACCACCAAAGAAAGTCCGATCCAGCGGCGCTATGTGGCGACCGTCGAATGGCTGGTGCATCGCGAACTCGGCGACGAGCCTCTCGGCGGCGCGATCGACCCGGCCGGCCTCGCCTACCTGCTGGTGCGGATGTCGGAGTCATTCACCTACGCGGATCTGATCTCTGGCGATCCCCCCAGCGCCGCACGCGCACGCACCGCGTTCCGGCTGCTGCTGCGTGTCGACGACTGACGAGCCTGCTGATCGAGCCTGCCGACCGAATCGAGGAGGATTCGCATGTCTGAATACCGCGTGCATGAGCCGTTCGCGACCCGCTGGAGCGACAACGACCAGTACGGTCACCTCAACAACACCGTCTACTACCTCGCGATGGACACGGTCATCAACACCTGGATGATCCGGGAGGGTGCCCTGGACCCTCAGGGCGACGCGATCGCCCTGTGCGCAGCATCGTCCTGCGAGTTCCACGCCCCGGCATCGTTCCCCGAAGCGCTGTCGGTGGGCATCGGGATCGAACGGCTGGGAACGACGAGCATCACCTGGAGCCTCGGCATCCTCCGCGATGACGAGCAGATCGCAACGGGTCGTTTCGTGCACGTGTTCGTGGATGCCGCCACCCGCCGACCCACACCCGTCCCGGCATCCATCCGGCAGGCGATCGACACGCAGCTGCGCTGAGCGGCGCGCATCCGTATCGGAATCGCTCGCACACAAACCGACCATCCGGTATGCTGACCTCGACGGCTCATCGCAGAGTCGCAGGAGGGTGGCGCAGATGCCTGAGGTTCCCGGTCTCGACGTGACGGCGCTGACCGCCTGGTTGGCACAGACGCACCCTGAACTCGCCACGTCGGCCGCACTGCGCGCATCCGTCATCGCCGGCGGGCGCAGCAACCTCACCTACGCCATCGACGGCGGTGCTGTTGCGCTGATCCTGCGACGTCCACCACTCGGGCACGTGCTCTCCAGCGCGCACGACATGGGCCGTGAGCACCGCGTCATCTCCGCGCTGTCTGCGACCCCGATCCCCGTTCCGGTCGCCATCGACCTGGTCGACGACACCACCGGAACCATCACCGGCACCCCGTTCTTCCTCATGGAGCGCGCTCCGGGACAGGTGCTGGTCTCGCCCGCGCAGAACGCCGAGTACGCCCCGGCGGCGCTGCGATCACTGAGCATCGAGCTCGCCGAGCACCTCGCCGACCTGCACGCCGTCGACCCCGGCTCGGTCGGTCTCGCTGATTTCGGTCGACCGGACGGCTACCTCAAACGTCAGCTGTCCACCTGGCGGCGCCAGCTCAAGGCATCCCGATCCCGCGCGACCCCGCACCTCGATCGGCTCCAGGCCTCGCTCGCCGATGGCATGCCCGAAACCACACGCACCGGCATCGTGCACGGCGACTATCGTCTCGACAACGCGCTGGTAGACGGCCCGGTCACCGCGCCCCATATCTCCGCGATCCTCGATTGGGAGATGGCAACGCTCGGCGACCCCCTCGTGGACCTCGGCATCTTCGCCCTGTACTGGGACATCGCCCAGCTGCCGGGCGCGGAAGCCGCCGTCGCCAGTGCCGTGGACCCGGATGCCGGCTACCCCAGCTTCGACGAACTCGCCGACGTCTACGCCGCCCACGCCGGAACCACCCTCCCCGATCTCGCCTGGTACCGCGCATTCGCCGCCTACAAGCTGGCCGTCATCCTCGAGGGCATCCACTACCGCTTTCGCACCGGATCCACCGTCGGCGAAGGATTCGACAGTATCGGCGGGCTCGTCGAGCCACTGGCCGAGAAAGGACTGCAGGTGCACTGATGGATTTCGCTCCGGACGCACGAACCACGACGATCACAGCGCAGGTGCGCACTTTCCTCGATGAGGAGGTGCTCCCTGCGGAGGCCATCCTCGACGAGCAGCTGGCCGCCACCCCGGATGACTGGTCGTTCCGGCCCATCGTGCGCGAACTCCAGCAGAAGGCGCGCGAGCGCGGCCTGTGGAATCTATTCCTGCCCGGAGATGCTTCCGAGACCGGGGCTGCTGGATTGACGAACCTGCAGTACGCCGCCGTGGCCGAGCTCACCGGGTGGAGTCCACGCCTGGCACCCGTCGCCTTCAACTGCGCGGCGCCCGACACCGGGAACATGGAGGTGCTGAACGACTTCGGCACCCCCGAGCAGAAGCAGCGCTGGCTGACGCCGCTGCTGAACGCCGAGATCCGCAGTGCGTTCTGCATGACGGAGCCGGATGCCGCATCCAGCGATGCGACCAACATCGGCACCCGCATCCGCCGTGATGGTGACGACTACGTCATCACGGGCCGCAAATGGTGGTCGACTGGCGCGATGAATCCGGATGCCGCGATCTTCATCGTGATGGGCAAGACCGATCTGGATGCGGCTCGTCACCGGCAGCAGTCGATGATCCTCGTGCCGCGCGAGACGCCGGGTGTGCGGATCGTGCGCCCTCTCACTGTCTTCGGTTACGACGATCGGGATCACGGCGGCCACGCCGAGGTGGTGTTCGACGAGGTGCGCGTGCCGGCATTGAACCTGATTGCCGCTGAGGGCGACGGCTTCGCCATTGCGCAGGCACGACTCGGACCCGGGCGCATCCACCACTGCATGCGTGCCATCGGCATGGGTGAGCGGGCGCTGTCCTTGATGACTGCACGCGCCAACGCGCGACACGCATTCGGCCGGCCGCTCGCCGAACAGGGCGTCATCCGGGAATGGGCGGCCGAGGCGCGCATCCAGTTGGAAGCGCTGCGACTGCTGGTGCTGAAGACCGCGTGGCTCATGGACACCGTCGGCAATCGCGAGGCGATGACCGAGATCCAATCGATCAAGATCGCCGTTCCCCGTGCCGTGCAGACCATCATCGACCGTGCCATTCAGGTGCACGGCGGTGCTGGTGTGTCCGGTGACACCCCCCTGGCCGAGCTCTACGCCGGTATCCGCTCGCTGCGCATCGCCGACGGCCCCGACGAAGTGCACCTTGCCAGCCTCGGGCGCGCGCAACTGCGCCGCTGAGCCACTCGCACCCGACAGCATCCACGTCAAAGGAGACATGATGACCCACAGCCCTGACCCCGCGATCGATGGCGCCGGCTTCCCGACGCTGTCGGTTGCCACCATCCTCGCCGAATCCGCCGTGCGTCATGCCGATCGGCCCGCAGTGCTCTTCGCCGGCACCACGACCACCTATCGCGAGCTGTGGGATCAGACCCGCGCCTATGCCGGGGCGCTCCGTGATCGGGGCATCGGTCGGGGCGACCGGGTGGCGATGCTGATCCCGAACGTGCCCGACTTCGCCCGCGTCTACTACGCGGTGCTGTCGCTGGGCGCGATCGCCGTGCCGGTGCATCTGCTGTTCAAGTCAGAGGAGATCTCCTATGTGCTGCGGGATGCCGAGGCCGACCTGCTCGTGGCCGCAGCACCTCTGCTGGCTGAAGCTGTTCCGGCCGCGCAGCAGGTCGGTGTGCCGCTGGTGACGGTGCTTCTGCCCGCAGATGCCGGGGTGGCGCTGCCGCGCCTGGAAGTCGAGGCGGCAGCATCCACCCCCATCGTCCGGCACGAGGCGACCAGTGCGCTCGATCCCGCAACGATTCTGTACACGAGCGGCACCACCGGCACCCCGAAGGGGGCGGTCGGCAGCCACCTGTCGATCATCGAACAGGTGCACTGCACCCTGATCGATGCCTTCGACCTCCGAGCCGATGACGTCGTGTTCGGCGGCCTGCCGCTGTTTCACACCTTCGGTCAGACCGCGGTGATGAACATGGCTTTCCGCGTCGGGGCATCCGTCATCCTGCTGCCGCGCTTCGATCCGGATGAGGCTCTCGCGCTGATGGTGGCGCAGCAGGCGACGGTGTTCACCGCCGTTCCGACCATGTATGTCGGGATGCTGGAGGCAGCACGACGCTCACCCGGTCGGCCGCCGTTGCGGTATGCCGTCTCCGGAGGCGCAGCTCTGCCGGTCGCCGTGCTGGAAGCATTCCACAGCGCCTATGCGGCCGAAGTTCACGAGGGTTATGGCCTGACTGAGACCGCACCGACGGTGTCATCAAACCCGCTGGGAACGCCCATCCGCCCCGGAACCGTCGGGCGCGCGATGTGGGGTGTCGATGTCGCGATCGCCGACCCCGAGATCGATGAGCGCGTCGTCCTGATCGATGACACGGACGCGCTGGGAGAGGTGGTCGTACGCGGCCACAACCTTTTCAAGGGGTATCTGGGCAGGCCCGACGCATCGGCAGGGGCGGTGGTGGACGGCTGGTTCCGCACCGGCGACCTCGGCACGTATATCGACGGCGTTCTGACCATCGTCGACCGCAAGAAGGACATGATTGTCCGCTCCGGCTACAACGTGTACCCCACCGAGGTGGAGGCGGTGCTCGCCCGGCATCCTGACGTCGCCGTCTCGGCTGTCTTCGGTATCGCCGACGACGTCAAGGGTCAAGAGGTGCACGCCGCCGTCGTCGCCCGCGAGGGTGCGTCAGTGGATGCCGATGAGCTGATCGCCTTCGTCCGTGAACACATCGCCGCATACAAGTATCCGCGCGTCGTGCATCTGGTGACCGAACTGCCTCTGGGCAGCAGCGGCAAGGTTCTCAAGCGCGAGCTGGTGGAGGAGTACTCGCGCTGAGTTCACTCGGGGCGAGCGCACCCGGAACGACATGGTGCAGGAGCGACAGCCCCTCCCGCGATGTCGAACCGGCTGGGGCGGTGTGCGTCACGAGCACCTGCGAATAGTTGCCCGGCGATTGCAACGACTGCTTCGTCACCGTGAGCGCGCCCACCAGCGGATGGCGCAGTTCGTAGACGGCGGTGCTGCGGGCCTGCACGCGATTATCTGCCCACAGTCGAGCGAACTCGGGGCTCTTCATCGACAGCATCCCGATCAGCGATGCCAATCCGGTGTCGTCCGGGTACTGGCCCACGGCCAGGCGGAGGTCGCCGACCACGGCACGACTCTTCGCCGTCCAATCCACATAGAGTGCCTTCAGCGCCGAGTCGAGGAAAACCAACTCAGCCAGCACAGGACGCGAGTGCGGATGCTGTGGGGCATCGAAGCTGAGATGCGGGGTCAGCAGCGCGTGGCCGACGTGATTCCACGCGAGAACCTCGCTGCGTCGCCCGAGCACCATCGCCGGGATGTCGGGCATCGAATCGATGAGTTCGAGCAACGCCGGATCGGCTGATTCCGCTGTGCGCACGGCACGCATCCGCAGCGTCCCGTCGTTATGGCTGGCCAGGGTGTGCAGGTGCGCACGCTCATCATCGTTGAGCAGCAGTGCGGCGGCAAGGGAGTTCAGCACCTGCGCGGATGGTCCGCCTGCCTGCCCCTGCTCGAGGCGCGTGTAGTACGAAGAACTGACGCCTGCCAGCATCGCGAGCTCTTCGCGGCGCAGTCCCGCCACGCGGCGATTGTCGCCGTACAGGGTCAAGCCCGCCTGCTCCGGCGTGATCCTCGCACGGCTTGCACGCAGGAACATGCCCAGCTCATTTTTCTCCGCCATCTCCCCATTGTGCCCGGGTCAAGCGGCGGCGGGGTATCCCTCTCGGGGATACCCACACGGCGGGCTGGTGCCTCCGATCAGGCGACCGCACAGTGGAATCCGGGCATCCCCCGCACCAACGCCAACACACCAACCAAAGAGGTACTCACTCATGTTCACCACCCGATTCGCCACTGTCAGCCTCGGCCTGCTTACCGTCGGGGCGGCGCTCGCCCTCAGCGCCTGCTCTGCACCCGCAGCATCGAGCGAGGCGACACCCGCGACACTCTTCTCGAGCGCGACCGATGCCACCATCGTTGCGTCCTTCGACCTCACCGCCGGGCAGCTGCCGGAGAACATCGTCCGTGCCGCCGGCGACGGCGTTGCTGTCACCTTCGCGGCCAGCCGTCAGATCGCAGAGATCTCCGCCGCCGGAGACATCGACATTCTGGGTACGCTGCCCGCCCCCGCCGCGGGAGGCACCGCCACCCCGGTGCTCGGTTTCCCGCTGGCAACCGGCCTCGCCTACGTCGACGGCTCGTACTTCGCGCTATATGCGACCGGCGAAGCAGATACCACCGGATTGTGGGAGCTCGACGGGGACGGGGAGTTCGATCTGATCGCAACGCTGCCCGCCACAGGCCTGCCGAACGGCCTCGCCTATGACGAGGAACATGATCAGTTCCTTGCGGCCGACTCGGTGCTCTCGGCGGTCTACAGCATCACGCGCGACGGTGAGGTGTCGACCTGGTCAGATGACGCCGCTCTCGCCCAGGGCGGGTTCCTCGGTGCGAACGGAGTGCAGCTGCACGGCGGTGACGTCTACGTCTCAAACCTGGATGCCGGAACCATTCTGCAGATCGACATCACCGCTGACGGGACTGCGGGCGAGATCAGCGTCGCCGCCGACGACCTTGTCGGCATCGACGACTTCGCCTTCACCGGACGCGAAGACCAGATCGTCGCGACGCTCGACCCGAGCAGCGAGGTCGTCCTCGTCCACGATGGCGAACGCACAACGGTGCTGACTGAGCACGACGGTCTCAGCAACCCGACCTCGGTGCTCGTGCAGGAAGGCACGATCTACGTACCCAGCGCCGCCTATGTCACTCAGGACAACCCGAACCTGTTGACCGCAATTCTTCAGCCGTAGTCGCCTCCGGTACGCAGAGGACGAGGAGTGGCTCGGATCTCAGGATCCGAGCCACTCCTTTCGTGTGTGAGAGGTCAGGATCCGGGCACGCCCTCAGCCGTGAGCGCCACCGGCGCCGGTTCGACCGACGTGACGGTGCCGCCCTCAACCATGTAGGTCGCGCCAGCGTAGTCCTGCACACCCTGGTCAACCAGGCTGATGCCAACACCCAGATACGCCGCATGGTTGTCTTCGCTGAACGACAGCGGCAGGATGCCGTTACCGGCGAGGTCACCGGAGCGAACAGCATCCACCAGCGCCTCGCGGGTCGGGTTCTCGCCCGCTGCGGCCAGCGCCTCGGCGAACAAATACGCCACGCTCATGCCGTAGATCGTGTTTCCGTCGAACGGTGCGCCGGCGTTGTACTCGTCGTTGACCTTCTGGAACAGCGTGACCCAGTCACTGTCACCGTCCAGGGCCGGCAGGTAGTTCGTCCCCACGAACCCCTGCAGCACCTTCGGGCCGACGTCCTCACCGAGGTAGCCGATCAGAGTCGGATAGTCGGCGCCGGACGACGACGAGAACCACTGCGGGAACCACCCGAGCTGCGCGGCCGTGCCCACCGCCAGGGCCGTGAACCCATTGATCGTGCCGAGGATGTTGATCTCGCACCCGGCCGCCTTCAGGGCACCGACCTGCGCGGTGACATCCTGGTTCGACGTCGAGTAGCGCTCGATGTGGGTGAGGCCGCCCTCGCCGAGAACGAGCTCAGCGCCCTCGATCATCTCGTCTCCGAAGTCGTCGTCCTGCCCGAGCAGGCAGACCTTCTTGTCGGGGTACTCGTCAGTGGCGTACTGCGCGAGCGCGGCGGACTCGACGATGTAGTCGGCGTTGAACCCGAAGGTGAACGGGTACTTCTCCGGCTGATTCCAGTTCGTGGAACCGGACGCGACGAACAGGTCGGGTACCTCGTTCTGATTGAGGAAGTCGAGCACGGCCATGTGCGGCGCGGTGCCGAGGCCGTTCACGATCGCGAAGACCTCATCCTCCTGGACGAGTTCTCGAACCACCGTCTGGGTGGTGGCGGGGTTGTAGCCGTCGTCCTTGACGATGTACTCGATCTGTCGGCCGTGCACGCCGCCCTGCTCGTTCAGGTAAGCGAAATATGCGGTCACTGCGGCCGAGATCGATGAGTAACCGGCAGCTGCCGGACCGGTCAGCGGTGTGTGCGTGCCGATCGTGACGGTGTCGTCCGTGACACCCGGAACGGCAACAGCAGGATCGTCAGCGGGGGCGGGAGTGCTGCAGCCGGCGAGCGCGATCGCGACGGCGGATGCCGTCACGAGTGTCGCGATCCGCCGGAGCGGGGAGTGCTGTGACATGGTTCACCTATTTCTGTGGGTAGGGAATTGCAGATCGGATGCGAAGACTGGCGAGGCCGCCCGGGCGGGCGATCATCGTGATGATCAGAAGAGCGCCGAACACGAGCAGCGGCAGGTTGCCCGCAAGTCGCTGGGCGACCTCTGCCGGCAACGGAAGCGCTGCCGTTCCGGTGCCGATGACCCAGGGCAGCATGACAATGAGAGCAGAACCGATCGCGGCGCCTCCGATGCTGCCGAGGCCGCCGAGCACCGCGGCGACCAGCAGTAGCAGCGAGAACGCGAGCGTGTATGCGCCGGGGCTCACCGACTGCGTGATGAAGCAGAGCACCGCACCGCCTGCCCCGGCCGCCACTGCACTCACCACGAACGCGGTGACCTTGACCTGCGCTGCGGCGACGCCGTTGAGTCGGGCTGCGGTCTCATCGTCGCGAACGGAGCGCATCCGTAGTCCGAGGGCACCGCCGCGCAGCACGGCCAGCACGGTCACCACGATTCCTGCCACGATGATGGCAACCCAGGCCTGCCACTGTTCGAGCGCGATGATCGTGCGCAGCGCGTCGGGAACGCCGTCATAGGCGATCTGCAGTCCCTGATCTCCTCGGAAGACTCCAGAGAACACGGCGGTGACGGCGGGGACCGCGATCACGAGCGCGAGCGTCACTCCGGCAAGATACGGTCCGCGCAGACGTGCGGCGGCAAGCCCGAGCAGCAGGCCGAGGATCCCTGCCGCCACAATCGCGACGAGGAACGACACCAGAAAACGCACCACGCCATCGATGCCGGCTTCCGTCAGCGCATTCGCCGTGAGGGCATACCCATAGCCGCCGGTGGCCATCAGGGCCGCGTGTCCGAGCGAGAGCTGGCCGCTCTGCCCGACCAGCAGCGTGAGGCCGGCGACCGTGCAGAACGATGCCGCGATGGTAGCGAGCTGGAAGTTGCGATAGGGATCGAGCAGGAAAGTGGCGCCGATCGCGAGGATGGTGAGGATCACACCGAACACGATCGTGCGACGTGTACCGCGCAGTGCGCGCAGGATGCGGTTCATGCGCTGCGCGCCTCTCGTAGGGAGAACACTCCGCCGGGCTTGAGTAGGAGCACCACGACGAGCAGCAGGAGCACGCCGATCGGTGCGACGGTGGCGCCGAGGTATCCGGTGACGAGTGTCATCAGAACACCGACGATCAGTCCGCCGAGCATTGCGCCGACGGGGGAGTCCAGACCACCCACCACGGCGACGGCGAACGCGTAGACGAAGAGCATGTCGGTGGAGTGCGGGTTGAGGCCGAGTTCGGTGGGCACCAGCAGGATGGCGGCCAGCGCTGCGACAGCGCTGGAGAGCATCCATCCGATCGTCACCATCCTGTTCACTCGCACACCCAGCACGCGCGACACCTCGGGGGAGAATGCCGCGGCGCGCAACTGCAGGCCGAGTGATGTGCGGGTGAACAGGAGGGCGAGAGCAGCCATCACCGCGAACGCGACGACAAGAATGAAGATGTCGTTCGGAGAGAGCAGGGGCACGCCGCCGACAATGATCGGTGCATCGTCGAACGGCGCGGTCATCGGCCGATACTGCGGGCCGAACAGGATGCCGAGCAGCGATTGCAGCACCATGACGAGACCGATCGCGATGATGACGCCGGTGAGGGGATTGGCGTGCGGCGCGAAGCGCATGACCCCGCGTTCCACCACCAGACCCACCACCGCTCCGGCGATGAGTCCTGCGCCGAGACCAGCGAAGTAGTTGCCGGTGAGGCCGCTGACCGCGAAGGCGACGTAGGCCGCGACCAGGGCCATCGCACCCTGCGCGAAGTTGATGATGCGCGCGGCGCGCCAGATCAGCACGAGCGACAGTGCGAACAGCGCGAAGATCGCGCCGCGGGCGAGGCCGGTGGCAAGCAGGAAGGCGAGACGATCCATCAGAACCCCAGGTAGGCGTGTCGTACGGCGGCGTCGCCGGCAAGCTCGGATGCCGGAGCATCGGCCACCAGGCGACCGAGATCAAGCACCACGCCACGGTCGGCGATCGACAGGGCGCTGGTGACGTTCTGCTCGGCGAGGAGCACGGTGATTCCGCGCTGCTCTGCCGCGTCGCGGAGGGTGGCCATCAGCTGAGCGACGACCAGTGGCGCCAGTCCCAGCGACGGCTCGTCGAGGACGAGCACGCGCGGCTCGGAGATGAGCGCACGGCCCAGGGCGAGCATCTGCCGCTCCCCTCCGGAGAGCTGATGGCCGTCGGCGCTGCGCCGGCGGGCAAGCGGCTCGAACAGTTCGAGGATGCCGGCGATAGCGCGCTCGCGCGCAGCTGGGCGGTGGCGCCACAGAGCGCCCAGGCGCAGATTCTCCTCGACGGTCAGCTCGGCGACCACGCTCTGGCCTTCCGGAACGAGGGCGAGGCCGCGCCGGGCGCGGTCTTCGGTGCGGAGCCTGCCGAGGTCGGTGCCGTCGAGTGCGATCGAACCGGATGCTGCAGGCACGAGCCCTGCGAGTGTGCGCAGCAGCGTCGTTTTGCCGGCGCCGTTGGCCCCGAGAAGCGCGACCACCTCACCGGGGCGGAGGTCGATGCTGACCTCGTGCAGCACCGGGGCACCGCCGTATCCGACGGTGAGGTCGGTGATGGTGAGAGCGGCGCCGGTCATGCCGACAGCTCCTCGGGCGAAGCGTCTTCTGCTTTGACGCCGAGATAAGCCTCTTCGACCCGGGGATCGTTGCGCACCTGATCGGGTGCACCCTGGGCGATCACGCGTCCGAAGTCCAGCACCACGATGCGGTCGGCGATGCCCATCACGAAGTCGACGTGGTGCTCGACGAGCAAAACAGCGCACCCGGTATCTGCGACTCCGCGGATCACCTGGGCGAGAGCATCGATGTCTTCGACTCCGAGACCGCCGGCCGGTTCGTCGAGCAGCAGCAGCGAGGGGGAGGCCACGAGTGCTCTGGCGAGCGCGACGCGCTTACGGTCGGGGTACGCGAGGGCGGCGACCGGGCGATCAGCCATGGCAGTGAGGTTGTGAGCTTCGAGTTGCGCTGTGACAGCGGTCTCGGCATCCCGCTCCCCCACCACCGGGATGCGAATGTTCTCGCGCACGGTCAGGCTGCCGAACAGACCGAGGCCCTGCAGGGTGCGCGCGAGCCCCCGTGCCGTCAGGCGTGCGGTCCGGCGCGGGGCGGGGCGACCATCGATGGTGACTTCGCCGCGAGTGCTGACCAGTGCGCAGATCGCGTTGAACACCGTTGTCTTTCCGGCGCCGTTCGGGCCAATCAGCGCAACGATCTCGCCGGGGCGCACGTCGAACGAGACGTCGTCGACGGCGGTCAGGCCGCCGAACGTCACGGTGAGATGGCTCACCTCGAGTCGGGCGGGTTCCTGCTTGGACTGCAGGGTATGGGTATTCATCGGCACCTCTTCGTGTCGCTGGTTCGACCACTGTACCTTAGAAACCGACCGGGCGGTATGTGAATGTTGCAGAAGGGTTTAGCGACGGGTTTTGCGACGGGTTCAGCGGTGCGGGATGCCGGCGATCATGCCGCCGTCGACGACGAACTCCGCGCCGCTGGTGAACGACGACGCATCGCTCGCGAGGAACACGATGGTGCCCGCCAGGTCTTCCGGCTCGCCGGGACGCC
Organism: Microbacterium sp. A94; assembly: GCF_051842855.1. NCBI lineage: Bacteria > Bacillati > Actinomycetota > Actinomycetes > Micrococcales > Microbacteriaceae > Microbacterium > Microbacterium sp. A94. The sequence goes on along the minus strand of NZ_JBPXMU010000002.1, from coordinate 534,553 downwards.
CGAGCGGGATGTCGAGATGCGCCGGGTCGATCCTGGTCGTCATCGACGTGTTGATGAACCCCGGATGCACCGAGTTGACCCGGATCCCGAACGGCCCCAACTCGACCGCGAGAGATGCCGCGAGCCCGCGCACCCCGAACTTCGCCGCCGTGTAGCCATGCAAACCTGCGCTGCCGCGCATCCCCTCGACCGAGGAGATGTTGATGATCGATCCCTTGCCCTGCTTCTTCATGGCCGGAACCACCGCGCGGCAGCCGAAGAAGGTGCCGGTGAGGTTGACCGCGATCACGGCATTCCACTTCTCGGTGCTGAGGTGCTCAATCGGGGCGGCGTTCGCGATGCCCGCGTTGTTCACCAGAACGTCGACGGCGCCGAAGGCCTGCACCGCAGCATCCACCGCGGCCGTCCACTGCACCTCATCGGTGACATCCAAGGAGACGAACAGCGCGCGATCACCCAGCTCGGCGGCAAGAGCCCGTCCGGCATCCTCGAGGATGTCTGCGATCACGACCCGACCGCCCGCGGCGTGCAGCGCACGGACGTACGCCTCTCCGATGCCGCGCGCACCACCGGTGACCAGCGCCACCCGGCCATCGAGCTCGTTCATGATGCGATCTGAATGACCACGCGGCCCACGGTCGTGCCGGTCGCGAGCTTGGTGATCGCCGCCGGCGCATCGTCGAACGCCACCACACTGTCGATCACCGGCGCGATCTTCCCCGCCTCGAACAGCCGGATCAGCTCGTCATGCGCCTCGTCGACCAGATGCGGCAGACGCTCCTGATACAGACCCCAGTACAGCCCGAGCACGGCGTAGTTCTTCACCAGGGCGTGACTCACTGTGAGCTGGGGAATCTCGCCACTCGCGAACCCGATCACGACGATCCGGCCCTCGAAGGCGACGGCACGGGTGGATGCGGTGAACGCGGCACCACCCACCGGATCGAACACGACGTCGGCGCCGTGCCCGCCAGTGATGCGCTTCACTTCGGCGACGATGTCGTCGCCGCGCAGGATGACGTGCTCTGCGCCCGCCGCCCGCGCGACTTCGGCTTTCGCCTCGGAGCCGACGACGCCGATGACTCTGGCACCCGCGGCTACGCCGAGCTGCACGGTGGCAGCCCCGACTCCACCCGCCGCGGCATGCACGAGCAGCCACTCGCCCGCTTGCAGCTTCGCCCGCCGGTGCAGCGCGAACCATGCCGTTTGGTAGGCGATGTTCAGACCCGACGCGGCGTTGAAGTCAAAGCTCTCCGGAATGGCATGCACGGATGCCGCATCCACTGCCGCGTATTCGGCGAGAACGCCGATCTTCCCCGCGACGACCCTGTCGCCCACAGCGTGTGTGGAGACACCACTGCCCACGCCAACCACTGTCCCGCTGCACTCCACCCCGGGAATGAAGGGCAGCTCGGGCTTCACCTGGTACTCACCGCGAGCAAGCAGCACATCCGGGAAGTTCGCTGCGACTGCCGCGACCCGGATGAGCACCTCACCTTCGGCGGGCACGGGTGTTGGCACACTCTGCTGTGTCAGCGCTTCGGCGGGTTCACCGAGACTGGTGACCTGCCAGGCGCGCATGGACTGCGGAACTTCAGTGGGGGACAGCATCCGTTCTCCTCAGGCTGGTGAGAAACAGGTCGGTGAGCTGCTCGGCGATGAGCGTCTTGCCTTCCGGTCCCTCGGGTGAATACCAATGCGACAGATAGTGCACGTCGCTGAAGAAGTGCGCGACGAGCAGGGCGACCGGAATGTCATCACGGAAGATGCCCTCACGCTGTCCGCTCCCGATGAGAGCGGCGAACTCGTCGTGGTATCCGCGGCGTCGGCGCGTGACATCCTGCTGTCTGGGCGCCGAGAGCATGTTCATGCTGCGGAAGAACACCGCCCCTTCGGCGATGTGATCGATCGAGGTCTCCAGCACGTCGACGCACGCTGCCCGCAGGACCTCGTCTGTGGCCCCACCGCGCGCGATGATCTCATCGAGGTGCGCCCTCTGCAGCGTCAGCAGCGCATCGTAGATACCGAAGAGCAGATCATCCTTCGATTCGAAGTAGTGGTACATCGCACCCTTGGTGACGCCCGCGGCCTCGACGATCTGCTGAACGCTCGTGTTCGCGTACCCGCGAGTGGCGAACAACTCGACGGCAGCGCGCGTGACATTCTCTGCGACGTGTGAATCCTTCATACCCTCATCTTTCCGTGAATCATGATCGGCCGGCGCATTCGCGCGTCACAGCGGGCGGATGCTTGCTCCGCCATCGATCGACACGGTCTGTCCGGTCATCCACGCGGCATCATCAGAGAGCAGGAAGGCGACGGGGCCGGCCACATCATCCGGCTCACCCAGTCGTGCGAGCGGGTAGCCGGCCGCGACCTCGCCCTCGCGTCCTTCGTACAGAGCTCGAGCGAACGCCGTCTTGATCACGCCCGGTGCGACCGCATTAACGCGGATGCCCGGGGCGAGCTCGTACGCAAGCTGCGTCGTGAGGTTGATGAGCGCCGCCTTGGAGATGCCGTAGAAAGCGATGCCCGGGCTCGCGCTCAGGCCCGCCACCGAGGCGATGTTCACGATGCTGCGGCTGAGGCCGGCGGCAAGCGCGGCACGCGTCCAGTCGAGTGCAGCGACCACGTTGACCTCGAGGATCTTGCGTGCGGCGTCTGCATCGACGTCGACGATAGGCCCGTAGACGGGATTGATGCCGGTGTTGTTCACGAGATGGTCGAGTCGGCCATGCTGGGCTGCGATGTGCGCGAACACCGCGGCACGGTGATCAGCATCGTCGGCGCGACCGGCGACAGCGGATGCCGCGGGTCCGAGCTCTGCGACGGCAGCGCCCAGCGCCTCCTGCTTACGGCCGGTGATGACGACTGAGCCGCCCTCGGCGACGATGCGCTGAGCAATTGCGAAGCCGATGCCCCGGCTGGCTCCGGTGATGAGCGACACGGTGTTGTTGAAGCGTGCGCGGGCGTCGAACTGTGCTGCGGACATGGCGCCTCCTTGCGCAATCTACATACCGTCCAGTCGGTTTGAGCAACTGTAGCATGTGTGCTCGTGCGACCCGCGTCCCGAGGGGTCGCATATGGCCGCTTCGACCGGCGCGAAGCGACCATATGCGACACCCGCCCGGCGCGAAGCGCGCCATATGCGACCCCCGCCCGGCGCGGCGCGCGCTCATCCCACGGAGACGGTCAGCCGCCGATCCGGTCCAGTGCCGCCTGCAGACGAGCGACAGTCCCGTCGACGTCGGAGAGCTTGTCCAGCCCGAACAGGCCGAGGCGGAAGGTGGAGAATCCGGCCGGTTCCTCGCAGTGCAACGGCACCCCGGCAGCGATCTGCAAGCCCTGCTCACGGAACACGGCGCCGGACTTCAGCGCGGGGTCAGCGGTGTGCACGACGACGACACCGGGGGCATCGAAACCGGATGCCGCCACCGAGGGGAATCCGCGCTCGGCCAGCAGCGCACGCACCCGCGCGCCCAGCTCGATCTGCGCCGCACGCAGTGTCTCGAATCCGCGTTCACGGGTCTCGAGCATGGCGGCGAGGTTGCGCACCAGCGGATCCGTCGGCATGGTCGCGTGGTACGCCGCACGCCCGGCGCGATACTCGTCGGCGATGAACAGCCACTTGGCGAGATCGATCGCGAAGCTGGTCGAGGGACGGCTGGTCACAGCATCCCGACCAGCCTCACTGAGCATGACGAAGCCCGCGCACGGCGAACCGCTCCACCCCTTCTGCGGCGCGCTGAGCAGCACGTCGACACCGAGCGCCTGCATGTCGACCCACATCGCACCCGATGCGATGCAGTCGAGCACCAGCAGGCCGCCGACCTCATGGGTGGCATCGGCCAGAGCGCGCACGTACTCATCGGGAAGGATCATGCCCGCTGCCGTCTCGACGTGCGGGGCGAAAACCACCTCGGGCTGGCGCGAACGGATCGCCGCGACGACCTCATCGATCGGCGCCGGCGCCCAGGCGGCCTGCACGTCGTCCGAATCCGGACGCGCGGACAGCACGGTGACGTCGTCGCTGATGCCACCAGCATCCAGAATCTGCGACCAACGGAACGAGAACAGCCCATTGCGGACGACCAGGGTGCGTCGCCCCGTGGCGAGCTGGCGCGCCACCGCCTCCATCGCGTAGGTCCCTCCGCCCGGGACGATCGCCGCAGTGTGCGCGTTGTACGCCTGCTGCAAGATCTGCAGGGTCTGCTGCATCACGTCGACGAACCGCGCCGACATGTGATTGAGCGAGCGATCGGTGAACACCACCGAGTACTCGAGCAGGCCATCCGGGTCGATATCTTCGTGCGGCAGATGCGAGGTCATGCGCCCAGCATTCCACAGGCGGAGGCCGCGCGGCAGATCCCCGATCCGGAGAAACGATTTGAGGTCAGCGGATGAGCATGACACTGTGGAAGGCAGACCGACGCTGTTCGCAGCACCGATCACAACCCCCTATGGATATGAATTCTCACGCGATGCACGCCCCGATTTGGGATGGTGACACGCTCTGACTTCCCCCGGCTCCCCCGAGCCGAGCACGTCAGCACCGGCCGCGCATAACGATGCGAGGTCGAGTGGGGTGAGCCTGATTCGTCCACCGCGCATCGATGAGGGAATCGACCTCTGGCGCATCGCCCGCGACTCGCAGACGCTCGATCTGAACTCGTCCTACGCCTACGTCCTGTACGCCAGAGACTTCGCGGCCACCTGCCGTATCGCGCTGGTCGACGGGCATCCGGCCGGGTTCGTCATCGGCTACCGCCGTCCCGCTGACGCCTCCTGCCTGTTCATCTGGCAGGTCGCCGTCGACGAGAACTTCCGCGGTCTGGGCCTAGCCGGGCGGATGCTCGATGATCTCCTGCACGACGACAGTGTTCATCCGCGCGTGCGCACACTGCAGACCACCATCACCGATGACAATGTCGCATCCCAGCAGACATTCCGCAGTCTCGCTCGTCGCTGGGGAGATGCTCCGGTCGTCGTCACCCCGCTTTTCGAAAGCGCGCATCTGAGCGTCGATGAACCGGATGCTGCGCACCATGAACCTGAACGGCTATACGAAATCGGTCCGCCGGTGTAGTCGTCGCCATCCGCCCGACCCCGGGCGGCGTGCACTCCCCGCACGACAACAACCAGGAGGAGAACAACCACAAAATGAATATTTTTACCCAGCTGGAATCCGAAGTCCGCAGCTACTCGCGCTCATGGCCCGTCGTGTTCGACCGCGCCGTTGGCAGCACGATGTACGACGAGTCCGGCACGGAATACCTGGACTTCTTCTCCGGCGCTGGCGCGCTGAACTACGGTCACAACAACCCGGAGTTGAAGAAGGTCCTCATCGACTACCTGGCCGATGACCGCGTCGTGCACTCACTCGACATGTTCACGAGCGCACGCCGTGACTTCCTCGAAGCCTTCAACGACGTCATCCTGAAGCCGCGTGAGCTCGACTACAAGGTCGTCTTCCCTGGCCCCGGCGGCGCGAACGCTGTCGAAGCCGCCCTGAAACTCGCCCGCAAGGTGACCGGCCGCGAATCGGTCGTGAACTTCACCAACGCCTTCCATGGCATGACGCTCGGTGCCCTCTCGGTCACCGGAAACTCGCTCAAGCGCGGCGGCGCCGGTGTACCGCTCGTGCACGCGACCCCCATGCCGTACGACGATTACTTCGACGGCGACTACCCGGACTTCTTCTACTTCGAGCGCCTGCTGGATGACTCCGGCAGTGGCCTGAACACCCCCGCCGCCGTGATCGTCGAGACCGTTCAGGGCGAGGGTGGCATCAACGCCGCGCGTGCAGACTGGCTTCGTCAGCTCGCGGCGCTGTGCAAGCAGCACGAAATCCTGCTCATCGTCGACGACATCCAGATGGGCTGCGGCCGTACCGGCGAGTTCTTCAGCTTCGAAGAGGCCGGCATCGTCCCCGACATCGTGTGCCTCTCGAAGTCGATCTCCGGATACGGCATCCCGATGGCGCTGACCCTGATCAAGCCGGAGCTCGACGTCTGGGCGCCCGGCGAGCACAACGGCACCTTCCGTGGGATCAGCCCGGCGTTCATCACCGGTGCGGAGGCGATTCGCCGCTACTGGTCAGACAACACGCTGCGCGATTCGACCGTCACCAAGGGCGTGCGCGTCGAGGGTCGCTTCAACATGTTCGTCGCGCAGTACCCGCAGCACGAACTCGTTGCCAAGGGGCGGGGGCTTGCTCGCGGGCTGCAGTTCCCCTCGGGCGAACTGGCGGATGCCGTGTGCCAGGAGGCGTTCGCGCGGGGCCTGCTCATGGAGACCTCTGGGCCCGAGGGCGAGGTCATGAAGATCCTCCCGGCGTTGACGATCACGGACGCCGAGCTCGACCGGGGCCTCGACATCATCGATGAGTGCATCCGTGTCGTACTGGGCGAGCCCGATCCGGATGCCGCGACCGAGACCGACCTGAATGTCCAGAGCAAGGAGCACACACACGCATGATCGTCCGAACCATCGACGAGATCACCGACACCGACGCCGACATCAAGAGCGAGAACTGGCGCAGCAAGCGCATCGTTCTGGCGAAAGAGGGCGTGGGCTTCTCGGTGCACGAGACCACGCTTTACGCCGGAACCGTGAACCAGTTCTGGTACGCGAACCACATCGAGGCGGTGTTCATCGTGGAGGGCGAGGGAGAGATCACCGACCTCGCCACGGGTGAGACGCACCAGCTCGCGCCGGGGTCGCTGTATCTGCTGAACAACCACGACAAGCACGAGGTGCGTCCGCGCACGCAGATGCGCACCGTGTGTGTGTTCAACCCGCCGATCACCGGTCGCGAGACCCACGACAAGAACGGCGTGTACCCACTGGTCACCGAAGAGGTGTGACCCGGGTGCGGGCCGAATCCCAGACGACCCCGGCGCTCTGCGGCGTGTCATCCGATCGACACGCCGCAGGGCTGTCCGACCGTCTGGGATTCGGCCCGTCCCCCATCCATAGAAGAGACAGGAGAACGACGCATGACAGCCCCGACGACCGCTGAGGATCTGTTCCCGACTCGGTTGACATCCCCCAGCGACTTCATCGAAAGGACCCAGCCCGCAGTGTGGGGCTCGGTCAACGACGGCCCCTTCTCGGCAGCAGAGCTGGAAGCGCACGAGAAGCGCGGATTCACCATTCTCGACGACTTCATCACGGCTGATGACGTCGCCCTGTACTCGAGCGAGCTCGATCGCCTCGCGGCGGACCCGGCGCTGCAGAATGATCCGCGGAAGATCACGGAGCGGACCACGGGTACTGTGCGCTCGGTGTTCGAGGTCGAGAAGCTGAGTTCGGTCCTCGACGACCTCGCGCGCAATCCGCAGGTGCTGGACCGTGCCCGGCAGATCGTGGGATCTGAGGTGTATCTGCACCAGACGCGGATCAACTTCATGCCGAGCTTCACCGGCACCGGGTTCTATTGGCACTCCGACTTCGAGACATGGCACGCCGAGGATGGCATGCCTGTTCCGCGATCGGTGAGCCTGTCGATCGCACTGACCGACAACTACCCGTACAACGGCGGACTCATGGTGATGCCAGGCTCGCACCGCACATTCGTGCCGGCGGTGGGCGAGACCCCGGACAACAACCACGAGCAGTCACTGCAGGCGCAGGAGGCAGGCGTGCCCAGCCATGCGGCGATCACCGCGATGGCCGAGAGGTACGGCATCGATCAGTTCACCGGCGCCGCAGGATCTGCCCTGTGGTTCGACTCGAACATCATGCACGGGTCGGGGAACAACATCACCCCGTACCCGCGATCGAACGTGTTCATGGTGTTCAACAGCGTCGAAAACGCGCTGGTCGAGCCGTACGCTGCGAAGTCGCCGCGCCCCGAGCACATCGCCAACCGCGACTTCACACCGCTGCGCTGAGCCTGCTGTGCCGGATCCCAGACGGTCGGGCATCCGCTCGGCGTGTTGACCGAATGACACGCCGTGGATGCCCGGAACGTCTGGGATCCGGTCCGGGAACTCTCCGGGATGGGGTAAGGTCGTGGGCATGACAACCCGTTGGTATGCGTATTTCGAGTCGGCTCTGGAGGGGCCGGCGCCGATCTAGCGCGCACCGACACCTTCAGAGCCGACAAGCCAGAGCATTTGCTCTGGCTTTCGCCGTTTCGGCGGGCTCTGCATCCGGGTCCGCCTACACAGGATAGGACCCAGGAACATGAACGCCACCGTCACCACCGACACCACCGCCGATCTGCATGTCGCGCAGTTCACCACGCTGCCGACGCCCGGTGACATCGCCGCCGAACTGCCGGTGGGCGATGAGCGCGCATCGCTCGTCGCTCGCACCCGCGACGAAGTGCGCGCGATCATGGCGGGCGAGGATGACCGCCTGATCGTCGTGGTCGGGCCGTGCTCGATCCACGATCCCGCAGCCGGACTCGAGTACGCCGGTCGACTGCTGCGCGAGGCCGAGCAGCACCGCGATGACCTGCTGATCATCATGCGGACGTACTTCGAGAAGCCCCGCACCACAGTCGGGTGGAAGGGCCTCATCAATGATCCGCACCTCGACGGCAGCCATGACATCGAGGCCGGGCTTCGCATGGCCCGCGGGTTCCTCCGCGATGTCACCGCTCTCGGTGTCCCGTGCGCGACGGAGTTCCTCGAGCCGATCAGCCCTCAGTACACCGCCGACCTGATCACGTGGGGTGCCATCGGCGCGCGGACTACGGAGAGCCAGATCCACCGGCAGTTGGCATCCGGTCTGTCGATGCCGATCGGTTTCAAGAACGGTACGGATGGCGGACTTCAGGTGGCGCTGGATGCCGCGGCCGCAGCATCCGCTCCGCAGGCGTTCCTCGGGATCGGCGCCGACGGGCGGGCAAGTCTCGTCTCGACGACCGGAAACCCGGATACGTCCGTCATTCTGCGCGGCGGAGCCGATGGCCCGAACTACGATGCGGAAACCGTGCGGCACGCATCGGCACGCCTGTCTGCCGCGATGCTCACCCCCCGCGTGATCATCGACGCCAGCCACGGAAACAGCGGCAAGGATCATGTGCGTCAGGCCGAGGTCGCGGTGGAGATCGGTTCGCAGATCGCCACGGATGGCGCGGCGATCGCCGGCGTGATGCTGGAGAGCAACCTCGTCGCAGGAGCGCAGAAGCTCGATGTCTCGGTGCGTGGACGTCTCGTGTACGGCCAGAGCGTGACGGATGCCTGCATGGACTGGGATGCTACGGCCGCTTCACTGGCCGCCCTCGCCGGCGGCGTCCGCTCCCGGCGCGGCTGATCGCGCTGCTGGCCTCGCCCCCACCCGACCCCACTCTGGCTCCGGTCGCAGTTGGTGCTGCTAAAACTCGCTGAGAGCAGCACCAATTGCGACCGGAACGGGAAGAGGGGTTCTGCCGAACGGGGGAGTCAGACGGTGCTGCGCACGTTGAGCAGCTGCCAGCCTTCGGGAACTTTGGCGTGCAGGGCATCCATGTCTTCGGCCTCGATCTCTTGGATCGAGTCACGTCGCGAGAAGGTTCCCGTCGACTTGAGAATTTGGGCGCCCTTGATCATCTGCACAGGTGCAGAGACGAGGTCGAACCCATCCGGTCGATGCGTGGCGAGCTCGGTGTGGATGCCGGCGATATCAGCCGCCTCGACGTCAAAGGACTGAAATTCCACGGGACGCATCAGACCGATCAGCACACTTCGATCCTACGGTGAATCGGTCGGACGAAAGCCCAGGAACGAGAGAACCCCCGGCCGAAGCCGGGGGTTCCGATTGTGGAGCCTAGGAGATTCGAACTCCTGACATCCTGCTTGCAAAGCAGGCGCTCTACCAACTGAGCTAAGGCCCCTCAAGGGGTATTAAATTGTGACGAGTGGGGCTACCTGGATTTGAACCAGGGACCTCTTCATTATCAGTGAAGCGCTCTAACCAACTGAGCTATAGCCCCGTCAACCTCGTAAACATTACCGGAGATTGACGGAAAATCCGAATCGAGCCCGTCAGTCGCCCGAGCGAAGAATCGCGCTGCCCGCAGAGACCGTTGCATCGATCGTGTGCTGCGATGAACTCGAGGTATCCAGCCGGTTATCCAGGCTTCCCGCGCTGACATCCTGCGTGACATCGTACGACTCATCGGGCACGGTCAACTCCAGTGCTCCTGCGCTGACATCGATGCTCACCGTGCGCGGGGCATCCCCGGTCAGATCGGCGACCAGTTTGCCCGCCGAGAGCGAGAACTCCGCCTCGGTGACGTCGGCCAACTCCAGATCGGCGCGTCCCGCGCTGAGTTCGACATCGACGGATGTCGCGGATCCCTCCATGCGCAAGATTCCGGCGCCGACCGCGATGCCTACCTCGCCGAAGGACCCATCGATGGTGAGGCTGCCGGCGCTGAGATCGAAGTCGGCGTCCAGTCCGGAGTTGTTCAGGCTCTCCGGCAGTGTGAGGATCACACTCTCTTCGTCGAACCAGTTGTCACCGAACCAGTTGCCGCCTAACCAGCCGTTCCCGAACCAGCCGAAGCCGTGATCAGGTCCGCGCACGATGAGTTCATCACCATCGCGATCCAGACGCCAATTGCCACCGCGGGTTCCTGTCACCTCCAGCGTCGCCTCGTCAACGTCGCCGAACCGGGTGCTCACAGCACTCGCTCCGACCTCGAGATCGATACTCTCGATGCCCTTGACGTCGACTGTCAGGACGTCGCCGCTGACCGTACTGCTACTACGCGATACATCGTGCACTGCTGCGACGGCGGCCGTGGCGCCGGTGCCCAGCAGCACCACGCCACCGAATACCGCAACGGCGATGGCGGCGGCGCGTGCACCAGCCCCGCTGCGCGGGCCCTGCGAAGACGGGGACTGTGAAGACGGGCCCTGTGAAGACGGCGCCGGCGGAACGGATGCCGCGGGCGGAACGGGCGGGCTCTGAACACCGGATGCCGGCGCACCAGATGATGCCGGCGGAGGCGTCAGCGGAACGTCATGTCCGCCCTGCGGGTTCTGCGGTTCGGTGTTCATCGTGTCGCTCCTGGCTGGTTTGCGGATGGCGCTGCGCTACCCGAGTTCTCAATGTGAGCGAGTGCTGCGAGCACGCGCCGGTTGCCCGATTCATCCTGTTCGAATCCGAGCTTCTGGAAGATGGCCGTGATGTTCTTCTCGACGCTGGCGGCCGAGAGGAACAGCATCCCGGCGATCGCCTGGTTGGACTTTCCCTCGGCAATCAGTGCCAGCACGGTTCGTTCGCGTTCGGTGAGCCGCAGCATCCGATCGTCACGGTTGCGCCGGGTCAGAAGCTGCGCAACTACCTCGGGGTCGAGTACCGTCGCCCCCTCGGCGATCCGCGCCACCGACGCGAGGAACTCGGCGACATCGGCGACCCGATCCTTCAGCAGATATCCGAGCGGTCCGCCCTGCGCTGCGATCAGATCGCTGGCGTAGCGTTCCTCGACATACTGCGAAAGCACGAGCAGCGGCAGCGACGGGTGGGTCTTGCGCAGTCCGAGCGCTGCCCGGATGCCCTCATCCGTGAATGTCGGCGGCAGCCGAACATCCAGAATGCACAGCTCCGGATTCGCGTCCTCGACCGCGTCTGTCAGACCGACGGTGTCGTTCAGGGCTGCGACCACCTCGTGGCCGGCATCCTCAAGCAGGCGAACGAGTCCTTCCCGAAGCAGGACCGAGTCCTCACAGATCAAGATGCGCATGGCACACTCACCTCCACGGATGTCGGACCGCCCTGCGGGCTTTCGATGCGGATCGTCCCGCCGGCTGCAAGAACGCGGTTCGAGATGCCGTCGAGACCGCCACCGGGCTGCACCTGCGCGCCGCCGATGCCGTTGTCTTCGACGCGCGCCCAAAGCACACCGCCCTCACGCTGCCGCACCACGACCCGTGTTTCACTGGCCCGGGAGTGCTTGGCCGCGTTCGTCAGCGACTCGGCGATGACGAAGTACACCGCCGCCTCAGCATCCCGGCATCCGGCGTGAGCACCCGTCGACGCGCCATCCATGCGGACGTCGAGGTTGACGGGAATATGCGACCTGCTGGCCAGCGCTGACAGCGCGGCATCCAGCCCTCGATCATCGAGAACAGACGCATGGATGCCGCGGGCAAGCTGTCGCAGCTCGGTGATCGCAGCCTTCGTGGATGTGTGCGCCTCATTGATCAGCGCCTTCGCGGTCGCCGGATCGTTGTCGATCTTCTGCTGCGCGAGACCGAGAGTCATACCCACCGAGACCAGCCGCGGCTGGACGCCATCGTGGAGGTCCCGCTCGATGCGGCTGCGCTCGACATCCGCCGCGCGGACCGCGCCTTCGCGCTGTGCCGAGGTGGTGCGCACGCGCTCGGTGAGCTCGGCCTCTCTGCTGGGAACCACCAGACTGCGTGTGATCACGCGGTGCACAAGCGCGAATCCGATGATGCCGGCGGCAGCCGCCAGAACACCGAGGAAGCCGACCACCGGCGCCCAGGCGGCTGACATTGTCGTGCCGAACGGCCCCGCGGTGTCTTCGGTGCTGAACAGGGGAGTGAAGGCGAAGATCGCCGACCACACCAGACCCCAGAACAGGCGAATCACCAGCGAGCCGAAGATGCACGCGATCGCGAAGTTCGCTACTGCGCGCCACATCGAGCCGTCGATGCTCTGGCGTCCGAGCGAGCGGATCCAACCGCCAAATCCAGGGGTTCTGCGCTGGCGTGCCTGCAGATCAGGGATGTCCAGATCGTACAGGCTTCTGACCCGCACAACCTCGAACCACCCGATGCCGTACACCGCGTAGACGAAGCCGACCAAGAACAGGGCGCCGATTCCGAGAGCGAACAGCAGTCCGACTCCAGCGCCGAAGAAGCCCGCAAGGATGCCGAGGATAATGCCGCCGAGACTGCCGAGCGCGGCAAGATGCAGAACGGTCAAGAAGATGCGCAGCGGCGGAGTCACCCGAGGCGGTGTTTCCGCGGCTGGGGAAGCTGTCTGAGTGGTCATGTTTCAAAGGTAGGCCGCGCTTCACCCCGTCAACACCGTGCCACCCAGCATCCCATCTTCGGGTTTTCCCTACTCTTTAACCTCCTCCAACCTGCGAGTGGCCATTTGTGGCGCTTCGCCGGGGCGAAAGCGAGCCACAAATGGCCACTCGGAAGGAGGTAAAAAGGAGGTAAAGAAGGAGGTAAAAGGGGGTACTAATTGGACATGAAGCCGACGAGGAGGCCGCCGGTGACCTTCACGGCGAGGTTGTAGATACCGGCCACGACGGCACCGAGCACGGTCACCACGATCAGATTCAGAATCGACACGACGGCAGCGAACGCCATGACCTGCGGCAATCCGAGCAGCGACGAGATCGACACGGCACCCTCAGTGATGTTGCCGATCAGCTCATCCGCCTCGCCCAGAAGGCCAGTGGCCTGCACGACCATGTAGATCAGGAAGAACGCGACCATGGTCACGATCGCCAGCGCAACCGCCGCCAGGAACGACAGCTTCACGGCCGACCAGAAGTCAATGTAGACCAGGCGCAGGCGGACCTGCTTGCCACCGGTTTTGCGCGTCGACTTCTTCGCCAGCTTGTCGGCTACTGTGCTCATGCGTCGGTACTTTCCTCGGGGGTCTGGGTGGATTCGGGAGCCGCATCTTCGGGTGCTGACTCCTCCTCTGCCTCTTCATCGGCGAGGCCCCGCTCACTGTTGCGGGCAATGGCGAGGATGCGGTCCTTCTCGGACGTCCGGGCGAACACCACTCCCATGGTGTCTCGACCCTTCGCAGGCACCTCGGCCACGGCAGAGCGTACCACCTTGCCGCTGGACAGAACCACCAAAACCTCGTCGTCCTCATCCACGATCAGACCGCCGGCGAGCACCCCACGATCGTCGTTGAGCTTGGCGACCTTGATGCCAATACCGCCGCGACCCTGAACGCGATATTCGCTGATCGAGGTGCGCTTGGCGTATCCCCCATCGGTGACGACGAACACATAACCGTCCTCGCCAGCGACGGATGCTGACAGCAGATCGTCCTCGCCCCGGAAGCTCATGCCCTTCACACCCTCGGTCGCACGCCCCATCGGACGAAGGGCCTGATCGGTCGCGTTGAAGCGCAGCGACATGCCATGGCGGGAGATGAGCAGGATGTCATCGGTGTTGTCGACCAGCATCGCGCTGACCAGTTCATCGCCCTCGCGCAGACGGATGGCGATGACGCCGCCCTGACGGTTCGTGTCGTAATCGCTCAGGCGCGTCTTCTTCACAACGCCAGTACGAGTGGCGAGCACCAGATAATCCGCCACCTCGTAGTCGCGCATCGCGAGAATCTGTGCGATGTTCTCGTCAGGCTGCAGCGCCAGCAGGTTCGCGACGTGCGTTCCCTTCGCGTCACGACCGGCCTCGGGTGCCTCATAGGTCTTCGCCCGGTAGACGCGGCCCTTATCGGTGAAGAACAGCAGCCAGTGGTGCGTCGTCGTCACGAAGAAGTGCTCGACGACATCATCCGCGCGCAGCTGGGCGCCCTTGACACCCTTGCCACCGCGGTGCTGCGAACGGTAGTTGTCGCTGCGCGTGCGCTTGATGTATCCGTCGCGGGTGACGGTGACGACCATCTCTTCTTCAGCGATAAGGTCTTCCATCGACACATCGCCGTCGAAGCCCTGCAGGATGTGCGTGCGGCGCTCGTCGCCGAAACGCTCGACGATTCCCTCGAGTTCTTCGCGGATGATCGCGCGCTGACGCATCTCATCGGCAAGGATCGCCTTGAAGTCCTCGATCTGCAGTTCGAGCTCAGTGGCCTCATCGACGATCTTCTGGTGCTCGAGAGCTGCGAGGCGACGCAGCTGCATCGTCAGGATCGCATCCGCCTGGATGTCATCGATGTCCAACAGCGTCTTCAGTCCATCGCGCGCCTCATCGACCGTGGGCGAGCGCCGGATCAGAGCGATGACCTCGTCCAACGCATCGAGCGCCTTCAGATAGGCGCGGAGGATATGCATCCGCTCTTCGGCCTTGCGCAGACGGAAACGAGTCCGCCGGACAATCACATCAATCTGGTGAGCGATCCAGTTCGAGATGAAGCCGTCCAGCGCCAGTGTGCGCGGCACACCGTCGACGATCGCGAGCATGTTCGCGCCGAAGTTGTCCTGCAGCTGGGTGTGCTTGTACAGGTTGTTCAGCACGACCTTGGCGACAGCATCCCGCTTGAGAACTACGACGAGACGCTGACCGGTGCGGTCACTGGTCTCATCGCGGATGTCGGCGATGCCGGTGATCTTGCCGTCACGGGCGAGGTCACCGATCTTCACCGCGAGGTTGTCCGGGTTGACCTGGTAGGGCAGCTCGGTGATCACGAGGCAATTGCGGCCCTGGATCTCCTCCATGTTGACGACCGCGCGCATCGTGATCGAGCCGCGCCCGGTGCGATAAGCCTCCTGGATGCCCTTGGACCCGAGAATCTGCGCGCCGGTCGGGAAATCGGGTCCGGGAACGCGCTGGATCAGTCCCTCGAGAAGCTCGTCACGGGACAGGTCGGGGTTGTCGAGCGCCCACAGTGCGGCGGCTGAGATCTCACGCAGGTTATGTGGCGGGATGTTGGTGGCCATACCCACCGCGATACCGACCGAGCCGTTGACCAGCAGGTTCGGAAAGCGCGCAGGAAGAACCGTCGGCTCCTGCGTCTGACCGTCGTAGTTGTCCTGGAAGTCGACGGTCTCCTCTTCGATGTCACGCACCATCTCGAGGGCCAGCTGCGCCATCTTCGTCTCGGTGTAACGAGGAGCTGCAGCGCCCATGTTTCCGGGAGAGCCGAAGTTTCCCTGGCCCTGAGCGAGCGGGTAGCGCAGCGACCAGGGCTGAACGAGACGGACCAGGGCATCGTAGATCGCCGTGTCACCGTGCGGGTGGTACTGACCCATCACCTCACCGACGACACGAGCGCACTTGGAGAACGACTTGTCGGGGCGGAATCCGCCGTCGTACATGCCGAAGATGACCCGGCGGTGCACAGGCTTGAGACCATCACGCACGTCGGGGAGCGCACGGCCGACGATGACCGCCATCGCGTAGTCGAGGTAGCTGCGCTGCATCTCCGACTGCAGATCGACCTGGTCGATCTTGCCGTGTTCGTGGAAGGGCTCTTCGCGACCGGATCCGGTCGCTTCGCCGGTCGAATTGTCGTCAGTCATGTGTTTCTTTCAATCGTTCGCTGAGCGTTGCCGACGGGTCAGATGTCCAGGAAGCGGACATCCTTCGCGTTTCGCTGAATGAAGCTTCGTCGGGACTCGACGTCCTCGCCCATCAAGACACTGAAGATCTCGTCAGCGGATGCCGCGTCTTCGATGGTGACCTGGCGAAGGGTTCGGGTGGTGTGATCCATCGTGGTTTCCCACAGTTCCTTGGCGTTCATCTCGCCGAGACCCTTGTAGCGCTGCACGCCGGAATCCTTCGGGATGCGTTTGCCGTTGTCCAGACCGTGCTTGAGCAGCGCGTCGCGCTCAGCGTCCGAGTAGACGTATTGGTGCGGCTGATTCGACCACTTCAGGCGATAAAGCGGCGGCATCGCGAGATACACGAATCCGGCCTCGATAAGACCGCGCATGTAGCGGAACAGCAGCGTCAGCAACAGGGTGGTGATGTGCTGGCCGTCGACATCGGCATCCGCCATCAGAACGATCTTGTGATAGCGAGCCTTGGAGATATCGAAGTCCTCGCCGATGCCCGTGCCGAAGGCCTGGATCATCGCCTGAACTTCACGGTTTCCGAGTGCTTTGTCGAGCCGCGCGCGCTCGACGTTCAGGATCTTGCCGCGAAGGGCGAGAATCGCCTGCGTGTGCGGATCGCGACCCTGCACGGCAGAACCACCGGCCGAGTCACCCTCGACGAGGAAGATCTCACTGATCGACGGGTCCTTGCTCGTGCAGTCCTTGAGCTTGTCCGGCATGGCGGCCGACTCGAAGACGCTCTTGCGGCGAGCAGTCTCGCGCGCCTTGCGGGCAGCCATCCGAGCAGTTGCCGCATCGATCGCCTTGCGAATGACGTTCTTGGCCTGCGCGGGGTTGCGATCGAACCAGTCACCGAGCTGATCGCCGACGACCTTCTGCACGAAGGCCTTCGCTTCGGTGTTGCCGAGCTTGGTCTTGGTCTGACCCTCGAACTGCGGCTCACCGAGCTTGATCGAGATCACTGCGGTGAGACCCTCGCGCACGTCGTCACCGGAGAGGTTCTCTTCCTTCTCCTTGATCAGATTGTTCGCCCGGGCGTATTTGTTGACGAGTGTCGTCAAGGCCGCGCGGAAACCCTCTTCGTGCGTGCCACCCTCGTGAGTGTTGATCGTGTTCGCGTAGGTGAAGACGTTCTCGGTGTAACCGGTCGTCCACTGCATCGCGACTTCGAGCGAGATCTTTCGATCGGTGTCTTCGGATTCGAAGTCGATGATCTCCTCGGTGACGACCTCGGCGTGACGCACCTTGTTCAGATACTCGACGTAATCGACAAGTCCGCGCTCATAGAGGAACACATCGCTGCGCTGCTTGCTGACCAGAGCGCCCTCTTCTTCGACCTCGTACGTTGCACCTTCGCGCTCGTCAGAGAGTTCGATGCGCAGGCCCTTGTTCAGGAACGCCATCTGCTGGAAGCGCGTGCGCAGCACGTCGTACTCGAATTCGACCGACTCAGTGAAGATCTCGGGATCCGGCCAGAACGTGATGATGGTTCCGGTCTCGTCAGTCTCGGGACCCTTGACCAGGGCCTGCTGCGGGTGACCACCGTTGGCGAAACGGTGATTCCAGACGTGTCCCTGACGCCGGATCTCGACGTCGAAACGCGTGGAGAGAGCGTTGACGACGGAGGATCCGACACCGTGCAGTCCACCGGAGACGGCATAACCGCCACCGCCGAACTTTCCACCGGCGTGCAGAATGGTCAGCACGACCTCGACGGTCGACTTGTTCGGGTCGGAAGAGTGCGGGTCGACCGGGATTCCTCGACCGTTGTCAAAGACGCGAACACCGCCGTCGGGGAGTATCGTCACCCGGATCGTGTCGCAATACCCGGCCAGGGCCTCATCGACGGAGTTGTCGACGATCTCATAGACCAGGTGGTGGAGTCCGCGCGGGCCCGTGGACCCGATGTACATGCCGGGCCGCTTACGAACGGCCTCAAGACCCTCAAGAATCTGAATGTCGTCGGCACCGTAATCAACAGCAGCATTCTCGTCGGGGGTGACCCCGGTTGTCGATTCAGGCTCGTCAGCAGGTGATTCAGGCGTCATCAGAGGGCATTCTCCACATCGATATCTCGAATGTCCAGTCTAGCGGGTCTGCCCGTCGAAAGCCTCGCTAGACGCCCGTGTATGGCCCTGAAATCGATCGAGGGGCGTCCGTTGATGCCCTACCCGTAGGTATCGCGCGGACCGCGCCCTGGAACGGCTCTCGGCCCCCATTTCCAGGAGGGAACGTCCGGGCCGATGAAACGAAGGTTGTTGACACCCGCTTGCGGATAGCGTCGGCCGATCTCCGTGAGGATAGTTGCGCGCATGAACTGCAGGTTTTTCGCCCACGCCGTCGAGTCGCATTTGACCGTCAGCATCCCGTTCTCGAGACCGACCGGTTCGGAGTGCTTGGCGGTATCGGCACCGGCAAGATCTGCCCACTGGCGAACGAGGTCTTCGCGGGCGAGTGTGATCTCCCAGCCGGAATCTCGACTGAGCTTGTCGAGCACCGCGCCGAGGGCGCCCGGATCACGCCCGGGAGTGAACGGAGCGTTCTCGTCGTCATCACGGATGCGACGCTTGCGCTTCCACGATTTCGAGCTCGGCTTGAGTCCGCGAAGACGCAGATATGTCGCTACCGTCTCGGGGGTATCGGACGCTGCGTCACTCATCACCGTCATCCCCCTTTCGCTCATCGGAGATCGTGCCGGCATGGATGCGCACCACATGACGGTGCAGCTCATCAGGAATATCTTCCTCGACTGCGGCCGTGACGACCACCTGTTCATAGCCGACCGTGAGAGCCGCCAGACGCTTTCGCCGATCGGCGTCGAGTTCGGCGAACACGTCGTCCAGAATCAGCACCGGGTCGCCGGCCGGTGATTCTTCGCGAAGCAGTTCAGCGGATGCTAGCCGCAGAGCGAGTGCGACCGACCATGATTCGCCGTGCGAGGCATAACCCTTCACCGGGAGCTCGCGCACTCGCAGCACCAGATCGTCACGATGGGGTCCGACCAGGGTCAGTCCGCGCTCAAGTTCTTTGGAGCGTTTGGCCTGCAGCGCGGCGCGGAACATCTCGGCGCCCTTCGCCAGACTCAGCGAACGATTATTCGGGTCAAAGGCGGCATCTTCGCCTTCTTCCGGGTCGCCACCGCGAACGGAGAGTGCCCAATCCATCTCGGGATGGTGATGTTCGCCGGCGATCGCGGCATATGCCGAAACCAGCGGGGTACGCAGATCTGCTGCCAGACGCAGACGTGCGTCGATGATCTCGGTGCCCAGAAGAACAAGTTTGTCGTCCCACACCTCGAGGGTGTTGAGTCCTTCGCCCCGGATGCCCCGGGCGCGAGCAGACTTCAGCAGCGCGGTGCGCTGCTTCAGAACCCGGTCGTAATCGGCCAGCACCGCCGACATTCGCGGGGTGCGCTGAATCAGCAACTGGTCGGCGAAACGCCGGCGTGCTGACGGGTCACCGCGCACGATCTGCAGATCTTCCGGAGCGAAGAGAACAACATGCGCATACCGGGGGAGTTCACTGGTCTTCGAAGCGGAGCCGTTGATACGCGCCTTGTTCGAACCCTGCCGGTTGATCTGGACTTCAGCGAGAACCTTGCGTTCTCCGACCGAGAGCCGAGCACGGATGACAGCGAAATCTTTGCCATCGCGGACCATCGGGGCATCTGATGACACCCGATGGGAGCCGAGCGTTGCAAGAAAAACGATTGCTTCGGCGAGGTTGGTCTTGCCCTGGCCGTTTCGGCCGACCAGAACATTGGGACCCGGATGCAGCGCGAGTTCAGCGGTCGCGTAATTGCGAAAATCCGCCAGGCTCAGGTGCTCCACAATCACGTGATCAGCCTACCTTTCGCCTCTGACACCGGCTCCTGATCTGTCGCGGTCCGTGAGTTATCGCGGTCGCTGAGCCTGTCGAAGGGTCAGCGCAGCAGAAGGTTCGGCTGAAGCAGGTACTTGTACGAGTCGAGCCCCGCCTGATCGACCGACGTCTGGCTGGTGATCAGCACAGGGCTGAGCTTGTTGGCGTTGTCGCTCGAGGTGAACGTGACACGGACGAACTCGCTCTTGACCGCGCCGAGAGCTTCGGTCAAGTACTGCGGATTGAGGCCGAGAGTGACATCGTCGCCACCGGAGAGGTGAGCATCCACCGACTCTGAAGCTCGCGCCTGCTCACTGCCGGAGGCATCCATGGTCACGCTGTCGGAAGTGAACGTGAACCGGAGCGGAGCAGCACGATCAAGGACGAGGGCCACGCGGCGAACAGCCTCGATGAGATCTGCGGTGTTGACGACCGCGTAGTGATCGGTCTGCTCGGGGAACAGGCGACGAACCGGAGGGAAATTGCCCTTGATCAGCAAAGAAGTAACGGTCTTGTTGCCTGAGGTGAACGCGATGATCTCGCGATCGCCCGCTCCGGAGAACGCGATCTGGATGTTTCCTGCGTGGCCGAACGTCTTTCCGACCTCGGTCAGAGTGCGCGCTGGAACGAGGGCCGTCTGCTCGGGTGTCTCACCGTCCCACGGAACGTTGCGAAGCGAAACGCGATAGCGGTCAGTTGCGACCAGGCTCAAATTCTGCTCGGAGACTTCGAGCTGCACACCCGTCAGAACCGGAGTCACATCATCACGGGATGCGGCGAAGGCGACCTGTGCGATCGCGGTGCCAAAATCGTCAGCGGGGACGACGCCCGAAGAACCGGAAACCTCAGGAATCGACGGATATTCCTCAACCGGCATGGCTGCCAGCGTAAATCGCGCCGAACCGCACGTGACAGTGATCCCGCCATCGTCTTCGACGGCGATCTCGATCGGCGCATTCGGAAGCCGGCTGGCGATGTCAGAAAGCAACCGCCCGTGAACGAGGATCGTGCCGGGTGTTTCGACTGTCGCTTCGATCGTCGTACGAGCGGATGCCTCGTAGTCGAATGCCGAAAGTGTCAACCCATCGGCGCCGGCTTCTATGAGCACTCCAGCCAGAATCGGCTGCGGATTGCGCTGCGGCAACAGCTTGACGACGAAGGACACTGCTTCGCTGAAGACATCGCGATTGACCTGGAACCTCACGGGCGCTCCCTCGTCGTAATTACAAAACCTGACGATCATGGGCCCATGCGTCAGGGGGTTCCCATCGTATCCCCACAGCCGCGCTGCGCCATACGCGCAGTTCTGCACACCCTTGAGGTGATCGGATCGCGCTCTTTCAGGATTAACTTCTTAACAGTGTTAACAGCTGTGGATACTGTGGATAACTCGGTGGATATCAATCGCGAGTAGGGAACTACATGCGTGTGAGATGTGGAAATGCTGAGGAATCCGCATCAATACGCGATGGCCCGCGACCGGTGAGGTGTGGGAGTTATCCACAGGTTGAGGAAAATCTCACACGATCGTCCAGATGTTAAGCGGATTCATCCACAGGTTATCCACATGTGCAAACCGGCATTTTTCTGCGACTCGCGGGTGAATTGACACTCCTCGGCGCGGAAAATGAGTCAGCGCCGGCCGAGCTGAGTCGTAATTTCCGTCACCTGGTTGTAGATCGAGCGTCGTTCTTTCATCAGATCGCTGATCTTCTTATAGGCGTACATGACCGTGGTGTGATCGCGGTTTCCGAACAGCTGACCGATCTTCGGCAGCGAGAGGTTCGTACGCTCCCGGCACAGGTACATGGCGATCTGACGCGAGGTCGCGATCTGCTGCGATCTGCTCGAGCCGTAGAGATCGTCGACAGTGAGCTTGAAGTAGCGAGCGGTGGCCGTGATGATGTCGGTCGGCGAGATGATGTTGTCCTCGGCCGTATCGATGATGTCGCGCAACACCGTCTGGGCGAGTGAGATGTCCAGCGAAGACCGGTTCAAGCTCGCGAACGCCGAGACACGGATGAGAGCGCCCTCGAGTTCACGGATGTTCGATGAGACGACAGTGGCGATGTACTCCAGTACCTCATCCGGAATATGCAGGGCTTCGCTCTGCGCCTTCTTACGGAGGATCGCGATGCGGGTTTCCAGGTCGGGCGCCTGCACATCGGTGATCAGGCCCCACTCGAAACGACTGCGCATACGATCTTCGAACCCGGTGAGGTGTTTGGGCGCGACATCACTGGTGATGACGATCTGCTTGTTGTGATCGTGCAGCGTGTTGAAGGTGTGGAAGAACGTCTCCTGTGTCTCTGCTCGTCCCTGCAGGAACTGGATGTCATCGATGAGGAGGATGTCGACGTCGCGGTAGCGCGCTTGAAATGCGGATCCGCGGTTGTTCGCGATGGAGTTGATGAAGTCGTTGGTGAACTCTTCACTCGAGACGTAGCGAACCTTCACGCCCGTATAGAGAGACTGTGCATAATCCCCGATGGCGTGCAGAAGGTGCGTCTTGCCGAGACCCGAATCGCCATAGATGAACAGCGGGTTGTAGGCCTTCGCCGGAGCCTCGGCGACAGCGACGGCTGCAGCATGAGCAAAACGGTTGGACTGCCCGATGACGAAGTTATCGAAGGTGTACTTCGGGTTCAGTCGTGACTCATGACGCATCGGGGTCGGCTGATCAATGGTGTAGTCCGTGCGCGGAGCGTCGGGGCGACCGAAATCAGCAACGGCGATCGGAGCGGTCTGCTGGTCTGCGAGCTCGTGGTTCACCACGACCCGGAACGAGGTGACCTCCTCGCCGAGGTGAGCGAGAGCTTCCATCACGGGAACACGCAGTCGCTTGTTGATCTGGGCTGCGGTGAGGTCGTTTGGAACATCGAGATAGAGCGTTGCGCTCATGACGCCGGCCGGGACAGCGAGGCTCAGGAATCCCTGCAACTGGGGGGTGACGCGATCATCCTGATCGAGCAGGTCCATCACCTGGCTCCAGATTGGAACGTCAGGCTGGGCAGGAGAGGACATGGTGCTCCGGGAAAAGGCTCGCGGAGGGTAGTCGAATTCGGACAGATCCCCCCTGTGGATAACTTCGGATGCAACGGTAGTCACCCAAGCTGTGAACGGCAACCTGCCACGGAAAATCAATGGTGTGTCGAGTCGACCGGGTGAGCGAGGGTTGTGGATAATTAACGTGCGGAGCGTTGCAGCTCAGACCGGTCGTGGCGCGGAGATTTGCTCTCTGCGCCGGTAAGACGTACCCTGAATCGGTTGACTTATGCCCGAAAAAGGGCAGTTCCCTATGTCTCCGGTCGTACACATCCGGTGACAGCGTTCCCGGAGTGATTCCATGAGCAAGCGTACGTTCCAGCCCAACAACCGCCGTCGCGCCAAGAAGCACGGCTTCCGCGCCCGCATGCGCACCCGCGCCGGCCGCGGCATCCTTGCGGCCCGCCGCGCGAAGGGCCGCGTCGAGCTCTCGGCGTAAGCCTCGTGCTCGCCCGTCCGTTCAGACTGACGCGAGGAACCGACTACCGGTTGGTCGTCCGTCGCGGGGTCCGATGCGGGGGCGCTCGCGTCGTCACCTCTGTTTTGGCGACGGGTGAGACACGTGAACCCAGATTCGGGTTCATCATCAGCAAACAGGTAGGCACTGCCGTGATCCGCAATACCGTGCGCCGAAGGCTCAAAGCCGTGTGCGCGGAAGCGCTCTCAACAGTGCCCGAGGGCACGGATGTCGTCATCCGTGCCCTTCCTGCGTCTGCCACCGCGACATTTGCCGAGCTCAACGCGGATGTGACGCGCTGTCTGTCACGGCTGAGCCGCACCAGGACATCGTCATGAGCGCGCTGCCGTCTTACGCTTTCGGGTCGGCTCATCTGCATGCCGGCGATCTGGCTCGCAGCATCCCGCTGATTCCCCGTAATCTCGTGCTCGGGTTCCTCAGCGCCTACCGTGCCGTCATTTCGCCGATCTATGGTGATGTATGTGCGTATTACCCGTCCTGCTCGGCTTACGCTGTAGGTGCGGTGCAGCAGCACGGCGCAGCAAAGGGCGCAGTGCTCTCGGCATGGCGCATTCTGCGGTGCAACCCCTGGACAAAAGGCGGCGTCGATGACGTTCGCCCCCATGACCATTTCCGACACGACCTGACCGCCCGAGGTTTCGTCGTACCTTCTCGAAAGGACTGAACAGTGGGTCTTGACCTTCTGCTCGCCGCTGCGGAGAAAGCACCCGAATCCGGTGGCTTCGATCTTCTCGGCACGATTCTGTGGCCGTTGAAGTGGGCCGTTGAGCTCATCCTCGTCGCCTGGCACTGGCTGTTCACCGCTGTCGGTCTTCCCGATGCAGCGGGTATCACCTGGATCCTTTCTATCGTCGGTCTCGTCATCGTCGTGCGCGCTTCGGTCTTCCCGCTCTTCGTGCGGCAGATCAAAAGCCAGCGCAAGATGATGGAAATCGCGCCGGAGATGAAGAAGGTTCAGGCGAAGTACAAGGGCAAGAAGGACCAGCTCTCTCGCGAGGCCATGAGTCGCGAGACCATGGCGCTCTACAAGCGACATGGCACGTCTCCGATGTCGAGCTGTCTGCCGCTGCTGGTGCAGATGCCGGTCTTCTTCGCCCTGTTCAGCGTGCTGAACGACGTCACCAAGCACGCGGATGCGGGCGTCGGTGGCGTCGGTCTTCTGAGTTCGGCGCTCACCAAGCAGTTCTACGACGCGACGATCTTCGGCGATGTGTCGCTGCACGGTACCCTCGGCCACGCGGTCGAGACTCAGAACACGATTGCCATCGTGATCCTCGTGATCCTCGTCGTGCTGATGATCGGTTCGCAGTTCTTCACGCAGCTGCAGATCATCTCGAAGAACCTCTCTCCCGAGGCCAAGACCGGCCAGGCGTACCAGATGCAGAAGATCATGCTCTACGTGCTGCCACTGGGCTTCATCTTCTCGGGTGTCTTCTTCCCCCTCGGTGTGGTCGTGTACTGGTTCGTATCGAACCTGTGGACGATGGCGCAGCAGTTCCTTGTCATTCGTGAGATGCCCACCCCTGGTTCTGAGGCGGCGAAGGCTCGCGAAGAGCGTCTGGCCCGCAAGGGCAAAGCGATCGATTCCTCTGGAAAGGTCGTCCCGATGGCGGCTTATGAGGCCGAGCAGCAGCGCATGCTCGACGAAGTTGAGAAGGCGAAGCAGAACGCACCGAAGCGACAGCAGCCCGTCGGTAAGAAGCGTGCGAAGAAGAAGGGCCCGAACGCATGACCAGCGACAACACAATGGAGCGGGCAGAGCCCACTACCGAACAGCTCGAGCATGAGGGTGATGTCGCAGCCGACTTCCTCGAAGAGCTGCTGGACATCGCTGACATCGATGGCGACTTGAACCTCGACGTCCGACAGGGCCGCGCCTACGTGTCGGTCGAGTCCGAGGACGAGAGCATTTCCGTGCTGTCGAATCCGGATACTGTTCAGGCGCTGCAGGAGATCACACGCCTGGCCGTGCAGAACAAGACCGGTTCGTTCTCGCGATTGATTCTCGACGTGGGTGGGTCACGGGATGCCCGCCGCCAGCAGCTGGAGAAGCTGGTGGATGCTGCCATGATCAAGCTCGATGAGGGTGCGTCGAAGGCGTCACTCCCGTCAATGTCCAGTTACGAACGCAAGCTCGTGCACGACATTGTTGCGGATCGGGACCTCATCTCAGAGTCGTATGGCGAAGGGCCGGACCGGCACACCGTCATCCGTCGTCGCTGATGTTTCACGTGAAACATCAGGAAGGATGAACATGTCTACCCTTGAGGATGAGCCGGAAGTTGCGGCATCCCTTTTCGGTGATCGCATCAATATCGCACGTGCTTTCACGACGTCGCTTGCTGCACAGGGGGAAGAGCGCGGTCTTATCGGGCCGCTGGAGCTTCCTCGGCTGTGGACCCGTCACGTTCTGAACAGTGCGATTGCTGCACCGCTCGTGCACGGCTCTACCGCAGATATTGGTTCCGGAGCTGGGTTGCCCGGACTCGTGATCGCTATTGCCCGACCCGATGTGAAGCTCACGCTCATCGAACCGATGGAACGACGAGTCACCTGGCTCAATGAACAGGTGACGGAGTTGGGACTGGACAACGTTACTGTTCTGCGTGCTCGAGCAGAAGACGTGCGAACCTCGGAGAAGTTCGACGTTGTGACCGCGCGCGCGGTGAGCGCGCTGCGTACACTCATCCCATTCACTGCACCGCTGCTGCGGGATGGGGGAGAGCTCGCCCTTCTCAAGGGAAAGAACGCTGAGGCCGAGATAGACGCCGCCGCAAAGCAGATCAAGAAATTCAAGCTCAGCGATGTACGGGTCGAGGTTCTCGGCGAAGGCGTACTGGCGGAGACTACTCGCGTTGTTCGTGCGGTCGTTCGAGGCTGATCCCACCGAGGCGAACTCTGCGGTTTGGGTGACTCGGGGCGTGCTCCGGGATGCCGGTTCACTCGCAGAACGGGTACCCTCCCCGCAAGCGGGGACCCCTCCCGATGCTCGCTCATCCGGAATCCCTGCGCCCTTTCAGGGCGGACAGGGATAGCTACTTCATCTGTCACCCTTTTGGGGTGGTACAGGTGAGATTTTTCACGTGAAACACGGGCCGCCTGTCCTGAGTAGGGATCGCGCAGGACGCATGGTCGGGTACGTGCCGTTTCACGTGAAACATCCATCAATGTGACCGGTCGACGGCTGGGAGTAGTGGCCAATCCATTCCTCGCCGCGGAGACAACGTCACGTTTCTCAAAGATCCCCGTTTCACGTGAAACATTCCAAATATTCACCCGGGGGGACCGTGCGTCCCTACTGTGCCCGGTATCTAACGCAGTCGTAGAGCGAAGCGAGACGCCGCCACCCCCGATCCAATAGTTGCCGCGTCGAGTGTTCATGCGAATAATGCGAGGGCGCAGGGATGCCGTGCGAACGAGCATCGGGAGGGGTCCCCGCTCGCGGGGAGGGTGCCCGCTCTGCGAGAGAGTCGGCATCCCGGAGCCCGGAAGTACCCGCCAAAAGCCCTAAAATACCCGCCAAAAGCCCGGAAGTACACCCCGATTCAACCAACGTCTCACGTAGCGATTAGAGTAGAACGCGGTCCTCGAAAGGAGTGGATGTTTCACGTGAAACAGTCTGAAAAGGCAACGCCAAGCAGTACTTTTGGGGTCGATACACCACTGGCACGAGAACTTGCCGATCTGAGCGCCCGACGTCAGGCGTTGGAGACGACAGCGGTGGAGTTCTCTGGTGGCACCCGTGTTCTTACGGTGTCGAACCAGAAGGGTGGCGTCGGTAAGACTACGACTGCCGTGAACATCGGTTCTGCGCTGGCGAACCTCGGTGCGAAGGTCCTTGTCATTGACCTCGACCCGCAGGGCAATGCATCCACTGCACTGGGCGTACCGCACAATGCCGAGACCGCGAGTATCTACGACGTTCTGATCAACGACGTGCCGCTGGCTGATGTCGTGCAGCAGAGTCCCGAGTCCGAGAACCTGTTCTGTGCTCCGAGTACCATTCACCTCGCCGGTGCTGAGATCGAGCTCGTCTCGCAGGTTGCTCGAGAACACCGACTTCGCCGGTCGTTGGATCAGTACTTCACGTCGAACACCGTGGATTTTGTCATTATCGACTGCCCACCATCGCTCGGACTGCTCACAATCAACGCTTTTACCGCGGCATCCGAGGTATTCATCCCTATTCAGTGCGAGTATTACGCGCTAGAAGGCCTGAGTCAGCTGCTCGGCAGCATTCAGATGATCCAGAAGCACCTCAATCCTGAGCTGCATCTTTCGACGATCCTGCTGACGATGTACGACGGACGTACTCGCCTTGCCCAGCAGGTCGCGGACGAGGTGCGCACCCATTTCCCGACCCAGGTGCTGCGCACCGTGATCCCGCGCTCCGTCCGCGTGTCGGAGGCCCCAAGTTTCGGCCAGACGGTGATCGCATACGACGGTAGCTCCGCCGGTGCGATCGCATACCGCGAGGCTGCTGTCGAAATCGCGTCCCAGAAGACGCAGAGCAAGGAGAACTGATGGCCAAGCGCACTGGATTGGGCCGTGGAATCGGCGCACTCATCCCCACCGCAGATCAGACCGCACGCCCGGTCGATGTGTTCTTCCCGGGTGGTTCACTTCCGCCGGCAGCTGCAGGGGCAGTCGCCACGGTCAACACAACAGTCGTGGAAAACGCTGATCTCGCAGAAGTTCCTGGCATCCATCTGATCCAGGTCGACCCGAACAAGATTGTTCCGAACCCGCGCCAGCCGCGCACCCATTTCGACTCGAGTGATCTGGCCGAGCTGGTGCACAGCGTTCGTGAGTTCGGCGTGTTGCAGCCGGTGGTTGTGCGCAAGAACAGCGACGGCGATTTCGAGCTCATCATGGGGGAGCGGCGTACGCGCGCAGCGCGCGAGGCCGGCCTCGATGTCATTCCCGCGATCGTCCGTGAGACCGCCGATGAAGATCTCCTGCGCGATGCGCTTTTGGAGAACCTGCACCGTTCTGAACTGAATCCTCTGGAAGAGGCATCCGCGTATCAGCAGCTGCTCGAAGACTTCGGTATCACGCAGGAGCAGCTCGCTACCCGCATCGGGCGCTCCCGTCCACAGATCAGCAACACGATCCGTCTGCTGAAGCTCCCCGTTCCGGTGCAGCAGCGAGTGGCCGCAGGTGTGCTCACTGCGGGCCACGCGCGCGCTCTGCTCTCCCTTGATGACGCCGCTGCAATGCAGAAGCTTGCAGACAAGGTCGTGAACGAGGATCTCTCCGTACGTGCCACTGAGGAAGCCGCCAAGTCGGTCCCGTCTGCCGGTACAAAGACCCCGAAGCCCCAGCCCGGCGCGCGGCGCGCATATCTCGACGAGGTTTCCGGAAAGCTCGGTGATCGCCTGAACACGCGGGTGAAGATCACACTTGGTGCACGAAAAGGCCAGGTTGCGATCGAATTCGCATCGATCCAGGATCTGAATCGCATCCTTTCCGAACTGGGCGAGGACGGCTACGGATCCTGATCGACTGAATTCTTCCTCGCGTTCAAGCGTGCCTGACTCCTAGAGTGAGCACAGACGGGGGAGAGCACATGTCAGAGAAGAAGAGCACGGCCGGACGCCTCAGCGGACGGGTTGTCGGCATCAGCATCGCCGCAGCACTCGGTGGATTCCTGTTCGGGTTCGACACCGCGGTCATCAATGGGGCGGTGGATGCTCTCGCCGGAGCATTCAAGCTGGGCCCGGGTCTGCAGGGCTTTGCCGTTTCGTCGGCTCTGATCGGTTGCGCGATCGGTGCCTGGTTCGCCGGTAGCCTCGCTAACCGGCTGGGCCGGATTCCAGTCATGGTGATCGCCGCCATTTTGTTCCTGGCATCCGCTCTTGGTTCGGGCTTCGCCTTCGGTGTCATTGACCTGATCATCTGGCGGGTCATCGGCGGTCTCGGCGTCGGCGCGGCCTCTGTCATCGCACCGGCCTACATTGCCGAGGTATCGCCGGCGAAGGTCCGGGGGCGCCTGGGGTCGCTCCAACAGCTCGCCATCGTCACCGGTATCTTCACGGCGCTCCTCTCCAACGCGCTGCTGGCAAACATCGCAGGTTCCGCGGCTAACGTGCTGTGGCTGGGCATCGATGCGTGGCGATGGATGTTCATGATTGAGGCCATCCCTGCCATTGTTTACGGTGTGATGGCTCTGCGGCTGCCGGAATCTCCGCGTTTCCTGGTGGCACGCGGCGATATCGACAAGGCCTCGCAGGTGCTTTACGACTTCTCCGGCGAAACCGATGTGAATCTCAAGATCGAGGAGATTCGCAAGACGCTCAATGTCGAGCAGCGCGAGTCGCTCAAGGATCTGCGCGGTGACAAATTCGGGCTGAAACCCATCGTCTGGGTGGGCATTCTGCTGAGTGTGTTCCAGCAGTTCGTGGGCATCAACGTCATCTTCTACTATTCGACGACGCTCTGGCTGTCGGTCGGGTTCGATGAATCCAGTGCTCTGATGACGTCGGTGATCACGTCGATCACCAATATCGTCGTCACGATCATCGCGATCTTGCTGGTCGACAAGGTTGGTCGGCGCCCGATGCTTCTGACCGGATCGGTCGGCATGGCGGTCACCCTCGGGATGATGGCGGTGGCGTTCTCGTTCGGCACTCTGCAAGACGGAAACGTCGTACTTCCAGACCCGTGGTCGGTGATCGCCCTGATCTGCGCGAACGGTTTCGTGGTCTTCTTCGGTGCAACATGGGGTCCACTGGTCTGGGTTCTGTTGGGGGAGATGTTCCCGAACAACATCCGTGCCGGTGCACTTGCCGTTGCCGCCGCTGCGCAGTGGGTGGCGAACTTCTTCATCTCGACGACGTTCCCGGCGTTCGCCGAGATCGGACTCACCTTCGCGTACGGGTTCTACGCATTCTTCGCAATCGTGTCGTTCTTCTTCGTCTACTTCCAGGTGCCAGAGACCAAGGGACGCGAGTTGGAGACGATGACGGATGTCGTTAACCTGCCGCGCCGCGGGGGTCGTAAGCGCGCGTAGGCTGGATGCATGTCAGAAGCTGTTCCGCGCCGTGCCAGTCTCGAAGTTCTTCGAGCGGAGGCCGCTGACGAGCTCGCTGTGCTGATTCAGGAGCGCCTCCTCAACGGTGAAGACCCCTGGGATTTCATGGAGGAGCTGCCGAGCGTGGACGAGCTGGTGGTCTACCTGCTGCGCGCCGACAACATCATGGCCAACGACGGTGTGCGCCCGAATGCCGCCCGCAATTACCGAGTGATGCGCCAGATCGCTTTGGAGTATCCCGATCTCACAGAGGCCGTCTGGGGACTGCTCGACGAAGGCTCACGACACCGCAAGTGGGATACGACCGTCGCTGACGCATCCTGAGCCGCACCCCTCACCGAACCCAAAAAGCATCGGGCCCACGTCGACAAGACGCGGGCCCGATGCCGTTATAAAAGGGGAGAAACTCAGCCGATGAACGCGGCGAGATCCTTCTCGAGCGCGGGCTTCGGCTTCGCGCCGATGATGGTCGTCTTGACCTCGCCGCCCTGGAAGACCTTCATCGCCGGAATCGACGTGATCTGGTACTTCATAGCCAGCTCGGGGTTTTCGTCGACGTTGAGCTTGACGATCGTGATCTTGTCAGCGTTCTCGGCCTGGATCTGGTCGAGAACGGGCGCGACCATGCGACACGGTCCACACCATTCGGCCCAGAAGTCTACGAGCACAGGCCCCTCGGCCTGCATGACGTCCTGGTCCCAGGTGGCCTGGCTTGTTGCCTTGGCAGTCATCAGATTCTCCTTATTCGAGGTTCACCGACTGCAACAGCAGCGGTGTCGGTTGTGTTCCCGTCAGGCGATGATTCCCGCGGCCTGAGCCGCGGGAATCTCGACCGAAGCATCCTCGAGATCTGCGAGGAAGTGCTCCGCGTCGAGTGCTGCCACGGTTCCGGACCCGGCAGCAGTGATCGCCTGACGGTATGTCGGGTCGATCACGTCACCGGCGGCGAAGACGCCGGGTACAGACGTCTTCGAGGACCGGCCGTCGACCCAGATCGTGCCCTCGGGGGTGAGGTCGAGCTTGTCGTGGACGAGGTGCGTGCGCGGGTCGTTGCCGATCGCGACGAACAGGCCGTCGAGCGCGAGGTCCGAAACTGAGCCATCGACTGTCGAGCGCAGCTTCACACCGGAGACGGCAGCCTCGCCGACGACGTCGGTGACTTCGCTGTTCCAGATGAACTCGATCTTCTCATTCGCGAACGCGCGCTCCTGCATGATCTTGGAGGCGCGCAGGGTGTCCTTGCGGTGGATGACGTACACCTTCGAGGCAAAGCGGGTGAGGAACGTGGCCTCTTCCATCGCCGAGTCGCCGCCACCGACGACGGCGATGGTCTTCTCACGGAAGAAGAAGCCGTCGCAGGTCGCGCACCAGGAGACCCCGTAGCCGGACAGGCGCTCTTCGCCCTCGACGCCGAGTTTGCGATAGGCCGAGCCCGTCGCGTAGATCAGCGACTGCGTCTCATGCACTGCCCCGCTGCCGAGCGTGACGGTCTTCACCGGGCCGTCGAGATCGAGCGAGGTGACATCGTCGTAGACGACCTCGGTGCCGAACTTCTCGGCCTGCTCTTGGAACTTCGTCATGAGCTCCGGGCCCAGAATGCCCTCGGGGAAGCCGGGATAGTTCTCCACGTCGGTGGTGTTCATCAGTTCACCGCCGACCTCGACAGAACTGGCGATAAGCAGCGGCTCGAGATTCGCGCGGGCCGCATAGATGGCGGCGGTGAATCCGGCTGGGCCTGACCCGATGATGATGACCTTGCGCATGTGCTCTCTCTCTTCGCCTGGCAGGAGGTTCGACTGCTTCAACCAATGGTAACCGCGCGGCATTCCCGCAGGCGGAGCAGCAGAGGCAGCAGCCGGAGCAGCCGGGCAGCGGAAGGAGCAGCAGAAGCGCAGAAAACCTCAGCGGCCGGGGAGGAAACGCTTGAGCATCGTGCCGGCGACCGCGAGCTCGGGAGCGCGCATCACGGCGAGCAGTGCGATGTAGACGATCACGACGACCGCGCCGATGATGCAGGTGCCGATGGCGCCGAGCAACTGGCTCGACAGCGTCCAGCCGCCGATGCCCCCGAGCAGCAGGAACACTCCCCATCCGGCGAAGCCGGCGGGCACAGCGGCGAGGGCGAACCGGCCGAAGGCCAGGAGCCATGATCTGACCTGCAGACCACCGATCTTGCGGTGCAAGAGCCAGGTCGCGATGATTGTCTGGATCGTGCTGGCGACGGACTGGGTGAGCGCGATTGTGGCGGCGAGTCCAGTGATCTCGATCACGCCGGTGTTCAACAGCCAGAGTGCGACGAACGCGCCTCCCACGATGAGCACACACTGAAACAGCGTGAACCAAAACGGGGTGCGTGTGTCGTCGTAGGCATAGAAGGTGCGCTGCACGATGAACAGCACCATCAACGGAAGCAGTCCGACGAGGTAACAGAGCAGCACGATCGCGGCATCAATCGAGTTCGGCGCCGTATTGGTGAAGACACGGGACGCCGGAAGCGCTGCAGCCGCGACGGCGGCGACGGCCGCAAACATGAAGAAGCTGAGGGTGCGAATGCTGCGCCCGATGTCCGAGCGAACTTCATCGTGCCGGCCCGCAGCGGCGTGCTCGCTGATCTGCGTGAAGTAGGGGGTTCCGATCGATATCACGATGATCGAGTAGGGGAGCATGAAGACTAGCCACGCGTACTGCATTGTCGCAACAGAAGCGCCGTCCGCGGACGCAAGATAGGCGATTCTGTTCTGCACCGTTCCCGCGGTCAGGCTGGCTATGGCCATCAGGAAGGTCCAACCGGCGAGCTTGCCGACGTTGCCGAGGCCGACGCCACGCCAGCGGAAGTCTGGCCGCAGCGAAAGGCCGGTGCGTCGCCAGAACAGGAGAAGCACGACCGCCTGAATAACGATTCCCAGCGTGGCGGTGCCTCCGAGGCCCGCGATCATTGCCGGAGTCCAACCCTCGACGCTCGTCATCGTTTCACCGAACACAGCTCCGAGAACCAGGAAGCCGATGATCGACACGATGTTATTGACTACCGGAGCCCAGGTGAATGGTCCGAACACACGGCGAGCGTTGAGCGCCTCGCCCAGCAGGGCATAGAGACCGTAGAACAGGATCTGGGGGAGGCACCAGTATGCGAATGCCGTCGCCAATGCGTACTGGGCCGGCGTTGCATCTGCCGAGACCCAGATCAGCCAGGGGGCAGCTATGGTGGCCAGGCCCGTCACGACAACGAGCACCACAGTGCCGAGCGTGAAGAGCTTCGAGATAAAGGCGTTGCCACCGTCGGCCTGCGCGCTTGCTTTCACGATCTGCGGCACGATTACGGCGGTCAGAATGCCAACAGATATCAGCGAAAAAACACTGTTCGGCAGCTGATTAGCGATTCCAAACGCATCAGCGGCGCCTGAGCCGACCGAGCCGATCACTGTCACCAGCACAATGCTGCGCAGCAGCCCCGTGACACGCGAGACCATGGTGCCGGCGGCGATGACCGCACTCGCGCGCCCGAGACTACTCACCGGTCACCTGTTCCTCCGCAGCATCCGAACGTGAAGAAGCATCCGATGAATCGGCATCCCGCCGCCGGCGAATCACGGTCCGCACGATTCCGAGGATCAGCAGCACCCCGATGATTCCGCCGAGGATGCCGAGGCCGATGCCCTCCCATTCGGCGCGCACGGTGACTTTCGCGGTCTGGTCGGTGCCGATCGGCACGCCGGTGGGGGAGCTCAGACTGAAGCTCACTTCGAGCTCGCCGCTTCCGACGCGCGCTTCGACGGGAACCTTCACCCGCTCGTTGCTCGCCGGCTGCGCCACCACTTCGGTGAGCGGCTGCACGTCGAGACGGGCATCTGAGGGGAGCGAGGTGAGTCGCACGTTCACTCGCCAGGGAAGATCGTTGCGCACCCAGACGGGCAGCGGCGCCGCCGCCGTGAACAGCTGGACGGGGCTCGGCTGCTGAACGCTGACCGCATTCAGTGTGGTGCGGGTCTGTTCCTGGTGGGCGGTTGCGGCTTCGGCATACTCTTCGGATGCTCCGACACCGATCAGACGCAGAATCTGCAGGCGTTCGGGCGCGAGCATGACCTGAGGGTCGTCGAGTATTGAGGAGAACGCGGTGAGGTGGGTTTCCTCTGCGAGCATCTGGCCCAGGGCCGCGGCACGATCTGTCGAGGCGCCTCCGGCGAGGGTCACGGATGCCGGCGCTACAGCGCGCAGTTCGGAAAAGCTCAGGGGGGCGGCGATCGCGCTCAGTGACAGGATCGTCTCGCGCAGGGCGTCCGCAGGTCGACTCTCGTCGCGGTCGAGTCCGATCAGCAGGGGACTTCGCACATCGGTGAAGCTGAGCTCGGCGATTCCCTCCGCGACCTTGCGCTCGCGCGCTTCGGCATCCTCGGTGGTCGCGGCTTCGGAGAGGGCTTCAGAAGCGCGGGCATCCAGCACCAGCAGCCGGTGACCGTCGATCTCCACGGCAGCACTGGTGGGCGCGGAGACGGCGGTAGACGGGATGATCGTTGTCGCAGCGGTCGTCGCATCCGATTCGAGATAGCTTGCGAAAACCTCGATATCTGCGGTTCTGAGATCTCCCAGCGGCCAGAGGATGCCGGATTCAGCACCGTCGATCGCGATCAGCTCATCATCGGTCGGAATCTCGGGCGCGGCCGGTGTCGACGATGGTGTCGGAGTGGGCGTGGCCGTGCCCGTGCCCGGAGCGGCAGTGCTCGGAGTGGGC
Source organism: Microbacterium sp. A94 (assembly GCF_051842855.1). Lineage (NCBI taxonomy): Bacteria > Bacillati > Actinomycetota > Actinomycetes > Micrococcales > Microbacteriaceae > Microbacterium > Microbacterium sp. A94. The sequence continues at coordinate 499,230 of NZ_JBPXMU010000002.1, read as the reverse complement.
GAGGGGAGTTCGACGAAGTTTTTCTCGTCGATGTATGGCGAGAACGACAGCGGCGTCAGCAGCCCGGGTAGTCCCGATTGGGCTTGCACCGTGGCATCCGCATCGCCACTCTGTAGGGCGAAGCGCTCGTTGGGGAGCGTCTCTAGTCGCTCGAGCCAAGCGGTCGCCGTCTGCGGGGCTGCCGACCCGAGCACTCGGATAGCGGCGGGAATCAACGGATCGATCGCCAGGGCGGCCGGGGTGCCGGCAATGCCGTCCAGCTGGGCGGTGAGCGCGCCATCGGCGGCGGTGAGCGTGGTGAGTTCTTCTGCGGTCAGCAGGCCGCCGTCTGCGGGAGTGGCCGTGAGGGGGACGATGACCGACACCTGGGCGGTGCTGTCGGCGTTGACGATGAGGACGCTCGTGGCGGTGAGGTCGGCAGCATCCGTCTCTCCGGCGTTCTCGCTGTCAGCACTGTGCAGAGTGACCCGAAGCGGGTAGACGCCCTCGTCGAGCTCTCCCAGTGCCGCGGCTGGCGTGACGACCGACATCGTCGCTGACGCGGATGCTGCAACGACCGTGGAGCTTTCGCTGTTGACCGGAGCGAACGTGCCGGTGGAAGCGCCGGCATCAAGCCACGACGCCAGGGCTGCACTGTCGGTGATCGGTGTGCGGTTCAGTTCGACGGTGACGAGGCCGGCAGGGAAGTCCGTGTCGGTGTCATTGGTGATGGTGATGCTCGCCAGCAGCGGAGATCCGGGCTCGATCACGCCGTGCAATCCGGTGGAGAGTGAGATCTGCACCGCGTCGGAAATGACTTCGTCGATCGCGGCAGAGGCGGGGGAGACGGCGAGGAACTGCGGGGTGACGAGGAGTCCGGCCGCGAGTGAGAACGCGACGAAACCGCGTGCACAGCGCTGCGCGCGCACACGACTGCCGATTCGGGGGCTGATCAACGTCTCTGGTCTTCCTCGGGCGCCGTGGCGGCCAGCCCGTGAGTTGTGACCCTGCAATTCTAGGCGGGCGTCATCGGGGAAGCCTGAAGGCGCGTAAAGTGACGCCGTGTCTGTACCTCTCCCGCCCAAACCCGACCAGCCGCTGGTCGCCGCCCTCGCCGCCGACCTCACCGCGGCGGACTTCTTCTCTGAACCGCTGCGCCGGCTCTGGGGCGAAGAGGCCGACGACGCGCTCGGACGTGGCGTTCGCGAACCGGTGCTGCGCGCGATCGCGCGCGATGTGGGACCGTTGGCGACGCTTGGCCGGTTCTTCGTGCTCGGGATGCCGCAGCCGAGCGATCTTGTCGCCGCCGCGCTGCCGCGGCTGGGCCTTTCGGGCCTGGTGCGTCTGGGTTTTGTGACGATCGGTGATGATGCGGATGCCGTGCCCTCGGTGCTCGTGCGTCCGCAGTCGTTCGTCGACGCGGATGGCATTGGGGAGTGGTGGATCGCCAGCGACCTGGATGAGCTCGCGCTCGGCACGGAGTTGCCGGCTGATCACGTGCTGGGCGTGGGTGGAGCATCCCGCACGCTTGCCGAGCTCATCATGCCGATTCCGGTGGCTCGTGCGCTGGATCTGGGCACCGGATGCGGTATCCAGGCGCTGCTGGTCGCCCGGCACGCCGATGAGGTTGTTGCCACGGACATCTCGGCGCGGGCGCTCGCTTTCGCTGAGCTCAATGCCCTGTTGAACGGGGTTACGAACATCACGTTCCGGTCGGGCAGCATGTTTGAGCCCGTTGCTGGCGAGCAGTTCGATCTGATCGTCTCGAACCCGCCGTTCGTCATCACGCCGCGCGTAGATGGTGTGACCGCTTACGAGTACCGCGATGGCGGGCTGATCGGCGACGCGCTGGTGGAGCAATTCCTGCGGGCGGTGCCGGAGCACCTCGCCGTCGGCGGTGTCGCGCAGCTGCTGGGGAACTGGGAGTCGCGTGCAGCGATCGACCCGGGCCTCACCCGGCTTGAGTCCTGGATCGACCCGACGCTGGATGCCTGGGTCATCGAGCGGGAGGAGCTCACACCGCTCGGATACGCCGAACTGTGGATCCGCGACGGCGGCACCACGCCGCGCGATGGCGCTTTCGACCGGATGCTGACTGCCTGGCTGGACGATTTCACCGAGCGGCAGGTCACCGCGGTCGGGTTCGGATACATTCTGTTGCGCCGCCCGGCGTCGGCGGATGCCCCGCGCCTGCGCCGTTTCGAGAAGGTTTCACAACCGCTGTCGGGGACCGGTCGCGCGCTGCACAGCGGCCTTATCGCGCACGACTCCTTAGCCGACGGCATCCCGATGACACTGATCACGGCGCCCGATGTGACGGAGGCGCGGCACTTCATGCCCGGCAATGACGATCCGAGCGTGATCGAGCTCCGTCAGGGCGGTGGCTTCGGTCGCACGATCTCGGTCGACTCCGCGCTCGCCGGCTTTGTGGGCGCCTGCGACGGCGAGCTGCAAGTCACGCAGATCGTGGCGGCGCTGGCCGACCTGTTCGAGGTTCCGTTGGCAGACCTGTGGACGGATCTCGAGCCGCGCATCCGCCAGCTCGTGCTGGACGGATTCCTCGTCGCGGGGTGACTGGGGCGGCGCCGGGACTCCCGGGCCATCGGGACCTCCGGGCCCGCGGGCCCGCCGCGTTGGGAGGAGTTCGCACGCATGGGCGGAGTTTTCCGCACATCCTCACGGATAGCGCAGGCGAGTCGGCGCGAGACTTTGCTTCGGGTGCTCGATTCTCTCCCTGGATTCTGGAAGGACTTCGACGCTGCGGCATCCGATGGGTACGGCGAACTGACCGCCAGCACGACACAGGCGATGCGTGTCAAAGATGCTCTCATCGCCGGCCATGCGCAGAGCCTCGGAGTTCCCGTTTTCACCCGGGATGTCGGGTTCACGAGGTTCGCGTCCGTTGAGGTCAAGCTCATCGAGGGCGATGATGGTGCGGTCTGAGAAGAAGGAATGCCACCGGCATCCATTCGGTTGCATACGAGCATGAAGGCTTTCGGATTCCTCTCGTTCGGGCACTATGCCGACGTCCCCGGCTCGGGCACTCGCACGGCGGGAGACATGCTGCATCAGAGCATCGACCTCGCTGTCGGCGCCGATGAGCTCGGCGTCAACGGTGCCTATATGCGCGTGCACCACTTCGCCCGACAGGCCGCGTCGCCGATGCCGCTGCTGGCCGCGATGGCTGCGAAGACGGAGCGCATCGAGGTCGGCACCGGTGTCATCGACATGCGCTACGAGAATCCTCTGCAGTTCGCAGAGGAAGCGGCCGCGCTCGACCTGATCGCCCGGGGCCGCATTGCGCTTGGTGTGAGCCGCGGCTCACCCGAGACGGCGCTGCGTGGGTATGAAGCCTTCGGCTATGTCGGCAGCGAAGATCCCCGCGGTGCTGATCTCGCCCGGGACAAGTTCGATTTCTTCCTCGAGGCGATCGATGGTGGAGCCGTCGTACAGGGCGATCCGCAGCAGGTCGGTGAGGGGCGTTACCTGGCGATCGAACCGCAATCCCCGGCGCTGCGCGATCGCATCTGGTGGGGCTCGGGTTCGCGAGCGACCGCGGAAGAGACTGGGCGCCGGGGCCTGAACCTCATGAGTTCGACGCTGCTGACTGAGGCGACGGGAGCAGAGTTCCACGTGCTGCAGCGCGAGCAGATCGACCAATACCGCGCTGCGTACCAGGCCGCCGGCCACACTCGTACGCCGCGGGTATCAGTCAGCCGCAGCGTGTTCCCGCTGGTGTCCGACAAGGACCGCGCGTACTTCGGAATGCGCAATGCCGACAACGGCGACCAGATCGGCATCATCGACGGGTTCCGCTCGACGTTCGGCAAGACGTACGCGGCAGAACCGGATGCTCTGATCGCGCAGCTGCGCGCAGACGAAGCCGTCATGGCCGCTGACACGCTGATGCTCACCGTCCCGACGCAGTTGGGGGTCGACTACACCCTGCACGTGCTCGAATCCTTCGCGAAGTACGTCGCCCCCGAGCTGGGGTGGAAGCCCAACACTGAGGGACCGGTCGAGGGATACGCGATCTGAGGAGCCCTCATGAGTCCGGCAGTTCGTGTGACAGCATCAAGATCGTGACAAGCGCCCTGGGGAAGCCATCGATCCGTTCCTACTCGGAGACAGATGCCGCCGCAACGCTGGCTATCTTCATCGACGCAATCACCATCACTGCGGCGCTCGACTACTCCCCGGAACAGGTGCAGGCGTGGGCGCGGCCAGGGCAAAGAAACACCGTGAGCTGGAACCTGTCCATGTCCGGCAGAACCACCTTCGTTGCCACTGTGAACGACGAGGTTGCCGGGTTCTCCGACATCGATGAGCACGGCTACATCGACATGCTGTTCGTTGCACCCCGCCACCAGAGAAAGGGAATCGCCCGAGCGCTGCTCGCTGAGGCCGAACGACGAGTCCGCGAACACGGAGGAACATGCCTGACCGCTGATGTGAGTATCACTGCACGGCCGTTCTTCGAGAGCTCCGGCTTCTCGGTCGAGCAGGAGCAGCATCCTGTCAGGCAGGGAGTGAGCCTCGTGAACTTCCGAATGAGCAAGTCACTACCCTCGGTCGTCGTGTCAGGCTGACCCCGCCTCGATGGGCTGAACCCGCACGGATGGGCGGAAAACGCAGCGATGGGCGGAGCCTCAGCAACTGAAGCTCCGCCCATCCGTGCGATCTCCGCCCAACACTGCGGCGGGAACAGCAGCTATTACCGCGGCTTGAGCACCCAGGTGATCCCATTGAGGGTGAGCTGAGCATCATCCGGGCCGGTGTACTGGCTGTCGACGACGGTGATCAGGCGCTGCGAGCCCTGCACGTTACCGGCGAACTGCTCGAGCTGACCACGGTCGCCATATGCCGACAGGGTGACGTTGACCGCGATCAGCGTGCCGCTGGCCGTTGTACCGATCGGCACACCCTCCGGTGCCGCGTAAGCGTGAGGAGTGTCGAACGACAGGTTACTCATGGTCACGCCGGTCGATTCGGCCGCGGCGTTGATCTGGTCGATCAGGGCCTGCTGCGAACGGTTTGCGGGCACCTTCGTCTGCAGATGAGCCAGCTGTCCCCGGTACTCATCGATGCGCGCATGGTCTTCGGCGAGGGCGGCGTTCTTGCGCTCCTGCACGAGGTTGATCTGCTTGATCGATGCGGTCTGCGCATTAGCGGTGGAGATGCGGTCGAGCTGCGGCTGCACACCGACGAACCATCCCGCCATGAGGATGATCACGGCGAGCAGACCGATGGCGACCAGTGTCAAACGATATTTGGACATGTTGTTATTCCCCCGCGCCTGTCGCGTCTTCGGTCAGCTCGTCCGAGCCTGCCGCCTCGCCATCAGCGGGTGCGGCCGGAGCCACCTCGGGCAGTGCGACACTGGCCTCCAGTGCACTGTGCAGCGCGGCGAGCTGCTCCGCGTCGAGCTCTCCGACGCGTCCGGTCCCACCGAGAGCCGCAGCGTTCAGCTGCACGGAGCCCGTGATGACGTAGCCCTCGTCGTTCTGGCCGGAGACGGCCGAGACGGTGGCTGTGGAGTACCCCGTGAACGCCTGAAGTGCATTCAGCAGCGGCGTCGGCGAGTCGAAGACTTCGGCGGCAGCGGTGAAGCTGATCTCGATGACTCCGGCGTGGTCGAGGCCGGTCACGTCGAGCGCAGATGCACTGCTCGATGTCGTGGACACACCCTTGACAGTGATCACTTCTGAGGTGATCTCGACGCCCTCAGGCATCGCCATGTCGAGTTCGCGCATGAGCCGTGCCCAGTCTGTCTCGGAGTACAGCGCCGAGTATTCCGCTGTCTCGTAGTCGACGAGCAGCGCCTTGATTCCGGACACTTCGGAATACTGCTTCTGTTCGATGAGCAGCTGCGCCTTGCGCGCATTCTCGTCAGCCAGCGCACCCTCGGCGGCGTTGGCCAGGAACGAAACAGCCAGGGCACTAACCGCGGCGATCAGAGCGAGACCCACCAGACCCAGAGCGAGCAGTCTGGACGTCGCGTTCTCCTTGCGACGCACTCCGACGATCGGAGGCAGCAGGTCGACACGGGCGATGGTCGCGACGCTTGACTGCGCCGCGCGCCGCGGCTGTGCCGGAGCGGACTTTCCTAGTTTCTTCATCACTTCCCTCCCACGGTGACACCCAGCGGCGCCGCCAGTTCCAGTGCCCAGCGCTCAAGCCCCGACGCACGCAGCTTGCGGCTGACCGAGAACGACTCGAGCGGGTCGCCGTACGAGGTGGGCACGCCCAGCGCGCGGGTCAGCACGGGGGCGAGCCCGGTCAGGCGGCTTCCGCCACCGGTGAGCACGACATTCGAGATCGGCTTGGTCGGGTGCGCGTTGCTGTAGAACTTCAGGGTGTTCCGGATGCTGTCGATCAAAGCGGCCACGGTCTCTCGCAGCACGGTCTCCGCTTCGATATCGCGCGCGGTGGCGGCGCCACCCTGCAGACCACGGCTGATTTTGTCCTGCTCAGCTTCGGCGAAACTGATGCCGAGCGCCCGCTCGATGCTGCGAGTGACGTCGTCACCGCCGCTGGGCACCATACGCACGAATTCGGGCATCGCACCGTTGGAGATCACAACGGTCGTGCTGGCCGCGCCGACGTTGATGATCGCCTGGGTGCCGCTTCGGGCATCCGCCAGAGTGCGCAGCAGCGCGAAACCAGAGAAGTCGATCGCGTCGACGTAACGGCCGGCCTTCTCGATGGAGTTGACGGTCGCTTCCAGGCTGCTGCGCGCTGTCGCGACGAGCAGACCCTCCTGCTTCTGGTCGTGGTTGTCGGTGACCGAGCGCAGCGGCAGGAAGTCGAGGATGGCGTCGTCGAGGTCGATGGGCACCTGGCCTTCGACAGCGAATCGCAGGGCGGCCTTGCGACGGGCGCCGGCGATGTCCGGGAGGACGACCTCACGAACGACGACCTTGCGGTTGCTGATGCCGAACACGACCTTGTTGGTCGTGAAGCCGCCAGCTTTCCACAGGTCCTTGATCGCGGCGACACCGCGACGCTCATCGATGATCTCGCCATCGAAAATGGTGCCCTCCGGCACGTTGACGGCTGCAAACTTGCTCAGCTTGGGGCGCTCCGAATAAGGAGCGTCGACCTGCACGCCCCGCAGTCCGCGTCTGCTGAGGTCGAGCGCGACTACTCCTGCCATGTGTGTCCTCCGTAGTGTGTTGACGATGATTCCTGGCGGGTCATGACAGACCGACCAGAGAGAGGTAGAGCCCGGCTATCGCGGGGCCGGCGAAGATGCCGATCCACGATCCGCCGAGCATGAACGGCCCGAAGGGAAGACCGGATTTCCGGTCAGCTTTTCGGGCAAGCATGAGGGTGACACCGACGACGCCGCCGATGAGAAAGGCGCTGAAGCCGCCGATGATGAGCTGCGGCCAACCCAGCCAGCCCAGCAGCATCCCGAGGACGCCAGCGAGTTTCACATCGCCGCCGCCCATTCCGCCGCGGTATCCGACGGCGAGCAGCAGATATAGGCCACCGAGAGCCGCGAAACCGATCACGGCCGTGATCAGGCGGGGATAGTCGCCGGTGAGAACGGATGCCAGCACGAGAAGCGCTGCAGTGACGACATACGAGGGATAGGTGATGACGTTAGGGAGCAGCTGATGGTCAAGATCGATCAACGCCAGAGCGATCCCGGTGGCGGCCCAGAACAGCAGCACCGGCAGCACCGCGAAGGGATAGCATCCGGCGTACGCGCCCCACATGACGGCGGCGAAGGCTGCCGCCGTGGCAACTTCAACAGCGGGATAGCGTGCCGAGATTCCTGCCGAACAGTAGCGGCAACGTCCGCGGAGGATGAGGTAAGAGAGCACCGGGATGTTGTCGAACCAGGCGAGTGGATGCTCGCACCCGGGGCACGCGCTGCCGGGGCGCACGATGCTGACCCCGCGCGGTACACGCCACACGACGACGTTGAGGAAGGAGCCGATCAGCCCGCCGAACAGTGCGGCGAAGGTGACGGCAAACCACGCCGGAATCAAAGCCTCGGTCATCCGATCTCCTTGTAACCGCCGAGGGTCGAGCCCGAGGTGATGGCCGGAGCGTTCCACTTCTGGGCGGAGGAGCCGTTGCAGGTGAGTAGGCGGATGTGTGACCAGGCGTAGCCGGGTTCGGGAACCGCGGCCAGGCAGAGCGCAGGGTTGTCGGCGAGTTGGAACGTGTAGCTGGTGAGCGTGGAGCCGGTGTCAGCATTGCGGATGAACTTCTGCGCGTGCGACAGCGATGCGACGTTATCGGGCTGATTGCACGTGGTGAAGTGGACGTCGGTGTTTCCGGAGCCGGTCGGACGCGCCGTCAGGCAGTACGTGACGTTGCCCGGTGCGATGACCGACAGTGACTGTGGCGCTGACGTTGCGGCGCCGACCGGCTCGTCGTAGAACCACTTGTGGTTCCACAGCATGTTGTCGCCGGTTCCGGTCGGGTCCTGCTTGCACGGGTACACGATCATGAAGTTTTTCGAGATCACCGCATCCGTGACGTCCATGCAGCGGCCGAACTCGCTGAAGTTCACGATCTGGTGGGTGCCGTGGCTGGCACCGCCGGCACCGACGCTGGGCGTCGGATTGAAGACGCCGGTTTTGGTTGTGTTCTCCACGAGAGTCGTGCCGTTGAGTCCGAGCCAGCGTTGGCTGCGGTCGTCGTTGTCGCGGTTCTGCCCGACCCAGGAGCCGGGGAAGTCCCAGCTCCACAGCTGGTTGCCATAGGCGTCATCGTTCGTTGCCGCACACGAGCGCAGAGTGGCATCCACGGCGCTGTTGTTGGTTCCGGTGGGGGTGGGCACCCACTCCTGGCCGGTGACGCACAGCACGGTGGGCGCTCCGATCGTGCTGGCAAGCTTCAGGCGATAGTCGGTGTCGTACACCCACATGTTGACCTGGTCGTCATTGCATTCCGCGACAGGAACCATGGCAACGCTGCTGCCCTCGGTTGCCGTTGCGGCTTTCAGGCAACTGGCGGTGTCGGTGCTGTGGATGAGCCCGCCCGGGATGTTCACGTTGGTGGTGGTGAATCCGTAGAGGGCGGTGATGGTGCGGTCACCGACAGATTCTGCCAGTCCGCCGACCGCAGAGTCGGCGCCCGCAGAGACCATGCGCACGAACTTCGGCTGTGCGCCAGGGTCGTCTGTGAGCGGGAAGGGCATCGCATTGGTGGCGAGCCAGGCATCGCTCTGCCCGGTGGGGTCTTGCTCGAAGTACTGCAGTTCCACGGTGTAGCTGAGCGTGCCGTCGCCGTCGCCATCAACTGTGCCGGTAAGGCTCTGGGGAAGCTTGGTCGGGTCGCCGTAGGTGATTGCCGACGCACCGACACCGACGGTCTTCGTGTTCGAGCGCAGTACCGAGAGTGCCGATTGGATGCCGGACTGTGCAGCGTAGCCGGTGCGGGTGTTCTTCTGCGCGACCTGAGCGGACTGCGCCTGCGAGAGCAGCACGCTTAGCAGAACCAGCATCACACCGCCGGCGAAGACGGTGAACAGCACACTCATGAGTAGGGCGGAACCTGACTCGCGGGTGGCGCGATTGCGCACCGGGCCCATGATCATCTGTGCCAGTCGGATCATGAGCGGTAGTCCGTTCCTGCGCAGACGGGGGTCATACTCTGACCTGCCGCGCCGATCGCGTTGGAGGTCGAGTCGACGGTGCTGTTCTTCGCGTAGATGGTCGCCGAGGTCTCGGTTCCGGCGGCTTCGGAAAGACCGGCGAGCGTGTGAACGGTGAGTCCCTGATAGTGGGTGGTGGTACCGCCATCTGCGGCGATGGTGCGGAATGGGTAGACGTTGGTGGATTCGCCGCGGATGTCGCTGACCAGAACGTTCCAGGTGCCCGTCGACGGGGCGCTGGCAGCATCCCAGCTGCGCATCGCGAGTTTGCCGTCGCCTGCGGTGTAGCGCAGCTGCGTGCAGGTGTCGACGCCGGTCGACGTCGATGCGGCATCGGTACGCCATTCCACGTAGGAGGCGCCAGCGTTGCTGCCGGGGTAATTGATGGAGTCGGCATAGCGCACCGAGCGCTCGATGCGCTGCATGGCGATACCGACAGAGCTCGAGGTCTGTGCGTCGACGCGTGCCTGGGTGGATGCTCGAGACACCGAGACGACTCCGGCGAGGAACACCGCCAGGAACACCGAGAAGACGGCCATGGCGACGATCAGCTCGATGAGCGTATAGCCCTGCTCGTCTCGCCGGTCGAGTCGGCGCGGTGCGGTCAGTCGGTTCGCCATGTGAGGTCGCCCTTCGTGTCGAACAGCCCGGTGGTCGTGTAGCGGCAGGTGTCGCCGCCGTCGCACTTGCCGGCATAGGTCACGACGACGACGGCGCGAATGAGCTGGCTCATGTCTGCGGCAAGAGGAGAAGTGGGGCCCGGGTCTTGGTCGGCGCCGGGCAGAGGAGTGCAGAGGCCGCCGGTGGGCAGCTGATAGCAGGTGCCGATCAGTACGACCGAGTCGTAGTCCGACCCGCTGCGGGTGATCGTCTGCTCGATCTCGATCGCTGTGGTGGGAGATGCTGTGGCAGACCAGGCGGGATAGGTTTCGGCGATGCCGGGAACGCCGGATGCGGCGTTCCATGCGGCGGCGACGGATGCTTCGGAGCGTCCTGCGACGAGGCTGCTGAGCTGCGCGCTGGATGTCGTCATACGCACCACCTGGTCCATGCGCTCGGTGGCGACGGAGACGGCAGCCTGGGTGCGCTGTTGCTGGGTGGACAGGTGCAGGCCGCGGATGGTGAAGGCGCCGACCGCGACAGCGACGGTCATCAGCAGGCTGATGGCGATGATCACCTCAATGAGGGTGAATCCTTCTTCACGCTGTGATGTGCGGGGGCGCATCAGCATGCTCCTTCGGTGTTTCGGGGGCCTGACGGTTTTGTGCCTGCACGGAGAACCGTGCAGGCACAAAACGCGGTGAATCAGCTTGCGCGGATTACGGGGTGGGCGTGCCCGCGTCCCAGTTGCCCGAGCCGGTTTCGCTCGTGTACACGTACGGGGCGCCGTCGAGGTTCTCGTTGTTGCCCTCGATCGAGTAGCTCTGGTCGCCGTTGATCGTGATCGTGACGTAGTTGCCATCGGAGATCGTGCCCTTGGCAAATTCATCGGTGCCGTCGGAGAGCGTGAAGGTCGAGTCGCCAACCGCGCCGCCGGTCTGCGACACAAGGTTGAGGCTCCCGTTGTTGGCGGTGGCGGCCTGCTCGACGGCCAGCGCAGCGTTGGTGATGTCACTCTCAACCGATGCCTTCCATGCGCCCTGACGCATGTTCAGGAAAACCGGGATGGCGACAGCGGCCAGGATGCCGATGATGATGACGACGACGAGGAGCTCGATCAGGGTGAAGCCCTTTTCGCCGTTCTGGCGCTTGGCCATGACGTCTGCAACACGCTTGTTCATGTGTGTTCCTTTTCAAGAAATAGTTCGGGGGATTGTCGACGTGTGTTTAGTCGGCAGCCTTGAAGCTAGCAATTCTTCACGCATTCAGGCAACAAATGTCATTCCGGGCGTGTCATAAAAATCCCAGGTCAGATCAGATTTTTCTGGGTCGATCAATCAAAGTGTGGCGCATATTGTGAAATAGCCACACTTTTACTGAAACAAATTGAATTCGAGAGATCTATAGCGACTGAATATCCTGGAAGATCATGAACATCGGCATGTAGAGTGCGACGATCATGAAGCCGAGCAGCCCACCCATGAGCACGATCATGAGCGGCTCGATCATGGCGGTCAGCTGCGAGCTCATCGTCTCGACCTCGTCGTCATAGAAATCGCCCGTCTTCGCGAGCATCGTGTCGATCTCGCCGGACTCCTCACCGATGCCGACCATCTGCACGAGCATGTCGGGGAAGACCTCGGCCTCGGCCATCGCCTCGGCGATCGGACGACCCTGGCGAACGGCATCCTGCACGCTGATGAGCGCCGCATTGATGACGTAGTTGTCAGACGTCGCGCCCACGATCGACAGCGACTGAAGGATGGGCACGCCCGAGGTGAGCATCGTGGAGAAGTTGCGGGCGAAGCGGGTCAGCGCGATCAGCTTGTTGAGCTTGCCGAAGACCGGAAGCTTCAACTTGATCGGATCGACCACACGGCGCACGGCCTCGGTGTTCTTGCTGCGGCCCCACCAGATGCTGAACGCGATGATCGACACGATGAGGATCGGCGCGACGATGGGCATCGCCTCCGATAGGTCGACGAGTACCTGGGTCGGGCCGGGGAGGGCGCTGCCGAGGTCGGCGAACATGCTCTCGAACACCGGCACGATGAAGATCAGCATCGCGGCGACCGCAACCAGGGCGACGATGAGCACCACGACCGGGTAGGTCATGGCCGACTTCACTTTGCCGCGCAGTTTGGTCTCGGCCTCGAAGTTGTCAGCGACCATCAGCAGTGAGCGATCGAGGAATCCGCCCGCTTCACCGGCGCGGATCAGGTGCACCATGATCGGCGGGATGATCAGCGGGAACTTCTCGAGCGACACGGACAGGGCAGAGCCGCCCTCGACGTCAGTGGTGACCTCGACGAGGGTGCGCTTGAGCTTGGGGTTCTCCACCTGATCGGTGACGATCGACAATGCACGAAGAATCGAGACACCGGCGTTGACCATCGTGGCCATCTGCCGGGTGAGGACGGCGAGGTCCTTGAGCGAGGGGTTGCGCTCCAGGCCCGGAATGTTGATCTCACGCTGCAGGCCGGTGCCGCCGCCCTTGGCCACGAGCTTGTCGGGAATGATGCTCTGCGCCTTGAGCTGCTGGATCGCCTGGCCCTCGGAGGGGGCATCCAGAACACCCTTGACGGTTTTGCCGCCGGCGTCGATGCCTTTGTAGGTCCACTGCTGGGTTTTGGTAGCAGCCATTTTCAGTTCGCTCCGCTCCGGCCGCCCACCGACTGGCGGGTGCCCTCAGGTGTCATGTCGACGTTCGCTGCCCGGCTGATGCCACGGTTGCGCACGAGCTGTTCGAACTCGGCGACATCCTGCGCGATCTCAACAGCGACGCCGTACTCGATGTCGCCGGCGAGCACGAGACGCGCGAGGTCCTGATCGAGGGTGTGCATGCCGATATCGGTTCCGGCCTGCAGCGCGGTGCGCAGCTGGTGCGTCTTCCCCGCGCGGATCAGCGCCTGGATCGCAGGGTTCACGAACATCACTTCGGTGGCTACGGCGCGGCCCTTGCCACTGGCTCGGGGGATCAGGGTTTGCACGATGACAGCGCGCAGGGTCGCGGCGAGCTGGGTGCGCACCTGCGCCTGCTGGTGCGCCGGATAGACGTCGATGATGCGGTCGATGGTCTGTCCGGCATCCTGCGTGTGCAGTGTGGCGAACACGAGGTGACCGGTCTCGGCTGCGGTGAGGGCCGTCGAGATGGTCTCGAGGTCGCGCATCTCACCGACCAGGATGATGTCAGGGTCCTGACGCAGCGCGTGCTTGAGAGCGTCGGAGAAGCTGTGGGTATCAGCGCCGACCTCGCGCTGATTGATGATCCCGCGCTTGTGGTTGTGCATGAACTCGATCGGGTCCTCGACCGTGATGATGTGCGAGGCGCGGCTGGAGTTCGCCTTGTCGATGATCGCGGCGAGCGTCGTGGACTTTCCAGAACCGGTCGGTCCGCACACGAGGACCAGGCCACGGGGCAGGTTGGCCAGTTCGACGAGTTCGCGCGGAAGACCGAGCTTCGTCACGGACTTGATCTCGGTCGGGATGATTCGAAGCGCCGCGCCCAAACCCCGCTGGTCCTGGAAGATGTTGACGCGAAAACGCGCGATGTCACCGACGGAGTAGGCGAGGTCGAGTTCGAGTTCCTTCTTGAAGACGCGCATCTGCTCGGCGGGAACGAAGCCGTCGATCACACGCGCGATGCGGTCGCGGTCCCAGATCGACGTCTCGGCAACCGACTTCAGCTGCCCGTCGATGCGCACGACCGGGGTGGACTCGGCGACGAGGTGAAGGTCAGAAGCGCCCAGGTCGAGAACAGCGGCGACGGATGCCACGAACTCCGGATCGACCTCCGGGTTCTGCCCGATCAGCACCGCTTCGATCTCGTCGAAACGGCTGGCAATCGGCGGCTTCGACATCGTCTGCTCGGTGAAATCCGGAAGCGACGCGTCGTGTGCGGTCGGGAAGTGCGCCGGGGCGGCGAAAGCGGAAGGGGTGCTGAAATCAGACATCGACGTGTCGAGAATCTGGGTGACGGCCGCCGGCTCGGGCGCGCGCTGCGGCTGCTGCATCGGCGGCATCGTCGGCAGCGCAACGGTGAGGTCCTGAGGAATGAATGCTGCGGGCGCTGCGGCCGCGGCAGGCGCAGGCTGAGAGCGACGCCGGATCGGAGCATCGTCGGCGTACATCGGTGCCGGGTCGAACGCGCGCTGCTGAACCTGTTGGGGCTGAACCGGCTGCGAGTAAACGGGCTGCTGCTGAACGGGCTGGGGCTGAGTGCGCTGCAAGGGCTGCACGGGCGCGGGCTGCACGGGCTCGGGCTGCACCTGAATGGGCTGCACCGGCGGCGTCATAGCGGGCAGCGTCACACCGGGGACGCCGTTGAGGAACGAGCGCAGCTCGGAGTCGACCTCGGACCCGCCCAGCAGTGCGTCGAATCGGGAGCCGCCCAAATCAGACGCGAACTCATTGTCGTTCGCCACTAGTGCTGCCTTTCGTATGTGGAACTGTGTGCTTATCTACGCCGGGAAGGCGATCACACGGTGACTCGGAGAATTTCCTCGATGGCGGTGTGGCCGAGTAGCACCTTTGCCCAGCCATCCATCCGGAGCCGGACCATGCCGTTCGCCTCGGCGTACTCGGCGATTTCTGCGGTGGGAGCGTTGGCGACCGCCATCCGCTCGATCTCCTCATCGACGGCCATGACCTCGTGCAGGGCGATACGACCGCGATATCCGGTGTTCGAGCACTGCGAGCATCCATTGGGCCGATAGACCGTCGGCGCACCCTGCATCGGGTCGATGGGCACGTTGAGAACGCGAAGCTCCATCTCGGTCGCTTCGGATTCGATCTTGCAGCGCTCGCAGAGACGGCGAGCGAGTCGCTGCGCGACCACCGAGTCGAGGGCGGAACCGACGAGGAACGGCTCGACGCCCATCTCGATGAGACGGGTCACCGAGCTCGGAGCGTCGTTGGTGTGCAGGGTCGAGAGCACGAGGTGACCGGTCAGGGACGACTCGATCGCGATCTTCGCCGTCTCCTCGTCACGGATCTCACCGAGGAGGATCACATCGGGGTCGGATCGCAGGATCGAGCGCAGCGCCGAGGCGAACGTGAGGCCGGCACGATTGTTGACCTGCACCTGATTGATCCCGGGCATCCGATACTCGACCGGATCCTCGACGGTGATCACGTTCACCGTGGGCTTGGCGATGGTCGCGAGTGTTGTGTAGAGCGTGGTCGATTTTCCGGAACCCGTCGGACCTGTGACGAGCATCATTCCGTAGGGCTTGGAGAAGCTCTTGCGGTAGATGTCCATGTTGCGATCGAGCATGCCGAGGTCGGAGAGCTTGAGGCTGGCGACCGGTGAGTCGAGCACACGTGCGACGATCTTCTCGCCCCACACCGTCGGCAGCGTCGCGACGCGGAGGTCGACAGTTCGACCACCGTGCGTGATCGAGATGCGACCGTCCTGCGGCTTGCGACGCTCACCGATGTCGAGGTCGGACATGACCTTGATGCGGCTGATGACGCCGGGGATCATCGAGCGCGGCACACGCTGCACTTCGGTGAGCACACCGTCGATGCGGTAGCGAACGCGCAGCTCTTCGCGACCGGGTTCGATGTGGATATCCGAAGCGCGGTCCATGATCGCCTGGCTGATGATGAGGTTGACGAAGCGGATGATGGGGGCTTCGTCGTCGGCCGCGGCATCGGCGACGTCCTGTGTCCACTTCTCCGTTTCACCGGCGGCTTCGCCTTCGAACGCGGAGGTGAGCTCTTCCAGCTCGGAGTCGACGCGGTGGTAGCGGTCGATGGCCGCGAGAATCGCGTCGCGCTCGGCGACGACGGGAACCACCGGCATTCGAACAACGGCTGCGACGTCATCCAGCACGACGACATTCTCGGGATCGGCCACGGCGACGACGAGTCGTTCACCGACCCGCGAGATGGGCAGCACGATCTGGCGGCGGCACATCTGATCGGGGATCAGGTCGACGACGGTCGGCTCGACAGTGAACTCGGTCAGGTCGACATATGCGAGGCCGAGGCGTTCGGCCAGCGCTATGGCGAGCTCGCGCGGAGTCTCGGGCTCAGCCTCGGGTGCGGGTGCGGGTGCGGGTGCGGGTGCGGGTGCGGGTGCGGGTGCGGGTGCGACAGTCGGCGGTTCGGAAACGGCGGGGGCCCCGGGGGTGGTGGGGGCCGGGTGAACAATCGGTGCAACGACGGCGGGTGCAACGGCTGCCGGCGCAACGACGGCTGGGGCAACGGGCTCGGATACGGCTCGGGCATCGAGAGACGCCACCGACTCGGCGCGACGACGAGCGCGTCGAGATGTCGGCTCCGGTGCGGGGGTACCGGTCTGATGCGCGGAGAGGTGCTGGTTCGCCGACCTCGGTTCCACGGCGGGGGAGCGCGGAACCGAGGCCGAGGTGTGTGCCGGAGAAGTGTGGGCTGTCTGCGCGTTCTGCGCGTCGCCGGTGAGCAGCGACTTCCAGATCAGGTCACGTGTCGTGGGCGCGCCGTCGGGGTTGACGGCAGCTGTGTCGGGGTACGACGGCGGAGCATCCAGTCCTGAGGATCGCGCATAGTGCGCTCCCTCAGCGGGTGCCTCCGATCGTTCCCGACGGAACATCGCCACGAATCTCTCCGGTTCTGTTGTGTTGTGATGTGAACCTGCTTCGCCGTGCGGGGGGACACGGCGAAGCAGGGCACTGCTAACCGCAGGCACGCCAAATAGCGCGTCAATCACGCGGTTTGTTTCCAGCGATTCGGGTCGCTCGAAACAGCACAGGAGGGCAGATCCGGCCGGAACGGCACGGATCAGAAGCCTCGCAACAACCAACTATGCATTAAGTTTGGGTTCTATACAATACGAACCGTACCGAAACTTATAAATACTTATAAAAATCTGCCCCAGCGTGCACACGCGCCGGGCTGACGACGGGGGCAAGAGCTCCCCCGGTACGCTGGAACCCATGCTCAATATGGCCGAGGGGCTCGCGCGCCTGCGCGACCTTGCAGAAGGACCCGTCGTTTCGGCGCTCGCCACAACGTTCCAGGCCGCGGGCTTCGAGCTCGCTGTGGTCGGGGGGCCGGTGCGTGACGCGCTGCTGGGCCGAGTGACCCACGACCTCGACTTCACGACGAACGCCTCGCCGGATGAGATTCTCGAGCTCGTCAAGCCAATCGCAACCGCGCACTGGGACATTGGTCGCGCATTCGGAACCATCGGCGCCCGTGTGCAGGGCGAGCAGGTGGAGATCACGACGTACCGCGCCGACAGCTACGACGGGGTGACGAGAAAGCCCACCGTCGAGTTCGGCACGGCGATCGACGGCGACCTGGTGCGCCGCGACTTCACCGTGAACGCGATGGCCCTGCAGGTGCCGGCGGTGAAGCTCGTCGACCCGACCGGCGGCGTCGAGGATCTCGTCACCGGAATCCTCCGCACCCCCACCGACCCGAATGTGAGTTTCGGTGACGATCCGCTTCGGATGCTGCGTGCCGCCCGCTTCAGCGCACAGCTCGGTTTTGACATCGAAGAGGCGACGCGCGACGCGATCGTGCGACTGCGCCAGACGCTGAAGATCGTCAGCCCCGAGCGCATCCAGAGCGAGCTCGTACGGCTCATGCAGACCGACGACCCGGTCCGGGGCATCCGTGTTCTGGTGGAGACGTCGCTGATCGACGAGTTCCTGCCCGAGGTCACCGCGCTGCAGCTTGAGGTCGATGAGCACCATCACCACAAGGACGTCTATGAGCACTCGCTGACGGTGCTGCAGCAGGCGATCGAGTTGGAGCATGTGCGGCATCCCGATGCCGAACCCGATGTGCCACTGCGGATCGCTGCCCTGCTGCACGACATCGGTAAGCCGCGCACGCGCAAGCTCGAGCCCGGGGGAGCCGTCAGCTTCCATCACCACGATGTCGTGGGCTCGCGGATGGCGCGCAAGCGCCTGCAGGCACTGCGCTTCGACGGAGAGACGACGGATGCCGTCACCGCTCTGATCGAGTTGCATCTGCGATTCTTCGGCTACGCCGAGGGCGCGTGGACCGATGCCGCCGTGCGCCGCTATGTGCGCGATGCCGGCTCTGTGCTGGAGCGTCTGCACATTCTCACTCGTGCCGACGTCACCACTCGTAATCGTCGCAAGGTCGCGCGGCTGGCCGGTGCATACGATGACATCGAAAAGCGCATCGCGGACCTGCGCGAGCAGGAGGAGATCGACTCCATCAGGCCAGAGCTCGATGGCAATCAGATCCAACAGATCCTGGGCATCACGCCGGGCCGTGAGGTCGGCGAGGCGTACAAGTTCCTGCTCGAGGTGCGCCTCGATGAGGGCGTGATCGGTGCGGATGCCGCCGAGCAGCGCCTGCGCGAATGGTGGGCCGCGCGCGGCTGAGTGCCGGCTTTTGAAGCGGGGGTGACTGCCGACCATCGGTCGATCGGCACGGATGGGCAGACAGGGGCTCGCCGTGCTCGTACACTGGGACCACACTCGGTCATCGACGATCGGAGACATAGTGCCATCGCCGTGGTCAACATCACGTGATAACTCCCCGGAGGCATCACGGTTGATCATCGAGCGTGCGCACGAAGAACTTGTCGCCGGCAATCTCGACGACCGTCGCCTGGAACACATCCGCCCGCTGGTGCGCGACTCCTGGGAGAGATCCTGGAAGCGGCGCATCGGAGCCGAGGATCTGCCGCCGCTGGCGCTGTCGGCAGAAGAGCTGCAGCTGTTTCGTCAGCAGCATCCGCTCGCGAGCGTCATGGACATGATCCGCGGACTGCTCCTTCCGGGAGATCCGGAAGAATCCGGCGTGATGGTCGCTGTCGGCGATCATGCCGGACGTCTGCTGTGGGTGGAGGGCGACCTGCAGAAGCGGTTGCTCGCCGGGGAAGCGGGACTGGTCGCGGGGGCGAACTGGGCCGAAGATACGGTGGGAACGTCCGCTCCCGGAACAGCGATCGCCCTGGGCGAATCGGTGCAGATCCACGAGGCGGAGCACTACAACCGTCTGGTGCATCCCTGGTCGTGCACGGCGGCGCCGGTGTTCGACCCGGAGACGAAGCGGATCCTCGGGGTCATCGACGTCACGGGCGGACCCGAGGTGGTCACGCCGCAGGCGCGCTTGCTGGTGGATGCCACCGCCCGGGCCGTGGAATCCGAGCTTCTCGTGGCACGACTGCGGTCGCGAAGCAGCGCCCCGGCCACCCCTCGCCGCAAACAGAGACGTGCATCGGCGCCGACCCGCATCGTGCTGCAGGTGCTCGGGCGTGACCGCGCGCGGCTGGAGGTCGCCAGCAATGACGCCGAGACGATGATCGACCTGAGCGCACGCCATGCCGAGATTCTGCTCACGCTTGCGAACTACCGGCAGGGGCTTTCTGCCGACCGCCTCGCCGAACTCATCTACGGCCCCGGGGCATCCGTCGACACGCTTCGGCCCGAGCTCGTCCGCCTGCGAAAAGTGCTGCAGCGCATCGCCCCGGAACTCGTACCCGAATCCCGGCCCTATCGACTGACCGTTCCGCTCGAGACCGATGCTCGTAACGTTCTCTCACTGCTCGATCGCGGCGCGCACCGGGTAGCGCTGACGGCATACCGCGGGCCGGTGCTTCCGGATTCCGCGGCGCCCGCGGTGGAGGAGTTCCGCGAATCCGTGCGCGCGGCGCTGCGTGAAGTCATGCTCACCGAGGCCAGCATCGACGTGCTGCTCGCCTACATCGAGATCCCCGAGGGCGCCGAAGACGAAGAGGTGCTGCGCCTGTGTCTGGAGATGCTGCCGGCGCGCTCGCCGCGGCGTGCAGGCCTGGTGAGTCGAATCGAGAAGCTGGAGCGCGGCTGAGCGCAAGCGGATGCAACGTGCCGCATCCTGGCGCAACGTTGCGGGGTTTACCTTCGACCCAACGCCGCGCAGTCCAGATGCTGCGGCCCGTCGAAGGAGACGCAGATGACGATCGTCGAAGAGACCGTGTCCACCGCTTACGCTGCACCAGGTTCAGCCGGTGCCATCGCAAACTATCGCCCGCGCTACGGCCACTACATCGGCGGCGAGTTCGTCGAACCCATCAAGGGGCAGTACTTCGAGAACGTGAGCCCCGTCAACGGCAAGCCGTTCACCGAGGTCGCCCGCGGCACCGTCGAAGACATCGACCGCGCCGTCGACACGGCATG
This sequence comes from Microbacterium sp. A94, assembly GCF_051842855.1. NCBI lineage: Bacteria > Bacillati > Actinomycetota > Actinomycetes > Micrococcales > Microbacteriaceae > Microbacterium > Microbacterium sp. A94. The sequence continues at coordinate 478,908 of NZ_JBPXMU010000002.1, read as the reverse complement.
GAAGGCGTTCTCCTCCTGGGGTAAGACCAGCCCGGCCGAGCGCAGCCTTGTCCTGAACCGAATCGCCGACCGTATGGAACAGCACCTGGAAGAGATCGCGGTCGCAGAGACCTGGGACAACGGAAAGCCGGTGCGCGAGACTCTCGCAGCCGACATCCCGCTCGCCATCGACCACTTCCGCTACTTCGCCGGCGTGCTGCGTGCACAGGAGGGCTCGCTCAGCCAGCTCGACGAGAACACCGTCGCGTACCACTTCCAGGAGCCACTGGGTGTGGTCGGCCAGATCATCCCGTGGAACTTCCCGATCCTGATGGCGGTGTGGAAGCTCGCCCCCGCGCTCGCCGCAGGTAACTGCATCGTGTTGAAGCCGGCCGAGCAGACTCCGGCATCCATCCTGTATCTGTTCGAGATCATCGGCGATCTGCTGCCGGCCGGCGTCATCAACATCGTCAACGGCTTCGGCATTGAGGCGGGTGCTCCGCTCGCGCAGCACAAGAAGATCCGCAAGATCGCCTTCACCGGTGAGACGACGACCGGCAGGCTGATCATGCAGTACGCCTCGCAGAACCTCATTCCGGTCACGCTCGAGCTCGGCGGAAAATCCCCCAACCTGTTCTTCGAAGACGTCGCGCGCTCGACCAACGACTCTTTCTATGACAAGGCACTCGAGGGCTTCGCGATGTTCGCGCTGAACCAGGGCGAGGTCTGCACCTGCCCGTCACGAGCCCTCATCCAGCGCTCGATCTACGACGGATTCCTGGGCGACGGCCTGGCCAGAGTGGGAAAGATCATCCAGGGCAACCCGCTCGACAAGAACACGATGATCGGCGCACAGGCATCCAACGACCAGCTGGAGAAGATCCTCAGCTACATCGACATCGGTAAGCAGGAGGGCGCGAAGCTGCTCACCGGCGGAGAGCGCGTTGACCTCGGCGGCGACCTCACCGACGGTTACTACGTCGCGCCGACCGTGTTCGAAGGCACGAACAGCATGCGTATCTTCCAGGAGGAGATCTTCGGCCCGGTACTCGCCGTGACGAGCTTCGACGACTACGACAACGGGATCGACATCGCCAACGACACTCTGTACGGACTCGGTTCCGGCGTGTGGACGCGCAGTGGAGACACCGCCTACCGCGCGGGCCGTGCCATTCAGGCCGGGCGCGTATGGACGAACACGTATCACCAGTACCCGGCGCACGCCGCGTTCGGCGGATACAAGCAGTCCGGCATCGGGCGGGAGAACCACCTGAAGATGCTCGACCACTACCAGCAGACGAAGAACCTCCTCGTGTCGTACGCCGAGGGGCCGATGGGCTTCTTCTGACCCTTCGACAGGCTCAGGGACCACGACCTCGGGTGGGCGTCGCCGCTGGCGCCCACCCGAGAACCACCGAAGGAGATCGACATGGTGAGCATCGGGACCTACCATCGGGTGGCGGTGACGGATGCCGCGGCATCGCTGCTGCGCGAACTCACCGCGCAGCATGGTCCGCTCATGTTCCATCAGTCCGGCGGATGCTGTGACGGCTCAAGCCCGATGTGTTATCCGGTGGGCATGTTCATCACCGGGCCGAGTGATGTGCTGCTGGGCGACATCGACGCCGGACTGGATGCGCCCATCGAGGTGTACATGTCCGAATCGCAGTTCGAGTACTGGAAGTACACCCACCTGACCATCGATGTCGTACCCGGCCGTGGTGCGGGATTCAGCGTCGAGGGACCGACCGGGATGCGGTTTCTGATCCGGTCGCGGATGCTGAATGACGCGGAGCTGGCGTACTTCGGATTGCGCGACTGAACGCACCGGTCAGACGCGCGTGGCGGATGACCGCGCTGCTAGGGGTTTGACGGCCTGCAACCTCCCTGCAACCTCCTGCAACCTCGTTTGGTATACCGTCTGACTCATACGCCGCGATCGTTCAGTCCCCAGCTGACAAGTGGCGTCGGACGGCTCAGCCGTCCACAAGGAGGGAGTTCGTCTTCTTCTGTATCCCAAGGGGGGATGGGGTGGGCGCAGTTCCCCAGACAGCGCCCACCCTGATACCTGCTCGTGCCGGTGCTCAGCGCGCGAACTGCATCCAGAACCAGACGATCCCGAAGCACACCACGGCGACGATCGGAATCCAGCGGCCGCTGCGCTTGAGGCGCCGACCGCTGTGCGCGACGCCGGGCGGCGGGGTCAGCATCCCGGCCGGTGCCGCAAAGGGAAGCGCATGCGTTCCCGCGATCGGCGCCTGCGCGGGAGCAGTGCTCTGCGCGGGGGCATCGCTGTGCGCGGCGGCCAGTCGCTCGTCGCGCCACCGGGCCCACTGGTCGAATTTGGTGATGAGCGCGCCGACGGCGCCGAACAACCATGCCCAGGTTGCCGGATCCAGTGTGGACGCCGCACGCTTGGTGTACAGGAACAGCCAGTCATCGACGATCTCGACATCGAGCTGCGCCGCGTTGTCGACGAAACGCGCCATGATGTCCGGGGTGAAGAGGTAGAGGGCATCCGCCTCATAACCCTCGGGGCAGTAGAGCGTGAAGTACCGGTCGAAGTCGCCCTCGAGCGAGAGGCGCTGCTCCTTCTGGAACGATGCCGGAAGGTTGGTGCCGAACCCGTTGTTGCCGAGGGCATCCAACACGATATTGGGCAGCGGCACATCCAGCTTCACCGCGACGTACCCCCACGAGTGCGTGGTGGAGTGCTTCCCTGACCCGGTCGTGTACTGGTAATTGCCGAACTCGACGAAGCGCGGCGAATGCCCGCGCACCAGGCGGTCAGAATGACGGGAGCGACCGATGTTGAAGATCATTCCCGGCAGCTGCGGATCATTGATCCGATCCTCGTAGGTCATGTTGTTCGCGGCAGCGAACTGGCTGAGGCGGTATCGAGCGATTCGAGCGCTGCGGTTGGTCGACCAGATCAGAAGACCGAGTCCGATCGCAAGGAACGCGATGATTACGACAGGCAGCAGGATGAAGGGCGGCCCGCCGTTGCTGAGCCCCGCGAGAAGCAACGACGTCATCGGAAGCAGGATCGCGAGGAAGACGATGCCGATGACGGAGAAGATGATGATCATCAGGACCTTGGTCCCGGTCATCGACGACGAGCGCCGCGCGCGCATCGCAGACACGAACGCCCTCACGGCGCCTGGGGCGACCGGATCGGTGAGCGGTCGGGCGTCGAACGCGATCGGCTGGGAGCTGGAGGCGGGCATGGTCACCCGTCCACGGTAACCGCAGGAGCCTGATGGTCAGCGACTGCGCGTGGTGTTGCCATAATCAAGGGGTGAGCACGCAGACACTTCTCCCGTCACTGGACGGACGTACCTTCAAGATGACCTCCTCGACGACGTCGGTCGTGAACCACGACGCGCCGAGCACATTCCGCTACTTCGAGAAGGATGGCGTCGTCTGGGGTGACTACATCGGTGACACCGTCACCTTCGGCCAGTTCGTCGGCACGCGCACCGGGAACGTCATCAGCATCAACTTCGTTCACGTGCTGGTCGCGGACGGCTCCGTTGTCACCGGATCGGGTGACAGCGACATCGAGCAGGACGAAAACGGGCTGCGCCTGGTCGAGCACTACGAGATGTTCGATAAGCCGCAGCTCAGCATCTGCGTCGAGGTTCCCGCGGCCTGACGCCTACCGCGGCCTGACGCCTACCGCGGCGGCAGCGGTTCCCGGGCTCCGGGAGCCGGTGTCCATCGCGTCATCCCCATCGTCCCTGCTGGTTCGCGCTGGGGGATGTCGGTGGGCAGGATGAATGTCCGCCGCACCACCTCGTCCAGGATCACCACGCTGACGACGGTGCGTACCTCGGGCAGCTGCGCGATCACCGCGGTGGAGAAGTCATGCACCCCACCGACGTCGGTCGCACGGATCATCAGCATCGCGTCGTGTTCGCCTGTGGTGACGGCACAATATTCGACCTCAGGCATTTCGAGCACCCGCTCGCGGAATGCCGGCCAGGATTGCGGATGCACGGTGACGAAGACGTGTGCGCCGATGGAGAGGCCGACTTTCGCCGGGTCGACGGATGCTGAAAAACCGGTGATGACTCCGCTGCCCATGAGTGCTTCCACTCGCGAATAGGCGTTGGCACGCGAGACTCCGACGCGTTCGGCCAGCGCCGCCATCGAGATTCGACCGTTCTCGCGGAGAGCCGCGAGGATGCGGTAGCCGACGTCGTCGAGCGCAGGCGACGCACTTCGTCCAGTGGATGCCGAATCGGTGGGCCGAATATTGGACGTAGTGTCTGCCATCCTCGGATCCTAGAACAATTTGTTTCACAAGGTCTGGTCTCATTGGACATTTCGTCACGCATCATGACAATCTGAACTCGGTCGTCCACAGCCGTCCGACCTTTCCCAAACACTCCCTTCCCTAGGAGGGTCTATGTCCTCGTTGTCTCGCAAGTCCCTGATCGCCATCGGTGCAGTCGCGCTTTTGGCCGTCACCGGATGCTCTGGCGGAAACTCCGCGAATGGTGGGGGCAACAGCTCTGCCGCCTCACTCGTGATCGACACCGCGTTCTCGGTCGAGACCGCCGACCCCGGCCACAGCTACGACCCGACCGGCAACATGTTGGCGAAGGCGCTCTACGAGACGCTGGTCGACTTCGAGGGATCTGACGTGTCGACACCGATCCCGGGCCTTGCCTCCTGGGAGCAGAACGACGACGCGACAGAGTTCACCTTCACGCTTGAGGGCGAGCGCAGCTTCTCCGACGGAACGCCGGTTGAAGCGAAGGACGTCGTGTTCACCCTGCAGCGGATCCAGGGCATGGTCGAAGCCAAGCCGAACTTCCTCCTGAACGGCGTCACGATCGAAGAGGTCGACGACAAGACGATCCGTTTCACCACCGAGACCCCGCTGCTGCAGCTGCCGGCGATCCTCGCGAACCCTGCTCTCGGCATCGTCAACGCCGACGTCGTGATCGAGAACGGCGGCACCACAGACGGCACCGACACCGCCCAGGCATTCCTGGATGGCACCTCGGCCGGATCCGGACCGTTCGTGCTCGACACGCTCGACCTCGCGTCGCAGATCGTGCTGACCGGCAACGACGAGTACGACGGCAAGGAAGACAGCGCCTACGACCGCGTTGTGATCCGCAACGTCAGCGAGAGCGCCACGCAGCTCGCCAACCTCAAGGGCGGCGACACGATGGTCGCCATGGACCTCAACGGCGACCAGGTCGCCACGCTCGGCGATGACCTGAACGTCGACGCAGTCCCCTCGGGTCAGTCGATCTTCCTGCTGCTGAACCAGTCGGCCGACAACGCGGGCGAGCTCGCGAACGTCAAGATCGCCGAGGCGATCCGTTACGCCCTCGATTACGACGCGCTGCTGGAGCTCGCCGGGGCCGGTTCCGTGCAGGCCACCGGCGTCATCCCGCCCGGGTTCGAGGGTGCACTGGATGCCGGTGTCGAGCAGGATCTCGACCGCACCCAGGCGGCGCTCGCCGAGGCCGGATACACCGGGCAGACCCTGAAGCTGCAGTTCCCGAACGACTACCCCGTCGGTGGTGTCGAATTCACGCCTCTCGCCGAGCGCGTGCAGGCCCAGTTGAAGGACGCCGGCATCAACGTCGAACTCGCTCCCGCACCGTTCGCGACCGAGCTCGACGCCTACGTCAACGGAACCGAGGGCTTCGGCCTGTGGTTCTGGGGCCCGGACTACGCCGACTCGGCAAACTTCCTGCCTTTCGGTCCGGGACTGAAGGTGGGCCTGCGCTCCGGCTGGGCCGCCGAGGCGAACCCCGAGATCGCCGCCCTTGCCGCTGAGGCGGCCAGTGCGACCGACGCCGACGAGCGCACCGCCGCCTTCACGGAGTTCGCCGAGGCCATGCAGGCCGAAGGCCCGTTCGTGCCGCTGATCGTGCCCGGTCGCAACATCGCGACCGCCGGTGACGTCACCGGCGCCGTGTACAACTCGGTGTGGGAGATTGACATCGCCGAGATCGCACCCGCCGGCTGAATGACTCGATGAGTACTGCCACCATCGCGCGCAGGCGCCCGACCCGCTCTCCGCTGGTCGGGTACCTGCTGCGCAGACTCGGCACTTCGGTGCTGCTGCTGATCGGCGTCACGATCGTGACGTTCCTGCTGACCAACCTCGTACCCGGCGACCCGGTGTCGGCCGCGCTCGGTGAGGGTGCAGCGCAGAACCCCGAGACGCGGGCGGCGTTCATCAAGGCGCACGGTCTCGATCAGCCGCTCATCGTGCAGTACTTCATCTATATGGCGAACCTGCTGCAGGGCGACCTCGGCACATCCCTCGTGACCGGGCGCGCGGTGACGGCAGATCTCGCAACAGCCGTTCCGGCGACGATCGAAATTGCCGTCTGCGCGATCGTCGTCAGCCTCGCGGTCAGCATCGTGCTCGGCACCCTCGCCGCGTACCGGCGCGGGCTCGTTACCGACCAGGTCGTGCGCGTGGTCACCCTGGTGGGACTGAGCGTTCCGACGTTCTGGCTCGCGCTGGTGAGCTACTACTTCTTCTTCCTCGAGTTGGGGATCGCACCGGGATCCGGACGCGTCTCGCCGTCGATCACGCCGCCGCCGCGCATCACCGGCTTCTACACGATCGACTATCTGCTCAACGGCGACAGCGTCGGCTTCTTCGACGCAGCCGCTCACCTCGCCCTTCCGGTGATGGTGCTCTCGCTCGTGACCATCGGACTGCTGACCCGGTTCGTGCGCACCTCAGTGCTCGAGGTCCTCGACAGCGACTACGTGCGCGCCGCCCGGGCGAAGGGTCTCTCCGGCACTCGTGTCGTGCTCGACTACGTGCTGCGCGGAGCCGCACTGCCGATCATGACTGTCGTGGGTGTCGCCTTCGGTGCGCTGCTGAGTGGCACCGTGCTCGTCGAATCGGTGTTCGCCTGGCCGGGCCTGGGTACCTACGCCTACAACGCGGCCGCCAACCTCGACCTCACCGGCATCATGGGTGTCGGCCTGGTGGTCGGTGTCATCTACCTCGTCATCAACCTGATCGTCGACCTGCTGTACGGCGTGCTGGATCCGAGAGTGAGGATCGCATGAGTGCATTCGACGACCGCCGCGTGGCATCGCGGTGGAAGATCCGCTTCCGCTGGCCGCGGGCCTGGCGCACGCCCCTGGGCATCATCGGCTCGGTCATCGCCCTCGCCTGGGTGATCATCGCCTTCACCGCGCAGTGGTGGGTGCCATTCGGCCCGAACGCCCAGGTGCTGCCGCGCCTGCAGGCGCCCGGGGTCGACACCCTGATGGGCACCGACGGCAACGGCCGCGACATCTTCTCCCGGCTCATGACTGGTGCGACCGTGACGATTCCGCTCGCGCTCACCCTCGTGGTCGCCGCCCTCCTCATCGGCACGGTCATCGGAGCGCTCGCCGGCTACTTCGGTGGGTGGCTCGATGAGACCCTGATGCGCATCACCGATCTGTTCATGGCCTTCCCCACGGTCATCCTCGCGATGGTGGTCGCCGCATCCCTCGGACCCTCGCTGTTCAATGCGGTGATCGCTGCGGTCATCGTCTCGTGGCCGCAGTACGCCCGTGTCACGCGCAGCCTGGTGCTGAGCCTGCGGCGGCAGAACTACGTGATCGCGGGGCGCCTGCTCGGGCACTCTCCGGCACGGAGCCTGTTCGTCGACATCCTGCCGAACATCGCCGGCCCCGTGCTGGTGCTGGCCACGCTTGACATCGGAACCGCCATCCTGCTGCTGTCCGGCCTGTCGTTCCTCGGTCTGGGGGCCCAACCGCCGACGGCCGAGTGGGGATCGATGATCTCCGCCGCCATGCAGAACTTCGACGCCTGGTGGCTGGGCGTGTTCCCCGGTCTTGCGATCCTGACCGTCGTGGTCGCTTTCAACTTCCTGGGCGACGCCATGCGCGACGTGCTGGATCCCACCGCTGAGATCACTCATGAGAACCAGGCCGAGCTCGTGACATCTGCGGCGCCGGCATCCGTGAAGGGAGCGAGCGCATGACCTCGACCGCCCTCAGCATCCGTGATCTGCACATCTCAATCGGCCGACCCCTCGTACATGGCATCTCGCTCGACCTGGAACGCGGTCGCGTGCAGGGTCTGGCCGGCGAGTCCGGTTCGGGCAAGACCCTCACCTCACTCGCCGTGCTCGGCCTGCTGCCGCCCAAAGCGACGACGACGGGTTCGATCCGCCTCGGTGATGAAGAACTGCTCGGGATGCCCCGCCGCGCGCTGAACCGCGTTCGCGGCAATCGCATCGCGATGGTGTTCCAGGACCCCTCGGCGTCACTGCATCCGCAGCTCACCGTCGGCAAGCAGCTCACCGACCACATGCGCGTGCACCTGGGGCTCAAGGGCAAGGCGGCCGAGGCTCGCGCTGTCGAGATGCTCGAGCGGGTGCAGGTGCCGCGCGCGGCCGAGTCGCTGGGGCGCTACCCGCATCAGTTCTCCGGAGGTCAGCGGCAGCGCATCGCGATCGCATGTGCTCTGGCCTGCGATCCGGATGTGCTGCTCGCGGATGAGCCGACCACGGCGCTTGATGTCACCGTTCAGGCCGGCATCCTGCAGCTGCTGCGCGATCTCGCTGTCGAACGCGATCTTGCCGTCCTGCTGGTCACGCACGACCTTGGCGTTATGAGCGCGATCGCGGACGATGTCGCGGTGATGAAGGACGGTCGGATCGTGGAGCGCGCGGATCGGGCGACCCTGTTTGCCGACCCGCAGCACGAGTACACGCGGACGCTCCTGGCGGCGCTTCCCGGCTCGCGGATCGCCTCCGAAGATGGGATCGAAGGAGCAGGCGATGAGTGACGCACTGGTGCTGGATGCGCAGGACATCGTCGTCCGTTACCCCGGAAACCCGCCGGTCGTCGCGGTTGATGCCGTCTCGGTTCAGGTCGCGGTGGGGGAGACGGTCGCTCTCGTCGGCGAATCGGGAAGCGGCAAGTCCTCGCTGGCCCGCGCGGCAGCGGGAATCGAGAAGACTGCTGGCGGTTCGGTGCTGTTCAACGGGATGCCCGTGACCACGATGGGGCTGCGGCGTCGCTCGCTCGCGCTCACCGGCATCCAGATGGTGTTCCAGGATCCGTCGACGTCGTTGAACCCGCGGCGGCGCATCGGCGAACAGATCCAGGACGGCATCCAGACCGCTGTCGCCCGCGGCGATGAGGGTTCGCGCGTGGAGGAATGGCTGGAGCGCGTCGGGCTGAACCCCGCGTGGACGAGCCGTTTCCCGCACCAGTTCTCGGGCGGGCAGAAGCAGCGCATCGCGATCGCCCGCGCATTGGCCGCTCGGCCCAAGCTGCTCATCGCGGACGAGCCGATCTCGGCTCTGGATGCGTCGACGCAGACGAGCGTCGCCGCGCTCATGCGCGATCTCGTCGCCGAGGTCGGCGCCGGGATGCTGTTCATCTCGCACGATCTCGCGGTGGTCCGGCGCATCGCCGATCGGACGCTCGTGATGTACGCAGGGCAGGTGCTGGAGTCGGGTAACACCGCGGAACTGTGGGCCGACCCGCAGCATCCGTACACCCGGTCACTGCTCGCCGCGATCCCGGAGCCCGACGGCCGGGGCCGCATCCCCGAAGCGCCTACGGCCGCAGATCGTGCGGCCTGGAACTCCACCCCGCCCATCGCGCGCTGAGGCCGCCGCGGGCCGCGCCCGGGGTTGAGCTCGCGAGAAACAGTTTCCCGCATGAGAAACGTCGTAGGAACACCTGTCTCATGCAGGAAACTGTTTCTCGTGGTCAGCGGTTGATCGTGTCGGCGTCCCAGTGCAGGCTCGCGCCCTCGGGGATCGGCAGCGCCTCAAGCGCAGCATCCGCGCAGAGCGCTTGAATCAGCGCCGCCGAGCCGGCGACGATCGTGGAGTCGTAGTCGATCTCGCTCACCATCACCCAGGCGCGGTCAGCCGGCCACAGGATGCTGGGATGCTGCGCCTCCGGCGCGAAGCCGTGCTCCTCAGCCGGACGGTCGCGCCACGGCACACCGAGCACCCAGTCCGGGTCGGCGAACACGGCCGGGGCGGCGGAGAAGAGCACGTGATCGCGGCTGGGGAGGGAAAGCCGCTGGCCCTGTGAGATCTCGTCCGAGACGATGCCAGGCTGCCACTTCGCCTTGCGGAACGGGTTGTTGAAGCGGTCGTGGAAGCTCTGCTGCAGAACCTGCGCATGTGCCGGGTCGTCCGTGAACTCGAGGAAGGCGCGACTTGAGGTCTCACCGAAGTGTCCGACGAACCCGCCCCATCCTTCCCAGATCGCAGCGAAACCGGCATCCGGGGTCGACGTGTGCACGATGAGGTGCCGCGCGATGGCGGCGAGCAGAGTCGGTGGAATCTCTCCCTCGAAGGGCGACGTGAACTCGCGGCCATCCGGAGCGATGCGCGTGCGCCAATCGCCGTCCGGCGGGGTCTTCACCAGACGCTGCCACTGGGCGAGCGCGTGCATGGTGGTGCCGAAGGCGTCGGCGGTCTCGGCCCAACTGGCTGGCGTATCGACGAACAGTTCGCTGAGGCGGGCGTGCTCGGCATCCGGCATCCGGTTCCACTCGTCCATCGTCGGAACGGCACGATCCGGCAGTGAGCGCACCTGCGCGGGGTGGAAGACGCGCGCATAGGCCTCAAACCCGCTCGGAACAACACTGTGCATCGTGTTGTTCTCGGCCAGATCCTTATTGAGCCGCTCGCGCAGCCAGTCGCCGACAGAGACGTCCGAGATCCACTCCATACCGTCCACGCTATCGACCGTGTTCGCGACACGCCCGCGATTCCGTTAGACTGTTCAGGTTGTCTGTCTATCGGCCCGCATTCGGCGGTCTGCGGCGGACACGTGCACACACCCTCCTGCTCTCGGGAAATTCCCGGAAGCCGTTCTAGTCCGAAGGAGGTGGGTAAGTGACGCACCAGTACGAACTCATGGTCATTCTGACCCCCGAGATCGACGAGCGCCAGGTAGCCCCTACGCTCGACAAGTTCCTCAAGGTCATCACCAACGATGGTGGCACTGTGGACAAGGTCGACATCTGGGGCAAGCGCCGTCTTGCATACGAGATCCAGAAGAAGACCGAGGGCATCTACGCCGTCGTCAACTTCACAGCAACGAGCGAGACCACACAGGAGCTCGACCGTCAGCTGGGCCTGAACGAGCAGATCATGCGCACTAAGGTTCTTCGTTCAGAAGAAGCTCAGGCGATGGTTGCTTTCGAAGCTAAGCGCTCCGAAGAGAAGGCTGCTCGCAAGGCCGCCAAGGCAGCGAAGGCCTAAGACTCATGGCCGGCGAAACCGTCATTACCGTTGTGGGAAACCTCACGGCCGACCCCGAGCTGCGTTACACGCAGAACGGGCTGCCGGTGGCGAACTTCACCATCGCATCTACCCCGCGCAGCTTCGACCGTGCCGCGAACGAGTGGAAGGACGGCGACGCGCTGTTCCTCCGTGCGTCCGTCTGGCGCGAGTTCGCTGAGCATGTGGCGGGTTCTCTGACCAAGGGCATGCGTGTTGTCGCGCAGGGGCGCCTGCGTCAGCGCTCCTACCAGGACCGCGAAGGCAACCAGCGCACGTCGATCGAGCTGGAGGTCGACGAGATCGGCCCCTCGCTTCGGTACGCGACAGCGCAGGTTACCCGTGCGGCTTCTGGCGGTTCTGGCGCGGCTTCCGGCGGTGCCGGTGGCGGCGGTGGACAGGTGCGTCCCGCGCAGCAACAGCAGGCGTCGTCAGAGCCGTGGTCTACCCCCGGCTCGTCGACAAGTGCGGATGCGTGGAGCACTCCGGGCAGCTTCGGCGACGACACCCCGTTCTAAACAACTTCTGGATCCGGACGCTTCGCTCGTTGAAGTGACCGGCATCCGCTCATCAAAGGAAAAACCATGGCTGGAAAGTCGAGCGGCGACCGCCGCAAGCCGCGGAAGGGTGGCAAGCCCACCGCTCCCGCGAAGTCGATCCGGGTTGGCGTCATTGACTACAAGGACGTCGCAACCCTTCGCAAGTTCGTCTCGGAGCGCGGCAAGATCCGCGCCCGTCGTATCACCGGTGTTTCGGTGCAGGAGCAGCGTCTGATCGCCACCGCGATCAAGAACGCACGCGAAATGGCGCTCCTGCCCTACGCTGGCGCAGGCCGGTAAGGGGTAACGACATGGCAAAGCTGATTCTCACGAACGAGGTTGCCGGGCTCGGAAGTGCCGGTGACGTTATCGAGGTCAAGAACGGGTACGCCCGCAACTACCTCATCCCGCAGGGCTACGCCACGGCGTGGACCCGCGGTGGTGCCAAGCAGGTCGAGTCGATTCAGGCTGCCCGCAAGGCTCGTGCGATCCACGACCGCGACGAGGCTGTGGCTCTCAAGGACGCGATCGAGGGCGCGAAGGTTCGCCTGGCTGTCAAGGCCGGCGCTACCGGACGCCTGTTCGGTTCGGTCAAGACCGACCACGTTGCCACTGCTGTTGAGGCTGCTGGCATCGGTTCGATCGACAAGCGCAAGGTGACCATCACCGCGCCGATCAAGTCGACGGGCATCCACGAGGCGACCGTGCGTCTGCACGACGACGTCGTGGCCGTCATCACCCTTCAGGTTGTCGCGGCCAAGTAGTCCGCAACACCTTCGCAGAACGCCTTCTACCCTCGGGTAGGGGGCGTTTTGCTGTGTGTTGGAGGTGTCCGTGCGGGGTGACAGGGGTGGATGCCCCCGGAAAATAGGGAACGCGCCCGAGAAAATCAAGACTTGACTTCTCCCCAGGTTGTACACATCCCACACACTCATCGCTCAACCTTCAATCAGGTGTTTAAACAGAATCTCATCCACAGGCTGGGGAAACTCTAAACCGCTGATCAGAGCGAATAAATCGGCAAAAATCCACCTGTCACCACAGGGTTATCCACACCTGTTTTACACAGACACTCCCACGTTCTCCGCAAACTGTCCACAGGGTTATCCACAGGCCATGTTGCGTGTGGATGAGGTCGCTCGTAGCGTGGACGAGCGACCAGATGTCGGTGGTGTGTGGTTCGCTCATTTCGACCGCAGAGGACACCGCGGTCGCAAGGGTTGCGGGCCCGATCCCGGGCCGCATCAGCCACCAGCGCACCGAAGGGAGCACCGTGTCGATTGCCGACATCTCGGAGGACCGTCTCGGAGGACAGCGCAAACCGGAGCGCGTGCCGCCGCACGACCTCCTCGCCGAGCAGAGCACCCTGGGCGGAATGCTTCTGTCGAAGGATGCCGTCGCCGATGTGATCGAGACGCTCAAGGGCGCCGACTTCTACATCCCCAAGCACGAGCTCATCTTCGAAGCGATCCTCACCCTGTACTCGCACGGTGAGCCCACCGACGTTGTCGCAGTCACTGACGAGTTGATCAAGACCGGTGAGCTGGGACGCGCCGGTGGCGCCGACTACCTGCACACGCTCACCTCGATCGTGCCGACCGCGGCGAACGCCGGGTACTACGCCGGCATCGTCGCCGAGCGCTCGATCCTGCGCCGCCTCGTCGATGCGGGCACGCGCATCGTGCAGCTTGGCTATGACGGCCAGGGCGATGCGACCGATCTTGTCAATAACGCGCAGGCCGAGATCTACGCGGTCTCCGGTACGCAGACCGCGGAAGATTACGTTCCGCTGACTGTTGCGGTGGATGCTGCGATGGAAGAGATCGAGGCGGCCAGTGGCCGTGACGGCTCGATGACGGGCGTGCCCACCGGGTTCAAAGAACTCGATGAGCTGACGAACGGTCTGCACGGCGGTCAGATGATCGTCGTGGCAGCGAGGCCCGCTGTCGGCAAGTCGACGCTCGCGCTCGATTTTGCTCGTGCTGCGGCGATCGGGCACAACCAGCCCGCAGTCTTCTTCTCCCTCGAAATGGGCAAGAGCGAGATCGCGATGCGTCTGCTCAGCGCAGAGGGCGCGATTCCGCTGCAGCACATGCGCAAGGGATCGCTCGATCCGCGCGACTGGACGACGGTCGCTGCGACCCGCGGACGCATCAACGACGCGCCCCTCTTCATCGATGACAGCCCGAACATGACGCTGGTCGAGATCCGTGCGAAGTGCCGCCGCCTCAAGCAGCGCGAGGGCCTGCGCCTGGTCGTCATCGACTACCTGCAGCTGATGACGAGCGGCAAGCGCGTCGAGTCGCGCCAACAAGAAGTCTCGGAGTTCTCGCGTGCGCTGAAGTTGCTCGCGAAGGAGTTGCAGGTGCCGGTCATCGCACTGTCGCAGCTGAACCGTGGTTCTGAGCAGCGCACGGACAAGAAGCCGCAGATCAGCGACCTTCGTGAGTCCGGGTCGATCGAGCAGGATGCCGACATGGTGATCCTGTTGCATCGTGACTCGGTCTACGACAAGGACATTCGCCCGGGTGAGGCCGACCTGATCGTAGCCAAGCACCGTAACGGCCCGACCGCGACGATCAACCTGGCATTTCAGGGTCACTACTCAAGGTTCATGGATATGGCGCCTGGCGGGGACTTCAACTGAGCGTAGGTTCCGCGTATAGATTGCGGATTCCACGCGACTTTGCGGACGATTCTGCGAATCCGCAAACTAGCGCGGAATCGTTGCGGTGACGTACTGTCCCTTCTCGCTCGAGTTGACAGCGACCGAGACGCGAAGCCTCCGGAATCTGTGACGAACGAGACCACCCGGTGCCGACGACTTGTCTCACGAGACATGTCAGTAGTTGCGTTCCGGACTCACGCCTCGACTTGTCTGCCGGAAACGTCGCGCGGCCCGTTTCGGCAACCACTTAACTGGCGGGTTGGACGGACCTCGAGCGACGATCGGTGACCTGCCCAAAACGACCGATTTCGGCAGCCGCGGGGATGAAGCTGGATGATGGAGACATGTCGGTTAATCGTTCCTACATTCGCGTCAAGGCCATGCTGGTTGTACCTGACCCCGATGGCTCTCGTCATCTCGTTAGCGTCAACGCCCCAACCGTGGAGAATCCGGCTGGATATCATCGGCTGGTCGGAGGGAGTGTCGAGCTAGGCGAGACGCATCGGGAGGCGATAGTCCGCGAAGTGAATGAGGAGCTTGGAGCGCGCATTGTTGGTCTCAACCACCTCGGCATGATCGAGAACATCTTTCGCTTTAACGGAGAGGTCGGTCACGAAATCGTCGCTTTGTACTCCGGCACGCTCGATCCGACACCTGCCGAAGAAGGAGGGACACTCACCGAGTCAGACGGTTCGATAGTGCCTGTGGTGTGGCGCCCATTCGACGACGCGGGCCTCACTGTGCCTCTATATCCCGCCGGGGCCAACGATTGGATTCGCTCTTCGCTCAACGCCTAGGAGGTCCGCACCCACACGGCCCAAGGTGTTGCGGTCAACGTCATCGGCGGCCGAGCGTCGCGATCCGCTCAAGCTGCCATAAACGATCGTTTGCGGCGGTACTGATTGATGCGTGACCGACCGTAGACGGCCACAGTGAATAGGCTTCGGTCGTGTCGGTACGCAGAGCAGTAGAGGCAAGGTGCTGCGTGCATTCCTTGCTGAGCAACTGGCCAACGGGGCGATCCTCCTCATCTCAGAACTTGACGGTGCGGCCGCCGGCTACCTGCTCGCAGAAATTAGTGCGCGACCGGCGAATCCATTCCGGCATGCGTCCAAGAGCCTGTACGTGCACCACATCGCGGTTGACCCTGCCCTGCAGCGTCGGCGCATCGGTCAGGAACTGATCGACGCTGCTGTGGCTATCGGACGAGCAGAGAGCGTTGATGCCATGAGACTCGACTCGTGGTCCTTCAATACGAGCGCTCACGCATTCTTCGAGGCGGAGGGATTCACGCCACTCAACGTGGTCTTCGAGCGAAAGCTGCTCTGACAGCCAGCAGCGGCAGCTCGGGCGCACCGAACCCGTTGCCGAAGGCCGGTTCTGGAGAACCTTTGCGGCATCCCGTTCCGCCAACGCGGTGCGACCGCGCCTGCTTCCGGACGAAGTTTCGGACAACCTCGACCAGGAAGCGCTGCGGTACTGAATGGTCAGCCGCTTACGGTCGGCGGGAGCTTCAGTTGGACCGCGGATCCGAACCAGCCTCGCTTTTCGGCCTCGGTGGCAATGACTCGACCCAGTCTTCAACGGCAAGTGCTTCATTGCTGCCTTCAGCGAGCACCTCGACCTTGGGGTTTACGTCGTTGCCCCAGAGACTCTTGCGCCAATCCTCGGCATCGGTCATGCCGTCACCGGGCATGATCACGATCAGTTTTTCGATCGTCGGAAGGTTCCACATGACGCGATTCAGTCGTCTTCCGAGCACCTTCAAGGTGCTTTCGTTCCACGCCGACATCTTCTCAAGTACCAGCGTGGGCTGATCGCCCTGGCGCACCAGATGATCGACCACCGGCGGTTGCCCCCGGCCGCTTCCTGTACCCCCGGGGACGCGGGCATTCTTCTCGACCGTCGCCACTCCCGCTCCCTGCTTAAGCGAAGACAGCCATGCGGGGTCTTTGGCTTTCGCGACGGTGGGGCGTGCCTCGGTGGTCGGCGCACTTGATTCCGGATCCAGATCTGCCTCCTTCTGCGCATCTTTGAAGGCCTTAGTGTTGCCGCTCATGTTCTTGAGCTGTTCCTCAAGCTCCACGACGGTGTCGTCGTCGACGGCTGCCCGCAACGTGCGGAGGAACTCAGACATTTCGTCTTGGTCAAATTCAAGCGGGACACCGGCTATCTCAAGCATCTTCGGGAGGCGTCCGATCACCATGAGCGCGAGGAAGAGCGCCGCGATGATCACGAGGGCCGTGCCGCCGAGTTCCGGAGAACCGTTGCGCAGTAACAGCAAGGCTCCCCCCGCGGCAGACGCGATCCCCAGCACCCCGAACAGAACGCGCTGGTATGTCGGAATCTCTGCGGCCCCGCGCCTTCCGATGGGCGGCGTCTTTGCGCCCGATGCTCCTTTGGCCACCGTCTGCTTCGTCATGGTTGCACCCTATCGGTCGCGTGTCTGCGCTCGTGCTGGTTGCAAGCGCCGAGGGCACGTTTCCAGCTGGACCTTAGGTCCGCCGCTAGTCGGCACCCTCACTCGGTAGTTCCGGTGCGCACACCCCGCGCAAGCGTCCTTGATAGCTTCGAGAACATGGTCTTGTACGGTGGAGTCGCGGCAATAGTCGGAGTCGTGCTGTTCCACGTCGCGCTCGGGATGACCCTGCGAGCGAACCCGGTCACCAAAATCCTGTTCCACCGAAACGCCGCGGCCATCCCAAGCGGTTCAGTCGCGCTGCGCGCCCTGGGCGCGGGTCTCATCGTTCTCGGAGCGGTTCTGCTCGGCACGATCGCCTGGTACTGGCCTTTCATTGTTGTCCTGACCGGCCCGGTCGCGGCGTTGATAGTCATCACCCTCCACAACCGGAAAGTCACGAACCGGTCGGCAGGACGCAACGCCGTCGCTCAGTAAGACCCCTCGCCGGGCGAGCCGGAAGCCGCTGCCGAAGCATGCGTCAGGGAGGCGTTCACGAACGCAGTCGTCCGGCGTAGAATCCGCCGCATGCCCAACATCATGGTCAGTGACGAGACACGCGAGCGCGTGCGCGCCGCGATGATCGCTATCCCGCGTGCCGACTTTCTGCCGGATGCCGTTCGGCACCTTGCCGACTCCGATCGTCCGGTTCATATCGGGTGGGATGCCACGAACTCGCAGCCATCGACGGTCGCGCGGATGCTGGATCTGTTGGCCGCGCAACCAGGCGATCGCGTGCTCGATGTCGGCAGCGGCTCCGGCTGGACGACCGCGATCCTCGCCCGCATCGTCGGCCCAAGCGGCACCGTCATCGGAGTCGAACGGATTCCCGAGCTGGTGCAGTTCGGACGGGAACGACTCGAGGCGACCGGTGTTGATGCCAGCATCGAAGCTGCGACCGTCGGAGTCCTCGGTCTTCCGGCATCCGCCGCGTTCGATCGCATCCTCGTCTCCGCCGATTTCGAGCGGATGCCCGATGACCTCGTCTCGCAACTGGCAGAGCAGGGGCGCATGATCGCCCCGATCGGCGGCCTGATGACAGTGGTCGACAGGCTCGACGGTCGCGTACGCAGCCGCACGGATGCCGGACTCTACAGCTTCGTCCCGTTGCGCGACGAGTGAGATTTCAGCCGCGGGTCCCGGGCGAGTAGTGTTCCCGCATGGAACTGGAAGACATCTGGCCGCTGTTCGGGCTGGAGATCACGACTCCGCGGTTGGTGTTGCGGCCGGTCAGGGACGCCGATCTGCCCGGACTCGCGCAGGCCGCGCTCGACGGTGTTCATGAACCCGAGCGCACGCCGTTCAGTGTCCCGTGGACCGACGCCGATCCCCGCGATCTTCCCCGAAACCTTGCCGCGTTTCAGTGGAGCTTGCGCAACCGCGTCGCTCCGCACCACTGGACCGTCGCATTCGCCGTCCATTTCGAGGGCCGCGTGGTGGGGTCGCAGGACCTCTCCGCGTATGACTTCGCCAGTCGGCGCACGGTGGGCACGGGATCCTGGCTCACCCAGTCGGTGCACGGCCGCGGGCTGGGAACTGAGATGCGCGCAGCGCTGCTGATGTTCGCATTCGATGTGCTCGAGGCCGAGTGGGCTGAATCGGGCGCCGCGAGCTGGAACGAAGCATCCCTCACCGTCTCGAAGAAGCTCGGCTACGAGCTGAACGGAGTCACCCGGGTCTCGCCGCGCACCGGAGAACCCGTCGACGAGCAACGGGTGCGTCTCGAGAAGTCATCATTCGTCAGGCCCGAATGGTCCATCACGGTGCGCGGAGCCGAGCCCGCCCTCGCCCAGTTGGGGGTGCATGGGTAGTGGGGTGCCGGGCGCGGGACGAGCTGGCCGGTTCAGAGCGCGGTGCGAGTGGGAGAGCGCTCGGCGGCGGCGAGGTCGATGAGTTCGCGAAGATCATCGATCGGGAGGTTGGCGCCGAACGTGGGGTTTCCCGGCTGTAGGAGGACACCTGTGGCAAGTGGCCCGGTGATGATCGGGTCGAACCCCAACACGTCGATGAACTCTCCGACGCGTATGAGGTCGATGTCCCGGTCCCCGGCTATCGCAATGGCCTTTCGGTCTGCGGAGTCGGCAGGCTGGGCCTCTTCCTCAAGGTCGTGGTACCCCATGTGGTTCAGCGCCTTCACGACGCGTGAGCCGGAAAGAAACTCTTGGACGATCTCGCTCGTCGACGTGCGCGGGTCATTCAAGTCGTCTCTGATGCCATCCGTCTCCCACCAGTAGTTCATGGCGTCGATCACGAGCTTGCCTTCGAGCTCGGCCACCGGAATGCGGCGGTACTTTCCAAGAGGGAGGGCGAGCACGACTATGTCGGCCTCTCGGGCAGCCTCTTCTGGGCGGACGGCGGTCGCCCCCGGCACGAGTACTTCGATCGTGAGCGCGATCCGCTCTGGGTCTCCAGAGCCGGCGATGAGCACGCGGTAACCTGCGCTGACGGCAAGGCGGGCAAGTGCCGTGCCGACCTTGCCAGCTCCGAGGATGCCGATGGTCGTGCCGCCGCGGGAGTTGGTGTCCATATCGCTCCTCTCATTCATCGCCGAAAGGCCTCTCCGGTCACGGACGATCGTGCGGGCGTCTCAGCAAGCAGTTCACGCACCATCGGGATCACCTTGCTGCCGTACAGCTCGACGGTGCGAAGGCGTGCGCTCGCGGACATCGCGCCGCCGGCTGAATAGATGAGGTCGAACCGACCGGCATCCAGGGTGCGGATGGCGCTCGCCATCTTTCGAGCGACAGTCTCCGGCGAGCCGATGTACAGCGACCCGTGCTCAACGTCGGCCTCGAAGTCGGAGCGAGTCAGGGGCGGCCAGCCGCGCAACGCACCGATCCGGTCTCGGACCACCTTGTACCCGGGGTAGAAGATCTCCTTCGCCTCTTCGTCTGTCTCGGCGATGAAGCCGGGGGAGTGCATACCCACCGGGTAGGCAGTGGTGCCCAGCTGCTCGGTCGCCCGCCGATACAGATCGACATACGGGGAGAAGCGGGCGGGTGCGCCGCCGATGATGGCGAGCATGAGCCGGAACCCGTAGTGCGCTGTGCGGAGCACGGACTGCGGTGAGCCACCGACGCCCACCCACGTGCGCAGCCGGCCCGAATCCGTCTTCGGGAAGACATCCGCCTCCTGCAGCGCGGCGCGTGTCGTCCCTTCCCAGGTGACGGGCTTCTCGTCGAGTAGGGCGTGGAACAGGTCGATCTTCTCTTCGAAGAGCAGCTCGTAGTCGGAGAGGTCATAACCGAAAAGCGGGAAGGACTCCGTGAAGGATCCTCGCCCAAGGATGATCTCCGCGCGCCCGTTCGACAGAGCGTCAACGGTCGCGAAGCGCTGGAAAACTCGCACCGGGTCGTCGGAAGACAGTACAGTGACGCCGGATCCGAGCCGGATGCGCTCGGTCGCCGTGGCGATCCCCGCCAGCACAGTCTCCGGAGAGGAGATCGCAAATTCGGGGCGATGGTGCTCTCCGATCGCAACCGCGTCGATTCCCACGTCATCGGCGAGTATCGCTTCCGCCACGGTGGCGCGAATCGCTGCACCATATGAGACGACATTGCCCTGGTCATCGCGGGGCAGGTCTCCGAACGTATCGATGCCGAACTCGAGCTGGGTGAAGTCGCTCATGATCTCTTTCTTCTCGTGATCTCAGGTCTCGTGATTTCAGGCATGGACGGCTTTGCCGCCCTTGACGATCTCTTCAGGAGCGCGTCCGGTGAGGTGCCATTCGCTGGGATTCTCGTCGAGCAACTCGCGCACTCGAGGCGCGACGCGCTCGCCGAAGAGGCGGATGCTGTGCTCACGAGCGCCCTTCGGCAGATGCAGCAGGTCGTACTTCAGATCGAAGCGGGACAGATGATTGGAGCGGACGTTGCTTGCGACCTTCTGCGCCACCGTCTCTGGTGATCCGACGAACAGCGCCCCGGTGTCGACCTCAATCTCGTACCGCTCGGCGGTGGGCGGGTAGAACCCGCGCTCCTTGCTCAGTGCGGTGACAACGGGCTGCCAGTACTTCCAGTGCATGTTCTTTGCTTCCTCATCGGTGTCGGCGATGAAGCCGAGGGAGTGCTGACCGATCGGCAGTTCCGCTCGTCCGAACTGCGAGAGAGCGCGCAGATACAGCTCGGCGTGCCCGGCGAAGCGGTCGGGGCGTCCGCCGATGATGGCCATCATCAGTGGCAGGCCGTGCCGTGCCGCGCGGACGACGGAATCGGGGCTCCCGCCGATTCCCATCCACGCGGGGATCCCTCCCTGCGGCATCCGCGGATGCAGGCGCACGTTCTCAAGTGGCGCACGATACTGGCCCGTCCAGGTGACACGATCCTCATGCATCAGCCGCAGGAACAGGTCGAGTTTCTCGTTGAAGATCTGCTCGTACTCGGCGATGTCGTATCCGAACAGCGGAAACGACTCGATCGCCGATGCGCGCCCGAGCACCAATTGCGCCCGTCCGTTGGAAAGGCCATCAACGGTTGCGAACTGCTGATAAAGCCGGACCGGGTCCTGCGTCGAAAGGACGGTTACCGATGTTCCCAGCTGGATGGTCGATGTGGCCTGCGCCGCGGCGGCGAGGATCACGGGAGTGGCCGCGTCGACCATGCCCTCCCGGTAGTGCTCCCCGACGCTGAACACATCGAGCCCGACCGACTCTGCCAGCTGCGCCTCATCGACGAGCAACCGGAGCGTTTCAGCATCCGACAGCACTCGCCCGTCGTCGGTGGCGATGTCGCCGAAGGAGTTCAGTCCGAACTCGATGTCACCGATCTGAATTGCCATCATCAGCGCCCTTCTCGTCATCGGGCCATCCGAGTTGACGTGTCAATGCTGCAACATGGGTATTGACGTATCTATTCCAGGGAGACGAGATGGCCGAGAATCACCGGACGATGCCCACGCGAGAGCAACTGCGCATCTGGCGGGACTACATCGAGACGGCCAACACGCTGCGCGCACGCCTGGACAGTCGTTTGCAGAGCGAGTCGTCGCTGTCGGCGGGGGACTATCAGGTGCTGCTCGCTCTGACAGAGGCGCCGCGGCGCACTCTGCGGTCTTCGGAGCTGGCGGCGCTGATCGGATGGGAGCGCAGTCGACTTTCGCATCACTTGGGACGGATGGAGAAGCGCCGGCTGATTGGGCGAGTGCCCTGTGTTGACGATGTGCACGGAGTGGATGTCACCGCGACGGAATCTGGTCGAGCGGCCTTTCGGACCGGATCCGTTCCGCACCTGCGAGCGGTGCGCGAGCTCTTCGTCGAGGCTCTCACCCCGCAGCAGCTCGCTCATCTCGATGACATCTCCGCCGCGCTTCGGCGGCATCTGGGCGTGGATGGCCCTGTCTCGAAGGAGTGATGGTGGCGGCGTTACGGCACCAGGTGAGCACTCAGCCGCCACGCATCTGTTAGGTCTGATTCTCTCCACCGTCGACGTAGAGGTTCGCGCCTACGACGTAGCTGCTCTGTTCCGAGGCCAGGAAGGCCACGACGGCGGCCGCTTCCTCAGGCCGGCCCATGCGGCCCTTGGCCACGGTCGCGGCGACATTCTCCATAACGGCTCGGGCGGTCTCTTCGTCCCCGAAAGCGGCGGTCCCGCCGGGAGTCTCGATCCAGGCTGGCGAGATCACATTGACACGGATGCCGCGGTCCTTCAGCTCGGTGGACCACGTTCGCGCGAACGACCGAACGGCTGCTTTTGACGCGGCGTATGCGCCGAATGCGTCCATGCCTCGGTCAGCCGCGGTTGAACCGGTCAGGATCACTGATGCCCCATCGTTGAGCAATGGCAGTGCCTTCTGCACGGTGAAAAGCGTGCCGCGGGTGTTGATCGCGAAGGTCTGATCGAAATGTTCCTCTGTGGTCTGTTGCAGGGTCGC
This sequence comes from Microbacterium sp. A94, assembly GCF_051842855.1. NCBI lineage: Bacteria > Bacillati > Actinomycetota > Actinomycetes > Micrococcales > Microbacteriaceae > Microbacterium > Microbacterium sp. A94. Next base: position 456,129 of record NZ_JBPXMU010000002.1, on the reverse strand, counting down.
GAACGCTCCGATCGCCGCGTTCGCAACGAGCACGTCCAGGCCTTTCCCCCGTGTCCGGACCGTCTCGTATAGGCGATCCAAATCTGCCATCACGGCGATGTCGCCGACGACCGCAGTGGCTCGATCTCGTCCTATGGTCTCGACGGCCGCTTCCAGCTCGGCCTTGCGCCGACCGGTGATGAATACGTGCGCGCCTTCGTCCGCCAGCCGAACACCGGTGGCCAGGCCGATCCCTGTGCTGCCGCCTGTGACGATTGCAGTCTTGCCCTCAAGTTGTCCCATGTGCGTCTCCAACACTGTGTGTCTCCGTCACTCTCGGTCGATGTGATCAGCACCCATACTGCAGGGGAAATAGGTACTATTGATCAATAGAAGTCCACCATTCTTTACAGATCGTCCATAGGGGGTGCTCGATGCTCGGATTTCAGGACCCTATGGCCGACGCGATCGGCCTGCTCCGGCCCCGCACGGTGGTGGGACCCAATCTTCGCGCCGCGGGGGATTGGGCGTTACGGTTCGACACGTTCCTGCACGTGCGCATTGGCGGTCTTGTGCGAGGAACGTGCTGGTTAATCCTTGATGGGCACGAACCCGTGCTCCTGAAGGAGGGGGATACTTTTCTGCTGGGCAACCCGCCGTCCTACGTGCTGGCCAGCACGCTCGACGCGACCCCGCGTCCCGCGGAGCCGGTGTGGGCTGATGCCGAAGACGGGTTTGTGCGGATTGGCCAGGAGGTCGAAGAAGACCTCTACCTCTGCGTCGGACACATCGGATTCGACGACAGCAACGCTGCGCTCCTCACCGATCTCTTGCCACCGCTCGTGATCGTGCGTGCCGCTGACCCTCAGGGTAAACGGCTCGCACAGCTGATCGATCTTCTTGCCACTGAAGTCACGATCGCCGCAGTCGGCGGCGCACTCGTGCAGAATCACCTTGCTCAGATCCTGCTTGTGCACATGCTGCGCGTTCATGCCGGTCAGACAGACCGCCCCACAGGGTGGCTGGGTGCTCTGAACGAGGACGGCATCGGTAGCGCGCTGCGCGCGATGCACTCGGACGTGGCGCACTCCTGGAATCTCACAGAGCTCGCCGGAATCAGCCATATGTCGCGCTCCGCATTTGCCCAAGCCTTCAGAAGCAGCGTGGGGGTGCCGCCGTTGGAATACCTCATCCAATGGCGTATGAGTCTCGCCCGTGATGCTCTCGCTCGCGACACCCTGTCGATCGCTGAGCTCTCACGTGAGACCGGGTACCGGTCTGAGAGCGCGTTCAGCACCGCATTTCACCGCGTGATCGGCGTCTCTCCCGCGCAGTATCGGACCCAGGCGCGCCAGTTGACGAGACCTACCGCGGCCGGAAATTGACAGTAGCGCCCTGTGTGCGCCGACGCTCGAGGTGTTCCTCTTTCGCATGACGGGTTGTCCTGTCAGAAGCAGCGAATGAGCGTCCGATCTCGTGAGCCTGTACGAGTGCCGCTTCTCGATTCGGCGCGTTGTGGTCGCCTTCTACATCGTAAATTAGATGGCTTTCGACATCGTTGATTCCGCAGTAGGCGAAGATGCCGACGTCCAACTGTGTGCGCATCGCGTCGTCGTAACCGTACTTTTCGTACGTGGTCTGTTTCGAGCCGCCGACACCGATGAGCACTGTGGGTGTCGATGGAAGGAGCCCGTGAAGCGGCGCTCTGCCTCGGTCCTCGACTCCCCTACCGTATTGGTATGCCCAACCCGCCGTGAACACCCGCTCTATCCACCCCTTCATGAGGGCGGGCATCGACCACCAGTACACGGGGAAGACGAACGCGAGTCGGTCAGCCTCCTCGACCCGTCGATGTATTTCTTCGATCCCGGGCGGGACTGGACCACCCCAAAAATGGGCGTGATCCTCCGCGGTGAACCTCGGATCGAACTGCTCTCGGTGCAGGTCCAGCACGTCGATCGTATGGCCCGCCCGCATGAACGGATCATGGAAGGAATCCATCACAGCCGCGGGGTACCTGTCGCGGAAGGGGTGGGAAAAGATAGTCAGCAGATGCATGACGAGGTCCATTCAGAGCGATAAGCGGTCATCCGCGAGGTAACACGGCTGCGGCGACGACGACACTGTTCACGATCGTCGCTGTGACGGTACGCGTCACAGCGTTCGTCACAGCATCCGCGCCCCAGTTTCCTGCCGTGAGCTCCGCGGCGCGCGTGATCATCGGAGATGTCCACGGGATATCGCGGTCGAACTGGGGCAGGGTTCCGCTCCCGTAGAGCAGCGCCGCGAGCGCCGCGACGCGGGGTGTCGCCGGTGCTCCGTCGACGAGCACGGCTCGGACATCGGCGAGCAATTTGTCACGGCGGTGTCCGTTGCCATCCTTGAGCGCGGAGCTGTTGAATAGGCCCAATGTCTTGCGGGCCACTCGCTGAATGTCTCCGCGTTCGACGAGTCGGTCCAGCAGCGGCTCCCGCAGAGTGGGGCCTACCGCAGCGAGCACGGTTTGCACACCTCGCGGCTTCTCTGCGACATACTCCCAACTGGCACGAAGTAGGTGGTCAGCCGGCGGGCTCTCGGCGATGGCCTCCACAATCGTCCCCCCGGTTCGTCCGCTGCCGGTCCGAACGTGCTCACCGAGGGCGAGGTCGGTGAGCACGGCGCCCGCGAGCACGTAGTACAGCGTGCCCTCACCGGCGATTGCCCCGATCCCGGGTTGAAACAGGAGAAGCAACAGGTCTTCTGCCAGCGTCGGATTCCCAGACAGCGCTGATTCATCTGTACTTTTCGAGGAGGCCGGTTGTGGGCCTCTAGGCACGTCAATCATCGAGTCGGTTCCCTTCAGGTCGATGGATCTGGTCGGTGGTAGGGCTATGTCGCCCGGTCGAAGTTGGTACATCGTGTAGTTCCATTCCATGCGCACCCCGGCTCACACCAGGAAGACGACCGTGAGAGCGAGCCAGGCCGAGACGCTGGAGATCGTCGTCCAGAGAACGATGGCCGCAGCCTGCCAAAGCAGGACCCACGCTCGGGGTGATCCGCTCGCAACAAGGATCGCGGACGTGACCTGGGTGGGGAGCGCCAGCGGGCCGAGGAGGCTCGCACCGGGAACTCCGAAGCGAACGAACCAGTTGTTGAGGCGTTCGCGGCCCTTTGCGCGGCCCTTTGACTCGGGTTTGGTAGATGTCGCTGCCGCCAGTTGCTGCGCTGTTGCGGGCTGGCTGCTGCCGAATGCCGTGGATTCCATGGCCCCCGCGGCCGCGTTGACCCGTTCCCTGCGGTTGACGATGGCGCTGCGTGCCCGCGACGTGAGAAGCACCGTGAGGAGGACTGTGGCGAAGTTTCCCGCGGCGCCGGCGAGTCCCGCGACGACCGGGTTGAGTCCGCCGACAATGCCAATCACGGCAGCGATATCCCCTTCGATGGCGGGGATCGCGCCGGCAAGCATGATCACTAGTGGCTGAATAATCTCGGGCACCTGGGCCACGAGATTTTGGAGGTTGCTGATGAGATCCTGGAAGAAGTTCATGATCTGGATTTCCTTTCTTGTCGTGTCGATAAACCCGAGCGGTTCTCGAGTTGACCCTTATTAGAAACCGTGTTCTCAGAACAAGGTCAAGTCGCTCCGGGGTGCATGTGCTGGCCGGCGTCGCGGGCGAGGATGCCTGCGCGAGCGAGGACATCAATCTGGGCAGGGTTGTAGAGCTCCGCAATCGCCTCGATGAATGTCTGCTGCGTCACGCGCTCGCTTTTCGACAGATGCCCCGCCGGGTCTGAAAGCCATGGATAATCGATCAGGTTCCGTGCGAGCGCAGGTGCAAGCCGTTCGGCGAGCCGCTGCCGGATCGCTTCATCCGCATCCGCGGGAAGTCGTTTGATCTCGTCCCCGAGAGCATCGGTATCAGCATCCACCTCCACCATGCGCCGCAGATCTGCGAGCGCGTCCTCGTCGTAGAGCTGGGTGTAGATGTGGACGATCGAGCTGTCCGAATCAGACAGGTGCGCTGCCACCGACGCGAACCCCGAGGGCGCATCGGCCGGTGCGTCATCGCGCAAGATCTCAGCGATATCAGCCCGCACCTGTTGCAGACGCGCGATGCGTGCCGCCAGTTCCGCGTCCACCGCGCGCAACGCATCCGGCATGCCCTCATCGCTCGCGCCGACGGGCCCCACCTTCGCAAGCGGTACTCCCAGCTCGACCAGTCGTCGGATTCGGAGTACGCGCACGAGGTGGTGCACCCCGTATTGCTTGTATCCGTTGTGCCTGCGTTCAGGCTCGTCGAGCAGGCCGAGCCGATGGTAATGCCGAATAGTGTTCATCGTCGTGCCCGCCATGTCAGCAAGCTCGCGAGTGCTCCAGGCCATGACGTCTCCTAGACCCTTCCGGGTACTCTCAGCAGAGTCTTGTCGGAGACGTCTCTGTGCGCTTCACGGGTCGAGTCGAGGAATGCGAGCAAAGCCACGTTGACCTCTTCAGCGTGTGTCCACAGCAACCCATGCGGGGCACCGTCAACTTCGACATACTGTGCGTCGGGCAGCGCCTGGCGGAAGCGGTGGGCAGTGGCGTCGATAGGGAGGATCCTGTCGGCGGTGCCGTGCAGAATCAGGCTCGGCTTGCCACTGGCGCGGACTGCGGCAACATCGGTGCGGAAGTCCTCGATCCACGAGGGGACGACGGCGTAGGCTGCGACGGGAGAGCTGGAGATGGCGACATTCCAGCTCGCGGTAACCGCCTCCATGCTGATGCGACTGCCCAGATTCTCGTCGAGGTTGTAGAAGTCGGCGAAGAACTGCGAGTACCAGGCGAAGCGATCGCTTCTCGCGGCTGCTTCGATTTCGTTGAAAACCATCCGCGGCACGCCCCCGGGGTTATCGTCGCGCGCGACCAGGAAGGGCTCCAGCGAAGCGAGGAACGCAAGCTTCGCGACCCGTTCGTGTCCGTGTCTGGAGACGTAGCGGGCGAGTTCGCCCGTGCCCATCGAGAATCCGACGAGCACGGCCTCGTGGAGGTCGAGGCTTTCCAGCACGTTGTGTAGATCGTCCGTGAACGTGTTGTAGTCGTAGCCGAATCCGACCTTTGAGGACCGGCCGAAACCTCGACGATCATAGGTGATGACGCGGTACCCCGCGGCGAGCAGTACGCGCGTCTGACGCTCCCAGCTGTGTCCGTCTAACGGATACCCATGGATCAGGACTACGGGCTGACCTACCCCCTGATCCTCGTAATAGAGCTCGATCGGCGTGCTGTTCTCAGTGCCAACGGTGATGATTCCCATGTTCTCGTCCGTTCTGTGGTTCATTTCGGATGGATGACGTGCGGCAATTCAGTCGCGCCAGTTCGTCGTAATGTCAGGCTCGCACCGCAGGTGCGGCGTTCGCGTCGGTAGAACCTCCGCTTCCTCAGTCGGCGCGCGGCCGGCTACAGCTGGCTTGCACTGTTCGCATCGGTGACAGTTGCGTAATATGAGCGCCAACGTGCTCTGAGAGGAGCTGCCTTGGTCGACCTGTTGGGCCGACGCGCCGAGCGCGAAGCAGTCGAAGGGCTCCTCTCCGACGCGCGAGCGGGGCGAAGCGGCGTGCTTGTGGTGCGCGGGGAGGCCGGGATCGGGAAGACTGCGTTGCTCGAATTTGGCCGTGATACGGCGGCTTCATTGGGGTTTCGCGTGGAGTCTCCGATCGGCGTGGAAGTTGAGTCGCAGTTCGCGTTCGCCGGCCTCCACCAACTGTGTGGGCCGTTACTGGATCGCGTCGATGCGCTACCCGAACCTCAACGGGCTGCCCTCGGTGTGGCATTTGGGCAACGGGACGGCACCGCACCAGACCGATTCCTGGTCGGGTTGGCCACACTCAACCTCCTCGCTGAGGTTGCAGAGGAAGGTCCGCTGGTTTGTCTCGTTGACGATGCGCAGTGGCTCGATCAAGCGTCCGCGCAGGTACTAGCGTTTGTGGCGCGGCGGTTGGCGGCTGAGCGTCTGGCGTTGGTGTTCGCGTTGCGTGACCAGTCGGGCGGTGAGTCACTCGCTTTCGCTGGTCTGCCCGAACTGCAGCTGCGCGGACTCGGCGAGACTGATGCGCGAACGCTGTTTGCCGGCGTCATCCACACACCCGTGGATGGTCGGGTGCGCGACCGGATCGTGGCCGAGGCGCATGGCAACCCTCTGGCGCTGCTGGAGTTTCCTCTGAGCGCACCGTTAGCACAACGCGCCGGCGGCTTTGAACTGCCTGACGTGGCGAGCGTTCCCCGTCGCATCGAGGACAGCTTCCAGCGCCGCTCAGGTGGCCTGCCGCCTGAGACACAGATGCTGCTGCTGGTTGCCGCGGCCGACCCAACCGGCAGCACGGCACTTCTGCGGCGTGCTGCTGCGCACTTGGGGATCGACCCGCAGTCAGCGGCAGCTGCCGAAACCGCCGGATTGCTGGAGATTGACACGCGTGTGCGGTTCCGGCATCCGCTCGTGCGCTCCGCGGTCTACCAAGCCGCGACGCCCCCGGACCGCCGACAGGCGCACTCCGCGCTCGCTGCCGTCACCGAGCCGGGGACAGACCCAGACAGGCGTGCCTGGCATCGCGCACAGGCGGTACTGGGAACCGACGAGGATGTCGCCACGGAGTTGGAGCGTTCTGCCGACCGTGCGCGTGCACGTGGAGGTCTGGCCGCCGCCGCTGCGTTTCTTCAGCAAGCAGCCGAGCTGTCTCCGGAGCCGATCCACCGTGCCAGACGGGCACTGGAAGCAGCGCACGCCAAGCATCAGGCCGGTGCCTCTGAGGCCGCGCTGACATTGCTCGCGCTAGCGATGACCGGCCCACTGGATGCCCTGCAGCGCGCACGTCTTGAGCGGCTGCGTGCCCAGGTCGCGTTTCACCTCACGCGTGGGCGGGACGTGCCGCAGATGCTGCTGGACGCTGCTCAGAAACTCGCGCCGCTGGACGCTGCTCTGTCTCGCGAGACGTATCTTCACGCGCTCGACGCGGCGATTATTAACGGCGGCCGTGTTGCGGCAAGCATTGCCGAGGCGGCTCTCGTAGCTCCCGAACCAGGGATCCCCATGCGACCCGTGGATCTGCTTCTGGACGGGATCGCAGTGGCAGTGAGGCGGGGGTTCGCCGAAGGCATCCCCAAGCTTCGGCCCGCGCTGGAGGCGTTCCGCGACGCCACGGCCGAAGATAGTGTGCCGGACGATCACAGCCGCTCATGGCTCTGGCTGGCGGGTCGAGTCGCCGTCGGAATCCTCGAGGATGATCTCGCCCATTTATTGGCTGCCCGCAACGTCGACTTGGCGCGTTCTGCCGGTGACCTGACCGCGCTCCCCGCCGCCTTGAGCTTCCAGGCCAACGTCCTGGTCATCAGCGGTCAACTCTCTCACGCCAGCGGACTGGCCGCAGAAGCGACCGCGATCAGTGAATCGACCGGTGGTGTGCCGCTACGTCACGCACACGTTATCTTGGCCGCCTGGCGTGGCGATCGCGCTGCGGCGACCGAGTTGAACGAGCTGACGTCCCATGATGTCAGCTACCCCAAAGACGGGGTCGAGGTCGCCTTGGCAAAGTACGCGATGGCGGTGCTCCACAACGGGCTCGGTGAGTATTCGCTCGCGCAGGAGGCTGCCGCATGGGCGCGCGATTCAGGCGAGCTGTCGCTAAGTACCACGGCCCTTCCTGAGCTGATCGAGGCATCCGTTCGCTCAGGTGACCCCGATCGCGCGGCGCTTGCTCTCGAGCAGTTGAGTTTGCGCGCGCGTGCTTGCGGGACGTCGTGGGCCCTCGGTCTCGAGGCACGTTCACGGGCGCTGACTATCAGCGGGCCCGCCGCTGAGGAACACTATCTCGAGGCGATTGCGCGCCTCGAGGAGTCACGGCTGGCCGCGGAAGCCGCGCGTGCCCACCTCGTCTACGGAGAATGGCTACGCCGTGCAGGGCGACGTCAGGACGCCCGGAAGCAGTTGCGCACCGCTCATGACCTGCTGTCGAGCATGGGCGCAGAGGCATTTGCCGCGCGTGCGGAGCGCGAGCTGAACGCCACCGGGGAGTTTCCGCGCAAGCGGACCGCCCAACCTGCCGACGAGCTCACATCTCACGAGCTGCACGTGGCGAGGCTGGTCGCCACGGGCGCGACATCTCGGGAAGTTGGGACGCAGCTGTTCCTGAGCCCGCGCACGATCGAAGCCCACCTGCGCAACATCTTCCGAAAGCTCGGTATTACGTCCCGCCGGCAACTCCGAGAACTGTCACTTCTCTGACTCGACCGTAGGTATCCTCGCAGCCGTGCCCATCGGAATCGTCGCATCCCCTGGTGACGTTGGACGGTCCTCGGTAGCGTTGGCCGCATGTCCATCAGGTTCGAGAACGTCGGGATCGCTGTGCGCGACCTCGAAGCGACGATCGCGTTCTTCACAGACCTCGGACTCACCGTGGTCGGACGCGACACCGTCAGTGGCGAATGGGCCGATACGGCCGTCGGGCTCGACGGCAATCACGCGAAGATCGCGATGCTCGAGACGCCAGACGGCCACGGCCGCATTGAGCTCTTTGAGTACATCCACCCCGAAGCGATCGAGACCGAACCCACTCTTCCCAACGAGATCGGCATGCATCGCGTCGCCTTCTCCGTCGACGACATTGACGAAGCGCTCCAGGTCGCGGCCCGACACGGATGCTACCCGCTTCGAGGTGTCGCGAACTATCAGGACGTCTACAAGCTCACTTATCTCCGCGGTCCGAGCGGGATTCTCGTGATGCTCGCCGAGGATCTGACGAAGGGCTGATCAGGGCCTCACGCGAACCGTGCGCCCCTCGAACGACACCAGATCGCCGTCGTGCAGCTGGCGTCCGCGCCGCCGCTCCTCTTCGCCATTGACGCTGACGTACCCGTCGATGATGACCTCTTTGGCGTCGCCGCCGGAGTCGAGAAGTCCCGAGAACTTCAGGAACTGGCCGAGGCGGATCATTTCGCCGCCGATGGAGATATCGGCGATCGGGTCGGTGCTGGTCACTCCTGAATGTTATATGGCGATACGTGCCATCCGTTTTGCAACGTGGCATTTTCGGGCATACTGTGAGTCTCGCACTCGCTGTGCCCGACGGTGAGATGCGTGAGGCGCTGCGGCGATGAAGCCGCGGAGGAGGAAGACCCATGAGCACTGTGCTGCCCGCACCACCGCGTACGACCGACCGTCGATTGATGACGTGGCTGTTCGTCATGAACGCCGCACTCCTGGCTTGCTACGCGAGTTTCATGGTCATCTTCATCCCCGACCAGGTGCAGCAGATCGACCCGGCGAACAAGGTCGCCAACCTGGCGATCGTGATGACTGCCGCCTCGATCGGTGCGATCATCATCCACCCGCTCATCGGCGCGTTCTCCGACCGCACCCGCAGCCGCTTCGGCCGGCGTGCGCCGTGGATGGTCATCAGCGCCGCCACCGCTGCGCTGTGCATGGTGCTGCTCTCCGGCGCCGGCCAGCTCTGGACACTCGGCGTCTACTGGGTGCTCGTCATGCTCGCGTTGAACGCGGTCGCCACCGCGCAGGCCGCAATCGTCCCGGACCGCATCCCGCGCGAGCGCTTCGGGGTGGCATCGGGAGTCCTGGCGATGGGGACGTTCGTCGGAATGGGCCTGGGCGTCGCCGGCGCCGGATTCTTCGCGAACAGCATCGGCATCGGCTACGCCACCTTCGGTGCGGTGATCCTCGTGGTCACGCTGCTGTTCACCATCTTCAACCGCGACTTCTCCTCGCGCGATCTTGAGGTTCCGCGCTTCAGCTGGAAGGAGTTCTTCGCGAGCTTCTACGTCAGCCCGAAGCTCTACCCCGACTTCTGGTGGGCGTTCGCCGGCCGCTTCCTGCTGATCCTCGCGTACCAGAGCGTGCAGTCGTACCTGCTGTACATCCTGCGCGACTACATCGGCGTCTCCGATGCAGAATCCACCGCTCTGAGCACGCCGCTGACCGCCGTGATGCTCGTTGGTGCCCTCGCGACAGCATTCATCACCGGCAAGATCAGTGACCGGATACAGCGCCGCAAGATCTTCGTGATCGTGGCGTCGCTGATCATGGCCGCCTCGCTCGCTATTCCTCTGTTCGCACCGAGCATCGGCGGCATGTTCGCGCTCGCGTCGATCTTCGGACTCGGTTACGGCGTCTACATGAGCGTCGACTCAGCCCTGATGAACGAGGTGCTGCCCAAGGCGGAGGCAGCCGCGAAGGACCTCGGCATCCTGAACATCGCCACGACTCTTCCCCAGGCGATGACCCCGGTGATCGTCTGGGCCCTGATCGCTATCACCGGCAGCTACACCGCGGTGTTCATCGCCGGCATCGTGTTCGCGATCGTGGGCGCACTGTCGGTCATTCCGATCAAGAGCGTGCGATGAGCGATCACGAGATCACCGAGCCGGTTCGGCTCACCGATGATCGAGGGCGGTTGAATCCGGCATCCATCGGGTGGGCGAGACAGCAACTGCACGACACCGACGGGGTCGGACGCGGATGCTACGGCTGGGGTCGCACGAAACGTTGGGAGTATTGGGGGATCGTCACCCCGACGCACATCTTCGCACTCACGATCGGCGGGCTCGACTACGCGAACGTCCGCCAGGTGTGGGTGCTGGAGCGCGCGACGCTCACCGCGATCGACGCCTTCGAGATCTCGCCGCTCGGCCGCGGGCTTTCGATGACCGGAACCCACGGAGCCGGAGTGAACACCTCGCGCGGGCGCACGATAGATCTTCGTTTTGAAGATTCGGATGCCGGCACCAGACTGCTCGCGAGCACTCCGCGCGTGCAGGTCGAAGTGCTCGCGGAAACCCGCCCGGGGCACGAGGCGATGGGGCTGGCGTCACCGCACAGTAGGTTCCTCGTCGACTACACGGTCAAGGACGTCGACCGCCCCACCAGCGGAACGATCACGATCGACGGCGTCCGGCACGATGCATCCGGATTCGCCGTGCTCGACCATGCCCGCTCGCGCGGCCCATACCGCACGGACTGGAACTGGGGCGCCGCCGTCGGCGAGGTGGATGGCAAACGGATCGGCATCAACTTGGGCGGGGGAGGACCAGACGGCCTCCGCAATGGCATCTCGCACACCGGCGTGACGATCGACGGCCGCGTCCATAAGATCCCCACAGTGCTGGAGTGGGAGTTCGATCCGTCGAACTGGATGGCGCCGTGGCGCATGACCACCGACCGCATGGAACTGACTTTCACGCCCTTCTATGACCGCTATGCGCGCACGAACCTGCTGCTGATCCGCTCGACGACGCACCAGTGCTTTGGAGTCTTCACCGGTCGGGTGCAGACCGATGAGGGCGAATGGCTCACGATCGACGGCCTGGAGGGCTGGGCAGAGGACGTGCACAACCGCTGGTGAGGCGGGGCGCGTTGGCACGCGCTGCCGAAGTTGCGAGCGCGCCACAGATGATGCAGTATCTAGATACAAAATGTATCTAGATACTAGGGGTGGGCATGGCGTCAATCGATGACTGGCCGGAGCGCGACAAGAAGTGGGCCTCGCGATACATGGTGGCCGTCGCGCACCCCCGTGTTCCCTCGGCGGCTCGCGAAGAACGGGCGCGTGAGCTGATTTCGTCGCTGCACGCGGCAGACGTGTCTGCCGATGTTCTCTTCGGCGACCCGGTGGAAATCGCCCGGGAAGATGTTCGTGCGCTCGGGACTGAGGATGAAGCCGTTGCCGCTTCAGAGGGTGGCGGGCTGCGGCAGGCGCTCGCCTACACGGGCACGGCCCTCACGTTCTTGGGCGCTTCGAGTGCGCTGGTGATGTTGACTCGCGGTGTGTGGCGAACCGACATCGGCGTCGGGCAACTGTGGGTCGTGCTCGGCATTGCCGCCGCAGCGATCGCCGCGAATCTCGCCTGGACGCTCTTCATCGCCGGCAGAGCAAGATGGGCGATCGGCTTCGGCGTCGGAGGTGTTGCGGTCATGCTCGCCTGCGTCGGCGTGGCTGCGAACGCGGACCCCGACCATACGCTGTTCGCCGACGTGCCGATCTGGATGCTGATGATTGCCATGGTGCTGCCCGGTGTCGCTGTACTCCTGGTGGCGCGCGCGGTTCCTCGGCGGCCCCTCCGTTCCGCCTGGTCGGATGACGAGTGGCTCGCCCGCTTTCGTGGCGCAATGCGCAGCCGCGGAATCTCCGAGAAGGCCGCTCGGGAGCATGAGCGCAGTGTTCGAGCTGCCGCGCACGGGGACTGTTACGGAGAGTTCGGCCATCCGGTCGCGTTCGCGCGGTCTCTGGCCGCTGAGGACAACAGCGCAGCAGTACGCCGCTGGCGCTGGAGCACTTCCTTCGGCGTCGGGGTCCCGCTGATGCTGTGTGTCCTGATTTCGTTCACCGGGTCCTTCGGTGCGTGGAAGGAGCCCGCCATGCTCTTTCTCTTCATCAGCAGCGTTGTCACCGGTTACATGAACTGGCGGCATCGACCGAGAGGACAGGCGCAGTGAGCCTCGCATCCTGGCAGCGAGCGTCATTGCCGATGTTGATCCTCAGCGTGCTGGCGGCGCAGCCCCGACATGGGTACGGCATCTCGCAGGCGCTCGTCGAGGGGGGCCTCCAGCCGATCAAGGGTGCCCAGCTGTATCCGACTCTCGTGAAGATGGAAGCGGATGGTGCGATCTCCGCCGTGTGGGAGCCAGCCGCTTCGGGCCCTGCTCGCAAGGTCTACTCGGTCACCGATCTCGGACAGGAGAACCTCGCGGCCTTGCGCGCCGAGTGGGAGGTGTTCCTCGCAGCGTCTCGAGCGCTCGGCGTCTGAGCGGTGCACGTCCGGCCGTGTGCGCGTCAGGCCGTATGCGGGTCAGGCCGTATGCGGGTCAGGCCATTCGTCTGTCGGCGGTTTGCCGCAGCAACTGCATTCGGCTGACCATGCGAAAGGCGTCGGGCCGAGCGGTCGCTGCGGCGAGGAACTCGGGCAGCGTGTGCGTCGAGACGAAGGTCGTCGCAACGCCGAGGTCAGCGATCACGTCGACGGCGTTGATGAAGCGCTGCTGCGCTTCGCGGTCGACGACATCGAAGGCGGGCACGTCGGTCACCACCCAACGCGGATGGATGCGCGCCCACTCCAGATACTCGATTGTCGAGGTCGGCGTCTCGCAGAGCTGATGGAACGAGATCCACAGCTCGTCTTCGCGGATCGCGAGCACCGGAAACTCGCGGCCCCGCACAGGCGAGAAAGTCGCCTCATCTTCGGCTGGCGCAGGTTCTGGGACGGTGTGCGTCCACGTGCCGGCGGCGAAACCGCTCGAATGATCTTGAGGGGTGGCGCGGTAGTCGGTCGGACCAGCGAGCTCGAACGTCTGCATATTCTCGGTGATGAGCGCGATTCCCGGTTCGAACATGTGGTGCCAGACAGGGTTCGGCAGCAGGTCTTCGGGTGCATAGTTCGACGTGGCGAACACGATCAGATCCTGCCGGAAGACGTGCTCCAGCAGCCGGGTGAGCAGCCGGGCGTCCCCGGAATCGTGCACGTGGAATTCGTCGAAGAACAGCACGCGGGAATCGCCCACGACATCGTCGATCGCGCGCTCGACGGCATCCTGCTCGTCGCGCCGGCGATGGATGCTGCGGTGCAGAGCATCCAAAAATCCGTGGAAGTGCACGCGGGTCTTACGCGGCGTCGGCAACGCGTCGAAGTAGGCGTTCGCGATCCACGACTTCCCGCGTCCGGCTGGCCCGTGGATGAACAGGCTGCCATCCGCGCGGGTGACGCGTGCGAGCTCAGCGATCAGCTCGCGCTGCGTATCATCGAGCGCGAACCCGGCGGATGCTGCCTTCGCCTCGATCGTGGCGAGAACCCGGGAGGATGTGACCCTCACACGAACCGCACGGTCTGCTGCAGTCGGGTGCGCACATCGAACAGTTCGTTGCCGCCGATGTCGCGCGCACCCGGCACGCCGCGGCGGAGTACGGTCGCCAGCGCGCTGCGCCGCACGACGACCACCGGGATGCCACGCACCTTGCCGAGCTCGTTGATCGCCTGATCGAGATCGTCATCCGGCAGCACCACGATCGCCCCGCCGAAGCGCACGCGCGCGGCCTTGGCGATCACGCGCATGCGGGCGAGCAGGGTCGCCACTGGCGCCCGACCGTCCACGCCGCGTCCGATGATCTCGCCACGACGGAACCGCACGACCTCGCTGAAGTCCTCAGACAGGATGCCGTAGAGCCCGGACGGGCTGAGCACGACGTGGTCGAGCTTGGCATCGGCATCCGCCCCCGCTTGAACGTCGTGCCACACGGTGAATCCCATGCCGAGATCCGAGACGGTGCGCGCTGTCGCTTCCTCGGCGAGGGCGTCGGCGAGCAGCCGCCGCACCTCGCGCGGTGCGGATCGCACCAGTGCCGGGTCATAGGGGTCGGGCACGTCGACGCCGTGGCCAGCCCACTCGCGGATCAGTCGCAGGTAGCGCTCGCGTCGCCAGCCTCCCGGATGCCCGTACGAGCGAGCGCGCGGACGCGTGTCGGTCTGCGGGCGGGGCGGCTGCCAGCCGTCCCAGCCCGGTTCATCGGATGCTGCCGAGAAACCGTGCCCGCGGTCATATGCGGCACGGCCCTCGGGGGTGCCGATGAGATCCCAGGCGCGCTGCACCTGGATGAAGTCGGCGGCATCACCGCCGGTGTCTGGGTGCGTCTGACGCAGCCTCAGCCGGTACGCGCGACGCAGCTCATCGTCTGTCGCCGTCGGGTCGACGCCGAGAACCTCGTAGGCAGACGCGGAAAGGGGGCTGTCGAACATCAGTCCCTATTGTCCTCCACTTCGACCACGCGGGGATCCGGCATGATCGTGTCGATCTTCGGTTTGGCGTTCGTGTGCGCCCGCCACCAGACGACGAAGCCGACCGCGGTGAAGACGCCGTAGAAGACGTACATGAACCCGGTGGCGTAGTAACCGGCGCTGAACAGCAGGGGTACGCCGACGATGTCGACCGCCACCCAGATGAGCCAGAACTCCGTCCATCCCTTGGCCATGCCGTACGTCGCCAGGAGTGAACCGACAAAGGTCCAGGCATCCGCCCACACCGGTTCGTATGATCCGAGCACGCGGAACAGCGGCGTGAGGGCGAGGGTACCGAGCACCATGACGAGGACGAGACCGATGCGCGCACCGCTCGGCGCCCAGCGCGGGGTCACCTGACCGTTGTCGGCTCTCGCCTGGCGCCAGCGGATCCAGCCGTAGATCGCGACCGCGATGAACATGACCTGGCGTCCGGCCTGACCGAGCAGATTCGGCAGGGAGTGTTCGGGGCTGAGGATCGACCCGAGGAACACTGTCAGAAGCAGCAGGTTTCCGACGATGCCGACGGGCCAAGCCCAGATTCTGCGGCGCATGCCGCCGAGCGCGCTTGCGAGACCGAAGATGTTGCCGACGACTTCGCGGATCAGCAGCGTTTGCCCGCCGGGCAGCATCCACTGGGAGTTGAAGGCGTCAACGAGCCAGCGCAGAAGTTCCACGGTCATCCTCTCGGCGTCGGTGCTGCCGAGGGTGATGAGGGTCGATCTTTCGCGTCACCGCGAAATGTCGACCATCGTGCTTCTCCCATCCAGACTGTGACTGTCGGTACCGGAATTTCACCGGTTCAACCTCGGCCCCGGAGGGCTTCGGGTCGCGGACTATGACCGCCGGTTCGGAATTACACCGACCCCGGAGCACGTGTGTGTTCACTCGGAACAATACCCTGATGGGGCGTGTGAGCACTCACCAGGTGGCCCACGCGGCGACGCGCTCGGTGTCGAGGGCTTCGTCGACGGCTCGATAGTCCAGGTGGGGCGATCGCCATTTTCCGTAGGGATCCCACCAGGTGGGACCGCGGACTTCGGGCACCCCATTGCGCATGCGAACCTGCCAGATTTGCTCATCCAGGGTGCGGTGGTGATGCCAGCACAGGGGGACCCCGTTGCTTGTGTGGGTCGGCCCGCCGCGGGCGTGTTCGATCACATGATGGATCTCGCACCATTCCGCACGGATGTCACACCCGGGAATGAGGCATTTTCGGTCGCGGAGCACGATTGCCTGGCGTTGACGGCCAGTGAAAATGCGCGCACTGGTGCTGATCGCGACGATCGCGCCATGCTCGTCGAAGAGCACTCGTTCGACCCCGCCTGCACATGCCGCATGGTCGGCGGCGCCGAGGGGGACGTCGTATCCGGCGCCCTCCACGGTGGCTCGCCCGGTGCGGTTGGCGAAGTCTTCGTCGCGTACGGACACGACGAGGGTGGGCGCAGCGCCGCCGAGTGTGGGCATGCCTCCGGATGCTGCGGTGACCATCACGATGCTCGCGAACGCGTCGTGCCGCTTCTGCGCATGCGTGCGCAGATCGGCCGCCTCTGGTGGAGGCGATGCGGCTTTGTGAGCCGGGAGACCATCGGCGCGGTCGAAGAGACCCGCATCATCATCGGCGGCCGCGGCAGCAGGCGTGGTGCTGTACTCAGCGCCGGCGTCATTGCTGCCCTCGTCATCACTCACGTCGTCGTCGGAGGGGCGGAATCGCACGCGGCCTCCAGCGCGAGCCTCGTCATCCGCTTTCGGGTTCATCAGGCTGTCGACCAGCTTCTCCAGCTGTGCGGCGACCTCCGGGAGCAGCTCGCCGCGCACAGGCACGGATCCGTCCCGCAGGCGTCCGATCGTGAAGTAGCGGCGTCGCTTGCCCGCACGGTCTTTCGGCTCGGCGCCGTCCGGGTCGAGGCGGGCGATGATGTGCGCAGTGAGTCCGGCCAACTCATCGGTCGTCGGCGGCGGTGCGCTCTCGCCACCGTCACCGCGCGCGGCACTGTCCGCGCCACCGTCCGCGTCATCACCACCATCGCCGTCCAGCGGGAGCCCAGTCGCGAACCGCGCAAGCACCGCATCTGCGGCCAAGCGATCGGCGAGCCCGATCCGCGCGGCTTTTTGCAGTGGCACCGTGCAGGCCAAGAACCCGCTCACTGACATCGCCCCATCAGCCAGCGCTGCGGCCAGCTGGGGAAACCGCCCCGGCAGCAGCCCGCCCGATGTGATGTCGAACTCCCGGTGCACGGCAGTGGCCGCGGTGACGTACCGGCGGGCTGCATACCCGTCGACAAGAAGCGTTCGCCGCAACACCTCGGCAGCATCCCGGCATCCGAGCTGTGTGCTCAGCCGTGCCGCACGTTCACACTGATCCCGCTCAACCACACGATTTGTGGCCTCGACGATCGCCCCATCCAACCGGCGTTGGATACGCCCCATAGCCTGCACGACGTCGAGAAGCTCACCATCGTCGACGAGCCGTACCCCGCCACGCGCCGCAGAATCCGTCATCGCGTCGGCCAGCTGCCGGTCGATGCGCTCCAACTGCTCTGCGAGGGATGTCATACTCCTATTGAACAGGGGGCCACCGACATTGAAATGCCAGGTCAGGAGCTATTCAGGAACTGTGGATAACTCCTCATCCGGAGCGGGCTGTGGAGAACAGGTCACGCCGCTGCGGCCACCTTCATCGGCGAGTCGCCGCCCTCGGTGAACGACGGTCGCTTGCCCAGCATCCGCCCGATCAGCAGGACGATACCCACGACGATCAGGCCGACCGCGAGCCCGGCGATCGCCGAAACCAGCGTCTCGCCGATCCATGCCACCACGCCGCCCAGCGGCAGCAGCAACTCGTGAATCCCGTGCAGCATGTCGCTGAAGAAGACCAGTCCCACCTCGCCGAGATTTGCCAGCAGCAGGTGCCCACCGACCCACAGCATCGCGACGGTTCCCACGACGCTGATGACCCGGAACACCGCCGGCATCGACCGGACGATCCGAGCACCGGCATGGCGTACACGCCGGGAGTCGTTCTTCGCCATCTTCAGCCCGATGTCATCGATCTTCACTAGCAGTGCGACAGCGCCGTAGACGATTCCCGTCATCATCGCCGCTATGACGGCGAGGATGGCCAGGGTCATCCCGAAACTCAGGCCAGCCTCGAGGTTCGACAGTGAGATGAGCATGATCTCGGTGGACAGGATCAGGTCGGTGCGAATCGCACCCCACACCAGTTTGTTCTCGTTACGGGCACCCTCTTCGACATGGCCGTGATGGAAGCCGAACCACTCCAGCACCTTCTCGGAACCCTCGAAGCAGAGATACGCACCGCCGATGATCAGCAGATACGGCAGCACCCACGGGGCGAACGCCGTCAGCAGCAGGGCGATCGGGATGATGATGACGAACTTGTTCACCAGTGAGCCGAGCATGATTTTCGCGACCACGGGCAGCTCGCGTGCCGGTGTGATCCCCTGCACGTACTGCGGGGTCACTGCGGCATCGTCGATCACGACACCGGCGGATTTCGCCGACGCTTTGAGCGCTGCGGCGAGAATGTCATCGACGACGGCGAGCAGACCAACCGACATGTGCGTCCCCCAGGGGTTCAGAAAAGCGAGAGCACCAGACTACCTACCGGCGTGCCCGGTGAACTGGTCCATCGATGAGTACACCTTGAATACCCGATCGGCCACGAGATCCCATGCCCGCGTCGGCAGAATTCCGCGCAGTGCCATCGCGAGTTTCACGGTCCACGGGCGCAGCACCATGGGCGTGCCCTTCAGCATCCCGTTCCATGCCGCTGACGTGGCACGTCGCGGAGTCATGATCGGCGTCAGCAGCGGACCGCGCGCACCCTCGAACATGCCGGTCGATACGAAACTCGGGCAGAACGTGGTCACCTTGATGTGCCGGTGCCCGGCGGCTTGCAGCTCGAGGCGCACGGATTCACCCCACCCGATCAGTGCCCATTTGGATGCCGCGTACACGCTCATATTCGGATTCGCCAGCGTTCCCGCGGCGGAGGCGATGTTCAGGATGCGCTTCGGGCGTGAAGTGTCTGCGATCATCGCCGGCAGTACTTCGCGGGTCAGCCACATCGCCGCCAGCGTGTTGATGCGCATCGTCGCTTCGATGTCGCGCTCCGGATCGTCCTCCCAGAACGGGCCACCGCGCACGATCCCGGCATTGTTGATGATCACATCGGGCGTGCCGAAGTCGACGCGCACCTGCTCGATGCCGCGGGCAATCTCCTCCTGGCGCGATACATCCACCCGGTAGGCGCGCACCCCGATGCCGGACTGTGCAAGCTCCGTGGCGAGGGCGGTGGCGGCTTCTTCATCGATATCCCACAGCGCGACGGCGCGCGCGTGTGCGGCGATCGCGCGCCGGGCATAGATCTCACCCATTCCGCGCGCGGCGCCGGTGATGAGGACAAGAGCATCAGTGATCGGATTGTCAGCCATACGATCACCGTAGGACACCGGATGCTCCGGCGCGATCAATCCAGTTGAGCGAGGCTCCGCTGCAGCGGAGCGTAATGCTCCACGACGGCCTGCCGATATGCTTCGACGTCTCCGGCGCGCGCCGCGCGCAGCATGTCGCCGTGCGCCTTCGCGGTGTGGTGGATATCGGCGGGAGGTGCAATGCCGAGTTGGGGGAGCGCGGCGGTGTGCACGTCCCAGAAGGCGCCCACGAGCTGGCCGGCCAGGTGATTGCCGGTCGCATCGAACAGTGCGGTGTGGAAGATCCGGTCCTCTTCGAGGAAGAGCTTGCCCTGCTCGGCTTTCTCGATCATCGCGGTAACGAGTTGATCCAGCTCGGGGTCTTCTTCCCCCTGAGCCGCATCGACCACGCGTTCGGCCATCGACAGATCCAGCGCCAGGCGCACCTCGACTACTTCGCGCAGCGCATCCAGTGAACCCTCGGGATTCAGCACGCCCCGGAAGACGAGCGTCTCGACCATGGGTGCCAACGACATCCCTCCGACATAGGTGCCGTGGCCGTGGCGCACGTCGACGATGTCGAGCGTCGAAAGGGTGCGGATCGCCTCGCGAACCGACGATCGCGAAACGTCGAGGGTCTCGCACAGCTCGGCCTCAGTCGGGAGCGGGTCACCGGGGGAGAGCTCCCGCGAGAGGATGAGCTGTTTGATCTGGTCCGCCGTGGTGGAGCGCCGCATGCGTGACGCTCGACTCTGGGTGGAGTTCATCTTCTGGACCTCTCGTACTGCGTAATGTGCATTCGCGACGACGACTCGATCATCCCACTCTTGTGCTTCGGACGATCATGTGTTTAGAGTACATCAGACATCAGATGTCCTCAAGATGTCCGACACCCCCCACCCTGGAGCACACATGAACCGAAACATCACCCGCAGTCGCGGTGGTCGATTCGCCATCGCGGTTGCCGGCACAGTCGCCACAGCCGTCGTGTTGGCCGGCTGCAGCGCCGGAGCAACCAACGCACCCGAACCCGGAGCAGCATCGGGCGAAATCGACCCGAACGGCATCATCGAAGCCGGAATTTCCTACGCCCTCAGTGGCAGCTTCGATCCGATGGTGGCATCCGGTGCCGTCACCGTCGCAGCGAACTGGCACATTTTCGAGGGTCTCGTCGATCTCGATCCCGCGACGCGTGAGGCCTATCCGGCGCTCGCCGCCGATATGCCCACAAAGGTCGACGACACCACCTATGAGATCGACATCCGTGAGGGTGCGACCTTCCACAACGGTGATCCGGTCACCGTCGACGACGTCATCTACAGCTATGAGCGCGTCCTCGACCCGGCCAACAACTCGCTGTTCACCAGCTACATCGACTTCATCGACACGGTCACCGCCGTCGACGACGACACCATCCGGATCACCACCGACTTCCCGTTCTCGCTCATCGAAGATCGCCTCGGAATCGTCAAGATCGTCCCGCAGGCGCTCGTCGAGGAAGACCCGGAGGCGTTCGGCGCCAACCCGGTCGGCACCGGCCCGTACTCGCTCGTCTCAGCCACGCCCGAGGACAAGGTCGTGTTCGAGCGTTTCGAGGACTACAACGGCACGCGCCCCGCGCTCGCTGCCGGCATGAACTGGAACCTGCTTGCGGATGCATCCGCTCGTGTCACCGCGATGTCGACCGGCACGATCCAGGCGATGGAAGACGTCCCCTACATCGATGCCGAGGGTCTCGCGGCCACGGTCGATGTTGAGACGGTGCAGTCATTCGGTCTGCTCTTTGCGATGTTCAACACCAAGGCCGCACCGTTCGACGACGTGCGCGTGCGCCAGGCACTGTTCTACGCACTCGACATGGACAAGATCATTGAGACCGGCATGCTCGGCAACGCCGAGGCTGCCACCTCGTTCCTGCCCAAGGATCACCCGGACTACCAGGAGGCGTCGACCGTTTACACCTACGACGCCGACAAGGCCACGGCTCTTCTCGAAGAGGCGGGCGTATCCGATCTGTCGATCGACCTGCTGATGACCGACACCGGTTGGGTGAAGGAAGTCGCGCCGCTCATCAAGGAGTCCCTGGATGCCGTCGGCATCAAGGTCAACCTCGAGATCCTGCAGTCGGCAGCCGTCTACGAGCGCGTCGACTCGGGTGACTACACCGTCGCAATCGCACCGGGAGACCCCTCCGTCTTCGGAAACGACCCCGACCTGCTGATGAACTGGTGGTTCGCGCCCGGCGTCTGGACTGAGACCCGCACCCAGTGGGCTGACACGGCGGAGTTCGCCGAGCTCCGCGGCCTGATCGAGGGCGCAGCGCAGCAGGAAGGCGCCGAACAGGGCGAGACCTGGGGCCAGGCCTTTGATCTCATGTCGGAGCAGGTCAGCCTGTACCCGCTGTTCCACCGCCAGCTGCCCACCGCATGGAACGGCGCAGAGCTGAGCGGCTTCCAGCCGGTCCCGACCACCGGACTGTCGTTCCTCGACGTGGGCGTGATCGCCAAGTAACCGGCTCGCATCCCACCGCGGGGGTGCGCTTCCCCCGGGCGCACCCCCGCACCCCCCGCGAACCCAGAACCCCGAACCAACCGGAAGGAACGGCACGTGTCCAACACGCTCCGTCTCATCGGCAGGCGTCTCCTCCAACTGCCGCTGATGATCCTCGGCATCACATTCCTCGTTTTCTTCGTGATGTCGTTCTCGCCCGTCGATCCCGCGCGCAACGCGCTGGGCGAAACCGCATCGCCGGAGGCGCTGGAGGCCTACCGCGAATCGCACGGGCTGAACCTTCCCCTGCTCGTGCGCTACGTAAACTTCCTGTTCGGCATGGTGCAGGGCGATCTCGGCACCTACTCCGCCCGCAGCCTGCCGGTGATCGATGAGGTCATTCGCGCCTTTCCCGTCACCCTGGCGCTGACTTTTCTCGGCCTCATCATCGCGGTGATCGTGGCATTCCTGATCGGTGTGCTCGCCGCCGTCTACCGCGACCGCTGGCCCGACCAGCTGATCCGCGTCTTCGGTGTGGCAGCGCTGTCCACTCCTTCCTTCTGGCTGGCGATCCTGCTCATCCAGCTGTTCACCCTCGGACTCGGGGTGCTGCCGGCATCCGGTCCGCTTCCGGATTTCTGGACAGACCCGGCTGGCTGGCTCGCACGCATGACGCTTCCCGCTCTCGCGCTTGCCGTCCCCGTGATCGGGCAGCTCTCCCGTGTGGTGCGCACCTCGATGGTCGAGGAGCTCGACCGTGACTACGTGCGCACAGCCCTCGGTGCGGGCATCCCGCGCGTGGTGGTCGTCGGCCGCAACGTGCTGCGAAACGCCTTGATCACCCCGGTCACCGTGCTCGGCCTGCGTATCGGCTACCTGCTCGGCGGCGCCGTCGTGATCGAGATCATCTTCGCCATTCCCGGGATGGGAACCCTCATCCTCAACGGCGTGACCAACAACGAACCCAACCTCGTACAGGGTGTGACACTGGCCGTCTCGCTCGCCTTCGTCGTGATCAACATCATCGTCGACCTCCTGTACGTCCTCATCAATCCCCGAATCCGGGCGGTGTGACCATGCGACGCAAACTCACTGAACGACTCTCCGCTCCAGGACTGCGCCTCGGCGGCCTGTCTCTGGGCGCCATCATCTGCATCGTGTTGCTCGCGATCGTCGCACTGGCCGCGGTGTTCGCGCCGCTGGTCACAGCGTACGATCCGCTTGCTTCCGGCGCGCCGGTGCAGCCTCCGAGTGCCGACCACTGGTTCGGCACCGACCGGCAGGGCCGCGACATCTTCTCCCGGCTCGTGTACGGTGGCCGCTACTCGCTGGTGATCGGGCTCGGCGCGACTGCGATCGCGCTCGCCGCGGCCTGCGTCCTGGGCACCATCGCCGCCACCGCGCCGAAGTGGATCTCCGAAGTGCTGATGCGCATCATGGACGTTGTGATGTCGTTCCCCGGCATCGCGCTCGCCGCGGTCTTCGTCGCCGTGTTCGGAAAATCGCTGCCGGTGCTGGTCCTCACGATCGCGTTCCTCTACGTGCCGCAGCTCACCCGTATCGTCCGCGCCAACATCCTCGACCAGTACGGCGAGGACTATGTCTCATCCGTGCGCGTCATGGGTGCGCGCACCGCACGCATCATCGTCAAACACGTCGCCCGCAACGCGATGGCTCCGGTGCTCGTGTTCGCCACGGTTCTCGTCGCCGATGCGATCATCTTCGAGGCGTCGCTGTCGTTCCTGCAGGCCGGCGTCCCCGACCCCGAGCCCAGCTGGGGCAATGTGATCGCGGCTGGCCGCAGCCTGCTGATGGCGGGGGCCTGGTGGGCGACATTCTTCCCGGGCATCGTGATCATGATCACGGTGCTGTGCCTGAACATCCTGTCCGAGGCGATGACCGATTCGATGGTTTCGCCACGTGCGCGCAAGATCACGGTGGATGCTGCCAACACCGAAGAATCCACGAGCGACCTCGAAGAGCTTGCCGCCGGTCCAGACGACACCAATGTGATCGTCACGATCGATACCGCCGTCAACCTCTCCGTGCCCAGCGGCGTGCCCGATGTGCTGGTTCCCGGCACCCCGGTCGTGCCACTGGAGGAGCGCCTGGCGCAACTGCGCGAGCGAGAGCTGGCCCGTACCGATCGCTTCATCTACACCGGTGACGACGCACCGCTTCTGGACGTGCAGGACCTGTGCATCTCGTTCCCCCGCCACGGCGATGTCGATGTGGTCGATCACGTCAACTTCACCGTGCGCCCCGGCGAGACGGTGGCGCTGGTCGGTGAATCCGGGTGTGGAAAGTCGATCACGTCGCTGGCGATCATGGGCCTGTTGGATGCCAAGGCGAACGTGCGCGGAAAGATCATGTTCGACGGCCAGGATCTGCTCCAGATGGACCAGAAAAAGCGCAACGCGCTCCGCGGGCACGACATCGCCATGATCTACCAGGACGCCCTGAGCTCCCTCAACCCGGCCATGCTGATCCGCGCGCAGATGAAGCAGCTCACCTCACGCGGCGGCACGCGCAGCGCCGAGGATCTGCTGGAGCTCGTCGGCCTCGACCCGAAGCGCACGCTCGCCTCGTACCCGCATGAGCTCTCCGGCGGTCAGCGTCAGCGCGTGCTCATCGCCATGGCACTCACCCGCGACCCGCGGCTGGTGATCGCCGATGAGCCCACCACCGCGCTGGATGTCACGGTGCAGGCGCAGGTCGTCGAACTGCTCATGCGCCTGCAGCGCGAGCTCGGCTTCGCGATGGTGTTCGTCTCGCACGACCTCGCGCTGGTGGCTGAACTCGCTCACCGCATCACCGTCATGTACGCCGGCCAGGTGGTGGAGCAGGGCACCACACGCGAGGTGCTCACCCAGCCGGTGCACGAGTACACCCAGGGCCTGCTGGGAGCCGTGCTCTCGATCGAGGCGGGATCGGACCGCCTGCATCAGGTGTCCGGTGTTGTGCCGTCACCGCGCGACTTCCCGGCCGGCGACCGGTTCGCACCGCGCTCGTCCGACCCGGCGCGCTACGCGGGGGTCACCCCGGTCCGCCGCCAGATTCCCGGCACCGAGCACACCTACTCCGCGCATCCTGACGATGCGCCTGTCGAAGCGATCGGAGCGGGACGATGAGCGAAACCGTCATCGAACTGAAGGACGTGCACGTGCGCTACAAGTCGCGCAGCTCCACGCTCTTCCACCGGGAATACGTGGATGCTCTCGCCGGTGTCTCACTGAACGTGAAACGCGGGGAGACCCTCGGAATCGTCGGTGAGTCCGGCTCCGGCAAGTCGACGTCGGCGAAGGTGCTCATCGGCCTGGAGAAGCCGACGAGTGGACAGGTCGTGTTCGCCGGCGAACCGGTGCGATCCTTCACCCCGGCCGTTCGCAAGCGCCTCGGCCGCATCCTCTCGGTCGTCTTCCAAGACCCCGCGACGGCGCTGAATGCCCGGATGACGGTGCGCGACGCGCTGCTAGACCCGCTGCAGGTGCACCGCCTCGGCTCCGTCGCATCGCGCGGGCGCAAGATCCGCGATCTCATCGGGCTGGTGGGGTTGCCGGCATCCGCTCTGGATGCCCTACCCAGTCAGCTCTCCGGTGGACAGCGCCAGCGCGTGGCGATCGCCCGCGCGCTCGTTCTCGACCCGCAGGTGATCATCGCCGATGAGCCGACCAGCGCGCTCGACGTTTCGGTGCGCGCGCAGATCCTGAACCTGCTCACCGACCTCAAACAGCAGTTGGGGCTGGGGATGGTCTTCATCTCTCACGACATCCAGACCGTGCGGTACCTCTCTGACGAGATCGCCGTCATGAACAAGGGGCGCATCGTCGAGTTCGGCGACGCCGCCGCTGTGTTCGACAACCCCACCGATGACTACACCAGAACGCTGCTGGGCGCCGCGCCCTCGCTGCTCGAACCGACCTCGTCGCACTGACGAACCCACGAGATAAGACCGGAACCACATGTCTGCTTCAACGCCCACCTTCACCGGCGTCATCCCACCCGTCGCCACCCCGATGCTGCCCGATCACACTATTGATCACGCCTCGCTCGAGCGGCTGGTCGATCACCTGATCAGCGCGGGCGTCTCCGGGCTGTTCGCGCTCGGCTCGACCGGCGAGACCGCCTACCTCACCGATGACCAGCGCGTCGCCGTGCTGCGCACGATCGTCGCCACCTCAGAGGGCCGCGTGCCGGTGATCGCCGGGGCGATCGAGCTCACCGCCGCCCGCACAGCCGAACTCGCCCAGAAGCTCGTCGCAGCCGGCGCCGACGCGATCGTCACGACGGCGCCCCTGTACACGCTGAATTCGCAGGCCGAGATCGCCGAACACTTCCGCACGGTCGCCGCGGCGATCGGCGTGCCGCTGTGGGCCTACGACGTGCCGGTGCGGGTGCATTCGAAGCTCAGCCTCGAACTGCTGCTCCAGCTCGGCAGCGAGGGCGTCATCCACGGGGTGAAGGACTCGTCCGGAGACGATGTCGGCTTCCGTCGTCTACTCGCAGCGAACGAGGCCGCCGGCCGTCCACTCACTCTGCTCACCGGCCACGAGATGGTCGTCGACGCGATGCTGCTCGCCGGCGCCGACGGCGTCGTTCCCGGACTCGCAAACGTCGAGGCTGAAGGATACGTGCGGCTTTTCGCGGCCGCCGGTCGTGGTGATTGGGATGCTGCGCGCACCGAGCAGGAGCGCATCAACCGCATCTTCGACATCGTGTTCCAGCCCGCCGGACTTTCCGGCGATGCCACGGGGGTCGGTGCCTTCAAGGCCGCCATGCATGCCCGCGGCCTGATCGATCACGCCACCATGGCGAACACCGTCGAATCGTTGGATGATGCAGCGGTGCAGAGGGTGCGCGGCATCCTCGCCGAGCTGGAACTGCTGCCCGCCGCAGTCGTGTGATGACCGAGGTCGTGCTCGCCGTCGACATCGGCGGAACGAAGACCGCGGCTGCCCTCGCTGGCCGTGACGACGAGCCCCTGACCACGCGGGTGGCACCGACGCCCGCAGCTCACGGACCCTCGGCCGTCATCGCGACGGTCCTCGAGCTCGCGCAGCTCTTGCTTGCGGATGCCGCGCCGGGCACCCGACTGGTCGGGGTCGGTATCGGCACCGCGGGCGTCGTCGATACGACGACGGGAACGATCGTCTCGGCCACCGACACCTTCGCCGACTGGCCGGGCACCCGCGTCGCCGACCTCGTGCGCCATGGCCTCGGCGAGCTGCTGAATGCCGAGGCCCCCGTCGCCGTCCAGAATGACGTCGACGCACACGCACTCGGCGAATTCCGGCACGGCGCCGCAGCCGGAGCATCCAGTGCACTGATCGTTGCCGTCGGCACCGGCGTGGGTGCAGGCATCATCGCCGATGACCGGCCGCTGCGCGGCGCGCACCACGTCGGTGGTGAGATCGCGCACATGCCCGTTCCCGGTGCCGAACATCTGCGATGCCCCTGCGGGCGGCTCGGACACCTGGAAGCGCTGGGATCGGGCATCGGCATGCATCGCCACTACCTGTCCCTCGGCGGAGACCCGGAGGCCTCGGATGCCCGGGGCGTGGCGGCGGCCGCGGCATCCGGTGATCCGATCGCGACCCGCGCGCTCGCTGAGTCGGCGGCCTCCGTCGGCCGTGCCCTCGCAGGCGCCGCAACGCTGCTCGACCCGGAGCGCATCGTCGTCACCGGCGGTGTGCCGAGCATCGGTGCGGCCTGGTGGCAGCCCATGCTCGCCGCATTTCGGGCCGACGCGATCGACGCCCTGCAGAACACCCCGATCCTGCCGGGTACGCTCGGCGACGATGCTCCGCTGCGCGGAGCCGCAGCATCCGCCTGGAGGAACCGATGAGATTCGACGACACCCTCGCCCTCCTGCACGGCGGCCTGATCGTTTCGTGCCAGGCGTACCCCGGCGAGGCCATGCGCGATCCGAACACGATGGCGCAGATCGCCGCCGCGGCGATCGTCGGTGGAGCATCCGCGATCCGCGTGCAGGGCATCGCCGACATCCGTGCGGTCGCAGGCCTCCCCGTGCCGATCATCGGGCTGTGGAAGGACGGCGAGTCGGACGTGTTCATCACTCCGACCCTCGGCCACGCGATCGCAGTGGCGGATGCCGGTGCTGACATCGTCGCGATCGACGGCACCCGGCGCCCGCGGCCCGACGCTCTGACACTGGCGGAGACGATCGCCGGCCTGCGCGCGCACTTCGCCGAGACCGGGCGTGACGCGCTCATCATGGCCGACTGCGGATCGCTCGACGACGCGATCGCCGCAGAAGAAGCCGGCGCCGACATCCTCGGTACGACCCTGTCGGGCTATTCGGGGGAGCGGCCGAAGACGGAGGGCCCGGACCTTGAGCTGATCCGCCTCATCGCCTCGCGGTGCTCCCTGCCCATCTGCGCCGAGGGGCGCATTCACACTCCGGCGCACGCCGCCGCCGCCGTTGCCGCCGGAGCATTCACGGTGTGCGTCGGCACGGCCATCACCCATCCGTCGACGATCACTTCCTGGTTCGTCGGTGCCGTTCGCGGTGCTGCCGATGGTGCTGCTGCTGATGGTTCTGTTCGCGGAGCGGATGCCGAGTGACCGCCCCGATCCTCGTCAGCGCCTATCCGGTCTCGCCGGCGTTCGTGGAGTGGGACCCGGAGCTGGAGGGTGAGCTCCTGCCCGCCATCTGCGCCCTCGACGGCGTCGCGGGGCTGGAGATCCCCTGGATCGGCGGCATCCACAAGTTCGACAACGACTGGTTCCTCGCGAATGTGCCGGCCGTTGCGTTAGCCGTGACGCCCATCCCGTTCGTGATGGGGCAGCTGGCCGCAGACCGGGGGTACGGCATCGCATCGGCGTCTGTGGGTGGGCGGGCTGCCGCGCTTGCCGACCTCAGGCGTGTGGCTGCTGATGTCGCCCGGATCGTCGATGAGAGCGCGGCATCCGTCGCCGTCGTGACACTGCACTCGGCGCCCCGCGCTGACTCCGGATCGGTCGATGCCCTCGCCCGGTCGCTGGGGGAGATCGCATCGTGGGACTGGCGCGGCGCGCAGCTCGTGATCGAGCACTGCGACGCGCTCGTCGCCGGGCAGACGCCCGAGAAGGGATTCCTGACAGTCGAGCAGGAGATCGCCGCGATCACGCAGGCGAGCGTCGACATGGGCCTGTGGATCAACTGGGGCCGCTCGGCCATCGAACTGCGCGATGCGGATGCCGTCACCGCGCAGATCGCGCAGGTCGCTGCATCCGGCCACCTGGCGGGCCTGGCCCTGTCGGGTGCCGCGGCTGGGGAGAGCCCCTACGGGTACCCGTGGATCGATGCGCATCTGCCGATCCGGTCGACGTATCCAGCGTCGGAGTCGCTATTGGATGACGCACAGGTGGCCGCGGCGCTCGCCGCCGCTGGCGACGTGCCCTGGTTGGGCCTGAAGATCGCCCGACGCGCGTCGGATGCCACCGCAGCGGATGCCCTCCGGACGGTGCAACGCAATCTCGACGTGCTGCGGGCGCCGGTTCCCCTCAGCGTCCGATGCTGAGGCCGGGCTTGCGCTGGTGCACGGAGAAGTAGCGCAAGCCGTCCGGCCCGGCGATGAAACGGCGCTCGGAGCGGGGCGGCAGCCACACCATCGCGCCGGGCTGCAGCCCGATCGCGTCGCCTGCGGTCTCGAGCATCCCTGATCCATCGAGCACCACGATGAGCACGTCTAGCGCGGGTCCGACGTGCCGCTGGATCTCATCTCCTGCGGGCAGAACGATGACGTTCGAGTCGAGGCCGCGCGCGGCGGGCTCCAGTTTCCAGACTGCTCCGGCGGCCACGGCATCCGCTGCGGCGAACGCGTCGCCGACGATGCGGGGAAGGTGCGGCTCGACATCCATGGCTCCAGCATCCCACTGAAAATCGACCCTTGTCGGGCAGGACCGTTCTCGCTACAGTATGAGCATCTGACATCAGATGTCTTACCTCGCACGTACAGAAAGGTCTGTCCATGCACTATCGCCCCCGCTCCTCCCGCAGGCGTTCGCTTGCCCGAGTCTGCACAGCAGGTGCTGTCGCTCTCGCGCTCGTGTTCCCCGTATCCGCGGCCCACGCCGCAGCCGCCCCCGGCTACCTCACCGATCCGACCTCTGCCCCTGGCAGCTACTCCGAGCAGAACATCGGCGCGGACCGCACTGCGGACAACTTCTTCTACCGAATCCCCGCGCTCGCCCACCTGGGCGACGGAGTGATCCTGGCATCCTGGGACGCGCGACCCGGCAGTGCTGCCGACTCGCCGAATCCGAACTCGATCATCCAGCGCCGCTCCACCGACAACGGCCAGACCTGGAGCGATCTGCAGATCATCGCGGCCGGGCAGACGGCCGCACCCCGGCACGGCTACTCCGATCCGAGCTACGTCGTCGATCACGAGACGGGCCGCGTCTTCGCGTTCTTCGTCTACTCGAAGGATCAGGGCTTCTGGGGGAGCGTCTACGGCAACGACGACGCGAACCGCCAGGTCATGAGCGCCGCTGTGATCCAATCCGATGACCAGGGGCTCACCTGGAGTGAACCGCGACTGATCTCCGACGTCGTCAAGACCTCGAACGGCACGACCAGCAACGGCGTGTACAGCCCGGTCGCCGGCGACGTCCGTGGCGCCTTCGCCAGCTCCGGTGAGGGCATCCAACTGAAATACGGCGAGCACGCGGGCCGCCTCATTCAGCAGTACGCCGGCGAGATCCGCCAGGCGAACGGCTCCACCCTCATCCAGGCGTATTCGGTCTACTCCGATGACCACGGCGCGACCTGGCAGCGTGGCGAGTACACCGGCAACGCGATGGATGAGAACAAGGTCGTCGAACTCTCCGACGGCAGCGTCATGCTCAACTCGCGCGACAATGCCCGCGGCACGCAGCGCAAGGTCGCGATCTCCACGGACGGCGGCGTGACCTACGGTGCAGTCGCCCGTGATGCCGAGCTGCCCGATCCCACGAACAACGCCTCGATCACGCGTCTGCACCCGGACGCCGCCCAGGGGAGCGCCGACGCGAAGAAGCTGCTGTTCACGAACTCGAACAGCACGACCGCTCGGGCCAACGGCGGTGTGCGCCTCTCCTGCGACGACGGCGAGACCTGGCCGGGGCTTCGGACGATCGAGACCGGCACCTTCGGATACTCCACCGCCACCGCGATCGGCGACGGCCGCATCGGCGTGCTGTGGGAGGCCGGGTACACCAACACCATGCAGTTCTCGTCATTCGACGAGGCCTGGCTGAACGCGGTGTGCGCACCCTTGTCTGTGCCGCAGGCGACGCTCGAACCCGGTGTCGCTACCGCCGTGCCCGTCACCGTGACCAACCAGGAGGCCGAGCCTCTCAGCGGTACGGCCTCGTTCTTCGTCGGAACCGGATGGACGGCATCCGACGCGCTGATCGACAACCTCGCGCCCGGCGCCAGCGTCACCGTCGATGTCGAGCTCACCGCGCCCGCCGGGGCATCCAACATGCAGAAGCTGCAGGCGGCCTTCACCGCATCCGATGGCCGGGTCAGCCAGACCACGGCGACGATGGTGCTGCCGCGCGAATCGATACTCGGCGCGACGCTGAGCCTGACGAATACGTCGGCGGCTCGCGACATCATCGCCGACCCCTACCGTGCGGGCGACGTGCTGTCGTTCCGCACGCGCGTGGTGAGCACTTCGAACGAGGCGACGATCGTGACGCCGGCGGAGAGCGCGTTCACCAACGGTTTCGCACCGACGGCGTGCCGCTGGAAGAATCTGCCGGCCTACGACGCGTACAACTGCAACACACCCACGCGCACGTTGACGCAGGAAGACATCGACCGCGGCTGGTTCACGCCGTCGTTCTCGTTCACGGTCGCTCCGGTGGACGGATCCGTCGCGGCTGTGACCGTGTCGCACGAGGGTGCTCCTGTGCTGTTGCGCGACGGTGTTCTGGATGCCACGATCACCGGCGATCGCACAGACACCGACCGTGACCTCGCCACCGATCCCTACGCGGTCGGCGAGCAGGTGCCGTACTCGTTCCGGGTCGACAGCACGTCGCCGGTGACCGCCGCGGTCGTGCCGACAGCCGGTGCCTTCTCGCCGTTCCTGCCGGCCGGTGCGGGCAACTGCCGGTACCGCGCTCTGCCGGCCGGGGACGGATACACCTGCTCGACTCCGCGCCACACCGTCACCCAGCAGGACATCGATCGCGGCTACTTCGTCGGCGACACGACCTGGAGCGTGCAGGCGGCCGGGCAGTCGAACCAGGAGATCACCGTCGCCGCCGGCGAAGTCGATGTGATCGCGCGCAACCCGCACCTCACGGTCACGGTGAAAGGCATGTGGGATGACGCGGACGGCAACGGGTTCGCTGCAGAGGGCGACACCGTCACCTGGACTCGCACCCTCACCAACGACGGCAACGTCGCGTTGGATGCCGTGACCGCAGACGGCGTCGAACTTGGTGCCATCGCCGCGGGAGCGAGTATCGAGCTCGACCCGGTGACGGTTACGCTCACCGCTGCGGACGTGCAGGCGCAAACCGCTGCTCCTGCTGTGCTCGAGGTGGCTGCCGCCAACGGTGCCAAGGCCGCGGTGATCGACACGAAGGTGGCACCGGTGGCACTGCCGACCGTGTCGGCATGAGCCCGTGGATTCTGCTGAGCTGAGCGGTATCTGATCATTCGGGAGGGGCAGACGCGTCTGCCCCTCCCGAATTGCGTCAGACTGGTTAAACGACAAGGAGCGTTCACCATGACTGACACTGACACTGACACTGGCACCATCACCCGCACCCCCGGCGCTGAAACAGCGGTTCTCGCTGGAGGCTGCTTCTGGGGCATGGAAGACCTCGTCCGTCGCCAGCCGGGTGTGCTCTCCACCCGCGTCGGCTACACCGGCGGCGACAACGACCACGCGACCTACCGCAATCACCCCGGTCACGCCGAGGCGCTCGAGGTCGTCTTTGATCCGGAGGCGACGACGTTCCGTGACATCCTGGCGTTCTTCTTCCAGATCCACGACCCGTCCACCCTTGACCGTCAGGGCAACGACATCGGTTCGAGCTACCGCTCGGCGATCTTCCCACTCGGCCCTGAGCAGGAGCAGATCGCGCGCGAGACCATCGCGGACGTCGATGCATCCGGTCTCTGGCCAGGCAAAGCCGTCACCACGATCGAGCCCGAAGGCCCCTTCTGGGAGGCGGAGCCGGAGCACCAGGACTACCTGATCACTTACCCGAACGGTTACACCTGCCACTTCCCGCGCGCCGGATGGGTGCTTCCGCGCCGGGTTGAAGAGAGCGACTAAGAGGCCTCTCCCCGCAGCTTCACAGCGATCTGACGGGGCTGATTCGGGATGATGAGAGAGTTCTCATCCCGTTCTCCTGTGCGACTTACGCCGTTTCCCTAACGTTCATATAAGAACGAAGCGCCCTCGCGCTTCAGGGAAGGGAAACTCATGTTGTCACTCTGGTTGGGGTTGGCCTCAAACATCGTCGGAATGACGGTCCTCGTCTATGTCGTCTACTTCCGCCGACACTTCCGCCGCGATCTTGTGCTGGCCTACATCGCCCTCAGCATGGGAATCTTCGCCGTCACCCTGCTCCTGTCCGGCAGCGGGGCCGGGATGGGGCTCGGGCTGGGACTCTTCGGCATTCTGTCGATCATCCGGCTGCGCTCTGACACCCTCACCCAGGAAGAGGTCGCCTACTACTTCATCTCGCTGGCCATCGGACTGGTGAACGGATTGCATCCCGATCCCGCGTGGCTCGCGCCGACCGCGACCGCTGCGCTGGTGCTGGTGATGTTCCTCGCGGACCACCCGCGCTTCGCCATCCGCACCGAGCGGCAGACGGTGACCCTGGAGCGCGCGTACCCCCTGAAGAAAGACCTGATCCAGGCGCTGGAGACTCTCCTGGACGCGCAGGTGCTGCGCACCATCGTGATGGAGCTCGACATGGTGCGTGATCTCACCGTCGTGGATGTGCGCTTCCGCTCCCATGTCGCCTGCCGGCATGAGGAAGAGAAGGGTTTCGTCGATGCCGCTGAGCTGACCGGACCGGAACTCACTGTGCGCAGCCACGCGGAACAGGCAGTGCTGTCCCGATGAAAGCTCTCCTATCGCGTTCCCGCGCCGTGCTGGAGGACGCCGTGAAGGCTCGAGAGCCCATCGGACTGGGTGAGGTCGTCTCAGAGGCCGCCCTGCAGACCCGCGTCGACCGGAAGTTCCTGCTGAGGCCCGAGGAGTTCACGGCATTCGCGGCGCGGTTGGGCGATGCATTCCGGATCATGGAGATCGATGGGCTGCGCACCTTCCGCTACGAATCGGTGTACTTCGACACGCACGACCTGGCGCAATATCGCGCGCATCGGCAGGGGCGCAGGCGCCGTTACAAGGTGCGCTCGCGCACCTACGCCGATACCGGACTGACGATGTTCGAGATCAAGACGAAAGGGGCGCGTGGTGCGACGGTGAAGCACCGTCGAGAACAGGACATGCAGGATGCGGGTCGGCTGACCCCGGCGAACACCGAGTTTTTGGGAAATGTGCTGGCCGAAGAATATGGCGAGCGGATGCCGGAACTCGGACCGGTGCTGGAGAGCACCTACACACGCGGCACGTTCGTCAGTCCGATCGACGGCGAGCGCGTCACGTGCGATGTGGAGCTCAGCTACGCGGACACGGATCAACGCATCGATGGACCCGATCTCATCGTCGTCGAAACGAAGTCAGCCGACGGTCGCGGCGTATCCGATCGTGCGCTCGCCGAATTGGGCATCCGTGAGGTGAGCATGTCGAAGTACTGCATCGGCATCGCGCTGCTGCACCCGGCACTGCCCGCGAACCGGTGGAGTCGCCTGCTTGCGCAGCGGTTCGGTGCCGTGGGTGTCAGCTGATCGTTGAGATGTCGATGACGAAGCGGTATCGAACGTCAGCGGCGAGCACGCGCGCCCAGGCCTCGTTGACCTGATCGGCCGAGGTGATCTCCACCTCAGGGGCGATGCCGTGCTCAGCGCAGAAGTCGAGCATCTCCTGCGTCTGGGCGATGCCGCCGATGTTAGAGCCGGCGAACGAGCGGCGTCCGCCGATCAGCGTCCCCGCGCGCACCGACATCGGCTCGGCGGGGGCGCCGACGTTCACGAGCGTGCCGTTCAGTGCCAGCAGCTTCAGGTACGCATCAATGTCGATCGAGGCGGAAACAGAGTTGATGATGAGGTCGAATGAGTTCCGCAGCGTGCGGAAAGTCTCGCGATCCTCGGTCGCGAAGTAGTGGTCGGCGCCGAGCTTCAGCGCGTCATCCTTCTTGGCTTCCGAGCGTGAGAGCACGGTGACCTCGGCGCCCATTGCATGTGCGATCTTGACGGCCATGTGGCCGAGCCCGCCGAGTCCGATCACGGCGACCTTCTTGCCCGGGCCTGCGTTCCAGTGCCGCAGCGGCGAGTACGTGGTGATGCCGGCGCACAGCAGCGGAGCAGCCTTCTCGTACGGGATCGACTCCGGCACCCGCAGCACGAAGTCTTCGGTGACCACGACCGATGTGGCGTAGCCACCCTGGGTGATCGTGCCATCGACGTCGGTGGCGCCGTAGGTGCCGATCGCACCCTTCAGGCAGTGCTGCTCTTCGCCCGCCGCGCAGTTCGCGCATTCGCCGCAGGAGCCCACCAGACAGCCGACTCCGACGCGGTCGCCGATGGCGAACTTCGTCACCTCGGATCCGATCTCAGCGACGGTGCCGACGATCTCGTGACCGACGGTCAGCGGGTACTGCTGGGGCCCCCAGTCGCCCTGCACGGTGTGGATGTCGGAGTGGCAGATACCGGCCCAGCGAATGTCGATGCGCACATCATCCGGGCCCACGTCGCGGCGTTCGATCGTGCCGGGAACGAGCGGATCAGTGGCGGAGGTGGCGATGATGGCGGGGATGACAGTGGACATGTCTTGAGCGTAGACCTGGACGCTGCGTCCGGTGGGCATCGTCAACTCGCTGCGAGGAACTCCAGTGCGGCGTTGCGGAAATCACGCGACCCTGGCGCGTTGAAGTGGTGACGCCCGGGGATCTCGAAGAATCGGGCATCCGGTGCCTGGGCGGCGATCTGCCGGGAGCCTTCGAGCACAGCATCCTGCGATCCGGTGGCGAACAGCAGGGGCTGAGTGGGTGCCGTCGTGGGGTCCGGGTCGACGGTGCTAGATCGGCGCATGCCCTCAGCCAGCGCCAGGAGTGAATGCAGATCGTTGGATGCCACCCGCTCGGTCAGCTTCACGTAGTTACGGGTGGCGATGTCTTGAACAGGTTCGCCGTGGTCGAGGTATGCGCGCACCTGGGGGATGTCGAGCCGTTCGAGCGGGATGCCGTCCGGCACTCCGCCGAGGACTGCCCGGCTGATGCGCTGCGGCAGATCGCGCACGACTTCCCAGCCCACCCGTGCGCCGAGCGAGTATCCGACGTAGCGCGCATCCTCCACGAGGTAGGTGTCCATCACCGTTTCGATGTCGGTGGCGAGGGTGCGAACCGCGAAGGCATCAGGATCGTGCGGTTTGTCGCTGTTGCCGTGACCGCGCTGATCGATGCCGATGACGCGGTAGCCCGCAGTGCTGAGGTCGCGGATCCACCCGGTCAGCACCCAGTTGTCGCGGGTGTTTGATGCGAAACCATGCACGATCACGACCGTGGGGGCGTCGAAGTCTCCCCAGGAATAGGTGGCGAGGCGGGTGCCGTCTGCGGCATAGACGAGTTGGGCATCCGGCATGCTGGTCAGTTCAGAAAGAGGTGCGGCCACCTCTCCATCATGCTCCTTCTCACACGCGTTCGGCGGGCGTGCACCGTTTGAATAACATCATCCTTGCGGTGGATGCTGTTGTCTGCGGCCCTGCGTAGTGTTGAGTTCACGGAGGATGACCGGGGGGTCAAAATGTCGTCTATAGGTGTGTTTCGTGATTTGGCAGAGTTCTTCCTGCCGATCGGTTACGTCGGTGTCGCCATCGCGGTGCTGTGTGCGATCGTCGCGGCGATCGCATTGGCGCGCGGCGCGGCCGGTGCCAGCGGTGGGGCCGTCGCGGTCTGGCTGGTCGGGGCCATGCTGAGTCTCGCCTCCGGCTTTGCCGGGATGTGGATTCCTGCGTTGATCTCGGTCGGAGCGCTCATCGTGGCGCTTGTGGCCGGAGGGCTGCTGCGGGGAGTTGTGAATGCGTTCGCTGCGCCTCCGGAGCCGGTGCGGCAGGCGCGACCTGCCCCCGTCCCGACGGCGGCGCCATCTGCGACGACGCCAGTGGTTGCGAGTGCTTTAACGGCTGCGACAACGGCTACGCAAACGAGTATTCCAACGGCAACGACTGCGACAGTTGCTGCCTCGAACGCAGCCCCCGGAGCACAGCCGGCTCTCGCCGCATAGCCCCAGCGGGAACGGATTTCGGGAACCGGCTTCCGGAACCGAATCGATTCGATAAGCTGATGCTCCGCCGGTTCTCGGCGCTCTGACCTGTCCTCTCGCGTTCCGGAAGTCCTCTACTCCGCATGGCCACCACTCTCACCACGGGCCGCCCGTGGCGCGTCATCCTCGCCTTCTCCGTACCGTTGCTCATCGGCAACGTCGTCCAGCAGCTCTATCAGGTGGTCGACACGATCGTTGTCGGCCGCGAGCTCGGTGTGAACTCGCTTGCCGCGGTCGGGGCGACTGGGTCGCTGCTGTTTCTGCTGCTCGGATTCGCCTGGGGCATGACGAGTGGTTTCGCGATCCCGACCGCCCAGGCCTTCGGCGCGAAAGACCACGACGCTGTCCGCCGTTCGGTGGCCACCGGCACCGTGCTCGCCGCGATCGCCAGTGTGATCATCACCGTTGCGGGGCCCCTCCTGGCGGAGCCGGTACTGGTGCTCATGCAGACCCCGCCGGAACTTCTGGCGGAGGCTGCGCTGTTCACGCAGATCAGCTTCCTCGGCGGTGGCGCGACGATGTTCTTCAACTACCTGTCCGCCATCATCCGAGCGATCGGCGACTCGCGTACGCCGTTGATCTTCTTGACCATCGCCTGCGTGGTCAACGTTGCGCTCGTGATCATCCTGGTCGGGCCGGTGGGCTGGGGTGTCGCCGGTGCGGCACTGGCGACTGTCGTCTCGCAGGCGATCTCGGTCGTGTTGTGCCTCGAGTTCGTGAGGCGCCGGATGCCGGCGCTGCACGTGCGCCGTGCCGACTGGAGGATCACCAAGGCCGATCTGATCGAGCACCTGCGTCTGGGGCTGCCAATGGGATTCCAGGCCTCGATCATCGCCATCGGTACCCTCGTCGTCCAGGTCGCCCTGAACATGCTCGGCGCTGAGGCTGTCGCCGCCTACACAACGGCATCCCGTGTCGACAGTCTCGCAACTGCGCTGCTGGCATCCCTCGGTCTCGCCGTGTCGATGTATGTGGCGCAGAACTTCGGCGGACGCCGCCCCGACCGCATCCGAGCCGGCGTCGTGCAGGCGACGTGGATGGCGATTGGTGCGTCAGTGATCTTGGGGGCCGTGCTGATCGCGTTCGGCACCCACCTGGTGCGCCTGTTCGTCGGCGAGGGATCGGACGAGGTCGTCGAGCTAGCACACCTCATGCTCGTGATCAACGGCGCGACCTATTCACTGCTGGGCGTGCTCTTCGTGATCCGCGGTGCACTGCAGGGGCTCGGGCAGGCGCTGATCCCGACCATCACCGGTATCGTCGAGCTCTTCGCTCGTGTCGGAGCGGCAGTTCTGCTCGGCGCCATGCTGGGATTCGGCGGCGTGGCGATGAGCAACCCCCTGGCCTGGATCGGTGCTGTGGTGATCCTGATCCCCGCCTATGTGCGCGCACATCGCGCGCTGGCAAAGATGCCGGTCGACCCGGACGAGCTCACCCTCACCACCCCGATCGCCATCCTCGGCCCCGACAACAGCTCGCTGAACGTGGAC
This sequence comes from Microbacterium sp. A94, assembly GCF_051842855.1. Lineage (NCBI taxonomy): Bacteria > Bacillati > Actinomycetota > Actinomycetes > Micrococcales > Microbacteriaceae > Microbacterium > Microbacterium sp. A94. The sequence continues at coordinate 417,543 of NZ_JBPXMU010000002.1, read as the reverse complement.
GCCCTCGTCACGCAGGCGGTCCCCGTCATCGTGCAGCGGCGCTGGCGGAAGCTGCTGCGCCGCTAGCGGAGGCTGCGCCGCTAGCGGAAGCTGCGCCGCTAGCGGTTCGGCAGCACGCCGCGGCCGTCACGCAGCTCGAACACCAGCTGCGTCTCGGTGCCGCGGACGACGGAGTGCACGGTGATGTGCTCCAGCACGATGTCGCGGAGCGCGGCTGCATCGCTCACCGCGACATGCACGAGGAAGTCATCGACGCCGGCGACATGGAACACCTGAAGCACGCGCGGAATCTCAACGAGCGCGTCGAACAGAGCGTTCACCTTCGCGCCGGTGTGATTTGCCAGCCGCACTTTGATGATCGCCTGCAGACCGAATCCGAGAGCGGCCTCATCCACCCGGATGCGCACATCGCGGATCACGCCGCGATCGCGCAGAGCCCGCACGCGGTGGGCACAGGTTGATTCGGCCAGGCCCAACTGCTTCGCCAGCGCCTTGTTCGTGGTGTCGGCGCGGGCGCTGAGAACTGTGAGGATCTCGAGATCGATCTCATCGAGGGATGCCGCCGACTGTTGTGTTTTCGACAATGGGTGTCTCCATCTCCCGCCGTATTTCGTTCAGAATTCTGGAATGTACGTGAAACTCGGCGAATACTGTCGAAGTCTCGCACTCTCATTGGGTTTCGGGCAATGATGGAGGGATGACTGCACCCCTGCATCCCGACACCGTCGCCGTGCACAGTGGCCGCGCCGATCTCGCCGAACTCGGCGTACACGCCCTGCCCATCGACCTCTCCACGACGAATCCGCTGCCCGACATCGAGCGCGGCGGCGACTCCTACGAGGCGATGGCGACCGGAGGGCGTCCGCCTGCTGACGGCAGCATGGTCTACGCGCGTCTGTGGAACCCGACCGTCGCACGTTTCGAAGATGCCCTTGCCGAGATGGAGCACGCCGAGGCTGCGGTTGCCTTCTCCTCGGGGATGGCGGCGATGACTGCGGCGATCCTCGCGATGACCTCGGCGACCGGAAAGCGTCATGTCGTGGCCGTCCGCCCGCTGTACGGCGGCACCGACCATCTGCTCGGCACCGGACTGCTCGGAACCGAGACGACATACTGTCATCCCTCTGAGGTCGGTGTCAGCATCCGCCCCGATACCGGGCTGGTGGTCATGGAGACGCCGGCGAACCCGACCCTCGAACTCGTCGACATCGCCGCGGTGGTTGCCGCGGCCGCAGGCGTGCCTGTCGTCGTCGACAACACTTTCGCGACGCCGATTCTGCAGAACCCCCTCGATCACGGGGCCGCGATGTCGCTGCACAGCGCGACGAAGTACCTCGGTGGCCACGGTGATGTGATCGCCGGTGTCATCGCCTGCAGTGAGGAGCACACTGAGGCGCTGCGCCGTGTTCGTGCGGTGACCGGTGGCCTGCTGCATCCGCTCGGCGCCTATCTGCTGCACCGCGGTCTCACCACCCTGCCGGTGCGGATGCGCCAGCAGCAAGCGAATGCGCAGCAGATCGTGCAGTGGCTGATCGATCAACCGCAGGTGGACGAGGTGTTCTTCCCCGGCCTCAATGGGGATGAAGAGGGGATTCTCGATCGGCAGATGCGCGGCACAGGTGCGATGATCGCGATCCGTCTGAGCGGAGGTTATGCGGCGGCGAGTGCTGTTGCGGCCGCCACGCAGCTGTTCACCCATGCGGTGTCGCTGGGCGGGGTGGATTCGCTCATCCAGCATCCGGCTGCTCTCACGCACCGACCGGTCCCGGAGGATGCCCGACCCGACGCCGATGTGCTGCGCCTGTCGATCGGACTCGAGAACGCTGGCGACCTCATCGCCGACCTCGCACAGGCGTTCGCGGCGATTGCTGCTGCGCCCGCTGCGCCCGCTGCCGCCGCCAACTCTGCGCCCGGCGCCGCGCACAACTCCTGAGAACTGGTCGCGATCTGGCCGGAATCGACGCTTGGCCCGCCGAAACCGCGAGTTTTTCAGGAGTTATGAACGGGTCGGCGCTTAGGCCTCGCCGGCGAGCCACTTCCCGAACGCGTCGAAGGAGTACGGGCGTCCGAGCAATGACGCAACGAGGTCGGCGGCGTCGGCCGCACCACCCCGGGCGAGAATCTCGTCTCGGTAGCGGCCGGCGATACCGGGCTCGAACAGATCGTCGCGGTCGAACGCGCTGAACATGTCCTTCGCGATCACCAGGCTCCACATGTACGTGTAATACGCGGAGCTGTAGCCGGTGAGATGCCCGAACCCTGACTGCATGTGGGTGTCGGGGAGTCGCGCGATCACCGAGTAGCGGTCGGAGAGCTCTGCGACAGCGGCGTCAAGATCTGCCGGACGTTCCTGGTGCAGTCGGTACGAGACGGCGGCGTAGAACATCTGCGTGCGCACCCAGCGACCGCGGTCGGAGTCGGCAGCTTCGCGCATGCGGGAGACGAGATCAGCCGGGATCGCCTCGTCCGCGGGGTTCACAGCGAAGCTGCGGAGGATCGAAGCATCCCACGCCCATTCCTCGAGCATCTGCGACGGCGCTTCGACGAAGTCCCACTCGGTCGCAACGCCGGAGAACCGTGCCCACGTCTGGTCACCGCCGAGCACGTGGTGAAGCAGGTGGCCGAACTCGTGGAACAGCGTCTTGACCTGCTCATGCTCCATGAGCCCGCGCGGGAAGTTGCACACCAGAACGCCCTCGGGCAGCTGCACACCCCGGACACCGCTGACGAGGTCGAACTGAGCAGCGTGCTTGTACTTGCCCTCGCGCGGGTGCAGGTCCAGGTGAATACGACCGATGCGTTCGCCGCGCTGCAGCACGTCGTAGCTCGTGACGTCCGCTGCCCAGGCCGGAGCATCCACCGCCCGGTATTCCAGGCCGAACAGCCGACCGGTGACAGAGAGCAGACCCGCCCGCACCCGGGCGAAGTCGAAGTACTCGCGCACATCCTGCGCGTCGACGTCGTACTGCTCGCGGCGCACGAGCTCGCCGTAATAGTCGGAATCTGCGCTGGTGATGGTGGTCGCTTCAGGGTCATCCTGTCGGGCTCGAGCCAGGAGCGCTTCGGCATCTGCGTTCGCCCGATCGGCCGACAGGTCACTGATGTGGTCGATGAACTCGGCGATCGCGTCGCCGGTGCCGATCATCTTCGTCTCGGCATCGAAATCTGGCCAGGACGGATAACCGAGCATCGTGGCCTGCTCATGACGCAGATCCAGCAACTCGTGCAGCAGTGCATCGTTCGCCGGCCAGCCGCGAGCGGCGTAAGCGCGGGAGAGCTCCGCGCGCGCGGCGCGATCGTGCGCGTAGGTGCGAAACGGTCGGAAGTCCGGGTAGTCGGTCGTGATCTCGACGAGCCCATCGTCGCCGGCCGGATGCGCGACACGGAAGTCCTCGGGGAGACCATCGAGACGCTCGGGGGAGATCCGGATGCTGCGCACATCGTCGCGGACGTTCCGGGAGAACTCCTGCTCGATCACGGTGATGCGCGCCGCGATCTCAGATAGGCGGGCGCGGGTGGCATCGTCCCGGTCCACGCCGCCGCGGCGGAAGTCCCGCAGGGTGAGTGCGAGCAACCGCGCCGCTTCGGCATCGAGTCCTGAGGGGTCCAGAGTGGCGAACACCTCATACAGCGCGCGATCCTGATCGCGTGCGGTGACAAGGGCCGCGGCATCCTGCATCCGATCCTCGGCGAGGGCGCGCACGCTGGCATCCGGGTGAACCTCCGAGAGCAGCTCGGTCACGCTCGCCGCATTCCTGATCGCCGTCTCGCCGACGTTCCACAGCTCGAGCGTCTCCAGCGGCGTGCGATCGGCACCGTCTTTGAGGCGGTCGACGACCTCACGCGCTTGGGCGAGGGAGGAATCGGCGCGCTCGGCGACGAAGGTCGCCCAGTCATCAGCGGGCAGGGCGAGAGGTTCCACAGGCATTTCTCCAGCCTATGGTGGGCGGCTACCGCCCCGCCCGCACCCGCCGCCGCAGTCGCTTACCGATCACGCCCTGGTGCGGAGCGAAGAGGTACGCCAGCGCGAACGCGCAGCCCTGCACGACGACGACGAGCCCACCGGATGCCGCATCGATCCAGTAGCTCAGGTAGATGCCGATAACGCTGCACAGTGCCGACATGACGGGTGCGATCACCAGCATCCGTCCGAAGCGATCGGTGAGCAGATGCGCGGTGGCGCCGGGGATGATGAGCATCGCAACGACGAGCACCACACCGACCACCTGCAGGGCGACGACGGCCGTCAGCGCGAGCACGCCGAGCAGCAATGCGCCCAGCATCCGCGGTGACAGCCCGATCGCGAAGGCGTGTGTGGGATCGAAGGCATACAGGGTCAGATCCCGGCGCTTGACGATCAGCACGACGAAGGCGATCGCGGCGAGCACGATGATCTGCAGCAGATCGACTTCGGAGACGCCGAGGATGTTGCCGAAGATGATGTGGTTGAGATCGGTCTGGCTCGGGGTGACCGAGATCAGCACGAGCCCGAAGGCGAACAGTGTTGTGAAGACGATGCCGATCGCGGCATCCTCCTTCACCCGGCTCGTGCCACGGATGAGCCCGATGAGCGCCACAGCGAGAAAACCGAACACCAGCGCGCCGAGCGCGAACGGTGCCCCGACCACGTAGGCGAGCACGACTCCGGGCAGCACCGCGTGCGAGACGGCATCGCCCATCAGTGACCAGCCCACCAGCACCAGCCAGCAGGAGAGGAGGGCGCACACGACGGCCGCGATCACGGTGGTCACGAGCGCACGCACCATGAAGTCGTACTGCAGGGGCTCGAGAATCCAGTCGAGGATCACGGCGCCTCCAATCCGAAGGCCCGCGACAGGTTGGTGGGCTCCAGCGCCTCGGTGACAGTGCCGTGGAACAGCACCCGCCGAAGCAGCAATACCGCTTCATCTGCCAGCGATGGCAGCGCGTGCAGGTCGTGGGTGGAGACCAGCACGGTGTCGCCGGCCGCCGCGAGCTCGCGCAGCAGCCGAACGATTGTCGCCTCGCTGCGCTTGTCGACACCGGCGAACGGCTCATCGAGCAACAGGATGTCGGCACCCTGGGCGATCCCGCGAGCGACGAACGCACGCTTGCGTTGGCCGCCGGAAAGCTGTCCGATCTGCCGGTCGGCGAGGTCGGTGAGCTCCACTCGTTCGAGGGCTTCGTCAACGGCCGTGCTGTCAGCCGGGCGCGCTCGCCGCAGCATCCCCTGTGCGCCGTAGCGACCCATCATCACCACATCCCGCACCGAGACCGGAAACGACCAGTCGACGTCCTCGCTTTGCGGGACGTATCCGATGAGCCCGCGCCGGCGAGCGGATGCTGGATCAGCGCCGTGCAGGCGCACCTGCCCGGTGTCCGGACGCACGAGCGAGATGATCGTCTTGAACAGCGTCGACTTCCCGGAGCCGTTCATTCCGATGAGCCCGGTGACGCGGCCGGCCTCGACGCTCAGCGACACGTCATCCAGCGCCAGCAGGTCGCCGTAGCGGACCGTGACCCCGGTCACCTCGATCGCGCTCATGATCCGTCGCCGTTGCTTCCGCCGTCGTCGGGGTCGCTGGCGCCGCCGGTGTTGTCGTCGGGGTCGTTGCCGTCGTCGCCGGCGGTGCGGCCGGTGAGTCCAGCAACGATTATGTCGGCGTCGTGGCGGATGAGCTCCAGATAGGTCGGGACCGGGCCGTCGGCGGTGGAGAGGGAGTCGACGTACAGGGTGCCGCCGAACGCGGCATCCGTCGCTTCGACGACCTGCCGCATGGCCCGGTCGGAGACGGTCGACTCGCAGAACACCGCCGGCACGTCATTGTCCTTCACAAACTCGATCACCGCGGCGATCTGCCGCGGCGTCGCCTGCTGCTCGGCGTTGACCGGCCAGATGTAGGCCTCGGTGAGTCCGGCATCCTGCCCGAGGTACGAGAACGCGCCCTCGCAGGTGACCAACGCCCGTTCATTCTGCGGAAGCTCGGCGAGCTCTGCGGCGAGATCGTCCTGCACCTGCTGCAGCTCGGACTTGTAGGTCTCGGCGTTCGCGGCGAAATCATCGGCGTGCGCGGGGGAGAGCTCTCCGAACGCCTCGGCCATGTTGTCGACGTACAGCTGCACGTTTGACGGGCTCATCCAGGCGTGCGGGTTCGGGGCATCGGAAGAGTCGATCCCGATGACTTCCACCCCTTCGGAGACCACGATGTGGTCAACATCGACCGATTCGACGAACTGCTCGAACCACGCTTCGAGGTTGAGCCCGTTGTCGAGGATGAGGTCGGCCTCGGCTGCCTTGCGCACATCCCCGGGCGTGGGCTCATAGGCGTGGATCTCGGCGCCCGGTTTCGTGATCGATTCCACGCGCAGATGCTCGCCGGCAACATTCTGCGCGATATCTGCCAGGACGGTGAAGGTGGTCAGTACGACCGGACGGTCATCGTCATCGAGAGCGCCCGGCCCGGAGCATCCGACCAGTGCGGATCCGGCGGCGAACACCGCGAGAAAACTCGCCGCGATGCGTACATTTTTAGGCACACCGAAAACGTACCTTTTAGGTGCACCGAAAACAAGCGGGTTGGCCCGGGGCGGGCAGATGGATGCAGGGATGCAGGGATGCAGGGATGCGCGGATGCAGGGATGCACGGATGCAGGGCGATCGAACGGATGCAGGGCGAAACGCCGGTGAATGGCCCGACATCCGTTCGATGGCCCTGCAAGTGTCCCGACATCTCTGCCCACAGCAGAGCCGCTCAGGGCGGATTCGGGCCCTGGCGATTGTCGCTCGTCGCACGCTGGAGGCATGAGCGAAGAAAACCCGACCCCACAGTTCAGCCCAGATGCCCGACGCGCGCTGTTTCATGAACGCATCCTGGTGCTCGACGGCGCCCTGGATGACGACAACGGCACGCTGCTGATGACGCAGTTGCTGAACCTGTCTGCGGAAGACCCCGTCGCCGACATCGCGCTGTGGATCCACTCACCCGGCGGCTCGGTGCCGTCGATGCTCGCGATCCGCGACATCATGAAGCTGATCCCCAACGACGTCGCGACGCTGGCGCTCGGCATGGCGGCCAGCGCGGGGCAGTTCCTGCTCTCTGGCGGCACCCAGGGCAAACGTCGTGCGCTGCCGCACGCCAGGATCCTCATGCATCAGGGATCTGCCGGGATCGGCGGTTCCGCCGGGGAGCTCGAAACGCAGGCCGATGACCTGCGGCACATGCGCGACACCGTACTCGGGCTCATCTCCGACGACACCGGCCAGCCACCCGAGCGCATCTTCGATGACTCGCTGCATGACCGCTGGTACACCGCAGCACAGGCGCAGGAATACGGGTTCATCGACGAGATCGTTGACTCGATAGCGCAGGTATTGCCCCGCCGCAGAGCGCGAGTCGGGTTGGGAACGGATGCTGCGGCATCCGCCCCGGAAGGAGTGAAGTCATGACCAGTTATACGATCCCGAACGTTATCGCGCAGCATCCGCGGGGCGAGCGCGTCATGGACGTCTACTCGCACCTGCTCGCCGAACGTGTCATCTACCTCGGCACGGGAATCGACGCGGGTGTCGCGAACGCACTGATCGCACAGCTCCTGCACCTCGACGCAGATAGTCCTGACGCCGGCGTCCAGCTCTACATCAACAGCGAGGGCGGCGACCTGGGAGCTGCCCTCGCGATCTACGACACGATGCAGCACATCCGTCCGGCTGTTGCGACGACGGTCGTCGGTCAGGCAATCGGTCCGGCGGCACTTCTCGCTGCTGCCGGTGCGCCGGGCCAGCGTGCGGCGCTCGAGCATGCGCGGATCGTGCTGCATCAGCCGGCCGGGCAGTCCCGCGGGGCGATCCCCGACCTGATCCTCGCCGCCGACGAGGTGGTGCGGGTGCGCGCCGACATGGAAGCGGTGCTCGCCAAGCACACCGGGCGCACCGTCGAGACGCTGCGCGCCGATACCGACCGGGATCGGGTGTTTACGGCATCCGCTGCTCTGGAATATGGACTGATCGACACAGTGCTGGGGGAGCGCTCGGCGGGGTGATGGCCGGTGTTACGGATGGCGGCCGGTGTTGCCGGCGTCGGCCGGTGTTGCGGATCGCGGATGCTGTCACGTCTGTCGGACGAATTCGTCGAATCCCTCCGACATCTGCAACATCGTCCGACATCCGTAACACGGCGGATGACAGGCGCCACAGGCGGATGCCGGGAGGTCAGCCGGGCGCACCAGGCGGATGCCGGGAGCCGATCAAGCGGCGAGGCTGAATGCGCCGGTCAACGCCAGAGCGGGTGCCGGAACCGCGGCCATGCGCAGCTCATCGGCCACAGCGCTGGTCAAGTCGATGAGATTCGTCTCCAGAGCCCCGGAGATCGCGGCGATCATCTCGCTGGACGGCTCCTTCAGCCCGCGTTCGACCTCGGAGAGGTACTGCGGTGAGACTCCGGCCCGATCGGCAGTCTCGGTGAGCGTCTCTTCGCGCTCGTGTCGTCGACGCCGCAGTTGGTCACCGAGCATCTGGCGCCAGAGCGGTTCCGGGTCATTCTGATGACGACGCGGCGGGCGGGGAAAGGGGACGATCTCGGCCATGGTTCACGCTAACGCCGAAATCGGTCGCGGTGGCAGTTTTTCTGCTCAGGGCAGAACCCGCCCCCTCCGAAACCCCGAACACGAACCAAACGTCACCCGGCGAGCTGCTCGGCGAGGAACGCGGCCTGTTTCTCCCAGTGCAGGCCCTGTCCGCCTTCGTGCTCGTTGAAGGGGTAGTCGACGATCTCGCGGGAGCCGCCCCAGTGGTTGTAGGCGGCGAAGACTGTCGACGGCGGGCAAATGGGATCCAGCAGCGCCACAGAGAACAGGGTCGGAGAAGTCGCGCGCTTGGCGAAATTGACGCCGTCGAAGTACGACAGCGTTTCGAAGGCCGTGGCGGATGCTTCGCGCTGCACAGCCAGGTAGCGGACGATCTCCTCGTAGGGATCGCGTCCGGTCATGCCGACGGCCCGTTCGAAGTGGCACAGGAACGGCACCTCGGGCATCGCAGCGACCAGCCCGGTGGAAAGACCAGCTGCGGCGATCGCGATGCCGCCGCCCTGGCTGATGCCGCTGATCGCGACGCGGGACGCATCAACACGGTCGAGTGAGCGGATGGCGTCGATGGCGAGCACGGCATCGGTGAAGACGCGGCGGTAATAGTAGCTGTGCGGAGATTCGATTCCGCGCGTCAGATATCCGGGCACCGCGGGGCCCGAGCCGTGTGGATCTGCCGTGACGCCACCGGTTCCCCAGTTGCTGCCCTGGCCGCGGGTATCCATCAGGAAGTAGGCGTAACCGGATGCTGCCCACCCGAGCCGCTCGTGCGGCAGGCCCCGTCCACCGCCGTAGCCGACGTACTCGATCACGGCGGGGAGTGGTTCGTCACTGTCTGCTGGCAACAGCAACCAGCCGCCGATCGGGTCTCCACCGAAGCCGCTGAATGTGACGTCATAAACTTCGACGGACTGCAGCGGAGAGTCGATTCGCCGGAGCTGAATCGGCTCAGCGAGGGCGCGGGACTCCGCAAGAGTCTGCTCCCAGAAGTCGTCGAAGTCAGCGGGCTCGGCGACGGCGGGGCGATAGGAGCGCAGCTCCTCGAGGGGTAGGTCAAAACGCGGCATTGCGGAATCCTTCAATCGGGGGTCGCACGGCAGTTTATCGGTGGGGTGCCCTGTGAGATGCCTCGCGCGATCGCCGGAGAACAGGGCTGGTCGCCGATCCCCGGGCAAGTTAGTCTTATAAATGGAGTCTTGTGCTCCACTCTTCCCCCCACGCAGCGACCGCTCGTGCTTGCTTCGACGCCTCGGTGTTCGGTGTTCGGTGCTTGAGCGGTGCGCCCCGCCAGAAAGGTGTTCCTTCGTGAACGACTCCGCCGACAACAGCAACGACGAGCAGGGAGCCGATTTCTTCGATCAGCTCACGCAGGGACAGGCGCGCGAGCAGGGCACCTTCACGATCGGATTCCGCGGATACGACCGCGGCGAGGTGGATGCTGCGATCGCCGGCCTGCGGATGCAGGTGCAGCGTGCGGATGCTGAACTGGCCCAGGCGCGTTCGGGTGTGAGCCGCGACGTTGCATCGGTGCGCTCCGAGGTGGAGGCCGCACGGATCGAGAGCGAAACGCGCATCGCGGAGCTCGAGGCTCAAGCGGCAGAGCGCACCACGGCGCTTGAGGCCGAACTGGCCGCAGCTCGCGCCCAGGCGGATGACGCTGAGCAGCAGGTCGTGACGCTCACCAGCGAGCTCGTCGACGCCCCGAAGAGCGAAGCCGACGCTGAGGGATCGCGGTTGCAGTTCGAGGCAGTGCTGCGCGTCGCCGAGGAGCAGGCTTCGGTCCTGATTCAGAACGCTGCCGTGCAGGCCGAACGCCTGCTTGAGGCTACCCGCGCCGAAGCAGACACGCGCCGCGCCGAGCTCGACGTCGAGGTGCAGCGGGTCACCAAGCAGGCGCAGAACGACGCCGATCAGGTCCGGTTGCGTATCGACACGGAGTACACCGCCCATGAGGCACGCATTCAGCGCGAAGCATCCCATGCTGCTGAGAAGGTCGTTCAGGCCGAGCAGGAAGCGGCAACCGTTCGCACCGAGGCGGAAAAGGGCTCGGCGGCGCTGCGTTCGATGGTTGCCCGCGAGACCAGCCAGCAGCGTGCGGATGCTGAGCGCGAGGTGCGCGAGATGAACGCGCGCGTGCTGGAGTTCGAAGAGACCCTGACCCGCCGGCAGGACGAGGCGCAGCAGGAGTTCCTGCTCCTGCACAACCAGGCGGTCGCTCATGCCGAGCGCATCACCAACGACGCGAACGAGCAGGTGGAGTCGGCGCTGGAGCACTCCAAGCGCATTTCAGCGAAGGCCGACGACTATGAGCGTCTGATGCGTTCGCAGGCGGGCGCCATCGAGGCTGACGCCCAGATGCGTGCTCGCGAGACGCTCGATCGGGCACGAGTGAAGGCGCAGAAGATCGTCAGCACCGTCATCGGGCACACCACGGATGTGCTGCGTGACTCTGAAGATCGCACGCGCCAGCTGCGCTGGCAGCAGCAGCAGCTGAACAGCTTCATGGCTGAGGTTCGTGAACTCATCCGTCCGGATGGTGTCTTCAATTCGGATTCTTCGGCTGAGGATGAATCAGACGAGGACGAGATCGAGGATGCTGAGACCGAGCTCGACGAGACCGAGGATGCTGACCGGGTCGAGGAGAAGGACAACGCCAAGGCCTGAGTGAATTCGGATTCTTCGGAGGGCGCCGCAGCAGATCAGCTGCGGCGCCCTTTCGTGTTTCGTCCCTCCGGCCCGGGAGCGCCGTAACCTGGGGGTATGTCACAGATGGTGAGCATGGCTGAGTTGGCCGAGCTGATGAGTTCCGACGTGCGCATTCTCGACGTGCGCTGGAGTCTGGGTCAGCCGGATCGTAGAGCGGATTATCTCGAGGGACACATCCCCGGTGCGGTGTACGTCGACCTGGAATCTGAGTTGTCCCGGCCGGGCCGGCCCGACGAGGGACGACACCCGCTGCCGTCGACCGAGCAGGTTCAGGATGCTGCGCGGAGCTGGGGCATCAACGACGGCGACGTCGTCGTCGCCTATGACGATGCGGGCGGTTTGCCGGCGGCTCGCGCCTGGTGGCTGCTGCGTCAGGGCGGCGTCGATGTGCGAGTGCTCGATGGTGGCTGGGCCGCCTGGTTGGCGGCCGGTGGTGATGTCGAGACAGGATCTGCCGAGTACACCCGCGGTTCGGTGACGTTGCAGGATGTCGCAGGGCGCAGCCTCACGATCGATGAGGCGGCACAGTTCCCGGCATCCGGCGTGCTGCTCGATGTGCGTACGCCGGAGCGCTACCGGGGCGAGGTCGAACCGATGGACCCCATCGCAGGACACATCCCGGGTGCGGTGAATCTCCCCACCACGACGCACCTCGCTGAGGATGGAACGCTGCGTGACCTCGATGAGCTGCGCAGGAACTTCGCCGCTGTCGGTGTGCTCGATGGCACGCCCGTGGCCGCGTACTGCGGTTCGGGCATCACGGCCGCTCACACAGCGCTGGTGCTCGCTGAGGCCGGGATAGACGCGAAGCTCTTCCACGGCTCCTGGAGTCAGTGGTCGAACACGCCGGGGCGCCCGATCGCAACGGGAGAGTAGCCGCCGCTTTCCCCAGACCTGCAGATCTCACTCCCGCGCGTCGTACCCCCAGCGCAGGATGAGCATCCCGGGGCCCCACCCCTGGCGTACCTGATGGATCGCCGTTGCCCCATCGAGGCAGAGTGGCGTCACGGTCGTATCGTCTGGCGTCTCCTGGACCTCTTCCAGCCACGTCGGTAGCGCGTCAGGATGGAATTTCGTCCACAGCATCAGGTCGCGGCACCGCCTGGCCACGCCGTGACCGGTCTCGCTGGTGCCTGGGTAGCCGGGCGGGTACTCCAGCTTCCATTCGATCATCGCGGTCTGCGCCGGACCCAGCGGACGCTCGAGTTCCATCATTGCTCCGTGTACCTCACCGCTCGGGTGCGAGTAGCGGCGTGAGATGCGTCCGCCCCCGAGCATGCTGAACAGCGGCGCGGGAGTGGGGGCCCCCGGGGTCATATCGATATAGGGCACGTCGGTGATGGTTCCGGAGGTTGACTGTAGCAGCGTGCGGGTGGTGCGGGATATCACGAAGCCGTCTGCTCCGACCTCGGTGACAGCAGTGGTGGAAACGTCGCGTGCGGGGTCGAGCACAGCTGCCCCCAGTCCGGTGAACGTTTCAGCCGTGAGCTGTTCCAGGCGATCGTGCGCCAGCGGGTATTGCACGCGTCCTATCGGCCCGACCCGGTGCGTGGGTCCGATCAACGACACCAGGGCGCCGCGTTCCAGCGCGAGCAGCGACTCGATCTCTTCGACTGCTGCGATCGACCGTGGCCCTTCTGGCCGACGTGCGCCCGAGCGCCAATAGCTGAGCGTGGCCGCCGCGATCGGATTCCCCCCGTCTGCCAGACGCTCGCGAAGCCAGGTCATCGTGACCCCGCGCTCCACGATCGCCGCACGGAAAAGCGTGGCGAACTCCGGCCGGTGAACGCCGGTAACAACTTCTTCTTCGAACTTCACAGACGACCCCAGGTGTGTGAACGAGCAATCGGTATCTTTGAGCCTAAGACCAAGCGCAGACATCGGGGCCCGGTGTCAGGAGCGAGGTCATCGGCAGAACCCCCCTGCATATGGTGCGTGGTTCGGCGCTGCTCTGGGGGCAGCGCCGAACCCGCATGCTGCCGCTCGCGTCCGGCAGCCCGGTTGGAGTGCGTACTCTTTCGCGCGCGTAGACTGGACATATCATCCCGGAGAACCGAGGAATCGTCATGTCTGCCCCAGTTCGCACATTCACCGTGCGTCGCGTTCAGTTGTTGCGCGCATTTTTCGCCGCCGTATCTGCCCTCATGATCACGTTCTCCTCCGACCACTCCGCTGTGGTCGGCTTCTCCGTCTTTGGCGGCTTCGTCGCAGCGAGCGGAATCGTTCTCGTTCTCGGTGCTTGGCTGGCCGTGCCCGCCGGGGCACGCGGGTCGCTGATCCTGCTAGCCGTGATCAACCTGGCCGCCGCGGCCGTCAGCAGCGTGCCGGCCCTGCGGGTGGATGCGGCCTTCTTCATCGTCGTGATTGTGTGGGCCGCGGCATCCGGTCTGGTCGAACTTATCGCGGGCCTTCGCGCGCGTCGCACGGATGCGACGGCGAAAGATGCCATCACGGTCGGCGCGCTCGGGCTTCTGCTCGCGATCATCCTGCTCGTCATTCCGGTGGGTTATTCGCTGCAGTACAGCGTCGAGGGCGCCGGTGAGCTGACGTTGACGGGGATCATTCTCGCTGTGGGCATGCTCGGCGGGTACACCGCGATCGTCGCGGTCTTCCTCGCGATCGCCGGATTCTCGCCACTCCGTGCGGAAGAGACGCCCCGGGGCGAGACGACGAAGGATGCCGATTCCGCTGCCGCCGCAGGCGAGCGGATCGAGAGTGGAGGAGCCGCGTGAGCGAGAACAAGCCCAACCGCCGAGAGCTGCTGCGCCCGCTGCACCTGCTCGGAATCGCCCTCGTGTGCGGTGTCTTCGCAGCCGTGGTCACGCTGGTGTCGGCCGGTGCCTTCACTGATCGGGTGAACACGTTGATCGCCAGTGGCAACTACGACGGGCTGACCCCGGTCGTTCTGGGCCTGGTCGTCGGCGGTGGCGCGTTCATCGTCACCCTGCTGGTCATGTCGATGCTGATTCTTGCCGTGGACCCGCGTGAGTACGAAGGAAAGACGCTCGACCGGCCCGTCCTCTACGACGAAGAGCCTGACGACCAGCCGAGCACCGACTCGACCGGAACTGACTCCACGAAGTCCTAGCTCCGGGGCCTGCCCGCGTCTCGCGACCGCGTCACACTAGTGGCGGGTTCGGCGCGGTTGCACCCGCCCTTTGTATGACGCGCGGCCGTTCCGTGTCACACAAGTGGTGACCTTGGCAGATCGCGACCCGCATCTTCTGTAACACGGGCCTACCCGCGGGCAACACGGGCCCACCCGCGGGCAGCACAAGCCCACCCGCGGGCAGCACAAGCCCGCCCGCGGGCAGCGCGCGAACTACTTGGCGAGGCGCTCCGCGATGCCGGTGTAGCCCGCGGGAGTCAGCGCGAGCAGACGCTGCTTGGCTGCATCGCCGATCTCGAGACCCTCGACGAAGGATGCCAGCTCCGCCGCCCCCACACGGTGACCGCGGGTGAGCTCCTTCAGCAGTGCATACGGGTCCTGGATGCTCGAGCGTCCGGCGACGACCTCGGCACGGATGACGGTCTGGATCGCTTCGGCGAGAACTTCCCAGTTCACGTCGAGGTCGGCCAGCAGTACCTCGCGCGCCAGGGAGATCTCGTTCAGGCCGCGGCGCAGGTTGTCCAGCGCCAGCAGCGAGTGCCCGAAAGCGACGCCGATATTGCGCTGGGTCGTGGAATCGGTGAGGTCCCGCTGCATGCGCGAGGTCACCAGAGTCTGCGAAAGTGATCCGAGCAGGGCCGCCGAGAGCTCGAGGTTCGCCTCGGCGTTCTCGAAGCGGATCGGATTGATCTTGTGCGGCATCGTCGACGAGCCGGTCGCGCCGGCAACCGGAATCTGCGTGAAGTAGCCGATCGAGATGTAGGTCCAGATGTCGGTGGCGAGGTTGTGCAGGATGCCGCCGGCATGACGCATCCGGTCATAGAGCTCGACCTGCCAGTCGTGCGACTCGATCTGGGTGGTGAGGATGTTGAATCCGAGGCCGAGCCCCTCGACGTAGGAACGCGCAACCTGCGGCCAGTCGACGGAAGGATCGGCGGCGAGGTGTGCAGACCAGGTTCCGGTCGCCCCGGAGAACTTCGCCAGGTAGTCGGATGCCGCAATCTGAGCGCGCACGCGCTCCAGACGCCACGCGAAGACAGCGAGCTCCTTGCCCATGGTCGAGGGCGTTGCGGGCTGCCCGTGCGTGCGGGAGAGCATCGCGGCATCCGCGTGTTCAATCGCCAGTTCGCGCAGCTTCGCGATCACGCCATCCAAAGCCGGCAGCCAGACGTTCTCGACCGCGCGCTTGACGGTCAGTGCGTACGAGACGGAGTTGATGTCCTCGCTGGTACAGGCGAAGTGGGTGAGCTCGGCGATCGAGTCCAGCTCGAGCGTCGACAGCCGGTCGCGCACGAGGTACTCGATGGCCTTCACGTCATGGCGGGTGACGGCTTCCTTCTCGGCGAGCCAGTCGATCTCAGCCTGGCCGAAGTCGCGGTACAAGCCGCGCAGGCGGTCCTTGTCAGCATCCGACAGCGGAGACGTCTCGAACAGCGAACGATCAGTGAGGGCGATCAGCCACTCGACTTCCACCTCGACCCGCGCACGGTTCAATCCCGCCTCGGAGAGGTAGTCGCCGAGGGCGGCGACAGCCGGACGGTAGCGTCCGTCGAGGGGGCTCAGCGGCTGGACAGGGAGAGCATTCGGGGAAGTCAGGGCAATCCTCCTGATCGGGCCCCACTCAGTTCTGGGGCGTGGTGCGGGGCGTCGTGCGGCTGGGACGCAGGGCGGGTTCGAGCTGACGAAACAAGCCGCGGGTCGCGGTCTCAATCATAGCCAGCACCGCATCGAACATCGCCGTGTCGGCGTAGTACGGATCGGGCACGTCCATGCCGTCGGCGTCGCGGTCGAAGGAGAGCAGCAGAATGACTTTGCCGACCTGGTCCTCGTCGCGCGCCCACTCACGAAGAATGCGCTCGTGCGTGCGATCGAGTGCGACGACGAGATCGTTGTCGGCGAAGGATGCTGCGGTGAACTGCTTCGCGCGATGCTGCGAGCCGTCGTATCCGCGGCGCTGAAGCGTCTCGATCGTGCGATGATCGGCGCGCTCGCCGACATGCCACTCGCCGGTGCCAGCACTGCTCGACACGATTCGCGAGCCCAGCCCCTGGTGTTCAGCGAGGTCGCGAAACACCACCTCCGCCATGGGCGATCGGCAAATATTGCCCGTACACACGAAGATGACGCGGAAGGGGTCCGGCGATGTCACGGGATCCATTCTGCCGGTCGTGGCACCCCCTGCACAGCGATGACGTCCTATTTCACACAATCCGGCGTTGCAGCGGGCTGTGCACAGTTGCTGGGTTCTGCCCTCCGCACCGCGGGGTGAACCGGGCAGGGTTGGCACATGTTCACCTACGACATGGCGGTAGCACCCGCCACGGGGACACTCTTGGAGTGGATCTCGGCAATCAGAGCAGTACAGAAGGCGATCAGTGCGCTCGAAGACGCAGGAGCGGCGCTGATCCCGCTCCTGTACGAGAGCGAGTGGCAGGCCGACGGTGTGCGCCGCCTGCATGAGCTGATCGTGCAGCTGAAGGCGGGCACGGCCGCGGAAGCGGGGGACTTGGGCACCCGCCTCTGGGAGATCCAGTCGAGGCCGACACCATGAGCGGCTCGGTCACCATCACGCACGGCGGCGCCATCGCGGTTGATCCGGAGGCGCTGCGGTCGGTGTCGCGCGGACTGCTCGCCATTGTCCCCACTCTCATCGAGGCGAGCTCCGCGGCGCGCACCGCCTACGGACATGTGCTGAACATGCCGGGTGTCCGGCCGCGAGTAAACATGGATGCCCTCTGGGCCACTGCTGACCGTGCCGAGGCCATGAGTCAGCAGTGTCAGATGGCGGCCGAGAACACGCTGCTGATGGCTGACGTCTACGAACTGGTCGAGTTGAAGGCGGAGCTGGCGGCCCTCGAGATTCGAGAGGGTGCAGAAGCCGAGGCGATCATGGCGCGCATTGCCGAACTCGAAAGGTCCGATCCGCGAGTCCCCGATATGGAAGCCTGGCTTCTCAAGGGATGGGACGAGGGGCGGTATGAGGGGCTGCTCGAACAGCAGACCGGTCTTCCGTTTCTCGACGCCTCTCTGCTTTTCCTGCTCGCCTCGCGTATCGGTTCGAGCCGGATGGGTGCGCTTCGGCCGGGCGCGACGCTTTCGGGCGATGCCGCGCCGGTAACGGTGACACCGGTCAACACCAGCTCTCCGATCGCGCCACCGACGAGTCTGGCGGAAGCATTCCGCCGCTTTCCTGAGACCAAGGAGGCACAGTTCAAGGTCGAGAAGTACACGATGGTCGACGGCGAAGAGCGGTTCGTGCTGTACGCAGAGGGCACATCAGCCCTGATGGGCGGCAATCCGCTCGACATGAAATCGAACGTCGAGCTGTACTTCGGTAACGAGTCCGCGTCGCACCAGGCGAGTCTCGACGTGCTCGCCGCGGCCGGTGCGAAGCCCGGCGACCGTGTCGACGTGTACGCCCACTCGCAGGGTGCGATCAACGCCGCCTATCTGGCCACGCAGAGCGAATTCGATGTGCGGGTTCAGGTGACAGCGGGCAGTCCGGTGCATCCGGCGCTTGAGGAGAACCAGCTGCTGATCGAGCTGCGCCATACCGATGACCTCGTCAGTGCGCTGGCTGGCGGGGGCGGGCCGGGAGGGACAGGTTCCCCGGACAGCTTCGTCGCGAGCCGCATCGGCGACCCGGCCTATCACCCGCATGACCTGCTGATGAAGACGCACTACCTCGACACGTACATCGAGACGGCAGAGATGGTGGATGCCTCGGGAGACGTGCGACTCGACGCGATCAGGGAGAACTGGCGCGAACTCAACCAGGCCGTGTCGATTGAATCAACGGAGTACGTGACCAGCCGATAGCCGGCGTCAGCTCAGCGGCGCTTCTTCTTCTGCGGACGCAGGATCGCTCCGAAGACGGCGTTGATGACCGAGATGATGATCGCAGCCAGTACGCCCCACCAGAAGTCCCCGACCGTGAGGCCCCAGCCGAAGACCGAGGTGATGGCCGCGGTGAGCCACAGCAGGAACCCGTTGACGATGAAGGAGATCAGTCCGAACGTGAGCAGATAGAGCGGGAACGCGACGATCTTGATGACCGTGCCGATGATCGTGTTCACCAGGGCGAAGATCGCCGCCACTGCCAGCAGCGTGAGCACGAGCTGCAGTGTCTCACCAGGGGCGAACGCTCTGATCGACACCTGCAGGGCGGGGATCAGAGTCACCACCCAGAGGGCGAAGGCGTTGATGACGACTCGAATGATGAAGCGCATGGTGGAATCAGTCTCGCATGGTGATCGACTGTGCGCGCGGAGATTTGCGAGCCAACGCTCGTAGACTCAGAGCGTGACTGAGCCGATTCTTCCCCGCATCCGTCCTGAAATCGCGGCATTGGCGCCGTATAAGCAGGGCCGTCAGGCGGGTCCCGATGCGTTCAAACTGTCCAGCAATGAGAACCCCTTCGACCCGCTGCCATCGGTCGTGGCGGCACTGCAGAGCGCCACTCCGATCAACCGCTATCCGGATGCCGCAGCGACCCGCCTGCGCGAACGTCTGGCCAGCCGCTACGGCGTCGGCAGCGATCAGGTGCACGTCGCCAGCGGCAGCGTCGCGATCCTCTACCAACTCGTGCAGGCCGTGGCATCCGTGGGTGATGAGGTTATCTATGCCTGGCGCTCCTTCGAGGCCTACCCCGGTCTACCGCTGGTCGCCGGTGCGACCGGCATCCCGGTCCCGCTGACCGAGGACTCCCGCCACGATCTGGACGCCATGGCGGATGCGGTCACCGAAGGCACCCGCGCGATTCTCGTGTGCACCCCGAACAACCCCACCGGTCCGATCGTCACGAGCGCGGAGTTCGAGGCCTTCGTCGCCCGGGTCCCCGCCGATGTGCTGATCATTCTCGATGAGGCATATGCCGAGTTCGTCACCGCGGAAGACGCTGTCGATGGCCTCGCCGAGCGCGTCTACGAGCAGCATCCGAACGTCGTCGTGCTGCGCACCTTCTCCAAGGCATACGGCCTGGCGGGCCTGCGCGTCGGCTACGCGATCGGCCACACCGCGGTGCTCAATGCGGCGCGCGCGACCGGCATTCCGCTCTCGGTGACTGCGGCCGCCGAAACCGCGGCGCTGGCCAGCCTCGACGCGGAAGCAGAACTCCTCCAGCGCGTCGCCGTGCTCGTCGAGCGCCGCACAACGGTGATCGCGGCGCTGCGTGCACAGGGCTGGGACGTGCCCGACAGCCAGGCGAACTTCGTCTGGCTGCCCACGGGCGAGCGCACGGACGAGGTCGCCGCGGCCTTCCTCGACGCCGACATCGTGGTGCGGCCGTTCTCGGGCGACGGCATCCGTATATCCGTCGGAGAGCATGAATCCGTGGAGAAGGTCCTACAGGCTGCGCAATCCGTTGTGGAGCGCCGACAGTGATCCGTGCATCTGCTCGGCTAGCGTAGAACGGTGACCTCCTCAGAGACCGATATCGTCCGCGTCCTGGAGGCGGACGGCCGTTTTTCGCCCAGCCCTGCCGCCGAGAAGTACCTGCCGTTGATCGAGGCGATCAGCGACTCGGACCTCGAGCAGTTCTATCGAGACATGGTCGTCATCCGCGCGATCGATGACCAGGCGACCAACCTGCAGCGGCAGGGACAGCTGGCGCTGTGGCCGCCGAGCCGCGGTCAGGAAGCTGCCCAGGTCGGCTCCGCTCGCGCCGCGCGCACCCAGGACACCCTGTTCCCCTCCTACCGTGAGCACGCGGTCACCCGCATCCGCGGCGTCGACACCCTCGGCATCATCAAACTGATGCGCGGCGTCTCGCACGGCGGCTGGAACCCGATGGATCCAGTGAACGGCAACACCCGGCTGTACACGCTCGTGCTCGGCTCGCAGACACTGCACGCCACCGGCTACGCCATGGGTCTCACCTTCGACGGAAAGACCGGCACCGGAGACGTCGACCGTGACGAAGCCGTCATCGTCTACTACGGCGACGGCGCCTCCAGCCAGGGTGACGTGCACGAGGCGATGGTGTTCGCCGCCAGCTACCAGGCGCCGACCGTCTTCTTCCTGCAGAACAACCAGTGGGCGATCTCCGTGCCCGTCGCGACGCAGACACGGGTGCCGTTCACGCAGCGCAGCTCCGGCTACGGCATCGAAAGCATCCACGTCGATGGCAACGATGTTCTCGCCAGCTTCGCGGTCTCTCGGGTCGCGCTGGACGAAGCGCGCGCAGGCAAGGGCCCCCGCGCGATCGAAGCCGAGACATACCGTCTCGGCGCGCACACGACCAGCGATGACCCGACGAAGTACCGCGAAAGCTCCGAGGAGCAGGCCTGGGCTAAGCGTGATCCGATCACGCGCATGCGTGCCTTCCTCGAGGGCAAGGGCGCGGCCGCTTCGCTCTTCGAAGAGGTGGATGCCGAGGCATCCGCTGCCGCCGACGATCTGCGCGTTCGCACCCTGGAGCTCGGCACGCCCCCGGCGAATCTGATCTTCGACCACGTCTACAGTGAGCCGCACCCGCTGATGGCTGAGCAGCAAGCGTGGCGTGAAAACTACGAAGCGTCGTTCGGCACCGAAGGAGGTCAGGCATGACGCTTGAGACGATGCCGTTCAGCAAGGCACTCAACGCAGGCCTTCGCAAGGCGATGGAAGACGACCCGAAGGTCCTGCTCATGGGCGAGGACATCGGAAAGCTCGGCGGGGTCTTCCGTATCACCGAGCACCTGCAGCGCGACTTCGGCGACAGGCGCGTGCTGGACACCCCGCTTGCGGAGTCAGCCATCGTCGGCACGGCGATCGGACTGGCGATGGGCGGCTTCCGTCCGGTGTGCGAGATCCAGTTCGACGGGTTCGTATTCCCCGCATTCGACCAGATCACGTCGCAGCTCGCGAAGATGACCAATCGGCACGAGGGCGCCCTGTCGATGCCGATCGTGATCCGCATTCCCTACGGTGGGCACATCGGCGCGGTCGAGCACCACCAGGAGAGCCCCGAAGCCTACTTCTCGCACACTCCGGGGCTGCGGGTGGTCTCGCCCTCGACGCCGAACGATGCGTACTGGATGATCCAGGAAGCCATCCACTCGAATGACCCGGTCGTCTTCCTCGAACCGAAGAGCCGCTACTGGCACAAGGGCGAGGTCGATGTTGCACAGTCAGCGGCGGGGCTGCACGCCTCGCGCGTGGTGCGCTCGGGCAGCGACGTGACCCTGGTCGGCCACGGTGCGATGGTCACGACGCTGTTGCAGGCGGCTGCGCTCGCCGAAGGCGAGGGAACCAGCTGCGAGGTCGTCGATGTGCGCTCGCTGTCGCCCGTCGACTACGGCCCGATCCTCGACTCTGCTCGCAAGACCGGACGCATGATCTACGCCCAGGAAGCCCCGGGCTTCACCAGTGTCGGCAGTGAGATCGCAGCGACCGTGATGGAGCGCGCGTTCTACGCTCTGGAGGCACCCGTGCTGCGGGTGTCCGGGTACGACGCGCCGTTCCCGCCAGCGAAACTCGAGGGCACCTTCCTGCCCGATGCCGACCGCATCCTCGAGGCCGTCGACAGGTCGATGGCCTACTGATGTCGTTCACAACTCCTGAAGAATCGGCCCTGCGGCCGACCGGTGACGCCGTTTTTCCCGATTCCCGCGTATTTTTCAGGAGTTGTGAACGCGGCGGACGAGAGGACCAAGCATGAGCACCCAGAACTTCAACCTTCCAGACGTCGGCGAGGGCCTGACCGAAGCCGAGATCGTCAGCTGGAAGGTGGCCCCCGGAGACACGGTGGCGATCAACGACGTGATTGTCGAGATCGAGACGGCGAAGTCGCTGGTCGAGTTGCCTTCGCCGCATGCCGGCACCGTGGGGGAGCTGCTCGTCGAGGAGGGCAAGACCGTCGAGGTCGGATCTCCCATCATCACCTTCGTTTCGGATGCTGCGACACCTGCCGGCGCTGCCCCCGCCGCTCCTGCGGCTGAAGAGGCCGGCGGCTCGGTTCTGGTCGGATATGGCACCGGTGCGGGCGCGACCTCACGCCGCACCCGCCCCGCCGTGCGCCCGGTGCGCTCGTCCGTCGGCGTGATCGCCAAGCCGCCGATCCGCAAGCTCGCCCGTGACCTCGACGTCGATCTATCGTCGGTGACGGCGACCGGAGCCGACGGCGAAGTCACCCGGGATGACGTCATGAAGCACGCCTCGCAGGCCAGTGTCTTCCGCAATATCGAGACTCCGGAGTGGAGCACCGTGCGCGAAGAGACCGTTCCGGCACCCCAGAACGCCTCGGTGGGTCTGGCTCGCGGCATCGCCCCTGCGGGCCGGACCGAGTCGATTCCGGTCAAAGGCGTCCGCAAGGTCAGTGCTTCGGCGATGGTGCAGAGCGCGTACACCGCGCCGCACGTCACGGTGTGGAAAGAGGTCGATGCGACCCGCACCATGGAGCTCGTCAAGCGGCTCAAGGCCTCGCCGGACTACGCCGACATCAAGGTCTCACCGCTGCTGATCGTCGCTCGCGCCGTGATCTGGGCGGTCCGTCGCAACCCGATGGTCAACGCCGCATGGGTCGAGACCGAGGACGGCGCCGAGATCTCGGTGCGCCACTACGTCAATCTCGGCATCGCCGCGGCGACGCCGCGTGGGCTGCTGGTGCCGAACATCAAGGACGCGCAGGATCTCAGCATGAAGGATCTCGCCCGCGCGCTCAACCGACTCACGCTGACCGCGCGCGACGGCAAGACCCCGCCGGCTGATCAGCAGGGCGGCACGATCACGATCACCAACATCGGCGTGTTCGGGATGGATGCCGGAACCCCGATCATCAACCCGGGCGAGGCCGGGATCGTGGCGATGGGCACCATCAGCCAGAAGCCATGGGTCGTCGACGGTGAGGTGCGGCCGCGGTTCGTCACGACTGTCGCAGGCTCCTTCGATCACCGCGTCATCGATGGGGACAGCATGAGCCGTTTCATCGCCGATGTCGCCAGCATCCTGGAAGAGCCCGCCCTGCTCGTGGACTGACGGGCAGGCGCCCCGGCCGGGCATTCAGAGCGCTCAGCTGGGGACCGCGGGATTCGCGATGCTCGGCAGGAGATCTGCGGCTATTCGGATCGCTTCCTGGCGGGTGGAACAGCCGAGCTTGCGGTAGAGCGAGCGCAATTGCGACTTGATCGTGTTCGGTGAGACATGGAGAGCTCGAGCGATCGCCGCCGTTGTTCCATGTGTCGTGATCGCTTCGAGAACACGTTTCTCACGGCCGGTCAGCTGCGGGCGCGATCGGAGCAGGACATGCTGCAGGTCAGAGATGTTTGCCGTCATGCTTTCGGATGACTGCGCAGGCACGCGCGCGGTGACGCGTTCGATCAACACGCTGGGAACCGATGCGAAGAGCCGGCGATGGTCAGGGTTGGCTCCCCACCGGGCCACTTTCGCCGCGGTGTACTCATCGAGGTCTCCGGCGCGAGCACACTGCAGCCAAGCTGCCAGCAGAGCGCACTCCACGCGTTGCCCTAAGCCCAGCGTCGGGTCGTTGCTCAGAATGCGAATCCCGTTTGCGGCGGAGCCGAAGTCATCCGTATGCAGCGCCAATCTCACCGCAGTGAGCTGGGTGAACAGCCCCTGATGGGCACCATCTTGAGCCAAGATCTTACGCGCGGATCCGAACTCCTCGGCTGCGGTCAGCGCCTCGACGGCAGCAGACGTCATGACATCGGAAGCGAAGGACCCGGGGCGTGCCGCATGCGTTTGGCTTGCGAGCTGCAAAGCCTCGAGAGCTTCGTGCGGGTGGTCGTGTGCCAGTAGAGCGCGCGTTCGTGCGAGGAGCGCAAACGGCCAGGTCACTTCGATGCTGTCGTAGGGCTCGAGCGCAGATATCTTCTCGTCGAGGTCGGCTGTCATCCGGTCGGCGCTGATGAGCGCGCTTGCAGCGACCAGGGTGGCGGTGCTGGATCTCACATGTGCCGGCGACGGAGGCGCCTGCATGAAGGCATCGGCCAGCGCGCTGTCGGCATTGTCCAGGGAACCGCGGACGGCGTGCGCGAGCGCGGTGCGGCTGAGCGTCAACCGGACGGCGTCATCCTGGATCGACAGCCGTGCCAGTTGCGTCGCACTCGAGAGCTCCAGGAGCGCACGGGCAGTGTCTCCCGCGCTCAGAAAAGTAGATCCGATCTGCAGGTGGTAGAACCAGAGCGGGCCATCGGTTCGGTCGCGCGAACAAGCACGGGTCTCGATGATTCGATGGGCGAACTGTCGGGCGTAATCCAGTGCTTGGGACTCATTGCCCTTCATGCGATGCGCGATCATATGCCCGAGGATCAGGAGATCGAGCTGGTCGGGGCTCAGCGCACGCGCTGTATCGGGATGAATCGCCGGCAACGACCACGTGGCAATGCGCGACGACGTGTATGACATCGGGTCAGTGATCAGAAGAACGGGGTGTTCTTCAATGACATCTCGAGGCAGGGCGCTCACCGCGGCGCGCATGAGATCCCAATCGGTGTTGAACAACGGCCAGCAGTGGAACAGGATGCTGCGGGCGATGAGTTCGTGGTTGCCGGTGCTGAGCGCGCGCTCAACCTCGACCTTCGCGGCGATAGCGTCGTTGGGGTTCACCTGAGTGGCCCTCTTCTCGTCAAGAGTGCGGTGTCATCACCGGCCCGTCGGCAGCGCTCGGGGGAGACTGCCGACGAAAAAGATCCGGTTCGCGTCCACCATCCCATAAATACTGTCTGGCGTGTCTCACGGGGTAAAAGGAGACGGCCGCCCGGCGCCGGGCGGAAACGTGCTACTTCCGTCGTGGTCGGAACCAGGGGAAGAGCGAACCGATGACGACGCCGGCGAGCAGAACCGCGAGGAACCATCCCCAGGCGGGCATGGTGAACTGAAGAAAGAGAAAGCGCAATGTAGCGGGGCCGACATTCGAGAAAACAAACGAAAGCGCGGCAATTCCCAGAAGAATGGCGATGATCGCCTTAGTGCTGTTCACTGCGCGATCTTTGCCGGTTGCGCCCGACTCTGGCTGCTGGTTCGTCATGCGTACTCTTTCTTCACTCTGTCGGTGGAAAATGAGCGATTCCCGCGAAGGGGCCTCTCAGAACGGACATTACCCACATTTGCCGCGCACCCGCGAGAGGGTGAAGCGCGGGTGATGCTCTGATGAATTGAGGGGTGATGAAATTTCGGCATGGGGACGGCAGCAATGCCCCGATGAGGACAGAGATGTGGGTGGTTCCGTCCGGGGTCCCGGTGAGCTGTATGCTCACACCTGTGGCCGATGTTCCCTTTTCCCAGCGTGGGGAGTCCTGATGGCGAGCACTGTGGAAAATGACGAAAGTGTGAGCCGGTCGCAGACGACTCCGGCGAAACACCTGCCTGCCTTCTGGCGTCAGCATTGGAGGCTTTCGGACAGCGAATCCTTCGCCCTCATTCTGGCGGTTGGTGCTTTCGTCGTGAGCGGGCTGATCGCTGTTTCGGTTTTCTGGGGACGAGAACTCCCGATTTCTGGTCGTCAATCAGTGGGCGAATTCGCTGCGATCAGCGCTGCGATTGCGGCAGTGCTCTCTTTCGCCGGGTCGCGGTTGGCGGTGCGCTACCGATTGCGGTCGCGATCTGACCGGGCCACGCGGCTGCGTTTTCAATGGTTCGATCTGGTGGCTTTGTCGCTCGCTCATGGCGTGATCGCGCTCTTGGGCTCCCTCGGCCTCGCCACGGTTATGCAGCAGAGTTTTCTGGGAGCTACGCTCTACGCTAATCCTGCCGCGGCAATCGTCGCCGCGTTGACGGCGCTGAGCGCCTTCTGCGCCTACCTCAGCGGGACGGCCATGTCCCCTCGGCACCTGTCACTGGTGCTCGCGGTATTCCTCGCGGTGGGAATGATCACGGCGATGTTGAGTTCCAGCGACCCGCGGTGGTGGCAGCTGAACCTCTCCGCACTCGGGATCACACACGATATCTCGTCGCTCACTTTCAACCTGACGCTGATCGTGTCGGGTGTCATCATCACCACGATCGCTCGCTTCGCAACAGCCGGCCTGCCGTCTTCCACCTCATCTGAGCTTCGTCGTCGCCGCATCGTTTGGGCGCTCTTCGTGCTCCTGGGCGTAATGCTGTCTTGCGTCGGACTGTTCCCGGTCAACCGGTTCCTCGTCATGCACAACACGGTGGCAACAGGGATGACAGTCGCCTTCGCGGTACTGACGATCGCGCTTCCGTGGCTCGTTCCCAGCATGCCCCGGATCTTCCTCCTGCTGGGCTTCGTCTACGTCGCCATCATCATCGGGCTGGTGGTGCTGTTCGTGACGGGCGTCTACAACCTCACCGCCGTCGAACTTGTATCGTCCGTGCTCATCTTCAGCTGGATCATCCTCTTCCTGCGCAACGTCGAGCCGAGCGGACAGCACGTACCTGACGTCAGCGGACACGCCCGGGACCCCGAGGAGCGACGATGACCGACCCCGACGACGGCGCGACCCTCACCCGCCGAGTGCGAGAGCTGGAAGCCGAGAACACCAGACTCAAGGGTGAGAGAGGCTCGTCGAGTCCCCTCGCGGGCGGCCGCTGGCGCGCCGTGGTCTCGGCTGTGTGCATCGTGGTGGCGTCGGTCCTTGTTCCGGCATCGATTATCGGCGGATGGGCTCGGATGCAGTTGGTCAGCGAGGATGCGTTCGTCGAGACGCTCGCACCGCTCATCGATGATGACGCTGTACAGGACCTCATCATGGAGGAGACGATGTCAGCAGTGCGCGCACAGGTGGACTTCCACGCGCTGACAGACGAGGTCTTCGATGCGATCGCCGATCTGGGCGTGCCGTCCAGCGCAGCAACTGCCCTCGATATCCTTCGCCAGCCAGCGGCGGAAGGTATGGCTGGGATCGTGGAATCGACTCTGGCGACCGCGGTGGCATCCGACGTCTTCTCTGACGTGTGGGCGACCAGTCTGCGGGGCGCGCATCGAGCATTCACTCTGGCATCCACGTCTGACGGCGGCGGCATTATCGTCCTGTCACACGACCGTGTGGGAATCGCCACGGGACCTCTCATCGCGGAACTCAAAGAGATGCTCGTCGATCGCGGTGTCGGCGTCGCTGCGATCATCCCCGAGACTGATCGCATGATCGTGCTGGGCGACGGCGAGACGCTTCGTACCATTCGTTCCACCCATGCGCTGATTGAGGCGATAGGGCAGTGGCTGCCGCTCGTGGCGATCGGGCTCTTCGGCCTGGGGATCGGGCTTGCTCGCCGCCGGAGCACGGCAGTCCTCGGCGCAGGGGTCGGTGCGACGATCGGAAGTGGGGCGCTCGGGGTGGTACTCCTGATCGGTTCCGCCGGCGTCCCCCTCGTCGCAGCGGAACTCGGTTTCGTGTCGCCCGGAGTCGAAGCGATCTACGGGCACCTCACTGATGGCATCGTGCGCGGCGTGTGGCTGATCGTGGTCATCGGCATCATCACCGCTATCGGTGGATGGTTCTTCGGGCGCTCCTCGAGCGCGCTGAGTTCCCGGAGCGCTGTCGTAGCCGCGACCACATCGATACGACAGAGACTGGAGGCGCGGCACTGATGCTTTCTCTGCTCGGAGACATCCTGACGCTCGGCATCGGCGTCGCGATCAGCCCCCTCGCAATCGTTGCGGTCATCCTCATGGCAACCTCGGGTAAAGGTCGCACAAACGGCACGGCTTTCGTGCTGGGCTGTTACACGCTTGCCGTGCTGTTGGTCGGCGCGCTCGTCCTCATCGGACGTGCATCTGGCTCAGATGAGGCAGACTCCGGCGCTAACATCACCGTGGATGTTCTCGAGATCCTGCTCGGCGTGGGCCTGCTCGCCCTGGCCGTGCATCAGTGGAGCAAACGTTCAGAAGTCGAGCCGCCGAAATGGCTCATGGGCCTCGATCAGCTGACCATCGGGAAGGCTTTCCTGCTTGGCGTACTGCTCTCCGGTCCGCTCTCACCGAAGGACGTGCCCCTGCTGATCGCGGCGAGCGGAAGAATCTCGCAGGCACATCTTCCCGCTCAGGAAGTCATCCCGGTGATTCTCCTTTTCGGTCTCATCGGGATCAGCGCGGTTGCGGTTCCGTGGCTGATCAGTGTTATCGCGCCGGGTTCGGTAGAGCGTCGCCTGACCGGTGCGCGGTCGTGGCTGTTGGCGAACCATTCCGTGGTGATGACGGTGCTCTTCGTGATTCTCGGTTTCAAGTTGATCGGCTCAGGAATAGCCGACCTTGCGGGCTGACCGATGGAGTCCGCGGGAGAGCGCGATGCGCGCGTGAATAGTGGTTCAGGTATGACGAATCTGCGGCCTCAGGACGATGGCGGGGAGAGTGCACGGTGTCGGTAGAACTTTTGGTCGTCATTCTTGCCGGCGTGCTGGTGATCGTGCTGGCGCATGTGCTCTCGAGTCGGATCGGTGTCGCTGGACCGTTGATCTTGGTGGCGATCGGTCTCGCCGTCGGCCAGCTGCCGTGGGTTTCTGCCATCTCTGTGGCGCCGGAGCTGATCCTTGTCGGCGTGCTTCCTCCGCTGCTTTACTCGGCGGCGGTCTCGGCCCCGGCGATCGAGTTTCGTCGCGATCTGAGCACCATCAGCGGTCTCTCGGTGCTGCTTGTGATCATCAGCTCACTCGTCTTGGGGCTCTTCTTCTTCTTGATCATTCCGGAGATCGGCTTTCCGCTCGCCGTTGCGCTGGGAGCAATCCTGAGTCCAACGGATGCTGTTGCGACGTCAGTCGTTCGCAAACTCGGTGTGCCGAGGAGAGTCGTCACGGTGCTCGAAGGCGAGAGCCTTCTCAATGACGCGACCGCTCTCGTCCTGCTGCGCACCGCGATCGTCGCGGTGGCATCGAGCTTCTCGCTGTTGGCGGCAGTCGGATCATTCATCTGGGCAGTTTTCGCGGCGCTCGTGGTCGGGGCATTCGTGGGGTTGCTGGCGCTGAGACTGCGCGCGTGGACCACCAGCGCGACCGCCAATACCGCGATCGGGCTCACTGTCCCCTACCTCGCTTATCTGCCGACCGAAGCTCTCGGGGGGTCCGGTTTGGTCGCCGCCGTGATCGCCGGAGTTGTCTGCGGACAGGGGGCGTTGAGGTGGTTGACCCCGGAGCAGCGCACATCGGACAAGCTCAACTGGCGCACAATCGAGTTCTTGCTCGAGGGTGCGATCTTCCTCATCATGGGGTTGGAGCTGTACGGAATCGTTGAGGACAATCGTGCGGCCGACGAGGGTCTGCTCGCCGGCCTCGGCATCGCCGCGCTGGCCTTTGTCATTCTGATGCTGGTGCGAGCGCTCTACGTCATCCCGGTGCTGAGCCTGCATACCGCACGGGTGAGACGTGCAGTGCAGGGCCGCATAGATGCGAGCACAACCATCCCGCAGGACGACGACGAAAGTCGCTCCTCCCGCTGGCAGAAAGTCATCGGATCGCGTGCGGCACGCAATTCGAAGCGCCTCGGAAAGTTGCGCGCAGATGTCAGCTATTTCGAATCGTCCCCGCTGACCTGGAAGCACAACACGATCATCGTGTGGGCGGGAATGCGCGGTGCGGTGACCCTTGCTGCCGCACAGACACTGCCCGAGAACACGCCGAAGCGTGACCTGATCATCTTCATCGCCTTCGTGGTTGCGGCAGGCAGCCTTCTGCTGCAGGGCCTTACTCTGCCGTATCTCGTTCGCCTGCTCGGTCTGCTCCGGCCCACTGGCGGCGGTCCGCCCCGCGCCGAGATTCGCGAGATCAATCGGGAGCTGAGGAAGGCAGCCAGCACAGCTCGGGAGAATCACACGCTCGTACGTGCGGATAAGACGGAGTTCCCCGATGGGGTTTTCGCTCTTCCCGGTTCCTGGTTCGTAACCGCGCGCGACCCCGCAGCGCAGCCCGACAGGGCGGATGAGCTGGCCTTCGAACTCGCGCTCGTCGCAGTGATGCGCGCGCGTCTTCACGAGCTGGGGCGGTCGGGGCGGCACACGACGAGCGCGCTGCGATATGCCCTTGACGAGCTCGACGCGTACGAGATCAGCGTCACGCTTCAGCTCGGAAGCGAGGAATAGCAGTGGAAACGCGCCAGGTCGGCATTGACTGCTGAGGCACGGCACAGCCCGTGGGTCCGTGCGCTGGTGCGCGTCACTCCGGCGCGGATCCAGTGGGAGCGCGTCGGGCTGGCGGCTGTCGGTGTCACCGTGCCCGTCGGTCTCAGCCTGCTGATCGATCCGCGGGATGCGACAGTCATCGGGGCCGGCGCTTTGGCGTCCATGGGCGCGCTGGTGGGATCGGTGATGGATACCGGCGCCGCCGGCGCCGAGCGAGTACGACGAATCACGCTGGTGACGGCCGCGGCATCCATCGGCTTCGCCCTCGGTGTCCTGGTTTACGGTCATTCCATCTTTACCCTCGTGGCAGTGATCCTTGCCACGCTCATCTCCGCGCTGTCTGGAGCAATCGGCCCGGTAGCCTCCAAAGCCGGACTGTACTTTCTGGTGTATGCGGTCACCGCCGCCAACGCAGATTTCGGCCTCGACCCCGCGTGGCAGGCGCCCTTGATCTTCCTTGCAGGCGGGCTGTGGCGGCTGTGTCTGACGGCAGTGTCGGCCGCGCTTATCGGAGTGAGGCTTTCTCCTGAGCGACGAGCCGTTGCGCAGGTGTACACGGCGCTGGCCGCCCAGCTGGCGGCACAGTCGGAGGCAGCAGCCAGCGGTGCGGGGCAGAAGCTGACGAACGCTCTCGACGATGCATACGACACGCTGGTTGCATCACGAACGAACACCGCCGAACGAGACATCCGCTGGCAGGAACTGGTCGCCATCCTCAATGCCTCGGCTCCCGTGGTCGATGCGGCGATCGCCGTGGCAGCGAAACAGGTGGTCGCGCCGAAGGAGACGATTACCTATCTGCGCGGGGTCGCCGCGTGGATCGCTGATGCACGCCACCCGCTTCCGGAGCTTCCGGGGGCGCGCTCGGCGGGTGCCGAGGTCGTCGCCCTCCGCACGGCCCTCGAACGCGTGGACCGAGCCGTCGCTCAATTTTCTGCCGCCGGATCGGGACGTGCAGAGCAGTTCGTCGCTCCTGATCTTCCTGCGAGGCAGACGTTCGCTGATCTGGTGCACCGGGTGGAAAGGCCGCTGTCTGCCGGAGCGGAGACGTGGCGCTTCGCTGGTCGGCTCGTTTTGTGCATGGCGATTGCGCAGGGAGTGTCCATCGGGCTGCATCTGGATCGCCCCTATCTGGTCATGCTCGCGGTCGCGCAGGCGATGAAACCAGACTTCGGGTCGATCTTCGCACGGGCAGTCCAGCGTGGGTTCGGCACGATGATCGGTGTTGCCGTCGCCGCGCTGACGATTTCTCTGGTTCCGCAGGGAGGCTGGCAGATCCTCGTGATTCTGCCACTGGCAGCGCTGATTCCGATCGCGATGCCGCGAAACTTCGGACTGTTCTCTGCGATCATGACGTCGCTGGCAGTGCTGCTGGTGGAGCTTCATGCCGGAGCAAGTGCGGGGCTTGTCAGTTCACGACTGATGGACACGGTTCTGGGGTGTGCGATTGTCTTGCTGATCGGGTATCTGCCGTGGCCGGCGACGTGGCGGGCGCCCCGCAACCTGGCGAAGAACGTCGCCGGGCTGGCTCGATCCATCGCGCAGTACGCGGGGATCGCGCTGGAGGATCAGGTGACTGACAGTGATGCGCAGCGTACGGCCGCAGCTCGCCGCGCGCTCTACCGCCAGATCTCGGACATGCGCACGTTGGTGGCTCGATCCCTGGCCGAACCCAGAATTGCCGATGCGGCGTCCGCGTGGATGCTGGAGATCGCCGCTTTGGAGCGGGTCACGGATGCGATCACCGCGGCAGCGACGACGCAGATCGCTTCCTCCACCACCGTCGATCGGCAAGCCGCGGAACGTGCTCAGGCCGCGCTGCTGGAATTGGCGGATGCGATCGAGACCGGTCGCGCGCCGCAAACGGTAGAGCCTTCCGACTCGGGGCCGCTCGCGCTGATGGATGACGAGATCTCATCAGCGCGAGCGGCGGCTTCTGCGTGGTCAACGCGCAACGCGAGATCACACAAACGGGTTCACCTACGCCGCGAAGCGGGCACGGAGCAGTGAAAGCTCGTCGGCGGTGAAGCCGGCCGAGCGGAGATATCCAGCAGCATCGCCATGGTGATCATCCACCCAGGCGAGAGCCTGTTCGATTGCTTGCGGCGGGGTACCGGTGATCAGCAAGCGAAGAGCGGGAGTGATTTCAACGCCGTAGCTCGAAACTGCGTGGATCATTCCATCGGCCCAGGCCCCCGCGAGGTTGTTCTGGGAGGCGGCATAATCATCGATCACTGCCGCGCGCTCGACGCCTCCGGCATCGAGCATGAGGGCAGTCGCAAGACCGGTGCGGTCTTTGCCTGCTGTGCAATGCACCAGCACAGCGCTCGCAGATGACCCCTTCTCTGCGACAATCAGGCGAGCGATCTGCACGAATGCGTCCGCGCTGCCGGCAAGCATCTGCGTATAGAGATCCCCCAGGGTGGGAACGTCAAAATGCGCTGGCGGCGTCTTCGCTGAGGAAGAGCCGTTGCCCAGCTGCATCGCCATATCTGCCATCGCACCCTGGAGAATCGGCAGCTCCACGACAGTGATCGGGCGCGAGTCGGGGATGCGGTCGGGGGCGACAGTGCGCTCTGCCTGCGTACGAAGATCGACGATCACGCCGACGGTGGTCGCAGCAAGAGCCTCCAGCCCCTTCGGCGTCAGCGACGCGAGAGCATCCGAGCGCAACAGCACACCAGGTGGCGTTACGCCACCGCCTCGGAGGGGCAGGCCGGCGGTGTCACGGAAGTTGTACAGGCCCTCGATCGGGGATGCGGTCATGGCTCAGCCCTGCTTGCCGAATGTGAATGCACGCACGATGTTCATGATTCCCAGGACGCAGAGCGAGATGCCGAGGATCCACCACAGCACGGCTGCGCCCCACATCGGCGAGAACATCAGCATGATTCCGGCGAGGATGCTGATGATTGCGAACACGATCGACCACGCCTTGGAAGCGGAGCCGCCGAGTGCGGACAGCGCGACGACGCCCTCCACGATCCACATGACGCCGACCATCACCCCGAGCAAGACGGCCAGTGCAACGGTCGTCTGCGAAAGATTTGCGAAGGCCACGATGCCCGCTATGACGAACACCGCGCCCAGGACGATATGGCCGACCCTCGACCACGCGCCCAGGCCCTTGCTGAACACGCCGAGGCATGCGTACACCAGGCCGGCAACAAGTGCGTAGATCGCGATGATCGCGGCGACGACGATCGCCGTCCTGCCGGGCCATACCAGGATCAGAACGCCAACGATGAGGGCGAGGACGCCGCCCACACCCAGTGCCGTGCGGATGCCAGTGAATGCGGGCTTGGGGGTAACAGCTTCTTTAGTCATTCCAGTTGCTCTCTCGTTGCATTTTCAACGACGATTCGAGGAATCGTTGGGCGATCATCTGCTCGCATAGTCAGCATTGCGAGCAATCCCGTAAGTTGCCATGACCGCTAGGAAAGTTCATCCCTGTGCTCACCCGATTCTTCACCCGTGCTCGCCCAGCGACCATGGTGAGAATGGTTATCATTAGCGTGTACAGTAGACGAATGCACAAGCCCTACCTCGCCACCGCATTCCTGGCAGCATCCGCCCTCGTCTTGGCTGGATGTTCGTCCGATCCCACCGCAGACAGCGCGGATGACTCCGTTGTCCGCGTCGTCGCCACGACCAATGTCTACGGCGCACTGGCCGAGCAGATCGGCGGTGAGCGGGTCGAGGTGTCCTCGCTCATCACCTCCGCTGCGCAGGATCCGCACTCCTATGAGGCCTCCGCTCGCGATCGCCTCACTGTGCAGGATGCTGACCTCATCATCGAGAACGGTGGCGGCTACGACTCCTTCATCGATGCGTTGATCGGCGATTCCGACGTGCATGTGCTTATGGCGGTCGAGTCCGCACACGGCTACCCGGGCAATGAGGGCCATGAGGACCACGCGGACGAAGAACACGGCCACGAGGGCGAAGAGCACGCGGACGAAGAACACGGCCACGAGGGCGAAGAGCACGCGGACGAAGATGAACACGACGACCACGGCGATCATGACGACCACGCGGGCCACGGCCACATCGAGGGTTTCAATGAGCATGTCTGGTTCGATCCGCACACCATGATCCACGTGGTGGAAGCCATCGCCGTGGAGCTGAGCGAGCTCGACCCCGACGGCGCTGCCGAGTTCACGGCCGCGTCTGACGCGATCATCGAGGAGCTGGAGGGTTTCGAAGCAGAACTCGAGACGCTCGGTGCCGAGTTCACTGGATCGTCCGTCTTCATCACCGAACCGCTGCCCGGCTACATCGCCGCCGCTGCTGGGCTCACGGACGTGACTCCGGAGGGCTTCGCCGAGGCAGTGGAAGAGGGCAACGACGTGGCCCCGGCGGCACTGCTCGCCGCGCTCGACGTGATCGACAGCGGGGATGTGCACGTCGTCCTGACGAACGCGCAGACCGGAGGCAGCGAGACCCAGCGTGTCGAAGACGCGGCCGAGGCTGCCGGCATCCCCGTCGTGGCTTTCACGGAGCTCCTCGAGGATGGATCGTCGTACGCTGAGTGGATGCAAGATGCGATCCAGAACCTCGCCGACGCATTGCGGTCGTGAGTACGGGCGACACTGAGCGAGCTCCGATACTCGAGATCCGCGGCGCCGCCCTTCATCGCGGCAACCGCGAGCTGTGGTCCGGTCTCGACCTGAGCGTGGCGCCGGGGGAGTTCATCGCCGTGCTCGGGCCCTCCGGCTCCGGCAAGACGACCCTCCTGCGGGCGATCCTCGGGCTGCAGTCGCTCAGCGAAGGCAACATCACGGTAGCGGGCGCTCCCGTGCGACGAGGCAACCCGCGCATCGGATACATCCCGCAGCAGCGGCCGCTGCCACCGGACACCAGCATGCGTGCCCGCGACGTGGTCGCACTCGGTGTCAGCGGAACGCGGTTCGGTCTTCCGGTTCCGCGCCGCGGCGATCGAGAGCGCGTGGATGCCCTGCTCGAAGGCGTCGGCGCCGCGCACTACGCCGAGCGTCCGGTCGGCTTGCTCTCCGGTGGAGAGCAGCAACGGCTGCGAGTCGCGCAGGCCCTCGCCGATGAACCCGCTCTCCTCCTGTGCGACGAGCCCCTGTCGAATCTTGATCTCGCGAACCAGCTCGGCGTCACGGAGATCATCGACCGGCACCGGCACGATCGCGCAGCCGCCGTGCTGTTCGTCACGCACGACGTCAACCCGATCCTGGGCCGCGTCGATCGCATCCTCTACATCGCGGGCGGACGCTTCGTGCTCGGCACGCCCGACGAGGTGCTGCAGAGCAGGGTGCTGACCGATCTGTACGGGACCCCCGTCTTCGTGCTCCGCGCCGGCGACCGTCTTGTCGTTGTCGGAGTCCCGGATGCCGAGCCGCACCACGATCACGGCGACATCGACGCTGGAGAGAACGCATGATCACCGCGCCCCTGCTCGGCTGGAGCGATGTCTTCTCCTTCCAGGATTACGGCGCGCTCGTCGCGCTGCTGTCCAACTCGATCATCGCCGGTGCGGTGCTCGGCATCGTGGGCGGGTTGATCGGCGTCTTCGTCATGCAGCGCGACCTCGCGTTCGCGGTGCACGGCGTGAGCGAGCTGTCGTTCGCCGGTGCCGCCGGCGCCCTGCTGTTCGGCGGTAGCGTCGTGGCCGGTTCCCTCGGCGGTGCCCTCGTGGCGGCGATCCTGATCGGCATCCTCGGCGCCAGAGCCCGTGATCGCAACTCGATCGTCGGAGTGCTCATGCCGTTCGGCTTGGGCCTGGGCATCCTGTTCCTCTCGCTCTACGACGGACGCAGCGCCAACCGATTCGGCCTGCTCACCGGTCAGATCGTGTCGGTGTCGAGCCCCGATCTCGGCTGGCTGATCGGCATCAGCGCGTTCGTTCTGGTGAGCCTGCTGTTGATGTGGAACCCACTGCGGTTCGACTCGCTGGACGGTGTCGCCGCCGCCGCGCGGGGCATCCCGACCCGGGCGCTGAGCCTGGCGTTCATGGTGCTGCTCGGGCTCATCGTCGCCGTCGCCGTGCACATCATCGGTGCGCTGCTGGTGATGGCGCTGTTGGTCACCCCCGCCGCTGCGGCGATGCGCATCAGCGTCGGTCCTCTGGTGGTGCCGCTGCTGGCCGCGCTGTTCGGGTTCATCTCGGCCGTCGGCGGAATTCTTCTCGCCTTGGCCGGCACGCTGCCGGTGAGCCCGTACATCACCACCGTTTCGTTCCTGATCTACGCGGTGTGCTGGGTCGTGCATCGCCAGCGCGAGCGCGTGCGGAGGCATGCTCATGCGTAGTTCCGCTCTCAGCCGCACGCCATAAACCGCGGCCTAGACTCGAGACATGGCTCAGCGAAACACCTGGCAGCGTGAACGAGTGCGCGAAGCACTCGCGGATGCGCGCGGTTTTGTGAGCGCGCAGAGCCTGTTCGCCACGCTTCGCGGAGAGAACACCGGCATCGGTCTGGCCACCGTTTACCGTGCTCTGTCTGGGCTCGCGGCATCCGGAGACGCCGACTCGCTGCAGAGCCCTGAGGGCGAAGCTCTCTACCGTGCCTGCTCGACCGAAGGACACCACCACCACCTGATCTGCCGGTCGTGCGGGTTGACGGTCGAGATCGAAGCGAAGGACGTCGAGGCCTGGGCCAAGCGCACGGCATCCCTGCACGGCTTCAGCGAAGCCGAGCACGTCGTCGACATCTTCGGGTTGTGCACCCCCTGCACCAAGCAGCGCGCGGCGGGGGCTGAGTGAGCACGCTCGCCGGAAAACGCCCTTCGCCCGGCTCAGGGAGCGGAGCGACCGGGTTGCCGCGGCGGCGGACACCGCGCTCGCCATGGATCGGTGTCGGCATCGGCGCCATCATCATCGCCGCGCTGTTCCTGATCGACCGCTTCGCCCCGGCCCTGTTCCAGGATTCCCTGCCCACACGTGCCCAGGACGGACTCACGCTGGCGTTGAGCGTCCTCATCGAGGCGCTGCCGTTCATCGTGCTCGGCGTCGTCCTCTCGATCGTCGTGCAGGTGTGGCTGCCGCCCGATGCCATTCAGCGCTGGCTGCCCCGCCAGGGCTGGGCGCGGCGTGCCGTGCTCTCGCTGCTCGGGATGCTGATCCCGGTGTGCGAGTGCGGAAACGTGCCCTTCGCCCGTGGCCTGATGATGCGCGGACTCGCGCCTGCCGAAGCGATGACCTTCCTGATCGCGGCGCCCATCGTCAACCCGATCGTCATCATCACCACGCATGCCGCGTTCGGTTGGGACGGCGGCATCCTCGTCGCGCGCCTCGTCGGCGGCTACCTCATCGCCAACCTCATCGGCTGGATCTACAGCCGCCACCCC
Organism: Microbacterium sp. A94; assembly: GCF_051842855.1. Lineage (NCBI taxonomy): Bacteria > Bacillati > Actinomycetota > Actinomycetes > Micrococcales > Microbacteriaceae > Microbacterium > Microbacterium sp. A94. The sequence continues at coordinate 379,848 of NZ_JBPXMU010000002.1, read as the reverse complement.
TCACCGGATGCCCTGCTCACGCAGCAGTTCACCGCCACCTGCGAGCGCGTCTCGCATGAGCACGGCACGCCCACCAAGCGCAGCCTCACGCAGTTCCTCGTCGAGCTGCGTGCGGTCATGCCCGCGCTGGTGATCGGCTCGGCGCTCGCCGGAGCGGTGCAGGTGCTGATTCCGCGAGATGTTCTGCTGTCGATCGGATCGAACCCGGTGCTGTCGATCCTCGCGATGATGGCATTGGCGATGACGGTTGCGATCTGCTCGAACGTCGATGCCTTCTTCGCGCTGTCGTTCGCGTCGACGTTCTCGTCTGGCGCGCTGATCGCGTTCCTGCTGGTCGGACCGCTCGTCGACGTGAAGATGCTGGCGCTGTTGCGCACCACTTTCACCGCCCGGACGCTCGCCGGAGTCGTCGCGGTGGTGCTTGCCTGTTCCTTCGCGATCGGAATCGGGGTGAACGTCTTTGGCTGATTCACCTGCGCCATCGCGTTGGCGCGCCATCGGCTCGCGCTGGCTCGGTCTCGGCCTTGCAGTGGTCATCTCCATCGTGACCCTGGGCCTCGGAATCGCGGGCCAGCTCACGCTCTACATCAGCCCCGAGTCGATCTGGTTCGCCTGCGCCGGTGCTGTGGTGGTGCTCGCCGGCGCCGTGTGGTCCTGCGCGCTGCCGCTCGGTACGGAAACCGATCACGGTCACGATCATGGCGAGATGGATGCCGCGGATCCAGACGTACCCGCGACTTCACGACGCCGCTCGCTCGGCGTCGCGGGCGCGGTGACCGGCGGGGTCGTGGCCTCCGGTGTCGTCATCGCAGCGCTCGTCCTTCCGCCGGCATCCCTGTCGGTGGAGCTTGCCATGTCGCGCTCGGATGCGGGCGGCGCGCTGTTCGCGGGTGCGGACACGCCGACACTCGGAGTTGCCGACACCACGGCCTTCGGGATCGGCGAGTGGTCGAGCGTGTTCGCCACCGCATCGCGTCCCGAGTCCTATGACGGCTCGACGGTCACGCTTACCGGCTTCGTCACGCCGAGCCAAGACGCGGATGCTGTCAACCTGACGCGCATGGTGATCACCCACTGCGTGATTGACGCTCAGCCGGCCGCGGTTCCGGTCAGTGTTGATGCGGCTGAGTACGGAACCGGGCAGTGGATCGAGGTCACCGGCACCGTCAAGGCCGCCGAGGACGGCTCGTTGCGCGTCATCCCGACCTCGGTCACCGAGATCGACGAGCCCGGGGATCCCTATGAGTACTGAGGGTCATTCGCCGCCGCCCCAGACTCGAGCTGAAGCACGCGCTGCGCGCGAGGCAGCTCAGCGTGCGGAGATCCCGCCGGTTCCGGTTGCTGAGGTTCCGGTCGTGGAGAGCGTCGGCGTGCCCGCGGAGGCTCTGCCGGTGCCGGATCCCCCTCCGTCGTCTCCGTCGTCTCCGTCGTCTCCGTCGTCTCCGTCGTCTCCGCCGTCGAGCGAACGGAGCGAGACCACGCGGCCCGACACGCGCCGCTTCCGCCTGGCGCTGTTCGGCGTCGTCGGCGTCCTCGCTGTCATCGTCGCCGGCCTGAGCGCGCTCAGCCTTGCCCAGGGGCCACGGCTCACCGAAGTGCAGGTCGAACCCGCCGAGGCGATCGAGCTCTCCGGCAGTCGGGTCGTGCTCACCGCCAACCAGGCGCTGGAGCCAATCGACGCCTCGCAGGTCACGGTTGATCCTGCCGTGCCGTTCACGGTGGATGCCGCCGGCCGGAGCATCGGCATCCGATTCACCGTCCCCCTCGACGACGCCACCGACTACACCGTCCGCGTCGCCGATGTCGTGGGAACCGGCGGTGGCCCGGCATCTGAGCTGACAGAGAGCTTCACGACGCCGGCATCCGAGATCTTCCTCCTCAACCGCACCGACGAGGACGACACGATCTTCCGCACCGACCTCACCGGCGAGAAGGCGATCCCGGTGTTCTCCCACCCGCGAATCAACGACTATCGGGCCACATCGACCGGCCTGGTCGTCGCGGTCGAGGACGACGGCGGTTCGCGCATCCTGATCATGAACCGGCAGGCCAAGAACGTGCGCGAGCTGACGCTGCCCGGAGACGGCTATGTCAGTTCGGTGCAGGTATCTGATCGGGGCGGGCTGGTCGGCTACATCTATTCGGACCGCACGATCAGCGAGGACAGTGGCCGCGCGAGCGTGCTGGTGACCCAGTCTCTCAGCGAAGACAGTGAACCGCAGATCGTGACGGTCGGCGACGACGAGGCCAGTATCGCGGAGTGGCAGTTCGTGCCGGATTCCGCTGCGGTGCTCTTCATCGACTTTGCCGGGACGCTCTCGCTGGATGATCGCTCGGGGGATGCCGGTGCGCAGAACCTGGGCATCGTAATGCGACTGCTCGGAGTCTCCCGCGGCACCTACACCGCCATCGTCGAGAAGATCGACGGCAGCACGGTCGAACTGAACCTGGCCGATGGCTCGGAGACGCCGCTGGCAGCATCCGATCCCGACTATGGCGCAGCCACCACGATCACTCCGTTCCCCGGTGGCACGCTGCGGCACATCGTGGCGCGTGACGAGACGGGGCTCCCGACCGGGCAGGCGATCATCCGCGTCGACGAGGCCGGTGCCGCCACACCGCTTCTCGAGGTGGCATCCGGCAGTGCGATCCTGCAGGCGTGCGCATCGCCCAGCGGGCAGTATGCGGCGGTGACTGTTGCGCCGAACCTGATCGACAACGCGTACGACGACATGGGTGTCGCGCTGCCGAAGGCGCTGGAAACCCACTTGATGGATCTGCGCTCGGGCGAGGAGCTGGTTGTTCTGACCGGCTTCGACGTCTCCTGGTGCCAGATGGCGCCGGCATTCTGAGGTCATGACGCTGCGCCTGGCGACACGAGCCGATCTCGAGGGCCTCCCGCTCGATATCGCGCCGAGACTGCTGGGCGCGCAGCTGCAGACCGTGGTCGATGGTGCCGAGGTTCACCTGCGTATCACCGAGGTCGAGGCCTATCACGGGCAGGGCACCGGCCCCACACCCGATCCCGGTTCCCATGCGCGCATGGGCCGCACGGCCCGTAACGACACGATGTGGGGCGAGCCCGGACACCTCTACGTTTACCTCAGTCATGGCATCCACTCGTGCGTGAATGTGGTGTGCGGACCCGACGGCCTCGCCGGCGGAGTGCTGCTGCGCGCCGGGTCAGTCATTGCAGGGGCGGATGCCGCGGCATCCCGATCCGGCAGAACCGGACGCGACCTCGCTCGCGGACCCGGACGGCTCGGGCAGGTCTCCGGACTCCGGCACGCTCTGCACGACGGCATCGACGCGATCACCGGCGACACCCTCAACGGTGCTCGCGCGCAGTTGTGGCTCGGGGATCCGGTCACCGGGATTGCTGCCGGACCGCGCGTCGGCGTCGCGGGCATCGCGGGAACCAGCGCGTTCCCCTGGCGATTCTGGATCGATGGTGACCCGTCGGTCTCGCCGTTCCGCTGGGGACGCGGCGCGGCGGATGCTCAGGCCATGCTAAACTGACTCTTTGTCTGCGCACACTCCTGTGCGCAGTTCGCGTGTCCTTCGTTCGCCGAGCTTTTGCAGAAGCGTCGGGGGCATGCAGACAAGGGATCTTGGGTGAGGCCGTCCGGCCTCACGGTAATGAAGGAGTAATCACATGGCAGCAGTGTGCCAGGTGACAGGAGCTGTTCCCGGCTTCGGTCACAACATCTCGCACTCGCACCGCCGGACGAAGCGTCGCTTCGACCCGAACGTGCAGAAGAAGACCTATTTCGTGGCCTCGCTCGGCCGTAAGATCACCCTGAACGTGTCCGCCAAGGGCATCAAGGTGATCGACGTGCGTGGCATCGAGAACGTCGTCAAGGACCTCCAGGCGAAGGGTGTCAAGCTCTAATGGCTAAGAAGTCTCAGGACGTTCGTCCGATCATCAAGCTGCGTTCGACGGCAGGCACTGGTTACACCTACGTGACCAAGAAGAACCGTCGTAACACCCCCGACCGCCTCGTGCTGAAGAAGTACGACCCGGTCGTCCGCAAGCACGTCGATTTCCGCGAGGAGCGCTAAACATGGCGAAGAAGAGCAAGATCGCTCGTAACGAGCAGCGCAAGGTCATTGTCGAGCGTTACGCAGAGCGTCGCCTCGAGCTGAAGAAGACACTGGTCGACCCGAATGCAACCGACGAGGCCCGCGAGGCCGCACGTATCGGTCTGCAGAAGCTTCCGCGCAACGCTTCGCCGGTGCGCGTGCGTTCGCGTGACGCCATCGACGGACGCCCCCGCGGAATGCTGACGAAGTTCGGCATCTCGCGCGTGCGCTTCCGCGACATGGCACACCGTGGCGAGCTGCCCGGTATCACCAAGTCGAGCTGGTAAGCATCGCTTTCTAGGGGCGAGGTTCTTCGGAACCTCGCCCCTTTTGCGTGCCCGGGGTGGAGTTGGACCCGCAGCGTTGGGCGGAGTTCGCAGCGTTGGGCGGAGAATCCGCGGCTGGGGCTCCGCCCAACACTGCGTTCTCCTCCCGAGCGTGCGGATGCTGATGGCGATGATGGCATCGCTGTCGCAAGTTCTTCTGCACGCTTCCGAGGCCGACGTGTTTCTCCACCGAACGTGCGATCTCCGGATGTGCTGGGGTGTTGGCAGCGTCATGATCGAGCGATGGATCCGATCCTCGAGCTTCAAGACCGCGGTGGCGTGGCGCGCGTGGACACCCTGCGCCGAGCCGGCGTCAGCACACATGCGCTGCGCAGAGCGCGCGAACAGGGCTGGATACTTTCGGTGTGCCGGGACTGGGTGGCGTTGGCCTCGGCCGACCCGATGCTGGTGACTGCTGCGCGACGAGGTGTGGTGCTCAGCTGCGTCACGCTCGCCGCGAGAAGAGGGCTGTGGGTGCTCGAGGCCTCTGACCCGCACGTTGCGGCGCCGGCGAACTCGGGTCATGCGAAGGTGGAGCGCGGCGTCATCCACTGGAACGAGCCGTTGTTCCCGCGGGATCCCGACTCGTGCGAAGACTCGATCGAGAATGCGCTCGTCCTCGTGGCGCGATGCCAACCGCATGAGTCGGCGCTGTCGGTATGGGAGTCGGCGCTGAAGAAGGGCAAGCTCGACCATGCCCTTCTCAATCGCACCCCGCTGCCTCCGGTCGCGCGCCGTCTGCTCGCCGAGGCACGGCCCTTCGCGGATGCGGGGACCGAAACCATCTTCTTCACACGGTTGCGTTGGCTGAAGCTGCAGATCGTGCCGCAAGCCTGGCTGCTCGGGCATCCGGTAGATTTCCTCATCGGTGACAGGCTCGTGGTGCAGATCGACGGCGGTCACCATGTCGGCGCGCAGCGCACCAGCGACATCGCGCATGACGCACTCCTGAAGCTGCACGGGTATCACGTGATCAGGGTGAGCTACGCGCAACTCATGGATCACTGGCCGCAGGTTCAGGCACTGATCATGGCGGCCGTTGCCCAGCGTCTCCATCTGGCCCGCTGACCTGAGCATCAGCATCCCGATGCTCTTGCGCCTTCGGCCAGAGCAGAACGCGGCCGCACTCGTAGGCGGAACAGCGGCCACACGCATAGGCGGAACGCGGCCGCACTCGTAGGCGGAACGCGGCCACACGCATAGGCGGAGAACGCACGCATGGGCGGAGAATTTGCGGCTGAAGCTCCGCCCAACGCTGCGTTTTCCTCCCAACGCGGCGGTGCAGCATCCCGGCGCGGCCGTGGCGCAGCGGTGGCGCAGCAGGCCCTCCGCAGCACCCAACAATGCGCCCGCAGCCACCCCAGACACCCGCAATTCTGTGACTGAAGTGGCAAAAGTGACGCGACACGCGCACAAAAACCCCAAAACCCGCGAAATGACGCGGAAATGTCGATGGTGGTTGATACATTCGAGGCGGTCACTCGACCAGGAGCATCCGCTCCGATAACCCAATCAATGCGACACTTCGTCGCTGGAGGATGACATGGCTGACAAGTCCATCACCAAGACCGAGCTCGTCGCGAGCATCGCTTCCGCCACTGGCCAGAGCCAGGCCACCGTCTCGGGCGTCCTCGACTCGCTCTTCGCCACGGTTTCTGACGCTGTTGCCAAGGGCAGCAAGGTCTCGATCCCGGGCTGGATCGCTTTCGAGCGTGTCGAGACCGCAGCTCGCACGGGCCGCAACCCCCAGACCGGCGCCGAGATCAAGATCCCCGCTGGCCAGCGCGTCAAGGTGACCGCTGGTTCCAAGCTGAAGGCAGCCGTCAAGTAAGACTGCTCCGCTCGTAAGGCCGTCCCTCCGGGGGCGGCCTTCGTGCATTCTCCGGGCCGAGCGAGCTTAGGCTGGAGGGGTGACTTCCCTCGGCTCCCGCACCGCGCAGTCCTCGGTGTACCGTGCGGGCGGCATCCTCATTCTTGCGATCGCCTCCGCTGTCGCCCTCATCGCCGGTCTCGCCTTCGGTGGCGGTGCCGCAGAGCAGCTGCTGCAGGACCCCGGTGCGCTCGTGCGCTGGGGGCTGCCGGTCGCTCGCACCGTGAATAATCTCAGCGCTGCGGTGATGATCGGTTCGATCGTGCTCGCACTGTTCGCCCTCAAGGCGGGGGACAAGCCCTTTGAAACCGCGATGGATGCCGCATCCATCGGCGCCGCCATTTTCACCGTTTCAGCGGGAGCGACCGGGTTCCTGACCTTCCGCAGCGCTTTCTCCGGCATCCAATTCAGCCTTGACGATCAGTTCGGCGAGCAGCTCGGGCGCTTCTTCTTCGAGCTGCCCCTCGGTCAGGCCTGGCTGATCACGATGCTCATGGGCGCGGTCGTCACGATCCTGCTGTTCGCTTGGCGCACCTGGACCTTCGTGCTGATCACCGCTGTCATCGCCGTGGCATCCCTGCTGCCGATGGCCACCCAGGGGCATTCGGGCGAGCTGTCCGGACACGTGCTCGCCGTCAACTCGATTCTGCTGCACACGATCGGCGCCGCGGTATGGCTGGGCGGTCTGATCCTGCTGGTCATCCTGCGTGGCGCGCCGGGTGTCAAACCCGTCGCGCTGGTGAGCCGGTACTCGAGCCTGGCGATCGCTGCGTTCTTCGTCGTCGCGGTCTCCGGCATCGTCCGCTCGATCGTCGGACTCGGCGACTGGGCGGGGCTGTGGACGCCGTACGGCCTCATTATCCTCGCCAAGGTGGTGCTGCTGGGCGCCATGGGCCTTCTCGGCGCCTGGTACCGCGCGCGCCTGATTCCGCGGCTGGACGGCGAGCGGGCATCGCGCTGGTTCTGGATGCTGGTGCTGTGCGAAGTCGCACTCATGGGCCTGGCATCCGGTGCTGCCGCGGCGCTGGCGCGTACACCTCCGCCGACCGGCGATGTCGCCGCTATCCGCAAGACGCCGGCCGAAATCCTGAGCCGCGCTCCGCTGCCGCCGGAGTTCACCATCGACATGTGGTTCACCGGGTGGGACTTCGACATCCTCTGGGTCGTCGCCACAGCACTCGGACTTTTCTTCTACCTGGCCGGAGTCTGGCGGATGCACCGGCGCGGCGATCGCTGGCCGATCCACCGCACCGTGTTCTGGGTGCTGGGCCTGATCCTGCTGTTCTGGGTCACCAATGGTCCGCTGAACCTGTACCAGGAATACCTGTTCAGCGTGCACATGCTCGGGCACATGGTGCTGTCCATGGCGATCCCGCTGCTGCTCGTCTCGGGGGCGCCCATCACGCTGGCGCTGCGCAGCATCCACAAACGGGATGACGGCACCCGCGGCGCACGCGAATGGATTATGTGGGCGGTGCACTCGCCGTTCTCGCGCATCATCACGCACCCGTTCGTTGCGGCCGGTATCTTCATGGGTTCGCTGTGGGCCTTCTACTTCACCGACCTCGTGCGCTGGGCGATGTACGAGCATCTGGGCCACGAGTGGATGATCATCCACTTCCTGATCTCGGGCTACCTGTTCGTGATGTCGCTGGTCGGCATCGACCCGGTCCCGTATCGCCTGCCGTACCCGGGCAGGCTCATCACCCTGATCGCCATCATGGCGATGCACGCCTTCTTCGGCGTCGCCATCATGATGCAGGAGGGGCTGATGGTCGCGGAATGGTTCGGATCGATGGGGCGCACCTGGGGCCCGACACCGATGGAGGACCAGTACATCGGTGGCGGCATCGCCTGGTCGGTCGGTGAGATTCCGACGTTGATCTTGGCGATCACAGTGGCGATCCAGTGGAGCCGGGATGACGTGAAGATCCAGCGCCGCAGCGATCGTCACGCCGACCGCACCGGCGAGGCCGAGCTCGAGGAGTACAACGCCCAGTTGGCGCAGCTCGCCGATCGTGATCAGCTCCGCGCGGAGCGCGAGAGCGGCTGAATCCGGTACGCGGCTGGCTCGAGTCCGGCCGAATCCGGCCGAGTCCGGTGCCCTACTCGCCCGGCGAGCCGACCCGAATGGATGCCGAGCCGTCCGGCAGGATCACGATCGTGCCGTCCACCTGGAACGGCACGTCTTCGGACACATGCTGGATCGAGCCATCGAAGAGCGAGCGGATGTCGACCTCGATGTGCGCGACGGCTTCTGCCGCGGGAATCCTCCAGTGCGCGCCGTCCGGTTCGACGGTCACGGTCGGCTGAGAGCTGATCGACCACTCCGGAAGGCTCGCGAGTCGGTTCTGCACCTCGAGCCCGAAGGGGCAAGCCGTGGGCAGCAGCACCTGTTGCGTCGTGCACTGGGTGAGGAACTCTTCCACGCGCGTCTGCACGACCTCGACGAACCCCTCGGTGGGGGTCGTCTGCAGATCGACCGGGGTCTGCATCAGTGGAGAGTCGGCGAGGATGCTGACGCCGCGCGATGCGGATATCGCGGTGTCCACGGTCACGGAGTACACACCAGGAGTGAACACCAGCAGTGAGAGGGGATCGAGAGGGTCAGCATCCGCGCCCGCCGGAGAGATCTGATGCCGATCGATCTGGAAGCCGTTGACCGCGAACTGGTCGGCGCCCAGGACGCTCAGCGATATTGCGGCCAGCGGCGTGCGGGTGAAGCGCCAGTTCGGAGTGACGCCGACCCAGCCATCCTGCTCCACCTCGAAGGTGCTCGTTCCGGGGTGGGTGCCGGCGACATAAGACACCGTGACCGAGGTAACGCCGTCCGCAGCCTCTTGAGACACGACGGTGATGTCGCTGAGCGGAGCGAGCGCAGCACGGCGTAGCAGCGCCTCCGAGGAGACAGGATCGATGCCGGCCTCCTCGACGGTGAGGCGATCGATGGCGACGCCAGGAACAAGCAGCGCATCGGCGGCGCGGCCCTCGGAGAGCAGATCGAGGTACCGCGTGACAAAGGCCGCCGGACCGTAGAACTGGGTGTACAGCGCCAGCCCACCGGCGCCGAAAGCAGCGAGAAGCAGGATGCCCACGAGGGTCAGAATCGTGAGGTCGGTACCCAGGCGGCGCACACGCGGCGTCCTCGTCCCGGGCTGATCCATGGCGCCAGTCTAGAAGCAGCCCGCTGTGACAGTGCCGAGCGCCGCCGGATGGCGACGTACGATTAGTGTCGTGTCCTTTCCCGCACTGTCCGATGAGCAGCAGGAGCTGTATCGACTGATCGAAGACACCAGGGAGCACGTTTTCATCACCGGACGGGCCGGCACCGGAAAATCGACGCTGCTGCAGTACTTCGCCTGGAACACCGAGAAGCAGATTGCCATTTGCGCCCCGACCGGTGTTGCGGCCCTCAATGTCGAGGGCCAGACGATCCACTCGCTGTTCCGCCTACCGATCGGGCTGATCGCCGAGAGCGAGATCGAGCAGAACGACGCCACCCGTCGCATCCTGAACGCCATCGATACCCTCGTGATCGACGAGATCTCGATGGTCAACGCGGATCTGATGGATGGCATGGATCGAGCTCTGCGCCAGGCGCGCGGACGTCGTGCCGAGCCGTTCGGTGGCGTGCAGGTCGTCATGTTCGGGGATCCGTACCAGCTCGCGCCAGTGCCGCCGCGCGGCGACGAGTTGCGCTATGTGCAGGATCACTACCGCTCATTCTGGTTCTTCGACGCCAAGGTGTGGGCGGGGGCGACGATGGGCGAGGCGGATGGGCTCATCGACCTCGGCCGGTACGGCGCGCAGCTGCACGTGCGCGAACTCGTACAGATCCATCGACAGTCCGACGATGGCTTCAAATCGATGCTGAATGCGGTGCGCTACGGGCGAGTCACCGCCGAGATCGCCGAGGTGCTCAACACCCAGGGCACGCGCACGCCACCCGACCCGGAGCCGGGGGAGGTGCCGATGATCACGCTCGCCACCCGAAACGACATCGTCAACAACATCAATCGTCGTCACCTGGCAGCCCTCGCTGGTAAGGAGCAGACCGCCCGGGCTGAGATCAATGGAGATTTCGGGCGAGGGGATGCCTCGTACCCGGCGGATGCCGAGTTGAAGCTCAAGATCGGCGCGCAGGTGATGTTCCTGCGCAACGACGTGTCGATGACCGGCGAGCCGCCGCGCTGGGTGAACGGCACCATCGGCACGGTCAAGCGCATCCTCGGCGGCGCGGTACGGGTGGAGATCGACGGCGAGGACGTCGATGTCGAGCCGGCCGTCTGGGAGAGGTTCCGGTACTCCTACGATCCGAGCGCCAAGACCCTCAGCCGTGACGTGATCGCCGAGTTCATGCAGTTCCCGCTGCGATTGGCGTGGGCGGTGACGATCCACAAGTCGCAGGGCAAGACCTACGACCGGGCGATCATCGATCTCGGTGGCGGCGCATTCGCTCCGGGACAGACCTACGTGGCGCTGTCGCGGCTCACATCACTCGACGGGCTGTACCTGTCGCGACCGCTGCGTCCCAGCGATATCAAGGTCGATGAGGACGTGCGCCGTTTCATGCGCGAAGCGTGGGAGAAGGCATCCACTCCCGAGGTCGACGGCTCCTGACACTTAGGCGGCTGCGCGCGCCCGATCGAGGTCTTCGAAAAGCTCGGTGTTGAAGCGGTACGCCAGCAGCACCTCGTCGATGACGCGTTCGCGTTCCGCATCATCCCAGGGCGCAGCATCCAACTGCTCGCGGTAGACGTCCTTGAAAGACTTCGGGTCGGCGATGTCGTCGAACAGGTAGAAGCCGATCCCGTTCGTTTCGAACCCGAACCGGCGCTGCATGACCCGGCCGATGAACACGCCGCCGGACAGATCGCCGAGGTAGCGAGTGTAGTGGTGCGCGACGAACCCGCCAGGCCAGGCGGCACCGACCTCGCGGATGCGCTGCACGTAGCGCTGGGTGGTCGGCAGCGGTGTGATCTGCTCGCGCCAATCGGCGCCGACGAGGAACTCCAGGTCGGATTCCAGGGCAGGTAGCCGGGTCAGCTTGTCGGTGATGAAGACGGCCGCCACCGGGTCGTTTTTCATCTGCTGACCCATCGACTCCAGCGCGTCGTAGATGAAGTAATGCTGCGAGACCAGGGCGATGTAGTCCTCGCGGGAGCCCTCGCCCTTCAGCAGGTCGGACATGAAGCCCGCGTGCTCGCTTTGCGAGTGCGATGTCGAGGAGCGTTCACGCAGGGCCGCTGAGAAGGAGATGAGTTCCGCCATGCGCTCAGTGTAAGGGTCGCCTAACTGAAACAGAAGGGTCGCGCTCGATCAGTCATGCGGACGCGCGGCCACGCCGAGTCGCGCGCACGCTTGGTCGTACAGTGCGACGATCTCGCGGCGCACGTCTGCGCGCTCCGTGATCGAGCCACCGAGCCACGGGATATCCAGCTGCTCCGGGATTCCGGCGCGCACGATCTGCCAGATGCCGCCGGTGCCGGTGAAGTCGATCATCTCGGCGCTCGTGATCTTCAGATCGGATGCCGCGGCGTTGGCCTGTGAGATGAGGAGGTTGTCTGCGGCATGGTCGTTATTCATGTGGTGGAGAACGGCTGAGACGACGTCGTCTTCGAAAATATGGGGCACCTGTTTACTGTACGTCTCCCCGAAGTGGACCGCTTCGGTGACGAGTTTGCAGGTGAGCGCTTTAGACTCGGGGCAGAAACCATCCCGGGAGCCATCTTCATGCACCTTCTTCCGTCGCGCCGCTGGCGTGCCGCCACCGCGGTTGCCGCAGCGCTCGCTCTTGTCCTGACTGGCTGTTCGGCGCCCGCGGACAACTTCTCCTACACGCCCCCCGAGCAGGTTGACCAGGCATTGCCGGAGGGCACCGTCGCCCAGATGCAGGCGGCGGTCGAGAATGCGATCTCCGCAACCGGGTCAACCGGTGCGATCGTCGGCGTGTGGGTGCCATGGAGTGGCACCTGGGTGACGGCCCTGGGGACGCAGTCGGTCGAAGACCAGACCGAAGTCACCACGGATATGACGTTCCGCATCGCGGATACCACCCGGATGATGACCTGCGACGTCCTGTACGGCCTCGCCGATGACGGTGTTGTCGAGCTCGACGGGATCGTGCCGGACTATGTCTCCGGTGTTGCGCACCTCGAAGATGTCACCCTGCTTGACCTGTGCAACAGCACCAGCGGGGTGGGGTCATCTGAGGCCGCCGTTTCCGGCATGTGGCTGAACACCCCGGAGCGGGTGTGGGCGCCGTTGGAGCTGGCATCCTTCGGTCTCGGGCAAGACCCGGCCACACCGCACACGACGTACCGCGATTCGGATGCCGGATACCTGCTGCTCGGCCTCGCCCTCGAGCGGGCATCCGGTAAGAGCGCTGCGCGGCTGATCTCTGAATACGTCACCTCGCCGCTGGGCCTGGCAGGCACAGCGTTGCCCGCAGCGACCGCGGCCAAGCCCGGGAGTAACTCGCTGAGCGGAAACTACCTGCCGCCGATCGAGGGCGGCTACAACTGTGCGGCCCCGGTCGACATCACCACAGCGTCGTCGAGCATGGGATACACCGACTCGGGCGTCGTCTCCACGATCGACGACCTCGGAAGCTACGTTCAGGCCGCAGCGCGCCAGGCGTTGCGCCCGGAGGATGCCGAACCCGACCGGTTCGCGAATCCGCTTCCCACAGCTCCCGGGGCTCCGTCCTGGTATCAGGTCACCGGTGGTGCGTACCTGGTTGGGTCGATGATCGGCCAGCACGGGTGGACACCGGGATACGCGAGCTCGGCATACTCCGACCCGACGACGGGCTTCACCGTGGCCGTGGTGCTCAACAACTCCAGCGCCGGATCCGCGCCTGCTGCCTACCTTGCATGGGAGCTTGCGGCGATCGCGTCGAAGGCTCCGGCCGCCAGCGGACAGACCGCGCCGGAGTTCGGTCTTCCGTTCACGGCCGAGCAGTACCACGACACCATCGCGAACCTCACGACCTGCGCCACGCCGCCGGCCGCGGAGTAGGAGCGGGCGGATCCCTTTACGCTGGGGGCATGAACCAGACGCAGCAGTCTGATCGCGCTCGCCGCATTGTCGTCGCCCTGGCGGTTGTCGGTGCTGTGGTCGCCGCGCTATTCGGGTCCGGGGTGTTCGGAGGCGTCAGCATTGCGGATGCTGCGGGCGGTGCGTTCGCTGCGGATGCCACGGTGCTCGCACCTGCCGGCCTCGCGTTCGTAATCTGGTCTGTGATCTATCTGGGACTCCTCGGATACGCGCTGTGGCAGTTGTTGCCGGGGCAGGCGGCGAAGCCGCTGCATCGCACGGTCGGGTACGGTGTTGCGGCATCCGCCGTGCTGAACGCCGCGTGGATCGCGTGCGTGCAGGCCTGGCGTATCGCCGAATCGTTCGTGCTCATCGTGATTCTGCTCGGCGTGCTGCTGGTGACGTTCGTGCGCGTATGCCGTCGGTCTCGACGGGGCACCCTGGCCGAACTGGTGCTCGTGGACGGGATGATCGGACTGTACCTCGGCTGGGTGACGGTGGCGTCCGCGGCGAATCTGGCGGCATGGTTGGCAGACATCGGACTGGGCGCGTGGGCTGGAGAGTCGAGCGTGCCCGGGGTGATCACGCTGATCGTTGTGGGACTCATCGCCGTGTTCACGGCGTGGCGTGGCGGCCGGTTGGCGCCGGCCATCGCGACCGGGTGGGGGCTGGCGTGGATCGCTGTCGGACGCTGGTCGGGGGAGCCGGAGGCGCCGGTGGTGGCGACAGTGGCGGTCTCGCTGGCGGTCGTCGCACTCGCTGTTGCGGTGTCGCGATTGCGCGCACGCGTGACAGCGTCGCCGGGGCGAGAGCGTTTGTCAAGCCCGTCTGTCGGATGAGCTGAGCGCAATACGGTCGCCTCAGGAGGTCAACATGGCTACGAACAAGACACCCGCAAAGACCAACGCCCGAGGAGGCTCGGGGTCCAAGCGTACGAAGCGTCAGAATGCCGAGAAGGGATTCGTCGCGTCCAAGGAGCTCAGCGCGCACTTGCAGGCCGTGCTCGTCGATCTGATCGAACTGTCGTCGCAGGGCAAACAAGCGCATTGGAATGTTGTCGGGCGCAATTTCCGTGACACGCATCGCCAACTGGACGAGATCATCGAGGCTGCGCGCATGTTCAGCGACACCGTAGCTGAGCGCATGCGAGCGATGCATGCGGTTCCGGATGGACGCAGCGATGTCGTTGCATCCACCACCACGCTTCCGGAGTATCCGCAGGGCGAGGTCGACACGGCAGAGACCGTCGACCTCATCACGGTGCGTCTTGAGGCCACCGTAGGCACCATGCGTGAGGTGCACGACGGTGTCGACTCCGAAGACCCCACGAGTGCCGACATCCTGCACGCCATCATCGAGAAGCTCGAGCAGTTCGCGTGGATGGTCAGCGCCGAGAACCGTAAGCCTGCGGCTGGCAGCTGACCACCATCGGGGAACTCAGCCCAGCGGCCAACCGGTGTATGCCTCGGCGAGGTAGGTGCGACCGGCTTCGGAATCGACGAGCGAGCGCAGCTCACCGATCTGGCGACGCTGGTCGAACTCGTTGTGCTCGGGCAGGCTGTGCAGCATGCTCGTCATCCACCACGAGAAGTTCTGCGCCTTCCAGATGCGGCGAAGGGCTGCCTCGGCGTAGCCGTCGATCAGCCGGGTGTCATTCTCGGTCAGAAGCGCGTTCAGCGCGTCGGCGAGGATGACGACGTCGGCGATCGCGAGGTTCATGCCCTTGGCGCCCGTCGGTGGCACCGTGTGTGCGGCGTCGCCGACGAGGGCTGCGCGGCCGCGGCGCAGTTCTCGGGCAACGAAGCTGCGGAAGCGCAGGACGTCGCGCTGGAAGATTGTGCCCTCCTTCAGTGTCGTGCCCGGTACTCGCGACTGCAGCGTCTCCCAGATCTGCGCTTCACTCAGGGAGTTTGGATCGGCGTCGGGGTCGCATTGGAAGTACATCCGCTGCACCTCGTGGCTGCGCTGGCTGATGAGGGCGAAGCCGTTCTCGGAGTTGCTGTAGATGAGCTCATCCGCGCTGGCCGGTGCTTCGCAGAGGATGCCGAACCACGCGAACGGGTACTCGCGGAAGTAGCCGTCCCGGGAGGTGCCGGCGATGGCAGGGCGGACCGCGGAGCGCGACCCGTCGGCCCCGACCACGAAGTCCGCCTCGATGACGAGTTCTGCGCCGTCAGCATCCGTTGCGATGACGCGGGGGTGGTCGGTATCGACGTCTTCGACGCGGGATGCCGTGACGCCGAAGCGCAGGTCCTGGCCTGCTTCCAGACGCAACGCCAACATGTCCTTCAGCACCTCATGCTGCGGGTAGAGCCAGACGCTGCGCCCGACGAGTCCGGGGAAGTCGATGCGGTGGCCCTCGCCCTGGAAGCGCAACTCGATGCCGTCATGGCGATGACCGACGGTGTGCACGCGGGTGTTCGGGTCGATCCGCGTGAGCAGGTCGACGGTGCCCTGCTCGAGGATGCCGGCGCGGATGGTCTGCTCGATCTCTGCGCGGGAGCGCTGGTCGATGATGACGGATTCGATGCCGGCTTCGGCCAAGAGGTGCGAGAGGATCAGGCCCGCGGGGCCAGCCCCGACGATCGCGACTCGGGTGCGGATGCTGGTGCTCACGGTGTCTCCTTCGACGGTGCCTAATGGATGCTACGCACCAGTGTGCCGCGAAGCATCGAGTCACCTCGGCACAATCCCATTGAACGAAAGTCAGCGCGGCTGGCGCAGGTCCTGTTCGATTGCCCGGGCGGCGCCGATCAGCGCGTTGATCGCCGGCGTCGGTGCGGTGTCGCGGGGGAGGATAACTGACAGGGCGGCGATGACCTCGCCGTGATCGCGTACCGGCACGGCGACGCCGGTCGAGACGGCCTCGACGGAGCCGGGGGCAACGACGTAACCCCGCCGCCGGATCGAGGTGAGCTGCGCGCTGAGCGTCTCAGCATCCGTCACCGTCTCGGGTGAGACGGCGCGAAGGGGGCCGCTCAGCACGTGCATACGCACCTCGGGGTCGGCGTGCGCGAGCAGGACGAGGCCGGATGAGGAGGCATGCAGGGGCAGGCGCCCGGCGACGCGGGTGATGTTGGCGCCGGCATCCGGGTGGGAGAGGCGCTCGAGGAACAGCGCTTCCTCGTGCTCGAGCACGGCCAGTTGGGTGTGCTCGCGGATCAGGGCCTGCACCCGTTCCATGTGCGGGAGTGCAGCCTGGCGCAGACGAAGTGCGGTCGAGCCGCGCAGGGCGAGTTCCCACAGGCGCATTCCGAGGCGGATGCGCATCTCTTCGTCGCGCTCGAGCAGCCCCGCTGCGACCAGGTCTCCGACGATCCGGTGCGCGGTGGATGCGGGGAGGCCTGCGCGTTCGGCGATCTCGGTGGCGGTCTGGATGGTCCGCTCGGTGGTGAATGTGTCGAGGACGCGCACGATGCGCTCGGTCATCGAGTCGCCGGAGCGGGAGTTCGCCATGGGGCTAGCTTCGCACGCACGGCGCGTGTACAATCGTTGGCACCCCAACTATCCCGAATCCTCGGAAACTTTCTCCGGCCGACCCGGAGTGATCAAAGGAGATCTGATGCAGTTCTACCGCGACGGTTACCGCCCCGGAGACCCCGACATCCAGCCCGCAGCTGCCCAGGTGGCACGTCGCGGCGACGGGTTCCCCGAGCGGGTCGACGTGCTCATCGTGGGCACCGGGCCCGCCGGCACGGTGCTTGCGGCCCAGCTGGCTGAGTTCCCCGACATCACCACGCGCATCGTCGAGCGCCGCGAACAACCGCTGCAGGTCGGGCATGCCGATGGTGTGGCGTGCCGCACGGTCGAGATGTTCCAGGCTTTCGGACTGGCAGATGCGCTGGTGCGCGAGGCGTACTGGGTGAACGAGGTGCGCTTCTGGGGGCCGTCCGAGCAGGATCGCTCGAAGATCGTCCGCACGGGCTGGGTGGAGGACACCCCCGAGGGGCTCAGCGAATTCCCGCACGTGATCGTCAACCAGGCGCGGATGCAGGAGTACCTGCTTGAGCACGCCGCGAACTCGGCGAGCAAGCTCGAAGCTGACTACGGTATCGAGTTCACGGGTTTTGAGATGAACGACTCCGAGTATCCGGTGACCGCCCGGCTGCGCCGGGCCGATGGCGACGAGTTCGTCGTGCAGGCGAAGTACGTGATCGGATGCGACGGCGCTCGCAGCAACGTGCGCCGCTCACTTGGAATTGAGCTCCAGGGCGACGCTGCCAACCACGCCTGGGGCGTCATGGATGTTCTGGCAACCACCGATTTCCCGGACTGGCGCACCAAGAACGTCGTGCAGTCGGCCGGCAAAGGAAGCCTGCTCATGATCCCGCGCGAGGGCGGCAACATGGTGCGGTGCTACGTCGATCTCGGTGAGGTCGCGGCTGGTGACAGCGACATCCGCAACAAGACAGCCGAGGAGCTGCGCGAGGTCGCGAATGCCATCCTGCATCCGTACACGATCGACGTGCGGCAGGTCGCATGGTCGAGCGTTTACGAGGTCGGCCAGCGTCTCGCCGATCGCTTCGACGATCTGACAGCGGATGCTCCGGCGGATGCCGTTCCGCACCTCTTCGTCGCCGGCGACGCCTGCCACACGCACAGCGCGAAGGCTGGCCAGGGGATGAACGTCTCGATGCAGGACGCCTTCAACCTCGGGTGGAAGCTCGCCGCCGTCCTGCAGGGGCGATCGGATGCCACGCTGCTGCGCACATACTCCGAGGAGCGCCAGACGATCGCCGCCGATCTCATCGCGTTCGACAAGTACTGGTCGACCTTCATCGCGCAGCCGGCGCTGGATCCCGAGCATCCGGAGCGCGGCGGTGTCTCGCCCGCCGACATGCAGGCGGAGTTCGCTCGCCAGGGCCGATACACGGCAGGACTCGCGACGAAGTACACGCCGTCGACACTTACCGGGGCATCCGACCATCAGCAGCTTGCGACCGGATTCGAAGTCGGCGCACGCTTCCACTCGGCGCCCGCGCGGCGGGTCGCAGATGCGCGCCGGATGGAGCTCGGTCACTCGCACCGTGCCGATGGTCGCTGGCGCATCTACGCCTTCGGCGACGCCTCTGGGGCGGCACTGCGGGAGTTCGCCACGTGGCTGAGTGACGGAGCGGACTCGCCGGTGCGCGCGTTCACCGCAGCGGATGCCGATATCGACAGCGTCATCGACGTGCACGCCGTCTTCCGCGGCTCACACCATGACATCGACGTCACGGCTCTGCCCGAGCTGCTGCTTCCGACGTCGGGTCCGCTGGGGTTGCAGGACTGGGAGAAGGCGTGGGCCACCGACGCCAAGGACGACATCTTCGCCGCTCGCGGGATTGCGGCGGAGGGTGCGATCGTCGTGGTTCGTCCGGATCAGTACGTAGCCCACGTGCTTCCGCTGTCGGCGCGCGAGGAGCTGACCGAGTTCTTCGCGGGGTTCCTGCTGCCAGCGTGAACCTGCGTCGCTGATCGAGATTGGCTGAGAGGATGGATGCCGTGATGACCATGGCCGACCTCCCCGAGCCGCAGCGCCACGTCGGAAACCTCATCCGTCGCGCGCAGCAGCTGCACCTGGCGACCTGGGCGCGCGTGGCTTCGAGCGAGATCACGAGCGCGCAGTACAGCATCCTCGCGGTGCTGGACCGTCTCGGCGAGGCGAGCCAGCGTGAGCTGTGCGACGAGGTCGACCTCGACCGATCGACGATCGCCGACCTTGTGCGGCGCATGGAGAAGGCCGGGCTCATCGCGCGCCGCCGCGCCGAGGGGGATGCGCGCCGGAACGTCGTCACGCTCACCGAGCTCGGGGAAGCGGAGCGTGCGCGCCTCGTGCCCCTGGTGATCGAGGTGCAGCGCGAGCTCACCGCGAACCTGGGATCCAGTGAGGTCGACGGGCTCTTCCGCGGGCTCTGGCAGATGTTGGAGACCGCGCCGCGCTCGTGACTGCTCGGCATGGTTGCTGAGGTTCGAGCGGTAGCCTCGACACATGCCCTCCTCCGTATTCGCCGCCGCAACTCCGTGGGCGCCGCTGACGCCGGAGCGCGCCGCCGCCCTGCTCGCGGGTAGCGAGGTGCGCTGGTGGCTGTCTGGTGGAGTCGCGCTGGATCGCTGGCTCGGCCAGCCGGTCCGCGAGCGTTCCAACATCGACGTGAGTGTCGTCGCATCCGACCTCGCGGCGCTCATCGCAAGCCTGCCTGCCGGATTCAGTGCCTGGGCGCCGGCCGAGGGCGAGGACGAGTACATTCCGTTCGCGGATGCCCCGACGGATGCTGACCTTCAGCCGGTGCTCGTGCGTGATGACGAGCAGGATGCTTGGGTGCTGCAGATCAACGCCGAGGACGGCGCTCCGCGCGCCTGGACGTACAAGCGTGACCCGCGACTAACCCTTCCATGGGATCGTGCGGTGCTCGACATCGCCGGCATCCCCACCGGTGCGCCTGAGGTGCAGCTGGTCTGGAAGGCGCTGCGCCCGCGCCCGGAAGACACGATCGACAAGGATGCGGTGCTGCCCAGTCTCTCGCCGGAGGCGGTCACGTTCTACGAGACGGCGCTGCTGCGCATCCACCCGCACTCGACGTGGGCGATCCACGTGCGCAGCCCCTTCGCGCCAGCGAAGGCAAGTTGGAACAAGAAGAAGCCGTAGCCCGCCCCGCGAGAAACGCCTTTCTGCATGAGAAAGGTGCTGCTGGCCCATGTCTCATGCTGAAAGCCATTTCTCGCGGACGGCTGGGCGACTTTACGTGAATTGAAGCGACTCGTCAGTTGAATTCACGATAAGTTGACACGTCGCTCGCGTCTAGGCCGGCGCGCGTCGATCGTCACAAGAAGAACCGCCCCGGAAACCGGGGATCACTGGATGACGCTCAGCTCCGAAACCGGCGTCTCGAGAACGGATCCCTTCGCCCCGACGGAGGTGAGATCGGTGCGCGGGGAAGCCTGAGCGGCGTGGCGTCCGGCGATCCGACCAGAGACCATCGCCCAGCCGATATGCAGACCGTGGTTCAGCAGCTGCAGTCCACCCTGCCCCGTGGACCCGGCGGCGTACAGCCCGGGAATCGGAGCGCCCTCCGGCGTCGTGACCTTCAGCGTCGTGTCGACGGCGAGCCCGCCGTCGGCAAGAGTGATGTAAGACTGCATCGGACCGAGCGCGTAGTACGGGCCCTCGCTGATACCCGCGCCGAACGAGGTGCGTCCGAACTCCGGGTCCTCTCCTGCCGCCCCATACTCGCGAACCTTCTGGATCGTCGTGCGGAGCCGGGCCGGGTTGATCCCGGCCTTCGATGCGAGCTCCTCGATCGTGTCGGCCTTGTGGAACATGTCAGGACGGTAGCGTGCGTAGTCTCCGACGTAGGCGTAGGCGACACCGGGGAACGTCGAAACCGGGTTCGGCCACGCTGAGAACCGCTTTGCGAGCGCTTCGTCGAACACCATGAATCCCCGGTTGCTATCTGCCGCGACTCCGCGAGCAAGCAGCTTGTCGGAGTCTTCATTCGCGACGCGCTGTCCTTGCTCGTTGACGAGGATGGCGCCGGCGGCGTACATGGTGTTGTTCGGCCCGACCCAGCTCGTGAGCGCTCCGCGCAGGAGCACTGCGAGGAGGCGCTTGGGTAGTCGCTCGGCGACCAGGCGCACCAGGCGCGAGACTGACGGATGCGACGGCAGCAGCTTGATCGGATCAGGGAAGCGCCCTGGCGGGAAGCGCAGCCCCTCATAGAGGCGGTCCATCTGCAGCATCACGCCGCCGACGTCGCTGCCCAGACGGAACCCGTCTCCCGTGTTGCTCTTGTTCACGGCGGGCACGCGCGCGGCGTCCTCACCGACATACGCTGCCTTGAGATCGGTCGCGGCAGAGTAGTCGCCGGTCGCGAGCACGACAGCACGACGGCCGAAGTACTCCACGCCGTTCGCGCTCGCGCCGATGACCTCGCCATCGGCGTTGCGCAGCAGCCGGTCTACGCGGACGTTCGTGACGACCTGCACGCCACGCTTGCGCGCCTCGCGCAGCAGGGCCGTCACATACGCGCCCGCGTTAGGCAGCACGTTGTGCATGCGGGGCTTCTCGTATGGAGGCTCGGGAGTCGGGCCGAGGAACTGCACGCCGATACTGGAGAGCCATTCGAGTGTTGCCCCGGCATTCTCGGCCAGCACGCGCCTCAGTGCGACGTTCTCACGCGCCTCGTCCTTGCCGTTGGCGACCTTCATATCTTCGATGAACAGATCGATCGAATCGTTAACGCCGGCGCGGTATTGGTACGCGGTGTTCGCCGCGGTGAAGCTGCCCACCGACATTCCGGTGCTGCCACCGGGTCGGGCGCATTTCTCGAGGACGATGCTCTTCGCACCGCTGGTCGCGGCGGAGATCGCGGCCGTGAGACCAGATCCGCCGCCGCCGATGACCAATACGTCTGTCGTCACACTCATGCGTGCGTCCTTTCCAAGAGGGCAGCGTCAGCGGCACTGCTGCCAGCCCACCGTCCAGTGATGTAAGCGGGGGCCAATCCGCCCGCGTATCCGACGTTCGACAGTCCGCCGATATCTGCCCCTGCCGCATAGAGCCCGGGGATCGGTGCACCGTCCGGATCGAGCGCCTCCCCGCGCGTCGAGATCGACACGCCCCCGAAGGTGAAAGTGATCGACGGCTGCACCATGAGCGCATGGAATGGTCCGGTCTGCGGAGCTCGGGCGCTCGCTGAGACGGGGATGCCCGATGCCCAGCCAGCACCGGTATCGGCCGCGGAGCGATACGCATCAAGAGTGGAAGCGAGGGTCGTGGCATCCACACCCCAGGAGACGATCTGCGCGATAAGACCATCGAGCGTGTCGGCGCTCGCCCACAGTCCACCGGCCGCTTTCGCCGTCTCGAACCTGTCGGTGGCGCCGAGGCCGGGGAACGGTTCCTGCCGCGCTTCGGTGAGGTGCACGTGCTCGTCGAAGATCAGTACTCCGCGACTTTCCGGCTGGCCGAGCACGACCTGATTGATGATCTCGTCACCGAGCGTCTCGTCGACGAAGCGCTCGCCGCGGAGATTCACGAACAGGGTGGACCCTGAGTAGTACTGCGAGTACGGCAGGTAGTGCTCTGGTTCGAAGGTCTCCAGCGGCCAGGGAACGAGGTGGCCGTAGTACGACGCCATGGATCGACTGCCGCCGGCGCCCGCCGCGCGGGCCATGCGCAGGCCGTCTCCCACATTCCCGACGTGCGAGCGCATCAGCAAGTTGTCGGCCTGCGGGCCGATGTAGCGGGTCAGCATCTCCGGGTCACGACCGAACCCGCCGGTCGCGAGTATGACACTCGCCGCCCGGTACTCGACCGGGCCGTCGGCGGTTGACGCGACGACACCCGTCACGCGGCCGCCGTCGATGAGGAGTTCCCGCACCGGAGCGTCGGCCACGATCACGCCGCCGGCAGTGGTGACGGCATCCCGGCACGCTGCGAGAATCGCGTGGATGTCGGTGGAGTACCCGATCCCGAAGGTCATGATGTCGCTCGTCGGCTCGTCGGCCACTCGTGCACCTGTTGCACGAACCTCCGCGATCGCATCCGGGAAGTCCGTCACCACGCGCTCGCCGAGAATCGCATCGCCCTGGGGGATACGGCGCTGATACGAATCCAGGTCCGGCGCTGTCCACAGCATCCCCGCCGACAGTGCCGCCGATCCACCGAACGTCGCTGACTTCTCCAGCACTGCGACTCGCGCGCCTGCGCGTGCGGCCGCTGCCGCGGCGGACGAACCGCCGATGCCCGAGCCGACCACGATGACGTCGAAGGAGTTCACGCCGCAGCTCCCGCGTCGGATGTCCCGGACCGCTCCGCAGCCTGACAGGCAACGTGCAGTCCGAAGATCGCGCCCTTCCCGAGCGAAGTGCCGGTCATGTACGCCGCACCGTGGAAGCCGCCGACGACTTCACCGATCGCGTAGAGCCCCGGGATGACCTCACCCTCGACATCGACGACCTCGGCATCCGGTGTGACCTTCACCCCGCAGTACGTCGTCGTCATGAGTGACTTCGCCGGGTAGGCGTAGAACGGCGCCTTCGTGATCGTGCCCAACTCGCCGATTCCGTTGCAGAGGCTCTCCCGGCCGAGTTCATCTGCTGTGCCATCGGCCACCGCGCGGTTGTAGCGCGCGACCGTCTGAACCAGCTGATTGCCATCGATGCCGACGATCTCCGCGAGCTCTTCGAGAGTGTCGGCGTGGTGCAGGTGACCGAGCGACTCGATCGCCTCCATATCTTTCAGCGGGATGCCGGGGTGCGACTTCGCGCGGACGTCGGCGTCGAAGATCTGCACTCCGAGACCGTCTTCCTCGTCGAGGACCGCGCGGCCCAGAGTCTTGTACGACTGCGACTCGTCGGTGAAGCGCTCGCCCGCCCGGTTCACGATGATCGCGCCCATGTAATAGGCGGTGAGCAGTTCATGCACATGGCCCGTCTCGGGGTGCGAGCCGTACGTTCCGCTCACGAAGGACATATCGGCCATGTCTGCGCCGAGCTTCCACGCCATCCGCAGGCCATCTCCGGTGTTGCCTTTGCCACCGAAGGGGATCGCTGCAAGTTGCTCGGGTGCGAAGATTTCCATCAGTTCGTTGCCGCGGGTGAACCCGCCGGTCGCGATGACCACGCCCTGGCGGGCGATCACGTCGATCTCGCCATCGGATGACGCAAGGGTCGCGCCCGTGACGCGGCCGGATGCGTCTGTGATCAGACGAACCGCGCGATGTTCGCGCAGCGTCGTGCCCCCGGCCGTGTCGAATTGCTCGTGCAGTCCTGCCATCACCTCGGTGATCGCCGTGTTGTGGCTCCGCTTCGCCGACTGGCCTGAGCTGATCTCGATCTCGCGGAACTGCACGCCGTGCTCCTTGAGCCAGTGATACGCCGCATCCTGACGATCCAGATACGCGTGCAGGAGGGCGGGGTCGTTGCGGAACTCACCGACCTCCTGCATGTCCTTGAGGAACAGCTCGGTGGAGTCCTCTTCGCCCTCTTCGCGTTGCTCTTCGGTGTCGCTGAAGGCGAACCAGCCGCCGCTCATCACGGTCGACCCGCCGAGGTCAGCGGTCTTTTCAGCGAGGATGACGTCAAGGCCGGCTTCTGCCGCGGCAGTGGCAGCGGTCTGCCCGGCGATGCCGCTGCCGAGGACGAGAAGATCTGCGGTGCGCGTGGTCATCGGTTCGTCCGTGCCGTTCGCTGGGGGGCGCGTGCCGTGTTCTGCGCAACGCCCAGCTCGTCGAGCGGCGTCTTGTAGGTCTCGCGGCCGGAAGCGATCGCGATCGCCGAGATCACACACGCGATGCTCGTGAACACGGCGGCCGGCCACCAGGCGTCGCTGTTCGCGGTGGAGATGGCCTGGATGATGACGGGCGAGAATCCGGTCAGCACGAGTCCCAGTTGCAGACCGACGGCCATACCGGTCACGCGGTAGCGCACGTTGAACAGCTCGCTGAAGTACGCCGGGTACACCGAGTTCGTCGCCGCGAAGCCGATTGAGACGCACAGCAGCACGCCGACGAAGATCATCGGGATGTTCGCCTCGCCGACTGCCCAGAAGAACAGCCAGACAGCCGCGGCGCCGAAGAGGTTGCCGCCGATCAGTACGGGCTTGCGACCGATCTTGTCGCTGAGGCTGGCGAACAGGGGCTGCGTGACGAGCGCGACGACATAGCCGACGATCACGACCCACAGCATGGTGCCAGCTTCGATCCCGGCGATGTTGGTCGCGTACGTCAGTCCGTAAACCGGAACGGTGGTGCTGATCACGACGAGGAAAGCGGCGAAGATGACGCGGACCACGTCGGCAGGCTGATGGCGGAGCACCTCGCCGAGCGGGATCTTGGCAGTGGTTCCCATCTCCTTCTCGACGGTGAACGCTTCGGTGTCGCGCACCGTGCGACGGATGATGAGGCCGACGACAAGGATGAGTGCGCTCAGCCAGAACGGTACGCGCCAGCCCCACGAGAGCAGCTGGTCTTCGGGGAGGGCCGCGACGCCGATGAATGCGAGCGTGGCGAGGATGTAACCCACCCAGATGCCATTGATCGCCCATGAGGTGTAGAGCGCTCGGCGGTCCGCCGGAGCGTGCTCGAGGGTCAACGAGGATGCGCCGGAGAGCTCACCGCCCACGGACAGGCCCTGGCACAGGCGCAGCACGATGAGCAGCGTGGGGGCGAGGATGCCGACGCTGTCGTACGAGGGCAGGCAGCCGATGAGGAACGTCGCGATACCCATGACGAGCAGCGTCAGGATCATGATGTTCCGTCGGCCGAAGCGGTCGCCCAGGTGGCCTGCGAGGAAACCGCCGACCGGGCGCGCGATGTACGCCACGCCATACAGTCCGAGGGCGTAGAGCAGGCCCGTGGCGCCGGCATCCGGGAAGAAGACGCGTGCGAAGACGAGCGCCGACGCGGATGCGTAGATGTACATGTCGTAGTACTCGAGCGCGGAGCCGATGAAACCCGCGAGCGAGGAGCGCTTGCTCTGGTTTCCCGGAGCGCGCATGCTCGCCGTTTCGGTGAGGATTTTTGTCTTCGTTGACATCGGGAGGTTCCTGATTCTGTGGTTGTTCGGTGGATGGGGAAGCTGGTCGCTCAGCAGGTGAGCATGCCGCCGTTGACGTCGAGGCTCGCGCCCGTGATGTACGAGGCGTTGTCGCTGATGAGGAACTCGATCGCGTCCGCGATCTCACTCGGCTGGGCGAAGCGTGCCATCGGAACCTGCCCGATCATCTGCTGCGCCTCGGCCGATGGCACCCCGCCAGTCATCTGCGTCTGTACGAATCCGGGCGCGACGCCGTTGACGCGGATGTGGAAGCTCGAGAGCTCACGCGACAGTGAGGCGGTCACGTTCTGCAGAGCGCCCTTCGAGGCGGCGTATGCGATGGATGACGGAAGGAAGGGCGGGAATGTGTCGCTCGGGAGACCGCCGGTGCCGAGGCGCGACGCGATCGAGAGGATATTGACGATGGATGCCGATCCGTCTGTTGGCATGTGCCGGAAGGCTTCTTGCACCAACAGCAGCGGCGCCTTCACATTGACGGCCATCACGAGATCCCATTCGTCAGGAGAGACGTCGTAGAACGGACGCTTGCGACCTTCGTCCTTGGGAGAGATTCCGACCCCGTTGACGAGAACGCTCAGCGTCCCGAGTTCGCGGGCGGCCTCGACGGCGGCGCGGTTCGTTTCGGGGCTGGTGAGATCTCCGGTGACCACTCGGTGGCCACCGTTCGGTGTGGGAAGGGATGCTCCGACGGCTTCGGCCGAATCGGCGGAGGCGTCGGCGATAACGACCCGGTAGCCGACCGAGGCGAGTCGCTCGGAGACGATGCGGCCAATGCCGCCGCCTCCGCCCGTGACGATCGCGCTGCGCGTGGTGGTGTTCATAAGTGCTCCTAGTAGGTGGCCCGGCCACCGGAGGCGTCGAAGACGAAGCCCGTAGTGAACGAGGAATCGGGAGAGGCGATGTAGGCGACAAGGCCGGCGATCTCTTCGGCCGTGCCGAACCTGCCCATCGGAATGAGCGACTTCTGCACCTCGCGACGCTCTGCCGTCATCCCCTGGATAAGGGGGGTGTCGATGGATGCCGGGGCGATGGCGTTGACGGTCACGCCGCTTGCCGCGTACTCGCGGCCGATCGCCTTGACCATGCCGATGACTCCCGCCTTTGATGCGGAGTAGGCGGCCATCTGCGGGTTGCCCTCCTTGCCGGCGATCGAGGCGATGTGGATGATCCGGCCAAAGCCCTGTGGCACGAGGTGCGCAAGTGCGGCCCGCGTGACGGCGAACGCACCGCCGAGGTTCAGTCCGACGATCCGGGAGAAGGTTGCTTGATCGGTCTCGAGGGTGGGGGTGACCGGGCCGAGGATGCCGGCGCAGTTCACGACGATGTCGAGGTGCGCGAGGTGTGCGGATGCTTCGGCGATGGCACGCGCGACGCCTTCGGGGTCAGTGACGTCTATCGAGCTGGTAGTCGCGCCGAGGTCAGCGGGCCATTGTGCGGTGGCGAGATCAAGGGCGACGACCTCGATGCCGTCTGCGACGAGTCGGCGCACGATGGCCGCGCCCATTCCGCTCGATGCGCCGACGACGATAGCGCCGCGGTCTGCGTCTGTTCTGATCGGCATTGAATCCTCAAACTTCATCGTTCGTTGGGGTACGGAGTTTTTCCCGGACGTTGCGATGATAGAGGGATATTGCGCGCTAAGCAATGCAAGGTAGTCTGTTTTGCGTGATACGCAAAGATGCTCCGCGAGTTGAGTCCGTCCACCGGGCGCTTGTCCTGCTGAAACTCCTGATCGAAGAAGGAAATCTGGGGGTGACGGAAGCGGCAGCGGCGCTCGATGTCAATGCCTCGACTGCGCAGCGTCTGCTCGCGACGCTCGTGCAGGACGGCTTTGCCGCGCAGGGGCGCGATCGTCGGTACTCGGTCGGGCCCGCTCTGCATAACCCCGGCCTTTCGACACGGATTCCGCAGCTGACCGATCGACTGCGTCCGGCGCTGGAAGACCTCTTCGAGCGCACGGGGGAGACTGTGCATGTCGCCGCGCTCGTCGGCACGCGCATTCTGCACTTGGACGGCATTGAGGCGCGCACGCACATTCTGCGCTTCGGACTGCGCGTAGGAGTGTGGCTCCCAGCGCACGTCACGTCCGGTGGAAAGGTTCTGCTGGCGGATCTGACCGACGAAGAGGTCGACGCGCGTTACAAAGTCGCCCTGGCGAGCCCAAGAGCGCAGCACGTCGGTGTCGACCTGGATTCGCTTCGGGAGCAGCTCGATGATGTGCGCCGATCGCGGATCGCATGGAACTTCGAAGAGAGCGAGCCGGGCGTCGCCGCGCTGTCGATCTCGGTCGGGGAATTCGGAGGTCAGCGCGTGGCCTTCAGTATTGCGCTGCCGATCGCCCGCTTCACCCGCGAACTCGGCGAGAAGTGGATGCAGGATCTCATCGAGGTGGCGGACGCCGTCGCCGGGCGGCGTTCCTAAGAAGAATCCGTCACGCGGGCCTGCGCCGGTACTCGCCGGCGGCGACGGCGTCGAGCACCACGTGACGGAACCACTTCTGGGCCGGTGACAGGCTCGCCTCGCGCCGGGTGTACAGCGAGACCGGCGTCGACTGCGCGGGCCACGGAAGATCGGTGATCCGCAGCCCTTGGAACCATCCGCTGAACACCTCGGCGACGTGCCTCGGCAGCAGTACGACGAGGTCGGTGGCCTGCAGCACAGCGGGCACCGTCGCGTACTCCTCGACCGTGAGCGCGACCTGCGACATGAGTGCGTGCTCGGTCAGCACCTGAAGCGGGAACACGTGCCCTCCGCGCGCTGAGACGCGCACGAAATGACGTCCGGCGAACATGTCCGTCCCGGTCAGGGGTAACGGATGCGCAACTGAGGTCAGCGCCACGTATTCGACGGCCCGCACGTGCGTGCGCCACAGCCGCGGACTGCCGATCATCGAAACGGTCATCGCCAGGTCGATCGTGCCGCGGATCAGTCCGTCCTCGACCTGGTCAGAATCCAATCGCTGCACCTGCAGGTGCGGACTCGCCGCTTCCCGGGCGAGTGCCGCCATGATCGGCGGCAGGAACGTCTGCTCGCCGATCGAGGTGAGCCCGAGCGCCAGCTCGCCGCTGAAACCGGCGGGCTCGAACGCATCCGGATCGCTGACCGTTTCGTCGATCTGCGCGAGGGCTTCGTGCAACGGGGCGAACAGCGCAGTGGCTTTCGCCGTCGGCACCATGTCCCGCCCCTCACGGCGGAACAGCTCATCGCCGAACTTCTCGCGCAGGCGCCGCAGGGTGTAGCTGACCGTCGGCTGCGTCACGTGCAGGCGTTCGGCAGCGGCTGTCACGCTGCGCAACTCGTAGAGCACGACGAAGGTGCGCAGCTGGTTGAGATCCGCCATGACCATGTATAGAGCGTATCTATAGTTTGGGTGCAAAACATCTATTGGACTGTATGGAAACGGCGACCTAGAGTCGTGAGCAACAGCATCCGAGTGACAGCATCCGAGTGACAAGGACGACACACGTTGATCATTGACATCCACGGCCATTACACGACGGCTCCCGCGCAGGTCGGCGCTTGGCGTGAACAGCAGATCGCCTTCACGAAGGGCGAGGGTGACGCTCCTGACCCCGCCGCGCTCGAGGTCAGCGACGACGACATCCGCGAGAGCATCGAGAAGAACCAGCTCCGCCTGATGAACGAACGCGGCAGCGACCTCACCGTCTTCAGCCCGCGTGCATCGTTCATGGCGCACCACATCGGCGACCGTGAAGTCAGCGCGACCTGGGCACGCATGTGCAACGACCTCGTCGCACGCGTCAGCTCGCTGTTCCCCGACCGGTTCATGATGGGCGCTATGCTCCCGCAGTCCCCGGGCGAGGACCCGAAGACCACCGTCGCGGAGATCACTCGCGCCGTCGAGGAACTCGGGGCTGTCACGGTCAACATCAACCCCGACCCGTCGGCCGGCCGCTGGACGTCCCCGGCGATCACCGACCGGTCCTGGTACCCGATCTACGAGAAGCTCGTCGAGTACGAGCTCCCGGCCATGATCCACGTGAGCTCCACGTGCATGCCCGACGTGATGCACACCACCGGTGACCACTACCTCAACGCCGACACGACGGCCTTCATGCAGCTGATCCGCGGCGGCGACACCCTCTTCAAGGATTTCCCCGACCTGAAGCTCGTCATCCCGCACGGCGGCGGGGCGATCCCTTACCACTGGGGCCGCTTCCGCGGACTCGCGATGGCACTCGGCAAGCCCGAGCTCGAGGAATACCTGCTCGACAACGTCTACGTCGACACCTGCGTCTATCACCAGCCCGGTATCGACCTGCTGACCGACGTCATCCCCACCGACAACATCCTGTTCGCGAGCGAGATGATCGGCGCGGTCCGCGACATCGATCCGCGCACCGGTCACTACTTCGACGACACCAAGAAGTACGTCGACGCCACCGCGAACCTCACCGACACCCAGCGGGCCCAGGTCTTCGAGGGCAACGCCCGCCGCGTCTACCCGCGCCTTGACCGCGCCCTGACCGCTCGCGGTCTCTGAGAACGAGAGAAGAAAATGCGACTGAATAACCTCGGCATCGTCCACACGAACATCCAGCGCCCCGACCCCGATGACGTCGCGCGCCTGTCGAAGTTCGGCGTTGCGACCATCCACGAGGCGACGGGCCGCGTCGGCCTCATGCGCCCCTACATTCGTCCCGTCTACAAGGGTGCGGCGATGTGCGGTCCCGCCGTCACCGTTCTGCTGCAGCCCGGCGACAACTGGATGTTCCACGTCGCTGCCGAGCAGGTGCAGGAGGGTGACGTGATCGTCGCCGGCTGCACCACCGAGAGCGAAGACGGATTCTTCGGAGACCTGCTCGCCACCTCCCTCACCGCTCGTGGCTGCAAGGGCCTCGTAATCGACGGCGGCGTTCGCGATGTCGAGGACCTCGAGAAGATGGGCTTCCCGGTCTTCTCCCGCGCGATCAACTCCAAGGGCACCGTCAAGGCCACGCTCGGTTCCGTCAACGTGCCGGTCGTCGCCGCCAACGCCCTGGTCAACCCGGGAGACGTGATCGTCGCCGACGTCGACGGTGTCGTTGTGGTTCCGCGCGAGCTCGTCGGCGCAGTCGCGGATGCCAGCCAGAAGCGCGAAGACAACGAAGAGGAAAAGCGCCAGAAGTTCCGCGACGGTGTCCTCGGACTCGACCTGTACGGCATGCGCGAGCCGCTCGCCAAAGCCGGCCTGGAATATGTGGGGGACTGAGCATGGCGCACGGTGACACCACGGGTGACTTCACGAAGTCAGAAGGCTGGCTGGACTGGTACGACGGTCCCACGAAGCCGACGTTCACCCTGCCCGCGGGTGCCGTCGACGCGCACTGCCATGTCTTCGGCCCTGGCGCGGAATTCCCCTACGCCCCCGAGCGCAAGTACACCCCGTGCGATGCTTCGGCCGAGCAGCTGTTCGCGCTGCGCGACCACCTCGGCTTCGACCGCAACGTCATCGTGCAGGCCACCTGCCACGGCGCAGACAACTCCGCACTCGTCGACGCGCTGAACCGCAGCGAGGGCCGTGCCTGTGGCGTCGCCACCGTTCGCCGCGACGTGACCGACGAGCAGCTCGCCGAGTTGCATCAGGCGGGCGTCCGCGGTGTGCGCTTCAACTTCGTCAAGCGTCTCGTCGACCGGGTCCCCACCGACTCGCTTGACGACATCGTTCAGAAGATTACGCCGCTCGGATGGCATGTGGTCATCTACTTCGAGGCAGAGGACCTCCCCGAGCTCTACGACTTCTTCTCCAGCATCCCCGCCCCCGTCGTCGTCGACCACATGGGTAGGCCTGACGTCACGAAGGACGTTGACGGCGAAGAATTCGGACTGTTCTTGCGCTTCATGCGGGAGAACGACAACGTGTGGACCAAGGTGTCATGCCCGGAGCGGCTGAGCGTCGCCGGTCCCCGCGCCCTTAATGGTGAGCAGCAGGCGTACAGTGACGTCGTGCCGTTCGCCCGTCGCGTGGTTGAGGAGTTCCCCGACCGCGTGCTGTGGGGCACCGATTGGCCCCACCCCAACCTGAAAGACCACATGCCTGACGACGGGCTGCTGGTCGATTACATCCCCCAGATCGCGACGACGCCCGAGCTGCAGAAGAAGCTGCTCGTGGACAATCCGCGCCGCCTCTATTGGCAAGAAGGAGAATGACCATGGCACTCGACAAGCCGTACAAGGACATTCCGGGCACCACGATTTATGATGCCGACCAGGCCCGCAAGGGCTACCACCTCAACCAGTTCTCGATGTCGCTGATGAAGCCGGAGAACCGTGCGCGCTTCCTCGCCGACCAGGAGGCCTATCTCGACGAGTGGCCGCTGAACCCGGTGCAGCGTCAGGCCGTGCTCGACATGGATATGAACACCATGATCGCTGAGGGCGGGAACATCTACTTCCTCAGCAAGATCGGCGCCACCCACGGGTTGAGCTTCCAGCAGATGGCTGGCTCCATGACCGGCATGAGCGAGGCCGCGTACCGCGACATGATGGTCGGCGGTGGGCGGCGCCCCGAGGGTAACCGTCTGAAGGATCTGGACGGCTGGACCCCTCCTGCGCCCGGCGAGAAGGCCGAGACCTTCCGTCCGAATGCGCCAGCGAAGTACACCTCGGCGTTGTTCACCTCGCACGTGCCGGCTATCGGTGCCGCGATGGATCTCGGCAAGACCGAAGAGCCGTACTGGAAGAAGGTTTTCGACGGCTACCAGTGGACGCGCTCGTGGGTGAAGGACGAGAAGCCCGACGTCGTCATCCTGGTTTACAACGACCACGCCACTGCCTTCGATGCGTCGATCATTCCGACCTTCGTGCTCGGTACGGGCGCCGAGTATCCGGTTGCTGATGAGGGCTACGGCCCGCGTCCGGTTCCGGACGTCAAGGGTTACCCGGAGCTTGCTGCGCATATCGCCCAGTCGGTGATCCAGGATGACTTTGACCTCACCCTCGTCAACGAGATGGTCGTCGATCACGGCCTGACCGTTCCACTGTCGCTCGTGTTCGGTGAGCTCAGCCCCGAGGAGCAGTGGCCTGTGCGGGTCATCCCGCTGGCGGTGAACGTCGTGCAGTACCCGGTGCCGTCCGGACGTCGTTGCTACGAGCTGGGCAAGGCACTGCGCCGAGCGCTGGACAAATGGGACGGCGAAGAGCTCAACGTGCAGATCTGGGGCACCGGCGGCATGAGCCACCAGTTACAGGGCCCGCGCGCCGGCCTCATCAATGAGGAGTGGGACAACGCGTTCCTGGATCACCTCATCGAGGACCCGCTGGGGCTGACCGAATGGCAGCACATGGAGTACGTTGACGAGGCGGGCTCTGAGGGCATCGAACTCGTGGACTGGCTCATCGCCCGCGGTGCGATGGATGACCAGTTCGGTGGGGATGCCCCGGAGCTGAATCACCGGTTCTACCATGTGCCCGCGTCGAATACGGCGGTCGGACACCTGGTGCTGACCAACCCGTCCGCCCAGAAGGAGTAATGCATGACTGACAAGATTCGCGTTGCCGTCGTCGGCGCTAACGGGGCCTTCGGCATGAAGCATCTCGATGGCCTGAAGAACATCGAGGACGCCGAGGTGACTGTTGTCAGCGCCACCTCGCAGGAGAAGGCGGATGCCGTCGCCGCGCAGTACGGCGTCGCGAACGCCGTCGTCGGTCTCGAGGCCGTTCTTGAGCGTGATGATGTGGATGCTGTCATCCTCGCGACACCGACCGGGATGCACGCGGAGCAGACGCAGGCCGCGCTCGCCGCGGGTAAGCACGTGCAGGTCGAGATTCCGCTGGCCGATTCGTTGGCGGATGCCGAGGCTACGCTCGCTGCGGCCGAAGCGGCAGAAGCATCCGAGCTGGTCGCGATGGTCGGCCACACGCGCCGCTTCAACCCCTCGCATCAGCTCGTGCACAACCGGATCGACGCAGGTGAATTCGCCGTGCAGCAGATGGATGTGCAGACGTACTTCTTCCGCCGCACCAACACGAACGCCAAGGGCGAGGCGCGGTCGTGGACCGACCACCTGCTGTGGCATCACGCAGCGCACACGGTCGACCTGTTCGCGTACCAAGCGGGCAAGATCGTCGAGGCTCACGCTGTCCAGGGGCCGATCCACCCGGACCTCGGCATCGCCATGGACATGGGAATCCTGCTCAAGAGCGAGACCGGGGCCATCTGCACGCTGTCGCTGTCGTTCAACAACGATGGACCTTTCGGCACGTTCTTCCGCTATATCGGCGACACCGACACCTACATCGCCCGCTACGACGACCTCTTCACCGGCAAGGAAGAACAGATCGACGTGTCGAACGTCGCCGTCAGCATGAACGGCATTGAGCTGCAGGATCGCGAATTCATCTCGGCGATCCGTGAGGGACGTGAGCCCAACTCCTCGCTTCGGCAGGTCATCGACTGCTACCGGGTGCTCGGCCAGCTGGAGAAGCAGCTCGCGTGACTGTGCTTGAGGGTGGCGCGCGGGCGCTTCCGCGGATGGGGCTGGGCTGCATGAACCTGAGCCACGCGTATGGCGTGCCCCCATCCGAGGAAGAGGGGCTCGCACTGCTGCGTGCTGCTCTCGATGACGGCGTGACGCACCTCGATACGGCCACGCTCTACGGTGCCGGTCGTAACGAGGAGCTCGTCGGTCGCGCTCTGCGTGGACGCCGCCACGAGGTCGTGCTGGCCAGCAAGGGCGGCATGGCGATGGTGGATGGCGTCAAGGTCATCGATGGGCGGCCTTCGACCTTGGGTGCGCAGGTGGATGCTTCGCTCTCACGCTTGGGCGTGGACCACATCGACCTGTACTACCTGCACCGGTGGGACAAGACCGTACCGATCGGCGAGAGCGTCGGCGCCCTTTCCTCTCTCGTGGATGCCGGAAAGATCGGCGCGATCGGGCTTTCGGAGGTGTCTGTTGAGCGGCTGCGCGAGGCGCAGGCGGTCGCTCCCATCGCCGCCGTGCAGAACGAGTACTCGCTGTGGAGTCGGAACCCGGAACTCGGGATGCTCGAGGCCACGAGTGACGCCGGGATCGCGCTGGTCGCGTTCTCCCCGGTCGCACGTGGGTTCCTCAGTGATTCTGTTGCTGATCCAGGTGAGTTGGCGGAGAAGGACATCCGTCGGGCGATGCCGCGGTTCTCTTCTGACAACTGGCCCGCGAACGAAGCACTGCTGCCCAGATGGCGCGCGCTCGCCGCAGAGGCTGAGTGCACCCCAGCGCAGCTTGCGCTCGTATGGCTGCTGTCTCGGGGCGAGCATGTCGTGCCGATTCCGGGCACCACGAGCGTCGACCACATGCGCGAGGACTTCGCTGCCCTGTCGCTTTCGGTGGATGCCGCGCTGCTGGCGCGTGCCGGTGAGCTGATCTCCACTTCCACCGTTTCGGGTCCGCGCTATGCGCCCGGTCCTGCCGCCGAGGTGGATGCGGAAACTTTCGAGGACGCATCGTGAAGGCGATTTCCTCGATGGCGACCCGGCGGGTGCTGGCGGATCTGACAGCCGTCACAGCTGCGACCGGGCTCGCCCGTGTCGACATCGAGTCGGTCGGGGGAGTGGATGCTGCGGACCGTGTGGCGGCGGGCGAGGCCTTCGACCTCGTCTTCCTCGCGCAACCGGCGCTGTCTCGTCTGGCCGACGAAGGGCACGTGGATGCCGCCACCGTGGTGCCGCTCGTGCTCTCTCAGGTGGCGGTGGCCGTTCCAGCGGTGGGCGCGGGGCCCGCGGGGCTACCGGCGGGGGCGGCATTCGACTCTGCCGAGGGCGTGCGCGAGGCGCTGCGCGGCGCGAACCGCATCGGCTATTCGACGGGCCCCAGCGGCGCAGCGCTCGTGTCGATGATCGAGGAGTGGGGGCTTTCTTCGGAACTGGAGGGGCGTCTCGTGCAGGCGCGTCCGGGGGTTCCCGTGGCCCGCTCATTGGCCGAGGGCGAGGCCGATCTTGGGTTCCAGCAGCTCAGTGAGCTCGTCGGACAGCGCGGCATCCGCATCCTCGGCGTCATGCCCTCCGATTGTGCAATCGACACCGTCTTCGCGGGTGCGGTGGCAACGGCATCCGTCGACCAGGAGCGCGCCGGTCGGGTGCTGAAATTCTTCGCGTCGCCGGCGGCTGCGCCGATCAAGGTGCAGAACGCGTTCGGGGTGCCGGGGCGCTGACGTCGCCCTCCCGTTCGGCCGGCACGCGTGTCGGTCGGCGCCCCTGTTTGCCTGGCACACGGTGGCGCGGCCCAGAGCCTCGCGCGTACACTTCCACTCACCGGAAGCGGTTCGTCACGAGGAGGTGGCCGATGGCTGGACGTACATCCGAGCCAGGGCAGAGCGTCGCAGGGCGGGTGCTCACGATTCTGGCGCTCTTCGAGAGGTCGCTCTCACCGCGAAGCCTGACCGAGATCAGCACCGAGACCGGACTGCCGTTGAGCACGACCCACCGCCTGGTCGCTGAACTGGAAGCTTGGGGCGCGCTGCAGCGGGACGACAACGGCCGCTACCAGATCGGGCTGCGGCTGTGGGAACTCGGCCAGCACGCGGGACGTCAGGTGCGCGAGATCGCCCGCCCGCTGCTGCAGGACCTCTTCACCCTCACTCAGGAGACGGTGCACATCGCAGTCAGGGAGAATGCCGAGGCGCTGTACATCGACCGTGTATACGGCACTAGGCGTGTACCGCAGGCTTCGCGCGTCGGTGGCCGACTGCCGTTGCATGCCACCGCAGTCGGCAAAGTGCTGCTCGCATTCGAGGAGCCATGGGTGCGCGAGGCGATTATCACGCAACCGCTCGAAAGACGCACAGCGCTGACGCACGTCGATCCGGATGCGCTGCGCGCTGAGCTCGCAACGGTGCGGTCGCAGAGCTTCGCCACGACCGTCGACGAAACCAGGCTCGGGGCAACATCGATCGCCGTACCGGTGTTCCAGCTGGGGGTGGTCGGCGCTGCCCTGGGGCTGGTCACCACGACAGATGCCGCGTCATCGATTGAGCGTCATCTTCCGGCGATGAGGGGGATCGCGCGACGCCTCGAAGCGAGTGTCGGCGGCTTCCCGTTGCAGACACTTCAGCAAGCCGCTTCCACTGGGCGGAAGTCGACCACCCGGAAGCCTGATCCGAAGCGTTAGATGAACAGTAGTTCCGGCGGCCCACCTTTACTTCACGGAAGGTCGTCGGAATCCCAATGCATCAGGTGCTGACACGAAGGAGTCGTCATGGCGCTCTCGCCAACCGAAGCCCGAGCCGCAGCTGCAGCCGGCTGCCCCATTGATCACAGTGCAGCCGCTCAGGCTGAGGCCGCCCACGATCGTCACGGCTATGAGCCGTTCGATATGAAGAACCCGTTCCCGTCCTACGCCGAACTGCGTCGCAACGAGCCAGTCATGTACGACGAGCGCATCGACTGCTGGGTCGTTACCCGCTACGCCGATGTGAAGTCGACGTTCGAGAACTGGGAGACGTTCTCCAGTGAGAACGCGCAGGCACCGGTCCGTGAGCGCGGCCCGCAGGCCACGCAGATCATGAAGGACGGCGGCTTCACCGCCTACTCCGGACTCTCCGCTCGCATGCCTCCCGAGCACACCCGCATTCGAGCCATCGCACAGCGGGCGTTCACCCCACGCCGTTTCAAGGCACTCGAGCCCACGATCCGCGAGAACACCCGTGCCGCGCTCCAGGAGATGCTCGCGAACCCCGACCGCACCGGCGATTTCTTCGCCCAGGTCGCCTATGACATCCCCACGATCACGATCCTCACTCTGCTCGGCGTCGACCCTTCGCTCGTTCCCACCTACAAGCGCTGGTCGGATTCCCGGGCCGCGATGACCTGGGGAAACCTCGACGACGAGGATCAGATCCCGCACGCGCACAACCTCGTCGAGTACTGGCAAGAGTGCATTGCGCTAGTGACGGCCGCACACGCAGATGGCGGCGACAGTCTGATCGCCGACCTCGTCACGGCGCAGGACGGTGGAGCGGAGATCACCGATCACGAGATCGCCTCACTCTGCTACAGCCTGCTGTTCGCAGGGCACGAGACCACCACGACCCTGATCGCGAACTGCATTCGCGTGCTGCTGTCGCATCGCGATCAGTGGGAGCACCTCGTCGACGACCCCAGCCGCATCCCCAGTGCGGTCGACGAGGTGCTCCGCTTTAGTGGCTCGATTGTCGCCTGGCGCCGCCGTGCGCTGGCCGACACCGAGATCGGCGGCGTGGCGATCCCGAAGGGCGCGAACGTCCTGTTGGTCATGGGCTCCGCCAACCGCGACGCCGAGGTCTTTGAAAACCCCGACGCTTTCGACATTGACCGCAGCGACGCCCGCAACCACCTGTCCTTCGGCTTCGGCATCCACTACTGCCTCGGCAACATGCTCGCCAAACTCCAAGCGAAGATCGCCCTGGAGGAGACCATCGCCGCGGTCCCTGGCCTGCAACTGGCCGAGGATGCCGACATCGACTTCCGTGAGAACCTCTCGTTCCGCGTGCCGCTCTCCGTACCTGTCACCTGGGAGGCTTGACATGAACGACTACCTCTTCATCCGCTTCTTTGACGAGGCAGGTGCGACGACAATCGAAAACCTCGGTGGCAAGTGTGCATCGCTGGTGAATCTCACATCGGCGGGGATGCCGGTTCCTCCCGGCTTCGCCGTGACCACTGCTGCATACACTTCCTTCGTGGAACTCACCGGCCTCGCCGATGAGATCGATCATCTGCTCGAGGGACTCAACGCCGACGACGTGTCCGAGGTCGACGCCGTGTCGGAGAAGATTCGCGCCGAATTCTCCACCCGTGAGATTCCGGATGCCATCGTCACCGAGTTCGATCGCGCCTACGCCGCACTGCAGCAACGCTTCAGTGAAGAGCAGCCAGTGGCGGTGCGCTCGTCGGCCACGGCTGAAGACCTACCGGATGCGAGTTTCGCCGGACAGCAGGACACCTACCTGTGGCTACGCGGTCGGGATGCTGTCGCTGAGCATGTGCGCCAGTGCTGGGCCTCGCTCTACACCTCGCGTGCCATCGTCTACCGTCTGCGCAATGAGATCCCGGACGAGGGCCTATCTATGGCGGTCGCGGTGCAGAAGATGGTCGACGCGAAAGCGGCCGGAGTCGCCATGACCATCGACCCCTCCAACGGTGACCGCTCCACCATCGTCATCGATGCGGCCTGGGGCCTGGGCGAATCCGTGGTCTCCGGCACTGTCACTCCCGACAATCTGCACATCGACAAGGTCCTCCTGACGATCTCCGAGGAGCAGATCGGCGAGAAGCACATGGAGATGGTTCCGGATGCTGCATCCCGCGGCGTCGTCGAACGCGAGGTTGAGGCAGAGCGCCGCAGCATCCGCTGCCTCACTGACGAAGAGGTCACCGCTGTTGCGGCGATCGCGAAGCGCGCGGAGAAGCACTTTGGCTCACCCCAAGACATTGAGTGGGCGATCGATCGCACACTGCCCGCCGGTGAGAACCTGCTGCTGCTGCAGTCCCGCCCCGAAACGGTGTGGTCGACGAAACAGCCAGATCGCGCGCCGACGAGTTCCGGTTTCGGAATCGCCAGTATCACCGAGTCTTTGATGACCCAGATCGGCCGCTGAGCCGCTTACCCGAAGTTTCCGAAGATCCCGCAGTCCCCGAAAGGACGCAGTCATGTCAGAGTCGACCGCTGTAGACACCACCACCACCGCACGCAATTCCTTCCCCAGCCCCTATGAGCAGGAGCCGCCTGCCGGCGCCGAGGGGTGGAAGGACCTCTACGCCTACAACCTCGTATTCCAAGACAACCTCCGCGAAGTGGAGGAGAACAAGTTCTGGTTCTGTGACAGCCAGCACTGGCCCACGGTGACCAAGCCCTTCGAGACGATCGGCTTCGAATTTGCCGTCGGCTGCCTCGGCCAGTACAACGCTCGTCAGCTACTCATTCCCACCGCGAACGGCATCGAATATCGCATCCACAACGGCTACGTCTTCATGTCGCCGGTTGCGGTTGATCCGCAGCACATCGAGGCGCGTGTTCCGGAATTCATGAAGCGCGCCGGGCACTACTTCGAGAATTGGGACAGCCTGCTCGAAAACTGGCACAAGAAGCTCCGTTCTACGATCGATGAAATTGAAGCACTCGACTTCACCGGACTGCCGGATGTCATCCCGATCGAGGACGTGCTGGCAGGCAAGGGCACGAGCCCCGCCACGGAGTTCCTGGAGAACTACGACCGCCTCATTTCGTTGGCCTACCGTGCCTGGCAGTACCACTTCGAGTTCCTGAACCTCGGCTACGTCGCCTACCTCGACCTGTTCATGTTCTGCAAGGAGTTGTTCCCGCGGATCCCCGACCTCGCCATCGCGACGATGGTGCAGGGCGTCGACATGGAGCTGTTCCGCCCGGATGACGAGTTGAAGAAGCTCGCCAAGATCGCGGTGCGTGACGGATTGAGCGATCTCTTCTCGGATGCCCCGGATGCCGAGGCGACACTGGCGGCGGTCGCCGCACATGCTTCCGGTTCAGCGTGGATGCAGGCGTGGAATGACGCACAGGACCCGTGGTTCAACTTCACAACAGGCAACGGCTTCTACGCACATGACCAGTACTGGCGTGATGTGCCGGCGATCCCGCTGGCGTTCATCAAGGGCTACATTGATCGACTGCAGGCCGGTGCGGACATCGACCGAAACGTGGATGCGCTCGTCGCAGAGCGCGACCGCATCACTGACGAGTACGCCGAGATGCTCTCGGGTGATCAACTGGCGGCTTTCCAGGGCAAGCTGGGCCTGGCGCGGGTGGTCTATCCCTACGTCGAGAACCACAACTTCTACATCGAGCACTGGACCATGGGCGTCTTCTGGCGAAAGGCCCGCCAGCTCTCGAACGTGCTGCATGAGGCGGGTTTCTGGGCCGAGGCGAATGACATGTTCTACCTGCGCCGCGACGAGGTGCGCGAGGTGCTCTTCGACTATGTGAACGGGTGGATGGTCGGCGCTCCCGCGATCGGCCCCTCACGCTGGCCCGCAGAGATCGAGCGTCGCCGCGGCATCGTGGACGCACTCTCGACCGCACGACCGCAGCCTGCCCTGAACACGCCGCCGGCGGTCATCACCGAACCTTTCACTCTCATGCTCTGGGGAATCACCGATGACCAGATCCAGAACTGGCTGGGCAAGAGTGACGTCCCCGAGGGAACGCTGAAGGGCATGGCTGCCTCTCCCGGCATCGCCGAGGGCCCCGCGCGCGTCATCGGCTCCGCAGATCAACTCTCCGAGGTGCAGGACGGCGAGATCCTCGTTGCTCCCGTGACCGCTCCCAGCTGGGGGCCGATCTTTGGCAAGATCCGCGCCACCGTGACTGACATCGGCGGCATGATGAGTCACGCTGCCATCGTCTGTCGAGAGTACGGGATGCCTGCAGTCACCGGCACCGGTACCGCATCCGTGCAGATCAAGACCGGCCAGCGGCTGCGTGTGGACGGAAGCTCCGGCACCGTCACGCTGCTGGATGACTGAACGGCCCAGGAGCTGACATGACCGGTACATCGAATGCCCGCACCGTCGTGGTCACCGGCGCCGGTGGAGGCCTCGGAGCTCAGTTCGCTCGAGCCTTCGCCGAGTCAGGCGATCGAGTGATCCTCGCCGACATTGACGCGGATGCGGCCGCCAGAACCGCTACTGAGATTTCGCGCACAGCCGCCGTTCCTGCCGTCGCGGTGCATGTGGATGTCACCGACCGTGCGTCGACGGATGCCCTAGCCGCCGCGGCGATAGCCGTTGGGGGATCCGTCGACGTACTTATCAACAACGCAGCCATCTACGGGACAGTCACGCGCTCGCCGTTCGAGGACATCGACGAGGGTGAGTGGGATCGGGTGATGGCGGTGAACCTCAAAGGTCCGTGGCAGGTGACTCGTGCCCTGTCGCCGCACCTCGCCACTGGAGGACGGGTGATCAACATCTCTTCGGCGACCGTCTTCAGCGGATCTGCGCAGTGGGCACACTACGTCGCATCCAAGGCCGGTGTCATCGGCCTCACCCGCGTGCTCGCCAAAGAGCTCGGCGTGCGTGACATCACCGTCAATACCGTCGCGCCCGGGTTCACTCTCACCGAGGCCAGCAACGCGCTGATCGAGAACGCCGCCGAGTACGGTGTCGACCGCGGGGCGATCCGCAGGCCGATCTCGCCCGAGGACATCGTCGGGACCGTGATGTACCTCGCTTCACCCGCCAGCGCATTCGTCACCGGGCAGACCATCGTCGTCGACGGTGGACGCCAGTTCATCTGAGCACCGATATCTGACCGAAGGAGACCAATCATGAGCACCGTCATCTACACCGCCGACAATGGCATCGTCACAGCGATTGACGGCCGCCCAGGGGATTCGATCATGGAAACCGCGGTCCGTAACGGCGTGCCGGGCATCGTCGGGGAATGCGGGGGGAGTCTCTCCTGCGCCACCTGTCATGTCTTCGTGGCTGCGGATACTCGCGATCTTGTCGGAGCACCGGGCGACCTCGAGGACGAGATGCTCGACGGCACCGCCGTCGATCGCCGAGAAGAGTCTCGTCTGTCCTGCCAGATCAAGCTGCAGGACGGCTGCGAATACCACGTCACCACACCGAGCGACCAGATCTGATTCGGAGCACACCATGAACGCGACACTCATCGTCGGGGCCTGTCAGGCCGGCGTGCAGATCGCATCGGTCATGCGCGACCGCGGCGACACCGCCCCGATCATCCTCGTTGGTGAAGAGGCACACCGTCCCTACCAGCGCCCGCCTCTGTCGAAGGGGTGGATCAAAGGCGAGCTGCAGCCAGACGACGTGATCCTGCGCACCCGGGAATGGTTCGCCGAGCGCGATATCGAACTCGTGACCGGCGACCGGGTCGTCACGGTGCACCGCACCGCCGACGGTACGGGCACCGCGGTGACCGAAGGTGGTCGCCGCATCGCCTTCGATCGTCTGGCGCTCACGACCGGAGCATCCGCTCGTCGTCTGCCCCTAGAAGGCACTGATTATCACGGCGTGCACTACCTGCGCGATGCGGATCATGCGATCAGCCTGCAGCCCGCGCTCGCCGACGCGTCGGCAAAGAATGTCGTCGTGATCGGTGGCGGCTTCATCGGCCTGGAGACTGCGGCTGTCGCCCGAGGGCTCGGCAAGAGCGTCACGGTGCTCGAAGCCGCACCTCGCCTCGTCGGACGCGTCGTCGCGGAGGAGACCAGCGCCTTCTATCTAGGCGCGCATCGGCGCCGCGGAGTGCAGGTCGTCCTGGACGCGCGCATCTCGCGCATCATCGGCGGAGATGCCCGCGTGGCTGGTGCCCAGGGATCGGTAACCGGAGTCGAGTTAGAGGACGGCACCGTCATCCCTGCCGACC
Organism: Microbacterium sp. A94; assembly: GCF_051842855.1. Classification (NCBI taxonomy): domain Bacteria; kingdom Bacillati; phylum Actinomycetota; class Actinomycetes; order Micrococcales; family Microbacteriaceae; genus Microbacterium; species Microbacterium sp. A94. Next base: position 336,664 of record NZ_JBPXMU010000002.1, on the reverse strand, counting down.
TCGTTCTGATTGGCGTCGGCGTGATCCCGCGCACGGAGCTTGCCGAGCAACTGGGCCTGGACGTCGAGGGTGGCATCGTCGTGGATGCGGCGGCCCGGGCATCCGATGGTCTGACGGTTGCGGCAGGCGACTGCACCATGATGCCCAATCCCTACCCGCTCGGTATGGGCGGCAGCATCCGGCTGGAGAGCGTCAACAACGCACTCGAGCAGGCGAAGATCGCGGCCGCTTCCCTTCTCGGTGAACCGGCGGAGTACCGCTCGGTGCCGTGGTTCTGGTCGGATCAGGGCGATCTGAAGCTGCAGATCGCGGGCCTGTCGACCGGCTACGAGAGCGTCGTCGTGCGCGGCGATCCCGATACCGAGAAGTTCGCGGTGCTGTACTACCGCGAAGGGCGATTGATCGCCGCCGACGTCGTGAACCACCCGGCGGAGTTCATGGCGATCAAGTCGGCCCTCATCAAGGGCGGGACGATCTCACCCGCCGCCGCGGTCGACGTCGGCACATCCCTGAAGTCCGCCATCGTCCTGCCTGACGCAGTGAACGCCTGAAATCGGAGTCATCATGACCCTTCCCGATACTGTCCCCGTAGACATCAGCCCTATCGCCGCCGCGGCTGCGAACGACGATTTGGATCCGCTGTGGCGTGCCATTGTTGCTGAGTCGCGCTCGCGGCAGAACGACATCCATCTGCCCATCTCGTTCGCTTTCGCCGAGCGCTTGTGCGCCTCGCACCCCGAGGCAGACGCCCTGGTCGTCAGAGTCGCCATTGTGCTGCATGACACGGGTTGGTCGCGCGTCGACCAGGACCGCATCATCTCCGAGGGATTCTCCGGTGACTGGCGTCGGGCGGATGTTCGATACGAACATGAGCGGCACGGCTGCGACATCGCCCGCGAGGTGCTGCCGCCGCTGGGGTACGACGAGGCCTTTATCGAACGCGTGACTGCGATCATCGATGGTCACGACACCCGCCAGGTGTCGCACTCGATCGAGGACAGTCTCGTGCGCGACGCCGATCGACTCTGGCGGTTCACGCCCACCGGAATCGCGCTCGCTTCGTCGTGGTTTGGCATCACGCCCGCCGCGTACTGTGCACGACTGCGCGTAGAGATCGTGCCTGAGCTACTCACCGACGCCGCAGTGCGCATGGCCGAGGCCGAGCTCGGCCGCGCCGAAGTGCTTCTGAAGATCGAGCAATTGTCATGACGATGCTCGATGACGATTTCGTGGTGGCGATGCGTCATCGCCACCACGAAGCTGCCGCAGGATTGCCCTACACCCACGTCTCTGGACACCGCATCGGCGGAGCCGAGACGAACGGGTCCGGCGGTGGCGTCTCCCCGGTTGTGGACCCAGCCACGGGGGAGCGTTGGGGGTCTGTTCCGGATGCTGATGCGTCCGACATAGACGCGGCAGTTGCCGCAGCTCGCGCTGCCTATCCCCAGTGGGCGGCGCGGGCTCCCTCCGATCGTGCCGAGCTGTTGCGCCGCATGGCGGATGCGATCGAGAACAGAGCCGATGTGCTCAGCCTCACCAACACTCTGGAAAACGGATCACCGGTGGCCGAGACTGCCGGGGCCGCGGCAAATGCGGCATCCATCTTGCGAGTGTTCGCAAGCCTGGCCGGGCAACTCGAAGCGGGCGACGTGCGCGCCTTTCCAGATCGACGCAACGAGACCGTCGTCGCGCAGGACCCCATCGGCGTGTGTGCGCTCATCGCGCCCTGGAACTTTCCGATCAACCTCGTCGTGATCAAGCTCGCCCCTGCGCTCGTTGCCGGGTGCACTGTCGTGATCAAACCCGCGGGGCCCACTCCGCTGTCCATACGGTTCCTCCTCGACGCCGCCGAAGAGGCCGGGATTCCGGCGGGGGTCATCAACCTCGTGACCGGTGACGGTGCGACGGGCGAGCTGCTCGTGCGCCACCCTGGTATCGACAAAGTGGCTTTCACGGGGTCGACACCGGTCGGGCGTCGCATCGCTGCCGCGTGCGGTGAGCTGCTGCGTCCGGTGACCCTCGAACTCGGCGGTAAGTCGACGGCGATCGTGCTGCCGGATGCTGATTTGGATGCCATGTCGGCGGTGCTTCTGCGCAGCAGCATGCGCAATACTGGCCAGACCTGCTACATATCGACCCGCCTGGTCACCACTCCCGATCGCTATGACGAACTGGTCGACATGGTCACAGCGACGGTTGCGGCAGCGCCCGTCGGAGACCCGCTGGATCCTGCGACCGTGTTCGGCCCGGTCGCGACGTTCGCGCAGCGTGATCGGGTGCTCGGGTATATCCGCGCGGGTGTGGCAGAGGGTGCCAGGGCGACGGTCGGCGGAGACGTGCCCGAACCGCTGCGGGGTGGCGCGTTCGTCGCCCCGACCGTGTTTGCCGACGTCACGCCCGATATGACCATCGCCCGCGAGGAGATCTTCGGACCCGTCATCACGCTGCTCCGCGCGCCGTCGGTGGACGCGGCGGTCGAGATCGCCAACAACACGTCGTTCGGCCTCGGTGGGATCGTCTTCGGCGGAGATGAGGATGCCGCGTTCCGTGTGGCGCGACGCATGGACACGGGCTCCGTCGGCGTGAACATGTTCGCCTCGAACCACTACGCGCCCTTCGGCGGGCGACATGATTCCGGGCTCGGGGTCGAGTACGGGCTGGAGGGGCTCAAGGCGTATCTCACGCCGCAGTCTGTGCATCGACGCGTGCGCTGACTGTAGGCGCCGCTGCGTCGGGCTTCGTCGTCCGGTACACCTGTCGGTCGGAATCTACGGATGTCTGTCCAGAACGGGCGGATGCCCCGGCATCCGTGGATCTCGACCGACATCCGTGCCCGGCGAGGGCCGAGGGCTGGTCGATGACACTGCAAAGGCGTAGGCTCGTATCGCCAGGCGAACTCACGTTCGCACAGCGAACGCCACGAGAGGGCGCCGTGACCATTTATATCTACGATGCCGTGCGCACACCGTTCGGGCGTGCGGGCGGTGCGCTCGCCAGCATCCGTCCCGATGATCTCGCCGCCATTGTCATGCGGGCAAGCACTGAGCGCACGGGGCTTGACCCAGCGCGTATCGACGACGTCATCTTCGGCGACGCGAACCAGGCCGGTGAGGACAACCGCAACGTCGCGCGCATGGGCGCGCTGCTGGCGGGCTTTCCGACTTCGGTGACCGGGGCGACGGTGAACCGGCTGTGCGCATCGAGCGTGGAAGCGGTGATCCAGGGGGCGCGGGCGATCGAATCCGGGGATGCCGAGATCATTCTCGCCGGCGGCGTCGAGTCGATGAGTCGGGCGCCGTACGTCGTGGAGAAGTCAGCGAAGCCGTACCCGGCGACCGGCAACCAGATTATGTGGAACACCGCGATCGGGTGGCGGATGACGAACAAGGCCCTTCCGACGCCCTGGACGATCTCCAACGGCGAAGCAGCGGAGAAGGCTGCGCGGGTGGCCGGCATCACTCGTGAGGAGCAGGATGCTTTCGCCGTCCACTCGCATGAACTCGCAGCCCAGGCGTGGGCGGATGGCATCTATGACGGTGAGATCGTGCAGGTTCCGGGCGCTGAACTTGCCCGTGACGAGGGCATCCGCGACGGCTCGACGGTGGAAAAGCTCGCGGGGCTGCGATCGCTGTTCGCCGAGGATGGCACCGTGACCGCGGGCAACTCCTCGTCGATCAACGATGGGGCATCCGCCGTGCTGCTGGGCACGGAGGGCGCCTTGCCGGACGAACCGCTCGCGCGCATCACCGGCCGCGCCGCGCACGGTGTCGATCCCGATGACTTTCCGATCGCGCCGATCGAAGCAGCGAATAAGGCGCTCGCCCGAGCAGGCCGCACCTGGGCGGACGTCGATTTCGTCGAGCTCAACGAAGCCTTCGCATCGCAGTCGCTCGCGTGCCTGCGCGGTTGGCCGGAGCTGGAGCCCGAGAAGCTGAACATTCACGGCGGGGCGCTGGCCATCGGGCATCCGCTCGGCGCATCCGGCGGCCGCATCATCGGCCACGCCGCGCACGAACTGCGCCGCCGCGGTCGGGGTGTCGCGGTTGTCGCGATCTGCATCGGCGTTGGGCAGGGCCTCGCCGTGGTCCTCGAACGGTAAGGCGGTTTTAGAGTGCTCCGGTGGGCTGCGGGATGCGATGGCGGCACCGTGTTGGGCGGAGTTCGCACTGGTGGGCGGAGGTTCGATCCGCATTCCTCCGCCCCACGCTGCGTTCTCCGCCCCACGTTGCGGCCTGCTGCGGCCCGATTCGCGCCGATCAGTGCTCGTGTGCGCGAACGATAGGGTTTCGATGTGACTGAATCGGATGCCGCGCCCAGTGCAGATTTCGTGCAGTCGCTGGCTCGGGGGCTCTCTGTCATCCGCGCCTTCGATGGGGAACCGGCCGAGCTGTCGCTCGCCGAGGTCGCCCGTCGCGCAGACATTCCTCGGGCCGCGGCCCGCCGGTTCCTGCGCACTCTCGAGCAGCTCGGCTATGCGATCGCGACGTCGGATGCCCGATTCCGGCTGACCCCACGGGTGCTCGAGCTCGGCTACGGGTATCTCTCATCGCTGTCGCTGCCCGAGATCGTGCAGCCGCATCTGGATGCGCTCTCGCACCGAATCGGCGAGTCGGTGTCGGTGTCGGTACTCGACGGCGCAGACATCGTCTACGTCGCACGCGCGGCTGCGCGGCGCATCATGAGCGTTCGCATCACCGTCGGCACCCGCTTCCCGGCGTTCGCGACGAGCATGGGGCGCGTGCTGATCGCGGGGGAAGCATCCGACAGGGCCGCTGAGCTGCTGGCATCCGCGCCTCTCCTCTCCTACACCCCGATGACCACCGTGGATCCCGCTGCGATCCACCAGATTCTCGACGTCGTGCGCGATCAGGGCTGGGCGATGGTCGACGGCGAGCTCGAAGAAGGATTGCGTTCGATCGCCGTTCCGCTGCGCGGGCGCGACGGTGCAGTCGTCGCCGCACTGAACGTCTCGACAAGCACGGCCCGGGGATCGGCGGATCAGGTGCGGGCGGAGCTGCTTCCGCCGTTGCTCGAGACTGCGGCCCGCATCGAAGGCGAATTGGGTGCAACCAGCCGTTGAATGCAAAAGTAGGGGTATGAGCGAGAGAATTCGGATCGGTATCGCCGGCTACGGGAACTTGGGGCGCGGCGTGGAGGCCGCGATCGGAAAGAACCCGGACATGACGCTGGTGGGTGTCTTCACCCGTCGCGACCCGGCGCAGCTCACACCGCTGAACCCCTCGACAGACGTCTTCAGCATGGATGATCTGTCCGCGAAGCGCGACGACATCGACGTGCTCATCCTCTGCGGCGGCTCCAAGGACGACCTGCCGGTCCAAGGCCCCGAACTGGCCGCGCACTTCACCACCGTCGACAGCTTCGACACGCATGCGCGCATTCCGGAATACTTCGCGGCGATGGATGCTCCGGCTCAGGCCAGCGGCACGACGGCGTTGATCTCGGTCGGGTGGGATCCCGGACTTTTCTCCATCAATCGGCTCTACGGCGAAACGCTCATTCCCGCGGGCGACACCTACACGTTCTGGGGTCGGGGGCTCAGCCAGGGGCATTCGGATGCCGTTCGACGCGTCGACGGCGTCGCCGCCGGAGTGCAGTACACACTGCCCGCCGAAGCAGCGATCGACGCCGTGCGCAGCGGTACGCGCCCGCAGCTGAGCACGCGTGAGAAGCACACCAGGGAGTGCTTCGTCGTGTTGGAAGAGGGTGCGGATGCAGCATCCGTCGAGCAGGCGATCGTGACGATGCCGCACTACTTCGCCGACTACGACACGACCGTGCACTTCATCTCGGCCGAGGAACTCGCCCGAGACCACCAGGCGATGCCGCACGGCGGATTCGTGATCCGCAGCGGCAACACCAGCGATACGGCAGCGCAGGTCATCGAGTACCGTCTCGCTCTCGACAGCAACCCCGAGTTCACCGCCAGTGTTCTCGTGACCTACGCTCGTGCTGCTTTCCGGCTGAACAAGCTCGGCCAGCACGGCGCGGTAACGGTGCTGGATGTTCCGCCCGCGATGCTGTCGCCCAAGAGCGGAGCAGAACTGCGCGCCGAGCTGCTCTGACATTTCGGGAGCATCCGAGGGCAGTGCTCCCGCGTTACGCGTGGGGGAACGTAGGATTTGAGCATGCAGCTGAATGAGACGCGCGCCTGGAACCGGTTCTACGCGCCCGGGACGCCTATCGACATCGAGCCGGTCACCGGGTCGCTGAGCGATCTGCTCGACGATCGCGTCGCCCAGTGGTCAGACCGACCGGCGATCGCGTTCTTCGACCGGACGGTCAGCTACCGCGAACTCGGCGATCGCGTTTCCCGCGTCGCGAACGCGCTGCGCGAGATGGGCGTCACCGCCGGCGACCGCGTTGCGTTGATCATGCCGAATGCTCCCCAGCACGTCATCGCCTTCTACGCGGTGCTGCGCCTGGGCGCTGTCGTCGTCGAACACAATCCGCTGTACACCCGCGATGAGCTCGAGGTGCAGTTCCGCGACCACGGCGCGACCGTCGTCATCACCTGGGACAAGCTTGTGCCCACTCTGCGCGCACTGCCCGCCGAGCTCGGCATCCGTGACATCATCTCCGTCGACGTCACCCGCGCCATGCCGTTCGCGATGCGCCTCGCGCTGAAGCTGCCGATCGCGAAGGCCCGCGAGTCGCGCGACAAGCTGACCGCGCCGGCCCCGGGCACCATTCCCTTCGCGAAGCTCGAGAAGAGCGCGCCGCTTTCCGCGTCGCATCCGCGCCCCGCGGCATCCGATCTGGCGTCTCTGCAGTACACCTCCGGGACCACCGGCACGCCCAAGGGGGCGATGATCACGCACGCGAACCTGTGGGCGAATGCCCGCCAGGGCGCAGCATGGATGCCGGACTTCACGCGCGGCGACGGTCGCATCTACGGCCTGCTGCCGATGTTCCACTCTTTCGGGGTGCTGCTCTCGGTCATCTACTCCGTTGAGACCGGGTCATGCGCTGTGCTCTTCCCGACGTTCGACCCGGCCCTGGTCGAGAAGGCGGCGAAGAAGTTCCCGCCGACGTTCGTGCCGGCCGTTCCGCCGATGTTCGACCGGCTCGCGCGTGTCGCGAAGGAGGGCAAGCTCGATCTCTCCGGTGTCGTCTACGCGATCTCGGGTGCCATGACACTGACCCCGGCGATCGTCAAGCGCTGGGAGGACCAGGCCGGCAGCATGCTCAACGAGGGCTACGGGCTCACCGAGACCAGCCCGGTCGCGCTGGCGAACCCGTTCACGGATGCTCGTCGCATCGGCGCCATCGGCATCCCGTTCCCATCCACCGACATCAAGGTCGTCGACCCCGCCGACCCGACCCGTGAGGTCGAACTCGGCGAGGCGGGGGAGCTGCTGATTCATGGTCCGCAGGTCTTCCAGGGTTACTGGAACCGGCCGGAGGAGACGGCGGCCACCCTGCTCGAGGGCGGCTGGCTGCGCACCGGTGACCTCGTTGTGCAGGACGACGACGGCTTCGTCACGGTCGTTGACCGCAAGAAAGAACTCATCATCACGGGCGGCTTCAACGTCTCACCCAGCGAGGTCGAGCAGGTGATCGTGACGGTTCCGGGTGTTGCGGCATCCGCCGTCGTGGGAATTCCGCGCGGAAGCGGTGCGGAGATCGTCACCGCCGTCGTCGTGCTGGAAGACGGCGCGACATTCGATGAGGATGCTGCGCGCGAAGCGGCTCGTGAGCGTCTGGCCGAGTACAAGCGCCCGAGCGCCTACGTCGTGTGGGAAGAGCTGCCGACGTCGTTGATCGGCAAGGTGCTGCGCCGCAAGGTGCGCGACACGCTCATCGCTGACCGCAAGGCGACGCGCGCCGCGGAGGACTGATTCTTCCTCCGCTCCGGTCCATCCCATCTCCGCTCCGGTCGCACTTCGTGCTGCTAAAACGCGCGAATAGCAGCACGAAGTGCGACGGGAGCAGGGACGTAACCCGGCGCGGAGCGCGCCGCGTGGAACCTAGCGCGGGTCGAGCACGAACCGGTCGCGCGCGGCGAAGATCCCGAACAGTCCCTGCAGCGACATGGTCACCAGCAGGATGATCAGCGGAACTGTCCAGCTGCCGGTCAGAGCTTGTATGCCGCCGAACAGTGCGGGTCCGACAGCAGCAATCGCATAGCCGACCGACTGCGACATGCCTGACAGTGCGGACGAGGTGCTGTGGTCGCGGGCCCGATCTGCCATGAGCGTCAGCGAGACTCCGAGCGAGATGCCGGAGAACACTCCGAGCGGCACGACCCAGACGCCGATGGCATCCGGCCAGATCATGAGGCCGATGATGCTGAGAATACCGAGTGCCGGGAGCGCCGCCGGAGTGATCCGTGCGCCACGCCCACGCATGACGAACACGACGGTGAGCGAGCCGACCAGGGAGAAGATCTGGTAAACCATCACGTCGACACCGGCGAGGACGGCGCCTCGGCCGGTGTCGACGGACATCGTCGCGAGCCACGTCACCAGTACGTAGAACGTCGTTGACTGCACACCCATGTATCCGGCCACTTGCCAGGCCACCGGGTCACGCCAGATACCCAGGCGAGTCGCCGGCACCGCGGACGCCGCGCGCATCGCGCGCATCTCGCGGCGACTGACCTGCCACCACATGACCAGGGCAAGCGGTGCGATGACCGCGCCGGTGATCAGCAGTGAGGTCCGCCACCCGGCGCCGGCATCGTCGCCGGTGAGGCCGGCGATCGGAACCGCCAGTCCGGATGCCACGGCGCCAGCACCGCCCAGAAGAGCCGAGTACACGCCCATCATGAGGGGCACCCGCAGCGGGAAGTCGCGTTTGATGACGGCCGGTAGCAGCACATTTCCGATCGCTAGAGCGACGCCGATCAGTGCGGTTCCGATCCAGAGCCAGGCGGTGGAGCCGGGCAAGGAACGCACGATGGCCCCGACCGCGAGCAGCCCCATCGCGGCCAGCACGGCGCCGCCGAGGCCGAGCCGGCGGCCGAAACCATGGGCGAATGGGGACACGATCGCCCACGTGATCAGCACGACAGTTGACAGCGAACCGAGTAATGCGAGCGGGATGCCGGTGTCTCCGGAGATCCGGTCGATGAGCGGCCCGACCGCCGACACCGCCGGACGCATCAGCGTCGCGACCAGGCACAGCGCGATGATCGCGAGGACAACCTGCTTGCGTCCGCGTTGTGTCATCTGTTCGGTCCTTTCACACACAGTTCAGGTCGCAGTTGCTGCTGCTAAAACACACGTTTAGCGGCAGCAACTGCGACCTGAACAGAGGGGTGGGGCGTGGATCAGGCGCTGGTCGCCTGCTCCTCGCCGCCGGCGTTGTTCTTGGCTCGTTGGATCTCACCGTAGATGTGATGACGCAGTTCCACGAACCGCGGGTCCGAGCGTGTCGTCAGCTGGTCACGCTCATCGGGCAGGTCGATCACGATGTCATCCTGCACGACCGTCGGTCGGTTCGACAGCACGATGACGCGCTGACCGAGATACACCGACTCATCGATGTCGTGCGTGACGAACAGCACGGTGACGCCGAGCTCCTTCCAGATCTTGCGCACGAGATCCTCAAGGTCTGCCCGAGTCTGCGCGTCGACGGCCGCGAACGGCTCGTCCATGAGCAGAACCTGCGGCCGGTAGGCCACCGCGCGGGCGATGGCGACGCGCTGCTGCATGCCTCCGGAAAGCTGCCACGGGTACTTGTCCGCCGCATCGGCGAGTCCGACCGCTGCAAGCGCTTCGCTCGTGCGCTGCTGGCGCTCAGCCTTGGCGATGCCGGCGCTCTTCAGCGGCAGCTCGACGTTCGCCTGCACGCTCATCCAGGGGTAGAGACTGCGCCCATACTCCTGGAAGACGACCGCCATGGTCTTGGGTGGCCCGGTGATGGCCTTGCCCTCAAGTTCGAGGCGTCCGGCGGTGGGCGGCAGAAGACCGGCGATGCACTTGAGTAGCGTGGTTTTTCCGGCTCCAGACGGGCCGACGATGCAGACCAGCTGTCCCTGAGGGATGCTGAATGTCAGATCGCGGATCGCTTCGACAGCCTCCCCACCGGGAGTCGGTGACGGATAGATCTTGCGCAGACCGTCGACGAGGAGGACAGGGGTGTTGGTGTCTTCAAGATTCACGTTGGACTTCTCTCAATCCGTGGTACCAGCGGAGGATGTAGCGCTCCGTGTAGCGGAACAGCACAGCAAGTCCGAGACCGATCAGGCCCAGCACGAGGATGCCGCTCCACATTTCCGGTATCGCAAAGTTGCGCTGGAATTGGACGATGGTGAAACCGAGACCGGCGGAGGTGTACCAGAGCTCGGAAATGACCATGAGGATCAGGGCGATCGACAGGCACTGGCGCGCTCCGGCCAGAATCTGCGGCGCCGCTGCGGGAAGGATCAGATAGCGCAGGCGCGCCATCCGGCCCAGGCCGTAGCTGCGGGCGGTGTCACGCTGAACTTCATCGGTGGCGCGAACGCCCTCAACGGTGTTCAGCAGCACGGGCCAGAGCGACCCGAAGATGATCACGAAGACCTGCATCCGCCAGTTGACGCCGATGATGATCATCAGCAGCGGAAGCAGCACGGGCGGCGGGATCGCCCGGAAGAACTCCAGCAGCGGTTCGAGCAGTTGGCGAAGCGGCTTGAATGAGCCGATCAGCAGGCCGAGACCCACGCCGATGATGATCGAGCCGGCGATCCCGAGGAACAGGCGGCCAATGCTCGGCAGCACGTCCTCCGCGAGGCGTTCGCCGAACCAGGTGTCGAAGAACGTCGTGACCAGCTCGCCCGGCGTCGGCACGAAGAAGCTGGGATTGACGACCGTGGAGATCCACCACAGCAGCACCAGGACGATCGGCAGGGCGAGTAGGAAGAAGACAGACTTGAGGAATTTCATCCGGCCACATCCATTCGCACTGAGGTGTGCCAGGCGAGCACGCGGCGCTCGACGAACCGGGCCACCAGATTGATCGCGACGCCGATGAGTCCGGTCGCGAGGATCAGGGCGTACATGCTCGTGATCGCTCCGCCCTCTCGCGTCTCGGCGATCTGCTTGCCGAGGCCAGGAGTTCCGATGATGAGTTCGGCGGTGATCGCGAGGATTAGTGCGACGGCGGCGGCCAAGCGGATGCCGGTCATCAGATACGGCAGCGCGGTCGGCCACATCACGTGCCGAACCCGCTGGAACCGGGTGAGGCCGTAGCTTCGTGCCGTGGCATCCGCGACCGGGTCCACGTCCTTTGCCCCATAGATGACCTGCAGCAGAACCTGCCAGAACGCGGCGTAGACGATGAGCAGGAGCCCCGCTTGGATCTTGGTGCCGAACAGGAGCACAGCCAACGGGATGAGCGCAACAGATGGAACGGGGCGGAGAAACTCGATCGTCGAATGCGTCAGACGCTCGAGGAACCGGCTCGATCCGATGAGGAAACCGATCACGGTCGCCGCGACTACGGCGATGATCAGACCCAGCGACCAGCTGAGCATGGTGGAGCCGACATCGCGCCAGAAGGCCTTGTCGACGACGTACTCGCCGAAGCGGATGAGTACCTCGCTGGCCGGGGGAACGAATCGGGAATCGACCAGGTTCAGTCGTGAGGCCGCTTCCCAAATAGCCAGGAATGCGATCACACCGACTGCGCCCAGCCAGGGACCGGCCCCAGGCGAGGGGCGACGGCGTAGCCGCCGCACCTCGCTCAGGGTGTTGATGACAGCTGTCACGGCAGCAGGTTATCGTAGTCCGGCTCGGCCTTCAGGACGCCATAGTTCTGGGCGGCAGCGGCGAGCTTCTCAACCGAGGCACGATCCATCTCCGTCGGGAACCTCGGCAGCGTGATCTCTGCGAGAACCTCCGGCGGAGTCTTCGTGTAGGTGCCCATGACCTCGCGCACGACATCCGGGTTGGAGTCAGCGAACTCCAGCGACTTGGTCATCGCGGACTGGAACTTCTCAAGCAGTTCCGGGTCGATGTCGCTGAGGGCGAAGTATGCGGCGATGTCGAGCTTGGGGTCGAAGTCAGCGTAGGCGTAGGTGACGACGTTCAGGCCGGCTTCCAGCGCAGACGTGACGAACGGCTCCACGACGAATGCTGCGTCGACCTGGTCGTTCTCGACGGCCGCGATGGCGTCAGGGAACGGCACCTCGACGAAGTCGATCGTGGAGGAGTCGGCGCCGGCTTCATCGACGACCGAGCGAACGACGGTGTCGTTGATGTTTCCGACGCTGTTGCTCGACACGGTCTTTCCGGCGAGGTCGGCCGGACTGACGATGCCGGAGTCGGCCTTGGAGACGACCGCGCCCATGTCCTGGGTGGTGTCGCCAGTGCTGGAGACAGCAGCACTGACCATCGTGATGTTGAGGCCCTGATCGGCTGCGACCATCAGTGACAGCTGGTTGCTGAAGCCGAATTCGTAGTCGCCGGAGACGACGGCCGGAACGATCGCTGCCCCACCGGTAGCGGTCTCGATGGTGAGGTCCAGGCCCTCGTCTTCGAAGAAGCCCTGGGCATCGCCGACGTAGAGCGGTGCCGTGTCGGCGATCGGAATCACGCCGACCGTGATCGGAGTCAGGTCAGCAGCAGAGCTACTGGTGTCGGCATCGTCGGTGCCTCCTGCGGGGGCATCGGAGTCGGTGCAACCGCTCAAAACCAGAGCGGTGATCGCCGCGAGGGCGAAAAAGCCTGCCTTTTTCATGTCACTCCATTGTGTGAAAGGGGTATGGATTTCGGGTGGCTGCTGTGCCACTCGATTCGATGACCGTACCCGCGCTTTGACAGCGTTGTCAATTCTGTTTACGAGATTGATAACAATCCGCGTTCGACCCTCAGTGGACGGGTGTCGCCTCGGCGAACTGCGTCAGGGTGGCGATGACGCTGCCGACATGGGTCTCCATCGCGGCGCGGGCGCGGTGCGGGTCGCGCGTGCACACGCCCTCGATGATGTCGAGGTGCTCGGGAAATGAGGTGTTCGGTCGCCCGGGCACCAGGAACAGCTGGAACTGGTGGCGCACCATTTGGCCGTTGAGTTGCTCAAGTACCCGGTTTGCGGCGGCATGCTCGGCGATGTTGCGGATGGTGCCGTGCAACAGGGAGTTGAGTTCCGAATACCGCATCAGCTCATGGTTCTCGATGGCCTCGCGCATGTCCTCGCCGACCTGGCGGAGAAAGATGATCTGCTCCTCGGTGACTCGTTCGGCCGCTCGGGCGGCGACTAGGCCCTCGACCGACTGGCGGATCTCGGTGATCTCGACCGCTTCCGCCGGCGTGATCTCGCGGACGCGCGCGCCGCGGTTCGGTGTCAGTTCGACGAGCCCCTCCGCCTCGAGTTGGATCAGCGCATTGCGGAGGACAAAGCGGCTTGCACCGTACTCCTCAGCGAGGTCGGCTTCGATGAGGCGCTGGCGTGGTGCATAAGCTCCGCGCAGGATGGCGGAACGCAATTTACTGCGGACATCGGGATTCTCGGGCACCGGACGTGCTCCTCTCAGGTCTGCAAGATTGTTGACAATCTAGCGCATGGCGACCCGTGGTGATCACGTCGGTTCTGCTCCTGTCGCACTTGACGCTGCTAAAACGCGGGTATAGCAGCGCAAAGTGCGACCGGAGCGGGGGTCGCGGATCGCGATGAGCATCGCTCTGCCGATCTCGCGATTCACCGCCGAACGCGGCGAAAAATGGTCACACGACCTCATCGACATCGCCGATGCGATCGCCCAGGGGCGCAGCTGACGGGGCCCCACGCTCCGCCAGCGCCGAGGCGATCCGCTTGATCGCCTCGGCCATCAGCGGCCGCGGCATCGCGAACACGAAGCGGGTGAAGCCGACGGCGGCTTCACCGCATGCGGCCCCATCGGTCATCGCGACCCCGGCGTGCTCCCGGAACCAGGCGCCGAGATCACCGGTGAGGCCGGTGTTCCGGAAATCGAGCAACGCGATATAGGTGCCCTCTGGCATTGTCACGCGCACATCGGGCAGGTGCTCGGCGACGAGTGCGGTGAGCGTGCGCCGGTTCCCGTCCAGATACTCGACGACCTCGGCCAGCCACCCCTCGCCCTGGGTGTACGCCGCGACGTTCGCCACCGCGCCGATGGTCGATGTACCGTGGCCGGCCCAGCCGCCGGCGCGCTCCCAGAGCGCAGCATCCGCCTCGTTGGAAATGATGATCTGCGCGCACTTGAGGCCGGCGAGATTCCAGGCCTTCGACGCGGATGCCGCGGTAATGGCGTGATTCGCGGCAACGTCGGAGATTGAGGCATACGGGATGTGCTCGGCAGGCGTGTAGACGAGCGGCGCGTGGATCTCGTCCGAGAACACGCGTCCGCCGGCGGCTGTCACTGTTTCGGCGACCTGCTCCAGCTCTGCACGCGTGGCCACCGTGCCGAGCGGATTGTGCGGATTGCACAGCACGAACAGCTCGCCGCCATCGGCGAAGGCTGCGGCGACGGCGGTGTGATCGATATGCCACCGGCCGTCGACCTCGATGCTCGGGACCTCGATGACCCGGCGCCCGTGCATCTGCGGAACCATCAAGAACGGCATGTACGCCGGAGTCGGAACGATGACCGCGGCCCCGGGCTGCGTGAAGTGCTCGATCGCGAACTCGAAGGCGGCGATGACGTCGGGGAGCGCGTGCACCTGCGCTGGATCGATCTGCCATCCGTGCGCACGGGCATACCGATCCGCCGTCGCCTCGGCGAGCGCATCCGAGAGGTGGGTGGGAAGGTAACCGGTGAGCCCGCGTTCCATCGCTGCGCTGACGGCCTGCGTGACAGCTGGGGCCTGACCGAAGTCCATCTCTGCGACGAAAGCCCCGATCATGCCGGGAAAGGCGGTCCACTTCATGCTGCCCGCATCACGCAGGTCATCTTCGGTGAGCGCGTCGAAATCCTGGGACATGATCGCTTCCTCTCGCAGGTCACGGAGAACTCCGGGTGAGAGTCCTCCGTGACGAGCGTAACCACGATCTGCGTCGAGGAGGCGCGCAGCAGGCGACTACGCGCAGCAGCCGACTACGGCTGCGGCAGCGCCGCCGACCGCTCGACGCGACGCGCCTTGCGGGTGATGCCGAGACCGCGCGCGCCGATCTGGCTGAGCTGCTCCTCGCGGAAGCGGTTCGCCCACTCCACCTCGTAGTCCTCCTTCGGGAAGTCCGCCGGGCTCTCGCCGCGGCGGAAACGATCGGCGACATCCTGGGCGTAGGCGGCGTTCTTCGCGCACATGGGGGCGGCGGGAATGTAGATGACGTTGCCCCAGCCCTCCTGCTGCTCAACCGAGGCGACGCCGTGAATCACATCGGAATGCCACCACACCGAGTCGCCGGGCTGCACGGTGGGGATGCCGGCGCGGGCGCGCATGAGCAGTGGATGCCACTCCTCGCTGATGCCGAGTGCCATGCCCTGCGCCGCGCCGCAGAGGGAGTCCTCCGGCACGTCGTCGAGCAGTGGGCGGATGAGGATGTACGCCATCGCCTCGGGGATCGGGACGGTCCAGAGCACACCCTGGTCATCCTGCATCTCGCTCATCGCAAGCCACCCCTGGAAGCTGCGGAACACGCTGCACATCGTGGATGACGGGTACTCGTCGACCTCGGTGCGGAAGGCGCCGTCCCACGGGTCGTACGATTCGATGTCGCCGTGGAAGATCGACTCGAACACCTGCTGATAGGCCGGCGTGAACCAGCGCTCGATCGATCCGGAGTCTGTGTGCGCACCCAGGCCCTTCGACGTCGTCCCCGGTGGGCGGCGACGGATGCGATCGGGGTACATCGAGTCCTGATCCGGGTCGAACCAGGTCACCCCGCGCGATTCGCTCTTCCACAGTCGGTTGAGGAAACTCTGCGTCTTCGCAGTGTGCTCGTGCTGGCGCGCCTCCATCTGCGACGGTGACCAGTAGATCGGATAGATCTCCGGCTTCGAAGCATCCAGCGTCCCGAAGAAGTTGTCCGCAGGTCCGCGGTACTGCGTCATGAAATCGTTGCTGTCGACGTAGTCCACCAGGGACTGATCCCACTCGGTCGCCTGTTCGGGGGAGACCTGACCGCGTACGACGGCGCAGCCGCGACGGTGGATGAGATCGATGGTCTCCTGTGGGACGGTGCCGGCCTCGATATCGGCGTACTGCACGATCGGCCAGACGTTCTCGCCGCGGGCGTGCGCGGCTTCGATCTCGAGAACCTTCGGCTCGATGAGCGCTTCGATTCGTTTGAAGTAGGCGTCCACGTCGCCGATCTGCTCACGTAGCATCCGTTTGATGGTCCGTACCGCGGCCGGGAAGTCTTCGGGCGGGGATGTCCAGCTCGTCTGCTCTGACATGATGTCTCCTGATGATTCGGGATTCAGTAAGGTATGATTACTGAATGCGTTGGACCCACCATAGGAGATGCGGATGACGACGTCAACAGGCCCGGGTGTCGACCGCACCGTGCCGCGGGCAGAGCTTTTGGCATCCATTACCGACGCCAGCGTCCTTGCGGCGATCCGCAACGCCGACGAGCCGGCATCGCGTGCGGAGATCGCGCAGGCGACCGGACTCTCCAAGCCGGCCGTCTCCACAGCGGTCGCTCGCCTGGCAGCGCGCGGAGTGCTGCAGGAAGTTGGTATCCGACAAGGGCGCCGCGGCGGAGTCGCCACCCTGTTCCGCATCGATCCGGACCACGGCCGCTCGCTCGCGATCGTCATTCAGAATGATCAGATCGCCGTCGTCTCGCGCGATCTCGCCGCCGTTGTGCGCGCCGAGCATCGCGCCGTGGTCGCCCCCGACAGTGATCCGGCCCGCATAGTCGCGCAGACCAACGCTCTGATCGCGGATGCTGCGCGTGAACACGCCGCCCGGGTGCTCGCCGTGACCGTGTCGATCGCCGACCCGGTGGATGCCCGCACCGACAAGCCGGCCGTGCTGGAGCGCTCGGTCTTCCCAGCGGCGCTTATTGACCCGCGCCGGGATCTACAGCTGCCGGCCGGTGCCGATGTGGTCATCGACAACGACGTGAACTGGGCGGCTCTCGGCGAACTGCGCGAGGGCGCGCTGCGGGAGTGCGCGAACTTTCTCTACGTGTACGCGGGGGAGGGGCTCGGCGCCGGTCTCGTGCTGGATGGGCGCCTGTTCCGCGGCAGTTCCGGACTCGCCGGTGAAATCGGATACCTGCGCGCCGACGAGACCCAGGACATCACCCAGCACCTCGCCCGTCTGGGGCTGGGGACTGCCGAGCGCTACGGCCTGGACCCGTCTCGGTTCCCCGGACTCGATGACGAGAGCCTCACCGCGGTTGTGGATGCCCTCGCCCGAGCGGTCGCGAACGCGGTCATCATCGTCAACCCCGAGGCTGTCGCGCTGGGTGGGCCGCTCAGCCGGATCCCCGATTTCGCCGAACGCCTCGGCGACGGCATCCGTTCGCTGAGCATCGATCCGCCACGGGTCATCGTCAGCGCATCGACGCCACTGCGCGGTGCCGCGATCGAGGCGCATCGGCTTGCGCTCGCGCAGATCGGACTTCCGAAGGAGATGACGGCATGAGCGCCCTGCGCCCCGCGTGGTTGCGCGAATTCGATCTGTCGCTGCCGATCACCGCGCAGTACCTCGTCACCGGAAATGTGCACGATCTGCATCTGGATGGGGATGACGGGCACTTCCTCACGACCGTCGATGCGCTGCTGCGCTGCCTCGTCGAGAACGCGTACGACCTCGTCTACCGCTTCGATCCGCTCGAGGGCATTCTGCTCGATCATGCGGGAGCCGGCGTCGTCAGCAACGACTTCTTCCCCGATGCCCATCTGGGCCGCGCAACCGTTGGTGCCATTGCGAAGGTCGCCGATCTCGCGCTGCAGGCGACGGCCGTTTCGCATCTTCGCGTCGCGCTGATCATCGACGGGGCGTCGGCTCTCTGGGCCGACGACATCAGCGTTGAAGTCTCCCGTCTGATGCTCGTGGCTCGCCGGCTTGCCGCGCGGGATTTCGTGGTGGATGCGGTGGATCCTCTTGCAGCGCGTGTCGCAACCAGCAGCGGCGGGCGGGGCGTTTCGCCGCGAAATGCCGTCATCTGGGTCGGTGATGCCGAGGCGGATGCACCCGGATGGCTCCGTGAAGCCGACAGCACTCGTGCGCTGCGGGTGCCGCTGCCGACTCTCGGCGCGAGGCGTCAGGCTGCGATGGAGCTTCTTCCCGCGCTGGACGGCTTTGCCGATTCGGATGCTGACGTGCGCGGTGCCGCGATCGATCTGCTCGCGGCGACCACGCAGGGGGTGACGTTCCGAGGCATCCGAAACATCGTCGCGCTTGCGCGCGATCAGGGAACAGCGCCGGGGAACATCGACGAAGCCGTCCGCAGCCATCTGCTTGGTGTGGTCGACAGTCCGTGGCATGATCCGCACCTGCTGGCGCGCGTGCAGGGGGCTCGCGAAAGCGTGCAGCAGCGCGTTCTCGGACAGGCGCGCGCCGTTGAGCGGTCGTTGGATGTGCTGCTGCGGTCTGCGCTCGGGCTTACCGGTGCTCACCGGGGGCGTCGACGTGGCGGTCCGCAGGGGATCCTGTTCTTCGCCGGCCCGACTGGGGTCGGCAAGACCGAGCTTGCGAAGGCGCTCGCCGAGGTGCTGTTCGGCGCCGAAGACGCCTACATCCGCTTCGATATGAGTGAGTTCTCCGCTGAGCACAGCGAGGCGCGTCTGATCGGCGCTCCTCCCGGCTATGTCGGGCACTCAGCGGGAGGAGAGCTGACGAATGCCGTGCGTGAGCGGCCGTTCTCGGTGCTGCTGTTTGACGAGATCGAGAAGGCGCATCCGCGGATCCTCGACAAGTTCCTGCAGATTCTCGACGAGGGTCGTCTCACCGACGGTAGCGGCAGCACCGTGCACTTCAGTGAATCGCTGATCGTGTTCACCTCGAACCTGGGTGCGGTGGATGCTTTTGTCGAGTCCGATCGAGATGCGCGTCAGCGTCGCATCCTGAACGAGATCCACCGCCACTTCACCACCGAGCTCCAGCGCCCGGAGCTGCTCAGCCGTATCGGTGACAACATCGTCGTGTTCGACTCGATCTCTGCCGCGACGGGAGCGCAGCTGGCCGAGCGTTATCTGGATGCCGTGATCGACACCGTGCGGTTGCGGCGCGGTGTCGCGTTGGAGCTTCAGCCCCAGGTGCGCGCCGATCTGGTCGCGGCAGCGCTGGAGCGGCTGGAGTTCGGCGGGCGTGGCGTTGCGAGTGTGATCGAAGCGGCACTGGTCAATCCGCTCGCGAGAGTGCTGGCGGAATCGGGTGATGCCCGGACGGTTTCTGTGAGGGGACTCGCGCGGGTGCAGGATGCGTGGGTTTTGAGCGTGGCGTAGCCCGGGGCACTCCGATGGAAGTGCTTGTGTGAGTTCTCAAGCTAGTTGGCACACTGAAGGATAGTTGGCACTGATGTTGGCGCGGCTTCTCGCTGCGTCCTGGCATCCGTGTTCTCACACTAGTTGGCATAAATCCAGGAAGAACTTCCTGGTCAACGCACTTTTCATGCGGATGACGTCTCGCTATGCGGTGTCGAGAAGGTCCGCCACGCGGCGGGGCGTCATCAGCCAATGCCGGTCGGTCCAACTGCTGATGTCATCGGTCGCCGATAGACTGCGGGCATTTACTGAGGGAGTACAGATGGCACGTCGTCGTGGTCTTTTCGCTGAGCTTCAGCATCAGGCGAAAGTGGCGGAGCAGCGTCAGCAGGCAGCGATGCGGCAGCAGGCGCAAGCTGCGAAGCGGGCCGAGTCTGCTCAACGCGCTGCGGAACGCGCGAGAATGGCCGCGGATCGCGCTTCCGAGCAGGACCGCAAGCGGCTTGAGCGTGAGGCGGCGTTAGCTTACGCTGCTGCTCGTGTCGCCGAAGCTGAAGAGCTGACTTCTGACCTAAACGGCAAGTTCGCTGAGCTTGATGATGTTCTCGCGGGGACGCTGTCGGTTGATGACTTCGTCGATCTTGAGTCGCTCCGTGCGGTGGTAGTTCACCCGCCGTTCCCGCATGTGGATCTGCAGATACCGATCCCCGCCCCAACGCCGATTCCTGATCCTTCACTGCCGGTAAAGCGAGAACCCGAGCCGGTGAAAGGGCTGTTTGGGCGCAAACAGAAGCAGGAACAGGCGGTTGCTGCTGTTGAGGAGCAGTACGCGGTCGACTACGCAATATGGGAGGCGGCCCGATAGGAACTGCCCGCTAAGCGTGCGGCGGCGTCGGCTAGGCACGCGGAGGCTGAGCGGCAGCGTGAGCAGAGTCTCGCAGCGGCGATTGCGCGTTATGAAGACGAGAGTGCCGCGCGTGAGCGTGCGGTCTCTGCTCAGAATGAGGAGTTGGATCAGTTGATTGCTGGTCTTGGCTACGGAACTGTGGATGCTGTGCAGGAGTACGTCTCTATCGTGCTTGCCAATTCCACGTACCCGGAATGGCTTGAGATTACGCATTCTGCAAGGTTTGATCCTGCTGAGGCCGAACTAACGATGCGAGTCCTGGTTCCAGGTCCGGGCGTTGTGCCCACATCGAAGCACTACAAGTACACGAAAGCAACGGACGAGATCACACCAGTCGCCGCGACCCAGAAGGATACAAAGGAGCGTTACACCGCACTAGTTCACAACGTTGCGTTGCGTTCGCTTCATGAAGTGTTCGAAGCGGATAGGCGCACGCTGATCAAGACGATTGCGCTCGAGCTCGGAACACAGACGATCAGCCCCGCGACGGGCCAACCGACTTACGTGCCGTTCGTCGCGGTGGCTGCGAGTCGTGAAGAGTTCGACAAGCTCGATCTTTCCGGCGTCGTGCCCGCGGCAACGCTGGAGCACCTTGGTGCTGCCATCTCCAAGAATCCACACGGACTCCTTCCGGTTGTCGCTGGCGGGGTTCGGCGCGCACGATGAGCAGCACTGGTCTGTCGTTTAATCCTCCGCCTGGCTGGCCTCAGCCTCCGTCGGGTTGGGTGCCACCGGCAGGCTGGACGCCGGATCCGTCGTGGCCCGAGCCACCTCTGGGGTGGCAACTGTGGGTGGTCGATTCGCTCGAAGCTCCTCAGCAGAGCGAGGCAGAGGAGCCACTGGAGGAATTTTCTACTGCGAACGAGGAAGTTGAGTACGCGGGCGACTCTGGCCGTCTCGCGTTTTTGGAGGCCGAGAACGCGGCATTGCGCGCGCAAATCACGGAGTCCAGTTCCGCGGAGTACGTGGATCTCGACGATGCGCGCGTGCTGCAAGACGTTGGAATCTACCGTTACCACCATCCCCTGGAGTCCGCTGCGGCGTATCAGGATCAGTTGAGAACTCTGGAGAAGGAGATTGCAGCACTCGTTCTTGCCGGAAACGCGATTGTCCGATCTGAGCTCTTCACGTTCAACAACTCTCTCGCGCAAGGGCGCCGGATGACGGATGACCTCGCCAAGCTCATGCTCCGCGCGTACAACGCCGAAGCAGACAACTCGATTCGTGCTCTCCGTGCCGGCAACGTGGTGACAGCGAAGAAGCGCCTCGATGCGTCGCGCACCGCGATTGCGAAGCTAGGCAAGCTCATGGAAATGCGCATCAGCGACGAGTTCCATGACCTTCGGGTGCGCGAGATTGAACTCACTGCAGACTGGCTCTTCAAGAAACAAGAAGAGCGCGAAGCTGAACGTGAGGAACGAGCGCGCCTTCGAGAACAGAAACGAGTTGAGAGGGAGCTCGCAGAGGAGCGCGCCCGACTAGACAAAGAGCGGTTGCATCTGATCAACACTCTTGCTGCGTTGCAGCAAAGCGGTCATGTTGACGAGGCCCTTGCGCAGCGGTTGTCGGCTGTGGACGAGGCGATTGCGCAGAACGACTATCGAGCGGCGAATATTCGAGCTGGGTACGTGTATGTGATCTCTAACCAAGGCGCGTTTGGAAAGAACGTCGTCAAGATCGGGCTGACGCGGCGCCTTGAGCCTCGCGACCGCATCTTCGAGTTGGGTGGCGCATCGGTACCATTCAGGTTCGATACTCATGCCTTGTTCTTCTCCGAGAACGCGGTCACGCTCGAGGCCGACCTCCACCGCCACTTCGCCGATCGAGCGCTCAACCGTGCCAATTCACGTAAGGAGTTTTTCTTCGTGACACCGGCAGAGGTCCGCGAAGTGCTTTTGAGCAAGATCGGGAACATTCTCGAGTTCAACGAGAACGTTGAAGCGACCGAATATCGACAATCGGTCGGGCTCTGGCCCGTACCCTAAGCGGCCCCCGAGGGCTCTTAACCGGGTGAAGCGGGTGTAGTTCCCCGGGATGACTTGCGGCACGCTGGGCTTGCCCAGGCTGGAGCGACGACACGGGAATCATGACCCGCGCGGGTCACCGCACTGCACCCGCGGCGTTTATCCAACAGCGCGCCGCGGACGATCTGAGGAAGAACGTGAACTCGCGTACTGGCTCGCAAACGAACGTAAGAAGGCGCCCGCGCAATTCATCCCGGAACAAGTCGAACGGCTCGCAGCACTTGCGGTCCTTGCGGACAATCGAGGGAACCAAACACGCGACAGCGCCATCGCGCAAGAAGATGCGTAGTCGAAGGCTGTCCACGATAGGGGCCATTTCGCTCGACCGGCTGGTGAGGCGGGTGCGGTCGGTACGCAACTGGCCTGCGAAGGGAAAAGGTTAGAGCACACGTCGGCCGATCTGCGTCCTGGCATGGCGGGGATGGAGCTCGCCCTGGTTGCCCGCGGATCCGTAGGTGTGGACGTAGATTGCCGGTGCCTCCGACTCAGCGACGAGAACGCGGAGTCGGAGGCACGGGGTTCAAGTGATGTTGGCGGTCGGCGCCGTTATGTTGGTGCGACGGCGGAGTTCTTTTCGCCCACGGGTACGAAGCGCAGCGGTGAATGCGGATTCGCGCTTCTCGTAGAGCTCTTTCTCTCTCGCGTCCTCCTCTTCCGAGGTCATGTCGTCTGGCCAGGGCGCGGAGTCATCCTGGTCGAGGTTCCAGATGAGGAAGCAGGCGCCCATCGCATCGAGGAGGTCCTCCAGCAGATCCGGTCCAGGACGCTGAACATCGGGCAGATCCTCGAGCGAGGTGAGGTGCATGTTGTAGCCGTTGGCCACAGCGAGAGCCTCGCGGACCATGGCGGTGATGATGGACTCTGCTGACTGCCGCTTGGCCATCCGCTCGAGAACCAGTGTGGGGCGCTCGCACGCGAAAGGTTCGATGTTGTCCGCCGTCATGACGACCGCCGTATGGCGAATGCCACTTGCCTTGGAGGCGAGGAGCGCCGCCCAATTCAGCCAATCGGCGACCGCCACAGCGCAGGCCACCGGCTCAAGACCGATGAACGCAGACGGGCGGGCCATCGGGTCGGCGGTGAGAAGTTCATGCGCGCGTGCCACATGAGCGGCGGAGACAACTGAGCGGCTGAGAATGCTTGCCTGCTCACCGCGTCCGCTGAGGTCTCCTGCCTGCGCGGCGGTGACCGCGAGGATCTCGGCTTTGGACTCGTCCAGAATTGCGGCGAGTAGCGTGGGAGATCCGACCGCGTGGAGGATACGCCCGACGGCATGTCCGGATTCCTCGGCGTCGTCGTATGAGATGTTCATGCCGCCGGACGCGAGAGGCAAGTTCGGCTTGCTGACCGCGTTGAGTGTTTCCTGATACTTATCACGATCCGGCCCGGCGTCGTGGCCTGGAACGTCCTCGTGTTCGTCGTCTTCCTCGGGGCTCTCGTAGGCAACCCAAAGGGCGGTTGAAAGGCGGGTCAGGGCCTTCGCGAGTCCGATGGCGTAGGGCTCAAGGGCGGCATCGATTGACGTGAGATCGCTTGCGCGGTCTCCGATGGATGTGGGGTATGTACGGACGATCGTTGAGCGGGATTCATCTACTGCGTATCTGGTCATCGCTTCTCCTATGTTGGTGGTGGCTGATGGTGTGTGGACCGACCATCTGTCGGTCAGCCGTCAGTTTCATTCGGGAAGGCTGCGCGGTAGGCGGATTCCAGTTCGTCGAACACGGCCGTATCGCCACGTGTGAGAAGCGTCCGGAGCAGGTCCTGCGGGTCGAGACCGACGTCGATCGAGTCCGTGCGGTGGTCACCGCCAGCCGGCGCAAGCAGAGCCCCAAGTGGTTCAGGGAAGCGCGTGGCGAGTGCATGGTCGATGCCGGGGCGAGAGCTGCGGCTTTGCGGTCCGGGAACCATGGTCGGATTGGTCATGGGGCTGAGAGCCCAGCCGGTGTTGATGCTCCACACAATGTGTCCGGAAGTGCCTACGAGCCGGAAGACCAGGCCCATGCCGATGAACCTGCCGTGCGGTTCGTCGCGGGTGTCGTATCCGGTGGCCGTGGTGACGGTGCGGCTAAGAGTGGTCATGTTTCTCCTGTGCGTGGTTGAGTTGCTGTTAGGCGGGTGGAGGTGTGGAGCGGGGGTCGGTCTCTGCGGTAATGCGCTTGAGCGTGGCGTGATGTCGCTTCGCCGCATTCCCGCGGCGTCACTGGCGTCAGATCTGGTCCACGAACCCGCTGGAACGCGTGAACAAGGAGATCAAGCGTCGCACCGATGTTGTCGGGGTGTTCCCCAACTCGGCCGCCCTGCTGCGCCTGGCTGGGGCCGTACTGATCGAGCAACACGACGAGTGGGAAGCCGGCGAACGCCGCTACTTCTCCGAAGCCTCGATGCTCGAACTCGCCACGATGAACGACCCCATTGAGGCTGTCAATGAGGAGGTGATCCTCCCAGAACTCGCCGCCGCCTAAACTAGAACAACTGACCTGCACGGTGTTGAGGAAACTCCACCACCTAGCGGGACGTCACCCCCGCGCAGGGCGAGAAAGCAATGCGCGCGAGCTCGACATCATCATCCGCGAAGTGTGTCGCACGCGCGATGCGGAGGATCTTTACGAGGCGCTCGCTCCGCTCGGTGTTCCCGTCGGATATTACGCAGATGCGCCTGCCCTGGTTGCGTCAGTGCACGCACGTACCCGTGGAGATTTGACGATCCTGGATCATGCGCAGCAAGTACTGATGGTCCCACGTCCCGGATACACATTCGGGGGTGAGCAGCTTGGTCCGCTGACCGCGTGGCCAGCTTCGCCAGGTGTCGACAATGAAGATGTCGATGCGTGGCCGGACGAGTCTCCTAAGCACGTGGCGACTCAGGATCCGCATGAGCACGCAGAGCAAGAATCGAGCTTGTCACACCTACCCCTCACGGGCGTACGAGTTCTCGACCTTACTTGGGTGGCCGCGGGCCCGTACTCCACGCAGTTGCTGACAATGCTGGGCGCGACTGTCGTCAAAGTTGAATCATCCAAGCGCCCGGACCTGTTCCGTCAGATGGTCGGCACGACAGCGAAGGGGCTCGACAGTTCGGCTCGCTTCAACTCAGTCAATCTGGGAAAGGCGAGTATCGGCATCGACTTCAAAGCACCGGACGGGCGGGCGCTTCTGAGGCGTCTGGCGCTGACATCGGATGTCATCGTGTCGAACTATCGGGCGGGGGCGCTGGAAGGCCTCGGGCTTAGCTACGAGGACCTCAAGAGCGAGCGCCCCGATCTCGTCGTGACCTGCATCTCTAACGGAGGTCGCGGTGGAACGGACCCCGGGTACGTCGGTTACGCGTCGAACTTCAACTCCATGGGCGGATTGGGGCACTTGACGGGATACCCCGATGGTCCCCCGACTGAGGTTAGAGACTCCATCGATCTTCGTGTCGGCACCGTGGCCATTGTCGGAACTATCGCAGCGCTCTTAGGCGTGGCGAGGACGGGACGGGGCGGAGCGGTCGATGTGTCAGCCCAGCAAGCGATCACCGGCCTCGTGGGCGATTCAGTGTTGGAGTATCAGCTGACCGGTCAGGTGCCATTGCGTTCGGGCAACGGGCTCTACTCGCAATGGCCGTATGGCGTCTATCGCTGCGCGGGGGACGATGAGCGGGTCGCCATCGCCACCGGGACCGTAGAAGAGAGAGCGAGATTGTTCGCAGTCGTAGGGCTCGAGCAGGCCAGCGCATGGTTCTCCGATGGTGATCAGCGAGTTGTGGCCGAGCATCAAATCCAGAGCTGGGTGGCGTCTCGCGCCGCAGACGAAGTAGCCGCGGAGCTGAGTGTTGCCGGCGTCGCGAACAGCAAGGTGATGAATGGCCCAGATCTCCTGGATGACGAGCATCTGCAGAGCAGAGGTCTCCTGCGTAGCGTCACCCATCCGTCACTTGGCGAGCAGATCGTCGTGGGTGCACCGTGGCTCATAGACGATCGTGCGCCAGAACTCACGTGTGCACCTGAACTTGGACGGGACACCGCAGCTGTTCTGGATGAATGGTTAGGGCGGACCGGCGAAGAAATCGCGGAGCTGATCTCGACGGGGACGGTCGAGTCATCGGAGAGCATCCGAGACAAACCGGAGGCGGCTGTAATATGAATCATTCATAGTTCGATCGGAAACTTTCCTAATGCATAAAGATCGTCAGGTGTAGTGATGAAGAGTGAGTGCAGCGAGCCCGATCGGGTAGGCACTGGGGCGCTCGCTCGGCGTCTCGGCGTTGACGAACCGCGACCCGAGCGACGCAGTCTTCCAACCAGCTCAGGCTCGCTCAGC
The DNA here is from genome assembly GCF_051842855.1 of Microbacterium sp. A94. Lineage (NCBI taxonomy): Bacteria > Bacillati > Actinomycetota > Actinomycetes > Micrococcales > Microbacteriaceae > Microbacterium > Microbacterium sp. A94. The sequence goes on along the minus strand of NZ_JBPXMU010000002.1, from coordinate 310,146 downwards.
GCCTTGCAGTGGGGCGTAGCGCCGCCGCAGATCATCCTTTTGCACGGAGCAGGGCTGCACGCGGGGGCGTGGTCACGAATGCTGCTCGAGCTGAACCTTCCGGCGCTCGCGATCGACCTGCCTGGTCATGGGGTCTCGGATCATCTGCCCGTCGAGTCATATCGAATCGCATCCATGGCTGACATGCTGGCAGAGGCGCTCGATTCCATCGCGATCAACGATGTCGTCTTTGTCGGACACTCACTCGGAAGCTTCGTCGCGGCATGCGCTGCTTCCAGCCTGGGGGGCGTCAGCGACTTGGTCGTACTCGATGCCACCCCGCATCGTCTGGGCATGAGCGATCCGACACGGATGCATTCGGGTACGCTCGATGAGCTCGTCGAAGCGATGCTTGTGCGCATGCCCCAACGATCACGTGAGTCGCTCGAGCGTTCGATCATTCGCAACACGAGACCAGTGTCCGGTGGTCGCCGCGAGTGGCTGTGGGATCCGGCGTTCGTCGACGCGGCACCCCTCCGAGCGCGGGAGCGCGAGAGCGTGTGGCGAGCGTTCGCAAGCGCTGCTGCGCGCACTGTGCTTCTCCGGGCCGAGAGGGGCGGTGTGACCGAAGACGAGGCTGATGAGTTCGCGCGCCGGGTTCCTAGAGCACAGGTGACGACGGTCGCGGGCGCGGGCCACAACCTGCACAGTGACCGCCCCGATTTCGTCGCGGAGAGGATCCGAGGGCTCCTCGAGGATGGCGAGTCACCTTCGAACGGGTTAGATGTAACACTGGGGGAACGAACAGGCGATCAAGAGCGATCTCTCCGGGTGTCAGTGTCGAAGTCCAAGTGGCGCCCGACGGGGTAACGCTGCCAGCGAGAAGGATGGATGAGTAATGTCGGAGTCGATGCTGCCGCGCCCCTATCAGTTTGCGAAGGATGTTCAGCCCGCCTGGCCTGACCCGTCCCGGCCGCCTGCGGGTGCGCCGAATGTGATCGTGATCCTCGCCGATGATCTCGGATTCAGCGACATCGCCCCCTTCGGCTCGGAGATCGAGACCCCCGCCCTCGACGAGCTGGCGGCCTCGGGCTACCGCATGCCGAACTATCAGACCCCGCCGCTTTGCGCTCCCGCGCGTGCAGCGCTGCTGACCGGACTGAATCCGCATCGCGCCGGGTTCGCCACCGTCCCCCACTCCGATCCGGGTTATGATCACAGCCGGTTCGTCCTTCCGCCTGGTGTGCCCACTCTCGCGGAGTCGTTCGGCGGGGCGGGCTACGCGACGTTCATGCTCGGCAAATGGCATCTGACCCCGGAAGCGCAGCAGCATGACCTGGGAGAACGAGCATCGTGGCCGTTGCAGAAGGGATTCGACAGATTCCTGGGGATCCTCGACGGCTTCACCAACCAGCATTCGCCGCACCGGTTGATCCGGGACAACGGGCTCGCGGGCACCGAGGAGTACGCCGAGGACTACTTCCTGACGGATGAGCTGACAGATCAGGCGGTGCGCTGGATTCGCGAGACGAACAGCACCGGGGAGCGCCGGCCGTTTTTCATGTACTTCGCACATCCGGGAATGCACGCGCCTCTTCAGGCCCCCGTGCGCACCGTGGACAAGTATCGAGGCAGGTACGCGGAAGGGTGGGATCGCCTTCGCGAGCAGCGATTCACCCGCCAGAAGGAGCTGGGAGTCATCCCGGAAGGCGCTAGCCTTCCACCGTCTAACGCCGAGCCAGGAGGCGACGTCGCTGACTGGACGGAACTGGATGACGCGTCGCGAGCGCGCTTCGAGCGGTACATGGAAGTGTACGCAGCGGGCGTCGATGCCATCGATCAAAGCACTCGACGCATCATGGATGTCCTGCGTGAGCACGGCGAGCTCGAGAACACGATCATTGTCTTCACTTCGGACAACGGCGCGAGCGGCGAGGGCGGTGCGCATGGCACACGCAGCTACTACAGCCAGTTCGGCGTCGCGGCCGACGTCGAGGACTGGCCTGTCGATGTCGAGGCTCCGCTCGCGGAGATCGGCACATCGCGCACGATGTCGCACTATCCCCGCGGCTGGGCGCAAGTGTCCAACACGCCCTTCCGCCTCTACAAGTCGCATCTGCTGATGGGGGGTGTGCGGGCGCCGCTGATCATCTCCTGGCCCGCCGGCCTGCCGCGCGCCGAGGGCGACGGGGGCATCCGAGAGCAGTTCGCCTTCGCCACCGACATCGGTCCCACACTTCTGGATCTCGCGGGCTGCGACCGCGTCACGAGGACCGAGGGCCGGGAGCCTGTTGCCATCGACGGCGAATCGCTGAGCGACGTCATCGCAGACCCCGCTGCCGCGCGGCTCCGCGAGCAGTACCAGGAGCTGATCGGGCGACGCTCCCTCACCCGCCATCCCTGGAAGCTCGTCAGCTCGGTGCGCGGTGGCCCGGCCTGGAAGGAGGCGGACTGGGCGCTGTACGACTTGGGGGCGGACCCGACCGAGATTCATGACCTCGCCTCAGAGTTCCCGGACCTCGTGGCGGAAATGGCCGACCGTTTCGTGCAGTTGGCGTGGCAGAACGGGGTGTTCCCGATCTTCGACGACGGATCCCAGAGGCGGCGGCGTCCGGAGAGTGAAGCGCACCTCTCCGCCCCGGTTCGCCTGCATCCCGACCTGCCTCAGCTGGAGCGTTTTCGCTCGGCCCGACTCGTGCAGTCCCGTACCGTCACGATCCGCTGCGTGTTCGTGCACTCGGACGGCGACGAGGGTGTGCTGGTGAGCCATGGCGACCAGGGCGGCGGCTACGCGATCAGGGTCGAGTCCGGCGGTGTGCGCCTCATCTACAACGAGTACGGAGCGCTCCGCAGCTTCTGGCAGGAATCCCCGAGTGCCTTCGCGGGCCGACGATCGGTGTCCGTGCGATTCGAGCACCGCCCCGGGCGTCGGTGGGGGGTCTGGATGGCACAGGGGGCTGGCGAGCTCCAGGAGGTTGGAACGGTGCGGCAGCTGCTCGGCATGGCGCCGTTCGCAGGCATCAGCGTTGGTCGCGATGCAGGCGGACCGGTCGACTTCGAGCGGCCGAGGGGCATCGGTGTCGATCGATATTCCGGAATGGTTCTCCATGTCGACTACGAGCCCGGTCCACTGCAGTCGGAGGCCGGATACTCGCTGGCGCCGCGTTTCAGCGCCGCCTTCGATTAGTCAGCTTCCGGCCGGCCGGCCGCGGCGCGATCAGCGGAGCTTGCGGTGGCCCTGCTTACGCGGAGCTGTTCCAGTGGGTCAGCGCGTTGCTGGGGAAGTCGATCGCGCGACGAAGCGTTCCCCGCAGATCGCTCTCGGAGGATCCGCGGGGAACGCTGTGCCGTGCACAGGTGTCAGGTCACTTCTTCACGCCGACCCCGTCGAGCATCGGGTATCCGGCCTGGGATTCGGTGATGCCGAGGACATTGTCGCGGTACGCGATGGTGTAGCTTCGCCACAGAATGGGGATGTACGCGGGCACGGTCTCGGATGTCGCCACGGCGATCTCGGCATAGAGCTCCTCCCGAGCGGCGTCATCGATCGTCTGCTGCGCCTCTTGCATGAGGTCGCTCAGACCAGGCACCTCGACGCCTCCGGGATTGCGGATCGTGTCGGTGCTGAGGTGGCGCCAGAGGAATGCGGAAGGGTCGACTCCCGGTACGAGGTTCTGCGGTGCAGAGGGGATCGTCGGCTTGGACCAGATGGACTCGGCGACTCCGCCGGTCGCCGGGAACACCAGCTCGACGTCGACGCCGATCTCGGCCCAGCTCGCCTGCACAGCTTCTGCGAGCTGCTTGTTGTTGGGAGGGACCGCCATGGAGAACGAGAATCCATCGGCGTAGCCGGCGTCAGAGAGGAGCTGCTTCGCCTCGTCGAGGTCGGCGGAGGGCTGAGGAACGTCGGAGTTGTGCCCCGGTTGCCCCGGGGCGATGAACTGATTCGCGACATCTCCTCGGCCGAACATCACTCCGTCCACCAGGCCGGCACGGTCGATGGCTTTCGACAGGGCCATCCGAACGCGGGGATCTTCCAGTTCAGGTGCGAGATCCGGGTTCAGGAACATTGCCACCAGTTCCGCGCCGACGATGTCGTACGTCGCGATGCCCTGTGACTCGATCGCGTCGGCTTGCGTCGGCTCGATGACCGCGATGTCGATCTCGCCGGAGCGGATTGCGTTCGACATCGCGACGGGATCCCGCAGAGCGCGAAGCGTTACGCCGGCGACCTGGGCCGCGTCGGGATTCCAATGCGTCGCACTCTTGACGAGCCCGATCTGCACGTCCGGAACGTCCTCCTCCACCAGGAACATTCCCGTGCCGACGGGCATCTCGAAGTCTCCGCTGGCGACGACCTCCGAGCTGAGCATTAGCCCTACGCCCCCCGCCAATGTCAGCGGCAGGGTCGCGTTGGGGGAGCTCAGCTCCACGCGCACCGCATGATCGTCGATCGCTGTGATGTCGACGACCTCAGCCAGATCAGCGCGGATGTTCGACGACGGAGCCATGTAGTGCGAGAGGGTTGCGACGGCGTCCGCAGAGTCGAAGTCCGTTCCGTCGCTGAACACCACGTCTTCGCGTAGCGTGATATCCCAGCTTGTCCCCCCGTCGGGAGTCTCCCACGCCGTGGCCAGGCCCGGCAACAGTTCTCTGTCGTCTCCCAACAGGATCAGGGGGTCGTACACGAGCTGGTAGATCGGCACGATTGTGGATCCGGGCATCTTGGACGGATCCCACGAGTTCTTCAAGTTCCGGACGCCGACGGTGATGTGCCCGTCTGGATCCATCGAGGCAGCCGCGTCGGAACCGGGACTCCCCTCATTCTGCGGTGCGGCGCATGCAGTCAGTGGCGCGGCCATGAGCGCGAGGGTCACGAGGAACGCACCAGTATGTCTGGCGATCGTCTTTGGCATGTCACTCCTTTGTGAAGGCGAGACGGAGATGGTATGTAACAAATTATCCGTCGGCGTGGTCAGAGCATTACACAATGTCCCTCTCGTGGTCAAGGGTGCCATTGTGAAGTGATGAAAAACGCCGCCGAATCAGTATCGAGAGCTGGGCCGCGGTGTAACGATCACGATTGACACGGAAGCCAAATTATGTAACCGTTGAGCACACGACAAGTAAATTTGCATTATGCAATAAGGAGATTCTCGCCGCGGGCGGTCGTCGATCACGAGGGAGTGACATGGGGAGTATTGCCAACGCAGACGCAGGTGTACCGCGATCGCGAAGCCGGTCTGGGGAAGGTCAAGCGGGCGTCGGGCGGTTGATGGCGCCCCTCAGTGGCATTCGTGTTCTCGAGATCGCCGACCAGCACGGCGAGTACCTGGGACGGACGCTCGCCTCGCTCGGCGCGGATGTCATCAAGATCGAGCCTCCAGGCGGGGAGGTGACGCGTCGACTCGGACCGTTCGCCGGTGATCCGACCGACCCGGAGCAGAGCCTGCACTTCCGGTACTACAACCTCGGCAAACGAAGTGTGGTGGCGAGCCTGGATACATCTGCGGATCGTGCGCACGTAGAGAGTCTCCTCGAGACGGCAGATGTGCTGATCGATTCGCGGGCGAGCGGTCCTGTGTTCCGTCCGCAGGAGCTGGAAGGTCGATGGCCCCACCTCATCCACGTGAGAGTTTCTCCGTTCGGAGATGAGGGTCCCTGGAGCACCTTCGTGGGAAGTGACCTCGTCCACCTCGCGCTCGGCGGAGTCGTCATGAACTGCGGATACGACCCCGACCCGACGGGGGCATACGACACGCCTCCGGTAGCCCCCCAGGGTGGGCAGGCATATCACATCGCCGGCGACCAGGCGCTCATCGGCGTTCTCGGCGCCCTCCGCTACAAGCGGCGGACGGGGGTGGGGCAGCGCGTTGCCGTCTCCGTCCACCACGCAGTCAGCCAGAGCACCGAGCTCGACCTGCCGAGCTGGATCTACAACCGCGAGGAGCGCAAGCGGCAGACTGCCCGGCACTCGTCGCCGCAGTCCACAGAGCGTTCCATAGCGATGACCAAGGATGGTCGTTGGCTCGCGACGTACCGCACGTACCTTCAGCACTTCCTGCCTGCGTACCGTGGGAACGTCGCCTTGCTCTCACGCTTCGGGATGCAGAACGGCCTCGATGCGCCCGAGTGCCAGGAGGAGGCGAAGAAGGGAACCCTGGCGCTGAGTGCGCGGGTATCCGCCGCGGTGGACGCATTGGTTCAGCGATTCCCGTTCGCACGGGACCTCTGGCGGGATGCTCAGGAGCTCGGCATGTCGTGGGCGCCGGTGCGGTCGCCTGAGGAGAATCTTCACGATCCCCATTGGCAGGAACGCGACACGTTCGCAACCGTGCTCGAGCAGGATCTCGGGACCGAGGTCAGGTACCCGCTCGGCCGGTGGTTCTCGGAGGACTCGAAGTGGGCGATCGGTGCGGGTGCTCCTCGACTGGGCGCACATTCACGGGAGAGCTGGCACCCCGCCGAGGAGCGAGCATCGTCCTCTGAAAAGTATGGGTCGCCTCTGCCGTCGGATGCCCCTGCTCACGCGGACGGAAGCGATGCGGAGCTGCAGGATTGGCCGCTCGCCGGTGTTCGAGTAGTCGATCTCTCCTGGGTGCTCGCGAGCGGGGGCGCGGGGCGATTCCTCGCCGCGCTCGGCGCCGAGGTGATCAAGGTCGAGCACGATTCTCGCCTCGACGGGTATCGGAACAGCGTCGGCCTCGTCCCACCGGGCGGCAGAGAGGAACGGGACCGTGCGACATCACGTCTCACGCCTGAGCGCACGAGCATCAACCAGAGCGGGGCCTTCCTCGAAGCGAACGCCGGCAAGCGCAGCTTCAGCTTGAATCTGAAGAGCGATCGGGGGCTGGAGATCCTCACGCGTCTCGTGGAGGAAGCGGACGTGCTCATCGAAGGCTTCTCTCCGGGTACCCTGGCGCGGCTGGGCTTCTCGTCGGAGCGATTGCGTGAACTGAATCCTCGACTCGTCTACGTCGCACAATCCGGAATGGGCGCTCACGGGAGCTACGGCGACGTGCGCACCTACGGGCCGAGTGCACAGGCCTTCTCCGGGCTGACGGAGATGAGCGGTCTGCCCGATCCCTATCCTCCCGCCGGGATCGGATACTCATATCTCGACTGGTACGGGGCTTACAACATGGCGTCGGCGGTCCTTGCCGGACTTTATCAACGCGACGCGTCGGGGCAAGGTGTTCACCTGGATCTCTCACAGGTGGAGATCGGGCTGGTGCTCGCCGGACTTCCGATCGTCGACTACCAGGTGAATGGACGTCCGTCGGCGCGACAGGGGAATCGGCCTTCGTACCTGAAGTCGGCCCCGCACAATGTCTACCCGGTTGCGGGGGACGACCGATGGATCGCAATCACCTGTATGACCGACACACAATGGCGGAGCCTGGTAGAGGTGCTCGGATCGCCCGCCTGGGCGGATGATCCGGCGTTCGCGTCCATGGATGGTCGGCTCCGCGATGTCGATCGTCTCGATTCATTCATCGCGGAGGCCACTCGAGGCTGGGACGGCAACGAACTCATGATGCGGTTGCAGGCGGAGGCGGTGCCTGCAGGGATCTGCCAGACAGCAGCCGATCGCTGCGACAGCGATCCGCAACTGTGGAGCGATCGGTGGATGGCTGAGCTTGACCAGATCGACATGGGCAGATGGCCGGTTCGAGACGTGGCATTCCGGCTGTCGCGAACACCCGCGCGCATCGGAGGGATGCTGCGCAGGAGCGGACCCAGCTACGGCCAGGACAACAACTACGTGCTTCGCGACGTCTTGGGTCTTACGGAGGAAGAGATCGCGGACTTGGCTACGGACGGAGCCCTCTGAATCAAGAGGGTCCGGTAATTGAATTCTGAAGAGAGGAAGAAGATGGGCAATCTGCGAGATAAGTACTGCATCGTCGGCGTCGGCGAAACTGAGTACACGAAGAACTCCGGCCGAACCACCCGAGCGCTCGGGACGGAGGCGATTCGAAACGCGTTGGCTGACGCCGGGCTTCGACCTGAAGACGTCGATGGAATGATGAGCTATAGCGATCGGGACTCCACCGCCTCGACGGCGATGGCGCTCGACCTGGGCATTCAGCTCAACTTCTACATGGACTGCCAGGGCGGCGGGTCGAGTACGGAGGCCCTCGTCGGGCTCGCCATGGGAGCTATTGAAGCGGGCATGGCCCACACGATCGTCATCTTCCGAGCGATGAACGGCTACAGCGGCGTTCGCATCGGCGGTACACCGACGGACAAGACGGGCGTTGCGACGAAGATCACGGGTCAGGACCTGGACACACTCCCGTACGGGTACAAGTCGGCAGCGCAGAAGTTCCAGTTCGCCATCGCCCGGCATATGCACGAGTACGGCACGACGAACGAACAACTCGCGCACATCCGTGTGGTGCACAGCAAGCATGCCGCCAACAATCCGAAGGCATACTTCAAGGACCCCGTGACCGTCGACGATGTCCTGTCCTCGCGTTGGATCTCTAAGCCGGCGACTCACCTGCTGGATTGCTGTCTGGAGACCGACAACGCAACATGCATCATCGTTACCTCAGCGGAGCGCGCACGAAATCTACGGCAACGTCCGGTGTACGTGAAGTCCGTCGCGGGCCGCGTCACCAAGCCCTTCCCGTCCGCGTTCTACCACTATCAGTGCGACCCCATCACGCGGCAGGCGGGTGAGTACGCCGCTCGCACGGTGTTCCGGAACGCAGGTGTAGGCCCCGAGGACATTCAGATCACCGGCGCGTATGACGCTTTCACCTTCACTACGCTCTTCCTGCTGGAAGGATACGGCTTCTGCGAGAGGGGAGAAGGAGGCGACTACGTCACGAGCGGTGCGATTGAGCTTGGCGGTATCCGGCCTAATAACACAAGCGGAGGGCTGCTCTGCGAGGGCTACACGAACGGAATGAGCCTCGTCATCGAGAATGTTCGGCAGCTGCGCCACGAAGCTGATGATTACTGTGAGGTGGACGCGGCGGGCCGGAGGAAACACACCTATGATTACTCGGCTGGTTGTCGTCAGGTCAAAGATGCCGAGCTCGCGATGTCGATGGGGGAATCGGGCGTCGTCTCGACCACGAGCGCGCTGATTCTGGGGGGTAAGTGATGTATCTCGGAATGGATCTGATCGTCGAGAGCAACGACTCCGAACGCCAGGGGTACTTCGAGCATGCGAAGGCAGGGCGACTGGTCGTCCAGAGCTGCGATGACTGCAGTTTGCTGCGGGGTGCCATCGGTTCCGGCTGTCCTTTCTGCGCGTCGCCGAACTGGAGCTGGCGCGAGGTGAGTGGACGCGGCCAGATTTACAGCTGGCAGATGGTCATGCATGCGATCCAGCCGCAGTTCCGCGACTGGGTGCCCTATCCGATTGTCCTGGTCGAGCTCGACGAGCAGCGGAATGTGCCATGGCGCGACGGACGCGAGGGCGAAGCGGTCTCAGTGCGGCTCATTACCAATCTCGTCGCGGAGGACGTCATGCAGCCGGAACGTCGAGAGGGCGAGATACGGATCGGTCGCAGGGTCGAGGTCTGTTTTGCCGACATCGACGAGACACGGGCGCTCCCGCAGTTCAGGCTGATCGATGACGAAGAACTCGGGTAGCAGTCGTTCGAGCGGCGCCCCGGCTGCGGGGAAATCCGCGCAGCCGGGGCGCCGTCGTTGGCGGGCGGTCGACGCCACCAGTGGAGTTGCGTGGGCGCCCAGTGCACAGACGGCCGGGGGAAGATGTCATGACGCGGCTCAATAAGGTTGTCGGCCTTCTTGAGGACGGACTCCCAGCTTTCGGGCCGCTCGTGGCTTCAGCGGGCAGTTACCAGGAGGCGAATGCACTCGCCGATTCTCCCTACGACATGGTGACGTTTGACCTCGAGCACAACCCATACGATGTCGATGCGCTGCGTATTTCGCTGCAGTTCCTCTTGAACAGGCGCCAGATCCATCGGGCAGAGACGGTGGCGCCCTCGATCGTTCCGTTCGTCCGCGTGCCGGTGAACGGACGCGAACGCAATGAATGGATAGTGAAGCAGGTGCTCGACCTCGGGGTGTTCGGCGTAATCTTCCCGATGGTCAACACAGTCGAAGAGGCCGAGCATGCCATTGCGTCGTGCAGATACCCCCGTCCACAGTCTCGGACTTCCACCGAACCTTCCGGGTTGAGGGGGCATGCACCGACCCATGCGGTGCGCTATTGGGGTCTCACGCCGGACGAGTACTACGAGAAGGCGGACGTCTGGCCGCAGAACCCTGACGGGGAGATTCTGCCGATCCTGCAGTGCGAGCACGTGGAAGGCGTAAGCAACATTCGCCGAATCCTCAGCGTGGCGTCGTCGCGCCCTGGCGTGGTGCTGATCGGAGAGAACGACCTTTCGGTGTCGATGGGTTATGGGGGTAAGTCAACGCCGGAGGTCGAGTCCGCGGTAGGCGAGGTGATCCGGGCCTGCCATGAGTTTGGCGTTCCCTACGGCACTGCCCGAGGCAACGCGACGTCGATCGAGCAGAAGGTGGCGGATGGCTACCGCTTCATCTTCACGCGTGAGTTGCCGTCGTATGAGGTGCTTCGTGCCGGGCTGCGGGCGGCCGGCAGATCGTAGAGGCCGTGCCCGGTAGTCCCGCACGTCCTTCGAGCGACCGGGGTTTGACGCCTGCCGAGATATGTGTAACATCTAATCTAGTGACCGTGTGTCGAATCTTTACATTTAGCGGGACAACTCACAAAGGAGTGACATGCTCAGGAATACTCAGAAGCGCCGGGCGCGGACGTGGGGCGCGGGTCTTCTCGCCGTCACGATCGTGCTCTCCGGGTGCGCAGGCGGGAACACCGCCGAGGAATCGGGAGCGACCGCGGAGACGGACCCGAACGCAGAGATCTCGATCGGCGTACGCTTCTTCGGGACGTCGTGGGACCCCGCGACGATGCCCGGCGCGACGATCGTGCCGATCTATCAGCTCGTGTACGACAACCTCATCGGTCTCGATGCCGATCTGGACCTGGTTCCCTCCCTTGCGGAGGAATGGTCCACGGACGACGGCGGTCTGACGTGGGACCTGACGCTGCGCGAGGGAGTCGTCTTCAACGACGGCTCGACCTTCGGGTCGGAGGATGTCATCGCGACGCTGGACTACTACGCGGGTGACGGGTCGAACACGAAGGCCGACCTTGCGGGAATCAGCAGCGTCGAAGCAGTCGACGAGACCCACGTGCGGATCGCGCTGACCAGTGCGAACGTGGGGTTCCCTCAGGTGCTCGCAGGCCGCGCGGGACTGATCCTCAGCGCAGAAACGGTGGAATCCGGTGACTTCGCCTCCCCGGTCGGCACGGGCAAGTTCCTCGTCGAGAAGTACATCGAAGGGTCCGAAGCCGGCTTGGTGCCGAACCCCGACCACTGGAACGCGGATGCCGTCAAGCTCGGCGGCGTCACCGTCCGCTGGATCGAAGACCCCGTCGCCATGGCGAACGCCATTCGCTCGAACGAGATCGACATGGCCGTGATCGAGCCAGCACAGGTCGATGCCGTCGAGGCCGCCGGCATCCGCACGTACACCGTGCTGGGAGCGCAGCTCGTCGCCATCGGTCTCAACGACGACCTTGCTCCCGAGCTCGAGGATCCGCGCGTTCGCAGGGCGCTGTCGATGGCGATCGACCGCGAAGGGATCGTGCAGGGGCTGAACTTCGGCCGCGCGACCGTCGCCGATCAGCTGATCGCTCCCGGACGCGTCGGCTACAACGAAAACCTGGGTGAGATTCCGTACGACATCGACGGCGCCAAGAAGCTCCTCGCTGAGGCAGGGTACCCCGACGGCTTCACCTACACGATGGCCGCGCAGGCGAACAACAAGCAGCTCGCCGAGGCCATTCAGGCCAGCTGGGCCGAGATCGGCGTCAAAGTCGAGCTCACCTTCCCCCCGGGCAGCGGTGTCGCCGACGCCACGTGGGCCAACCCCACGATCGCGATCGCGACGCAGAACCTGGTCCCCGACGTCGACCCGGCGCCGTTCCTGTGGCGGCACATCAGCACGGAGACGATCCGCAACCCCGGGAAGATCGAAGTGCCCGGCGTGGAGGATCTGATCCGTCAGGCGCAATTCACGGCAGATGGCGACGAGCACGACGCCATCTTCGACGAGATCGCCGAACTCACGCGTGAGAACATGTCGGCGTACATTCCGGTCATGTGGCGGAACTACACCGTCGCGTACAGCGAGGACTTCGTCGGGATGCAGGAATGGCAGGCCGGGTACCCGATCATCGACGGGCTCGGCGTCAAGAAGTAACAGGATGCGCCGGTGGGGACAGTGCTGCTCCCACCGGCTCCGTCTCGAAGGAAACGGGAGAAGGAGTTACCATGACGGCGACCAAAGCTGAGGCCTTGCGCCGAGCGCCGGCGGACGGCAGAGCGGATCGGCGCCCCATCGTGACGCGGGGCGCCCTCCGGTTCCTCGGTACGAAGTTCGGTCGGATGCTGCTCGTGTTCATCGCGACCACGCTGCTGGTGTTCAGCCTGACATCGCTCGTGCCGGGGGACCCCGCACTGGCCCTCGCTGGTGATGATGCGGACCCAGCGACCGTTGCCCTCATTCGGGCCGAGCTCGGCCTCGATCGCCCGTGGATCGTCCAGTATCTCAGCTGGTTCGGCGGGCTCTTCGTCGGAGACTTGGGTACATCGTTCACCCTCCGAGCTCCGGTGGGTGCGCTCATTCTCGACCGGCTCCCCGCGACGATGTCGATCGCGCTGACGGCCATCGCCATCGCGGTGATCGCTGGCGTGCTCGTCGGGATGCTCGCCGCCGCCTATCGTGGGCGGATGGCGGACCGCGTAACCACTGTCCTGTCGACGCTGGGAATCGTGACTCCCAACTTCTGGGTCGGGATGATCCTCATCCTCCTATTCGCCTTCGCCATCCCGATCTTCCCCGCGGTGGGCTACACCGCATTCGAGGACGATCCGGTTGATTGGTTCGCCCACATCATCCTCCCGGCCATCGCTCTGGCCATGGCCGTGGGCGCAGAGTTGCAACGTCAGACTCGCAGCTCGATCTCCGATACGCTCACCCAGGACTACATTCGCACTGCCCGCTCGCAGGGTCTGTCGCGCTCCCGTGTGCTGTGGACCCGAGCGCTCAAAAATGGTTCGCTGCCGGTGGTCACCGTGATCGGCTACCAGATGGCGGGGCTGCTCGGCGGCTCGGTGGTGGTGGAAAAGGTCTTCAACATCCCAGGTCTGGGTACGCTCGCGATCAATTCGGTCGTCGCCAAGGACATCCCCGTCCTTCAGGGCATCGTGCTCGTAACCACAGTGATCGTGATTGTTGTCAACTTCCTCACCGATGTGCTTTACACCGTTCTGAACCCGAAGGTGCGCGTGTCATGACCTTCACGATCCAAATACCCACTGGTCGTCGCCCTAAGCGTGTCGGCTTCGCACAACGCTTCGCACACCAGAAGCTCGCCATCGCGGGTCTGGTAGCCCTTGTGCTCACGGTGCTTGTGGCTGTCTTCGCCGATCTGTTGAGCCCCTATGACCCAGACGCGACAGCGCTCACATCCGTCCTGCTCGCCCCCGGTGTCGACGGTCATGTACTTGGCACCGATGAACTTGGCCGAGACCTGATGAGCCGACTCATCTCAGGCGCGCAGGTCTCGCTCAGCGCCGCGCTGCAGGGCACCGTGCTTACCGTATCGATTGGGGTGACGCTCGGGCTCGCGGCAGGGTTCTTCCGCGGATGGGTGGAGCGAGTCATCATGTTCGTCACCGACGTATTGATGAGCTTCCCCGGCATCCTGCTCGCAATCGCGATCGCCGGAATCCTCGGACCCAGCCTCAGCAACGCGATGATCGCACTGGGCGTGGTGCTCGCCCCCGGAGCGATCCGTCTCATCCGTGGGTCGGTCCTCTCCGTTCGGGAGGAGACCTACGTAGAAGCGGCGCGCAGCATTGGCACGCCGTCCGTGCAGATCCTCGGCCGACATATCCTGCCGAACGTCATTCCGCCGCTCATCGTCTATATCGCCGTTTTGGCCGGGCAGGTCATGCTCATCGAAGCGGGCCTGAGTTTCATCGGCGTCGGCGTCCAACCGCCACAGGCTTCCTGGGGTGCAATGCTCTCTTCCTCATTCGCTTACATTGATCGCGCGCCGTGGCTTGCGGTCTTCCCCGGCCTGATGATCGCTCTCTGTGTCTTCTCCCTCAATCTCTTGGGCGATGGCATCCGCGACTCCATTGGAAAGAAGGTCGTTCGATGACTCTTGACCGCACGGAACCAATTCTCGAAGTCGCCGACCTCCGGACGGAGATCGAGATCGACGGGCGCTGGATTCCCGTAGTCGACGGCGTGACCTACTCGGTGCGCCCCGGTGAGACGCTGGGTCTCGTCGGCGAATCAGGCTCCGGCAAGAGTGTCTCCGCCATGACGATGATGGGGTTCGTCGGACGCCGACGAGGCCAGCGTGCGTCAGGGCGCGCGGCGTTCCGAGGGTCCGACCTCCTGACGATGCCAGAGAAACAGCTCGCCCGGCTTCGTGGCAACGGCATGGCGATGATCTTCCAGGAGCCGATGACGAGTCTGGACCCTTCGTTCAAGGTGGGAAACCAGATTGCCGAAGGGATTCGTCTGCACCAGGGTGTGACGCGTGCCGAGGCCAAGCGGCTCGCGATCGAAGCCATGGACAAGGTCCGGATCCCGAACGCGAAAGCGCGCGCCGAGAGCTACCCGCATGAGTTCTCGGGTGGCATGCGCCAGCGTGTGCTGATCGCGATGGCGATCGCCAACGACCCTGCCCTGCTGATCGCCGACGAACCGACCACGGCGCTCGATGTCAGCGTCCAAGCGCAGATCCTCTCGCTCCTGGCAGATATGCGCGACGAGCTCGGTCTGGCGATGATCTTCATCACGCACAACATGGGTGTCGTCGCCGACATCTGTGACCGGGTGGCCGTGATGTACGCAGGGCAGATCGTGGAGACGGGAGACGTGCGCGACACATTCGCCTCGCCGCAGCACCCGTACACTAGTCGGCTACTCGCATCGATGCCGCGACTCAGAGGCGCCCGCAAGCAGCTCGAGTGGATCCCCGGTACGCCGCCGCGGCCGGTTGAGTTCACCGCCGGCTGCCGATTCGCGCCACGATGCATGCATGCGCTCGAGGAGTGCCTGCAGCCGACGACGCTCATCGAGGTCGGAGACGACCGCGCCAACCGATGCACACGGGGCGTTCAATGGAAGGAAGATGTGACGTCATGAGCGATGCTGCGAACGCTGCGAACGTCCTCGAGGCCGAGAATCTCGTGGTCTCCTTTCCCGTGGTCCGCGGCGGCCACCGCACCACGGTGCGCGCGGTACGCGGAGTCGACCTCACGCTCGGCGCTGGCGAGACGCTGGGAATCGTGGGGGAGTCCGGGTCCGGCAAGTCGACTCTCGCGCGTGCCGTGATGCGACTGATCCGCTCTGAAGGGCGGATTGTCCTGCTCGGGTCAGATGTCACGGACCTGAGCGAGAGGCATTTCCGCTCGCATCGCCGCAAGGTGCAGATGGTGTTCCAGGATCCGTACTCGTCTCTGAATCCCTCGCTCACCGTCGGCCAGAGCGTCGCGGAACCGCTCAAGGTGCACGCGCGGCTATCCGCCAGGGAGCGTCGCGAGCGCGTCGCGGAGGTGCTGGATCTCGTCGGTCTGCGTCCCGAATTCGCGGACCGCTACCCTGACGAGTTCTCCGGAGGTCAGCGGCAGCGCATCGCGATCGCGAGGGCCATCGTGCTCGAGCCGGAGATCCTCATTTGCGATGAGGCGGTCAGCGCGCTCGATGTTTCGACGCAGAATCAGGTGCTCAGCCTACTCGAGAGCCTGCGTGAGCGACTCGGGCTGTCGTATCTCTTCATCTCCCACGACCTCGCCGTCGTCCGTCACATCTCCGATCGCGTCGCAGTGATGTACCTGGGCGAGGTCATGGAGGAGGGCCCGGTCGATCGGCTGTTCGACGGTCCTGCGCACCCCTACACCCAGGTGCTTCTCGAGGCGGTGCCTGAGCCGGATCCGGAGCTGCAGCGGTCGACGGCTAAGCGCGTGCTCGACGGCGACGTCCCCGACCCGACGAATCCCCCACCCGGATGCTCGTTCAGCAGCCGATGCCCGTACGCGATGGAGATCTGCCACGTGGAGCCGGCGCCGGTCATCGAGGTCATCGGAGGCGGGATCTCACGGTGCCACCTCCACACCACCGGCCCGGCCCTCGCGGGCGCGCCGCTGAGAGCACTCCCGATCATCGGCGTTACCCAGGGCGGGGCATCGGTATGACGCAGAAGTGGCAGGGCGTGCGCAGCGTCAAGCGGCTCGATTCGGTGCGGGAGGCCACCGCGTTGAACAAGGCCCACAGCGAGCTCATGTGGTCCGACATCGCGAACGGCAGCCCCTTCGTCTTCGGTTACGGCCCCATGGAGCTGTTCAATGCGATGGGGATCCACCTCGTGTTGCCCGTCCAATACGGCTCGGTCCTCGCGGCTAAACAGATGTACGGTCAATTCCAGCGTGCGATCGAACGGCGGGGGTACTTCCCCTCTCTCTCCAACTACGAGAGCCTGCCGCTGGGTTACTGCTTCGATCCCGACCCCCGCGCGCCGTACGGCGGGCTGCCCACACCGGCGGCCATCTTCGGTGGATACATGCAGGAGCCGGGCATCTATGAGCTGTACGGCCGCGAATTCGGCGTGCCCGTGCTCCTGACCGACGACCCCTATCGGCAGCTCGGCATCCCCGACGGCTGGTGGGACGGTCCCGAATGGCGCGATCCGCGAATCCTCGACTTCGCGACGAACGAGGTGCGCGCGGCGGTGCGGCTGCTCGAGCAGGTCACCGGCATACCGTACCGGGAGACCGATCTGCGCGAGCTGATGCATCGCGCAAACGAGATGGCCGAGTACTACGAGCGCATCGTGCAGCTGGGGTGGGGGAGCGGCGGCCCCGCGCTCTTCACAGCGACGGATGCCTACTCCGAGGTGGCCATCTTCGAGACCCACTTCGGCCACGAGTGGGCGCTCGAGCACGTCAAGCGCGTCCACGCAGAGGTCGAGCAGCGCGCCGCCGACGGAGCCTTCGCGGTGCCGGAGGAGAAGACCCGTCTGCTCTGGGGTGGGACGCCGCTGTGGTTCAACCTCGGCTTCCTCAACGCCTGGGAGGAGAGTCACGACACCGTGTTCATCGAGACGATGTACTTGCCCCGGGCGAAGCGCCTCATCCAGGACCCGAGCGAGGATGCGCTACGCTCGGCGTTCCTGCGCCGCCACATGAAGTACACCGGCAGCAGCCCGAAGGCCGCCGCGTCGCTGATCGTGGCGCAGTGCCGGGAGTTCGGGATCGACGGCGTCGTCCTTCCTGCCAGAGCGGCGACGCGCGACACCATCGCGTCGTCCCGATACATGGCGCTCGAGCTGCAGGTCGCGGGCATCGAGGTTCTACTGCTCGACTACGCGCCATTCGACAGCGAGGCCTGGGACGAGGAGTCGATGCGGGCGCAGGTCACCACCTTCATCGAGGGAATCCAGAGCAGCACGGGCAGTTCCTAGATCTGAACGGATCGACGGGTGGTGCACGTCGTCACGCCCGCCAGTCGTCACGCGGAAGACGCAGACGGCCCTGCAATATGTGTAACACAATTCGTTCGATCGAGTGGTAAGATATTAAACATGATGGTGAATGAGGAGGTTCGCATGGATCGCGATACGGCGTTCAGCGTGTTCCATCACGTCGTGGAGGCGCGTTGGGATGCGGCCGCGATCACCGAGCTGACCGGCGGGGTCGATGAGCCCATCGCCGGATTCCTCGACACCGGCTTCCCGGAGGAGATCGCGATCGCGGCGGGCTACCGCCCGATGCTCCTGACCGGCGACCTCGCCGTCGCACCCGCCACCGTCGACGCCCATCTCGACGTGTCGGCGCCCACCCGCATCCGCTACCTGTACGAAGCGCTCGCCACCGGTCGCCACGATGCCGTCGAGGTGCTCTGCGTCACCGGCGGTGACCGCTGGATCGGCGAGACCGCAGGCTTCTTCGAGGCCTATCGCTCGGTCTTCGGCGCGCCTGACATCGCGCACACCCTGTATCTCGAACGCGCACGCGGGAGCTTCGCCGAGCACCGCGAATACAATCGCGCCGGAATGGTGCTCCTCGCCGAGCAGCTTTCTGCGATCGGCCCGCGTGCCGTCACCGCCGACAGTCTGCAGAATGCCATCCGACTCGTCAATCGGACGCGCGAACTGCTCCGTCGGGTCGAGGCGATCCGCGCATCCGACAACTCCACCATCACCGGCGTCGACGCTGCGGCCATCGCACTCGCCGCCATGCTCATGCCGAAGCAGCGCTTCAACGGGCTCCTCGAGGAGACGCTCGACGCGCTGGACGAGCGGGAGCCGGTGGGTGGCTTGGCCGGCGCGCCGCGTGTCTTCCTCAGCGGCAGCTCCGTCGACCAACTCGGCTTTGTCCGCCTGATCGAGGATCTCGGAGCCGTCGTCGTCGGCGAGGACACCGAGTTCGGCATGCGCTACGCCCACACACCCGTGCGCGAGAACTCCGATCCCTTCGACGCACTGGCCGATCGCTGGACGTACAAATTCCCCGAGAGCTGGGCATTCGGTCGCGAGCGCCGCATCGCGCAGCGTGTCGAGATGGCGGCGGCGACACAGCCGGACGCCGTCATCGCGCTCCACCTCCGCGGCGACAGCGCCTACGGTTGGGACTTCCCGGACCAGGCCGAAGCACTGCGCGCTCGCGGCATCGCGGTGCTGGCACTGCCCGACACCGACTACGCGCTCGAAGAGACGGCGCACCTGCATGCTGTGATCGGAGACCTGCTCAGCGGTCTCGACCCGCGGCGCGACGACACGACAGAGGAGAAGCGATGACCGCGATGCTCGAAGGGGTCCGCGTACTGGACCTGACAGACGAGATGGGATTTGTCTGCGGAAAGATCCTTGCGGAGCTCGGTGCCGAAGTGATCAAGGTTGAACGCCCCGGCGGCGACCCTGCCCGGAAGCTGCCACCGTTCCGCGGCGACGAGCCCGGCATCGAGAACAGTCTCTACTGGCGGTCGTTCAACGCCGGCAAGCGCAGCATCGTGCTGGATCTGGACACCCCCGAAGGTGCAGACGCGTTCCGCGCACTCGCGCGGACGTCGCAGATCATCGTCGAGGGGTCCGACCCGCGTGCCCTCGAACGTCGCGGTCTTGCGGTGGCAGACCTCCGCGCCGAGAATCCCGCACTCATCGGCGCCTCCGTGACACCGTTCGGCCGCACCGGCCCGTACTCCGAGTACATCGCCTCCGAGCTGACAGTGATCGCGATGAGCGGAGTGCTCAACAACACGGGAGACCCCGATCTGCCGCCGGTCAAGGAAGCTCTCGACTCGGGCTACTTCCACGCCGGTGTGGCAGCGGCGCTTGGCGTGATGCTCGCGTACTTCGAGGCCGACACCTCGCACACGGGTCAGGACGTCGACGTCTCCGTGCAGGAGGTTGCCGCGAGCCGGATGACCTCGGCCATCGTGGCCTGGAGCGAGGGCGTCGCCCTCTCCCGTGAGGGGCACAAGTCCCAGCTTGGCCCCACGGCGACGGACTGGTTCTGGCCCTGCAAGGACGGGCACCTGTTCTGGCACATGCTCGGCGGCGCCTTCGGGGCGACCGCCAACAAGGCGCTCAGCGACTGGATCGGCGAATACCACCCGGTTCACGCGCTGCAGGAGATCGACGACTGGATGTCGTTCGACAAGGCGGGCATCACCCAGGAGGAATGGGGCCGCTTCGCCGACGTGATCGGTCCGTTTTTCCTCCGCTTCACCCGCGAGGAGGTCCGCCGGGAGTCGCTCGCACGGGGCCTGAATGCGACCGTGGCCAACGAGCCGGGCGACGTCCACGCCTGTGAGCACCTCCGTTCGCGGGAGTACTGGTCGCGTGTCGAGGACCCTGCGCTTGGTCGCATCGACATCCCGCGCTACTTCTTCAAAGCCAGTGTTTCCACGACCGGCATCACGACGCCGGCCCCCACGCTCGGCGCCGACACCGAAGAGATCCTCGCCGGCCTCGGCGGCGCACCGAGGGACACCGTCGCCGCAGCTCCGTGTGACGCTCCGACCACGCCAGCGCTCGCCGGGATCCGTGTCCTCGACTTCGGCTGGGCACTCGTCGGGTCGATCACGGGCAAGCTCCTCGGCGACCACGGGGCAGAGGTCATCCGAGTCGAATCCTCCAAGCGTCCCGACATGACGCGCGTCGACCGCCGCTTCTCCCGATCGACGCGCACCAGCTTCGACGACAAGCCCTGGTTCGCGCACTTCAACACCTCGAAGAAGAGCCTGTCGATCGACCTAAAGAACCCCAAGTCTCGTCGCGTCATCGAAGGACTGATCCGACAGGCCGACGTCATCAACGAGAACTTCACCCCCGGCACCCTCGCCGCCCTCGGTTACGGGTACGAAGACGTCAAGAAGATCAACCCCGATGTCATCTACATCAGCGGCAGCCTGTTCGGTCAGACCGGGCCGCTGGCGAACGAATGGGGCATCGACGGCACCGGCGCGGCGATCTCGGGGCGACTGCACCTGACGGGATGGCCCGATCGCACGCCGATCACCCCCAGCGCGGGCATCTACGGCGACTACATCGTGCCGCTGGTCAACGCGATCGGCGTGGTGGGGGCGCTCCTTCACCGACGTCGTACCGGCCAGGGCCAGTACCTCGAAGCGAGCATGTACGAGGTGACCGCACAACAGATCATGCCCGCGACCCTCGATTTCGAGGTGAACGGACGCGAGCAGAGTCGCACCGGCAACCGCGTGACGGATGCCGCGCCCCACGGTGTTTACCCCTGTGCGGGTGAGGATCGCTGGAGCGCGATCGCGGTGTTCGGCGACGAGGAATGGTCGCGCTTCGCCGCGGCCATCGGCGCACCCGCATGGACGACCGATCCTGCCTTCGCCACGCACGAGGACCGCAAGCACAACGAGGATCGCCTCGACGACCTCGTCGCGGAGTGGACGCGCGAGCGCGAGCCGCACGAGGTCATGACCTTGCTCCAGGCCGCCCGCGTCCGTGCGGGCGCCGTGCAAACTCCGCACGACTTCATCGATGCCGATCCTCAGCTCACCCACCGCGGGGTCCTCGCGGAGGTACCGCACTCCGTGCTCGGCGCTTTCCCGCACCAGGTGCCCCCGTTCCGTCTCTCACGCACGGTCGCCGAGGTCACCGCCGCGCCCATGATGGGCGAGCACAACGAGCAGATCGTCACCGGTGATCTCGGTTTCAGCGAGGTCGAGTTCATCGACCTGCTCTTGGAAGGAGCACTGCAGTGAGTATGGATTCAGGATCGGGTCGACTGTCCGGGCGAACGGCCATCGTCACAGGCGCCGGCACAGGCATCGGACGCGCGATCGCGGAGATGTACGCGCGAGAGGGGGCTCGAGTCGTCGTGACATGCCGCACCGTGGTCTCCGGTCAAGAGACCGTGGAGCTGATCCGCATCGCCGGCGGCCAGGCGCACTTCGTGCGCGCCGACGTCTCGAAGGAGGACGAGGTGCGCGATCTGGTCGCGGAGACGATCCGTGTCTTCGGTAGGGTCGACGTGCTCTGCAACAACCACGCCGTCTACGGGATCGAACCGCCCGAACTGACCGACCTCACCGAGGAGGTGTGGGACCGGACTATGGACGTGAACGCCAAGGGCGTCTTCTTCACCATGAAGCACGTTCTGCCCGTGATGCGCGAGCACGGCGGCGGATCGATCGTCAACATCTCGTCGATCGCCTCGCTGGTCAAATCCGCGCTACCCGTCTACGCCGCATCGAAGGCGGCGGTCAACGCGCTCACGAAGGCGGTCGCCGCGCAGGCCGCAGAGTACGGCGTGCGGGCGAACATCATCACCCCCAGCACGATCGAGACCGACCGGCGCACCGAGTTGGCGCACATCTCGGAGTACAAGAACGACTTCATCGCGACGACGGCCGCCGAGCACGACGCACGGCCGATCGTCAGCAAGGTCCTGCCGGGATTCGGCGAGCCGGACGACATCGCCTATGCGGCGACGTTCCTGGCATCTGATGAGGCGTCCTACATTACTGGCACGGTGCTGCCGGTCGATGGCGGCACGACACGCACGCGGACGGACTGACCATGGCGCGGGAAGAAGGAGCACAGACAATGAGCAGCGGCAGGATCGCAGGCAAGAGCGCCATCGTCACCGGAGCCGGCAGCGGGATCGGACGGGGCATCGCCCGGCGGTTCGCGGCGGAAGGCGCATCGGTCACGGTCGCCGACCTGGCGTTCGAGGCGGCCCAGGAGACGGTCTCGCAGATCATCGAGCGCGGCGGCAGAGCCATCGCCCTGCGGGTGAACGTCACCGACGCGGATGATGTCGCGGCGATGACGCAGGCCACCGTCGACTCCTTCGGCGGGATCGACATCCTCGTCAACAACGCCGGCATCTCGTTCGGGGACACGCTCAGGCTGCACGAACTCGAGCAGGACGCCTGGCAGCGCCTCCTCGACGTCAACCTCACCGGTGTGTTCCTGTGCTGCAAGCACACGCTGCCGGCGCTCATGGAGCGCGGCGGCGGCGGATCGATCGTGAACATTGCCTCGGCCGCCGCGATCGGCATGGCGCCCCGCGCCGGGTACGCCGCGTCGAAGGGTGGGGTGGTCGCTCTCACGCGCAGCCTGGCCTTCCAGTACGGCGAGTACGGTATCCGCGTCAACGCGATCTGCCCCGGTCCCGTCGAGACCCCCATGAGCAACGCCGTGCGCGCCTCCGGGATGTACGACGACGACGGCATCGTCGATCTGTCGATCAAGCGCCGCGGCACGCCCGATGACATCGCGAGCGCGGCGCTGTACTTCGCGTCGGATGAAGCGCGGTACGTGACATCCGACATCCTCCCCGTCGATGGCGGTTCCCTTCGCCTGCGAGCAGAAAAATTCCGCGGCCGCTGAGCCTCGGAGAAAGGAAGAGAATATGACTACTTGGACTGCAGGAACCCGTGTGTTCAGCGCCGCGTCCAGCGTGGAGGCGATCATCGTCACCGGTGCGGATGTCGAGCTCGCGTGCGCAGGTGCGCCTATGCTGACCGAACGCCCCGAGGGTGTGGAAGGGAACGGCGATGGTGCAGAACTCGCCGTCGGAAAGCGGTTCGAGGATGCGCAGACCAGCCTCGTCGTGATGGTCACACGCCCCGGCGCCGGTCCGCTCACCGCCGATGGCCGTGAGCTGGGCCAGCGCGCCGCGACACCACTGCCCTCCTCGGATTGACATGAGCATCTCCGTTCTGCTCAGCACCATCGCCGAGATCGCGCCGGACCGAACCGCGATCGTCGATGGACAGGGAGCGCTGTCGTATGCAGAGGTGCAGCGGGGTGCGCAGTCCCTGGCGGCCCGTGCAGCCCACGACGGCGTAGAGGCGATCGCGTTCATCGGGACAAACTCGGCGGCGGTGCCGCTGCTCCTGTTCGCCTCCGCCTCCGCCGGTATCCCGTTCGCGCCGCTGAACTATCGGCTCGCCGACGAGCAGCTGCGCCGCCAGGTCGAGCGCCTCGGGCGGGTACTCATCGTCACAGACGACGCAGGCGCACGTCGCGTCGGGGGTGTGGGCGACGCGATTCTTCTCGATATCGCTCAGGCGCGGACGCCTGCTGTCGTCGAATCCGCCTCCTCTGATGGCGGGAACATCGCGGTGTGGCTGTTCACCAGCGGCACCACCGGTGAGCCGAAGATCGTGGAGCTGAGCCACGAGAATTTGACGTCTTACATCCTCGGCACCGTGGAGATGCTCTCCGCACCCGAGGAAGACGCCGCGCTGGTCAGTGTGCCCCCGTACCATGTCGCGGGGATCGCCGCCGTGCTCTCGTCGGTGTTCGCCGCGCGGAAGATGGTCTACCTCGACTCGTTCGACGCGGAGGGATGGATCGCCGCCGTGAGCGACCAGAAGGTGACCTCGGCGATGGTCGTGCCGACCATGCTACAGCGGATCCTGGACGAGCTCGTCTCGACCGGTGAGACGCTGCCGTCGCTGCGCGCACTGTCCTATGGCGGCGGACGGATGCCCGTGGAGCTGATCAGCGCCACTCTCGCGCACCTGCCGCACGTGGGGTTCACCAACGCCTACGGTCTGACCGAGACGAGTTCGACGATTGCGCTACTCGGACCGGACGACCACCGTGAGGCACTGGCGTCTTCGGACTTGTCGGTGCGTGCGCGCCTCGGCTCCGTCGGTCGGCCGATCCCGTCGATCGAGCTGCAGATCCGCGGAGATGACGGTGCGATCGTGCCACCGGGCGACGAAGGTGACATCTGGGTGCGAGGTCCGCAGATCGCGGGTGCGTACCGCGGGATGGATTCACACCTGGTCAACGGTTGGTTCGCGACGAAGGACCGAGGCAGGCTGGACGTGGGTGGCTACCTCTTCCTCAGCGGACGTGCGGACGATGTGATCATACGTGGAGGCGAGAACATCTCGCCCGGTGAGATCGAGGATGTTCTCCGGGAGCATCCGACGGTAGTGGATGCCGCCGTTGTGGCGATGCCGGATGACCAGTGGGGCGAGGTGCCTGTGGCGGTGCTGGTGATATTGCCCGGGGCGACGGTGGACCCGGATGAACTCCGAACGCTGGTTCGATCGCGTCTGCGGTCTTCACGGGTGCCGGCGAACATCGTTGTGTGGGGCGAGCTGCCCCATAACGAGATGGGCAAGCTCCTGCGCAAGGACATCCGCGCGCAGCTGGTCGAGCGCGCGTCGTGACACCGGAGGCGTCGTCCGAAACCTGGTCCAACTGGAGCGGGTCTCGGACTGTCTCCGTCTCGCGGCAGGAGCGCCCGGCCAATGAGACCGGCATCGCGCAAACGGTCAGGCAGGCCGTGGCCGAAGGGCGACAGGTGCGCGCGGTCGGGCCGGGCTTCTCCTGGGCAGACACCGTCGGCGAGGAGGCGGTGGTCATCCACACCGATCGCCTGCAGGGTGTGCGCAGCATCGACCTCGACGCCGGCATCGTCTCGGCGGCCGGGGGAACGAGACTGCTCGACCTGTGCGCGGATCTATGGGATCGAGGTCTCGAACTTCCGACTCTCGGTGGGTTCTCTGGGCAGAGCATCGCCGGTGCCCTGGCAACCGCGACGCACGGCTCGGGCGCGACGCAAGCGGCACTGTCTGCATACGCGCGCGCCTTTCGAATCGTGGATGCCCACGGTGAGATCATCTCCGTCACCGGCGACGACAACGCCGTGCTTCGCGCTGCGCAGGTGAATCTGGGCATGCTTGGCGTCGTGACCGAGGTTGACATGAGCGTGCATGCGGCGACTTGGATGACGGTGCGTGACTCCTGGTATGCCGAGTTCTCGTCTGGCTGGCTCACCCAGCAGGACGGAGTCCGACGCGCGGTGCGGTGGCACCCACGAGGTGACGGTGCTCCTGAAGGACGCCGATTCCACTTGAAGGAGTGGGCGCCGGCGCGGCCGGGCGCCGAGGGTGCACTACCGAGCTACGTGGCGCTCGCTTCCGCAGGTGCGACGGCGCCTGCGGCCTTCACCGTTACGGAGCATGCAGCGGCGGTGGATCGGGCAGGCGACCTCGTGCGCGAGATTGACGATGCACTCCGGCGGGCACCAGAGGTCGAGATCGCGATGCCTGTCGCGCTGCGGGTCGTGTCGTCGGATGCGGCGTACCTGTCGCCGTACGCCGGGCGAACGTCGGTCACGGTGTCCGCTGCGGCTCCGAGCGGCGAGCGATTCCCCACGTTGTTCGCGATGCTCGAAGAGATCTTGGTAGTCTATGGCGCGCGACCGCACTGGGCGAAGGAGCATTGTCGCTCGGTCGAGTACCTGAGCGCTCAGTACCCGGATTTCACGAAATTCGAAGGCGTACGCTGCGGTTTCGATCCGATGGGGAGGTTCCTCACACCGAGTCAGAGAGTGTTGACGGCGCACGTCGGCGGGTCACGAAGAGGAGAGAGCATATGACGACGGTTCTGGACGATTCGGAGAGCGATGCCGCCACCGTGGGTGGCCGTGCGGAGGGAAGGCTAGCTCGACGCATTACCGCACGCGACATCATGGCGACCTTCTTCGCATATTACTGGCGCAATGACGCTGCCATCGAGGTCCCGGGCACCTTTCTGGTCTCGGTACTCGCGGATTTCGACGTCGCGGCACCGAACGCGCGTGCCACGCTCCGCCGTCTTGAGCGCGACGATCTCCTCGAGACACGAAAGGCCGGCAGGAATCTCTTCTTCCGCGCCGCTCCTCCTACGCGAAGCCGCGCAGAGCCGGGTGTGCGACGAATACTGAACTTCGGCCTCACCGACGATTGGTCTGGGGTGTGGACAGTCGTAGCATTCTCCGTGCCGGAGCAGCAGAGTCGGATTCGCATGGCACTGCGCGACTCGCTGAGATTGGAGGGCTTCGCACCGTTCTACGACGGCGTGTGGATCGCGCCTGGAGACCTGCGGGAGGTCGCCGTCACGAAGGCCGACGTTCGCGGGGTCGAACAGCTCAGTGCGCATCTCGTCGAGGATTCGTCTTTCATGGTGCGCGGCCGTCAGCCGATCGAATCGTGGGACCTCGAAGGCATCAATGCGGCGTATGCGATCGTCCTAGACGAGGCTGAAGAGCTCGCGGCGCAGTTCGCCGCTGGCGATCTCTCTCCCGCGGCAGCACTGGTGAAACGAACGCTGCTGCTCACTCGATACCGTCGTTTGGTGCCGCTAGATCCAGGCCTGCCGCTCTCGCTCATGCCGGAAGGCTGGCTGCGGCGGGAAGCACGAGACTCCGTCGCCCGCGTGTTCGACGCGCTCGGTCCGCTGGCAGTGTTCCGCTTCGAGCAACTGCTGGACGGAATCGACGAGGTCTGGGCCGAACGCGTGCGGGAAGCCGCGCTGCGCACTCTCGACGAGCTTGCGGCAATGTCACCGGGCGACCAGGACCTGCTGACGCGTTGATCGCCCGCTGAGCGGCCTCAGTGAGGCGCGACCACGAGCATGCCCTGGAAGCGCTGGGCCTGCGACGACTGGACGCGCATCCCGGTCGGCGCCACCCAGTGCGAGCCGAGGACGAGTACATCGCGATCGGCGACCTGCGCGAGCAAGCTACGCCGCGAACGCTCTGCCTGCGCCGGATCGGTGTCGATCGAGCAGCCCCACTCTGGGAAGCTGATGTGGCTGGGGTGGATGAGGAGATCACCCGTGATCCACGCCTCTGCGCCGTTGGATCGGACGCGGACACACAGGTGCCCTGGAGTGTGTCCGGGGAACGGCACGACCTCCACGCCATCGTTGATCTCCTGCGCGCCGCGAGTAGTGGTCATCACGCCATGCGCGCGTAGCGGCAGCAGTGAATCCTCGATGGCCCGCATCTGCGCATCCTCGTCGTTGGCGGGGCTCCGTTTGCCCTCGGTCCAATACGCGAGCTCGACATGATCCATCACATACCGGGCCTGCGGGAACGCCGGAACCCAAGCGTCGCCTTCGAGCACGGTGTTCCACCCGATGTGATCGAGGTGCCCGTGGGAGTTGATGACGGTGGTGACGTCGCGCCTGCTGTAACCTGCCAGCGCGAATGAGTCCAGGTACGTCGTGCGAAGCATATGTGCGTTGACGCGACCGGGGCGCATCTTCCGATCGCCATAGCCGGTATCGACGACGATCACCTCGTCGCCGATCTCGATCACGAAGGAGTGAAAGCTCTGCACCGCGTCCCCGTCTGCGGTGACGGCGGCGCGGGGCATCCAGCCGAGCTCGGGGGCATCCGGGTCACCGTCCGGCAGGAAGGTGGCGAACGCAAGCTCGACGTACTTCTCGGGGATACGCGTGATCCGTGCCTCTCCGACCTGCCAGCGCAACGGGAACTCCGCAGGGCCTGGAAGCGGTGTACGCGCAGAATCTATCATCTTTTTTCCTTCCGATCAGAAAATTAAACAAGCGTCACGTTCAAACTGCCCGTGCTGTCGGAGAGTATCCGCTCTCTTTTTAGCAGAGATATAGAAATAAACACATCAATCGCACTCCGATCGGATGCAATGCTAGTGTCTGTTATCACGGTAATGCAGACACAAAGGAGTGGAATGAAGAACCGGAAACTAGCGCGATCGATATCCGCGATCGCCGGGGTGACGCTTGCGCTCGCGGGGTGCGCAGGAACATCTTCCGCGGAGAGTGCGGACGACGTCACGATCGACACGGGGGCGACGATCTCGATCGGAGTGCGCTTCTTGCACAATTCCTGGGATCCGTCCAAGATGCCCGGGGCCACGATCGTCCCAATCTACGACATGGTCTATGACACCCTCGTGCGTGTGAGAGCTGACCTGACGCTGGAGCCGGGGCTCGCCGTGGGTTGGGCAACGCCTGATGCGGGTTCGACATGGGAGTTCGAGCTCCGCGACGACGTCGTCTTCAGTGACGGGTCGACCTTCGATGCGCAGGACGTCAGCGACACTCTCGAGTACTACGCGGGTGACGCTTCGAATTCGAAGGCCGACCTCGCGGCGCTGGCCGGCATCGAGGTGATCGACGACACGCACCTTCGCGTGACGCTCTCGGCGCCGCAGGTCGGATTCCCCGAGACGCTCTCGTCTCGCGCTGGGCTGATGCTGAGCTCCGACGTGGTCGCGTCCGGTGACTACGAGCTTCCGATCGGAACCGGCAAGTTCACCGTCGATCGAGACGCGCCGGGAGTGCAGCTCGACCTCATTCGGAATCCCGATCATTGGAACGCGGAGAGCGTTCAGCTCGCCGGCGTCTCGCTGCGCTGGATCGAGGATCCGACCGCGATGGCGAACGCCGTCCGATCCGGAGAGATCGACATGGCGCTGATCGAGCCGGCGTTCGCCGACTCGATCAGCGCCGCAGGCATCCCTTCCTATGAGATTGACGGCTCGGAGTTTGTCGGCATCGGACTCAACCCCGATCTCGCCCCCGAACTCGCTGATCCGCGCGTGCGCGCCGCGATGTCCATGGCAATCGATCGCGCGGGCCTCGTCGATGGCATCTTCTTCGGCCATGCTGCAGCTGCCAATCAATTCATCGCGCCCGGACGCTTCGGGTTCGATGAGTCCCTTGCGGAGATCCCGTATGACCTCACCCGGGCGCGCGCACTCATGGCGGAGGCGGGGTACGCCGATGGATTCAGGTACACATTCGCGGGGCAGGCGAACAACAAGCAACTCACGGAGGCGCTCCAGGCGTCCTGGGCGGAGATAGGCATCGATGTCGATCTCGCGTTCCCTCAGGGTGCTAGCATCGCGGAGGTTACGTGGGTGAAGCCCACCATCCCCATCGCCACCCAGAACCTCGTCCCCACCCTGGATCCGACGCCGTTTCTCTGGCGGCACCTGAGCGCCGAGTCGGTGCGGAACCCCGGATCCATCACGGTCGATGGCCTGGATGAGCTCATCCGCGCGAGCGAGGGGATTGTGGACCCCAACGAGCGCGCGCGGGCTTTCGCGGACATTGCGCGCCTGACGCAGGAGACGGTGCCCGCCTACATCCCCGTGCTGTGGCGAAACTACACCGTCGCATACAGCGACGATCTGGTGGGCATGCAGGAGTGGAAGGCCGGGTTCCCGATTATCGACGGGGTGGCCGTGAAAAAGTAGGCGAAAGGCGAGGAAGCGGCGTGGGTCATGACCCACGCCGCTTCCTCGTGTCCTGCACGACTCAGACTGCGGAGCGGCCGCCATCCACCAGGATGACCTGACCGCGAAGGTGGCGGGCGCGATCGGACAGCAGGAATGCCATCCAGTCACCGATCTCCTCCGGCTGCGCGCGGCGTCCGGCGGGGGCGCGCATCGGGGCCGTGACCATCGTGCCGGACCCGACGGCGGCCGAGCCGAATCCTGTCTGCACCGATCCCGGGCAGATGCAGTTCGCGCGAACACCGTGCGCCGAGAAGCGCGCGGTGAGGTGGCGGACGAACTGCGTGACGGCGGCCTTCGATGCGCCGTAGGCGGGGGTGGAGGTGGGGTGACCCGAACGAAAAGCGCCGAACGAGCCTGTCGTCGCGATGGCGCCGCCACCGGCCTCGATCATTGGGTTGAGGAAGCGTTGAGCGGCGAGGAATTGCGACTCGAGATTAATCGCAAACACTAGGCGCCAATCATCGACGCTCATGGAGCGGACATCGCCTTCACCGCCGATGCCTGCGTTCAAGCACAGGCGCGTCGCCGGACCCCGCCACTGCTCGGCGAGCGACGCGATGCGATCGACGCCGTCGACAGTGGATGCGTCGCCGGGTGCGGCGAGTGCGACACCACCGTTGGCGATGATCTCCCGCGTCACCGTGTCTGCGCGCTCCTCCGAGAGGTCTGCGACGACGACAGCCGCGCCTTCCCGGCCGAGGCGCAGTGCTGTCGCGCGTCCGATTCCGCTGCCACCACCGGTGACGACGGCCACCGTTCCGTCAAGTCCGAGATCCATGATCTTCTCCTCTTCGAGTTTCAATATGCATTATATCAACATATGATCGGGGCTATATTGATTTATTTTGCTCCGGGGTGCGTCGAAGTCGTCGCACGTTCGTGCGCATATTCAGAGGCAAGGGGCAGATATGGATCTCAAACTGGCTGGCAAGACGGCGCTCGTCACGGACGCGACTTCGGCTATCGGAACCGCGGTGGCAGAGCGACTCATCGTGGAAGGTGCCGCGGTGCTGCTCGTGGACGACGTAGCGGAGGCGGTAGCGGCTTTGGCGGCGAAGCATTCCGGTGCCGGAGGCAAGGTCGCTTCCGCGGTTTCGGAAGGGGCTGTCCTTCCCGCTGTTGTCTTCGACTGGTGCGAAGGATTCGACGTCGCATGGCTTGGCGGGCTCGCCGGTATGTCGTCGGTCTCGGATGTCGTGCGCCTGGTAGATCTGATCGCCGATCATATGGCCGACCGCCGGGGTGGCAGCATCGTGCTGCAGTCGACGACCGCGGCCGCGGTGGATGTTCCCGGCGCGAGTGCCCCGTACTCAGCGATGGCGGCAGCTGTCACCCAGATCGCTCGACAGGTTGGGGTGCGACGAGCCGAGCAAGGCATACGTGCGAATTCGGTCTGTGCTGGAGGGATCCTCAATCCCATGACCGGATCGGTCATCGACGCACCCGCCGTGCCGCTGGCCCCCGCAGCTCCCGCATCCGACGTTGCGGACGCAGTGGTGTTCCTGATGTCGCCTCTCGCGTCGTACACGACAGGGCAGGCGATCGTGATCGACGGCGGCGCTTCGATCATCTGAGCGGGCCTCTGCCGCCGCGCGGTGTCCACCGCCGGGTGCTCACGCGAACGACATGGACGCCTCCGTAAGTGCAGCGGCGGTTTCGCTTGGAAGCGGCGCCAGCTCGTCAAGGATTTGCGACAGCTGCTGAGGTGTTCGCGCGCCGACCACAGGCGCCGTCACGCCCTCGCGTCCGGTCATCCACGCGGTAGCCACGGCTGCCGGTGAGCGGCCCACCTGGCGTGCGATGTCACGGAGGATTTCGACAAACGTAAACGCCTCATCCTTGGTGAACACCGCGGTCATCTTGGCTCTCGCGCTGGCGGTGACCTCGTCCTGTGAGGAGAACTTCCCGGTGAGCAGACCGGATGCGAGGACGAAGTACGCAAACCCGGCGAGGGAGAATTCGGCGATTATCGGCAGATAGTCGCGTTCGAAGCTTCGCCGTGAGATGAGGTTGTATCGCTGCATAACTGCGACGGGGCGGCGTGCCCCGATGCGGTCGGCGAGTTCGATCCATTCACGCATCCGCTCAGGCGTGTAGGTTGACAGGCCGACGCCTCGGATGAGGCCCTCGCTGACGAGTGCATCGAACGCCGTCACTGTCTCCTCGAGAGGCACGGTCGGGTCGTCCTTGTGGGCGTAAAAGACGTCGAGATGGTCGGTGTTCAGCCGTCCCAGTGACCCTTCCGCGCCGCGCCGAATCGCATCCGCGGAGAGGAGGCCGCGCCCGCTTCCGCCGCCGACTTTTGAGGCGATGAGCGTCCGCTCCCGGACGCCTGGACGGGAGGACAGCCAGGCGCCAATCACTCCTTCCGAGGTGCGGAGCACCTCGTCGCTGGATCCGGGCGCCGTGTAGACGTCGGCGGTGTCGAGCAGGATCGGTGAGGTGCTGCGGTTGAGCAGCTCATCGAGCACTGCGGCGGACTCGTCTGTCGATGCCGTCCAGCCGAAGGCGTTCGTACCCAGGGCGATGCGGGGCTCGAGGGAGCGGAGCTGTCGGGAGATGTCGGCCACGGGATCCTCCAGAATCGGTCGGTTCGTCTCCACTCTAGATGTAACGTTGAAGTATTCGCACGTGTGCCAGAATACTGAATATAAAGCTTCTGTACGGCGCGGCCGTCGATCCGAAAGCCTCGTGCCTTATGCGGAACCGAAGACGTCCCGACCGTCTCGAAACGTGGCGAGCACGTCGACCCTGGACAGATCGCGGCGGGCATCAGTCCAGGTGCCGTCGATGATGCAGAGGTCCGCCGGGTCTCCGGGGCCCAGGTCCAGGCGCGGTGCTGTCCCGTTCCACCCTCCGCGACGGAACAGCGTGAAGGCATCCTCCGGGCTGATTGCCTCGTCCTCGCCGAGGATGACCCCCGACGCGGTACGACGGTCCACTGCAGCCTGCATCGCCGTCCAGGGGTCATCCGTGGAGAAAGGCAGATCCGTTCCGCCGAGCAGTGTTAGCCCGGCGTCTGCCCAGGATCGCACCCGCAGGTAGTTCGCGACATCAGACGCCACGCCATGGCGGCGGAGACGGTCGCCGTGGGTGCGCAGGAATCCCGGATGCACACCGATTGCGGGCGCGTCGGCGTGGCGCGCCGCCCACAGCAGCGTGACCTCGGCGGCGGCGACGAAGGCATGCTCGATGCGGTCGCGGGCCTGCAGCACGTCAGCCGCGGCGAGCAGCATCGCCATGGTGTCGGCTGTGACGCAGTGCAGCGCGACGGCGGCCGGCCGGGCGGCAGCCACCGCCGCGGTGATCGTCTCGGGCAGCGGCACCTCGTGGTCTGCGAGCACGATCTTGACGCCGTCGGCTGCGGCGTGTGCGCGTGCGGGATCAGAGTTTGCACCGAAGACCGTCAGCGCCAGGTCCGAGCCCACCAGGCTGCGAAGGGTCTCTGCATCGATATGCGACAGCGTCGGAGTCATGTCGTCGGTGCTCACGACGCCGCGGGAGTGCAGCCGCGCGATCACCGATGATAGTGCCTCGGCTGAGGTCGTCGTAGATGTGGCCAAGGTGGCATCCTGGTCCCAGAATCGCCCGTCGGCGGGAACTTCCACCGTAGATTCGAGGGCCCGGCACGCGGCGCTGCTGAGCACCCAGAGGTGCCCTCCGCGGTGCTGCACGCGCACCGGGATGCGGGCGCCGAGCAGCTCGTCCAGAAAGCTTCGGTCGAGGGGACCGACGACTGTGTCGTCGTACCCCACCACCCGCAGCGGCTCGCCCCGCGTCGCGGCGGCACGCAGCATCGCGGTGAAATCCTCGCGACTGCGGCAGCCGCTCGCGTCGATCGACCTCCGTCGCGCGGCCGCCGCGTACAGGTGCACGTGATGATCGTGCAGCGCCGGAAGAAGAGTGCGGCGGGGTGGCGGCGCAGAGGAGGGCGACACGGCGACGATGACGCCGTCGGCGATGTGCACGTCGATCGCGGATCCGCGCCAGTCGAGGCCGCTGATCATGCGCGGATGGGTCACCATCGTGCCGCTCATGAGATCGCCGAGACGGATGCCGTCCATGCCGCGACCTGTGACAGCGCCATGTCCACGCGGCCCGCGCGGCCGTTCGCCGCCATGCCGAACGCGGCGACCGCCGCGATGATCCCTGTCAATGGGTCGGCAATGGCATCTCCGAGGAACTCGGGGCGGCTGCCACCCGTGTCGGAGGGGTACCAGGCGACGAGCCCGCCCTCCACCGCGCAGTCATCGCCGAAGCCCACGCGGTCGATGCCCGATCCGGTGCCGTGCGCGGTGATGGCCAGATGCAGCGCGTCGGGTCGCGCCGCAGGGAAACGGGCGAGCGCATGCGGTCGCATCGAGGTGATTACGATATCCGCCTCGCCGATTATCTGCGCGAGGTGCGTGCGATCGGCAAAATCGAGCTCCCGTGTCTCCTTTGCGGAGTGCAGGCGGCTCTCGAAGGCGGCGTCTGTCGGTTCCACTGTCGCCGGTGCGGTCACATCGACGAGCCGAATTACGTGTGCACCGCTCTCCGCCAGCAGTGCACCGGCCAGCGGTCCCGCCCACAGCCGAGACAGGTCGACGACGACGCGGTCGCGCCACTGGCGCCCGCTCCGCGCGGCCGAGGCGTCCACCGCGAACGGCGACGCCGTGGCCGTGGCCGTGGCCGTGGCCGACGGCAGGATGCCGACCGCCAGCCCCAGCAGCCGGGCCCGCGCGAGGACGTCGCCTGTACGCTTCTGCGCGCACCACTCCAGCAGGCCGTCACCGGCGGGCTCTACGGCTCCGCCGGTGAGGGCGGGGAGGCTCTCGCGGTCGTCATCGCGCGCGAGGTTGAGGGCGAGCCATCCGTCGGAGCAGCGGTGCAGCCGCGTCGCACCCCGCAGCGATCGCCCCGATGCCGGGATGTGGGTGTCCTGCGACAGCCGCTCGCGTTCGGCGAGCAGGCCACCATCAATTCCCGGCCGATCCGCACCGGCGCGCTCAGCGAGCATGTCGGCCAGTGAGCCCAAGCGCTCGATCACGGCGCTGACATCGGCCGACGGCCGTGCGCCGGAGATTGTCAAGGTGCGTGTGAAGTCCGGAGCCGAGGTATGAGTCCGGGGTGAGAGGACACCCGGAAACGGATCGTCGAGCGCTCCGCGCAAGCTGTCCGCGACGAGGTCAGCGGACTCGATCATCGTGCGATCTCGTCGATCAGGCCCCAGGCCAGCGCTCGTTCGGCATCGAGGACCCGGCCGGTGAGCATGAGCACCAGCGCGCGGTTCGCCCCGATGCGGCGCGGTACGCTCACCGTGCCACCCGAACCCGGAAGAAGGCCCATCCGCACCTCGGGCAAACGAAAGCGGGCATCCGGTCGGGCGATGATTCGGTCGGCGAAGGCGCTCAGTTCCAAACCCGCGCCGATGACGGCACCGTGCACGTGCGCATCGAGGCGAGCGCCCAGGTGCGCCACGGTGGCTGCGAGTCCCTGGCGCAGGCGCACGCGATGGGTCTCGGTGACGTCGGTGGGGGCGGAGAACTCCTCGAGGTCGCCGCCGGCGCAGAAGTGCGGACCGACGCCGCGCAGTATGATTCGGCTTTCGTCGTACCGCAGCCCAGTCAGCGCTTCGACGAGCTCATGCCGTGCACGGGTGTCGAGCGCGTTGGCGTGTAGGGGGCGGTCGAGCCAGATGGTGACGGCCTCGACATCGGCCTCGATCCGAATGCGAGGGCTCGGATCGCCCGCGGGTTCGGGCGCCCGACGCCGTGACAGCCACGTCTGGTATTCCTGTCCTGCCTGCAGGGCGGAGTAGGAGATCGACTCCATCGCCAGCGCGTCATCGATCGGAAGGGCCGCGGTGGCCCGGACGAGCTGGGTGAGGACGACGGATGCCACCGGGTTGCGGTTCACGGCGGTGACGAGTGCATCCGCGGAGGACGCGGGAACCGCGAGATCTGCGGTCTCGCTCTGGCGCGGGGGGATCTCCTCGGCGACGCGTTCGTACGTGATCGCTGGCAGCGTGCGGATCGCGAGGACTGCGGCAGGGTCGGCGTTCGTGACATCGAGGATCGCAGGCACGACCTGGGCGGCGTCAAAGTGCCCCGCCGCCAGGAGCGCGAGTCGTTCATCGACCGTGAGGGCCGGCTCGTTCATGCTCGCCAGCTTACAAGGTGCACGGTAGGCGAGCGTTGGTTCCGAGTGTGCTCACGCCCCGGAAGTCAATACAATTCTGGAGCGTACGACATGTTCTGGTAGCGTGCATGTGCTCGCGGGTTCGGCATCGCCGTTCGCCACCCAGGTCGCGTGAACGAGAGCGCCGGTGGGGCACCGGCCAGCGTGGAGCTCGTCGATGGGCCACGTGCCGGGCACGACATCATGTTGGAGCGCCCGCCCCTGATTGCGAACCTGATCGCCGCAGATCTCAGCGCGTCAGGCGCCGCCCGATGATCTCTTTCATAATCTCCGTGGTGCCGCCGAAGATCGTAGCGACGCGGGAGTCCATGTAGTCGTGCGCCACGGCGTATTCGCGCATGTAGCCGTAGCCGCCGTGCAGCTGCAGGGCGCGCTGGATGACCCGCTGGTGCAGTTCTGTTGCCCACCACTTCGCCATCGCCGCAGTCACCTCGTCCAACTCGTGGCCGGATGCGTCGAGGATACACCGATCGATGAACGTCTGCGTCACCTCGATCTCGGTGGCAAGCTCAGCCAGGTAGAAGCGGTTGGCCTGAAAGTCCGCGATGCGCTCGCCGAAGGCCTTGCGCTCGGTCGCGTAGATCAGCGCCTGGTCGAACGTCGCCCGCATCCGCGCCATGGATGTCACGGCGATGCTGAGACGTTCGACCGCGAGGTTCCGCCGCATGTGGGTGAAGCCCTCGCCCGCCGTGCCGAGGATGTTCGTGCGCGGAACGCGCACGTCGGCGAAAGACAGCTCGGCGGTGTCCTGCGCGGACAGGCCGATCTTCTTCAGCGGTCCGTTGCGAGTGAATCCCGGAGTATCAGCATCCATGATGAGCAACGTGATGCCCTTGCGGCCGGCTGCGGGATCGGTGCTGACGGCGACGATGAAGAAGTCCGCGAGCAACCCGTTCGATATGAAGGTCTTGGATCCATTGACGATGAGGTCGTCACCATCCGCGATCGCTGTCGTCGTGATGGCTGCCAGGTCGGAGCCCGTGCCTGGCTCAGTCAAAGCGATGGCGCCGACCAGGTCTCCGGAGATCATCGGAGCCAGCCAGCGGGCGTTCTGCTCGGGTAAGCCGAAGGTGATGAAGTAGGGCGCCACGAGGTCGTTTTCGCCGTCGATCGACATGGAGACGTCTGTCGCGCCGGCGCGGGCGAACTCCTCGATGATGATCGCGTTGTATCGGAAGTCTTCGACGCCGCCGCCACCGAACTCCTCGGGTGCGGTGATGCCGATCAGGCCGGTCTCGGCTGCCTTGCGGAAGAAGCTGCGGTCGACGCGACCTGCTTCACCCCACGCTTCGAGATTCGGGCTGACCTCGCGTTCGACGAAACGACGAACGACGTTTCGGAACTCGTCGTGCGACTCGTCGAAGATCGTGCGGGGAAGGGCGACGGATGTCATCATCTGCTCGATTCTGGAGGCGGGTTTGCTAAGGCTGCGAGACGAGTGTTCGGGCGTCGGCTCAATCGGATGGGAAGGCGAGCTGCCGGAGCACACGGCTGAGCGTCTCGCGTTCGGATGCGGTGAGGGGAGCCAGTAGCTCTTCCTCGGCCTGTCGTACTTCGACGCGGGCGCGGGCGTGTGTTGCTTTACCCTCGGGTGTCGCAACGAGGACATTCGATCGACGGTCGCGGGGGTCCGGCACGCGTTCGACGTATCTGCGCTCCTGGAGATCGTCGATGAGGCTGACCACCTGGCTGGGATCCAGCCGCAGCAGCTCGGCGATCTCCTTCTGACTGGGCCGGCCACCGTCGCAGGCGAGCGCCAGCACGCTGTACGAACGCACGCGGAGGCCGTGGCCGGCGAGCCGGGTGTTGGCGGTCGAAAGCGAGACGGCGTTCGCGCGGGCCATCAGGAAGCTGACGTCGCTCCCGATGCTGCCAGCGGCCAGCTGCTGCTGACGTGATGGGGTGTCGATGTCGGTGGTCACACGACCAGCATAGCGAATGAAGAAGTAGATAGTTGACTTTTCCTACTATTGTGTGGTCTTATCAATTTACGACCTTAAGGAGCACACCATGTCGCTGAACGGCAAAGTCGCCATTGTCACAGGTTCGGGCCGCGGCCTCGGCCTCGCCTACGCCCAGGAACTCGCGCGGCAGGGCGCATCCGTCGTGATCAACGACGTCGACGCGCAGACCGCCGCAGATGCGGTTGCCACCATCGAGGCCGACGGTGGCAAGGCAGTCGCCGTGGTCGCGCCGGTCGGTTCGACTGAGACGGCGAAGCAACTCGTACAGACTGCGGTCGACTCCTTCGGGGGACTCGACATCCTCGTCACCAACGCGGGAGTGCTCCGCGACACCGTGCTCTGGAAGATGAGCGACGAGGACTTCGACCTGGTGATCAACGTGCACCTCCGCGGCACCTTCACCTGCGTCCGCGAGGCAGCGACCTACATGCGCGAGAACGGTGTCGCTGGCCGCATCATCACGATCGGGTCCCCGACTGGTCAGCGTGGCAACTTCGGCCAGACCAACTATGGCGCTGCCAAGGCCGGCATTGTCGGGATGGTCCGAACCTGGGCGCTTGAGCTCAAGAAGGCAGGCATTACCGCCAACGCAGTCATTCCGGTTGCTGCGACCGCGATGACCGCCACCGTGCCGTACTTCGCCGCTGCGGTCGAGGCCGATGCGAAGGGCGAGCCAATGCCGGAGTTCTTCCGCAGGGAGATCGGCTTCGGCAACGCATCCGACGTGTCCGGCCTCATTGCATTCCTCGCGTCCGACGAAGCAGCCGCGATCACCGGTCAGGCGATCGGCGTCGGCGGCGACCGTCTGCAGGTCTGGAGCCACCCGGAGCCCGCCGTCACCGAGTACCGCGACGGCGGATGGACCTTCGACGCGCTCGTCGAGCAGTCTGCTCTCCTCACGGGCAACGTGCAGTCGGTCGGCGAGAAGTTCCCGGCGCTTCCTGCCGAGCTTCAGCCCGCTCAGGCGTGATCCGATGCCTGCGATGACCCGCTACGAATCTGCGATCGACCTCGAGGCGATCACTGCGATCGACATGCACGTGCATGTCGAAGTCGACGGACACGGACACACCTCCTTGCCCGATGACCTCAACGAGGCCGCGACGAAGTACTTCTCCACCGATGCCGGGCGCCCCGACCTTGACTCCATCGCGGAGTACTACCGTGAGCGCAAGATGGCGGCGGTCGTGTTCTCGGTCGACGCCGAGACTCACCTGGAGCACCCGCCGATCTCCAGCGCGGAGATCGCGGAAGGCGCGGCGCGTAACAACGACGTCCTCATCCCGTTCGGCTCGGTCGACCCGAATCGGGATGACGCGGTCGAGCGGGTCGCTCGCCTGATCGGCGATCATGGCGTGCGCGGCTTCAAGTTCCACCCGACGGTGCAGAATTTTGATCCGAGCGACGTGCGCTATCAGCCGATCTATGCAGCTCTGCAGGATGCCGGTGTCGTCGCGTTGTTCCACACCGGGCAGACCGGTATCGGCGCTGGCCTTCCTGGAGGCCGTGGCCTTCGGCTCGGGCTGTCGAACCCGATGCTGCTGGACGGTGTGGCCGCAGAGAATCCCGACCTGCAGATCATCATGGCGCACCCGTCTGTGCCGTGGCAGGACGAGGCGCTCTCGGTCGCCACGCACAAGCACAACACCTGGATCGACCTGTCCGGGTGGAGCCCGAAATATTTCCCTGCCGAACTCGTCCGGTACGCGAACTCGCTCCTGAAGAAGCGCGTCCTGTTCGGGTCGGACTTCCCGCTCATCACCCCGGACCGCTGGCTCAAGGATGTCGAGCAGACGGCCCTCAAGTCCGAGGTGATGCCGGGAATCCTCAAAGGCAACGCGGCCCGTCTCCTCGGCCTCGACGCTTGAACGCTGACGTCATTCCCCTCTGAAAGGACTCACCACTATGACCACTACAGTCACTTACGCGGACCTCGCCACACTCATCGGATCGGAGCTCGGCCCGTCCGAGTGGATCGATATCACTCAGGAGCGGGTCAATACGTTCGCCGATGCGACCGATGACCACCAGTGGATCCACACCGACCCCGAGCGCGCGAAGGATGGCCCCTTCGGCGGTCCGATCGCGCACGGGTTCCTCAGTCTGTCGCTGCTCATCCCGCTGTGGGAGTCGCTGCTGGACGTCGAAGGTGTCACGACCAAGGTCAATTACGGTCTCGACAAGGTCCGCTTCGTGTCGCCTGTCAAGGTTGGATCGCGTGTCCGCGCGACGGCCACGGTCGCCGAGGTCACCGAGGTGGCCGGCGGTGCCCAGCTCACGATCGATGTCACGATCGAGGCGGAAGGCAACGGCAAGCCCGCCGTCGTCGCCCGGAGCCTGCAGCGCTTCTACGCCTGACGCACTCTCCGGGTCGGCCTCCCCAGCGCGCCGGCCCGGAGATTCCACCATCGCGACGGTCGTAGACGACTGCCAGCCTCGACGGAGAGACATACGATGCATGATCATGGACTCGGTTCCTGGATGGCGACGCGTCGTCTGAAGACCCCGGATAAGACCGCACTCGTCTTCGAGGACGGGCGCAAGCTCACGTACCGCGAACTGGCAGAGATGGCCGATATCGTCGCGGCCGATCTCGTCCGTCGCGGCACCGGGCCGGGAGATCGCGTCGCCTATCTGGGCGAGAACAGTCCCGACTTCCTCGCGGCTTTGTTCGGAACAGTACAGATCGGGGCGGTCTTCGTTCCCGTCAACACCCGACTCGCTCCTCCTGAAATCCAGCACGTACTCACGGACTCGGGAGCGCGAGTGCTGATCCACGATGCCGAGTTCAGCGCTCGAGTATCGGACGTCGCATCTTCGGTCGCGCATGTGATCGCGGCGGGTTCCGCGCATGAGCGGGAGGCATCTGCGCCGCGCGAAGCCGTGGGCGTTCCGCGGCAGAGCAATTCTGAGGATGCGCCTGCCGCGCTGGACCGGCCCGCGGCCATCCTCTACACCTCGGGAACGACGGGCAAGCCGAAGGGCGCGGTCCTCACGCACGGGAACCTGACCTGGGCGGCGCTGAACGCGATCATCGATTACGACATTGTCTCGACCGATGTGGCCCTGATGATCTCGCCGCTTTTCCACGTCGCATCCCTCGGGATGGGCGCGCTTCCGATCATCATCAAGGGCGGCACGCTGGTGCTCGAGAAGCGGTTCGATCCAGGTCGTGCGCTCGCGCTCATCGAGCACCACGGCGTATCGATGCTCTCCGGCGTGCCGACGACATACCAATTGCTCTGTGATCACCCCGATTGGGCAACCACGGATGTCTCGAGCATGCGGAAGCTGACCTGCGGAGGATCCGCCGTACCCTCACGCGTCCTGAACGCCTACGAGGAGCGAGGGTTGTCGTTCTCGCAGGGCTACGGAATGACCGAGACGGCTCCGGGCGCGACCTTGCTTGCTCCTGAGCGCACGCGCGAGAAGCAGGGGAGTGTCGGGGTTCCGCATTTCTTCACTGGTGTGCGGATCGCCGGCGAGGATGGCCGTGCCGTGCCGAGCGGCACCGTCGGAGAGATCGAGATCTCCGGACCCAACGTGTTCGCCGGCTACCACGGTCGACCCCAGGCAACGACGGAAGCGTTCACCGCAGACGGATGGTTCCGCTCCGGTGACCTCGGATACCTCGACGGTGACGGCGTGCTCTACATCTCGGACAGACTCAAGGACATGATCATCTCCGGCGGTGAGAACATCTACCCCGCCGAGATCGAGAACCTCATCAACGACATGGATGGTGTCACCGGTGTGGCCGTCATCGGAGTTCCCGACGAGCGTTGGGGCGAGGTGCCCTGGGCTGTGCTCACTGTTCGGGACGGCATCACGATCGACACCGATCAGGTGCGTGCTCATCTGGATGGGCGACTGGCGCGCTACAAGGTGCCCGCGAAGACCGTGATCGTCGATGAGCTGCCCCGAACGGCGAGCGGCAAAATCAGGAAAGCTGACCTACGGGTTCGATTCGCGCCCTCGATATAACCGCCGGGCGGCGCTCCTGATGCGTCTGAGCTCGTCAAGTTTGGCGGTCCTCGAGCGCTGAGGTCGCCGTGCCCACATGGTGCCCACGACGAAAATGGATCTAGCCCTAATGAACCTGGATTTACCCAGAATCCTGTGATGTCTCCAGATATCGTGCACGCCTGAACCCCCGTTCTTGTCGGCGGCGCGCGAACTTTGAACGTTTGCGGCCGTTCGAAAAGTGAACGGTTTCGAGCAGTTTAGTCAGGCGTTTGGTTGGTTGTGGTTTTGATGCTGGGGAGGCTGTCGATGCCTCGTCCTCGGAGCCTGAAGCTGGCGCCTTTGAGGGTGACGACGTCGGCGTGATGGACGATGCGGTCGATCATCGCGGCGGCGACGGCTTTGTCTCCGAAAATGCCGCCCCAGCCGGAGAATGCCAGGTTGCTGGTGAGGATGAGTGAGGCGTGTTCGTAGCGAGATGACACGAGCTAGAGGAACAGATTCGCGGCGTCTTGCTCGAACGGGTGGTAGCCAACTTCGTCGACGATAATCAGCCCGTAGCGTCGCAATCGTGCGAGCTCTTGTGGGAGCCGGCCTTGACGGTGCGCGTCGGTGAGGCGGGTAACCCATTCCGTCGCGGTCGCGAATAGCACCCGGTGCCCATGGCGGGCAGCGATCATTCCTAGCCCGCTCGCGAGATGGGTTTTGCCGGTGCCGGGAGGGCCGAGCAGCAATCCCTCCAGGTCGCGCGCGGTACCGTCTCGAACTGGGTGGCCCGCTACCGGGCCGAGGGCGAGAGCGGCCTCCTGGACCGTTCCTCGCGGCCACTGCGATCGCCGGGCCAGACACCCCAGAAAACTGAGCGACGAATCGTCGCATTGCGAGTCACCAGACGGTGGGGCCCCGCACCGAATCGCCTATCACCTGCGTCTGCCGCAATCGACGGTGTCGAAGGTCCTCGCCCGCTGCCGTGTGCCACTGCTGGGACACATCGATCTGAACACCGGGGTGCGGGTGCGCAAGCAGAAACCGGTGCGTTACGAACATGAACGCCCCGGCGATCTGGTCCATGTCGATGTGAAGAAGCTCGGCCGGATCCCTGACGGAGGAGGACATCGCACCCTCGGCCAAGCGAAAGGCAAGAAGAACAAAACGAGTGTCGGGTACTCGTTCCTGCACCCCGCGATCGATGACCACTCGAGAGTGGTCTACTCCGAGATCCTCGATGACGAGAAGAAGGAGACGGCGGCAGGGTTCTGGGAGCGCGCGAACGCGTTCTACGCCAGCTTGGGTATCACCGTGCTCCGCGTCCTCACCGACAACGGCTCCCGCTACCGTTCACGGCTGTTCAACGACGCGCTCAGCGAGCAGGTGAAAACACAAATTCACCCGCCCCTATCGACCGCAGACGAACGGGAAGATCGAGCGATTCCACCGCACCCTTGCGTTCGAATGGGCCTACGCCCGCCACTACGGATCAGATACCGCCCGAGCAGGCGCCTACCAGGCCTGGATCCACGACTACAATCACCACAGACCCCATACCGCTCTCAGAGGCCTCACCCATCGACCGCGTCCATAACGTCAGTGGGAAGAACACCTAGGAGGAGAGAACGGCAAGAGCGGCTTCGACGCACTCGTCGTCCTGTGCGGAGGTTGCCGCGCCGCTGACTGCGATCGCCCCGACGACTATCCCCTCCTCGCGGATGAGCGCCGTGCCCCCGCCTGCCAGAATCGGAGTCTGGACGACCTGGGCCAACTGGGCGAAAAAACTGGGTGCGGATTCCTGCATACGACGAAGGGTTGCGCCGTCGTAGCCGAAAATGGCGACGCTGTTCGCTTTGGCCTGGGCCACCTGGACGGTGAGCGGTGGGACACCGTCCATGCGTCCGAAAGCCTTCAGATGTCCGCCTTCGTCGACCACCGCCACGGTGATCTGTGTTTCAAGCTCAGTGGCACGCTCGATGGCGCCGCTGATGAGGTCCTGAACTTTTTGAAGCGTGAGTGGCATGGGATTCCTTGGCGTTGATTCGAGTGGACAGTGTGACCAGCTTGCGCGTTGGGCGTGCACACCTGCGTTTCGCGATCAGCGAGGTATCACCAGCGCTGTTCGCCGCTCCACAGTGCGTCAGCGCGCGCGACGTCGTTTACGGTCTGGCAACCGGTCAAAGCTAGGGTCGAGGACAATTCGTCGGACAGGATGTCGACGACTCGTCTCACACCCGCCCGACCTCCGACGGCCAGTGCCCACAGGGCGGCTCGGCCGACGAGCACC
Source organism: Microbacterium sp. A94 (assembly GCF_051842855.1). NCBI lineage: Bacteria > Bacillati > Actinomycetota > Actinomycetes > Micrococcales > Microbacteriaceae > Microbacterium > Microbacterium sp. A94. Next base: position 266,124 of record NZ_JBPXMU010000002.1, on the reverse strand, counting down.
GCATCAGCCCCAAGGCTGAGGGCCTTGAACACGTCCACGCCGCTGCGGACGCCACTGTCAAGGTAGATCTCCATCCCGTTGCCGACCGCCTCTTTGATCTGGGGCAGGGCTTCCAAGCACGGCGCCATTGCACCCATGGACGGCGGCACACCACCGTGGTTGGATACGATCACCGCGTCGGCGCCGTGATCAACCGCGCTGATCGCGTCAGCCGGTGTCTGTATGCCCTTGATGACGATCGGTAACGACGTGCGAGCGCGGAGCTTAGTAACGTCATCCCAAGTCAATGACGGCTGGATAGCCTGACCGAAGACCTCTGGGATCTCGTGCTTTGTGCCTCTGTACTTCTCGACATTGGCCCACCTGGGCGGTCCATTCAGGTGTGGCCACACGATTGGGGAGACATCAGAGACTCCGTGCAGCGCCGCGCGCTCGGGGAATCGGCGTGCGCCGACGATGTGATCAACTGTGAGGATGATGGCCTCGTATCCCTGCTCCTCGGCACGGCTGACGAGGTCATTGGTCACATACTCGTCTCGAAGCATGTAGAGCTGGAACAGGAGGCGCGCGGACGGAGCGCGATCTCGAACCTCTTCGAGTGAGAGCGTCGAGAGGGTACTCAGCCCCATGGGGATGCCCGTCTTGGCGGCGGCTTCGACCATAGCGCCCTCGCCTTCGGGGTGGAATCGCTGCTGGCCGCCGGCTGGAGAGATCATGACGGGAAGCGGGCTTGGCTTTCCGAGGATCGACGTACTGATGTCGGGTTCGACGACTCCGGCGAGAACCCGTCCGCGGATGAGCCGTCGCTGGAATGCCCAACGGTTCGCGGTCAGTGTTTCCCACGTCGGGGCGCCCTCGCGGCCGAAGTGATTATCAAAGCCCCCCGCAGGGAGCACTTCGCGCGCTTGAGTCTCCAACTGCGCGACACTCAAGAATGTCTGTTCGCGTGACTCTGCAGGGCCGGATCCGCGCTCGCCGACGGGTGACGGAATCGCGGCGTCGACGCCCGCCTCAAGCCGTGCTGAGGACTCGTTCATCATTGCTGTGTTCCTTCGCTCAGGTGTGAATCTTCATCCATCAGTGCGGCGATGCGCTCCCCGATCATGACCGCAGTTGCATTCGTGGCGGCGCGTACCCCTTGGGGGATGATCGAGGTGTCTGCGACCCGAAGGTTGGCGACGCCATACACGCGGCCTGCTTGATCTACCACGGCGGCAGGGTCGGTGGTCGGCCCCATCTTGCAGGTTCCGGTTATGTGCAGCGAGGACATAGAGGTTCGCCGCAGCCATCCGATCAGCGCCTCATCGGTCGCCAGATCTTCGTCCCGCGGCTCGATCCGGTCATCGAGAATGCCGGCGAAGCTTTGATGTTCACCGAGTCTCACTGCAAGCCGGACGGCCTCGACCATTCGGGCGAGGTCTTCTTCTTTCTCTAGCAGCCGGAAATCGATGGTGGGCTGAACTTCCGGGTCGTTCGATACTAGCGAGAGTTCGCCGCTTCCGAGCGGACGCTGCAGTCCGACAACCATGCGGACACCGAGTGGTTTGCGAGGCTGGCCGGGCTGCGCCCGTTCAGTGGCGTAAGACTGCATCGAGATCTTCAAATCGTTGCGGAACTCTGACGATTCGCTGGAGTAGTGCAGAGAAATCTGTGCGCGCGGCGCACGGGGGTCGGTTGCATGCCCTGGCTGTGTGTGCCAGGTCACCCAAGCGGCAGGATGATCGTCCAAGTTCTTACCGACACCAGGAAGATCCACCAGCACCGGAACTTCACACTCCATCAACTGGCGCGCGGGTCCAACACCGGAGAGCATCATGATGTGCGGAGAGCAGATAGCTCCCGCGCTGAGAACAACCTCTCTTCCCCGCACCCGCAGCACCTCCCCCCCGCGGGAGACTTCGATGCTGGCGACACGATCGCCTTCGATCACAAGGCGGCGCACGAAGGTGTCTGCCCAGATGGTCAGGTTCGAACGGTGACGGGCCTGCGTCAGATGACCCAGGGCCGTGCTATACCGAATTCCTCCGGGATTGTTGAGAGGTGTTGGCCCGACACCGGTTGAGCCGGGCGCGTTGTGGTCTCCGCAATTCTGGAACCCGGCCGCGCGGCACGCCTCATAGAACGCGACTTGGTCAGCATTCCATTCCGATCGGGGATAGCGGTGCACTGGGATCGGGCCGGAAGCGCCGTGGAACTCGTCATCGTAGTCACGGTCCTGCTCCAGCCTGCGGAAGTACGGGAGCACCTCGTTGTATGACCATCGGTCGTTGCCTCCGGCTGCCCACTCATCGAAGTCCTCAGGGATGCCTCTGACGAAGATCTGGCCGTTGATGGCGCTCGTGCCGCCTGTCGCTTTCCCCCTGAGTACAACGACCTCTGGTGCCTCATCGGTTGCCTTGCCCGTGAACTGCCAGTTGTGTGCTGTCGTAGTCATGTCGAGTTCAGTCGCATGCCCGTACTTGAGCTCGTCCGGCAAATCGTCCAGCGTGGGGTAGTCCGGACCTGCCTCGATGAGCAGGACGGATCGCTTTGGGTTCTCCGAGAGCCGCGAGGCGAGGGCCGCTCCCGCTGAGCCGGCCCCAACTACAATGACGTCGTATTCCAAGTTCGCTCCTACCACTCTGTAATCTGCGTTATCAGGGTGAGTCGCATTGGTGTCTGAGCATGAAGGTCTGTGTCACGCTCCGACAATTGCAATTATGCTCGACAATTAGCGCTGTAATAAGGGCGTCTTTTGAACGCGAAACAGCGATAGGTCAGGACTCCAATTTGATGGTGCTCAGCCGCGACGGGTTTCTCCATGCATCGAGCGCGTTCCATAGCTCCACGGTTTAGCTCTCTCCAATGAGGCACGGTCGATTGTGGTGCTCGGGCTCTCTGATCATGACACCTTGCTCGAGTCGGCGTCAAATCAGAAAATGCCACAGCAATACAATCGTTCGGTGGCAGTATGTGTACACGTCCGTGCTCTTGTGTCGATCACAGATCAGATTCGGAGCCCAGGCTAATCGGAGACACGGGGGGCAGTTCGCTAGATGTACGCTACTGTCAAGCCCGGCGACAGTGATGTTGCTGATGTTTCATTACCGAGCGGGGTGGTCGTGAAACGTCGCCCGCGGAGGCATGCTCGTACGTTGACACCGGTGTGCATATATGTAAACTTTGGAACCACGATCGATGTTTTTGTGGTTCGGTCGCAACACAAAGGAGTGAAATGCGCAACGCTACACGGAAGCGCCGGCACAGAACATGGGTGGCGGTCGCTGCCCTGACCGCAGTAATGCTCACCGGCTGCTCTATCGGCGATAAAACGCCCGCCCCCGCGGACGCGGCCACCGACCCCGAGGCGACGATTTCGGTCGGCGTCCGTTTCCTGCTGAATTCGTGGGATCCGTCGAAAATGCCGGGTGCCACTATTGTCCCTATTTACCAGCTCATTTATGACAACTTGATTGCGCTGGAAGCAGACCTCGAATTGGTTCCCGCTCTCGCTGAAACGTGGGTGACCGTAGATGATGGACTTACGTGGGAGTTCGGGCTCCGGGACGGCGTAACCTTCAGTGATGGTTCATCTTTCGACGCCGAGGACGTGAAAGCCACGCTCGAGTACTATGCCGGCGAGGGATCGAACATCGGCGCTGACCTCGCATCGATGAGCAACGTAGAGATCGTTGACGAGCAGACGGTCCGCGTTGTGCTGTCGACCCCCAACGTCGGGTTGCCTGGTCTCCTGGCAGGGCGCGTCGGTATCATGCTCAGTTCCGAAAGTGTCGCGTCTGGCGACTTCGAGTCCCCAGTCGGAACCGGCAAGTTCCTCGTAGAGAAGGACACTCCCGGAGTCCAATTGGACGTCGTGCGCAAACCTGATTACTGGGACCCGGACGCGGTGCAGGTCGCCGGAGTGACCTTGCGTGCGATCGAAGACCCAGTAGCCATGTCCAACGCAATCCGCTCGCGCGAGCTTGACATGGCGATTATCGAGGCACCGCAGGCGGACGCCGTTGAGGCGGCGGGATCTTCCACCTACGCGCTCAATGGTTCACAGCTGATGTCGATAAGCCTCAACCCTGACTTGGCGCCGGAGCTTGCGGATCCACGGGTTCGGATGGCTTTGGCTATGGCAATCGACCGTGAGGGCATCGTGAATGGGCTCGCGTTCGGTCGAGGGGAAGCGGCCAATCAGTTCGTCGTGCCTGGGCGCTTCGGCTTCGATGCCGATTTGGAACCGTTCGATTTCGACGTAGAGGGCGCTCGCAAGCTGTTGGCCGAGGCCGGCTACGCGGACGGTTTCACGTACACGATGGCTGCGGACGCGAATAATAGGGCGATCGCCGAGTCCATTCAGGCCAGCTGGGCGGAGATTGGTGTCGACGTGGAGCTCACGTTCCCGACCGGAAGCGCGATCACAGAGGCAACCTGGATCAAGCCGACGATCGCCATCGCGACACAGAACTTGGTACCCGACCTTGAGCCGACTCCTTTCCTGTGGCGGCACCTGAGTACTGACACGATCCGCAATCCCGGTAAGGTCGACGTTCCCGGCGTGACTGACCTGATGCTCAAGGCTCAGTCGACCGTAGACGACGACGAGCGGGAAGCGATCTTCTTCGAGATCGCGGAGCTGACGCGCGAGACGATCTCGGCGTACATTCCAGTGATGTGGCGCAATTACACCATCGCCTACAGCGACGACCTCGTCGGGGTCCAAGAGTGGCAGGCCGGCTACCCCGTTCTCGACGGAGTGGGAATGAAACAGAAGTAACCACTCGATCCCGGCGGGCTCTGCCTGCCGGGATCGATCTTCCGCGTCATACCTGATCGTGGCCGTTCTCGTCTGGCTGAACGCGCCGTACTCGCGCGGACGCGTGACATGTGGTGTCACTTCCAAAGCTATTGCGTACTCTAAACGGCATTGGAGTGGGAAACCCGGACTGATGTCTCAGTCGATAGGAAGTGCTGTGACGGTTGCTGAGGGCTTCGGCGTGAGAGCCGTTCGCCACAGCGGTTCGCGCGATCGCGGAGGGACGCCAGCACACCGCCTGTGGAGAGTTTGCCGACGGACGCGCGGCGCCCGTCCCCGGCCCGCCTCAAGACTTTGATCCGTACTCGCACCGAGCTCTGGAACACGTTCGTCGTGCTCCGCGAAACCTTAAACGGGGGGCGGGGTACTCGAGAGTCTGCGCGAACGTCGAGTCCTCGCCCCGCGACCAATCGGAACGGGGAAGCTACCAGCTATGCGAGGTATCAGTTCCGCAGCGAGGGGCATCTGCTTGGCGTCATCGAGCCGCCTGATCGCTGTGTCGTGGTCGATCGCCGCGCTGAGCCGTTCGATCATTTCGCCGCACGACGCCGTACCGCGCCACTCGGCTGTCGACGGATCCGGAGAATCGATTTTCCAGTAAAATCTGTCGGCATTGGCGGACGACGGCCGGATGGTCCATACGTCCTGGCTCAGCTCGATGTCGCCGGCCCGGCCGACTTCGGCTGGATCCAGGCGACGCCACGCGCCTCGGGGCCGGTGGTTCTGCTCGAGATCATTGAACAAGCGTGTGACGCTCGGTCGCTCCTGCGCGTCCGTGATCTGGTTTTATTCGCTCATGGTGCTTTCCTCTCGACCTCTTCTGGCCCGATCGGTTGGTCGTGTGCGACATCGCCGGCACAGTGAAGGGGCGTACGGATCCGGGGTCTGGATCCGTACGCCCCTTCTGAGACGTTCAGCGGTCAAGGTGCGATGGTCGCGACCTGCCAGGGCGTCTCAGTCGTCGCCACCGGCCCAGTCGCCGAAGCTTCCGGGCTCGGCGCTTTTGGGTTGCGGTGCACGTCCACCCTCGCGAACTTCAACGAAGGAGCGACCGCGTCCGCCACGATCTGCGTGCCCTGCCGACGCTGACCGTCCTTTACATACGCCTGAAAATGCAGGTCGCCGGAGACAATGACTCGATTCCCCTCTTTGAGAGATGCAGCGACGTTCTTAGCCTGCTTCCCGAACACGGCCTCGTTGTGGGAGATCGGCTCGCCGACGTCCTCCTACTCTTTGGTCTCCTCGTTGAGCCGACTAAGGTGCTCAAGAAATGGGTAGGTAGGCCCTGGCGTCTTCACTGTGTCGAAGTCCGCGACGCTGTTTGGTGAGTGCCAACTACCCTGCGAAAGTGCCAACTACGTTGAGAACTCACAGCTTGGCAGAAGATTACTGTGGAGGGACTGACGGGAATCGAACCCGCGCTATCTGCTTGGGAAGCAGAAGTTCTACCATTGAACTACAGTCCCACGGCCTTTCGGCGTTCGGCCAGCATAACAAATGTGGCGACTGTCACGCGCTCACCGCAGCGGATCGAATGCCGCGATAGCCGGATCCACCCGACCGGTCGTGATCTGCTCGGCGAGCAGTTTGCCTGTGGCGGGCCCCAGCACGATGCCCCACATCCCGTGGCCGCCGGCGACGTACACACCGGCCGCTCGCGTTGCCCCGACCAGCGGCAGCCCGTCCGGGGTTACCGGCCTCGAGCCGACCCACTCGTCCTGGCGGTCATCCAGGTCGACGCCCCGCAGCAGCACCCGCGACTGGTTGACGATCGCCTGCACGCGGCGCGCCTGGAACGGCTCGTCCGGCCCGCGGAACTCCATCGTTCCGGCCACGCGCAGCCGGCCCTGATACGGAGTGCAGGCGATCCGCTGGAACGGCAGGTAGATCGGATGCTCCGCCGGCTGCTCGGTCGCCACGGTGAAGGAGTATCCGCGACCGGCCTGTACCCGCGTCTTCACTCCGAGCTCGCGCGCGAGCCGCGGCATCCACGCGCCCGTCGCCACGACCACCGAGTCGGCATCCAATCGCTCGCCGGATGCCAGCACCACCGCAGGTCGCGCGCCACCGGTGACAACCGCGGTCACCTCTGCGTCGGTACGCACAGCGCCGCCTCGAGCGACGACCGCGCCTGCCAGCGCCTCGACGAACGGTGCCGGCTCGAGAAACCGCTGCCCCTCCAGCCTGTATGCGACCTTCACCGCATCCGAGAGCATCGGAGCAAGTGATCGCGGGTCGTCCAGCGGCTCGAACGGCACATCCTGCCCGTGCCGGATCACTCCGGCGATCTCCTTGAGGAAGCCCTTCGAATGCGACCGATCAGCGAAGCCGATGACGAACGGGCCCTCGCGCGTCCACGAGTCGACCCCGCCGTCGGTCAACTCGTCGAAGCATTCCAATGCGATGCGGTCGATCGGCGTGAGTGCCGCCATCGTGCGATCCCACGCTCTGCTGGTGCCGTGCGAGGCGAAGCGTGCGAGAAAGCTCCACAGCGCGGCATCGACGCGGAACGGGACGTGCAACGCAGCATCCCGATCGAGCAGAGCCCGGGGACCGTACGTCCACAGACTCGGGTCCGCCAGCGGAATCGCCTTGCCCGGCGTCAGCCAGCCCGCATTGCCCCACGAAGCACCGGCCGCGATGCCGGTGCGATCGAGCACCGTGACTTCGACGCCGCGTTCCTGTAGATGCCACGCGGTCGCCAACCCGACCATTCCCGCCCCGATGATGATCGAGCGCGCCATTGCAACCTCCCGAGTACGACAGTCCTGCCCAGGATGTCAGAGTCCCGCGGCTACGGCACCTGGTGCAAGCCCATTAGGCTGATCCCGTGCTTCTCAGTGACCGCGACATCAGAGCAGAACTCGCAGCCGGCCGCATCGGGCTGTCGCCGCACGAGCCGGAGATGATTCAGCCTTCCAGCATCGACGTGCGGCTGGATCGGTATTTCCGGCTCTTCGATAACCACAAGTACCCGTATATCGATCCCGCCGAGGACCAGCCGGAGCTCACCCGGCTCATCGAGGTCAAACCCGACGAGCCGTTCATTCTGCACCCCGGCGAGTTCGCCCTCGGCGCCACATTCGAGCAGGTCACGCTGTCGGATGACATCGCTGCGCGGCTGGAGGGCAAGAGCTCGCTCGGACGCCTCGGTCTCATCACCCACTCCACGGCTGGTTTTATCGACCCGGGCTTCACGGGCCACGTCACCCTCGAGCTCGCGAACGTCGCGACCCTGCCGATCAAGCTGTGGCCAGGCATGAAGATCGGCCAGCTCTGCTTCTTCCGCCTGACCTCGCCTGCCGAGAACCCGTACGGCTCAGGCCCGTACGGCAACCGCTATCAGGGGCAGCGCGGACCCACGGCATCCCGTTCGTTCCAGAACTTCCACCGCACGGATGTCAGCAACACCGATCTGGGGTCACTCGGCGGCTGACCGGGCGCGTATCGCCGCACCCACACGTAGTATCGAGAGCGTGAGCGGCGAAAACACGGAAAACCCGCAAGATCCCGGCGCGGATGCCACGACTGATGTGCCCGTGCCCGGTGGTGAGCCGCCGGCATCCCCCGTTGCTCCGGGCGTGGAAGCCTTCGACGTCCCGCCGCCGGAGACGGTCGCCACTCCCGATGCTGAAGCGGCTATCGAAGGTTTCGAGGTGCCGCCGCCGCCCACATTCGGTGCAGCGCCGCCACCTCCCAGCGCGGAGCCGGTCATCCCGCCGGCGCCATCGGAGAATGGCGGAGCTGCCGCAGCGGATGCTCCGGCGCTCCGCAAGCGCAGCACGTGGGCGCCCAACGACACGTGGACGTCGGCATCCGCTCACAAGCAGGAGGTGGTGCCGCCGACCGCTGCGCAGAAGGCCGAATCTCGCGCGGCCGCGTCACGTGCTGCGACGGCGCGCGACGAAGCGACGCGGAACTACGTCAGCCCGGCCGCAGGCGGAACGGACGGCCAGAGCTACCGCGGCTGGACGATCGTGATCTACACAGGTCTCACCGTGCTGCTCTTCGGGGCCGTCGGGCTCATGCTGTTCCTGGGGGCACAGGGCTGACATCCGCGGCGTCGGCCTCCGTGTCGATAGAAAAGGAAAGCGCCGGGCATGAGTGTTCATGACCGACGCGTGCCATCCATCCTGCGTGACGCAGGTCAGCGGTCGTTGCGACCCCGGCTGAAGCCGGAGTCGAAGCCCCGCTCGTAGGCGCCCTGCGCGAAGTGGGCGAAGTGCGCGCGGCCGTGGCCGTGGTGGCCGTGGTGGCCGTGGTGGCCGTGCTGTCCGACGCCGTGCCCGTGTCCGACGCCGTGTCCGTGCCCGTGTCCGTGCCCATGGCGGTGTCCGAAGCGGCGGTGCCGTCCGTGTCCGCGGGGGAGCGGTTTCTCTTCGTCCCAGCCGAATGCGCGAGCAAGCTGTTCGAGCGTGGCCAGGGTGGTCGCAAGATCTTCGGCGGGCACCGCGTCAGTGACCTTCGCGCGGATGCCGTCGACGATGCTGCCGAGGCGATCCTTGGCCGTGCGCCCTTCTTCGGTCAGGGCCCAGCTGCCGTCGGCATCCGACACCCAGCCGCGCTCGATGAGTAGGCCGAGTTTGTGTTCGGGCAACGGGCGCTCGCTCTTGCGGCGACCGGCCGGAACCGTGCCGTCGACGATGTTCAGCAGTCGCCATTCACGACGCGTGATGCCCTCTGACTCGAAGGCTCTGGCGAACTCGGCTGTCATGAGGCGATCGACGGCATTGAGCCAGAACCCGAATGGGCGGGAGTTTTCATCAGTGTTCATGGTGTCCATGAGTGAATCCTTTTGTTTGTAATATGACATGTGTATGTATTGTGACATGCAGTGGGGATGCATGTCAAGTGGCATGTAAGGTCGAGGTGTGAGCAACCAGGATCCCGACCCCGCCGAAGCCATCGCCCAGGCGCTGTCTCGCTTGCGAGGGCGGCGCCCACACGGCAAAGCACCGCACGGCATGCGCGATCACAGCGGCCCCCACGACCAGCACGAGCACGGCCAGCATCCGCACGACCAGCGCACGCACGGCGAGCATGCCGAGCATGCCGGACACGGACACCGCGGTGGCCGTGGATTCGGCCCGCCGCCGTGGGCGGGTGGTCACGGACCGCGCTTCGGCGGCCCCGCACTCGTGCGAATGCTGGATGCGCTCTCCGCAGCATCCGCGCCGCTCAGCGTCAGCGCGCTGGGCGAGGCGATCGGCGTCGACCAGCCGCGCGCATCCCGGCTCGTCCAACAGGGTGTGCAACGCGGACTCGTGCTGCGCGAAGCCGATCCCGATGACGCGAGACGCACACGGATCGCGCTCACCGATGAAGGGCGACGCATCGCGCGTGGCGTGCGGGGCGAGAGACGTGAGGCGCTGGGTCGTGCCCTGGAGACCTTTTCCGACGAGGAGAGCCGAGAACTCGCGCGTCTACTCAACAAACTCGCCGACAACTGGTCGGTATGAAGGAGACGGCCCGATGACTACACCCCAGACGCGCCCGCGTCGTCCCCAGCGTCCGCAGATCGTGCTCGAGGTGATCGAGCGAATTCAGCTCACCCCGCATATGGTCCGTATCGTCGCGGGCGGGCCCGGGATCGCTGTGGTGGAGGATGCTGGATACACCGACGCCTACTCGAAGATGCTCTTCGCCCACCCGGAGACCGACCTCACGCCGCCCTACGACCTCGCGGCGCTGCGCGCCGAGCTGCCGATCGAGCAGATGCCTTCGCAGCGCACGTATACGATCCGCCGGTTCGACCTGACTGGCGGCCGGCTCTGGATCGACTTCGTCGTGCACGGCGCAGACGGTGTGGCCGGGCCATGGGCTGATGCGGCACAACCGGGCGATGTGGTTGTTCTCGGCGGGATCGGTGGCGGATATGCCCCCGACCCCGATGCTGACTGGCACCTGCTCGCCGGTGATGACGCTGCGCTGCCGGCGATCGCTGCCGCGCTGGAAGCCATGCCTGCGCAAGCCGAGGGCGTCGTGCTGCTGGAGGTAGACAGCGCTGCCGATCAACTCGAGCTCACCGCACCCGCCGGCTTTGAAATCGTGTGGTTGCACCGCGAAGGACAGCAAGCCGGAACGACCACGCTGCTCGCCGACGCGGTGCGCGAAGTGGAGTGGCGCAGCGGACGCGTGCAGGTGTTCGCACACGGAGAGCGCGGCGCCATGAAATCGCTGCGGCCCTATCTGACCGACGAGCGCGGACTCGACCGCACCCAGCTTTCACTCTCGGCCTACTGGGCATATGGGCGCCAGGAGGAAGCCTTCCAAGCGGAGAAGCGCGAGGCCGTCGGGCAGATCTGAACCGTTTGGACCTCAGCTGACCCGGCTCGCCTTGACCGGAAGCAGCAGCAGGAACCCGGCCAGCAGCACGAGCATGATGCCGAGGATTCCGAACGCGGTCGACCCGGTCAGCACGATCAGCAGTGCCCACGCTCCCGACGCCATCCAGCTAGCTGCGCGCCCGGTCGTGGCGTAGAGGCCGAAGATCTCTCCTTCGCGTCCGGCCGGAGTCACACGTGCCAGGAACGACCGCGACGCAGCCTGGGCGGGGCCGACGAACGCGCAGAGGATGAGTCCGCCGATCCAGAAAACGATGGTGCCAGCATCCACCAGGAAGAACACTGCCAGACCGGCGACGATCATCGACGCGAGCGCGAACAGAATGATGCGCTTTGGGCCGTACCGGTCATCGAGGCGGCCGGCGAGGATCGTCGAAATCCCGGCGATGAGATTCGCGGCGATGCCGAAGATCACGAGTTCAAGGAACTCGAAGCCGAACACCAGGTTGGCGATCACCGCGCCGAAGGCGAAGACGCCGCCCAATCCGTCGCGGAACACGGCGCTGGAGAGCAGGAACCAGAACGTGGTCCGCGTCTCCGTGTTGCGGTACAGGCCGATGACGTCTTTCACCAGCAGTACGTACGACTGGAAGAATCCGACCTTGCGCTCCGGGCGTCCGAGTGACGGCTCCGGCACATTCAGGAAGATCGGGATGCTGAAGATGATCGCCCAGATGGCGCAGCCTACGGCGATCAGACGGAACGGCAGACCGTTCTCGGTAGCGAGGCCGAACCAGTCCGCCATGAAGAACACCACGACGAGCACGAGCGCGATGATTCCGCCGATGTACCCGAATCCCCAGCCGAGACCCGAGACCTTGCCGACCGTCTTCGGGTTAGCGATCCCGATCAGCATTGCGTTGGAGTTCACCGCGGCGATCTCGCCGAACACCGACCCGGCCGAGATCAGTGCGACGCCCAGCCAGAACAGTGTCGGGGTCGGTTCGACGAACCACAGTCCGAACATGCAGAGGATGAGGGCCCCCGTGCCGATTCCGAGCCACAGCTTCTGGCGGCCCGCAGCATCCGCTCGCTGTCCGAGAACGGGTGCGACCAGGAGGATGGCGAGGCCGGCGATGGTCGAACCGAGCCCGAGGCCGGAGGCGAGGCCTGCTTCGGCGGCGGTGCGGATCGGGTCGCCCGTGTCGAGGGCTGCGATGTCTGCCGGCAGGAAGGCGTCGGTGGTCAGATAGAGCGCCGTGAAGATGAACGTCAGGATTACGGTGTTGAACGGCTGCGTCGCCCAATCCCACAGCGCCCACGAGTAGACCTGTTTCTTCGGGGCGGGCGTGTCGCCGCGCAGGTTCAGGCCGATCACGGCAACAGCGCCCGTATTGGCGGTCGCCTCGGGGGTGGCGACATCGTCATTGTCAGAAGCACTCATGATCGCAGTCTGGCCAATGCCGGTGAACGGAGGGTAGCGGCGCGCCGTAGCGGCCCCGCGTCAGCGCTCGTCGTCATCGCGTACGGGGATGTCGTTGTCCTCCGCATCCTTCAGCCGACCCGCCGTGTAGTGATCTCCCTCGCGGAGCGCCGCCAGCAGTGACTGCGGGATCTCGCGGAACGCCGGAACGGAGACCGCGTCGCCGGATGCTTTCCGCTTCAGAACATGGTGGAAGAGGATGTTCAGCGCCAGAGCGGCGATCGTCGTCGAACTGATCGCCGAGTTGAAGATCACCGTGAACCAATCCGGGAAGCCGGAGTAGATATCGGGCTTCACCAGCGGCAGCAGGCCGAAGCCCAGCGCGACAGCAACGATGATGAGGTTCAGGCTGTCGCGGTAGTCGACCTTCGCGAGCGTCGCGATACCGCTGGCCGCCACCGAACCGAACAGGACGATGCCGACGCCGCCCAGCACGGGTGTCGGGATGGCGGCGACGACGCGGCCGAGCACGGGCAACAGGCCGAGGATGACCAGGATCACACCGCCCGCGGCGACCACGAACCGGCTTTTGACCTTCGTGATCGCGACCAGGCCGATGTTCTGCGCGAATGCGGTCTGCGTGAACGAGTTGAAAATCGGCGAGACGGCGCTTGCGAGCATGTCGGCCCGCAGTCCCGCCGCGATGCGCTTTGAGTTGACCTTCGTGCCGACGACCTCACTGACCGCCAGCAGGTCCGCGGTCGTCTCCGTGAACGTCACCAGCACGACGATGAGCATCGAGATGATGGCGGCGATATCGAACGTCGGCATCCCGAATGCGAATGGCGTCGGCAGGGCAACGATCGGTCCCTCCGCGACGGTCGAGAAATCGGCGACTCCGATCACAGTGGCAAAGATGGTGCCGAGTACGAGGGCGATGAGGATGCTCAGACGCGAGATCGTCGCCGAACCGAACTTCGACAGCACAATGACCAGCAGCAGTGTGAGAGCGGCGAGCCCGATGTTTCCCACCGAGCCGTAGTCCGCCGCGGTGTCATCGCCGCCCATCGCCCACCCTGCCGCGACCGGCAGCAGCGACAGGCCCACGGCGGCGATGACAGACCCGGTGACCACGGGCGGGAAGAACCGCACGATCATCGCGAACGCCGGAGCCAGCACCAGCCCGATCACGGAGGAGACGAGCACAGCGCCCATAACCGCCGGCATCCCGCCCTCGCCCATGATCGCGATCATCGTCGCGACGCCCGAGAATGACACGCCCTGCACGAGCGGCAGCTTCGAACCGAAGAACGGCACGCCCAGCGTCTGCAGCAGCGTCGCGAGTCCGCCGATGAACAGGGCGCAGGCGACCAGCATCCCGATCTCAGCCTGATTCATGCCGCCGGCCTGCCCCATCACGAGCGGCGGTGCGATGATTCCGCCGTACATGGTCAGCACATGCTGCAGCCCGTAGGCGAAGCTCGGGCCGATGCCCAGCTTCTCGTCTTCGGGGCGGGTGGCGGTGGTCTTCGAGCTGTTCTTCGAACTGGTCATCGGGGGGAGAGCGCCTTCGGAAGGGGACGGATCGACATCTGAGAGTATCGCGAGCGCGGGAGCGGCCACGTGCCGGGTCATCCGAATGATGCCGCCATCAGTTCGGCGAACAGGTATTCGGCGTCGCACTCCACCCGATGCCGGGCGAACCAGTCGCAGATGTTCACGCAGTCCCGGTGCAGCAGATCGAGTCCCTGCGGGTTTGCGATGACGTCGACGATCTGCGGCACATCGATCGCCCAGACCCTGCCATCGTGAACGAGCAGGTTGTAGGCGGACAGGTCGCCGTGCGCGAACCCGGCCCTGGCGAACAGGTGCATGATCTCGACGATCTGGTTGAAGTAGTCCGTCAGAGCGCGCCGGTCGCCGCGCACCTGGGCCAGTCTGGGCGCTGCGGTGGCGCCGGATCCGATGAACTCCATCAGCACCTCGGTGCCGTTCACCTGCACGGGATACGGAACCGGAGCACCGAGCTGCCACATGCGGCTCAGTGCGCTGAACTCGGCGAACGACCATTGCGCCGCGGCGATTTCCCGGCCGAAGGTCGATTTCTTCGCCATCGCACGCGAATCGCGTGAGCTCTGCACGCGTCGCCCCTCGGTGTAGACGGTCGATCGGTGGAAGGAGCGATGCTCCTCGCCGCGGTAGCGCTTCGCGACCAACAGGGTGCGCTGCGACAGGTCACCGGGGACGGCGCGCTCCAACAGATACGCGTCGGCCTCCTTGCCGGTCTTGAGGATGCCGAGTTCCGTGTCGAGCGCGCCCGCGCTCGTCACGACCCAAGCGGGCCTCGGGTCGGGTCCGCGTTCGGATGGGGTGACAGCCGGCCAGGTCGACCAGCGCTGGTTCTCACCGGGGTCGACATCGGCGAAGGCGAGATTCTGGGAAAAGGGGGATACGTCGAATGACGCGGAGGGATCAGTCACGGTGGTTGCTCCGGGAAAGGAGACCACGCGCGGATCAGGAGCGGGTGGCCTCGAAGGGAAGAGTATCGGCGAGAAGCGCGACAGAGACAGTGGACATCTCGTGCTCCTTCCGCTCGGCTCTTCCGGGGCGTTCCCGGTGTGATGAAAAAACACTAGCAGTGTCATGCGCTCCTGTTGAACACCTCTGTCGCGGCCGTGCGGTCACGGCCACGGCTACGCCGGACGATCGGTCGGATGCTGCGGACGCGTGGTCGGGTGAGGCATCCGCGTTGCTGACAACGTTGAATCATGACCGTCACCGCTCCTGTCCCCATCCCCGCCGCCGAGCGCATCAGATACGGTGCGCTCATCGTGGTGATGCTGCTGAGCTTCCTGCTGGTCACGGCCGAGTTCCTGCCCAACGGCATGCTCACAGAGATTGCGGACGGGCTCGGCATCACGCCAGGGCAAGCCGGACAGATGGTCACCATCACGGCACTCGTCGGTCTCTTCGTGGCACCCACCGTCGGGATGGTGTTTCCCCGGGTGGATCGACGCACACTTCTGGTCTGGATGGCGCTCGCCGCGGCCGCATCCAATCTCATCGTCGCCGTATCGCCGAACCTGCTCATCATCCTTCTCGCACGCTTCCTGCTCGGCGCAGCCTTGAGTACGTTCTGGTCGATGTCGATCACGGTCGCCGTGCGCATCGCCGGGCCGGAACGGCTGGGACGCGCGGTGATGTTCACCTCTGCGGGCACGTCGCTGGCGACTGTTGCAGGTGTGCCCGTCGGCGTCATGCTGGGCGAGATGATGGACTGGCGCGCAGTGTTCGCGCTCACCGGAATCGTCACGGGTCTGCTTGCGATCGCGCTCGGCACAATGCTTCCGCCGGTTCCTCCCGCGCAGGTGTCAAGCTTCGGGCTGCTTCTGGACACGATCCGTCGCCCGGGTGTGGCTCTGGGGCTGACCGGACACATCTTCGTCGTGCTGGGGCATTTCCTCGCCTACACCTACATCCGTCTTGCTCTGGAGCGGGTACCGGAGGTCGACGGCGGAACGATCGTGATGTTGCTCGCCGTCTTCGGTATCGGCGGCCTGATCGGCAACGTCGCCATCGGCGTGATCATCGACCGGACATTCCGAACGCTCGCTGTGGTGGCGCCAGCTGTGATCGCGGTGGCGGTCGGCGCGACCATCGTGCTGTCGGACTCCGTGCTCGGCGTCGGGATCGCTGTGTTCGTCTGGGGCTTCTTCCTCGCCTCCTGGCTGCTCGTGGTCAACACCTGGGTCGGGCATCGGATGCCGGATCGCCTAGAAGCGGGCGGAAGCCTCGTCGTCGTTGGATTCCAGGCGGCGATCATGGTCGCGGCCGGGGTCGGCGGGATCCTCGTCGACAGTGTTGGTGTGGAGCCGTCGTATGCGCTGGGCGTTATAGCCCTGGTGATTGGTGCGGTGCTGTTCGGGCTCTCGAACCGCGCGCGTGGGTGATGTGTGGGAGCGCTACGGGTCAGTTGCGGTTCAGTGGCGGCTCACAACTCCTGAAGAACTGCGCGCTGCGCGTCGGATTCGGCCCGTTTCGGGAGACCCGGGCCGATTCTTCAGGAGTTGTGCGCGCCGGACCCGGCCCGGTGGGCTCCGAACATTCCCCGGGCTAGGGAAGGCTACGCCGAAACCAGATCGCGGCTGACGCGCCAGGCGGACGGGGTCATCCCCGTCGCACGCCGGAACGCGCGGCTGAATCCTTCGTCCGAACCGTAACCGAGGTTCCGTGATGTCTCCGAAACGGAGTGGCCAGCCTCCAGCATCCGCTTCGCCGACTGCATGCGCACCTCGGTGACATAGCTCACCGGCGAGCGGCCGAGCGCTGTGTGAAAGCGTTCGGCGAAGACCGACCGTGACATCGCGCCGATGCCGGCTAGGGCCTCGACCGTCCACTCGCGTCCTGGCTGGTCATGGATGGCGTCGATCACGCGGTCGAGGAACGGATCGTTCGAGCGGGACGGCCAGCCCGTGGGGGCGCAGCCGTTTTCGGCCCAGGCGCGGATGACCGACAGGAGCACCGTCGTTGTCATCAGGCGGCAGATGACGGGGTCGCCCGAGCGCAGCGGGCAATCGTCCGACTCGGCGGGACCGAGATTTCGCGCGAGCGCTGCCGCAGCCGGTTCGAGGCCGGCGAAGTCGGTGACGGTGACGAACTCGGGCAGTACGGTGCTCAGTGTGCTTGCTGTTTCGGACAACTGCAGCTCCGCAATCATCAGGGACGCGCCGTGCTCGGACTGCAGGGCAACCGATCGGCGTCCCAGGGTGAGGAAGGCGTCGCCTTCTCCGAGTACCTCGCGCTCGCGACCGGGTGAGAGCGCGACGGCTGATGATGCGCGGTCGACATCGAATGAGCATGCCTGCGCCAGCGGCGGTTGCCCGGAGACACTGCCTGCGGACACGAACACGAGCCAGATCGCTCCGGATGCCAGCGGCGCGATGCCTCCTGCATCCAACTGCACCCGTCGTGCCGCGCCCAGGCGCACGTCAATCGACGAGAGCACCCTCTCAAGAGCATCCGCGTCGATTGTCGTCATGCTCAGAGGCAACCGTGCGGTGTTGGCGGCTATTCCTCACTGTTCGGAGGAACGAGGTTCACAGCCGGCACCATCCGCTGTGCTTGGTGGCAGCTGCAGGAATGTAGCGTGGAGGGACACCCCAACATAAGGAGCGCGATGTTCCGCACGCCTGCCAGTCTTTACCGCGTCCTCGCGATCGCCGAGGCGATCACCTGGACCATTCTCATCTCGGCGTTGATCGCCCGTGCCGTCGGGGCTCCGGGCATCGTGGTCACGATCGGTGGGGGCATCCACGGTTTCGTATTCCTCGCCTACGGTGCGACGGCGATTCTTGTGGCCTTTAACCAGCGGTGGTCGATCGGCCTCGGTGTGCTCGCCGTCGTCAGTGCCGTCGTGCCCTATGCGACGATCCCGATGGAGATCTGGCTGCACCGCAAGGGTCGGTTGCAGGGGGATTGGCGTCTTGAGGCGAGCGACCACCCGCAGGACCGCACCTGGTACGACCGGACGATGCGCTGGTTCCTGCGCCACGCGTGGGTGCTCGTGGCGCTCATCGCCGTCGCTGTAGTTGCGCTGTACGTGATCCTGCTGACGATCGGTCCTCCCGGCGGGAAGTAAGCGCCTGAAGCGGACTTGAGTCGCCTCGTATCAACTTCGCTTTGACAGTATCCGCCGTCGGGAGTACAGTTGAGCCATCGCGACTCAGGTTTGCTGATTCGCTCACAGAACTTCACTAACGAACTTCAACTCAGAAGGAGAAAACACATGGCACGTGCTGTTGGAATCGACCTCGGAACGACGAACTCCGTTGTCAGCGTCCTCGAGGGTGGCGAGCCGAAGGTCATCGCCAACGCCGAGGGTTTCCGCACCACCCCGTCGGTGGTCGCGTACACGAAGGACGGCGAGATTCTCGTCGGCGAGACCGCGAAGCGTCAGGCTGTCACGAACGTTGACCGCACCGTTGCATCCGTCAAGCGTCACATGGGCACCGACTGGGGCTTCGACGTCGACGGCAAGAAGTGGACGCCGCAGGAGATCTCCGCGCGCATCCTCATGAAGCTCAAGCGCGACGCCGAATCCTACCTCGGCGACACAGTGACGGATGCTGTGGTCACTGTTCCCGCGTACTTCAACGACGCCGAGCGTCAGGCTACGAAGGAAGCCGGCGAGATCGCCGGACTCAACGTCCTGCGCATCATCAATGAGCCCACCGCTGCGGCCCTCGCCTACGGCCTCGACCGTGGCAAGGAGGACGAGCTCATCCTCGTCTTCGACCTCGGTGGCGGAACCTTCGACGTCTCGCTGCTCGAAGTGGGCAAGGACGACGACTTCTCCACCATTCAGGTGCGCTCCACCTCCGGTGACAACCGCCTCGGCGGTGACGACTGGGACCAGCGCCTGGTCGACCACCTCATCAAGCAGTTCAAGGACACCAGCGGTGTCGACGTATCGGGTGACAAGATCGCGCTGCAGCGTCTGAAGGAAGCAGCCGAGCAGGCCAAGAAGGAGCTGTCGAGCTCGACCAGCACCTCCATCAACTTGCCGTACCTGTCGCTGACCGACTCCGGCCCCGTGTCGCTGTCCGAGACGATCACCCGCGCCAAGTTCGAGGACCTCACCAAGGACCTCCTCGACCGCACGAAGAAGCCGTTCGAAGACGTCATCCGCGAGGCGAACATCAAGGTCAGCGAGATCGACCACATCGTGCTCGTCGGTGGATCGACCCGTATGCCTGCTGTTGCTGAGCTCGTCAAGCGCGAAACCGGCAAGGAAGCAAACAAGGGCGTGAACCCGGATGAGGTCGTCGCCGTCGGCGCCGCGCTCCAGGCCGGCGTCCTCAAGGGCGAGCGCAAGGACGTTCTCCTCATCGACGTCACCCCGCTGAGCCTCGGCATCGAGACCAAGGGCGGACGCATGACCAAGCTCATCGACCGCAACACCGCGATCCCGACCAAGCGCAGCGAGACCTTCACCACGGCAGATGACAACCAGCCGTCTGTGGCGATCCAGGTCTTCCAGGGCGAGCGCGAGTTCACCCGCGACAACAAGCCGCTCGGCACGTTCGAGCTCACCGGAATCGCTCCGGCGCCGCGGGGCATCCCGCAGGTCGAGGTCACGTTCGACATCGACGCCAACGGCATCGTGCACGTGTCCGCGAAGGACAAGGGCACCGGCAAGGAGCAGTCGATGACGATCACCGGCGGCTCGTCGCTGTCGAAGGAAGACATCGAGCGCATGGTCCGCGAGGCCGAGGAGAACGCCGCCGAGGACAAGAAGCGCGCGGAAGCTCTCGAGCAGCGCAACCAGGCCGAGACGCTCTCGTACTCGATCGAGAAGCTCATCAAGGAGAACGAGGACAAGCTTCCCGCCGATGTTAAGGACGAAGTCCAGGCCGACGTCGACGCTCTGAAGGCGGCTTTGGCCGGCGAAGACGATGACGCCGTCAAGGTGGCCTTCGACAAGCTGAACGAGTCGCAGGGCAAGCTCGGCGAAGCGATCTACGCTCAGTCGCAGGCGGATGCCGCGGCCGGCGAGTCCGCTGACGGCGAGGCCGGTGAGTCTGACGCCTCCGCCGAGGAGGATGTCGTCGACGCCGAGGTCATCGACGACGAGGACGAGGAAAAGAAGTAACCATGAAGGATAAGAACTTCGACGAGAACGGCGAGGTTCGTCCTGAGGACGAGGGGTCGGATGCTGCGGCATCCGGCCCCGCGTCGCAGGAGAACCCGGACTCCGCTGACGCGGCTGCCGCTGAGGGTTCGGATGATTCGATCATCGACTCGGACGACGAACTGACGGTCGACGACATCCTCGGTGCCGATCAGACCGGCGAGGCTGCTGCGGAAGACGCGGTCCTGGCAGATCTGGAAACAACTCTGCTGAACGACCTCAAGCGGCTGCAGGCTGAGTACGCCAACTATCGTCGGCGTACGGAAGAGCAGCGTCAGGTCGAGATCGAGCGCGCGAAGGGGGAGGCCGCCAAGGGGCTGCTCCCGGTGCTCGACGATTTCGATCGCGCAGCGCAGCACGGTGATCTGGTGGAGGGCACCCCCTTTGCTGTGATCGGCGAGAAGATTCGCGCGGTCGTCGAGCGACTGGGCGTGGTTGCCTACGGTGCGAAGGGCGAGGAGTTCGACCCCCAGCACCACGAGGCGATCTTCCAGCAGCCGACTCCGGGTGCCGAGTCATCCACGATCCTCGAGGTCGTCGAGGTGGGCTACCGCCTTGGTGATGTCGAGTTGCGCCCGGCGAAGGTCGTCGTCGCCGTCCCCGCGGAGTAGGAGACCTATGGCCAGCCAGGATTGGTTCGATAAGGACTTCTATAAGACGCTCGGCGTCGCCAAAGACGTCAGCGATGCGGATCTGAAGAAGACGTATCGCAAGCTCGCGCGCAAGCATCACCCGGACTCCAATCAGGGTGATGCCAAAGCCGAGGCGAAGTTCAAGGAGGTCAGCGAGGCGTACTCGGTGCTCTCCGACGCGGAGCAGCGCAAGGAGTACGACGAGATCCGGGCGATGGGCTCGGGCGCCCGTTTCACTTCAGGCGGCGCGGGCGCCGGCGGCGGCTTCGAGGACGTGTTCAGCCGATTCGGCCAGGGCGGCCGCGGTCAGAGCAACGCTGACTTTGAGGACATCTTCGCGATGTTCAATCAGGGTCAGCCGCAGGGCGGATCGTTCGGAAACGGACGCTTCGGCCAGACCAGCGGCGGGTTCCGCGGCTTCGGGGGACCTCAGAAGGGTTCCGATGTCACGGCGCGCACGACGCTCGACTTCGCCACCGCTGTGCAGGGTGAGACCATCTCGCTGCAGGGCGAGGACGGCAAGCCGTTCAAGGTGAAGATCCCTGCCGGTGTCGCTGACGGACAGAAGATTCGTCTGCGCGGTCGGGGTCGACCCTCGCCGGACGGCGGGGAAACGGGTGACATCGTCGTGACGATCAAGGTGCGCTCGCATCCGGTCTTCACGCGTGACGGCCTAAACCTGCGAGTGACGGTCCCGGTGACCTTCACCGAGGCGACGCTGGGGGCGACGATCGAGGTGCCCACTCTGGGCGGCGACATCGTCAAGCTCCGGGTGGCACCGGGCACGCCGTCCGGTCGTGTGTTGCGTGTCAAGGGACGCGGAGTCCAGACCTCGAAAGGCACCGGTGACCTGCTCGCCGAGCTGCAGGTCGCCGTCCCGACCCACCTCGACGACGCAGCCAAGGAAGCGCTGCTCGCCTTCCAAGCGGCGGAGCCGAAAGAGAACCCGCGCGCGGAGATGATGGCAAAGGCCCAGGCCTGATGATGACGAGTTCGAACTGCGGAGGTGATCATGATGGTCGAGGATGAAGACGCCCCGATCTTCGCGATCGCCGTCGCAGCCGAACTCGCCGCGATGCATCCGCAGACGTTGCGCCAGTACGACCGCATCGGACTGGTCATTCCCGGGCGCACCCGTGGCGGCTCGCGTCGTTATTCTGCACGCAACATCCAGCAGCTGCGTGAGGTTGCGCGCCTCAGTGCCGAGGGCATGAGCCTTCCGGCGATCGCACGCCTGCTCGATCTCGAGGATGAGGTGCGGATGCTGCGCAGCCGAGTCGTCGAGCTCGAGACGTCGCTGCGGGCGGAACGCGAGAACCGTCCGGGTGTGCGAGTCTTCGCTGCGGGGGCCGGCGGTGTCATTCCGGTTCTCAGCGGTCGCCGCATCCGCCGGTCCACCGATGTGGTGCTGTGGCGCCCCGGCGGGCGCACCGAGAGCTGAGGCTGCTGGCGCGTCGGCGCGCCACCCGTTTCCTGTTCAACAAGCGCAAATGGCTGCATTCTCCTCTGAGATGCAGCCATTTGCGCTTGTTGAACGCGCGCTGCGTGGCCCGTACTTGACTTCTGAAATCGATTCCAGTTAACTGTCAATCGTTAACGGTACACAAAGAGGTGATGTCATGGTGTCAATCCGACCTACCCGCGCTCCCGCTCTCGGCGAGCAGCTCGCTGGCGTTCTGCGCGACCAGATCGTGCGTCGGCAGCTTGAGCCCGGGACTCATTTGGTTGAGGACTCGCTTGCCTCGCAATACGACGTCAGCCGAGGCCCCGTCCGCGATGCGCTCCGTCAACTCGAGTCGCAGGGGCTGGTCGAATCCCGTCGCCGCGGTTACTTCGTCGTCGGACTCAGCCAGAGTGACATCAACGACCTCTACGAGCTGCGCGAGTCGATCGAAGTGAGCGCAGTGACCCGCGCGGTGTCGCGCTCGTCCGAAGCGTATCTGCGGACCGGGCGCGCGATCGTGGATGAGATGGTCGCCTGTGCCGGACGCTCTGCCGCGGCCGACTTCGCCGACGCGGACATGCGCTTCCACGCCCTGCTCTATGAAATGAGCGGCAACCGCCGGCTCGTCGACGTCTGGGAGGCATACGAGCCCGTCTTCGCCAGCCTGATGCAGCTCACCGTCGAAGAGGATGTTGACCTGCATCCTTCCGCACATGATCATGGCCGACTCATCGACCTCATCGAAGAGGGCGATGTCGTGAAGATCCAAGCCGAGCTGCGTGAGCACCTTGACGGCGCACGTGCACGCATGGCGAGCGCCGTCGAAGCGCTGATCCCACTGGACGAGATGAAGGTGTCATGACGACTGTCGATATCGAGCGATCTGCAGACGTGATCGAGCAGAAGCCGGCCGCTGAGGTGCCGGCAGCGCGTCGGCGCTTCGTCGGGGTGGCGCAGTCGCGCACACTGCTCGTACTGGCCATCCCTGCACTGATCTTCTACGCCTTTGCCGTCCTCGTGCCCTCGGTGCGCGGTGCGGTTCTCGCATTCACAGACTGGGATGGGCTGTCCCAGAACTACGACTTCATCGGGTTTGACAACTTCGTCCGCATCTTCACGACGCAGAGCTCACTCGAAGCGCTGAAGATGACGCTGATCTTCGCGATCGCCGTGACGGTTCTTCAAAACGGCATCGGGCTTCTCCTCGCACTGGGCGTGAACAGCGGCCTGAAGTCGCAGAACTTCCTGCGTGTGCTTTTCTTTGCTCCGGTCGTGATCACGCCCGTCGTCGTCGCCTACCTGTGGAAGTTCCTGCTCACACCGAACGGTGCGGTCAACACGGTGCTGGGTGCCGTCGGCCTCGGGGACCTGGCGCCCAGCTGGCTGGGTGACCCTTTCTGGGCGGCAGCATCCGTCGTGATGATGATCGTTTGGCAGCACGCCGGATACTCGATGGTCATCTACATTGCGGGGCTGCAGTCGATCCCTCAGGAGATCAACGAAGCCGCAGCGGTCGACGGCGCCGGATCCTGGCGTCGGTTCTGGTCGGTCACGTGGCCCCTGCTCGCACCCGCTACGGCGATCAACATCATGCTCACGATCATCGGGGGGCTGAAGATGTTCACCGAGGTCTTCGTGCTCACCGCCGGAGGCCCTGGTGGCTCGACGGAGACGATGTCGACCTTGCTGTACAAATCCGCCTTCCAGTTCAACGAATTCGGCTACGGCATCGCACTGGCGCTCGTGCTCGCGGTCATCGTGGTGTTCTTCTCTGTCGGGCAGCAGCGCATGGCGCGGAAGGTAAACTGATGTTCCGTTACACGAAGGGCACGTTCGCCCGCGAGATCGTGATGCTCATCGCTGCGGTCGTCTTCATCTTCCCGGTGTACATTCTCGTCAACATGGCGTTGCGGCCGGCGAATGAGGCGACATCGCCGCTCGTGCCGTCCGCGCAACCGACATTCGCGAACTTCATCGAAGCGTGGAACCAGGCGGGTCTCGCGCAGGCGCTGCTGAACAGTGCGATAGTCACCATCACCAGCGTCGTGCTGATCGTCGCCATCTCTTCGATGGCCGCCTATCCTCTCGCGCGGGTGATGTCGAAGCTTTCGACCACACTGTTCTGGGTCGTACTCGTCGGCATGATGATCCCCTTTCAGGTCGCGCTCATCCCGCTTTACCAGACGATGCGAGACCTCGGCCTGCTCGGCTCGCTCGGCTCATTGATCCTGTTCTACACCGGCAGTCAGGTGCCGTTCTCGGTATTCCTGTACACGGGTTTCCTGCGCACACTCGAGCGCGACTACGAAGAGGCGGCAGCGCTGGACGGCGCGGGCACGTTCCGCACCTTCCTGAGTATCGTGTTCCCCCTGCTGCGGCCGATCACCGGCACCGTCATCATCCTCAATGCGATCACCGTCTGGAACGACTTCCTGGTGCCGCTGCTCTACCTCAGTGGCACGCCGCAGCAGACCGTCACCGTCGCGCTGTACGCGTTCGTTGGTCAATTCGTCTCCAACTGGCCAGTGGTCTTCGCCGGTCTGGTCATCAGCGTGGCGCCGGTGCTCCTGGTGTACTTCCTGATGCAGAAGCAGATCATCAAGGGCTTCGCTGGAGGGCTGAAGGGATGAGTCTCGAAGCTTACGCGCTGCGCGCCGACGGTCAACACGAGCCGCAGGGCATCATCTCAGCGCCCGCGTTCTCCTGGCGATTGCGCGCTGATCGCCGAGGCGCCCGACAGACAGCATTCCGCATCGTCGTCGCGCTTCGCCTTCCGACAGGCGTGGTGGCCACCGTCTGGGATTCCGGCCGGGTCGAGACCGATGTGACGGTGGGCGCACGCTACGCCGGTGCACCGCTGGCAACCTCGGCCGACTACGTATGGACGCTCGAAGTTGAGGATGAACACGGCGTCAGCATGCGCAGCAGCGCGACGTTCGCGACCGGCATCGTGCACCGCGACGAGTGGACTGCGGCATGGATCGGCCGCAACCCGGTCTTCCGGCACACCGCTCTGCCGCCGCAAGACACCGACATCAGCTTCACCGTCAACAAGTTGCAACCGGTACGCCGTTTCGTGCGCCACTTCGACCTGGATGAGGTGCCGACAGCGGCCAAAGTCCATGTCTCAGCGCAGGGTGCATACCGTTTGTACATCAACGGCAGCAAAGTCGGAACGGATGAACTCGCACCCGGGTGGACCGAGTACCGCGATCGCATCACCTACCAGTCGTGGGACGTCACCAAACACCTGCGCGCCGGTCGTAACAGCATTGCCGCGCTGCTCGGCGACGGATGGTACGTGGGCTTCATCGGTACCGATCGTCGCCATCAGGCGCAGCACTACGGCAAGCAGCCCGCGTTGCTGGCGCAGCTCATGCTGGACACCGGCGACGGCGGACGAGAGATTCTCGCCACAGGCGAGGGGTGGAAGGAAGACGCGTCCGACATCCTGTACGCCGACATGCTCATGGGGCAGTACGAGGACTCGCGTCGCGCCGAGCCCGACTGGCACCTTCCCGAGCACGACATCACCGATTGGTCGGATGCCGTGATCACCGATCGGTCTGTCGAACTGCTCACCCCTGAGGTGGACCCCGGCGTGCGGACGACTGTGCGCTTACCTGCCCTCGCGGTGGAACAGCGCGAACCCGGCCGCTTCATCGTGGACTTCGGCCAGAATCTCGTCGGACGGGTACGGCTCACCCTCCGCGACCAGCCGGCGGATCGTCGCATCCAGCTGAACCATGCCGAGGTCCTCGATCACGGTGAGCTGTACACCGCCAACCTGCGCACAGCAGAACCCGTCGACGTCTTCTGGACCAACGGTGACGCCGAGCAGGTTTTCGAACCGCGGTTCACACTGCACGGTTTTCGCTTTGCTGAGATTCAGGGCATAGCGGGAGAACTGCTCGCATCCGATATCGAAGCGATTGTTCTGCACAACGACGTCGACATGCTCGGCGAGTTTGCCTCGTCAGATTCATCGCTGGATCGGCTCTTCCAGAACATCGAATGGGGGCTTCGGGGCAACTTCGTCTCCATCCCGACCGACTGCCCGCAACGCGACGAGCGGCTAGGGTGGCTCGCTGACGCCCAGGTCTTCGCTCCGACCGCCCTCGCGCTCGCAGATCTCGGCCCGCTGCTGCGTCGTTGGATGCGCGATGTGCGCAGCGCGCAGAGTGCCGACGGCGCCTTCCCCGATATCGCCCCGCATCTCATCCACCTCCGTGAAGGCGCCCCCGCGTGGGGTGACGGCGGCGTGACGATCCCCTGGAGCGTCTATCGTGCAACCGGCGAGGACGCCGTGCTGGCCGAGGCGGCGGATTCGATGATCGCTTGGGTTCGCCACATCGAACGACACAACCCCGACTTGATCTGGCGCGCCCAGGTCGGCAACGACTACGGGGACTGGCTGCAGATCGGCGAAGAGACACGCAAGGATGTCCTCTCAACGGCCTACTTCGCGCACAGTGCGAATCTCACAGCGCGGTCACTGCGCGTGCTGGGCCGTGACGTGGAAGCGGCCGAGATCGAGGAGCTGCACGCGCGCATTGTCGACGTCTACCGATCGAACTTCATCGCAGCCGACGGCACGGTCGCCGGTGACACGCAGGGCGGACAACTGCTGACGCTTGCCTTCGGTCTGTTCGCCGGAGACGTCGAGCGCGATCGTATCGCTGTGAAACTCGTCGAAACCGTTGAACGGCGCGAGGTCTCACTGACGACAGGGTTTGTCACGGTCGGCCTGCTGTGCCCGGTGCTCGCTCAGATCGGTCGCGAAGATCTCGCCTTCCGGCTGCTGCACAATGATCAGTACCCGTCGTGGCTGTACTCGGTGAAGAACGGTGCCACCACGATCTGGGAACGCTGGGACGGCTGGACGCCCGAGCACGGATTCCAATCCGCGCGAATGAACAGCTTCAACCACTATTCGTTGGGATCGGTCGGAGAGTGGTTCCTCTCCGGCATTCTCGGCATCGGGCAGGAATCTGCATCCGCCGGGTACCGGGAGATCGAGCTCGCACCTCGATTCGATCCCTTCCTCGACCACGCGGAAGGCTCCCTTGAGACTCCCCGCGGTCGGGTCGTGAGCACCTGGCGGCGTGAGGATGACCAGATCCGTTGGTCGGTCGTTGTCCCGCCGGGCCCTGGTGCCACGGCGGTCGTGCCAACAGCATCCGAAATCACGGAAGGAGGCGAGAACGCGACGCACTCGCACGGCGTCACCCTGATGGATCGAGATCAGCGGGGCACCCATCTTCGGCTGGAATCCGGAGCCTATGAATTCCGTTTCCCGGCCGGGCGCACCCTCTGACAACCCTTTACCACCTGTATCGGGGGCTCCCGCCCCCTTCCTGCATTGGAGTTTACTCACCATGAAATTGCGTTACATAGCCGTCGCAACCGGTGTCGCTGTCGCGGGCTTGAGCCTGTCAGCATGCTCGGCGTCGGAGCCGACATCGCCCACCGAGCCGACCGACGCACTCACCATCGCTACGACCTCGAACAACCAGGGTCCGATGGAAGCGGTTGTTGAGGCATACAAGGAGAAGACCGGCCTCGACATCAACCTGACTGTCGCCGACACCTCTCAGTTCCAGACCACCATCCGCACTCAGCTCAGCAGCGGGACAGCACCCGATGTCTTCACCGTTTGGGCCGGCGGCGGCAACCCGGGTGCGATCGACGTGCTCCAGGAGGCCGGCTACCTCGCGGATCTCTCGGACCGGGACTGGGTGAGTGACGTTGACCCTGGCACGGCTGAAACGTTGCAAATCGACGGCAAGACGTACGGGCTGCCCTCCAAGCTCGACGCGGTCGGCACGATCTACAACAAGGCCACTCTCGATGAGCTGGGGTTGGAGATTCCGATGACCTACAGCGAGCTGCTCAGCTACTGCGGCGACGTGGCATCCGCCGGCAAGGTCGCTTTCGCACTCGGCATCCAGACCGACTGGGTTACTCAGCTGGTGCCCTACGCGCTCGTCGCGGCCACCGTGTACGCGGATGATCCCGACTTTGACGGGCAGCTCACCGACGGCTCCGCGACGTTCGCGGGATCGGGCTGGGGCGATGCGTTCGACAAGTATCTCGAGATGGACGAAGCCGGATGCTTCAACGCGGACCCGCTGGGCACCGACGTCACAGCGTCGTACGAGCTGGTCAACTCGGGCGAAGCCGTCGGCGTCGTCCAGGTGCTGGCTTCGTACCCGCAGATCGCCTCGACAGCTGCGGAGGGCACCGAGTTCGGCTTCTTCCCGCTGCCCGGTGACGACTCCGGTGAGCCTTCGATCGCCCGCGGAATCGGTGTGAGCTTCGCCGTGAACGAGGGTGCGAAGAACAAGGTGAATGGACTCGACTTCGTCGACTGGCTCGCAACGCCCGAGGCAACGAGCATCTGGTTCGACGCTGCTCCTGGAATCCCCGCGCTGGTCACCACAGAGGTCGAGCTCGACGACGTCATGCAGACCGCAGCTGACGTCATCGCCGCCGGTCGCACGGCGCCGATGCCCGATCAGGGCTGGCCGAATGCCAAGGCGCAGTCTGCTCTGTTCATCGGCTCGCAGCAGCTGTTCTCCGGCCAGGCCGGTTCGGACGATGTTCTGCGTTCGATGGATGAGGCCTTCGCCGGCTAATCCATCTGGCTTCGGGGCGGATGCGATCGCCTCCGCCCCGAAGTGCCCACCGTCATCACTTCTGAAAGACAGCACACGCATGCCTACGCACGACATCATCACCGCCATTCCGCTCGCCTTCGACGAGCACGGTGCCCTCGACCTGGCAGGCAGCCGGACGATCCTCGAGTACGTTGCCGATTCCACAGTTCAGGGGGCTCTCGTCCTCGGAACCACCGGCGAGTTCCCGGCACTTTCGATCGAGGAGCGCAACCTCATCGCTCGGCTCTCCGTCGAGGTGCTCCAGGGCATGCGAGTCATCGTGCACGTCGGGGCGGCCAGCCGTTTCGAGGTCTCGCAGCTCATCCTGGGAGCGCGCGAGGCCGGTGCGACCGAGATCGCGGTCCTCACGCCGTACTATCTTCCGGCGCCGCCCGAGGATGTCTTCGACTTCTTCAGCGAGGTCGTCGCCGAAGCCGCGGGACTCGATGTTTACATCTACATGTTCGAAGCGCGCACTGGTATCCCGGTCGATGAGGAGCTCATCGTCCGACTTGCGGGGCTGTCGGGTGTGGTCGGGGTGAAGGTGAGCGGAGAATCTCTCGAGCTCATCTCGTCGTTCCGGAAGCGGCTCCCCGAAGGATTCCGGATCTACACCGGATCGGACGGTGACTTCGCCCGTGCAGGTTTGGCAGGGGCTGATGGAGTGATCTCCGGCGTTGCATCTGCGTTCGCACGTCCCTTCGTGGCGATGCGGGAAGCGCTCATCGCCGGGGATGAAGAACGTGTGGCGCAGTTGCAGGTCGATATCGATGAAGTCGTCGAATCGGTACAGGGATCGCCCGCGCGTATGCGGGCGGTCCACCGGTTCGCGGGGCATCCGGTCGGCGGTCGGCGGATGCCGATTCCTGAGCCCGATGCCGCGACGCTGGCGCGTCTTGAGCGCGCGGTCCAGTCGCACCACTGAAAATCGTGGCGCCCAAACACTGGGAGCCCAGGAAATGGAGATTGCAATGTTGCCCTCACCCACCCCGTCGAGGAAGCGGCGGCTGACTGCAGCTGCGGTGCTCGGCGTCGTCGGACTGATCGCCGGACTGACATCTGCTCCGGCCTACGCCAACGTCGATGACGCACCCATTCGGGTAGCGGACGGTCTCATCGACCTCGCCGACACGAACACGCTGGGCCTACCGCAGTCTGAAGGTGCGGAAACCATCACGATCTTCGCGCCCGGTGATGATGACCTGAAGTTCAACCACGGCGTCGTGCTGATGCCATTCAAGGGCAAGCTCTACGCTCAGTGGCAGACGTCTGAGTGGGACGAGGACACTCCGGACACGGTCGTTACGTACAGCGTCAGCTCTGACGGCGACGACTGGAGCGCGCCGGTGCATATGACTCAGCCCCGTGAAGACGGATACACCTCGAACGGCGGGTGGTGGACGGATGGTGAGACGCTGATCGCCTATCTCAACGTCTGGCCGGCATCGACGAGCCCGCGCGGCGGCTATGCCGAGTACATCTCCAGCACTGACGGAGTGAACTGGACAGAGCCCCAGCGGGTGACCGGAGCTGACGGACAGCCAATCAACGGAATCATCGAGCAGGACGTCAAGGCGCTGCCAGGCGGACGAATTCTCACCGCGTTCCACGTGCAGCCCGGGCTGCACGTCAAGCCGTTCTACACGGATGACCCGCTGGGGGTCACCGGCTGGACCCAGGGTGAGTTCGAGAATCAGCCGAACACCGATGACATGTCTCGCGAGCTCGAGCCGAGCTGGTTCCAGCAGCCGGATGGCTCAGTTGTCATGGTCTTCCGGGACCAGGGCAACACCTTCTACAAGCTCGCTGCAATTAGTGAGGACGAGGGTGAGACCTGGAGCGAGTCCGTGCTGACGAACATCCCAGACAGCCGCACCAAGCAGAGTGCAGGAAACCTGCCGGACGGGACCTCCTACCTCGTCGGAAACCCCACTGGAAACAATCAGCGCATTCCGCTTTCGATCCTGCTGAGCGCGGATGGCGAGACGTTCGACACTGGGTATACGCTTCGGGATGCTGATGACCTGCAGCCGCGTCGATATCAGGGAGTCGTCAATCGGAAGCCGAGCTACAGCTATCCGAAGAGCATCGTCTGGGATGACCACCTGTACATGTCGTACGGCACGAACAAGGAGGACGCGCAGCTCACACGCGTTCCGGTTTCCGAGATTTCGCTGCGCGACGTCCCCGGCGAGATCACGACCCTGCGTGCCATCGGTCAGAATCGCTCGCTCTCGGCGATCTGGACGCCTCCGGCCCAGCAGGGGGATGCTGCTATCACGGGCTATGTCATTACCGCTGAGGCCACGTCGGGACGAACCGCGACGGTCGAAGCTGACGCCGACGACACCCGCGCCACACTCACTGAACTGCACCCGGGGCGTTACCGCATCACGGTGACAGCAGTCAACCAGTACGGCGCAGGGGAGGAGTCCGACTACTCCGCTTGGGTCAATGTGAATGGGCGGCGTTGATCGAGCGTAAGTAGCGCTCTACGAATGGGCCGTCTTCCTTGGGAAGGCGGCCCATTTATGTTCGAGTTTTCGGAATGACGCATCACGTCGAGAACACGCAAACCGTCCTTCCCGAGCCACGGGATGGACGGTTTGTGCGTTCTGGAATCAGACGAACCGGACCCAGTTCGCACCGCGGCCGGTCTCAGCCTGCTGGAGAAGTTCGAGGTCGTCGCCGTGGACGGCGTAGAGCGAGACGGTGGTGGATTGCTCGCCGGTGGCCACGAGATACCTGCCATCGGGGCTGACGGCGAATCCGCGCGGCTGGGGCTCGGTCACAGTGAAGCGCTCCGGAGCTGAAACGGATCCGTCGTCGGACACCGTCACCGCGCCCAGCGTGCTTTCCGTGCGCTCCGTCGCCCACAGGTGGCTGTCTCCGGCAAAGTGGATGTCGGCACCCCAGATGTAGTGGTTCGCCACCGGGTCGGCGCCGAACACGCTGTGCCCGAGGTTCTTCGTCGTGTCGTAGGCGGTGCTCGCGCCGTGAAGCTCGAGCTGGCCACTCTGCACGTCACGCGTGAAGTGGAGTACCTCGCCGGAGAACTCGGTGAGCACGTACACGGCATCTTGCGCGTCGTTCAGCACGAGATGCCGCGGTCCGCTGCCGTCCGGAGCCGCCACCGTCTCCGGCGTGAGAGGCACAAGCCGGGCATCGTCGGCCACCGCGTACTGCGCGACGACGTCGGCGCCCAGCGACACGAAGTACGCGAAGCGGCCGTCTGCGCTCGGCAGCACCGAATGCAGATTCGGGAACTCCACCTTCGATACCGGATCGCCCACGGCGCCGTCCGCGATCGAGCAGCTGATGCCGTAGCCACCGCCGTAAGACGCGCCGAGCAGGCCGGTGCCGTTGCGCGTGAGCGCAAGGTAGTTCATGCCTCCGTTGGGGAGGTCGAGCCGCGACTGCGGTGTGAGCTGTCCGCTCGCACGGTCGAGGGACAGCGTCAGGATGCCAGCGGGTTCACCTTTTACCCCGGCATAGACGAGGTCGCGGGCAGCGTCGACCGCGAAGGTCGAGCATCCGATGATCCCCTCGGTGACGGCCAGGCGTTCGAGTCGTTCGTCAGCGAGCTGGAAGGTGCTGATGGAGTTGTCGCCCGCATTGGCGACCAGGACGAGCGCGGAGTCGGTCATACCTTGATCGTAGGGCGCGTCGGCCTCAGCGGGTGCAGAATGACGGGGCAGCAATCGGTTTCAAGAATGACGCTCAGCGCGCGTTGCCAGGCGATACTGTTCACACACGAAGAGTGATGGAACACCTTGGGAGGTGCTCGTGTCCACGATCTACGACGTCGCGAAGCTCGCGCAGGTCTCGCCGGCGACGGTGTCGCGCGTGTTCAACGGCACGAGCGTCTCGGCCCAGAAGGTCGAGGCGGTGCGTGCCGCCGCGAAGCAGCTGAAGTTCACGCCGAATCGCACAGCGCGTTCCCTGCGCCGACAGAGCTCCGAAGTAATCGGTTTGGTAATTCCGGACATCGAGAACCCGTACTTCACCGAGATGGCGCGCGGAGTCGAAGATGTCGCCTCCGAGGCGGGATACTCCGTCGTGCTCTGCAACTCCGACTCGGTGCTCGAGAAGGAAGCGACCTACCTCGGCATCGCGATCGCAGAACACATGTCGGGAGTGATCATCGCGACAGCATCCGATGAATCAAGCCTCGACACGATTTTGGCCACCGGGCGACCTGTTGTCGCCGTCGACCGCGACACCGGGTACGAGATCGACAGTGTCGTGATGGCCAACCGGGCAGCAGGAGCAAGCGCCACGCAGGACCTCATCGATGCGGGCTACGAACGCATCGCCTACATCGGCGGCCCGCAAGAGATCGATACCGCCGCAGAGCGCGCCGACGGATGGCGCGATGCCCGGACCAAGGCGGGGCGCCGGGCTGACGATGACCTCATGCGGTTCGCAACCTTCCGCGTCGATGGTGGACGGGCTGCGATGGAAGAACTGCTCGCGCTTCCCGAACCGCCCGATGCCGTCGTCGCGGGCAACAACCTCATCGGAGTCGGCGCGATTCAGGTGCTCACCGAGCACGGGCTCACACCGCCGAGAGTCGGCGTCGCTGTCATCGGATCGCTGCCGTTCACCACGCTCTCGCCAACCGCGGTCACGGTGGTGCGCCTCCCCGCGCGGCACATGGGCGTGACCGCCGCCCGGATGCTGCTGGAGCGGATCTCCGGTGACACGCAGCCCGCGCGCACCGTTGTGCTGCGCAATGAACTCCAGGCTGCCAGCGCGACGCGCTAGCCCGCCGCGCCCGCACCAC
Source organism: Microbacterium sp. A94 (assembly GCF_051842855.1). Taxonomy (NCBI): domain Bacteria; kingdom Bacillati; phylum Actinomycetota; class Actinomycetes; order Micrococcales; family Microbacteriaceae; genus Microbacterium; species Microbacterium sp. A94. The sequence continues at coordinate 232,405 of NZ_JBPXMU010000002.1, read as the reverse complement.
ACACCGCATCGCACACCGCACCCGGCCCCCGCATCCCAACTGCTCCGGTCGCATTTGGTGCTGCTCTGAATGCGGAATAGCGACATCAAATGCGACCGGAGCGAGGGGCAGCGACGCCATTGCGAGCTGAAATCGATTTCAGGTAGACTCGCCACACGCGCGATCACACACCCGATCGCACACGCGATCAAGCACACGCGATCACACACCGCGATCAAGGAGGACACATGCGCTGCACGCTCGGCGTCGATGTCGGCACGTCCAGCACCAAGGGCGTGCTCGCAGCCGAAGACGGCGCGATCCTTGCAACGGTCACCCGCGCACACGATGTGAGTCGTCCACACACCGGTTGGGTGGAGATGGACGCGCGCATCTGGTGGGACGAGTTCGTCGACATCGCCGGTGAACTGATCACGACCCTTCAGCAGGCCCAGGGCCCGGAGGCCGTCGAGATCACCGCGGTCGGAGTCAGCGGCATGGGACCCTGCGTGCTGCTCACCGATGAGGCCGATGAGCCGGTGCGCCCCGCGATCCTGTACGGCGTCGACACGCGCTCCGGCGCCCAGATCACGCGCATGACCGAGGAACTTGGCATCGACGAGATCACCCGCATCGGCGGCTCGACGCTCACCTCCCAGGCGGGCGGAGCGAAGATCGCCTGGGTCGCCGACGAGGAACCGGATGCTTTCGCCAGGGCGGCTCGCCTGTTCATGCCGGCATCGTTCCTCGCTCGAAAACTCACCGGCGCCTATGTGCTCGATCACCAGTCCGCGAGCCAGACCTCACCGCTCTACGACATCGAGAACGAGACCTGGTACGAGCCGTGGTGGCAGCAGTACGCCAGCACGATCGAGCCGCCTCGGCTCACCTGGGCGGGTGAGATCGCCGGCACTGTCACCAGCGAAGCGGCTGAAGCAACCGGCATCCCGGCCGGCACTCCCGTCATCACGGGCACCATCGACGCGTGGACAGAAGCGGTCAGCGTCGGCGCACACGGGGTCGGCGACCTCATGCTGATGTACGGCACGACGATGTTCCTCGTGGCGACCGGCGAGCAGACGCTGCGTACCCCCTCGATGTGGACGACCGCCGGAGCCTTCCCCGGCACGCGCAACCTCGCCGGCGGCATGTCGACGTCGGGCGCCCTGACCGCCTGGCTGAAGGACCTCACGGGTTCCGACTACCCGGAGCTGCTTGCCGAGGCGGAGGCATCCGGTCCCGGCGCCAACGGCCTGCTCATGCTGCCGTACTTTGCGGGTGAGCGCACGCCGATTCAAGATCCGGATGCCCGCGGCATCATCGCGGGCCTCACACTGCAGCACAACCGCGGCGACCTGTACCGCGCAGCTCTCGAGGCGACAGCCCTGGGAGTTCGCCACAACGTCGAGACCATGCGCGCGGCCGGTGCGGATATCCGCCGAATCGTCGCCGTCGGCGGAGGAACGCAGGGCCAACTCTGGCTGCAGGTCGTCTCCGACGTCACCGGGCTGGTGCAAGAGGTCCCCGCCACCACGATCGGCGCAAGCTACGGGGCGGCGTTCCTGGCAGCATCCGCCATCGCCGGCGAAAACCACGCGGACAAACCGGTCATCACCGACTGGAACCCGGTCACGCAGACAATCACACCGAATCCCGACCTTCGCGACTTCTACGACACCCTGTTCGACCGTTATGTGCGGCTGTACGAGGGCTCGAAGGACGTCATCCACGAACTGGCCGTCGACCAACGCGACGCCTGAACCGCCACCACCAATGGAGAGCAGCATGAGCTACACCCTTCCCGCGCCGGCTACGCGTCCGGCATCCGTCCCGAAGACCGCGTACCTGATCACCTCTGGCGATCTGCGCGAGGCCGCCAACGTCGGTGGCTGGCCGACCCAGGTTGCGCTCGAAGCCGGCGTCACCGGCGTCTTCAACGAGCTCGGCTGGAACGTCATCCGCGCCTTCGATGTCGACCCCGCCACCGGCCACGGTTTCATCTCCAGCCAGCGCATGGGCCTTGAGGTCTTCAAGAACATCCCGGCGGATGCCCCGCTGATCGTCGCCATCGCCAACTGGCAGTACTCGCACCACGTGCTCGCGGGCCTCCGCACCCACGAGGGTCCGATCCTCACCGTCGCGAACTTTGCCGGCGACTGGCCCGGACTCGTCGGCCTGCTCGGCCTGAACGCGGGCCTGACGAAGATGGACAAGCCGTACTCGTCGACCTGGTCAGTCGACTTCACCGACGACTGGTTCACGGCCACCCTCAGGGAGTGGACCGAGACCGGAACGATCACGCACGACTACTCGCACGTCCGCGCTCTTCCCGCGCTGCCGGACAGCCCGGAGAAGGAGCTCGGCCAGGCGCTTGCCGCGCAGCTGCGCGACGAGAAGGCCATCATCGGCGTCTTCGACGAGGGCTGCATGGGCATGTACAACGCCATCTTCGATGACGAGATGCTCAACCACACCGGCATCTACAAGGAGCGCCTGTCGCAGTCGGCCCTGTACGCCGAGATGCTCAACGTCGCTGAGGAAGAGGCGGATGCCGCCTTCGACTGGCTCGTCGAACGGGGGATGACGTTCCACTTCGGTGAGGATGGTGCCACCGAGCTCACCCGCGAGCAGGTGCAGTGGCAGATGAAGATGTACATCGCTGCTCTGCGCATCTCCGATGACTTCGGATTGGATGCTGTCGGCATCCAGTACCAGCAGGGGTTGAAGGACCTCGTTCCGGCATCCGACCTTGCCGAGGGCATCCTGAACTCCACTGAGCGCCCGCCGGTCACCTCGCGTGATGGCAAGCGTGTGCTGCACGAGGGTCGCGCGTTCCCGCACTTCAACGAGGCGGATGAGGGTGTCGCGGTCGACGCTCTGGTCACCGACCGTGTCTGGCGCGCGATGGGTCTCGTGCCCGACAACACGCTGCACGACGTGCGCTGGGGCGAGGACTACAACGGCGAGTTCGTCTGGGCGTACGAGATCTCCGGTTCCGTGCCGGCATCGCACCTCGGCGGCTGGGACAAGGCCGAGGGCTGGCGCCAGGGCCATGTCTTCTTCCCCGCCGGCGGTGCCACGCTCAACGGCGTCTCCAAGCCCGGCGAGATCGTGCTGTCACGCGTGTTCATCGCTGACGGCATTCTGCAGGCGGACATCTTCCGTGCATCCGTCGTCGAATTGCCGGAAGAGGAGACTCAGCGCCGCAAGGCTGCGACGAACGAGGAATGGCCGCTCGCGCACGTCGTGCTGCACGGCGTCTCGCGCGACCAGTTCATGGCCCGCCACAAGGCAAACCACGCGCAGCTCGTCTACGCACCGGATGCTGAGACCGCTGACCGCGCCCTGATCGCGAAGGCAGCGATGTTCGACGGCATGGGCATCAAGGTCAACCTGATCGGCGACGTCAAGATCTGACCGGTTGCTGGGAGGACTCCCGCGCGAGAATTGCTTTCCCGCATGAGACAGGGCGTAGTACGGCCTGTCTCATGCGGGAAACTGTTTTTCGTGGATGCTGCGCCCGGGCTGCGCCGCGTGAGCAGGTAGTCTTGCGACCGATGAGAGTCACGCGTCGCGAGCTGCTGATTGGCGCCGGAGCCGGCGCCCTCAGTGTGCTGCTTGCATCCTGCACCCCGACGCCGTCGCCCACCCCGACGCCGACGCGTTCGCCGATTCCGCTGCCGGTTACGAGCGTTCCCGCTCCCGCGGCGCTGATCCGCAGCCGCTGGGGAACCGATCCGTTCTCGCGCGGCGCTGCCAGCTTCACCCGCATCGGCGTGCAGCAGGCGACGCGTGACACATTGGCGGCGCCCGTGGACGGGCGGCTGTTCTTTGCCGGCGAGGCGACGGACACCCAGAACCCCGGCACGCTCCTGGGGGCGATCCACTCCGGTGAAAGTGCCGCCATGCGCGTCCGCGCGACAGCGGCACCGGGCGAGCGGATCGCGGTAATCGGTGCGGGACTTGCCGGTGCCGCCGTCGCCGCGAAACTCGCCGATGCTGACATCGAGGTCACCGTTTTCGAAGCACGCGACCGTGTCGGGGGACGGGCGCACTCAGACCTCCACGATGACTGGCCGCTGCCGGTCCAGCTCGGCGGCTGGCTACTGCCCGCCGCGCCCGCCACCGCAGACGGCACAGGCACAGACAACGGTGACGGTGCAGACAGCGCCGACGCCATCGGCAACGCCGCAGCCACGACCTTCGCGGATCTGAAAACAGTGGATCTGGCATCCTCGCTCTGGCGCTCGCCGGATCAGGACACCGAGCACATCGGAAACGCCGCACTGGAGACGGCGATCGCTGCCGCGCAGTCGCTGCCAGCAGATGTCTCGCTCACCGAGGCGCTCGCAGAAACCGGCGCCGAGCCTGATCAGCCGGAACTCGCGGCGCTGTTGGCATACCTGACCACGACCTCGGGTGCGGATGCCGATACGGTGTCCAGCTGGTTCCCGCCGGCTCTTCCGGCCCCGGCACGAACCGGCATTCTCGGAGACCTCGGAGAGTACGTCAAACAGCAGTTGGAGGGGGCGCAGCTGACACTCGCCTCGCCGGTGACCCGCATCGCCTACGACGATGCGGGCGTCAGCCTGCGACTCGGCACCGGCGAGTCCACCTCGTTCGATCGCGTCGTGATCACCGTGCCGCTGGGCGTGCTGCAGCGCGAGGGTATCGAGTTCGCACCGGCACTGCCGTTCCCGCATCGCGGCGCAATCAATGCCCTCGGCATGGGGCACATTGAAACCGTGTGGCTACGTTACGACGAGTCGTTCTGGGACACCGAGGCGACGCTCTGGCACGCGGTCGACTCAGACCAGCTCGTGCGCACCTGGATCAACCTGCTCCCGGCTACCGGGGAGAACGTGCTGGTCGGAATCGTCGGCGGCACGGCAGCGGAGAAATTCGCTGAGCTGGAAGATGAACCCGCAGCCCTTGCGGTGCTCACATCGCTCGAGCTCTTTGCACCTTCCGCCGCGCCGGAGTGATTCTGCTGATCACGGCCAGGATCATCGCGATGAGCGCGAAGATCGCCAATGCGATGCCACTGGTGATCAGGAACTCGTCGATGCCTCTGACCTGGCGCAGGTCCAGGAAGTAGTACGGGTACCAGCCGATCCTGGGGCCGCGCCACATCGTCACGCCGCCCCAGACCAGGGGAAATGCCAGGCTGCCCGGAATGATCCACCATGGCACGGAACGGTGACCGGGAGTCAGCGTCCACGCGATCGCGGTAAACGCGGGCAACCAGAAATGAAGTACCTGATCTGACCAGGGAACGTCCACCCGGATGCCACGGAGCCCTGCCTGCCAGACGATCAGGGCGAAGGCAAGACCCGCAGTGATCGTCCAGGTCAGTACCAGCGAGAGCGCGATGCTGAACCAGCGCGGATCCTCGTCGCGTCGGAACGCCAGGACGCCGCCGACCACGAGCAGCACAACCAGCGCGCAGTTCGACTCAACGGTGAGGTAGGCGAAGAAGTTGCGACCGGCGATGGTCTGCGAGCTCAGCCCCCAGAACAGTCGGTGCACGAGCGCGATCAGGCACACGGCTGCTGTGACAAAACGAAGCACGCCGAACGTGAATCGTGCCCTCACTGTCGCCAGCCTCCACATCGACGCGATCGTACGCCGTCCGGCGATTCTACTTAAATGCCCAGGATGGCACGGGCGATGACGAAGTAGATCACCAGTCCCGTGGCATCCACGAAGGTCGTGATGAACGGGTTCGAGAACACCGCGGGGTCGACGCGGATCATTCGCGCGACCAGGGGCATAACCCCGCCGATCGTCGCCGCCACGGTGCACACGGCGAGCAGTGTGCAGCCGATCACGAGGCCGATATGCCAGTCGTAGACCAGCGCCGTGATCGCGAATCCCAGCAAGCCCAGCAGAATTCCGAGCGATACTCCGACGCGCAGCTCACGGGTCAGCACGCGCAGTAGATCGCGCGGTCGCACCTCGCCCAGAGCGAGAGCGCGAGTCACGGTGGTCGCTGCTTGGTTCCCGGTGTTGCCGCCGGTGCCGATCAGCAGTGGCACGAACAGCGCCAGCACCGTCATCTGCTCCAGTGTCGCCTCGAACACCGACAGCACCTGCACGGTGAGCGTGGCCCCGATGGCGAGCACGAACAGCCACACGATGCGCGAGCGCACGATCTTGCGGATCGGCGTCGACAGGTACGGACGGCCGAGCGGCTCGACGCCACCCTGACGCGCAGCATCCTCATTCTCTTCACGCTTGAGAATGCGAACGGCATCATCGATCGTGAGGATGCCGACCAACCGGTTCTCGCTGTCCACGACGGGAACCGCCAGCAGCCCGAGGTCCGTGCACTCGCGGGCGGCGATCTCGGCGTCCGTTTCGGCCAGCGTGGTGCGAGCGTCGCGCATTAGAGCGTCGATCGTCGCGTCATCATTCGCCGCGAGCAGATCGCGCAGGCTCACCACGCCGATGACCCGTCGGGCGTGGTCGGTGACGGGGAGCGTATAAATGGTCTCGGCATCATCGAGTCGCGCGCGCAGCCGTGTCATCGTCTCGCCGACGGTCAGATCTGGGTGCGTCGTGACGTACTCGGGGCTCATCCGACGGCCGATCGAGTTCTGCGGATAGCCAAGAACAGCAGCCGTGAGCTCGCGCTCGCGGACGGGCAGCCCACGCAGCAGGCGGGGCGCGACGGATGCCGGAAGCTCCTCCAGCAGCCAGACGCGGTCGTCCGGGTCCATCTCGGCGAACAGTGTCGCGACCTCGGCGTCCTGCAGGCCGTGCACGAGCTCGCCCTGCAGTTCGGGCTCCAGTGCCTCGAAGACCTCGAGCGCCCGCTGCTTCGACAGCAGCCGGTAGACGATGGCGCACTGGCGCGGATTCAGCCGATCGAGGATCTGCACCAGCTGATAGATGGAAGCCGGCGTGAGGGCAGCGGATGCTGCGGCGAGATCGCGTTGGGAAAGCGCCTGTTCGATTGTGTCGATCAGGTCGGTGATCTCGACGGTGGGGACGGGGATGCGCTCCGTGTTCATATGCGTGCTTCCTGGGCAGGCCGACGAGCGCGAACGAATACGCGAACGATCGATCATCGGCTCGGATGGACAGGTCGAAGCCGGGCGCCGCAAGAGGAGTCTGAGTTGTATGGGGCGACGCGACTAGGCGGGGTCCGGATGGTGAGGGCGACTATCACCGCTCATGGCGTCACCACCCCGCTTTCCGTCTCTCAGCGATCCTGCGCGAACTGTCGCGCAACGCACCCGTCAATCTAGCTCATGTCACGTGGACGGGGTCTGAATGCAAAGCGCCCTGCCGGGGCAGCTCAGGCCGGATCGATCCGCAGCACGTCGGGTGTCTCGCCGCCGGCCAGATCGTCAGCGATGCGGATGCTTCGGGCCAGATCATCGAGCGCGGGAATCAGGGCGCCGAAGCGTTCGCGATCACTGCAGATCGCGTTCAGAGTCACGAGATGTGTGCCGGTGTCCCAGCTGTAGCTCGCGAAAGGAGAACTGGCCGGGTCTGACGGAGTGGCGATGACCAGTTTCTCGCCGACACCCAGCGGTGTGGCAAACGACTCGGTGTCGTCGTACTCGATCGGCCGGGTCGCACGGGCGATGCGCACCTGTGGGGTGAGCTCCTGCACCGTGGCCAGTGCGACGACGAGATCGGGCTCCGCCTTCCACGTCCACGCGAGGACGCGGCCGTCGAAGCGGCGCATCATCATCGGGGCCGCCTGGCTCATCATCCACGCGCCGACGCGCGAGCCCTGCTTCTCGCCGCGACCGAGCGCCTGGTTAGCCTGGCCCAGCAGCATCCGCAACGCCGCCTTGCGGTGACGACGGCCACGAAAGCCGAGCGAATCGGTCACGGGGATCCAACGACTCAGGTCTGCGGAAGCTGTCAGGCGCATCCTGTCACGGTACCGGGGTCAACTGCAGGAGTGCCGGGAGCGGCTGGGTGCCTGCCGGGAGGGCAGCCAGCCAGGAGTACGGCTGGCCTGATCAGTGCGCGCGGGCCCCTCCGGTAGAGTTGCCTGCGCCCCGATCCGGGCCTCCCACACTGTAAGGCTCCCATCCGTGACCTCCTCCGACACTCCGCTGAAGATCCTTATCGGTGGCGATACCTTCTCGCCCGACATCAACGGTGCTGCCCGCTTTGCCGAACGCCTGGCCGCCGGGCTCGTGCAGCGCGGTCACGACGTGCACGTTGTCGCGCCGAACCGGAAGTACCGTCGCGCTGCCCCCGCTACCGAGGTCATCGAGGGCGAGCCGATGACCCTGCACCGGCTGCCATCGGTGCGCTGGGCTCCGCACGACTGGCTGCGGTTTGTGTGGCCGTGGCGCTCCAAGCACTATGCCCGCAAGGTGCTCGACGCGGTTCAGCCGGATATCGTGCACATCCAGTCGCACATCATCATCGGACGTGGTCTGGCACGCGTCGCCGCCGAGCGTGGCATCCCCGTCATCGCCACCAATCACGTGATGGCCGAAAACATCCTCGATCACAGCACGTTCCCGAAGTTCATCGACGAGATCGTGTTGAAGTTCGCCTGGGCTGATGCCAAGCGCACTTTCGACCTCACTCGCGCCATCACCACGCCGACCCGTCGTGCGGCCGACTTCCTGGAGCGAACCGTCGGGGTCGAGGGCGTCATCCCGGTCAGCTGCGGAATCGATCGCACTCAGTACACCCCGGTCATCGCCCCGCGCGAGAAGAATCGCATCATCTTCGTCGGGCGACTGACGGCTGAGAAGCAGGTCGAGGTCATCCTCGAGGCGATGACAAAGCTCGACCCGGCACTGGGAACAACATTCGACATCGTCGGCGGCGGTGACCAGCGCAAGAACCTTGAGCGGCTTACGGCTGAGCTCGGGCTGTCTGACCTCGTCACCTTCCATGGGCGCACGACCGATGAGCAGCTGCGCGCGCTCCTGTCGCGGGCGAGCCTGTTCGTGATCGCATCCATCGCCGAATTGCAGTCGATCGCAACCATGGAGGCGATGGCGTCGGCGTTGCCGATCGTCGCGGCGGATGCTGTGGCGCTGCCGCACCTGGTCGACAACGGCGGCAACGGCTACCTGTTCGAGCCGGGCAACGCCGACGAGCTTGCCGCGCGTCTGACCGATGTGCTCACCGCCGAACCGGAAGAGTACGCGCGGATGCAGCAGGCATCACTCGACGGTGTGCTCGTGCACGACATCAACCGCACCCTCGACACCTTCGAGGCGCTCTACCGCGACGAACCGCTCCCGGAGTAAGCGATGCACATCGCGCTGTTCGCGGATCAGCACCTGGCATCTCTCGGCGGAGCGCAGGTGTCGATGAGGTTGCAGAAGCAGTACCTCGAGCGCGCAGGACACACCGTCACGGCGGTCGCGCCGAAGATGCACGCGGCCAGTTACTTCGGCGGCGATGACGCGCTGATCGATCTGCCCTCTCTGCCGATCACGCTGGACCGCGAGTACTCCATGTCGTGGCCGGGCCGGCGCACCGACCGCTTTATCGACCGTGCTTTCACCCGGCGCCCTCCGGTCGACATTGTGCACGTGCAAGCAGACTTCTGGGGGGCGTTCATCGGCCACCGCTTCGCACATCGCCACGGCATCCCGGTCGTGCACACGATGCATAATCGCGTCGATGTCGGCATGGCCGCGGTCACCCCGCTGCACCGCCAGGTGCTCGCGGTGCTGAACCTCTGGCGTCGCTGGTCGATGCGTGGAATCGGCTCTGCCGTCGGCGGCAGCGATGGCTGGGCGTTTTTGCGAGGGATCGCACAGGGATCGGCCGCGGTGACGGCGCCATCCGGGCATTTCGCGCGCCGGCTCGAGCAGTACGGGGTGTTCCCGAGCGTCGACGTCGTCTGGAACGGCATCGATGATGCTCTGCTCGCCGAGGTGCTTGGTGCTGAGGTGCTTGGTGCTGGGGTGCTTGGTGATGGGTCGCTCGGTGATGGGTCGCTCGGTGATGGGTCGTCATTTGCTGCGCGAGACGCCACGTCCGAAGTGCTGATTCGTGGCGGAAGTGCCGATTCAGCCGCGCACCGCCCGCGGTTCGTCTGGCTCGGACGGATGAGCCCTGAAAAGCGCCTGCTTCCGTTCCTGGAAGCGGTTGTCTCTTCCCAGGTGGATGCTGACATCGAGGTGATCGGCGGCGGTGGGCAGTTGCGTGCCGCCGAGAAGATCGCTCGCGGGCACGACAGCGTCCGTTTTGCGGGGCGGCTGTCCTATGCCGAGACTCTCGCGCGAATCGCCGCGGCGGATGCTGTCGTGCAGACGTCCATCGGGTTCGAGACGCAGGGGATGACCCCGTTCGAAGCCGCAGCACTCGGAACGCCCACGGTCATCAGTGACCCCGATATCGCGGGCGAGCTGCGGGGCGGTCTGTGGCAGGTGCCCGGCCCCAGCGTCACCGAGCTTGCAGCGACGCTGCAGCGCGCAGCATCCGATATCGCAGCCGGAACCGCCCCGAAGCCCGATCCTGAGGTTGCCGCGGCGTTCCGCCAGTCATCGCGCACCGCCGCGATGATCGAGGTCTACGAGCGCGTGCTTGGTGCGGACTGGGCTGTGTGAACCTTCCCGCCGCGCGCTCGCGTCAGCGGAGCGCAACCTCGCTCACCACGATCATGTGATCGGAGTATGAACTGGGGATCACGGACGCGGAGTTGGCTGCGACGGTGAAATCCGAGGATTCTGCAAACACGTAGTCAAGCTTCCTCGTTCCAGTATGATCGACGCCCGGGACTTCGTCGCCCATCAGGAGAGGGGCGAAGGTGATGTCGCCATGACGGGAGCTTGGAAGTCCTGTGGACCACCTCGCATCGAACTGATCGGTCTCGGTGAATAGTCCCGCTCCCCCGGCATCCGCGCCGTACAGTTCGTCCAGGCGATCGTCGTCGGGTAGGACGTTGAGGTCGCCGGCCAGTAGCACTCGGTGCGCACCCGCCAGGGATGTGAGCACGTCGGCGAGCTCACTGTTCTGCGACGCGTTGATGTTCGTCCCGCCCAACGTGAGGTGGTGCTCCTCAAGATGGGTCGTGCACGGGGTGATGACTCCGGCGGTGCTAGGCAGGGTAACGTTCATGCAGAGCACACGTCGGAAACGGTTGGGCTGGATCGTCGTGTACGAGTGGTAAAAGCCGCCATCGCCGACCGTGGTCGGGAACGACATCGGCCAGCGGCTGAGAATTGACATCGCGTAGTCATCGTCGCCGTATGCAGGATCGGATGTGGCGCAGTTGGGCACCGAATAGTTCGTCTTGACGCTCTGACGATTCAGAGCCGCGTACTCGGTGTGGGTGCGCAGAGCATCCGCGATCGCCGTGACCTGCTTGATACAGACTTCGTTCAGCGTAATGATGTCGGGCTGAAGTGCCATGATCTTCTGGACGAGATCGGTGACGGGCAGATCTGTCGAACCCAGATTGAGACCGTTTCCGGCGAAGTTGAAGTGGAGGATCCGGATCTTCTGTCCGGTGACGTCCTGGATGCGGTCGGGCGTCGTCGTGACGGCCATGGGAGGATAAACGACGCTCTGAAGAAGAGCGCCCGCTCCGAGCGCGGTGACGGTCAGGAGGGTCGCGAGGACGCGAGCTGTGCGGGAGAACATCGTCATTTCCTTACGGGAAGGGGCGAATGCTGGTGTGGTGCGACGTTAGCACAACCGGTATAGTCCGGAATAGGGTGACTGTGTCATCGCCTGTTGCGATAACACGTAATAGTGGACATCGCGGTCTTCCCGCGTACGAAAGGACTTGTGCATGAATTCGATCGATCTTGCGTCCTCTCCCTTGGCTGCCTCGGCGCGCATCACGGTCATGGAGGGCATGCTCGACGCGGCGCCACCATGGAAGGTTGCGCTTGCTGACGAGCGCGAGGGGCTCGGCACGCTCGGGCCTGCTGCGGTCGGACCATCGCGGTTCCAGCTACGCATCGACGCTCAGGGGCGCGCGGAGATACAGGCGAGTGATCTGCCGGCGCTTGCCCGAGTGGAGACGCTTCTCCGGACGGCGAAGGGGCCGGGACCATCGGGTATCCAGCAGGTTGTCGATCGGGCGAATGTGAAGGTGCGTGCGGTTCTGGAGTGTTTCTACGGTCGGCTCTGGACCGCGCAGGAGCGGGCGAGCGTCGTTGCCGGTGCGGCGCGGCGCGGTGCGAACGCTTACGTGTTCGGGCCGTCCGCAGACCGAGGCAACGGCGGAGGCTGGCGTGAGCCGTACGCGGGGCATGTCCGCGCTGACCTGCAGGCGCTGACAGCGGATCTTCGTTCGAGGGGCATGGTCGGAATCTGGCGGGTCTCGCCGGGTGCTCCTGTCGAGGAGAGCGCCGGCATGCGACTCGGCGACGCAGCCGAGCTCTCGTTGCTGCTCGCCAAGGTCCAGGACGTGCGGGATATCGGGTTCGAGAAGGTGCTCATCGCCTTCGATGATCTGACTGACGGTCTTCGTGGCGACGCGGCGGCGGCGGCGACGCGGCACCCGTTGGCGGAGGCGCATGCGGCCATCGTCAACGCCGTCGCTCGCGCCAACGGTGCCGACCGGGTGATCGCGTGTCCGACTCACTACTGGGATACTGCGCCGTCTCGGTATCGCACCGATCTCGCCGCGTTGTTGGAGCCCGGCGTCGAGATTTGCTGGACCGGCCCCGAGGTGATTTCCCCGGCCGTGACGGCTTCGGAAGTGCGAGAGGTGAGGGCTCAGCTTGGTCGCGACATCTGGCTCTGGGACAACTATCCCGTGAACGATTGGGACCTCGACGGCGTCACTGGTTCGATCTTCGCTCAGATCTCCGGCGTCGACAATCTCGTTGCACCGCGCAGGCTCGCGCTCGCCGCATTGGATGGGCGAGATCCAGGTATGGTCGACGATCTTGCGGCGTACGGTGTGAATGCGGCAATCAACCCTTTGATGGGGGCGATCCCGGTGCAGACCGCGATGGACTGGGCGTGGCAGGGTGCGTCCTACGATCCAGTGACGTCCTGGCGATCCGTCGTCGAGGACGAAGGTGTTGATGCCGGCGCACTCGCCGTGCTCGCGGACGCCGCTGGGCCGACTCTCGGCCTGCCGACCACATCGGTGGGGGCGCTCGCAACAGCCTCTGCGCGAATGATCGCCGAGGCGTTCACGTCGAAAGCCCCCCATGCGGCTGGGGAGTTGGAAAATGAGGCGCGCCGCGCGCTTGAGGCTATTCGTGTTCTCCGCGCGCAGCCGTCAATGCTGGTCGCAGAGGTACACCCGTGGATCATCGAGCTCGGACGGCAGGCGGTCTTCGCGTCGCTCGCGGCGCAGGTGCTGGGCGGGTGGGGTGACCGGCGTGCCCTGGTCGTGGCACTCCGTGACGCACTGGGGCGCAACTCGCTGGTGTCAATGTGCGCAAACGTGCCCAGGGCTGCAGCGGAAGTGGCGCGATCGATGTGCTCTTCTGGTGTCCCGGATCTGCCGAGTTGACAGTGGACTAGTCCAGAATTTAGGATCGCCACAAGCACATCATCTCCTGCACTGACGCAGGTCGATCGAACGGAATCAAATGAAAAAGACGACGGCAATGGTGGGAATCACCGCCTTGGCGCTGAGCCTGACCGCATGTGCGGGGGTCGGCACAGCCGAGGAGGCCAATGACGAGAACACCCTGACGATCTGGGGCTGGCGTGGTGATGCCCCGTGGGTCGAGATGCTCGAGGGCTACGGCGCTGACAACGGAGTGGCGATCGAGTACAGCTCGTTCAAGGGCGAGGAGTACAACAGCGTCCTTCAGAACGGGCTCTCCAGCTCTTCAGGACCCGATATCGTCATGTTGCGCTCGTATGGGGGCCTGTCAACGCTTGTGGCCGGTGGGCAGATCGCGGCGTTGGATGAGGCTTCCTCGCCCGCACTGGCCAATATGTCGGAGGCTGCTATCGACGGTGCTCGCATGAGCGCCGATGGGAAGGTCTATGGCGTTCCATTCCAGATCGTCACCGGGAACATCATCTACAACGCCGACCTGCTCGCCGAGCATGATCTCACCGAACCAACGACGTGGGAAGAGTTCGTAGAGCTGAACGACGCCCTCCTCGAGGTGGGGGTGACTCCAATGGCGGCAGGCGTTCTGGACTCCTGGATTCTGCCGATCTATCGCGACCTGTTCGCTGGTTCCGTATACGGAGGCGCAGAGCTGGCCGAGGCGATCGCCGCGGGCGACACAGACTTCACCGACCCTGGCTATGCCGAGGCGAACGAGGTGCTCCTGAAGCTCGCGAAGTACTTCCCGAAGGGCTTCGAGGGTCTCAACTACGAGGACGCGAAGTCGCTGTTCGCCTCGGGTCAGGCCGCGATGTACCCCGGTGGCATCTGGGAGCTGGCGACATTCCAGGAAAGCATGCAGGGGACGGAGCTAGGGCTCTTCGACGTTCCGGCGGTCGACGGCGGTGAGACCCTGACGATGGGGTACGTGGATGGCTCCTTCGGGATGAGCGCGGCGCTGGAAGGCGATTCGAAGGCCGCGGCAGAAGACTTCCTGGAGTGGGTGGGATCCGCCGAGTTCGGTCAGTTGATCGCGGACGACCTCCTCTCTCTGCCCGTCGTTGAGGGCGTCGTCCCCAGCGACGAGCTGCTAGCGGTCGCGGCGGAGGGCTTCCAGGCCCACCCCGCGCCGTACCTCACGTACGTCCACTTCGACAACGGGACTCCGAGCGGAACGACGCTCGAGTACGACAACCTGCAAAAAATGATGATCGGCTCGATCTCGCCAGCGGAGGTCGGCGTAGCGGTCCAGACTGGAATCTCGCAGTGGTTCACGCCGTCTCCGTGACGACCGTAGAAGCCGGCGGCGTTCCGTCGCCGGCTTCTACGTCGTCACGCACCCGCAAGAGGGGGCGTGGTCCACTTGCTCCGCGCCCTCTCACTCTCCTCATCTTCGTCGCCCCTGCGCTGATCTTCTTCCTGGCGATGTTCGGTTACCCGATCGTCGCTGCGCTGGGAAACGCGTTCTTCGCGTGGAGCGGCACGACGCGGGGCGATTTCCTTGGACTGCAGAACTTCGCAGCGATCTTCACGCTGCAACCGTATGCGTCGCAGATGTTCACGGCGCTCGGGAATAACCTATACTTCTTCGTCGGCACGATGATCCTCCAGAACGGAGTGGGGCTCGCCCTGGCGTTCCTCCTCAACCGCACTCTGGCGGGCAAGCGGTTCTTCCAGACCGTGATCTCCGTGCCGTACCTGATGAGCGCTCTCGTCGTGGGCTACGCCTGGTCGATGATCCTCTCGCCACATTTCGGCATCCTCAACTCCTTGCTAGGCCTCATCGGCATCGACGGGCCAGTATGGCTCGGTGATCCGGATCTGATCATGCCAATCCTGATTGTGATCAATTCCTGGCAGTGGTGCGGCGTGCCGATGCTGATCTTCGGCGCCGCGCTCAGCGCGATTCCACACGAGCAGATCGAAGCCGCGCGAATCGATGGTGCGTCGTGGTGGCGCACCGCGCGGAGCATCCAAATGCCGCAGCTGTTGCCCTCCTTCTCCATCATCACCGTGCTCACGCTAATCGGCTCGTTCAACCTCTTTGATCTCGTGTATGCGATCGGCGGGGTCTCGGGAGGTATCGGCGGAGCCGCTGATGTGCTCGGCACGCTGTTCTTCAGGATCTCGTTCAGTAACGACCCGAATGCGATCGGCCTGTCCGGTGCCCTCTCGATGGTGCAGCTCCTGCTGATCCTCGCCGCGACCGTCGTCACGCAGCGCTTGTTCGCCGGGCTGGCAAGGAGATACGAATGACTCGATCCACCCGTTCAGTGCACCGTCGGGCCAGCGCAGGTGTCTATCTCGTGCTGATCGCAGTGAGTCTGCTCGCGCTGTTCCCGATGCTCGCAGTACTGCTGGGCTCGTTCCGTTCGGATGCTGACATCATTCGCGATCCGATCGGCTGGCCGACCTCGTTCAACATGGACAATTACATCGCCGCGTGGGGTGATGCATCCCTCGGACTGTACTTCCTCAACTCGGTGGGCATTACGGTCGCGGCGCTCGTCCTGGCGACTGCTCTGGCACTGCCCGCCGCCTATGCGCTCGGTCGGTGGGTCTTCCCGGGGCGGGACGTCGTGATGGCGGGATTCCTGATCGGACTGATGGTGCCGTTGAAGATTGGCATCGTCCCGCTGAACCAGGCCTTCGACCGACTCGGACTTATCGATACCCACCTGGGGCTGGTCCTCGTCTACGCCGTCGGGTGCATACCGATGACCATCCTCGTGCTGTCCACGTTCTATAGGCAGCTCCCGAACAGCCTCGAGGAGGCCGCCGTCCTCGACGGAGCGACCAGCGGTCGGATCTTCTTCAGCGTCATGACCCCGCTTGTGCGCCCGGCGCTCGCTGCAGTGCTGGTCCTCAACGTCGGCCCGGTCTGGAACGACTTCTTCATGCCGCTCGTTCTGCTGCGCTCGGATGAGAAGTACACGATTCCTGTGGGGATCACCAAGTTCTTTGGAGAGCACTCGGCAGAACGTGGCCTGCTGTACGCAGGAATCATCATCGCGGTGCTCCCAGTGGCGATTTTCTTCGCTCTCGCGATGAAGCAGATCGTCGGCGGGCTGACGGCCGGCATCGAGAAATGAGCACCCAACTCATCATCGACGTCGGCAAGTCGGCCGTTCGAGCCGGGCTTTCCTGCGGTGGACGGGCGCCGATCGTCGTGTCCCGAGAGCCGGGGCTGCCTCCGGCAACGGCGGGCGACGGGACCGCGGCCGCGCGGCTGAGCGTGATCGTCGATGAACTGCTGGATCTGCTGGGCGGAAGGGCTTCGACGTGTGGTGTGCGCCACATGCTCTTCGCCTCCACGGCTCTGCTGGATGCGCAGGCTCGGAATCAGCTTGCCGACGCCGTGCGTGCCTGGATGCCGGCGGCCGCAATTGCGTTTTGTGATGACGGGATAGCCATGCATGCGGCCGCTCTCGATGGACCGGGTACCGTCCTGACCGTCGGAACAGGCATCGCCGCGGTGCACAGAACTGTATCCGGTGAGGTGCACCGTGCGGATGGGTGGGGTCCGCTCGTCGGAGATCGGGGAAGCGCGTTCGATATCGGGCGGGCGGGACTGACGGCCGTCTTCCGCGCCGTGGATCTCGCTCTTTCCACGGCCTTGCGGGAGCAGGCGACAGCACGATTCGGCGAGCCCGATATCGGGCTTGCAGTGAAGCTGCTTGCACAGGATGATGCCGTCGCACGAATCTCGGCGTTCGCCGAGGACGTCGTCGCCCTTTCGTCATCCGATCACGAAGCGGAGCGGATCGTGCGGGACGCGGTGGATCGATTGGTGGACACCGTCGACGCACTCCGTTCTCCGGGGGCGGAGGACGTCGCTGTCCTCGGTCGGCTGGGTGATTCATACCTGGGCCGCGTGCTGCGTGCTGCGCTCGTAGAAGTCGGCTATCGTGAACGTCCTGCGGGGCGTTCGGTTTTCGAGATCGACGTGGCGGCGTTCTGCGCCGGTGCCTACCGCGACCACATCGACCACACCGAATAGCCCGAGCCGGAGGAGACCCATGGCGCGCCCGAGAGTCGTGTCGATCGAGGACGTTGATCTCCCATCGACGCTCGACGAGGATCGCGCTAAAGGCGATCAGATTCGAGAGATCCTCGAGTCGCTTGCCGCCAGCCTGGGGTCAGGTGCTGCGATCCCTTCTGATCGGCTGCTCTCTGCCCACTTCGGGGTGGCTCGCATGACGGTCCGGGCTGAGGTCAAGCAGCTCGTCGCCGACGGGGTCCTCGCTGTTCGTCCGGGGAGCGGGACATTTGTGGCCCAACCGATGCCGGCGCCATACCGCTGGGGTTCGTCGTACTCGATCGCCACTGCGGAGCGCTCGGGCGAGCCTGGTTCGCGGATGCTGGAGCACGGCGTCCGCTCCGCAAGCGAACGTGTCGCTCAAGAACTTCAGATCGATCGTGGGGCGAAGGTCCTCTCGCTCGTCCGTTTGCGAACCCTCGATGGAGATCCCATCGGTATCGAGCGCACCAACCTTCCGCTGGAGCGCTTTCCGGGGCTGGATGCGGTGGACCTCTCGAATGTGTCTCTCTACGAGACCCTCTCCGACCGCTGGGGAGTCACGCCCGTGGTTGCGACCGGGTCCGCTGAGGCAGTGCTACCCACGGCGGAGGAAGCCGAACTGCTCGGCATCGAGCCCAGCGCTCCGTGCGTCCTAGTGACGATGTCCAGCGCGAACGCCGAAGGTATCCCCTTCGAGGCAGGACGATCCCTTTATCGCGGTGATCGATATTCGGTGGGCCTCAGCTTCGACGCTCGACGCCTGCCTTCGACAGCCTGACCGCGAGCTCGTTCGTATCGTGCGCGCCGAAGAATGAGGAGAGCGCCTCGTAGTCGCCGGCGTTGTGGCTCGCGTCGTCGGCGAGGTAGCCGAGGTAGCCGTCCGTGTATCCGATCACTCGGCACATCGCATCGTTCGCCGCGATCATGTCGCGTAATGAAGCGGCGATCTCGAACGGCGTGTGCAACCAGCTCAAAGGGGGGATCGAAACGCGAGTTGTTCGGATCTCCATGCGCGTGGGCAGGTCCGACTCAGCCATGGCTCTGGCGGATCGGATCCCCTCGGCGAGTGACTCGGCGACACGCCCGCCGAGGTTCGAGATCTCCTCGCTCGCACCTGATGCCGCAGGCTCTCGAGTGTGGACGGGCACGGTGATCGTCTGGCGTCGGATCGACAGCGGGCCGTGCACCGCCGTGGTCTGCGCAAGTGCCGTGGAGATCTGCTCGCCGACCTTTGCTCCGAGACGATCGGCCTCACCAGTGCTGCGATCGCGACGGGTGAATCGCGCGCTCGCGTCACCGGAGCACCCAGGTAGGAAAAGAACCGGCGTACGGGGGTCGGCTGATTCGCCCGTGCGGATTCGCGCTCTGGCTCCGTGTACCCAGTCGGGGGAGTACAGGGCATTCTCGGGTCCCAAGACGGTCGGGTGGCATGCGAAGTCGAACATCACGGCCAGGAGTCGACCTGAGTCCGTGCGCACTGCGAGGACAAGCGACGAAGGATCGTGGGGGCCGTCTGGAGAGTGGCGGTTGGTCGCCACATCAACGATCTCCGTACATGCGTATTCCAGACGGACGGGGTGAATTCCTGCGTTGGCCGCTGCGCTCACGCGCTCGCCGATCACCTCCGCCACACGGATGATGTCCGCAATATCCTCTTCCGCGGGGAGGACGGGATGGATCGTCCCACACCACCCGGATGGGGCCGAATGCGTATGGCTCGCGACGATGATGACTTCGTCCACCCGGAGCCCCGGGCGTCGAGCAATCGCTGTGACGATCGCCTCGCGGAGGTGCTCTCCGATGGCCAAAGCGTCGATCGATATCCAGAGCACGCGCAGGCCGCTCGGATCCTCAAGCAGAAGCATGTTCGCTTCGAGGGGCGCGTGAGTCCCTGTTGCCGCTCCTGTTCTGGCAGCGAATCCGCCGAGGGTGAGACCGGGCACCGGGGTGATCGCTGCGTGCGTCGCCAGCGCGCGGAACCCGCCTGGATCGCTCGGGATCACGCGTTCAAACTCACGTAGGTGGGCGCGGGATGTCCGAGTTCGCGGAGACGGAACGTTACTTCGACGGACAGCGCCTGCAGAAGAAGCGCGCCGACCGCAGTGGAGGTTGCGCCGACCATTCCGTCGGGAGTGGGTACCACGGCATCACCGGGGACGCCGTGGTTGTCGATCACGACTTCGGCCAGCTCGAAGAGCTTGCGTCCGCTCGGTGCGCGCGAGGTCACCGAGCGCGAGTGGTTCACGGACGTCAGAGCGATTACTGCAGCGCCCAGCGAGGAGACCGCGTGCGCGAACTCGACCGGAACGGCATTGCGTCCGGAGTTCGAGATGACCGTCACAACATCCTCGGAACGAATCCCGTGAAGTGCTACGAGCTCTGCGCCCAGTCCGGCGAGGCGCTCCATGCGTGAGCTCTTCTCCAGCCCCTCGTGCAGCATTAGCGCGGGTTCCAGAATGGCGCGAATCTCGACGAGGCCGCCGGCGCGCCCCCAGAGTTCCTCCGCGAGCAGATGCGAGTGTCCGGTGCCGAAAATCCACCAGACGCCGCCCTGGGAAACGCGCGTGGCGATCAGCTCGGCCGCAGCGAGGATCCGTGGCAGTTCGGCTTCCGCTGCCTCTGTGCAGATGGTCAGCGTACGCGCCACGTAGTCGGCGGCAGGAGAGAGGGGCATGACATTCCTTTCTGGACTAGTCCAGTCTAGAGGGCGCCGTCTCGAGCGGCAAGTCATGCGTTACGTTGGCTTACACGCTGAGGGCTTCTTTGAGGATGCTGTTGAGGTCGAGAGCGACATTCCGGGTCAGCTCCGGGACCGATCGGACCCAGCGCACGCCGGTGATCGCTGCGTGTCCGCAGTCGATCGTGAGCTGCCGTGCATCGCGCGGAACGGGAGCTATTCAAGATCGGCAACGCCGATAGGCTCGCCGTTTGCCAGAGTAAGCAGTCCTCGGAACGCCAACTATCCTCACCGCCCCGATATCAAAGAAAGCGTGCGGGTGATCTGTCCGCCAGTCATCGCGCACCGCCGTGATGATCGAGGTCTACGAGCGCGTGCTGCGTTCTGCTCAGTAGTTCGGCCTCCCCGCGGTGGGACAGATCAGTAAAACAGTGGCGCCAGCAGTGCGATGACGGCACCGATGATGCCGCCGGCGACGCCCGCGATGCCTAAGCCCACGGCGATGCCCGCCTGACCGTGCGGTGCGCCGATGCACTTCATCCCGATGATGCCCAGTACCAGCGCGACCGCAGCGGCGATGAAGGCCGCGAGCGAGCCGAAGCCCGAGAGGAATGAGGCGACGCCGAAGCCGAGACTGCGGTAGGTCGCCTGGATCGCGATCGTTGCGATTGCCCCGATCGCGAGGCCAGCGACTCCGAAGATGAGCCCGACCCGGCCGAAAATGTTCGCGGTTCCGGGTGCTGGCTGCTGCTGGGGATGTGCGGCGGCGTAGTACTGGTGGCCCGCTGCCGGTTTCTGTAGCGGGGCTCCGGGTCGCGGATGCTGGCCGGCGTACGGCGGGAGCTGAGGCTGTTGCTGATCGCTCATGGCGTTGAGCTTACGTGCCAGTGCCCCGGCTCAGGGAGCGACGTCTCGTGCGCCTCGACGCCTTCATGACTGACGTCGGCGACGCAGTACAGCAGTGACTGCGTTGGATATCCGTGCGGGCGATTGTCGCGGATGATCGCCGCGTCATCCGTGGGGTCGAGTGCAGCGGATGCCGCGAGCAGGTCGATCCACTCATCGACCCAGTCGTCCGTGCGCGCGGCGTGGGCGCGGAACTCGGGCAGCCACCGGGCGATGCGCGGGGTCTCCGGATCGTCGAGGTCGTCGTGGGCGATCATGTGGACCCCGGGCGGCAGTGGAGTCTCCCGCAGAGTCTTGCCGTCCCAGGACAGCACGCGGGCGGCATCCGGGGTGACTTCCAGCAGGTTGAAGCCGTGCATCGGCAAGGGCGCTGTCGGAGCTCGTCCGGCCACGGATTCCAATGCAAGGCTGCCGCGGGTGAGTACCTGATCCTCCGGCAGATCCAGCGTGTCGGCGCGGTTGAGCAGCACCGCGAGGCGGCGATGCTCTGTGTCGTAGGCGAGCCAGGCGCCGCCGGCGCGGCGATCCCGGATGCCGATGACGCCGGGATACTGCTGCGGCCACCAGGCGCCGAGCGAATCCCACTCGCGCGCGGGGTCCTCGTCGCGGATCGCCAGCAGCCGCGACCCTCCGGGCTCTGCGACATCGATCACGACAGTGCACACGCGGCCAGTCTAAGTGTGTCCGTGTTGCTGCGGGCCGTCGCGCGCTGGGGCGGAGAACGCGCTGTTGGGAGGAGCTGCGGCCCGAGATCCTCCGCCCATCGTTGCGTTCTCCTCCCATCGGCGCGGGGGCAGTCCCCTCAGCACGGGGCAGTCCCATCGGCGCAGGCAGCCCCATCAGCGCGGGCCACTCCCCTCCGTACGAGCCAGATTCGGGCAAACCGGCGACAGGCGAGTGCTGCTCCGGCAGAATCGAGGCATGAACATCGTCGTCGGAGTCACGGGCGGCATCGCCGCGTACAAGAGCGTTCACCTCGTACGGCTGCTGATCAAGGCCGGCCATGAAGTCACGGTGATTCCGACCGAGGATGCGCTGCGCTTCGTCGGGCAGCCGACGTGGGAAGCGATCAGCCGCAACACCGTCACCACCAGCGTGCATGACGATGTGGCACAGGTACGCCACGTCGCACTCGGACAGGCGACAGAGTTGGTGATCGTGGCGCCTGCCACCGCGAACACCATCGCGAAGATGGCCGCCGGTCTCGCTGCCGACCTGCTCGGCACCACGCTGCTCGCGACCACCGCTCCGGTCGCAATCGCCCCGGCGATGCACACCGAGATGTGGCAGCATCCGGCGACGCAGGCGAACATCGCCACCCTGCGTGAGCGCGGGGTGCACGTGCTCGGCCCCGGTGACGGTGAGTTGACCGGCGGTGATTCCGGGCCGGGGCGGATGCTCGAACCTGAGCAGATCGTCGACGCGGCCCTCGCGCTGCTCATGCCCCAGGATCTCGAAGGCGTCCGTGTGGTCGTATCGGCCGGGGGAACCCGCGAGCCGATCGATCCGGTGCGCTTTCTCGGCAATCGATCAAGCGGCAGGCAGGGGGTCGCGCTCGCCGCGGAGGCCGCCGACCGAGGCGCCGACGTCGAGTTGGTCGCCGCGAACATCGCAGCCGATGTGCTGGCCGCCGCCGGGCATCCGCGCATCCGGGTGCGCTCCGTGCAGACCGCCGCGGAACTGGGCGAGGCGATGCGGGATGCAGCGGCATCCGCCGACGTCGTGATCATGGCCGCCGCGGTTGCGGATTATCGACCGACCGAGGCGGCCGAGCACAAGCTCACCAAGGAGAGCGGGACTCTGGAGCGGATCGAGCTGGTGCAGAACGAGGACATCGTCGCTGGGCTCGCGCAGTCCGCTTCCGAGAAGCAGTTGATCGTGGCGTTCGCCGCCGAGACCCTGACCGATCCGGATGCGCGGCGGGAGCGCGCTCGGCGCAAACGGGAACGCAAGGGCGTCGATCTGCTCGCCGTGAACCTCGCCGATGCCGAGCACGGCTTCGAGCGGGCGGACAACGCTGTCGAGATCATCGGCACCGGCGGTGCGGTCGTGGCATCCGTCGCCGGTTCCAAGCGTGAGGTCGCCCGCGAAATCTGGAATGCCGTGCAGAACGTCCGCGCGTGAGGTAAAGTTGAGTCAACACCACTCAACTTTGCAAGGAGACCTCCAGGAGGAAAGATGACCAACCCCGTACAAGATGACCAGCAGTCCGCGCTCGAACAGTTCGGCATCAACCTGACCGACCGTGCCCGCCAGGGCAAGCTCGATCCGGTGATCGGCCGTGACAGCGAGATCCGACGCGTGAGTCAGGTGCTCACCCGACGCACGAAGAACAACCCGGTTCTCATCGGTGAGCCGGGCGTCGGCAAGACCGCCGTCGTCGAAGGGCTCGCGCAGCGCATCGTGGCGGGAGACGTCGCCGAATCGCTCAAGGACAAGGAGCTGATCACTCTCGATATCTCCGCTCTCGTCGCCGGTGCCATGTACCGCGGCCAGTTCGAAGAGCGGCTGAAGCAGGTCCTCAAGGAGATCACCGAATCCGACGGACAGGTCATCACGTTCATCGACGAACTGCACACGCTGATGGGCGCGGGCGGCGGTGAGGGTTCGGTCGCAGCATCCAACATGCTCAAGCCCATGCTCGCCCGCGGCGAGCTGCGTCTGATCGGTGCGACCACGCTCAACGAGTACCGCGAGTTCATCGAGAAGGATGCTGCACTCGAGCGTCGTTTCCAGCAGGTCTACGTCGGCGAGCCGACGGTTGAGGACACCATCGCTATCCTCCGCGGACTCAAGGAGCGCTACGAGGCACACCACAAGGTCGCCATCTCGGACAGTGC
Organism: Microbacterium sp. A94; assembly: GCF_051842855.1. Classification (NCBI taxonomy): domain Bacteria; kingdom Bacillati; phylum Actinomycetota; class Actinomycetes; order Micrococcales; family Microbacteriaceae; genus Microbacterium; species Microbacterium sp. A94. The sequence continues at coordinate 208,505 of NZ_JBPXMU010000002.1, read as the reverse complement.
ACTGGTCGCCGCAGCATCCCTTTCCAATCGCTATATTCCGAGTCGGCAGTTGCCGGACAAGGCCATCGACCTGATCGACGAGGCGGCATCCCGGCTGCGCATGGAGATCGATTCTGCCCCTGTCGAGATTGACGAGCTGCGGCGCTATGTGGATCGGCTGAAGCTCGAAGAGCTCGCGCTGAAGAAAGAGAAGGATGACGCTTCCAAAGAGCGGCTCGCGGCCCTCCGCGAAGACCTCGCCGGTCAGCAGACGCGACTCAGCGAGCTGCAGGAGCGCTGGGAACGTGAGCGCGCATCTCTGAATCGCGTCGGCGATCTCAAGACGAAATTGGATGCTGCGCGCGGCGACGCCGAGCGCGCCCAGCGCGAGGGCAATCTCGAGAAGGCCTCACGCCTGCTGTACGCCGAGATCCCGGCACTGGAACGCGAGGTCGTCGAGGCCGAGCGCTCCGAGGTCGAGAGCGACGGTGAAGGCCGGATGGTGAACGACCAGGTCACCGAAGAAGACATCGCCGGAGTCATCGCCGCGTGGACCGGCATTCCGGTCGGCCGTCTGCTGCAGGGCGAGACGGAGAAGCTGCTGCACCTCGAGGGCGAACTGGGCAAGCGTCTCATCGGGCAGAAGGAGGCGGTGGCCGCGGTATCGGATGCCGTCCGCCGCTCGCGTGCGGGCATCAGCGACCCCGGGCGCCCGACCGGATCGTTCCTGTTCCTCGGACCGACCGGTGTGGGAAAGACCGAGCTGGCCAAGTCGCTCGCCGACTTCCTCTTCGACGACGAGCACGCGATGGTTCGCATCGACATGTCGGAGTACGGGGAGAAGCATTCGGTGTCGCGGCTGGTCGGTGCTCCTCCCGGATACGTCGGCTACGAACAGGGCGGTCAGCTGACCGAGGCCGTGCGGCGACGCCCCTACAGCGTCGTGCTGCTCGATGAGGTGGAGAAGGCGCATCCCGAGGTCTTCGACGTGCTGTTGCAGGTGATGGATGATGGGCGTCTGACCGATGGGCAGGGACGGACGGTCGACTTCTCGAACGTCATCCTGATTCTCACCTCCAACCTCGGCTCGCCTCTTCTCATCGATCCGATGCTCTCGCTCGAGGAGAAGCGCGAGGGGGTGCAGGCGCTGGTGCGTCAGTCGTTCAAGCCGGAGTTCGTCAACCGTCTCGATGACATCGTCATCTTCCAGGCGCTCACCGAGGATGATCTCGCGCAGATTGTCGAGCTGACAATCGATCATCTACAGGCCCGGTTGCGCGAGCGTCGGCTCACGCTCGCGGTCACTCCGGATGCCCGGTCATGGCTCGCCGAGCGCGGCTACGACCCGGTATACGGCGCTCGCCCACTGCGCCGTCTCATCACCAATCAGGTGCAGAACAAGCTCGCGACGGCGCTGCTGTCCGGGCGGGTCCGGGATGGCGACACCGTGAAGGTGGATGTTTCGGCCGACGGGTCCGGGCTGGCGCTCACCTCGGCCTGAGAGCGGATGGCCTGATCGAGAACGCACAAACCGTCCTTCCTGAAGTTCGGGACGGACGGTTTGTGCGTTGTGGATCTTCGCGGTGCGGCAAGAACTATGGTTCTTTCGGGGCGAAGGAGTGAAATTTTCCCCTGTGCTTAGTCGGCCGGTCGATAGAGTCTCGTCTCATGTGCCTACGACGGGCTGTCTGGTCACGTCGTAGACGAGAGACCAGGAGCAGTGGATGACGCGTATCGGTATCGTGCAGGAACAGGTCGGCGAGACGAGGGTTGCCGCAACCCCGCAGACAGTGAAGTCGCTACGCGCGCTCGGATATGACATCGCGATCGAGCGGGGTGCGGGCGCGGCGTCCGCTTATCCGGACACCGCCTATGCGGAAGCCGGCGCACAGGTCGTGGGCGCCGATGAGGCGTGGTCGTCACCGATCCTGCTCAAGGTGAACGCCCCGACGGATGCTGAGATCACGCGGATCGCGGACCGGGCAACGCTGATAGCGCAGCTCAGCCCGAACCTGCGGCCCGAACTGCGCGAGGCACTCGCCACCCGCGGCATCACGGCGCTCGCGCTGGATGCCGTCCCGCGCATCTCGCGCGCGCAGTCGATGGACGTGCTCAGCTCCATGTCGAACATCTCCGGCTATCGCGCGGTCATCGAGGCGGCGAACGAGTTCGGACGATTCTTCACCGGGCAGGTGACCGCGGCGGGCAAGGTTCCCCCGGCGAAGGTGCTCGTCGCCGGCGCCGGCGTTGCAGGGCTCGCGGCGATCGGCGCAGCATCCAGTCTCGGCGCGATTGTGCGCGCCACCGATCCGCGCCCGGAAGTCGCTGATCAGGTGCGCTCGATCGGTGGTGAGTACCTCGAGGTCATCGTTCCTGATGAGCAGAAGGAGGTTTCCTCCGACGGGTATGCCAAGGCGACCAGCGAGGCCTACGACCGCCGCGCCGCCGAGCTGTACTCGGAGCAGGCGGCCGATGTCGACATCATCATCACGACGGCGCTGATCCCGGGGCGCGCGGCTCCGGTCTTGATCACCGCGGCAGATGTGGCATCTATGAAGCCTGGCAGCGTGATCGTCGACATGGCGGCCGCGCTGGGCGGCAACGTTGAGGGAACCCGTGCCGGTGAGCGGTTCGTCACGGACAACGGCGTGATCATCCTCGGATACACCGACCTCGCCGGACGCCTTCCCACGCAGGCCTCACAGCTGTACGGAACGAACCTGGTCAATCTGCTGAAGCTGCTGACCCCCGGCAAAGACGGGCAGCTCGTGCTCGATTTCGACGACATCGTGCAGCGTTCCGTCACCGTCGTCAGAGACGGCACGGAGACCTGGCCACCGCCGCCAGTGCAGGTGTCGGCAGCGCCGAAGGCTGCGGCTGTCGCCGAAGCGGCGGTGGTTGCGCCGAAGCGCACCCTCGGTGTTCGCGGCAAGGCCGCGCTCATCGCGGTCGGCATCGCGGCCGTGTTCCTCGTGAACGCGGTTGCCCCGGCGCCACTGCCGCAGCACTTCACCGTACTGATGCTGTCGATCGTCGTCGGCTTCTACGTCATTGGCAAGGTTTCACACGCCCTGCACACACCCTTGATGAGCGTCACGAACGCCATCTCGGGCATCATCGTCGTGGGCGCGGTCGTGCAGATCACGAGCCCGAACCTGCTGGTGCAGATCCTGTCGGCGGTCGCTGTGCTCGTGGCATCCATCAATATATTCGGCGGGTTCGCCGTGACCAGAAGAATGCTGAAGATGTTCTCCAAGGGGCCAGACGCTGCAGCCGCTGACAAGGGGGCCCGCCGATGAGCGCCATCGAACTCGCCGCATCCGCGGCTGGCGCGGCGTATATCGTCGCCGCTCTGCTGTTCATCATGAGTCTCGCGGGACTCAGCCGCCACGAGTCGTCGCGTGCCGGCGTCACGTATGGAATGGTCGGCATGGCCATCGCACTTGTCGCCACGATCTGGGTCACCTTCCAGGGTGCGTGGGGTCAGCCGCAGGCGGTGGTCGGGCTCGTGCTGCTTCTGATCGCGATGCTCGTCGGCGCCGTTATCGGACTGTGGCGCGCTCGCCGTGTCGAGATGACCGGAATGCCCGAACTCATTGCGCTGCTGCACAGCTTCGTCGGCCTGGCAGCGGTTCTTGTCGGCTGGAATGGGCACCTGCACAACCCCGGGCTCACCGGCGCACTCGCCGACATCCACCACGCCGAAGTGTTCATAGGCATCTTCATCGGTGGTGTGACGTTCACCGGTTCGATCGTTGCATTCTTGAAACTGTCCGGACGGACGTCGTCGAAACCGCTGATGCTGCCGGGCAAGAATGTGCTCAACCTCGGCGCGATCGTCGTGTTCATCGCGCTCACCGTCTGGTACGTGATCACGCCCGTCCTCTGGCTGCTGGTGCTCGTCACTGCGCTCGCGCTCGCGCTCGGCTGGCACCTGGTCGCTTCGATCGGCGGCGGGGACATGCCCGTGGTCGTCTCGATGCTCAACAGCTACTCCGGTTGGTCCGCTGCCGCTGCCGGCTTCCTGCTGAACAACGACCTGCTCATCGTCACCGGCGCACTGGTCGGCTCTTCCGGTGCCTACCTGTCGTACATCATGTGCAAGGCGATGAACCGCTCCTTCATCTCGGTGATCGCCGGAGGATTCGGCATCGCCGCGCCCCAAAGCGACGACGTCGACCACGGAGAACACCGCGAGATCGACGCCGAATCCGTCGCCGACATGCTGGCCGGCGCATCAACCGTGGTGATCACGCCCGGCTACGGCATGGCCGTTGCGCAGGCGCAGTATCCGGTTGCGGAGCTCACCCAGAAGCTGCGCGATCGTGGGGTGGATGTGCGCTTCGGCATCCATCCGGTCGCCGGTCGCCTCCCGGGGCACATGAATGTTCTACTGGCCGAAGCCAAGGTGCCGTATGACATCGTGCTCGAGATGGACGAGGTCAACGACGATTTGGCAGCGACCGCGGTCGTCCTCGTGATCGGCGCGAACGACACGGTCAACCCCGCCGCGACCGAAGACCCGTCGAGCCCCATCGCCGGCATGCCGGTGCTGCGGGTGTGGGAAGCGGAGAACGTCATCGTGTTCAAACGGTCAATGGCCGCAGGCTACGCCGGTGTACAGAATCCACTGTTCTTCCGCGAGAACACGCAGATGCTCTTCGGCGATGCGAAGGATCGGGTCGACGATATCCTCCGCGCGCTCTGACCGCGGGGAGCTGAGCTCCAGCTCCGCGACCTAGCGTGCACAACTCCTGAAGAACCGCCGCTTCCGCTCCTATCCGGGCCGGATGCGGCGGTTCTGCCATGGTTCTTCAGGAGTTGTGAGCGCCGGAGGGTGGAGCGTATACCGCTATTCTCGGCCGTATGAGACTCACCACTCGCTTTGTGCGCATCTTCCAGTGGATCGCTCCGGTACTGCTTCCTGGGTTTGTACTCTTCGGGCGAGGCCTGCTCGGTGCGCCACTGGGGTGGATGGCAGCCATCGGGCTGTTCGTCGCGCCCGTGGTCATCATCGCGATGTACGCGTCAGCGATCGTCTTCGTCTTCGACCGAGACGCTGCGGCAGCGAAGACGAGCCGGTTAGCTTATGACATCCCCAGTTATGTTCTCTGGATCGCCTTGATCGCGATGGGCTTCACCCTCCAGGATGGCGGGGACACCGGGGACTACGGTTCAGTGCTGTCGGAGTGGGGAGTGCTGAGCGACGACGCCACGTTGGCGGCATTCACCGTCGCTGCCGCGATCGCCGCCGTGTCGTGGGTCGGCACACTCGTCGCGGCGATCGTATGCGTCGTGCATTCGCGCGTCGGGATAAAGGTCAGCGCCCGGTGAACTCCGGCTTGCGCTTCTGCTGGAATGCGGCGAACCCCTCGCGGTAGTCCGCAGTGGCGCGCAGCGACACCTGGTTCGCGTTCTCCTCGGCGACGGCATCCCACAGGGCCATGCGCTCGTCACGCAACCGGCCGATAAGTCGTTTGCTGGCCAGGAACGCGCGAGTCGCACCGGTGGCGGCACGGGATGCTGCCAGCACGGTGGCAGAGATGACATCGGCAGCGGGTAGCACCTGTGAAAACAGCCCCGCCTCGACGGCTTCCGTGCCGCTCATGAGCCGCCCGGTGTAGATGAGATCGAGGGTTCGGTGCGCGCCGAGGCGTTCATAGAACAGGGCATGTCCGCCGGAATCTAAGGTCGCCCCGAGCGCGGCGAACGGAGATCCGATCTTCGCTGAGTCGGCGACGTACACGACATCCGTGGCGATCAGCAGCCCGAGCCCGACGCCGAGGCACGCACCGTGCGCCGCGGCGAACGTCGGGGCCGGGAACTGAGACATCCGCTTGAGCAGCGGGGTCACCAGGCCATCGAGATATCCGGACACATCGTCTGTCGCAGGGTCGACGCCGGCGATGTCCCGACCCGCGCAGAACCCTGCACCCTCGCCGCGCAGCACGAGCGCGCGCACACCTGCGGCTTCGGCCTCTGCATACGCTTCAGAAAGCTCGACGAGGGCACCCTCATCGAGCGCATTGCGCTTCTCCGGCGCATTGAGCATGACGTGAGCGACGTCGTCGGTGATGGTCAGATCGATCATGATGCACTCCTTCGGCTTCATTCACGCGTCGTAGTCCACGACGACGTGCTCGGTGATCGGATGCGACTGGCAGGTCAGCACGTATCCGCGCTCGATCTCGTCGGGCTCGAGCGCAAAGTTCTGCGTCATCCGCACTTCGCCTTCGATCAGACGCGCGCGACAGGTGCCGCAGACCCCACCAGCGCAGGCGAACGGCACGTCCCCTCGCACGCGGAGTGCAGCATCCAGAATCGCCTCGTTCGCCGGTGCCGGGCTCTCGACGGTTGATGAAAGCCCGTCGAGGGTGAACTCGATACGCCGCATCTCATCACCGGCGCCGATGGCGACCGGGCGTCCGCGATCGACGCGCGGACCGTCAGCATCGCTGGTGAAGAGTTCGAAACGGATGCTCTCAGCCGGCACGCCGCGACGCTCGAGCGTCTCCCGACAGAGCGTGACGAGGTCGAACGGCCCGCACAGGAACCACTCGGTCACCGTGTCCGGTGGCAGCAGTGAGTCGAGGATCGTGTTCAGCCGCTCAGCGTCGATCCGACCCGACAAGACGGGCGCGGTGCGCTGCTCGCGTGAGAGCACATGGTGCAGCGCGAGCCGGCCCGGGTAGCGGTCCTTCAGGTCCGCGAGCTCATCGAGGAACATCACATCCTGGGTGGCGCGATTCGTATAGAGGAGACTGAACCGCGTTGTCGGAGAGGATGCCAGAACGTGCGAGGCGAGCGCCATCATCGGGGTGACGCCTGATCCGGCAGCGATCCCGGCCAGATGCGCGTGGTCGAGATCCGGGAGGTGCGAGGTGAATGTCCCTTCCGGGCTCATCACGTCGATGCGATCGCCTGGCCTGAGGTTCTCGTACGCCCAGACGGAGAACAGTCCGCCCAGGTCGCGCTTTATGCCGACGCTGATGGTTGCGGGTTCTGACGGCGTCGACGGGATGGGCGCTCGGCAGATCGAGTAGCTGCGGCGCACCTCGCGGCCGTCAACGTGCGCCCGCAGCGCCACGTACTGGCCTGGGAGGTAGTCGTAGTCGCCCTGGAGTTCCGGTGGCACGGTGAAGGTGACTTCGATGCTCTCGTCCGTCAGTGGGCGCACACCGCTGATCTCGAGTTGATGGAAGCGCCCGCGGCGGCGCACGGCGGTATTCACAGCACCTTGAAGTGGTCGAAGGGCTCGAGGCACGCGCGGCACTCGAACAGCGCCTTGCACGAGGTCGATCCGAAATGAGAGACCTCACGGGTGTCGAGCGATCTGCAGCGCGGACACTTCACGGCGAGTTGGACCCTCACTGGCACCTGGCCCTTCGACAGGCTCAGGGGGCGAAAAGCAGCCCGCCCGGACGGCGGAGCGATGCCGTAGTCGCGCAGCTTCTGCTTGCCGGTATCCGTCATCCAATCCGTCGTCCATGCCGGCGACAGCGTGGTGCGCACCTCGACGTCGGCGAAGCCGGCAGCGGTGAGCGCGAGGATGACGTCGTCGCGCATGGCGTCGATGGCGGGGCATCCGCTGTATGTCGGGGTGAGCGTGACAGTGACGCGCTCGCCGCCGGATTCGGGGTCGAGCTCGACGGCGCGCAGCACGCCGAGGTCTTCGATCGTGAGCACGGGGATCTCCGGGTCGGTCACGGATGCCGTGACCCGCCAGGCCTCATCGTGGCGCGTCACCATGATGCCCCCGGATGTTGCCTTGCCAGCACCTGCATCTCGGCGAGCAGGTGCCCCATCGCAGAGAAATGGCGTCCGTGGCGCCCGCCACCCGCGGAAGCCTTCGCCTCGGGGATGTCGAGCTCCGCCTCGTCGAAAACGCTTCTGATGGTCTCGTCGAAGCCCGCGCGCAGCAGCGAGGGCCGCGCGGCGATGCCCTCGAGCTCGTCGATCAGCGGTTCGTCCCGGAACAGCTCATCAATATAGGGCCAGACATCGTGCAGTGCGCGCACCATCCGGCGGCGCGACTCATCGGTGCCGCCGGCGAGGCGCAGCGTCCACTGCACGGCATGGTCGCGGTGATAGTCGACCTCCTTCAGCGACTTCTCGGCGATGGCAGCGAGCGTCGGATCTGCGGAGGAGCGCAGTTGCGAATACAGCTCGAACAGATAGACGGATGCGGCGAGCTGCCGCGCGATCGTCTGAGCGAAGTCGCCGTTCGGCTGCTCGAACAGCCAGGCGCTGCGAAACTCCGACTCATCGCGGAAGTAGGCCAGATCGTCTTCGCTCCGACCGTCGGCGGTGCCGGCGTAGTGCAGGAGTGAGCGGGCGTGGCCGAGCAGATCGAGGCCGATGTTCCCGAGGGCGACGTCTTCTTCGAGCTCGGGTGCATGAGCGATCCATGCGCCGAGCTGCTGGGCGAGGATCAGAGCGTCATCGCCCAGCCACAGCGCGTACTCGGCGACGGCGGGGGATGCTGCGTCGCCCTCCGTTCCGGTGAGCTCGGCGGCGAGATCGAGTTCGTCCACGGTGACCGAGCCGTGCGAGGAATGTGGTGCCGGGACGGAGGCGGGTGCCGGTGCGGAGGCGGGTGCCGGTGCGGAGGCGCTTGCCGGTGCGGAGGCGCTTGCCGGTGCGGAGGCGGGTGCCGGTGCGGAGGTGTCGCGTTGTGTCGCTTCGCCCGCGCCTGTGCGGCCACTTGCGCCACCTGCCGCCGAATGGCTAGACGCCGCGGGCGGGGAGGTGTCGCGTTGTGCCGGTTCGCCCTCGCTCGCGCGGCCGTTTGCGGCACCTGGCGCTGGGCGGGTGCCTGGCGTTGGGCGGGCACCTAGCGTTGGGCGGGCACCTGGCGCGGGGCGGGTGCCTGGCGCCAGGCGGGCACCTTCCGGGGCGTCCGGCACCGGATTGACGCTGCTCACAGGTGCGGCACCCCCTCGGATGCGGTGTAATACACCGCATGGCGGTAGTTCTTGCCGGCGGGGCTCTCGAAGAACGACCCCTTGGCGTCGGGGTCGCTCGTGGTGATGGCATCCGATGGCACGACCCAGATCGATGTGCCCTCACCGCGGCGCGTGTACAGGTCGCGGGCGTTGCGGATGGCGAGTGCAGCATCCGGCGCGTGCAGCGACCCGGCATGTACGTGGCTCATGCCGCGGTTCGCGCGGACGAATACCTCCCACAGCGGCCAGGGCTCTGCGGTTTCGGTTCCTGGTGTCGTCATCATGCGGCTGCCTCCTCGGTTCGCCGGCCCTTCGACAGGCCCAGGGCGCGGCGACGGGCATACGTCGAAGCGGCCTCCCGCACCCACGCGCCCTCCTCATGCGCTTCACGTCGGGCGCGCAGCCGCTCGGCGTTCATCGGACCGTTCCCACCGAGCACCTCGAAGAACTCGGTCCAGTCGATCTCGCCGCCGACGTACTGCTGCGTCTCCTCGTCGAAGCGCAGTTCCGGATCTGGAAGCGTGATTCCGAGGATCTCGGCCTGGGGGACCAGCATCCCGATGAAGCGCTGGCGCAGTTCGTCATTCGAAAAGCGCTTGATGTTCCACGCCATCGACTGCGCAGAGTTGGGAGAGTCTCCATCGGGAGGTCCGAACATCATCAGGCTCGGCCAGTACCAGCGGTCGACAGCATCCTGCGCCATCTTCTGTTGCGCCGGGGTGCCCTTCATCAGCGTCAGCAGAATCTCGAAACCCTGTCGCTGGTGGAACGATTCCTCCTTGCAGACGCGGATCATTGCCCGCCCGTACGGGCCGTAGGATGCCCGGCACAGCGGCACCTGGTTGCAGATCGCCGCGCCGTCGACGAGCCAGCCGATCGCCCCCATGTCTGCCCAGGTGGGGGTCGGGTAGTTGAATATCGAGGAGTACTTGGCGCGGCCGGTGATGAGCTGGTCGGTCATCTCTTCGCGCGTGATTCCGAGGGTCTGCGCCGCCGAGTAGAGGTAGAGGCCGTGCCCGGCCTCGTCTTGCACCTTCGCCATCAGGATCGCCTTGCGCTTCAGGCTCGGCGCACGGGTGATCCAGTTGCCCTCGGGCTGCATGCCGATGATCTCGGAGTGCGCGTGCTGCGAGATCTGGCGGATGAGCGAGCGCCGGTAGGCCTCCGGCATCCAATCACGCGGCTCGATGCGAGAGTCGGCGGCGATGATCTCATCGAAGCGGCGCTGCTCTGCGGTGATCTCGCCTGCGATCTCGGACGTGGTCATCATGACTCCTTCGTCTTCTTTACTGACCGATCGTTTAGTTATTATCGCATGATGGATGCTGGAGCGCAAAGGGTGCCGGCGATGTCCGATGCCTCGGGCAGAGTGGGAGTATGACACCCGACGCCGCATCCACCGCTACGCATGAGGCTGCGCTCGCCGCGCTGCGTGAACTGGTCGGGCGCGATGACGCCGTGTTCCATGACGGGCAGTTCGAGGCGATCGAGGCGCTGGTGAGTGGCCGCCGCCGAGCGCTGGTCGTGCAGCGCACCGGATGGGGAAAATCCGCCGTGTACTTTGTCGCGACGCTGCTGCTGCGCCAGCAGGGGGCGGGGCCCACCGTGCTCGTCTCGCCGCTTCTGGCGCTGATGCGTGATCAAATCAACGCGGCAGAGCGCGCCGGCGTGCGCGCTGTGGCGATCAACTCGACCAATGCGCACGAGTGGACGGATGTGCTCGCGCAACTCGACCGCGATGAGGTCGACGTTCTGCTGGTGTCGCCGGAACGGCTCAACAACCCCGCGTTCCGTGAACAGCAGCTGCCGGCGCTGGTGCGCCGCATCGGAATGCTCGTCGTCGACGAGGCGCACTGCATCAGCGACTGGGGGCATGACTTCCGTCCTGATTACCGGCGACTGCGCGATCTCATCACTCAGATGCCCGCGCAGGTACCGGTGCTGGCCACGACCGCGACGGCGAACAGTCGAGTCGTCGCCGATGTCGAGGAGCAGCTCGGCGCCGGTCCGACCGGCGGGGGCGAAGTACTCACCATCCGCGGGCCGCTCGCACGAGCGTCGCTGCGGCTGGGAGTGCTGCGATTGCCGGATGCTGCGAGCCGGCTGGCGTGGCTGCTCAGCCATCTTGATGACCTGCCCGGGTCCGGCATCATCTACACGCTGACCGTTGCCGCCGCCGTCGATACGGCCCGGCTTCTGCGTGAGCGCGGTCACGAGGTGCGCGCCTATACCGGTCAGACCGACTCGGATGAACGCGCAGAGTCCGAGGGCATGCTGAAGCGCAACGAGGTGAAGGCGCTGGTCGCGACCAGCGCGCTCGGGATGGGATTCGACAAGCCCGACCTGGGATTCGTGCTGCACCTCGGCGCCCCCTCGTCGCCGGTGGCCTATTACCAGCAGGTCGGCCGTGCTGGGCGTGCGAGTGACAGCGCCGATGTGCTGCTGCTGCCCGGGGTGGAAGATCGCGACATCTGGCACTATTTCGCCACCGCCTCCATGCCGGATCAGGAGCGCGCCGAACGCGTGATCGCCGCGCTCGGCGATGCGCCGGTGTCGACCCCGGCGCTGGAGGCGATGGTTGACATCCGCCGCACCCCGCTCGAGCTGCTTTTGAAGGTTCTTGATGTCGACGGCGCTGTGCGCCGCGTGCAGGGCGGGTGGGTATCCACCGGCGAGAGCTGGGTCTACGACCGCGAGCGTTATGAGCGGATCGCCGGCGAGCGCTTGGCCGAGCAGCGCAGCATGATCGAGTACGAACAGACGGACGGATGCCGGATGGAATTCCTCCAGCGCTCGCTCGATGACGAAACCGCTGTGCCGTGCGGACGCTGCGACAACTGCGCGGGTGCCTGGTTTCCGACCGAGATCGGCACGACCGCCACAGCCGCCGCGTCCGAATCCCTGGACCGCGTCGGCGTCGTCATCGAGCCGCGGCGCATGTGGCCAACCGGGGCTGATCGGCTGGGTGTCCCGGCAAAGGGGCGCATCGCCGCAGGAGACCAGGCTGGCGAAGGGCGCGCGCTCGCCCGCCTCACCGACCTCGGTTGGGGTGGCACCCTGCGCACGCTGTTCGCGGCCGGGGTGCCCGATGCGCCGATCTCATCGGAGCTGCTCGGCGCCTGCGTGCGGGTTCTCGCAGGTTGGGGCTGGTCCGAACGCCCGGTCGCAGTGGTCGCGATGCCGTCGCGTTCGCATCCGCTGCTTGTCGATTCCCTTGCACGCGGGATCGCCGAGATCGGCAAGCTGCCATACATCGGTGCGCTGACACTCGTCGATGGTGGGCCCACAGGGCAGCCCGGAGGCAACAGTGCCTTCCGGCTCGCGGGCCTCTGGGACCGCTTCAGCGCTGAGGGGATCGAGATCCCGGCAGGTCCGGTGCTGCTCGTCGATGATCAGGTCGACAGCAGGTGGACGCTCACGGTCGCGGCTCGCGTGCTGCGGCAGACGGGAGCGACCAGCGTGCTGCCGTTCGCTCTCGCGCTGCGTGGCTGAAGAAGAAGTACGTGCTCAGGCCGACGCTTTCTCCACCAGCGTCAGCACGTCGTACGTCGCGACGATTTCGTCGTTCTGATTCAGGATGACGGCATCCCAGCGCACCTCGCCGTACTCATCCGTCTCGCGCGGGGTGATCTGCTTCGCGGTGAGCGTGACCCGGATGCTGTCGCCCGGCGAGACCGGGGTCACGAAGCGCAGGTTCTCCAGGCCATAGTTCGCGAGCACCGGCCCCGGCTCCGGGTCGACGAACAGGCCGGCGGCCCAGGACACCAGCAGGTACCCGTGTGCGACGCGTCCCGGAAAGAAGGGGTTGGCGGCCGCTGATTCCTCATCCATGTGCGCGTAGAACGTGTCGCCGGTGAAATGCGCGAACGTCTCGATGTCGTCGAGGGTCACCTCACGGGATGCCGAGGCGATCTGATCCCCGATGCGCAGGTGCGTGAGTGGCTTGCGGAAGGGGTGGATGCCGTCATCGTTTGCGGCAGCACCGGTATGCCACACGCCGGTGATCGCGGTGAGCATATCGGGGGAGCCCTGGATGGCTGTCCGCTGCATGTGGTGTAGTACTGCGCGGATGCCGCCGAGCTCTTCGCCGCCGCCGGCACGGCCGGGACCGCCGTGCACGAGGCCGGGCAAAGGGGATCCGTGTCCGGTGGAGGAGCGCGCATCGTCGCGGTCGAGGAACAGCACCCGGCCGTTCGAAGCCGCGATCGCGCTCATGATCCCGGCGGCGAAGTCGGCGTCGTGCGTTGCGACGCTGGTCACGAGCGATCCGCCGCCGCGGACGACGATGTCGGATGCCTCGGCGACAGTGTCATACGTGATCAGTGAGGACACCGGACCGAATGCTTCGATGCTGTGCACGGCCTCCGCGTGCGCATCGTCGAAGCGCAGCAGTGTGGGCGCGACGAATGCCCCGTGCGCACGCTCCGAACCGTCGGCCGAACCGTCGACCGCACCGTCGGCCGCGCCGTCGACCGAACCGTCAGCCGCACTATCGGGCGCTCCCGGATCCTCCGGACCGATCACGATTCGCCCGCCGCCGGCGATCAGCGCCTGCACCTGCCGCACGACCTCATCGCGCTGCGAGAGCGAGACGAGCGGACCCATCGTCACGCCCTCGGTGCGCGGGTCACCGATGACGATCTTGTCTTCGATGCGCGCGCGGACGGCCTCGATCACGGCATCCGCCTGAGCTGCGGGCACAACCGCTCGCCGGATCGCCGTGCACTTCTGACCGGCTTTCGACGTCATCTCAGTGACGAGCTGACGAATGTACGCGTCGAACTCCGGTGTACCGGGGGCCGCATCGGGGCCGAGCACGGAGGCATTGATCGAGTCCGTCTCAGCGGTGAACCGCACGCCGCCGGTCTGCACAGCCGGATGCCGGCGCAGCAGCGCCGCCGTCGACGCGCTGCCGGTGAATCCGACGATGTCGCCCAGTCGTAGGTTGTCGAAAAGCGTCGGTACGCTGCCGCTGACCAGCTGCAGCGATCCCTCCGGCAGGAGGTCGGCCTCGACGAGGATCCGCACGAAAGCCTCGGTCAGATATCCGGTGGGGGTTGCCGGCTTCACGAGCGTCGGCATTCCGGCGAGAAAGGCGGGGGCGAACTTCTCCAGCGGTCCCCAGACCGGAAAGTTGAACGCGTTGATCTGCACGGCGACTCCTGGCAGACGCGTATAGATGTGACGCCCGAGAAAGGAGCCGTCCTTCGACAGGGGTTCGACGGGGCCGTCGACGTACACCTGCGCGTTCGGCAGCTCGCGGCGCCCCTTGCCCGAGTATGCGAACAGCACGCCGATGCCGCCGTCAATATCGACCCACGAGTCGGCCTTCGTCGCGCCCGTGCGGGCAGACAGGGCGTAGAGCTCCTCTTTGCGTTCGGTCAGGGCCAGGGCGAACTTCTTCAGCAGCACCGCTCGCTGGTGGAAGGTCAGCGCGCCCAGGCTCGCCTGTCCGGTGGTGCGCGCGTAGTCCAGAGCGCCCGTCAGATCCAGACCCGTGGTGCTGACGTGCGCGATCTCCTCCCCGGTCGAGGCATCCCGCACCGTCGTCATCTCGCTCATCGCAACAGCGGTGGTATCCACCGGCGCAGCGGGGGTCCACCACGAACCCTGCACGTAGCTGGGCAGCACATCAATCATCAGTCGTCCCATCTGTAGAAGCCTTCGCCGCTTTTGCGGCCGAGTTTGCCGTCCGTGACCAGCTGGCGCAGCAGGTCCGGTGGCGCGAAGCGCTCGCCGAGGGCGGCATGCAGCTCTTCTGCAATGGCGAGGCGCACGTCGAGTCCGACGACGTCGGTCGTGCGCAGCGGCCCGAGCGGATGCCGGTACCCGCGCTCCATCGCTGTGTCGATGTCTTCGGCTGTGGCGACGCCGTCCTCCAGCATCCGAATCGCCTCGAGCGCGAGCACAAGGCCGAGCCGACTGGACGCGAAGCCGGGAGAATCGCGCACCGTGATCGGCGTCTTGCCGAGCGCTTCGACCCACCCGCGCGCCGCTGCGATGACGGCGGGGTCGGTGGCCGTGCCGGTCACGATCTCGACGAGCGCGGATGCCGGCACCGGGTTGAAGAAGTGCAGCCCGAGGAACCTGTTCGGACGCGCCAAGCCGACAGCCAGGGCATCGATCGAGATGGACGACGTGTTCGATGCGAGCGCGGCATCCGCGCTGAGCACCCGCTCGATTCGATGAAGCGCCTCAGCCTTGAGCGCGCGGTCTTCTGGAACCGCCTCGATCACGAGATCGCAGTCGCTGAATGCCGAGATATCGACGCCTACCGCCAGGGCAGCGGCGAAGTCGTCGATGCTTCCTGTGGCTCCGCGCTGGATGGAGCGGGATAGGTTGTCGCGGATGCGGCCGGCCGCAGCATCCGCTGTTTCCTCGTCGCGCTCGACGACCGTCACCGAGCTTCCGGTGATCACGAACGCGTGCGCGATCCCGCTGCCCATGCGCCCGCCGCCCAGCACGCCCACCCTCATCGGTGGCCGCGTTTCTCGAGAAATTCAGTCATGCGACGCATCTTCTCCGAGCTCTCGAACAGTTCGGCCTGCAGTTCGCCGTCGATCTGCGGGTGGGCATCGCGCGGCGCGCGCAGTGCTGTCTTCGTGTGCCGAATGGCAAGCGGGTCGCTCTGCGTGATGCGGTCAGCGATCGCATGCGCGGCCGCGAGGAGTTCCTCGGGCGGATGGATGCTGGACACCAGGCCCGCCGAGAGCGCCTCATCCGCCCCGACTAGTCGGCCGGTGAGCAGCATCTCGCTGGCCAGGCCATCGCCCACGATCTCGCGCAGGCGCCAGGTTGCGCCGGCAGCGGCGATGATGCCGAGGCCCGGTTCCGGGTTGCCGATCTTCAGCGTCGGCGTTGCAATGCGAATGTCTGCGGCATAGGTGAGTTCGGCCCCGCCGCCGAGCGCGAAGCCTTCCAGCGCGGCGATCACCGGCATCGGCAGCTCGCGAATGCGGATGAACGCGGTCGCATTGATGCCGCGGTGGGCATCTGCCGCGCGGCGGGCGCGCAACTGACTGATGTCGGCACCGGCGGCGAAGACACCCGCAGTGCCGGTGAGGATAAGCACGCGCGGCGTGTGCTCGAGGTCTGCGCAGAGCGCGTGCAGAGCGTCGATCATCTCGCGGTCGATTGCGTTGCGCTTGTCCGGGCGGTTCAATCGGGCGATGACGCGGTCGGATTGGGAATCGATGATGAGGGGTGTATCGCTCATCATCACGCTCCTGACTGCCTCGTCGCCTCGGTCGGGCACAGATTCCTGACCATTCGTTCAGTATTTGATTATTGCAGGGGAGCAGTGGCTCGGCAATGGTGCGAGACTGGAGCGCGTGTCAGAATCTGAAAAGTCGAATGCGGCCGAGAGCGCGCGACGAGGGCGCCCCGGCTACGACCAGCGCCAGGTGCTCGACATCGCCGTGCAGGTCTTCATCGAGCAGGGGTACGACGCCACATCGGTGGCGACGCTGGCCACGAGGCTTGGGTTGACGAAGTCCGCGCTGTACCACCACTTCGACTCCAAAGAGGCGCTGCTGGAGGTCGCGCTCGAAGAGGCGATCGGCTCGTTGGAGGGCGTTCTTCGCGAGCCCGGAGCGCAGGCCGGTTCCGCGCGCGAGCGGCTGGAGTATGTGCTGCGCGGTGCGGTGCGGGTGCTCGTCGACAAGATCGCATTCGTCACGCTTCTGCTGCGCGTGCGGGGCAACAGTAATGTCGAGCGGGCAGCGCTGGAGCGCCGGCGAGCGTTCGACCGTCAGGTGACGGTGCTTGTGCGCATGGCTCAGGCCGAGGGTGCGGTCCGAGAAGACGTCGACGCTTCGGTGGCCACACGCCTACTGTTCGGCATGGTCAACTCGATCGTCGAGTGGTACCAGCCGGCCGGCGCCGAAGGGGCAGATGGGCTCGCTCGCGACGTACTGGCCGTGGCTTTGGATGGGCTGCGCAGGGGCTGACCTGCGTTCCCGAAGCCGTTTCAGGCGCTCGCGATCACCGTTTCAGCGAGCGAACGGCGCACGCGCGGGGTGGACTCGCGCTGTTGCAGCTTCTCCGACAGCGTCGACGGGTCGCCCAGCGCGCCGAGCGCGATGACCGAGGTGGGGGTGAAGCGATCTTCGACCCCCGGCAGCGCCCGCAGGCTTTCGCGGTCGACGCCACCCATCTGGTGCACGTAGAGGCCATCGGCATGAGCTTGCACCGACAGATGAGCCACCGCCTGGCCGAGGTCGTACTGTGCCCACGGACGCGGATTTCCCTCGGCATCCGCGTCTTCCGAGAGCGCGACGATCAGCACCTGGGCGGTACCGGCCCACTCCCGGTTGAAGCCCATCAGGGCCTCATCGATCTTCACGTGCAGATCGGTGCCCCGACGCGCGACGATGAAGCGCCACGGCTGCGTGTTGCTCGCGGACGGCGACCAGCGAGCGGCCTCCAGCGCAGCGACGAGCTTGTTCTCATCGATCGGCGTCGCCATTTCGAATGCGCGGGGACTCCAGCGCTGGGCGAGAACATCGAGAACGGGAACAGAGGTCTCGGCGGTGCGATCGAGAAGCGGAGTGCTCATGGTGCCTTTCAGAGGAGGACGGGCCGACACCATTGTCCGCATTCTTCAGCGACAACCGGCGTATGCGTGCGCATATTCCCGCATCGAAGAAAATGACGCGGGAATATGCGGATGGGATGTCGCTCAGCCGCGCAGGGCCTCGCGGAACTTCACGCGGGCGCCCATCTTCAGCAGGGCGTTCTCGTAGATCTTCGCGCCGAGCATGATCACCAGGGCGCACGCGCCGAGCATGATCGCCATCGACAGCAGCGGCTCCCACCAGGCGGCCTCATTGAAGAACAGCCGGATCGGCATCGCCACGGGAGCGGAGAACGGCACGTAGGAGAGCACCGTCATCACCGTTGGGTTGTCGCCGAAGAAGATCACCAGGAAATACGGGATCATCGTCAGGTACATCACCGGTGTCATCGTCGCGCCGACATCCTCCTGGCGGGAGACCATCGAACCCGCGGCGGCGAACATGGCGGCGAGCAGGATGAAGCCGAAGAAGAAGAACACCGCGAACCAAGCGATCGGCCCTCCGATTCCCTGCAGGACAGCCGTCTGCCCCGACACGATCAACCCGATCGTGCCGACCACGACCAGCATGAGGATCTGCGAGATCGCGAGCAGCGTATTGCCGATCACCTTGCCTGCCAGCAGTACCCGTGCCGGAATCGCCGAGAGCAGGATCTCGATCACGCGCGTCTGCTTCTCCTCGACCACACTCGTCGCGATGGGGGAGCCGAACGTGATCGCGGCCATCATGAACACCAGCCCGAACGCGATGCCGAGGATGTAGCGTATCGCGCCACCGGCCTCATCCGGATTGAGCAGCTCAACCGACGGCGGCGATGACAGCAACATCATCAGACTCTGCGGTGCCTGCTTGTCAGCGATGACCAGCAGCCCGGTCGCGGACGAAGCGTCTTCGACGATGGCCGCTTCAGCGTCGCCGGAGCGCACCAGCTCTTCTGCGGCATCCCGGTCGGCGACCTCGGTCACCTCGTAGCCGTCGATGTTCTCCAACGCGGATGCTGCGTTGCTTGTTGCCGCGATCTGCGTCGCGCTCGGGTTCGCGCTGGAGACGCCGGCCCAGATGACGCCAGCCAGCGCGATCAGCAGCAGGATGGCGGTCGAGATGAGATAGGCCTTGCTGCGCAGCTTCGTGCTCAGCTCGCGCTCGGCGACGAGCCAGACGCCCTGACCGGCGCTGAGAGTTCTGGTCGCGGTTCGGGTCGAGGCGTTCACTGGATGACCTCCTTGAAGATCTGAGAGAGCGAGGGATGCTGCGGGGCGAAGCGGGAGACATCGCCGCCGTCGAGAGCACGGCGCAGAACCCGCTGAGCGATGGCGGGGTCCTCAGCGTCGAATACGGCGTTGCCGCCCTCGAAGTCGACGACGGTGATCCCCGTCTCCTCGCGCAGCCAGCCGACGTCACCGGTGCTCTCCAACTCCCAGCGCGGAGCGGAGTGCTCTGCGCGCAACTGCTCGCGAGGACCAGCGGCGCGGATCGTGCCACCGGCGATGATGACGAGGTCATCGCACAGACGCTCGACGACATCGAGCTGATGGGAGGAGAACAGGACCGAGACGCCGCGTGCCGCACGCTCCTGAAGCACGCCAGCGACAGTCTCGACCGCGAGCGGGTCCAGACCCGAGAACGGCTCATCGAGGATGAGGACACCGGGGTCGTGCACGAGGGATGCCGCGATCTGCGCCCGCTGCTGGTTTCCGAGCGAGAGCGCCTCGAGGTTGTCGTTCAGTCGTTCGCCGAGTCCGAGTTCTGTGAGGAGGGCGGTCGCCTTCTCGGTGGCATCCGATTTGTTGAAGCCATGCAGTCGCGCGAGGTACACCACCTGCTCGAGCACCTTCATCTTCGGGTACAGGCCGCGTTCTTCGGGCATGTACCCGAACTGGCGGCGTGCCTCGGAGGTGAGGTCCGCTCCGCCGAGGGTGACCGTGCCGCCGTCCGAGGCGAGCAGGCCCAGCACGATTCGCATGGTCGTTGTCTTGCCCGCGCCGTTGCCGCCGACGAAGCCGGTGAGGTGGCCGGGAGCGACCGAGAAGGTGATGTCATCGAGTACCCGGCGGGTGCCGTAGCTCTTTGTGATTCCTGCCAGTTGCAGGGTTCCTGAAGTCATACCTCCAGGCTAGGAGCGCGTGGACTCACCCGGCATCCCCCGCAGGGCGGATATTAAGAGTCCGTCGTCCAGGGGAGGTGTCGCGTTTGGTCGCTTCGCTCGCGTTGAAGCGGCCATCTGCGACACCTGTGACGGGGTGGGACGCGGATGCTTCTGCGGGGGAGCGCGGCAGGTGTCGCGTTTGGCCGCATCGCGTGCGTTGAAGCGGCAACTTGCGACACCTGCGGTGCGGGTGGCGCGGAACCCGCAACACGGACTCAGCCGAGGTCGAGCAGACGAGCAGGGTTCGCGACCAGGAGGCGGTCGACGACCTCACTACCGATGCGCTCGCGCAGTCGCGGCAGGTGCCGCTCGCCGAGGTAGCCCAGCCCGGGCATGCCGCCATAGGAGATGTACCGGGTGCTTCGGGCGACGTCGCCGCCGAGCACGATGCGATCGCCGGCGCCGCGTTCGATGGCTGCGGCGGTCAGTTCGAGCAGTTCAGCGTCGCTGCGGGTACGCGGTCGGGCGAACCCGTCATAGCCGAGGTATGCGCCGCGTTCGGCGAGCGATGCGTGCAGCCCCGGATCCGGGTCGCGGTCGGCGTGGGCGAGCACGATGCGATCGGATGCGACGCCCGAAGCTGCCAGCAGATCGAGAACCTCATGCGCTGCCGTGCAGAATTCCAGGTGCACCATCACCGGTGCGTTGCTCGCGCGATGCGCCACGGCCAGGGCTTCGAGCGTGGTGCGCTCGAAGTCGCTGATCCGCCAATAGTCGATACCGCCCTTGAGCATGCCCGCCCGCACGCGGGTGCCGGTTTCGGTGCGTGCCGCCGGGACGATCGCCATTTCGAAAACGGCGTCGTCTTCTCGGGCCATGCCCACGGTGAGGTCGGCGATGAACAGCTCTGCCAGCTGTTCGACGCTCCATACCTGCATCGGATGGTCTTCTCCGTAGTGCGCTTCGCGGTGACGGCCGGTGGTGGCAACGATGTGCATTCCGGTCGCCGTGCTGATGCGGGCGAGCGCCTCGGGGTTTCGTCCGAGACCGAAGGGCGTGGCATCCACCATCGCGGCGAAGCCGCTGGCCTTCAGCAGCGCTGCCTCGGAGGCCGAGGCATCCTCGTCATCGAGCTCGTCTCCGGGCAGCAGTGGGCTGACCTGGAAAAGGTGCTCGTGGTAGTTCGTCGGCCCGAGCAGTGCCGGGTCGATGTCACCGAGGACGGTGCGAATCATCAGCGCACTCCCTCGGCGGCCTCCGCAAGCTGCTCGACGATGTCGGCGGTCAGCTCCAGCTCGAACACATCGGCGACCACCTGCGACCAGCCGTGGATGAAGTAGCGCCAGCCGTCGACGACATGGAGGTTCTGGGACTGCTCCTGACCGCGTGCCTGGTGCAGGAACTCCAGCGTGCCGCGGTAGTTGAACTCCCAGACGTACGCGCCCTCGGGGAAGACGACGTCGTCGGGCAAGGGGGATCCGGGGCGGTCCTTGCCGAGGCCGGTGGCGTTGACGATCAGCGACCCGCGGGGTGCTGCGGCAACGAGCGCGGCGGCATCCTCGACAGAATCGGTGCGCACGTACTCGATGAGCCCGTCACGGGTGCCGTGCTGGCGGTGCACCTCGCGCAGGTGGTCGAGCTTGTCGTCGCTGCGTGCGGTGACGGTGACCTTCTGCGGGGCGTCGTCGCGCTCGGCCAGGGCCCAGCTGAGTGCGGTGCCGGATCCGCCCGCGCCGAGGATGATGACCTCAGCGCCCGTGGTGGTGAAGTAATCCGCCGGCAGGAAGTCGTTCAGAGCGAGGTCGACCGTGATCGGGTCCTTCGCGCGGCCGGAGAGCTTGTCACCGCGCTTGGCGATGCTGGAGATCTCCGAGCATGAGATCGCGAACGGGTCGAGCTCGTCGAAGAGTTCGGATGCCGCGGCGAACACGTTCATCTTGTGCGTGGTGACGAGGGCGCCGCGGTGATGCGGGTCGTCGCGGATCTGCTCGACGAGCGCGCGGTACTGCTCAGGGGCGGCATCCATCGGCAGGTCGTGGCCGATCAGCGTGCGCGTGGGCAGGCCCAGGATGTCGGCCCACAGGGGGAACACCTTCATGATCGACGATGACCCGGTGGTCACGCCAACGAAGCCCATGTAGTCGCTCGCGGGTGGTGTGCTCATGTTGCGGAGCCTTTCATCTGTTCCGGTCGCACTTCGTGCGGTTAAAAAGTGGGTTTAGCAGCGTCAAGTGCGACCGGAGCCGCGG
The DNA here is from genome assembly GCF_051842855.1 of Microbacterium sp. A94. Classification (NCBI taxonomy): domain Bacteria; kingdom Bacillati; phylum Actinomycetota; class Actinomycetes; order Micrococcales; family Microbacteriaceae; genus Microbacterium; species Microbacterium sp. A94. Next base: position 186,670 of record NZ_JBPXMU010000002.1, on the reverse strand, counting down.
TGGGGGCGGGGTGAGATCCGGAGACCGGATGCTGCGGGGCCTCGCCCGAGAGGACGGCGAGGACGTCAGCCAGTGACATCGAGCCCATATTGTCGACGGCCTGGGTCGTCTGCGCTCCGAGGTGCGGGGTCACGATCACGCGGTTGGCGAGATCGTCGACCAGTAGGGGACTGGCGGATGCTGCCGTGTCGCCGTCGAGCGTGTCAGCGGCGTAGCCGGCGAGGCGGCCGTCGTGCAGCGCCGCAGCAACCGCCTGCTCGTCGACGAGGTCGGGCCGGGCGGTGTTCACGATGATGCCGCCGATGCGCATGCTCCGCAGTCGTGCGGCGTCGACGAGACGCTGCCCGCCGGGAGCATGCAGGGTGATGAGATCGGCGGTCTGGAAGAGCTCGTCCAATTCCATCGGCTCGGCGCCGAGATCGCGGATGCGGTCAGCGGGGAAATACGGATCGGCGGCGATCACGCGACTGCCGAAGCCCCCGAGGCGCCGGGCGACGCCCTGGCCGATGCGGCCGAATCCGACGATGCCGACGGTGGCGGCACCCAGCTCTCGGCCTCGGCGGACGCTCCAGTCGCCCTGGCGCACGCGCCGGTCGCCGTCCGGGATGGTTCGCAGGGCCGCGAGCATGAGGCCCACGGCCTGGTCGGCGACGGCCTCGGCGTTTGCGCCGGGAGTGTTGGTGACCGGGATGCCCCTGGCCTCGGCCGCGGCGATGTCCACCGCCTCCGTGCCGACGCCGTAGCGCGCGATGATCTTCAGGTTCGGCGCTGCATCCAGGTGAGCTGCGGTGACCGGGCCGGTGCCGGCGATCCAGGCGTCGGCCCCGGCGAGCAGCGGAGCGAGCTCGTGGAGATCGTGGTGCGCTGGTCCGCGAACGATGTCGTGTCCTGCATCCGCTGCGCGCGCGACGAGGTCGATATCACCGTCGGAGAACGAACGGCTGGTGGCGAGAATGATGCCCATCAGTGAGCTCCTTCGGTTTCGTCTGCCGGGACAGATGCCGGCGCAGAACCACGGATGTCGGCCGATTCGGCCGATTTCGGCATACGTTCGTTCCCGTCGGCAGACATCTGTACCGCGGGTCCTGATGCGAACCACGGTGCCAGCGCCGCATAGGCCGAGGTGAAGCGGGCATGGCGGGTGGCGTAGATGCTGTGGCGCGAAGCATCCGGGGTGAACTCCGCCGTCACTTCACTCAGTGCGCGGGCCGCAGAGAAGTCGGCGAGGCCGAGTCCGACCGCGCCGGTGACAGCAGCACCGAGGCTGTTCGCCTCTTCGACGATCGTGCGTCGGCGCACCGGCATCCCCCAGACGTCCGCGAGGATCTGCAGGAGGGCATCGCTCTGCGCGCCCCCGCCGACGGCGTCGATGCTCTCGAGCACGGTGCCCGATTCGCGGAACGCATGGATGCTGGTGAGCAGATTGAATCCGATGCCCTCGAGCACGGCGCGAACCAGGTGCTCGCGGCTGTGGTGACGGCCGATGCCGACGAAGCCCCCGCGGGCGTTCGGGTCCCAGATGGGGGAGCGCTCGCCGAGGAGGTAGGGGAGGAAGTAGAGGTCTTCGGTATCGAGGTCGCCTCCGGCTTCGGAGGTGAGGCGGGCTGTCTCGGGCTTTGCGGGGTCGGGCGAGAGCGCCTCGGAGATCCACTGGATCGAGCCGCCGCCGGCCTGCATCGTCGCTGTCGGCACGAAGGATCCGGGCACGACGTTGTCGAAGGTGAACGTGCCCATCCCCGGGTCATGCAGCGGAGCGTGCGAAGCGAAGGAGATCCAGGATGAGGTGCCCAAGCACACGTACGCGCCATCTTCCGGAGCGACGATGCCGGAGCCGACGGCGGCCATCGGCCCATCTCCGCCGCCCATCACGACGCGGACGCCGGTGTGCAATCCCAGAGCAGCGGCGGCATCGGCGGTCAGCGAACCGGCGATCGCGGTCGACTCGAGAATCTCGGGGAACAGTGCGCGGTCCAGACGTGCCGCCTGCAGCACCTCATCCGACCAGTCGCCGGTGCGCTGGTCGTAGGCGTTCGTGCCGGACGCGTCGGAGCGATCGGTCGCCAGGCGACCGGTGAGACCGAGGACGATGTAGTCCTTGGCAACGCAGAAGCGCCGCACACGTGCCCAGATTTCCGGCTCGTTGTCGCGCACCCACATGACCTTCTCGACCGAGTAGGTAGGGTTCAGGCGGTGTCCGAGCACGGTGTAGGCGTGCTCGGCGCCGAGCGTCTGTTCGAGTTCCCGCTGCTGCTTGCTCGCGCGAGTGTCGGCCCAGATGATGGCCGGGCGGACGGGTGTGCCCTCGCCGTCGAGGAGGACGGCACCCATCATCTGGCCGCTGACAACGAGTCCCTGCACGTCTGGGGCTGCAGTTTCGGTGCGGGCGAGGAGTTCGCGGGTTGCTGAGACGACGGCATCCCACCAATCCTGTGGATTCTGCTCGGCGATGCCGCCGGCGGCGAAGTGGGCGGGGTAACTGACGGTGGTCGCTGCCACGAGACGGCCATCGTCGTGGTGCAGCGAGGCCTTGTTTCCCGTCGTGCCGAGGTCGTGGGCGATGATCACGGTTCGTGCCTGCTTCGTTGGTTGCGGTTCCGGATTGTGCTGTTTTGGAGTATACCTGTAATTACATGTCTTGTAGTTACAAGTTGTGGCAACATCGACTGCGCTGTTTAGAGCGCCCATCATCATCAGGAGAGCACCGTGAGCAACCACCCCGTCGTGGACCTTCCCACCCTGCTGGACATCTCGCCCCAGGGCGGCATCGAGGGCCGGTCCCGTCGTTACGAAAAATACCTCGGTGACATGGACGGCGTCTACCGTGATGACGCAGCCTGGCAGGACGCCGTCGGCGAGCGCGGTGTCGAAGAACTCGTCTACTGGGTCGATGACCATCGCTACCAGGAGGGACCCGGCGCGCTGATCGTCGGTACGAGCACACTGCTGCCCGGACGCTACGGGGAGGAGTTCGCCGTCACCCGCGGGCACCTGCACGCGATCGCCGATCGTGCCGAGCTGTACTACTGCCTGAGCGGCCGCGGCGTCATGCTCCTGGAGACGCTCGACGGTCAGACCTCGGCTGTCGAACTCACGCCGGGCAAGGCGGTTGACGTGCCCGGTCACTGGATCCACCGCAGCGTCAACGTCGGCGACGAGCCCTTCGTCACCCTGTTCTGCTACGCCGCAGATGCCGGGCAGGACTACGCCGTGATCGCCGACGCAGGCGGGATGAAGAATCTTGTTGTCGCTGATGGTGATGGCTGGGCGCTCAAGCCGAACCGCGATCACACCGGGTACCGGGCGTACGCGGAGTAGAAGACGAGCGCCGCGTGCGTCCTGGACGGACACTCACGTTCAGGCCAGCGGCGATCTCGCGGTCGGTCGCACGGTCATCTTCGTCACTGAACTGCGGTCCAGGAGCTGGTCGACGCGCGGGCTGATATCGGTCAACCACGCTTCGGACTGATATATCTCACGGTAACCGGCCGCCCGCGCGTCTTCGTCTTCGAACGCCCGGATCCAAACATAAACATCGTCATCGTCCTCGTCCATGAACGTGCCGAGAACGGCGACGCCGGCGGCCGCGTGCAGCGGGAGAACGGCCTCCTCCATGAACCGGATCCAATCGCTGCGTCGACCGGGAAGAGTCCGGTAGCGGCGAATCTCATAGAGCACGTCAAGCGCTCCAGCTGGCGAGCCGCTGCGCGGCGATCGGTGAGAATTCCACCGCTCGCCTTGTGGTCAGGTCGACATTGATGAGCGTCGCATCGAAGGCGCAGGCGAGGCGGCCGTGCGATTCGTCGAGGAGATAAGCGGTCATGTTCAGTGCTTTTCCGGTCGTGGCACCGACGCGCACCCGAGTCGAGTACGTATCCGCGAGTCGCAGCTCAGCGAAGTAGCGGATGTGATGCTCAGCTGTGAAGACATCCGCACCAGCGCTGCTGCGATAGTGATCATCGAGGCCGAGCCTTTCGCACATTCCGAGGATCGCCCTCGCGGCCGCGTCGAAGTAGAAGCGGATGTTCATGTGATCGCGGTCATCGATCTGCGAATCCTGGACGATCAGTGACTCCCAGATCGGCAGTGCATTCAGCTGCTCGTAGGTCGGAACAGGTGTGTGCGACACGGTCAGACAACCCGGGTCTGACCGTCGATCGCGAGGGTGTGGCCAGTGACATACGACGCGCTGGGTGATGCGAGGAAAACCACGCCGTCAGCGATGTCGTCCGGTGTCGCGAGACGGCGAAGTGCCACGTCGGCGGACTTCTCAGCGAACCCGGTGTCCGCAGAATTGGCGCGTACGCGCCCCGTCATTGTGTACCCGGGAGCAACAGCGTTTACACGGATCCCCTCTGGGCCCACCTCTTCCGCCAACGCGCGGGTGTAGTAGCCCAATGCGATCTTCGACATCCCATAGCCGGCGAGCTTTCCTTCGGGGTGAGCAACGGATGCCGAGAGCGAAGTGGTGTTGACGATCGCAGCCTGCGTCGACTCCCGCAGTGCAGGCACCGCGGCCTGACACATGTAGATCGCTGACATCAGGTTCACATCCAAGATGTGCCGGATGTCCTCGACCGGAATCGTACTGGCGCTGCTGCGGACGAATGGCGTGATCGCGCCACCGGCGATGTTGGCGACGACATCGAGACCGCCCCACGCATCCACAACTTTCGCGACGATGCGGGACGCTGCAGTGGGATCGGTGAGATCTGCCTGGATGCCGAGAGCGCGGCGTCCGAGCCCCTCGATTGCCGCTGTGGTCGGAGCGTCCTCCTCGCCGGGGATGCCCTTGCCGGAGGTGAGGTCGATATCGACGACCGCGACGTCAGCGCCCTGCTCAGCCAGTCGAATAGCGACGGCACGGCCGATTCCTCGCCCTGCGCCGGTCACGATCGCTCTGATTCCCTGCAGCTGCTCGCCCACGAAACGTCCTCGTCTCATACTCGGCCGCCGGTGCGGCCTATCGACCGTCACTCGGTCGTGAGGCCAGTCAACCCGATCCGGTGCGGTGCAGTGTCAGTCCGCCGTCCCGATGGGCACGCGACACATGTCTCGCATCGATCGCAATGCAGCGGGCGTCAACTGATGGTGACGATGCCCTCGCGGATCGCCCAGAGCGCCACCTGGATACGAGAGTTCAACCCGAGCTTCGAGATGATGTGGCTCACATGTGTGCGCGCGGTGCGCTCACTGAGAAAGAGCGTGTCAGCGATCTCCTGATTCGACATCCCCTGTGCGACCAGTGCGACGACTTCCGTCTCGCGCTCGCTCAGAACCGGTTGCGCAGCGCCGCGCGCGGAGTTCGCGACCGTCATCGCGACCTGTGGATCGATATAAGCCTGACCGCGTGCTGCGGTGCGCGCGGCTTCAGCGACCTGCTCGGGAGAGGCATTCTTCAGGAGATAGCCGTTGACGCCCGCACTCATCGCGCCGTTGACTGTTGCCGCGTCGGTCGAGCTCGTGAGCGCCACGATCTTGAGATCCGGATAGCGTGCGCGCAATTGTTGGATCGCGCTGATTCCGTCGAGTCCGGGCATCAGCAGGTCCATCAGCACGACATCGGGTTCGCGAGTCTGCGCGGCGAGGGTGTCGACCACGGCGATTGCCTCGCGCCCATCGGCCGCTTCGCCGACGATCGCCAGATCGGCCTCTGTGTCCAAGAATGCTCGCAGGCCCTTGCGAACCATTGCATGGTCGTCGACGAGGACGATGGTGATCTCGGTCATGATGTTTCCTCAGCTCTGCGTCACGTGACTGCTCTGGCCGCGAAAGGCGCCGGGAAAGATGGCGGTCACAGTCGTGCCTTCCCCCGGTGTTGCTTGCAGCGTCAATGATCCTCCGTGAACCTGCGCGCGTTCGCGCATGGAGTCGATTCCGACGGCGCTTGCGCTGCGTTGAGAGTTCACGAATCCGATTCCATCGTCGGCGACCTCGACGCGCAGTGCTGTCGGATCGTCCGAAGCGCGTGCGAAGCGGACGGTGACGCGTGAGGCGCCCGAATGCTTGGCCGCATTGCGGATCGCTTCAATCACGAGCAGGAAGACATCGTCCTGCAAATCGGCGGCCACTGCATCGGAATCGTTCTCAGCGACTATCTCGATGCTCATTCCCTGTGGAAGATCGAGTTCGTCGCACTTCGACTGCACGGCCTGCAGTAATCCGCCACCGCCGACCTCGACGGCTCGTCCTCGAAGGATGGTCGCCCGCATCTGAGCCAGTGCGCGACGGGACTGTTCGTACAGGTCATCGACTTCTTCGGAGAGCTCGACGTCGGCGCCAGCTCCGAGTCGACGCGCAAGGGCACGCGTGCGCAGCGAGAGCGAGAAGAGCTCCTGCGTCACCGAGTCGTGCAGTTCTCGTGAGAGCTTCAATCGCTCGTCCTGCGCGGCTTGCTCTCGCAATAGCCGTAGCATCCGCGCGTTGGAGATCGCGATCGCTGCGTAGTCCGCCATCGCACGCAGGAACGCGATGTCATCGTGATCGAGCTCGATATCCTCGCGGCAGAAGACTGTCAGGGCGCCGACGACATCATCGATCCCCGCGATTCCCCGTACCTCGATGGGAGCGGCGATCAAGGTGCCGATGCGCAGGCCGCGAACCGTCTCGTAGAGGGGCTCCCACCGTGCATCGGCGAAGATCGCGTTTCGCCAGTGTGGATCCACGATGATTCGACGTTCTTCGAGCGACCGCAACGTGAGAAGCGGGGCCCCGAGCCGGCGACAGGCCTCGAGTTGTTCGGCATAGTCGTCGGGTAGTCCAGAGGTGCCGGCGATGCGCACACGATGATCCGCGTCCAGCAAAGTAAGCGCGCAGGATTCCAGGTCCGCAGCGATCCGCACTTCCCGCGCGAGCTTCTTCAATGCCGCGTCGAGCTGGTCGGTGGTACTGAGTGCCTCGGCGATCGTGACGATGGCGTCGAGCTGCCTGCCGCGTCGAGACTTTTCGTGAACGGGTTCGAACCGAATCAGGAAGCGCTCCGCGTTTTCAGATTCGAACGGAACGCTTGAGAACTCGACCGCGGTCCATCCGATGCGCGTGTGACGTACTCTGCCGTGAAATTGTTGCGAGCGGTCATCGCTGAACGGCGACGGCCGACCGATCAGGTCGGTGTCCTCGCCGATGATCGCCATCGCCGCGGGATTGATGTACAGGTAACGGCTGTCCGCATCGATGATGGCGTGCGGCTCTAGCGACTGATCGAGCAGCAGCTCAACCTCGGATCGCATTCTTCCTCGTTCTGCAGATGGGGCTGAACCCTTAGCTCGCGGGCGCGGCAAGGGTGTTCATCGCACGCCGAATGCTGTCGATTCCGGCGATGATGTCGACGTCTTCCGCATCGAGCAGCCAACGAAATGCCAAGCCGCGCAGGAGATTCATCATCAGCTCGGCGAGTTCGCGAGGATCAGCTCCTGCAGCCAGGCGATTCGTCTCCGCGCCCTGGGCGACCACCTTCTCCACGTCGTCGAGGAAATCCTGGTGGATGCCGGATACGTACTCCTGCAGACCGACGGCGGGCTTCAACGACTCGAACATCAGCGCGTAGAAACCGCGCAGGGACTGCGGGGAATCCTCAGCGTTGGCGCGGATGGAGAGCAGGATCGCGTCGATGGCATCGACCCCGACGGCGTTGTCGACGGTCTGAGCCATCTCAACATGTCCGAAGCGTTTGGACAGTGTTGCGATGAGCGACTGTACGAGATTGGCCTTGGTGCCGAAACGACGGGTGACCAGTCCGTGGCTGTAACCGGCGCGCTTGCCGATCTCGATTAGCGTGGTGCCTTCGTACCCTCGCTCGGCGATCAGGTCTGCCGTTGCCTGCAGGAGCTTGCGCGTCGAGATCGATGATCGCTTCTGCTGGGTCATGCGCGGACGCTTGTTCTCGGCCTGGGTGGCTGTCTCCGATGACATCCCTGCTCCTCTGAGGTCTAGATGGTAGTTGACAGGATACTCTTTCGCGCGACGGAAGGCCTACCCGGCGCGACGCGCGTCGCATGACCGGGGCGACATCCGTCTCGTTTCCTGCTGCAGAGCCGCAACGCGCTGCCCGCGTCGGTAGCCTGGCGATGTGTCGGCGCAGTCGCCGACAGCGTGACCGACAGGATGGGAACCCCGACATGCCTCGCCCGATTCGCTCGCGACGGACTGTCCTCGCCGTGCCCGGTAGCAGTGCCAAGATGCTTGCAAAGGCCCAGACGCTGGATGCTGATTCGGTGTTCCTCGACCTGGAAGATGCTGTGGCGCCCGGCGCCAAGGAGGATGCTCGAGCATCGATCGTGACGGCGCTCGTGGATGGTGACTGGTCAGGGAAGACCGTCAGCGTTCGCATCAACGACGCATCCACCCAGTGGGCGTTCGCCGATCTGTCGACCGTCATCGCCGGCGCCGGCGCGCAAATCGACTGCATCATGCTTCCCAAGGTCGAGCGGCTCGCAGATCTGTACTGGCTCGACACCTCGCTTGACCAGCTTGAAAAGCAACATGGGCTGGAGCCCGGACGGATCGGCATCGAAGTACAGATCGAGGGGCCAGCGGGCCTCAGCATCGCCGATCAGCTCGCCGGCGGGAGCCCTCGGGTGGAAACACTCATCTTCGGCCCCGGAGACTTCATGGCCTCGATGCAGCTGCCATCGCTGACTATCGGCGAGAACTCGCTCGGCGGCTACGCTCCGCTGGACACCGTGTTCGTAATGCTCGCAATCGCTGCACGGAAGCATGGCGTGCAGGTGATCGACGGCCCGTACGGAGTGATCAGTGACCTGCCCGGGTTCGAGGAAGCAGCCAGACGCGCGGTCGCCTTCGGATTCGACGGAAAATGGGTGCTGCATCCGTCACAGATCGAGGCAGGCAACCGCATCTTCGCTCCTCAGCAGGAATCCTACGACCGCGCTGAGGAAATTCTCGAGACGTATGAGTTCCACACATCGGATGCCGGCGGAGGGCGTGGAGCCGTCATGCTCGGCGACGAGATGATCGACGAGGCCAGTCGCAAGATGGCGGAGATGACGGCCCTGAAAGGGCGGCGCGCAGGTCTCGTTCGCACGCCCCGCGGCTGAGCAGTCGTTCGTGGACATGCAGAGCAGCTCTGGTCGGCTGGACCTCCTCGTCGACGAGGCGCTTCGCGTCATGCGATCCCCGCTGCCCTCGGACATCGCCGATCTCGCAGCGCAGGCGATCAGCGACGTGATCATCTGCGCGATCGGAGGAGCCGACGGGCCGGAAGCGCGCGCATCGCGTGCCGCGTTCAGCGGCGAAGGCTCGGTGCGAATCTGGGGGACGGAGGAGTTTCGTGATCCGGTCACGGCTGCGTTCATCAACGGAGTCACGGCCCACAGCCTCGACTACGACGACTGGGCGCCGGGGTCGGGTGCACATCCGTCCGTCGCGATTGTGCCCGCGCTGCTGGCTGCAGCTGCGAGCAGAGATGTGACGGGAACGCAGTTGCTGAGTGCCTATGCCGCGGCCTATGAACTCCAGGAGCGCGTCGGACTGTCCATTAGCCCCTCCCACTACGAGATCGGATTCCACACCACCGGTATCGTCGGCGCGCTGGGTGCCGCCTGCGCGGCCGCGCTCATCCTGGGCGTCGACCGGGCGCCGCTGCGAGCGGCGATCGCATACGCGGCAACCGGGGCATCCGGGCTCAAATCGTTGTTCGGCTCGGCTGGGAAGCCGCTCAACGCCGGGAACGCCGCGAGCGTCGGCATGCGCGCGGCTCTTCTTGCCTCGGCCGGTCTCGCCGGACCGGCAGCCGACACGGTCTTCGGGCCGCAGGGGCTGGTGCCGACCCACTCGACCAGCGTCGACGAGCCGCCGCTCGCCGAGCCGTTCGGCGAGCCGTGGCACCTGCGCCGGCTGCTGTTCAAGTTCTCCTCCGCATGTTTCGGCACCCACGGCTCGATCATGGCCGCCGACGTCCTGCGAACCGAGGGGATCGATCTGGAACGGGTGGCGTCCGTGCATATCACCGTGCCGCCCATCACGCAGACCGTCTGCACCATTCCCGACCCGAGAACTGGTCAGGAGGCGAAATTTAGCGTGGCATTCACCACCGCGGCTGCTCTGGAAGGCCCGATGACGACCGCGCGATTCTCCGAGCCGTTCCAGCCGTCGCTGACCGCGCGGCGGTTGATGGATTCCACCACCCTCACCTTCGACGACGCCTACGCGAAGACGCAGACGGCGATCTCGCTGACTCTCGACGACGGCACGATCCGTCGGGCGGAGGCGGATGCCGGACAGCCGCGGTGGAGCGTGCATCCCGAGGAGCAGTGGGAACCGTTGCGAACCAAAGCCCATGACCTGTGCGACGCACGCATCGGCGCTGACAGCGTCGATCGCCTTGTTAACGCGGCACGCAGGCTGCACCTGAACGAGAGAGGCCACCATGAGTATTGGGCTTGAGAACACGATGACCGCCGTACAGCTGACCACGTCGAACGGTCAGCTGGAGGTGATTCAGGCGCCGATCCCGCATGCGGGGCGCGGAGAGATCCGCCTGCGCGTGAAGTACGCCGGCATGTGCCACACCGACATTCACTTCATCGACGGCGAGCTTGCGCCGAGAATGCCAGAGCGCGTGATCCTCGGGCACGAGGTCGCCGGCGAGGTGGACGAAGTCGGCGAGGGCGTCGCGGGATGGGTGAACGGTGACCGGGTGCTGCTGCACCCGGTCGGCATCGTCGACGGGCAGACGTCGATCGTCGGCGTCCACTACGACGGCGGCTGGGCGCAGTATGTCGTCGCCCCGTCCGAACGGGCGTTACACATCAGTCCGGATCTCGCCTACGATCAGGCGGCCATCATTGCGGATGCCGTCGCCACGCCGTGGGCAGCCATCACGGAGACGGCCCAGGTGCGGCCCGCAGAATCCGTCGCCGTCTGGGGACTCGGCGGGCTGGGATATCACGCAGTCCAACTGCTTCGGCTGGTCGGTGCGGCACCCGTGATCGGTATCGATCCCTCACCGGCAGCCCGTGAACGCGCGCTGCGCGCGGGCGCCGATATCGTGCTGGACCCGAACAATGCCGACTTCGTCGAGCAGCTGTCCGCGGCGCGGCCACTCGACGTCGCTTTCGATTTCGTCGGGCATGCGGCCGTGCAGCAGCAAGCGTTCGACGCGGTCGGTCCGCGAGGCCGCGTTGTGCTGGTCGGCATCCCCGATGCGCCGGTCACGCTCAACGACAGCGCGACCATGATCCGACTGCAGAAGCGCGTTCTCGGTCACTACGGCTCGGAACGACGCCACACCGAAGAGCTGGTCAGCCTCGCCGCGCATGGTCGCCTGGACCTGGGCGAATCTATCTCTGAGGTCCTTCCACTGGACCAGGTGAAAATGGGACTCGATCACTTGCGTAACCAGGTCGGCAATCCCATCAGAATTGTGCTGAAGCCCTGAACCTCTGATGCGCTCAGCGCGCTGGCCTCGGCAGAATGCGGTCACTGATGATCTTCTTCTGGATCTCGCTCGTGCCTTCGAAGATCGTCGTCAACCGGGCGTCACGCCAATAGCGCTCTATCGGGAAGTCGCGCGTGTAGCCATTGCCGCCGTGTAGCTGCAGAGCGCGACCGGTGACATCTACGCACATCTCGGTGGCGAGCAGTTTGGTCATCGCCGCTTCCTTCTCACACGCCACACCTGAGTCCATGAGATGCGCGACCTGCTGGTAGAACGCTCGGGCTTGCGCGACCTGCGCCGCCATGTCTGCAATCTCGAAGCGCAGTGCCTGGAAATCGCCGAGCGGATGCCCGAACTGCACGCGCTTCTGCAGGTAGCTCACCGAGTCCTCCACGGCTGCCCGTGCGAGACCCACTGCGCGCGCGGCCGTGTGCACACGCGCGACGTTGAGACCGTTCTCGACCGCCCGGAAACCACGGCCCTCGGCGCCGGAGAAACCGAACGGCTCGGCGAGATCAGCATCCGTGACGCGCACGTCGCGCAGCTCGAGGTCGTAGCTGACAATGCCGTTGTACCCGATCTTGTCGATCGGGGAGCCGGTGACACCTTCGGGGAAGCTATTGCGCGGTTTCTCGAGCACGAAGGTCTCGACGGGGCCGCGACTTCCATCCGCCTCGACGATGCGGCACATTACGAGGATGAAGTCGCCCTCGAATGCGTTTCCACACCACCGCTTCGTCCCAGAGATCACGTAGCCGTCGCCCTCGCGAACGGCGACGGTCTCGATCGACCCGAGATCCGATCCTGACTCCGGCTCGGAGAACGCGGCTGCGCCGATCCACTCGCCGCGAGCACTGCGACGACGGGCTTTCTCGGTGCGTTGAGGATCTGCGAAGGCCGTTCCGAGCCCCTGTGCCCTGGCGATGATGCTCGCCACGCTCATCCACCCGCGACCGAGCTCCTCGGCGATCATGCAGTATTCGAAGACTCCGAGACCGAGGCCGCCGTACTCCTTCGGTACCGTGATGCCGAAGTACCCGTGCTCGGAGAGCCCATGCAAGATCTCCGCCGGCATGGGGGCCTCATCGCGATCGTGCTGGTTGGCGATCGGCAGCACGACGTCAGTGGCAAACGTCCGGGCCTCCGCGAGGATCGCCTGGCGTGCGGGCGTCGACCAGGGCGGCAGCAGTGTCGGCGGTGCGGCGGGCAGCTCTACGAATTCACGGTATGCGTTGCGGTTCACAGTGCTTCGGCTTCCTGGTCGAGCCCGATTCGGTCTTTCATGAAGCGGGCGATGTAGTCCATCGCTCGTTTCGATTCCGGCACCTGCGAGGCGAAGAAAGGGAAGATATGGATCATCTTCGGCCACACGTCGAGATCTGCCGAGCCGCCGGCATCCCGGATCTTGCGGACGACTCGCACCGAGTCGTCGAAGAGTAGTTCATCTGTTCCGACGGTGACCAGCACCGGTGGAAGCCCGGAAAGGTCGGCGTAGACGGGCGAAGCGTACGGGGTATCGAAGTCCCCATCCTCACCGAGATATCGCGTGGAGTACGCGTGTGACCCGGCTGGAGTCACGATCGGGTCCACATGAGCGCGCTCATGAACCGAGTCGCCCGTGTGCGCCATGTCGGCGAGAGGAGAAAGCAGCACGGCTCCTGCAGGAAGTGGGCGAGAGTCATCGCGCAGCGCCAACATGAGGGCGAGTGAAAGCCCTCCGCCAGCCGAGTCTCCGGAGACGACGATGCGATCCGCGCTGATGCCCTGACCCAGAAGCCAGTCGTAGGCAAGACGCGCATCATCCAGCGCCGCGGGGTAGGGATGCTCGGGCGCAAGGCGGTAGCCGACCGACAGCACCGGCACTCCTGTCGTCACTGAGAGCCGTGCGCAATGGTCACGGTATGCGGCAATCGAACCGATCGAGTAGCCACCGCCGTGCAAGTAGAGCACGGCGGCATCCGCGGACGCGTTCTCCGCGATCGCCCACTCCATCTCGACCCCGACGCCGTCGACCGACTCGAATCGTGTGCTGGCCGGGATATCGGAGAACCCGGATGCGAAACGCTCGAAGTTCTCGCGCAGCTCGGGCACCGTCTTGGTGTCCGCCTTGAACGGCGCAGCGCGAAGCCGTGCGATGAGTGCCAGCATTTCTTTGCTTGCGGGATAAGGGTCCGGGAATACACGGTCACTCATCGGTTGACTCCTTACTTCGTGCGATCTCCTGGCGAATCGCGTCACCATGCTCGTCGAGGAACGGTGCGCGCACGAGCGGGTCGGGCTTCGTGCGGCTGAACTTCAGCGGCTGGCCGGCGATGATCGCCGGTCGGTCAGCGTTGGGATTCTCGACCTCGACCAGCATTTCGCGTGCCCACGCGTGCGGACTCTCGAAGATGTCGCGGATGTCGTTGACCTGACCGTACGGCACCTTGCCGCCCAGCATCTGGGTCATCTCATCGCGAGTGAAGGCCGCCGTCCACTCATCGAGGATCACCCGGATGTCGTCCCGATGGTGGGATCGCTCGAACTCCGTGATGAAACGCGGGTCAGAGATGAGTTCGGTCTTGCCCATGATGCGGCACAGCGCCTCCCATCGCAGTTGCGTGGTGGCGGCGATCGCAATCCAGCCGTCCTTGACCTTCAGGATGTCGAAGGGTGTGAGGATCGGATGCGTGTTTCCGATCGGCTTCGGCACCTGGTCTGTGTATGAGTACTGATAGACGATCCGCTCGGTGAGCGAGAGGATCGCGTCGTACATCGCGATGTCGACGTGTTGGCCGATCCCGGTCGTACGCGCTTCGAGGACCGCCGCGAGGATGCCAGTCATCAGCAGTGCACCGGGAAAGATATCGCCGACGCCGGGTCCGATCTTGACTGGATCCCCGGATTCCGTTCCCGTCACGCTCAAGGGACCTGCCATGGCCTGGATGGTGATGTCCATCGCCGGCCAGTCGATGTACGGGCTCTCGCCCGCCCAGCGTGAGCCGAAGCCGGTCAGGGTTCCATAGACCAGGCGGGGGTTGACCGCGTTGAGGGTCGCATAGTCGATACCCAGGCGGTCGACGACGCCGGGACCGAAGTTCTCGACCAGCACGTCGGCTGTGCGCACGAGAGCGAGGAACTCCTCGTGCCCCTCGTCTGTTTTGAGGTCGATGACGATGCTGCGCTTACCGCGGTTGATGCTCTGGAAGTACCCTCCGAGCATCGGCCCTTCCGCCTCCGACGTATCCTCGCGCTGGGGCAGTGGACCGACGCGGCGGGTGACCTCGCCACCGGGGGCCTCGACCTTGATGACGTCCGCACCGAGGTCGGACAGCATCATGGTGCCGTAGGGGCCCGCCAGTGCCGCCGTGAGGTCGACGACACGCAGGCCGGCAAGAGGGCCGCTCATGATCGCACGGCGTACGGGGAGGAGGTGAGCATCAGATCTGTCCGTTCACTGCGGCGCGGGTGAGTACGGTCTCGAAGATACGCGCTGTGGCGGCATCCACCATGACACCGTCGATCGCGACAGCGCCTTCGCCCTCAGCTTCGGCGGCGCGCATCGCGGAGACGACGGACTGAGCGCGCTCGATCTCTTCGGGCGTGGGGGAGTAGACCTCGTTGGCGACGGTGACCTGGTTGGGGTGGATGGCCCACTTGCCGACGGCGCCGAGCTCTGCGGCCCAGGTTGCCTGCGTGCGGTAGCCGTCGGTCTCGCGAAACTCGCCGAAAGGCCCGTCGATCGCGTCGATGCCGTTGCTGCGCGCTGCCACGATGAGTCGCGAACGCGCGGAGTGCCAGATGTCGCCGGGGTAGTGGGCACTGGTGCCGATGTGTGCCGAACGCATGCCGTGGCTCGCGGCGAGATCACCGACACCGAGGATGATCGCTTCCAAGCGGGGAGTCGATGCGGCGATGGCGTCGACATCCGAGAGTGCCTCGACCTCTTCGATCAGCACCTCGAGGCCGATGCGGCCGACGACGAGGCCAGCCTTCTCTTCGAGCTTTCCGAGGAGCGTGTCGATGAACACCACGTCTGCCGCGCTCTTCACCTTGGGCACGATGAACACGTCGAGATTCGCACCGGCGTTCAGTACGACGTCGGTGATGTCATCGAGGAACCACGGGGTCACGATGCCGTTGATGCGCACCGCACGGGTCTTGTCGCCCCAGTCGAGCGTGTTGAGCGCTTCGGCGGCCTGCGTGCGCGCGACATCCTTGACGTTAGGGGCGACAGCATCCTCAAGATCGAGGAACACGAGGTCGGCGTCGCTGGCCGCGGCCTTCGCCATCATCTTCACATTGGTCGCGGGGGTTGACAGCTCCGAACGACGTCGGCGGATCGGACGTCCGTTGACGGTGGTCGGCGGGGGGAACAGGGGCATGGTGGTCATGAGAGGCTCCAGTGTGAGTGACGTTTGATGAGGACGGAGCGGCGGCACTCGAAGACCTGCTTACCTTCGGAGGTCGCGCCCCAGTGCTGGAAGACGACGACGCCCGCGTCGTCCCGGTCGGAATCGCGCTTCTCGAGAACCTCGGTATACGCGTAGATCGAGTCGCCGTGGTAGACACTCGCGGTGAAGCGGATGGCGTCGAGACCGAGCTCCTTGATCGCCTGCTCGGCGGTGTCCTGGCTGGCGAGCCCGATCGTCAGGCTCCCGGTGATCAGGCCGAAAACGATACGCGTGCTGCCCCATTCGGAACCCTGCATCGACGCGTCGTTCCAGTGTTCCTGCGCGGAGTTCATCACGAGTTTGGTCAGCATCTGGTTCTCGACCTCGTCGACGGTCGCGCCGCGCGCATGGCGCCAGCGCTGACCGATCTCGAAGGACTCGAACCAGCCGTCATCGTCGACGAGTGTGCGTGCGCTTTGCGCTTCCATCACAGTTCCTCCTTAGTGACCAGGAGGTTTTTACGGATGTATGTCACCACGACCTTGTCGTTCTGGTTGAATCCGGTCGTGCGCCACGTGACGATGCCACGCCCGGGCCGGCTCGCCGACAGCCGGGTGTCGAGCACGACCGAGCGCGCGCGGACGGTGTCGCCGGCGTAGACCGGTGTGATGAACTCGCATTCCTCGATCCCGAGGAATGGTCCGGCCGACTCGCTGAGGTCCTCGACGGAGACGCCCACGACCGTGCACAGCACGAGGAACGGATTGATCGGCCGCGAGGGGTGTCCCTCGTGCCGCGCGTATTCATCGTTGAGATAGAGAGGAAGGAAGTACGCCAGACTCGTGGAGAATAGCGTGCTGTCGCCGGTGTCGAGAGTGCGACCCCAGTGGTGGTCAAACTCCTGACCGATCTTGAACTTCTCCAGGTAGGAGCCGCGGCGACGGACGGGGAAGCTGACAAAGTCGGGTGCGGTGGATGCGCTCATCGGATGCTCCTCACTCCACGATTCGCATGACGACCGTCGCCACGCATACTGGCTTGGTGCTGCTCGGGATGGTCATCGTCATCTTGACCCGCACCTCGGCGCCGCCGGGCTTGTCTATGACCTCTTCCAGGGTGGCGGTCGCCGAGACATCGGAGCCGGAGGGGACCGGGGTGGGGAAGCGGACAGTGTCGAGTCCGTAGTTGAGCGTGGCTTGAACGCCTTCGACGACAAGCAGTTTTTCGAGGAACGGTGCGACGAGCGCGAGCGTCAGATACCCGTGTGCGATCGTCGTTCCGAAGTTGCTGGACGCTGCGCGTTCGGCATCGATGTGGATCCACTGGTGATCCTCGGTGACATCGGCGAACCCGTTGATGCGCTCCTGCGACAGGGTGATGGGTCCAGCGGTACCGAGATCGGCCCCGACCGCGGCACGGAGCTCACCCAGAGATGAGAATGTGGTCATGATGTCTCCTAGAGCAGCCGCAACAGTGTCGCGTTGGCCTGACCGCCGCCCTCGCACATGACCTGCAGACCGTACTCGAGGTCGTTGTCGCGCATGTGATTGAGCATCGTGGTCATGATGCGTGCGCCGCTGCCACCGAGGGGATGACCGAGGGCGATCGAGCCGCCCAGCGGGTTGAGCTTGGACTCGTCGGCCTTGGTGTCATGCAGCCAGGCAAGGACGACCGACGCGAAGGCCTCATTGACCTCGTAGGTGCCGATGTCATTGATGGAGATGCCCTTGCGTGCGAGGAGCTTCTCGGTCGCGGGGATGGGACCGGTGAGCATTGGCATCGGCGGTGAGCCGACGACGGCGACGGTATCGATTGCTGCGATGGGTGTGAGCCCCATGCTCTCCGCTGTGTCGGAGCTCATGATCAGCAGTGCTGCGGAGCCATCGCTGATCTGCGAGGCGTTTCCAGCGGTGACCTTGCCATCCTCCTTGAAGGACGGTGCAAGTGTTGCCATCTTCTCGACGGAACCGCCGCGGCGGATGCCCTGGTCGCTGTTGATAATGCCGGATGCCGTCTCGATCGGAGCGATCTGCGAGGTGAACGCACCACGATCAGCAGCCGCGGCTGCCTTCTCGTGGGAAGCGAGCGAGAATTCGTCCAGATCTGTGCGGCTGAGGTTCCAGTCGTCGGCGATCATCTCGGCGCCGATGCCCTGGTTGGGGAATGCGCTGCCGTAGCGCGCCTGGTACATCTGTCCGAGGGGAGTGTCGCCGGCGGCGGTGTTCGATCCGAGCGGAATCCGCGACATGCTCTCCACGCCGCCCGCGACGACGATGTCGTAGTGCCCGGCCAGCACGCTCGCCGCCGCGAAGTTCACTGCCTGCTGAGATGAGCCGCACTGGCGATCGATGGTCACGCCAGGGATGTGTTCGGGCCATCCGGCCGAGAGCACAGCCGTGCGGGCGATGTCGAAGCTCTGCTCGCCGATCTGGCTCACGCAGCCCCACATCACGTCCTCGACGAGGGCGGGGTCGATGTTCGCGCGCTGCACCAGGGCCTTGAGTACGTGTGCCGAAAGATCGGCCGGATGCACGTCGGCGAGCCATCCGCCGCGCTTTCCGAGCGGGCTGCGGACAGCTTCGACGATCACTGCTTCGCGAGTCATGGGGAATCCTTTCGTTGTGCCACGCTGTGGCATCAGAACCAGGTGGGGTCCAGGTCGATCGTGAGGCGATCGAGGCTAGCGACGAGATCGAGTTGTGTGTCGATCTTGGGGAGTTCGTATCGCCGGAAGTAGGCGGCCGCCGCGCGCTTGCCGTCATAGAAGTCGCCAGATTTGCCGTGCGCGGCGAGGGACTGCTCGAGCCAGATCCACGCGAGAATCAGGTGGCCGAAAGCCTCCAGATAGATGGAGGCATTCGCGAGTGCGACATCCGCAGTCGTGCCTTCCCAGACGTGCTTGGTCACTTCGAGCACGCGATCGAGTCGCGCGTCGATCTCGGCGGCGAAGCCGGTGAGCGTCTCATCGCCGGTGGCGGTCGCCCGAGACAGTGTGGCGCGGACCCTGTCGGCGAGCTGCGTGAGCGCGGCACCGTCGTCCATGACGACCTTGCGGCCGAGCAGGTCAAGACCCTGGATGCCGTGCGTGCCCTCGTGGATCATGTTGAGGCGGTTGTCGCGGTAGAGCTGTTCGACGTTGTAGTCGCGCGTGTAGCCGTAACCGCCGTGCACCTGAATCGCCAGGTCATTGGCGGCGAGGCACCACTGGGACGGCCAGCTCTTCGCGATCGGAGTGAGGACCTCAAGTAACTGGCGCAGGCCATCGCGCTCGGCATCATCGGCGGCCGTGTCCTGGCGGTCGACGAGGTCAGAGCAATAGAGCCCGAGAGCAAGAGCGCCCTCTGCGTAACTTTTCTGAGCGAGGAGCATTCGGCGAACATCAGCGTGATCGATGATCGCCGCCTGTGGTCCGGATGGATCCTTCGCCGCCGCGGTGCGACCCTGTAGCCGCTCTTTGGCATAGTCGCGTGCCTGCAGGTATCCGGTGTAGCCCAGCGCGGTGGCGATCAGGCCCACCCCGATGCGCGCCTCATTCATCATGTGGAACATGTAGAACAGGCCACGGTGCGGCTCGCCCACTAGATAGCCCACAGCGCCGGGAGCTCCGCCGGGCTGATGCTGCCCATCGCCGAAGTTCAGCGCGGTGTTCGTCGTGCCGCGGAAACCCATCTTGTGGTTCAGGCCTGCGAGGGTGACGTCGTTGCGCTCGTCAATAGCGCCCGCGTCGTCGACCGTGTGCTTGGGCACGATGAACAGCGAGATGCCCTTGACACCGGGAGGGCCCCCGGGGATCTTCGCGAGCACCAGGTGCACGATGTTCTCGCTGATCTCGTGGTCTCCGCCGGAGATCCACATCTTGCGTCCGAAGATCCGATACGTACCGTCAGGCTGCGGTTCGGCGCGCGTGGTGATGTCAGCGAGTGAGGAGCCGGCTTCCGGCTCGGACAAGCACATGGTTCCGAAAAAGCGCCCCTCGAGCATCGGGCGCACCCAGGTGTCGACCTGCTCTGGGCTGCCGTGTGCGACGATGGCGGCCGCGTTCGCCTGTGTGAGGAACGGATAGCCGGACGTCGAGGTGTTCGCGGCGGTGAAGATTGCCATCGATGCGCGAGCGACGGAGGTGGGCAGCTGGATGCCGCCGAGGTCCTCATCGAAAGAGCCGGCGAAGAATCCTGACTCGGCATACGACTTCAGTGCCGCACCGACCTCGGGGATTAGCTCGACGGTGCCATCCGCGAGCATGTGAGGCTCGTGAGAGTCCGTGGTCTTGTAGTGCGGCGCGAACTTCTCAGTCGCGATCTCCTCGCTGAGTTCGAGGACGGCGTCGAAGGATTCACGCGAGTGATCGCTGAATCGCTCACGCTCGGTGAGTGCTGCGACATCGAGCCATTCATACAGCAGGAACTCGAGATCGCGCCGGGGGATGGTGGGGTTGTCAGGCATGGTGACCTCAGATCGAGACGCCGCCGTCGACCGGAAGGACGACGCCGGTGATGTATGCGGACTCCTCGGAGGCGAGGAACTGGATGGCTCCGGCGATCTCGGCAGGATCGGCGAACCGGGGGATGGGGCCACTGAGCTCCGGAATGCGCTCCTCGGGGATCGACGCGGTCATACGGGTCGCGGCCTGCGGGGAGATCGCATTGGCCGTGATTCCGAAGCCGGCGAGCTCCTTGGCGGCCGTTTTGGTGAATCCGATGATGCCGGCCTTGGCAGTGGCGTAGTTCGCCTGCCCGAGGTTCCCGTGCAACCCGGTGTAGGAGGTGACGTTGATGATGCGCCCGTAGCCTTGCTGCCGCATGTGCGGGATCGCCGCGCGGGTGAATCGGAACGTACCTCCGGCGTGGACGGCGAGGACGGCTTCCCAGTCATCGTCGGTGAGCTTCCAGAGCATCCGGTCGCGCAGGATGCCGGCATTGTTGACGAGGACGTCGAGTCGACCTGTCTGGTCGATTGCGGCCTGAATGACACGTTCTGCGTCCTCCGTCTTCGAGACGTCGGCCTGGACGGCGATACCGCTGAATTCGGCTGCGGCGGCTCCCAAAGCTTCGCCATCGAAGTCGGCCATGACGACCTGGGCGCCGGCCTGCGAGAACGCACGCGCCACTTCGAGTCCGATTCCGCGTGCGGCGCCCGTGACGATGACGGTGCGACCGGTGAAGCTGTAGGCGATGTTGCCCATGGTGTTCGTTCCTCTCAGTGCACTGCTATGTGCCGTGGTTCAGACACTACGTCGTTTGGTATATGGCTGGCAACTTTGTGGGGTGTTTGCGGCGTTGATCGCGACATCTGTCGCGAAGGGGCGAGACAAATGGGGTGAACGATAGGTATTCGATTGACAACCAATTCATTTGAATGCAGAGTAGCGCTATCCGCAGCGCCGCGGACACTTCCGTGGCCGTGACGGGTTGCACTGTCTCTTCGCACTGGCGCCTTAGGAAGGACTCCCCCGCATGACCGCTCCATCCACACCCACAGTCCCCGACAATGGGCACGCGCGTCGCGTCTGGTTCTCCAGTTTCGTGGGTGGTGCCATCGAGTTCTACGACTTCAGCATCTACTCGACGGCATCCGCCCTCGTCTTCGCGAGTCTGTTCTTCAGCGGGCTGCCGCCAGCCATCGGGTTGGTCGCCTCCTTCGGCACGCTGGCTGCAGGCTACGCAGCACGTCCGATCGGCGGCATCATCTTCGGCCACTTCGGCGACAAGATCGGACGCAAGACAACCCTGATCATCACCATTGTCGTCATGGGCATCGCCACGTTCCTCGTAGGCGTTCTGCCGACGACGGAAGCAGTCGGACCCATCGCTGCCGTGATGCTGATCACGCTTCGTCTCATTCAGGGACTCGCGGTTGGAGGAGAGTGGGGCGGCGGCGTTGTGCTCACAACCGAGCATTCCTCTTCGCGGCGCCGTGCGCTGATGGGCACAGCGACGTCGATGGGATCCGCTGCAGGGCTCCTCCTCGGCTTCATTGTGTTCGCGATCGTGATCCCGGTAACCGGAGATAACTTCATCACTTGGGGATGGCGCATCCCGTTCCTCGTGACAATCGTGCTGTTCGTCCTCGCGATCTATATGCGCCTTCGTGTCCAGGAGAGCGAGACGATGGTGAAGCGTCGCGAGGAGATCGTGGCTGCCACCGCGGCGGGCGAGAAGTTCGAGAACCCGCTGATGGCGGTCCTGCGCAGCAACTGGCGCTGGGTGATCATCGGGGCACTTATCTTCACGGGGCCGTTCCTCATCCAGAACCTGATGCTCACGTTCTGGGTTGCCTACTCGGTGGGCACCAGTGATGTTCCCCAGGGCACGATCATCAACATCGGCATGCTCGCGCTCGCCGTGTGCCTCGTGTTGCTGCCTGTGGCCGCGATCCTCGCCGACAGGTACGGCCGCCGCAAGGTGCTGCTGTGGGGCATCGGACTGCAGGTGGTCAACTCATTGCTCGTCGTGCCGCTTCTCAGTAGCGGCTCGCTCGCCATGCTCACCGTGAGTTATGTACTGGTGTTTTCCATCCACGCCTTCATCCTCGGCCCGCTCACGGCGATCTACGTTGAGTTGTTCCCGACGAAGAACCGGTACACAGGTGTGTCGATCACATACCAGTTGGCATCGCTCGTAGGCGGCGGACTCGGTCCGCTTGCTGCCCAGTCGCTGTTCGCAGCCGGAATCAACGTGTGGCCGATCGCCCTCGGTGCGACCGTGCTCTGCGTCATCGCGTTCCTCGCAGCGCTTGCGGTTCACCGCACGGATGACGCTGATCTGCACGAGATCGCCGAGGATGGCGGCACGATCATGGATGCTGTTCGTGAACCCGCAGCGCCCACGCTCTGACGAAGAGTTTCCGGTGACAACGGCCGTGCTCCCGCTTTCCGGGCGCACGGCCGTCGTCACCGGGGCCAGTCGGGGAATCGGCCTTGCCATCGCCCGACGTCTCGTCGCGGACGGTGCCCGCGTCTGCATTACCGCGCGAGGAGCGGAATCGCTCGCGGAGGCCGTGCACGGATTCCCCGTCGGGTCGGCGATCGGAGTAGCCGGCAAGGCAGACGATCCTGCGCATCGTCAGGAGGTCTTCGCCCGCGTCGCGGAGGCGTTCGGAACTCCCAGCGTCCTCGTGAACAACGCCGGCATCAACCCGGCGTATGGGTCGCTGATCGACCTCGATCTGGGGTTGGCGCGCAAGATTGCCGAGGTGAACATTCTCGGTACTCTCGGCTGGGTACAGGACGCTGTGCGTGCGGGGCTCGGCGCCGAGAGTGACGCGGCAATCATCAACATCGGCTCCGTCTCCGGTCTCGTCCCCTCGGCGGGCATCGGATGGTACGGCGTAACAAAGGCCGCGATCGCGCATCTGACGGCCACCCTCGCGTTGGAGCTCGCGCCGCGCGTGCGGGTCAACGGCGTCGTCCCTGCCGTCATCAAGACCGGCTTCGCCAGACCGCTCTATGAGGGGCGTGAAGCGGAAGTTGTGGCCGAGTATCCGGCGGGTCGGCTCGGAGAACCGGACGACGTGTCGAACGCCGTGGCGTTCCTGGTCTCGGACGAGTCGTCGTGGATCACCGGCCAGATGCTCACGGTGGATGGCGGGCTGGTGCTCGCCGGCGGACGCGCCTGAGTCAGACCGCGACGAATGTCCTGCGCGAACACGACAGCGGACGCTTCTGACGCTTGTTCCTCGTTGATTCACTGGATGTAATGCGGGCCACCGAGGCAATTTGCCGGTGCCGCACTCGTTTTGCCAGGCAAAGGAATTCAATGATGAATGAAAATCTCGTCCTCGATGAGAAGCTTTTCGGTCCTCTCGACTTCAACCCGAACGATCTGAAGGAGCGGTACGAGGCAGAGCGCCAGCAGCGCATCCGCCCGGAGGGCAAAGCCCAGTACATCCCGACGACCACAGGGCGCTTTAAGTCATACAGCGATGACCCGTGGACCCAATATGAGGAGCGCGAATCCCTTCGCGACCACACCCAGGTGATCGTCGTCGGCGGCGGATTCGGTGGGCTGCTCCAGGGTGCTCGTCTGCAGCGCGCAGGTGTAACGGACATCCGCACGATCGAGGTTGCAGGTGACTTCGGCGGCACCTGGTATTGGAACCGCTACCCAGGTGCCATGTGCGACATCGAGGCGCACATCTACCTGCCGATGCTTGAAGAACTCGAGTACGCACCCAAGCACCGGTACTCGTATGGCCCCGAGATGCTGCACCTGAGTCAGCGGATCGGCCGTGAGCACGGTCTCTACGAGAAGGCGCTGTTCCAGACTTCTGTTACGGACGCGAGCTGGGACGAGGACAACGCACGCTGGATCGTACGCACCGACCGGGGGGACGAAGTCACCGCGGACATCCTCATCATCGCGTGTGGCCGCCAGAGTCTGCCAAAGCTGCCCGGCATCCCTGGCATCGAGAAGTTCAAGGGCCACATCTTCCACACCAGCCGCTGGGACTACGACTACACCGGCGGTGACGACTCGGGCGGACTGATCGGACTCGTCGACAAGAAGGTCGGTGTGATCGGCACGGGTGCCACGGCCATCCAAGTGGTCCCCGCGGTAGCCGACGATGCTCGGGAACTGTTCGTCTTCCAGCGCACACCCTCCACTGTGGGAGTTCGTGGACAGCGTGAGACGCCCGCTGACTGGGCAGACCGCTCCAAGCCCGGATGGCAACGAGCGCGCCGCGCGAACTTCCAGGCGCACGTGCAGTTCGGCTCCCGCGTCGACGTGGCAACCCCCGAGGTCGACCTCGTCGGCGACGGCTGGACGGCGAGCTTCGAGGTTCTTGCCGAACCGGTCGAGAAGATTGAAACGCGTCTCGGACGTAAGCCTGACGCAGCGGAGCTGGAGGAGCTCAGCATCATCAACGACTACCGCGTCATGAACGGCCTGCGCTCACGGATCGAGAACGTCGTCATCGATCCGACTACGGCAGACGCCCTCAAGCCCTACTACCGCTGGTGGTGCAAGCGTCCCGGCTGGCATGACGACTATCTCGAGTCGTTCAACCGTGACAACGTCTACCTGGTAGACACACAGGGCCACGGCGTCGAGGCATTCACGGAGAACGGCGTCATCGTGGGAGGTGAGGAGTACCCGCTCGACTGTGTCATCATGGCCACCGGATTCGAAGCGACCATCGAATTCACCCGCCTCACCGGCTTCGAATTGCACGGACGGGGCACGAACCTGACCGACCACTGGCGTCAGGCAGGCGTCCGCACGTTCCATGGCATGTCGACGGACAAGTTCCCGAACCTGTTCTTCATCGGCGGCAACCTGCAGACGACTTCTGCGGTGAATGCCGTTCACCTGCTCGACGAGCAGGCGAACTACGTCGCACATATTGCCACGACCTTTTTCGAGCGCGGCGCGCGCACGATCGAGGCCACGAAGGACGCGGTCGACGCCTGGGTCCAGGAGATCCGCACGGCGTCCTCGAACAAGGCGCTCTTCGAGTTCTATCTCGAGTGCACGCCGGGCTATTACAACAACGACGGCAAGCCGGCGAGCATGGACGACCTGTTCATCGGCGGGCGATACGGCGGCGGTGCGCTGGCGTATTACGCGCTGCTCGAGAACTGGGCCGATGGTTCGCTTGAAGGGTTCGTGACGAAATGACCGGAGTAGCAGACGTGACGCGTACCGCTCTGGTTACAGGTGCCGCAAGCGGCATCGGGCGGGCCATCGCCGACCGGTTCGGTGCAGAGGGCATCCGTGTAGTCGCCCTGGATCGTTCGGAGTCCGTCCGAGAGATCGGCGCGACTCACGCGCTCGTCGTCGACCTGAGCCAGCGCGCTGAGATCGACGCGGCGCTGGCGGAACTCGAGACGAAAGGTGTCGAAGTCGACATCCTGGTCAACTGCGCCGGAATCCAGCCGCAGGCGAGCGACCGCGGAAAGAACTACGTCGAGGACATCGGCGACGGAGTGTGGGATCTCACCATCGCCGTCAACCTCACCGCCCCCTTCCGTCTGTCGCGAGCACTCGTACCCGGTATGAAAGAGCGCGGATGGGGTCGCGTCATCAACATCGCATCCCGGGCCGGGCAGACCTACGTGGCCTCGACCACGGCGGACTACTCCGCGACCAAAGCGGGGCTCATCGGCTTCACTCGCATGCTGGCCGGCGAGGTCAGCCGCTATGGCGTCACTGTCAATACGGTGGCCCCGGGGCGGATCTCGACCCCGCTCGCCAATGCACAGGATGAGGACGCCATCGAGGCGATGGTCGCAACGATCCCCGCAGGACGCGTGGGGGATCCGTCGGAGATCGCCGCCACAGTCACGTTCCTCGCCTCAGAACCCGCGTCTTACATCACTGGAGCGACCGTCGCCGTCAACGGCGGCGCTTACATGCCCTGACTCACTCACACCAGCGCGCGAGCGCTGCCGATCGATGGAGATCACGAATGACGAATGACACACTTCTCGACACCGGAAGCCTTCGGCTGCGGGAGATCCGAGAGACCGACGACACCCAGCGGGATTCGCCCGACGCGTCCTTCGTGGAGAGAATGCGCGAGCGGTTCCCCACAGAGGCGGAATACGACCGGATGCTGACGCGCAAGGCCGAGAGCCGTGCCGATGCCCGCCAGGCGCCGAGCACGCTCGAGGAGCTGCGTGCTGCGCTGGACGCGTTTCTGGATGTGCACGTGGAGGGGCCGCACCGAGTTGACGACATGCGCTGGCTGTCGGGCGGTGCATCCAAATTGCAGGTGGCGTTCTCTCTCGAGTGGAACGACCCTTTGGAAGGGCAGACGACCTCGCAACTCGTGCTGCGCATGGAGCCGCAGGAATCGCTGAACGCTACGAGCCGGATACGCGAGTTCGAAATTATCAATGCGCTCGGCGAGCACTTGCCGGTGCCACGTGCTTACTGGGTGGATGATGCTGCGGACTTCTTCCCGCAGCCCACGCTGATCTACGCCCTCGCCTATGGCGTGAGTAAGCCGCGTGCGGTGGAAGGGCGTCCGACTGGCGTGGGGAGTGCATTCGACGCCGAGCTGCGCGCCGAGCTCGGTCCGCAGTTCACGGCCCACCTGGCGAAGCTGCACGCGCTGGATGCTGAATCTCTCGACCTTCCCTCGTTCGATCTTCCCCGTGTGGGCACGACCGACACGGCTCTTTGGCAGCTCAATCGCGCGCGGCGCGTGTGGGAGGAGGATCGCGGCGAGGAACTTCCGCTCTGGGAGGTCGCGGCGAACTGGCTCGAGCGCAATGCGCCCGAGCTCGACAGGGTTAGCCTGCTGCACGGTGATTACCGCACCGGCAACTACCTCTTCGATGAAGACGATCGCCAGATCACCACCTGGCTCGACTGGGAGCGGGGGCACCTCGGTGACCGTCATCGTGACCTTGCATGGGCGACGCTGCCGACCTTCGGTACGCCGTCGGAGGACGGCAAGACGCTGCTGGTCTCGGGCCTTGTGCCGTACGACGAATTCATCAGCGAATACGAACGTCTTTCCGGCCTGTATGTCGACCCCGCCCGGCTGCGGTACTACCGGATTCTCAACACTTTCCAGCTCATCGCATCCACCCTGGGCAGTGCGTCGCGCGTCATCCGGCTCGGCCGCTCGCATCAGGACGTACTGCTGGCCTGGCTCGAGGGAGTCGTGTACTCCCTCGGTGAAGAACTGCGCACATCGATCCTCGAGGAGAACTGACATGGCTGATCACACCCGCAACGCCCTTGCCGCCGCAGCCCGCGCCATGCGGGACGTCGTCATCCCGGCTGTGGACCCTGCGCATCCGCTTGCCCTCGAACAGGCGACGATCGTCGCCAAGCTGCTCGATTTCGTCGAGCAGCGGATCGACCACGTGCATGAACGGGCGCGCTTCGAGTTGCTTCACTACCGGACTCTCGCCCAGGAGATCCGCAACGATGTCGCGTCGTTCTCTCCCGCTCTGGCTGCGGCGATCGAACAGGAGCTTCAGGACTCGGCGCTCGTCATCGGTGATTCCCAGGCGAACACGCAGAGAGTGCGCGCATCTGCTTCTGCGCTCGCAGAGGTGGTCTCTGCCAGCATCCGTGCATCGCAGGGTGCTGACGCGGGCACGCGGGTGGAACTGGCGGTCTTGGACGCCACTAAAGAGTTGCTCGACATGCAGCGTGCGTGGTTCTTGCCCCAGGGATGGGAGAGCGATGAATCTGTCGTCCCCGCACTGGAAGATGCGCTCGCTCGCGCCTGACATCCGAACGTCCACAGATCTGAATGCTCTAGAGAGGAACACTCAGTGATCACCGCAGAACATCTTGAATATCAGAACGGGCCCGACGACGACCACGACTGGGCAGAGACATATTTCCTACCTATCCCCGTGCCGGAACAGAACATACTGGCCCACGTGTATGTGGTCGTACGCCCGGTGCTGGGCGTGATGACCAACGACATCTACTTCTACGGCACGATGACTGATTCGCGCACCGAGTTGCTGCACTACAACGTGCGCAATCAGCTGCCTGCCCCCGAACGATGGTCGCTCATCGATTCACCGATGGGGTTGCGCATCGAGGCCACCAAGCCGCCACGCGAGTACCGGATCGATTACGTTGGCCCGGACGGCAACGAGATCCATGTGGACTGGATCGGGATGCACGAGCCGTTCGACATCCACGATCCGGCGATGAGCCCGAACGCGGGTGGCACGGAAGAGGAGCGTGCAGCGAAGTCGAGCTCGGGAGAGGCATACAAGGGTCACTACGACATGACTGGTCGCATCACCGGCACGATCAAGGTGCAAGGCAAGGAATTCCCCGTCGACAGTATTGAGCGGATGGATCGCTCGTGGGGAAAGCGCCCGGAAGCGGTTCGTCCGATGAACAGCATCAATGCGACCTTCGGTGAGGACCTCGCATTCCACTTCCGAGCGCCACGCGATGCACAGGGGCCCGGACGGCAGCGCATCGACATCACACACGGATACGTCATCGACAAGGGCGAGTTCGTCGCACTCTCGCACGGCTCGTTCGAGGCCACGCGGTTCGGTGTGATGCTGCTCACTCTGGACTGCGAAGTGACGGACGTGCGCGGCCGCACCTACCGACTGCATGCGATGCCCAACGTCGGTGCACCATGGACCGCATATCCCGCGAACGTCACCTGGAACGCCATGATGAAATGGGTTTACGGCGAGCGTGTCGGATACGGAGTCGTGATGGAGAACAATGTCATCGCTGATCACACCAGCCGGTACGGCGTATGGCCGACGGACATGCCACGGGTGCTGCGCGCATGAGTGTTGACTCGTCACAGAGCGCTCTTGGCCACAGTCGGCGAGTCAAGGCCCTCAAGGGGGCGCACAACGTGCGCGACCTTGGGGGTCTTCCCGTGCCGGGAGGTGCGACGGCATTCGGCCGGGTGTTTCGCGGGGACTTCCCGGTGGGCCTCCTTGAGGCGACAAGCGCCGATGACGCGGGATTGCCGATTCGCACGCTTGTTGATCTTCGTCGCGCCAATGAGGCGGACTCGGAGCAGGTCGACACCGAACGGCTCGGGCTGCGCTACGTCGCGTCGAGCCTGGTGACAGACCAGGGTACTAGCTGGACCGCCGGCTACTACGACTACCTCGTCGACGGACCGGATGAGATTATCACCGCAGTGCGAGCTGTTATGGAGGGCGCACAGGACGGCGTCTACTTCCACTGCGCGGCGGGGAAAGACCGTACCGGGGTCGTCGCGGCACTGGTGTTGGATGTTCTCGGCGTCCCGCATCCGCTCATCGTCGAGGACTTCTTGCTGACCGATCAAGGGATCG
Source organism: Microbacterium sp. A94 (assembly GCF_051842855.1). Classification (NCBI taxonomy): domain Bacteria; kingdom Bacillati; phylum Actinomycetota; class Actinomycetes; order Micrococcales; family Microbacteriaceae; genus Microbacterium; species Microbacterium sp. A94. The sequence continues at coordinate 157,146 of NZ_JBPXMU010000002.1, read as the reverse complement.
AGAGCATCCTTAGTCGACTGCGCGCTGTCCCTGGCTACGATCAGATTCTTTCTGGCCGAACACTGGAGCAGCATCGGCCCCGCAAGGACAAGATCGAGGCGTTGCTTGAGTCGTTGATGCAGGACTGGGTCGGAGCAGAAGGCTGGCTGATCGCACACGGTCTTGAGCAAGACGTCATCGAACGGTTCCGTGCGCTCATGATTGTGCAGGGCACCGTTTAAGCGCCACGATGCCGTAAAAACGATGTCGGGCCCCGGGAATGTGATCGCGGGGCCCGACCTCGTTTCCGAATCAGCGGCTTGCGCACTCCTGCAGTCCGGTCTGACGTTCGTGGTCGCCGACCCCTGCGAGGGCTGCGTCCAGTTGGTCAAGGAATGCCTCGGGGTCAGTGCCAGCAGCTTCCGCCGTCGCTTCCCATTCTTTAAGGATGCTGTCACCGATCTTGTCGCGGAACTTCTCGACGGTCTTCTCATCCCAGACGGTCACACTGCCGCCATTGTCGAGGAGCACGTCACAGATCTGGGCTTCAACCTCGAGCGTGGCCTCGGAACTCCAGTCGGCGAGGTTCTCATAGGACGCAGTGATCGCCTCGCGTTGAGCATCGGAGAAGCCATCCCACAGTGCCTTATTGATGACGATGTAGGAAGAGATATACGGGCCGGTGCCCGGGTCAACGATATTGGTTGCAACTTCGTTCAGGCCGAAAGCCGCGACGTTCTCATACGCAAAGGATGTGTATCCATCGATAAGGCCACGCTCGATCGATTCATACATATCTGTGGCTGGAAGTGCCTGTACGTTCGCGCCCCAAGCCTGCACTGCGTTCGCGGTGTACCCCGCAGCGCGCAACTGCAGCCCGTCAAGGTCCTCGGGGCCTTCGATCGGGTTCGTCGTTGCGATCGTGTTCTCGCCCGGGGTGATGACGGCCAGCAGGTGAACACCATTGGCATGGAACTCGTTCTGAAATGCGGAGCTGGTCTCGTAGAGGTCGGCAAGAGCGAGGGAAGCGCTGGCCGAGTCCGGAGCGATGAATGGAACCCCGAGCACCTGACTCAGCGGCATCTCAGCGGGGGTGTAGGCCGCAGAGATCAGCGCGATGTCCGTCCGCCCGTCCGTGGCGCCCGCAAGTCCGTCCGGTGCGCTGATCAGTGAGGCAGACCAGAAGGGCTCGACCTTGACGGCATCGTCGGTGGACGTGGACAGCTCGTCAAAGGATTGCTGCAGAGCCACGCTGATCGGAGCGGTCGGGCTGGCGTAGCTGGTGAACTTCAGCGACAGCGGGGCGACAGCTCCGTCGGAGGACCCGCCGACATCGCCGGACGCGTTGCCGGCTGAACTGCATCCCGCCAGTGCGAGGACTGCTGAGGTAGTGACTGCGCCAGCCAGGAAGAGGCGCTGTATCGCGGGGGAGGACTGCATGGTGACTCCTTTGTCATGTTCGGGTGCACCCGGCTGATCCGGTGCTGTTGGCTCATCGTACGATATTTGGTGGTCGAACACCTACTTTTTTGATAACGTCATTCTGACGGCCGTTCCGACGGCGTTTTTCTCAGCCGATTTGTGCGGAGAAAGGATCACAACCGACTCGATGAGGAGTAGACGGTGTCACAAAAAGACAGCGCGGCGCCGGTGGAGCGGTGGAGCCCCACCGCCATTGCACGCGCGCTCGAGCGCACAATCGTCGTGATTGAACCGATCCTGCGTACAGTAGCGAGCGCCGGAGTACTTGTGCTCATGACCGCCACAGTCGTTGATGTCGTTTCGCGCACACTCACGGGTCGCGGTCTCCCTGGAGTGATCGAAATCACGGAGATCGTGTTAGTGGCGACCGTGTTCTTCGGCATGATGACCTCGGGACGAGACGGCCAGCACATCCGCGTGACTCTGCTCACCGATCGCCTGCCGGAGGCGGCAGCGCGAATCGTGCGAACGCTGGGACTCATCAGCGCACTCGTCATCGTCGGGTGGCTCACCTGGGTCACGATCGAGAAGGCGATCGTATCCGTGCAGACAGCCGAGTATCGCTTCGGTTTGATCAGTGTGCCGATCTGGCCCGCACGCGTCGCCATCCCGATTGGCCTTGTGTGCCTTGCGCTCGTCCTGATCTTCCTTCTCGTCGCGCAGGTATCGAAATACGCCAGCGTTGTCGGTCGTGAGCGCGAACCCTTCGAAGACCTGCTTGACTCGCCGATCGCCGAGGAACTCTCATGACCCCCGAACTTGCGGCAGGAATCGCCGTCGCCGCCCTCTTCATCTTCATCGCACTCGAGATGCCAGTCGCTCTTGCGCTGATCAGCTCCGGCGTCGTCGGGCTGATCCTCATGGGCGCATCAGCGAACATCGCCAGCGTGCTGGCATCCACTCCATACACGTCCACGGCGAAATACGCTCTCTTCGTCATACCCATGTACATCCTGCTGGGCTGTCTGATAGCCAATGCGGGAATCGGACGCGCGATCTACCGAGCCGTCAACCGGGTGATCGGACGGATCCCCGGTGGGCTCGCCGCCACCGCGGTCGGCGCAACCACGATGTTCTCGGGGATCTCCGGATCGAGTGCGGCCGATGTCGCGGCCTTCGGCCGGATCTCGGTGCAGGAGATGGGGCGCTACGGATACAAGCGCGAGTACGCGGCGGCCGTCGTTGCTGCCGCTGGTGCGTTCGCTGCGCTGATCCCGCCGTCGATCGCGATCGTGCTCTACGGAATCACGGCAGAGGTCAGTATTGCGGCCCTCATCTTCGCGGGCATCATTCCTGGCGTGCTGTCGTGTCTCATCCTGATGGGCTTCGTCATCGTGCGTGCGATGCGCGGAGCGCGTACCAACGACCCACGGTTCGGCGGGGCTCAGGCAGCGCCGCGGGCGAAGGCACGCAGCCTCGACGAGGCGTGGGGCTCCACGGCTGAGATGCGTGCGGTCATGCGCACCGAGACGATCGTGGCACCTCGTGAGCGGCGCGGGCTGGCCCGCTTCGTGCACAGCGATGCGATGGGGATCGTCTATGCGATCATCATCTTCGCGATCGTCGTCGGCGGTATGTACGGCGGCTACTTCACCGCCACGGAAGCCGGAGCGCTCGGCGCGGTGGCATCCCTGATCATCATGGTCGTGGAGGTGAAGAAGAAGCGTGCCTCGATCTTCCAGGTGTTCGCCGTCTCGATGCGCGAAACGGTCGGTGTCGTCGGCATGATCTTCCTGTTGATCGTCGGTGGTGCGATGTTCGGCTACATGCTGACTCTCTCAGGCCTGCCCCGGGCGCTGACCACCTGGGCCGGTGACCTCGATGTTCCACCCGCGCTTGTCATCGCGATGCTACTCCTCATCTTGCTGCCGCTCGGAGCGGTGCTCGACGGCCTGACCGCGATGCTCATCACGGTCCCGCTGATGAGCCCGATCGTGCTCACCCTTGGATTCGACCCGATCTGGTTCGGTATCCTCGTCCTGAAGATGATCGAGATCGGGCTGATCACGCCGCCGATCGGCATCAACGCCTTCATCATCTCCTCGGCCACCGGCATCCGAGCAGAAAGCGTCTTCCGCTACCTCACGCCGTTCGTCATTCTCGATCTTGCACTCACAGCGATCTACTTCGTGGTGCCCGAGATCATTCTCTGGCTTCCGCGGGTGGCCGGCCTCCTCTAGTGGTTGAGACGCTGACGGGATTCGCCGTCGTCGTCCTGGCAGTCATGGTCGGCTACGTCCTCGGGCGAACCAACCTACTCGGCCCGCATGCGGGCCGAGTGCTTACCAGACTCACCTTCTACGTGCTGGCGCCGTTCCTGCTGTTCGTGGTGCTGTCCCAGGCTGACACCCAGCTGTTGTTCTCGTCTTTGCTTCCGGTCTCGGCGGTCGCGGCCATCTTCGTGGTGGCGGTCTATCTAGCCGTCGCGAAGCTCGTGTGGAGACGGCCCGCGGGGGAGGCCGTCATCGGCGCGCTTGCGACGGGATTCGTGAACTCGAACAACATCGGGATCCCGCTTTCGCTGTACCTGTTGGGCAGTGCCGCGTACCCCGCGCCGGTGATTCTGTTCCAGGTGCTGATCCTGACACCGATCTCGCTGTTCGTTCTCGAGGCGACGACGGGCAAGCGAGTCTCGCTCGTACGAGTCGTGCTGCGCTCGCTGATGAACCCGATCGTGTTCAGCTCGATCGTCGGTGTGCTGGTCTCGCTGTCGGGTGTCTCGATGCCGCCGATCGTGCTGGAGCCCGCGATGTTGCTGGCCGACGCCTGCGTTCCGGTGCTGCTCATCAGCTACGGTCTCTCGCTGGCGGGTCAGAGACTTCTGGGGGCGGTCGATCATCGACGCGACGTGATCCTGGCCACGGTGTTGAAGCTGCTCGTGATGCCCCTCGCCGCCTGGCTGCTCGCGGGGCCGCTGCTCCAGCTTCCTGCCGAGGACGTATTCATCGTGGTGGTGCTCGCTGCTCTGCCTTCTGCGCAGAACGTCTTCAACTACGCCGAGAACTACGGCGTCGGCGTCGGTATTGCGCGAGATGCCATCCTGCTCACGACCATCGGGTGCCTTCCGGTGCTGATGCTGGCGAACATTTTGCTCGCATGATTGCGCCCCGACTGGCATTGCTTGGGCTTCCTACTATATGCTTTGAACCACTAAGTATGCGATGCAACGAAGGCACCGCGAAAGGACTTTTCACAATGACTCGTGAACTCACTCACTTCATCGGTGGCAAGCATGTCGCTGGCACGTCCGGACGTTTCGCGAACGTCTTCGACCCCAGCACGGGCGAGGTGCAGGCGCGTGTGCCCCTCGCAACGACAGAAGAGGTCGAAGCCGCGATCGCGAACGCCGAAGAGGCGCAGGTCGCCTGGGGTGCTACCAACCCGCAGAAGCGCGCCCGTGTGCTGATGAAGTTCATCGAGCTGATCAATGCTGACGCCCCCGAGCTCGCGAAGACCCTAAGTCGTGAGCATGGCAAGACGTACGCCGACTCCCTCGGCGACATCCAGCGCGGTGTCGAGGTCATCGAGTTCGCCGTGGGTGCTCCGCACCTGCTGAAGGGTGAGTACTCGACCGGCGCAGGGGCCGGTATCGACGTCTACTCGATGCGCCAGCCTCTTGGGGTCGTCGCTGGCATCACCCCGTTCAATTTCCCGGCGATGATCCCGCTGTGGAAGATGGGCCCGGCGCTCGCCGCCGGTAACTCTTTCATCCTCAAGCCCAGCGAGCGTGACCCCTCGGTGCCGCTGCGCATCGCGGAACTGTTCCTCGAAGCGGGCCTCCCTGCCGGTGTGCTGAACGTCGTCAATGGCGACAAGGAATCGGTTGACGCGCTGCTGCATGATGACCGCATCAAGGCGGTCGGCTTCGTCGGCTCAACACCGATCGCGCAGTACATCTACGAGACGGCAGCGCAGAACGGCAAGCGCGCGCAGTGCTTCGGTGGCGCGAAGAACCACATGATCGTGATGCCGGATGCTGACCTCGATCAGGTCGCGGATGCTCTCATTGGCGCAGGCTACGGCTCGGCCGGTGAGCGCTGCATGGCGATTTCGGTTGCCGTTCCGGTCGGGAAGGAGACGGCGGACGCGCTCTCGGCCAAGCTCGCCGAACGCGTCAAGGCGCTGAAAATCGGCCCCGCTCTCGCCGAGGGCGTCGACTACGGTCCTCTCATCACCGCCGATGCGCTGAAGCGCGTCGAGGGTTACATCCAGACCGGTATCGACGAGGGTGCGACGCTCCTCGCCGACGGCCGTGGTTACACGGTCGAAGGCTACGAGAACGGTTTCTACCTCGGCCCGACGCTGTTCGACAACGTCACCACCGATATGAAGGTGTACAAGGAAGAGGTCTTCGGTCCGGTGCTGTTCATCGCCCGTGCCGACGACTATGAGCAGGCGCTTGCCATGGCTTCGGACAACGAGTTCGGTAATGGGGTGTCGATCTTCACCCGTGACGGCGACGCCGCCCGAGATTTCAGTGCGCGCGTGAACGTCGGAATGGTCGGTGTGAACGTGCCGATTCCGGTGCCGATCGCGTACCACACCTTCGGTGGCTGGAAGAAGTCCGGCTTCGGCGACCTCAACCAGCACGGTCCGGACTCGTTCCGTTTCTACACGAAGACCAAGACAGTGACCAGTCGGTGGCTGTCACACGATCTCAAGGAAGGCGCGAGCTTCGTCATCCCGACGATGCACTGATCATGGATGCGACGCTGACCACAGAAGAGCGCGCAGCGCTCGTCGACGCGGTACGCGACTTTGCGTCCGCGCGCCTGGCGCCGAACGCGGCCGAATGGGACGCTGAGAAGCACTTCCCGACCAATACGCTGCAGGAGGCTGGCGAACTTGGGCTCGGGGGCATCTACGTCCGCGAGGACGTCGGGGGCTCCGGGCTGTCACGCCTCGACGCCGTGGCGATCTTCGAAGAGCTCGCCAAGGGCGACACGACGATCGCCGCGTACATCTCCATCCACAACATGGTCGCCTGGATGATTGACGAGTTCGGCAATCAACAGCAGCGCGAACGCTGGCTCCCCGGCCTGGTCGCCATGACCGACCTCGGCAGCTATTGCCTCACCGAGCCCGGCGCAGGATCGGATGCTGCCGCCATCACGACTTCGGCACGACTCGAGGGCGACGACTATGTGCTCAACGGCACGAAGCAGTTCATCTCGGGAGCGGGCTCGTCAGCTGTCTACCTGGTGATGGCACGCACGGGCGACCCTTCGACAGGCTCCGGAGGCGGCGCCAAGGGCATCAGCGCGATCCTCGTCCCCGCCGATGCTCCCGGGCTCAGCTTCGGGCCGAACGAGAAGAAGATGGGCTGGAACGCGCAGCCCACCCGTCAGGTCATCTTCGAGGATGTCCGGGTGCCCGTCGGCAACCGGCTCAGCGACGAAGGCGCGGGCTTCGGAATAGCGATGAAGGGTCTCAACGGCGGACGCGTGAACATGGGTGCCTGCTCGCTCGGTGGCGCCCAGTGGACGCTCGACCGGGCCGCTGCCTATGTGCAGGAGCGCGAAGCATTCGGCGCACCCTTGGCCGCGAATCAGTCGATCGTCTTTACCCTCGCCGACATGGAGACCGATCTGCAGGCGGCCCGCGCTCTGCTGCAGCGCGCGGCGACGAAGATGGACGACAAGTCGGCGGATGTGGCATCCGCCTGCGCCCTTGCAAAGCGCTTCGCTACGGATGCCGGTTTCCGAGTCGCGAACGAAGCACTCCAGTTGCACGGCGGATACGGATACCTTCACGAGTACGGCATCGAACGGGTCGTGCGCGACCTGCGCGTACACCAGATCTTGGAGGGCACGAACGAGATCATGAAGCTCATCGTCGGCCGCGAACTGTTGGCGGGTGCCCGATGACTGCGGACGCTGTCGAGGCCGAAGTTCTGCTCGAACAGCGTGGTCGGCTCGGCCTGATCACGCTTAACCGCCCCCGCGCGATCAACGCCCTCAACCACGACATGGTGCGCGCGATGCGCGATGCTCTGACGCAGTGGGCCGACGACGACACGGTGGAAACGGTCGCCATCACGGGGGCGGGGGAGCGCGGGCTGTGCGCCGGCGGAGACATCGTCAGCCTCTACCAGGATGCGGTGTCTGGTGACGGCGCCGCGTCGGCGCAGTTCTGGTTTGACGAGTACCACCTCAACGCGCAGATCGCCCGCTACGCGAAGCCGATCGTCGCGATCCAGGACGGCATCGTTCTCGGCGGGGGGATCGGCATCTCGGCGCACGCATCGCACCGCGTCGTCACCGAGCGAAGCAAGCTCGGCCTGCCGGAGGTCGGCATCGGATTCGTTCCCGATGTCGGCGCCACCTGGCTGCTGTCTCACGCTCCCGGTCAGCTCGGCACGTTCGTCGCGCTCACCGCTGGATCGGTGGGCGCTGCGGATGCGATCGCGATCGGACTCAGCGACACGTTCGTGCCGTCCGACAGCATCCCGAAACTTCTTCGCGCGCTGGAGAGCATTGATGCTGGTGAGGCGATCATGCTACTCGCAGCGGATGCCGGTGAGCCGCCGTTGCTTGCCGCACGCGGCTGGATCGACGATGCGTTTTCGGCGGCAAGCGTTGCCGAGATCATCGGCCGACTGCGCACCGCAGGCGATGCGGACGCCGACAAAGCCGCCGACGCGATGATGGGGAAATCTCCCGCCGCCCTCGCGATCACCCTGGAGTCGCTGCGCCGTGCCGAGAGCTTCGCCAGCCTGGAACAGGCCCTGAATCAGGAGTACCGCGTGTCGCGTCGTGCGCATGCGGCGCCGGACTTCGCTGAGGGTGTGCGCGCACAGGTGATCGACAAGGATCGCAACCCCCAGTGGCAGCCGTTGGCAGAACAGGGTACCCCGGAGATCGACTCATACTTCCAACCACTTGACGATCATGAACTCGGGCTGGCTGCGGCCGGCGTTCACTGAAGGAGAGCACCCATGTCAGACATCGCATTCCTCGGGCTCGGCCACATGGGCGGCCCCATGGCCGCCAACCTCGTGAAGGCCGGGCACCGAGTCTTCGGCTTCGATCCGATGCCCGCAGCGCTTGATGTTGCGCGCGGAAACGGCATCGAGATCGCCGCAGACGCGAACTCTGCCGTTGCCGAAGCAGACATCGTCATCACCATGCTGCCCAGCGGACGCCACGTGATCGCTGCGTACCAGGGCGATGAGAGCACGCTCGGCCTGCTCGCTTCGGCGAAGCCGGGGACACTGTTTCTGGACTGTTCCACGATCGCGGTGGACGAGGCGCGGCAGGCGCACGACATTGCGCTGGCTGCCGGTCACCGTGCGGCAGATGCTCCGGTTTCGGGCGGCGTCGTCGGCGCCGAGAACGGCACATTGGCGTTCATGGTCGGGGCAAGCGAGGAGGACTTCGCTGCGGCTCAGCCGATCCTCGAGGTCATGGGTGGGCGGATCGTGCACTGCGGCGGTTCCGGACTCGGTCAGGCCGCGAAGGTCTGCAACAACATGATCCTCGGCATCTCGCAGATCGCCGTCGCCGAGGCGTTCGTCCTCGGCGAGCGGCTCGGGCTCAGCCACCAGGCGCTGTTCGACGTCGCATCCAACGCGTCTGGGCAGTGCTGGGCGCTGACCACGAACTGTCCAGTTCCTGGACCGGTTCCGACGAGTCCGGCGAATAAGGACTACCAACCTGGATTCGCCGGTGCGCTCATGTCGAAAGATCTGGGGCTTGCCGAATCCGCAATCGACCTCACCGGCGTCGACGCACAGCTCGGCCGCCACGCACGCGAGATATACAAGGCGTTCGCGGACGGCGATGGAGCCAATCAAGATTTCTCTGGAATCATCAACACCATCCGTGCCCAGAGCGCGGCGACCGACGTCTGAGTGGAGCAATACATGTCCGACTACGAATCTGTCATCGTTGAAACCAAAGGCCGAGTCGGCTGGATCACGCTGAATCGTCCCGAAGCGCTGAACGCGCTGAACTCCACTCTCATTCGTGAGATCGTCACTGCGGGGAAGGCGTTCGACGCGGACCCCGAAATCGGCGCCATTGTCATCACCGGGTCGGCGAAGGCGTTCGCTGCTGGCGCGGATATCAAGGAGATGGCTGACCAAGGGTACATCGACATGTACCTGAATGATCCGTTCGCCAGCTGGGATGACTTCGGCCGCCTTCGCACTCCGGTAATCGCTGCCGTCGCCGGCTTCGCGCTCGGTGGGGGATGTGAACTGGCGATGATGGCTGACATCATCCTTGCGGCCGACACTGCGAAGTTCGGTCAACCCGAGATCAATCTGGGTGTGATCCCTGGTATCGGAGGCACACAGCGTCTGCCACGCGCGATCGGCAAATACAAGGCTGCCGAGCTCGTCTTGACCGGGCGACTTATGGGTGCTGAGGAAGCAGAGCGGGCCGGACTCGTCTCACGGATCGTCCCCGCGGATGATCTTTTGGCTGAAGCTGGCAAGGTCGCCGCGACAATCGCATCGAAGTCGCTTCCGGTCGTGTACGCGGCGAAGAGCGCGTTGCAGGCGGCGCAGGAGACCTCGTTGACCGAAGGTCTCCGGTTCGAGAAGCAGGCGTTCGCCGCGACCTTCGCGTTGGATGACCAGACCGAAGGCATGGCAGCATTCCGTGACAAGCGCGCTCCGGAATTCACCAATCGCTGATCACATTCCACCTAAAGCGGTTCGGGTTGAGGTGTCGGATCGGCGAAGTCGCCAGCCTGCTTACGGAAACGCGCCAATAACCGGACGAGCTCGGTAGTGTCCTCGTCCGAGAGGCCCGGGTCCACGAACACCTCATTGAGTGAGACAGTGGCGCGCTCGATCAGATCGCGTCCCGGGGGAGTGAGTGATACGAGCGCAGCGCGGCCGTCCTCGGGATGAGGTTCACGCTTCACCAAACCATCCCGAACGAGCCGATTCACTGTGTTGGTGACGCTTGTCGGGTGCACCTGTAAACGTGAGATCACGCTGGCCAACGGCATCCGGCCTTCGCGCGTGAAAGCGAGCAGTCTCAACATCTCAAAGCGCGCGAAAGACAGTTCGAACGGCTTCAGAGTTCTTTCGATGCGACCGAGCAAAAGCTGCTGCGTCCGCATGACCGATGTCACGGCAGACATTCCCGTGGCCGCATTTCCCCAACCGTGGGCGGTCCACTGACGTTTCGCCTCAGCGATCGGGTCGACCGGGAGCGGCTTTCTTCTGTTCACGGACGGCCTCCTACTCAGGCGACAACACTACCGGGAGGGCCGCAATCCTCTCGTGCCGCCCCTCCCAAATACCCCTTGAACTCGTCGGCCAGCGGGATGAGACTGGCCGCACCGGTGTCCGATCGGGCCCGGAAACATGTCGTCAGAGAGGACAGGGAAATGGCCCACGGAGACATCACGCACATCGACATCCCGGTGACCGATATGGCCCGGGCGCAGGCGTTCTACTCGGGGCTGTTCGGGTGGAAGATCGCCGAGATACCCGGGTTCGAGGGTTACCCGATGTGGCAAGCGCCTAATCAGATCAGCGGGGGAGGGTTGGCGCCGCGCAGTGCGGATTTCGATCAGCCGCGCTCCTATGTCGAAGTCGATTCGATCGATGAGACCGTCGCCGGGGCCGTCGAAGCCGGCGCGACCATCGCGATGGAGAAGCAGCCGATCAGCGAGACGAGCTGGTGGGCCGTCATCGTCGATCCTGACGGCAACTCGATTGGTCTGTATGAAGGGGTGACTGACGCCGGCTGAGCTCGCGGATGCTCGGACGCACTCGGTCCACGCAGCAGGGGCTGCGTTTCTCGGCTAGCGTCGAGAAACGCAGTCAACGGTGCGCGAATCGAGGAGCAATACATGGCCGAGCACGAGACCGTGGTCCGCTGGCAGGACACGGATGCCGGGATGGCGGCGCTGCCGCAACTCGATGGAATCGAGTACCTGCGCCGGATGCAGCGAGGCGAGCTCCCCGGTGCTCCGATCGCTGCGCACATCGCCATGGAACTGCAAGAAGTGGATGTCGGCACCGTGACGTTCATTGCACGCCCGGACGAGTCGCACTACAACCCGATCGGCGCCGTGCACGGCGGGTTCGTCTGCACACTGCTTGACTCAGCGCTCGGATGCGCCGCGCACACACTGCTGCCCGCGGGGACCGGTTACACCTCGATCGAGATCAAGGTGAACTATCTGCGCCCGGTCATGAAGGGGAGTGGTCCGCTGACCTGTGTTGGCCGGGTCACGAAGCCCGGCAGGCGGGTGAGCTTCGCGGAGGGCGAAGTCGTCGACGCGCAGGGGCGTGTGGTGGCGACGGCGTCCGGATCGTTGCTCGTGTTTCCGCTGGAGGCGACGGGGTAGCCTGCGGGCATCTGTATACGTTCCGCAGGGAGTGAATGCCCAAACGGGCCTTTCTTTGCCATTTGTGTATACACTAGCCATGTGAGCACCACAGTCGAGCGAACCCGGGCAAGCGATCGCGCCTATGCGACGCTGCTGGAGGAGATCCAATCTGGCGAGCTTGCGCCCGGCACTGTTTTGGCAGAAGTCGAGCAGGCTGCTCGCCTCGGCGTCAGCCGCACTCCGCTGCGCGAAGCCCTGCAACAGCTGAGCGCCGCCGGCCTCGTCGAGCAGCAATCTCCGCGTGTGACCGTTGTCACCGGGATCGATGCCGACGACATTCGTGCACTGTTCGAGATCCGTCGTGCGCTGGAAGAGTCCGCTGCTCGCCTGGCCGCCGTGCGCGGGGATGCGGCGCTCTTCGCCGCCCTGGCATCCGAGTTCGCCGAAGCTGGGGCATCCCTTGACATCGAGGCCGGCCGCGACAACTACTACGCGCTCATCGCGCGTTTCGATCGCGCCGTTGATGCGGCCGTCGACAACGGATACATTGCTGCGGCCCTGCGCACCGTCCGCACGCACCTCGTGCGCGTGCGCCGGCTGTCGCGCGACAATCCGACCAGACTCATCGCCTCGGTGTCCGAGCACCGCCTCATCGCCGAGGCACTCGCCGAGCGCGATGGCGATCTCGCCGCGCACGCGACGCACGTGCATCTGCGAAACGCTCTCACCAGCATCTTGGAATCCCTCCCCTCCGACAGTGAAGGACAGTCATGACCGTCAACCACCACGTCCGCGTTTACAAGAGTGAAGAAGACCTGCCGCGCGAAGGGCAGCTCGCCTGGAAGATCGCCGAGGTCGCGACCGACGCCGTTGAGGTCGACGCGGATGTCGTCGACATGATCATCAACCGGATCATCGACAACGCCTCGGTTGCTGCGGCATCCCTCACGCGCGCTCCGATCAAGTCTGCTCGCGACCAGGCTTTCAGCCACCCGGCATCCACCGGTGGAAACGGCGCGACCGTATTCGGTGCCCCGCTCGAGCGTCGTACGAGCCCCGAGTGGGCAGCCTGGGCGAACGGCGTGGCCGTGCGTGAGCTTGACTATCACGACACGTTCCTTGCCGCGGACTATTCACACCCCGGCGACAACATCCCGCCGATCCTTGCCGTCGCGCAGCACGTCGGCAGTGACGGCCGCGCGCTGGTGCGCGGATTGGCCACGGGCTACGAGATCCAGGTCGACCTGGTGAAGGCGATCTGCCTGCACAAGCACAAGATCGACCACGTTGCCCACCTCGGCCCCTCGGCCGCGGCCGGTATCGGCACGCTGCTCGGCCTCGACGCGGCCACGATTTACCAGGCGGTCAGCCAGGCGCTGCACACCACCACCGCCACGCGCCAGAGCCGCAAGGGCGAGATCTCGACGTGGAAGGCGCACGCTCCGGCGTTCGCCGGCAAGATGGCCGTCGAGGCAGTCGATCGTGCGATGCGCGGGCAGACGAGCCCGTCACCGATCTACGAGGGCGAAGACGGCGTCATCGCCTGGATGCTGGACGGCCCGGATGCCGCATACGAGGTGCCGCTGCCCGCCGCTGGCGAGGCCAAACGCGCGATCCTCGACACGTACACGAAGGAGCACTCCGCCGAGTACCAGGCGCAGGCCTGGATCGACCTGGCGCGCAAGCTGCACAATGACGGCATCGACACCGCTGCGATTGAATCTGTGGTTCTGCACACCAGCCACCACACCCACTATGTGATCGGCTCCGGGGCGAACGACCCGCAGAAGTACGACCCGACCGCATCGCGCGAAACACTCGACCACTCGATTCCGTACATCTTCACGGTCGCGCTGCAGGATGGCTCGTGGCATCACGTCGACTCCTATGCTCCTGAGCGTGCCGGCCGTGCCGACACCGTGGAGCTGTGGAACAAGGTCACCACGCTCGAAGATGCCGAGTGGACCCGTCGCTACCACTCGAACGACATCAGCGAAAAGGCCTTCGGCGGGCGTGTGGAGATCACTCTCAAGGATGGCTCGAAGGTGATCGAGGAGATCGCTGTGGCTGATGCTCACCCGCTGGGTGCGCGGCCGTTCGTGCGCGAGAACTACATCGCGAAGTTCCGTCTGCTGGCTTCTCCTGTTCTGGAAGAGGCCGAGATCGAGCGGTTCCTCGAGCTCGTTCAGCGCCTGCCTGAGCTGACCGCGGCAGAGGTCGCAGAGCTCTCGATCATCGCGAAGCCGGGTGTCGTGGAGGACGAGCCGACGACCACGGGGCTGTTCTGATGCGTAGTCTCTCGCCTGCCCCGCGCACAACTCCTGAAAAATTTGGCGCCGGCGCGCGTGCGCCGCGTTTTTCCGGGGGCGCCCCCGGGGGTGCCGGCAACTTCTCAGGAGTTGTGCGCGCCGAAACGGAAGGAGTTCGCTGATGCTGTACTCCCACACCACTCCGGCGGAGAAGCGGCGGCTGTTCCGCGAGCGGCTCGCTTCCGGTGAGCTGCTGCGCTTCCCCGGTGCGTTCAACCCGCTTTCGGCGCGGCTCATCGAGCAGAAGGGCTTCGAGGGTGTCTATATCTCGGGCGCTGTGCTCTCCGCCGACCTGGGACTGCCCGACATCGGGCTGACGACACTCACCGAGGTTGCCGGGCGCGGCAAGCAGATCGCGCGGATGACCGATCTTCCGGCGATCATCGATGCCGACACTGGTTTCGGCGAGCCAATGAACGTGGCTCGTACGATCCAGGAACTTGAGGATGCAGGCCTTGCCGGCGCCCACATCGAGGACCAGATCAATCCCAAGCGGTGTGGCCACCTCGATGGCAAGGCCGTGGTCGACTCCGATACGGCGGTCAAGCGCATCCGGGCCGCTGTCGATGCGCGACGGGACGAGAACTTCCTGATCATGGCGCGCACCGATATCGCCGCGGTCGATGGTCTGGAGGCGGCGAAAGACCGCGCCAAGGCGCTGGTGGATGCCGGTGCCGACGCGATTTTCCCCGAGGCGATGCGGTCGCTGGAGGAGTTCGCGGCGATCCGCGCTGCGGTTGATGTGCCGATCCTGGCGAACATGACAGAGTTCGGGAAGTCCGACTTGTTCAGCGTCGACGAGCTGCGTGATGTCGGTGTGAACATCGTCATTTGGCCGGTGTCGATGCTGCGCATCGCGATGGGCGCGACCGGCCGTGCACTCGATACGCTTCTGGACGAGGGGCACCTGACCTCGAAGCTCGGCGAGATGCAGCACCGCGCCGATCTCTACGACCTGATCGACTACGAGTCGTACAATCACTTCGACTCGGGCGTCTTCAACTTCACCATCACGAAGGAGTGAACAATGGCTGACAACGACATCAAGAAGGGCCTCGCCGGGGTCGTCGCGGATGAGACGGCGATCAGTAAGGTCAATCCCGAGACGAACAGTCTGCTGTATCGGGGATACCCGGTGCAGGAGTTGGCGGCTACGCAGTCGTTTGAGGCGGTCGCGTACCTCCTCTGGCATGGTGAGCTGCCCACGGCATCCGAGTTGGCAGATTTCCGCGCCACCGAGCGCGCGAATCGTGCGCTTTCTCCCGCGGTGAAAGAAGCGATCGACCGTCTGCCGATCGACTCGCACCCGATGGACGAGGTGCGCACCGCGGTCAGCGTGATCGGCGCGATCGAGACGGCTGGGATCAGCAACGTGCTGGATGCCGTCGGCACCCCGGAGGAGAACCTTGAACGGAGTCTTAAGCTGTTCGCCGCGCTGCCGGCGATCGTGTCGTACGGCCAGCGTCGTCGTCGTGGGCTGGATGCTGTCGAGTCTCGTGACGACCTTGATTACGCGGCGAACTTCCTGTGGCTGACCTTCGGTGAAGAGGCAGCTCCTGTCGTCGTCGACGCGTTCAACCGCTCGATGATCCTGTACGCGGAGCACTCCTTCAACGCCTCCACGTTCACGGCGCGGGTGATCACTTCGACGCTGAGCGATCTGTACTCGGCTGTGGTCGGTGCGATCGGTGCGCTGAAGGGGCCGTTGCACGGTGGTGCCAACGAAGCCGTGATGCACATCTTCGATGAGATCGGATCTGCTTCGGAGGTCTCGGGTTGGCTGGACACCGCACTCGCTGAGAAGCGCAAGATCATGGGCTTCGGCCACCGCGTGTACAAGCGTGGCGACTCGCGCGTGCCGACGATGAAGGCGGCGCTCGACACGTTGGTCGCGCACTACGACCGCCCGGATGTTGCCGAGCTGTACGACAAGCTCGAGAGCGAGTTCGTCTCGCGTAAGGGCATTTACCCGAACCTCGATTACCCGTCTGGTCCGGCGTACAACCTCATCGGCTACGACACTCTGACCTTCACGCCGCTGTTCATCGCGGCGCGTATCACCGGTTGGACGGCGCACATTCTCGAGCAGCAGGCCTCGAACGCGCTGATCCGCCCACTGTCGGCGTACAACGGCCCGGGCGAGCGGCACATTGACGAGTACGAGCCGGACACCGCGGCGCTCGAGGTGCAGGAACGGGCTGAGGAAGCGGCGGGCTGATGAGTAGTTCACAGAACGGGGACTGAGGCCTCTGCCCAATGCGTTTCGCGAGAGCCGTCGTGAAGTGAGAGGTGGTGGCTGTCACTGACACACTCTGAAGATCACATCGAGATACCTCCATCTACTGGGAGAACGGCACCGGTGATGAAGCCCGACTCCTCAGCGGCTAGGAATTCGATCGCTCCAGCGATCTCAGCGGGAGCCGCGAACCGTGCGATCGGTCCCGTTAGTTCGGGAATACGCTCCTCGGGAATCGAAGCGGTCATTCGAGTCGCCGCCTGAGGTGAAATCGCGTTGACGGTGATCCCGAAGCCGGCGAGCTCCTTGGCTGCGGTCTTGGTGAATCCGATGATTCCAGCCTTCGCCGTCGCGTAGTTGGCCTGACCGAGGTTGCCGTGCAAGCCCGTGAACGAGGTGACGTTGATGATGCGGCCGTAGCCCTGGGCCCGCATCGTCGGAACGACGGCGCGACTGAAGCGGAATGTGCCACCGGCATGGACGGCCAGAACGGACTCCCAATCCTCGTCAGTGAGCTTCCACAGCATACGGTCGCGGAGGATGCCGGCATTGTTGATGAGAATGTCCACGCGACCGGTATGCTCGAGTGCCGTCTGGATGACGCGCTCGGCATCGTCGGTTCGACTGACATCGGCCTGTACGGCGATTCCGCCGACGTCCGTGGCTGCTTCGGTGAGCACGTCTGCGTCGAAGTCGGCCATGACGACATCAGCGCCGGCCAGCGCGAATGCGCGGCTAACCTCTAAGCCGATTCCTCGCGCGGCGCCGGTGACGATGACGGTGCGTCCGCTGAAGTTGAACGTGAGGTTTGCCATGGTGTGCCTTTCGATCGTGATGGTCGTAATGGGCTCAAGCGGCTGACCAGCCGCCGTCGCTGGGGAGGACGACGCCGTTGATATTGGCGCCCTCATCGCTCAGGAGGAACGTGATCGGAGTGGCGAGCACGTCTGCGTCCACACCCAAAGGGATGATCGGGTACGAGGCGCGGACGCGCTGTCTGCCCAGCTCTGATCCCCACGTGGTCTGGATGTTCGTACGCACGGGGCCGGGCGCGACTGCATTCACTCGGATGCCGCTGGGGCCATACATGTAGGCGCTACTGACAGTGAGACCGATCACTGCATGTTTGGAAGCGGTGTACGCGACACCCGCTGCCGATCCTCGCAGAGACGCTTCCGATGCCACATTCACCACCGACCCTCTGCCTTGTTCGACCATGCGCGGGATGACCGCACGCATCAGCATCATCGGTGCGTCCACATTCACAGCGAAGACACGTTCCCACACGGCATCCGATACCTCGCCGACCGGGGTCATGTCGTCCATGACTCCAGCGACATTCGCGAGTGCGTCGATCCGATCGCCTGCGGCGCTGACCACGCGAGCGATCTCGGCGGCATCTGTGATGTCGGCGGCAACGGTGATCAGATCGCCGCCAGCGGCTTCTGCGACAAGGTCGGACAGGCGTTCCGCGGCGATGTCGACGGCGACCACGCGGCCGCCTTCCTGGGCAATGCGCAGTGCTGTCGCCCGACCTATTCCGGAACCGGCGCCGGTGACGATCACAGTCTGATCCGTGAAGCGGGCTAATTTGATGAACGGGTCTTGAGAGCGGGGACGATCGGACATGCCATCTCCTCTTTTGGCGGGACGACGATGTCCTGCCGGGGTTGATCCGTAATAAATCTACCGTATGATCGGTAGAAGATTCTCGCAATGAACATCAGGAGGTCAACGGATGACCCTCGTTAGTTGGCGTCCTCTCGACGGCGTCACCGTCGTGGATTTCACGCGCATGGCGCCCGGTGGGACGGGGACCCTGCTCTTGGCGGACCTGGGCGCAACCGTCCACAAGATCGAACACCCGACCGGTGGAGACGACACACGTCATCTCAAGCCGAAGGTCGGCGCAGATTCGTCAGCACAGCACCAGTACATGGACCGCGGCAAGCACTCGGTGCGCGCGGATCTCAAGCAGCAAGCGGATCTCGCCCTGGTGCGATCGCTCGTTGCAGACGCGGATGCCGTAATCGAGAGCTTCCGCCCCGGAGTGGCAGCGCGCCTCGGCATCGGCTTCCGTGACCTCGCCGCGATCAACCCCTCGCTGGTCTACGTGTCTTTGTCGGGCTACGGACAGAGCGGTCCGCGCGCTGCGACGGCCGGGCATGACCTCAACTTCGTTGGATACGCGGGCCTATTAGGCGAGACCGTCCCGCGAGTCTTGCAAGCGGATGTGACCGGCGGAATCCTCGCCGCTCTGGCGATCGTCTCTGGTGTCGCACGCGCACGCCAGGACGGAACGCCCGCACATGTCGATCTTTCACTCGCCGATGCCGCCCTCGCGCTCGGCGGCATGCAGGTGGTGGAGGCGCTCGCCGCACGCTCCCTCGACGTCGAAGTGGAGACCCCTCTCGACGGCCAGTCGCCTTGTTATCAGATCTACCGTTGCGCAGATGGTCGTTCATTGGCCGTCGCTGCGATCGAGCCGAAGTTCTGGCAGCGGACCGTCCAGTTGCTGGGCCGCGAAGAATGGCTGGTGCGACAGCATGACCCCACGCTGATCTCAGAGTTTGGCGCTGTCATCGCCACCGAACCGCAGGCGCACTGGGTGGAAATCCTGGTGGAAGACGACACGTGTGTGAGCCCCGTGCTCGACCCGCAGGATGTGAGCTCTGATTCCCACATCCTCGAGCGCGGTGCGCTATGCGAATACGACTCTGTGGCCGGGCCTCTCTGGCAAGTCGCATCGCCGTTTCGAAATCTCGCCACGATCCCGGCCGCTGTCGGCCATCCAAACTGACTGAAGGAGTCCCCATGCGTGAAGCTGTCATCGTTGAAGCAGTCCGCACCCCTGTTGGGCGCAAGAACGGCCCGCTCTCGCGGGTTCATCCGGTCGATCTGGCCGCAGCCACTCTCACTGCGCTCGCCGAGCGCTCTGGCATCGATCCGAGCCTGGTAGACGATGTCATTTGGGGCTGTGTTAGTCAGGTCGGCGAACAGTCGATGAACGTCGGCCGTTATGCGGTGCTCGCCGCTGGGTGGCCGGAGAGCGTCCCCGCAACTACCGTCGACCGCCAGTGCGGTTCCTCGCAGCAGACGGTGATGTTCGCAGCGGCCGGTGTCATGGCCGGCCACTACGACATTGTGGTCGCCGGAGGCGTTGAGTCGATGAGTCGTGTGCCGATGTTCTCTTCCGTCGCGAACGGGCCTGGAGATCCCGCCACCGCTGTCGGAATCACCGACCGCTACGGGGACACGCTTGTGCCCCAGGGCGTGGGCGCGGAGATGATCGCCGAGCAGTGGAACCTCAGTCGTGAGGACCTCGATGCGATCGCCGTGCGATCGCATCAGCGTGCGGCTGCCGCCATCGCCGACGGTCGTCACGAGGGGCACATCATCCCGATCACCGTTCCTGCCGATGACGAGCACGAGGAAGAGGTCTTTTCCGTGGACTCGGGGATTCGTCCCGGCACGACGATGGAGATCCTCGCGGGGCTGTCGGCTCCGTTCCGAGAGAACGGTCGCATCACCGCAGGCAACGCCTCTCAAATCTCCGACGGTGCTGCTGCCCTGCTCATCATGACTCCCGAGAAAGCAGAAGAGCTGGGGCTGACGCCCATTGTCAAGATCATCCACTCTGCCGTTGTCGGTGTTGACCCCATCACCATGCTGACCGGACCGATTCCTGCGACCCGCAAGGTGCTCGAGCGTTCGGGGATTCCGCTTTCGGAGATCGGCGCATTCGAGGTCAACGAGGCATTCTCGTCCGTCCTCGGAGCGTGGCAGAAGGAGATCGAACCGGATCCCGATCTCGTCAACCCCAACGGAGGCGCGATCGCCATCGGCCACCCACTGGGCGGTTCGGGTGCGCGGATCATGGCAGACCTCGTCCACCACATGCGGCGCAATGAAATCACCTACGGCCTGCAGACGATCTGTGAAGGCGGCGGCATGGCCAACGCCACGATCTTTGAACTGTGGAAGGCATGAAGAGATGATGAAACGTGCTGTCGCGACCAAGATCTCGACTGACCCCGCATCCGTTATCTCGGTCATTGATTCCCCGATTCCCGAACCCACGCCCGGATTCGTGCTCGTCAACGTGCGAGCCGCGTCACTCAACCAGCATGACCTCTGGTCGATCAAGGGAGTCGGCACGACCGCCGAGCAGTTTCCTCTGGGCATCGGTTCCGACGTCGCCGGTGTGACCGAAGAGGGGCGCGAGGTCATCGTGCACTCGCTGGTAAGTCCTGCGCCTTCCGGCCCGGGCGGTGAGCTGCTCGATCCGCGTCGGAGCATGTTCGCCGAGGCCAGCACCGGTGGCGCAGCGGAATGGGTGCTTGTTCCCGAACGAAACCTCATCGATAAGCCGGCCGAGCTCGATTTTGTCTCAGCCGCCGCACTGCCCACCGCGTGGCTGACGGCATACCGCATGCTGTTCAACGCAGGGAGTGTGCGCCCCGGCGATACTCTCCTGGTGCAGGGGGCGGGTGGAGGAGTCGCCACGGCGCTGATCTCGCTTGCTGCGGCAGCTGGCATCCGTGTCTGGGTTACGGGACGTAATGAGGAACGCTTGGCACGTGCCCGCGAACTGGGTGCACACGCGACATTCGAATCTGGAACACGCCTACCCGAGCGGGTGGACGTCGTGCTGGAGACGGTGGGCGAGGCGACGTTCGAACACTCGCTCCGTTCGGTGCGGCCAGGTGGACGAGTCGTCGTCGCCGGCGCGACGACGGGCAACCGTGTGAACGTTGACCTCAACCGGATCTTTCTGAATCATGTGTCCATCGTCGGGACATCGCTGGGTGAGATCGAAGACCTCCGTGCTCTGGTCCGCTTCGTCACCCACGCCGGTATCCACCCGCTTATCGATTCGACATTCGCGCTCGACGATGCTGCGGCAGCTGTCGCCCGCTTGGCCGACGGCGAAGCGATCGGAAAAGTCGTCATCACACCCTGACCCCTCATGGACCGGGCTGACAACACAATCAAGAAGGAGTAAAGCAGTGGATTTTAACCTCACCGAGGAGCAAGAAGACTTCCGCGGATTCGTGCGCGAGTGGGTCGACAAGGAAGCTCCCAAGTCAGCCGCGCTGGAATGGGAAAAGAACGAGCATGAGTTCCCGTTCGAGCTGTGGGACAAATTCAGTGCAGCAGGATTTCACGGGATCGGTATCCCGGAGGAATACGGCGGCCAGGGCGGCGACATCGTCACGCAAATGATTCTCGCTCGTGAGCTGTCGCGTAACCTCGCCGGTCTTACCTGGGTCTGGGGCATCACTTCCTTCGCCGGCGGTAAATCGGTGGGCCTGTATGGCTCGGAGGAGCAGAAGCAGAAGTACATCCCGCGGATCTGCTCGGGCGAGGATAAGTGGGCGATCGGATTCACTGAGCCCGGCGGCGGCACCGACGTGCTCGGGGCGATGCGCACGGTCGCCAAGAAGGTCGATGGCGGTTGGGTGATCAACGGACAAAAGACGTGGAGTTCCATGTCGCACGTCGCCGATTACATCCTGTTGCTCGCCCGTACCGACGAGAACGTCGAGAAGCGCCATCAGGGGCTGACACTATTCATTCTGCCCACGAAGTCTGACGGGATCACCATTCGTGAGATCCCGAAGCTAGGAATGCGTTCGCTGGGCTCATGCGATGTCTTCCTCGACGATGTATTCGTTCCCGATGAGAACGTGCTGGGAGAGCCGAACAACGCCTGGCGTCAGGTAATCCCCACGCTGAACAACGAACGAGTCATGCTCGCGTCGTTCTGTGTTGGCATCCTCGACGGCGTACTCGAGGACGCCCTGCGCTACATGAACGAGCGCGAGGCGTTCGGCGGCAAGATCGGTCGGTTCCAGGCTCTGCAGCACCACGTGGCCAACATTGCCATGTGGCGCGATCAGTCCGAGCTCATGGTGCTCAAGGCGGCGTGGCTGCAGTCGCGTGGCGAACCTGCCGGGCAGGCGTCAAACATGGCGAAGGTGGTCGCGTCAGAACTCGCGGGGCAGGGTGCAGACCTCGGCCTGCAGATCCTCGGCGGGATGGGGTATTCGGCGGAGACCAACATGCAGCGGTACTGGCGTGACGTGCGCCTCTTCCGCATCGGTCCGATCACGAACGAGATGGCACGCAACACGATCGCAGAAGGCCTCGGCCTGCCTCGATCCTTCTAAATCGAGCACAGAGCACCGCCATGAGCCCCGGCAGCAGAGGTACCCTCCTGGCCGCTACTGCGGCATTTCTGGGCATCCTGTTCGTCGGGCTCTCTCTGCGTACGGTGATCACTTCCATCTCCCCGCTGTTGGAGGTGATTTCGGCGGAGGTGCCGCTGGATGGGCTCACACTGGGCATCATTGCAGCGGCACCGACGTTGGCGTACGCGACGAGCGGGGTGATCACCCCGCTCATCGGGCGCCGTGTCGGGCTTGAGCGAACCATCATGCTCGTTCTCCTTGTCATGATCGCCGGGCACGCGGTGCGTGCGGTGTCTGTAGAGCCGGCAGGTCTTCTGATCGCAACCGTGGTGACGCTGTTTGCATCAGGAGTCGGCAATGTGCTGGTCCCCCCGCTCATCAAACGACACTTTCCGGAACGGATTGGCGTCGTCACAGCGGTCTACGTGGCAAGCCTCGCAATCAGCAGCGCTGTTCCCGCACTGGTGGCCGTTCCGCTGGCCGAGCTCATCGGCTGGCGTGCTTCATTGGGGGTGTGGTGCGTAGCAACGGTCGTCGCGCTGCTGCCGTGGATCATCGAAGCCCGCGTCTCGCGGACTCGACGTGATGCGGGGGACGCATTCGCGGAGCCGGGTCTAGCGCGGGGTGGTGGCTCCGTGCATCCCGGGCGGATCGCCTCGAGTTGGATCGCCTGGTCCCTGGTTGGGCTGTTCGCGATGTGCTCGTTCGGCGGGTTTGCGATGCTCGCGTGGATGCCGACGATCCTCGTCGAGACAGCAGGACTCGATCCGGCGGCTGCTGGCTCGCTGTTGTCTCTGTTCGCCGTCTGCGGGTTCCCGATTGCCATCCTCGTGCCGCCGATCGTTGACCGGATAGCTGCTGCCATCATTCCCATTATCGTGATCGGAATGCTCAGTTTCGTGATCGGGTACTCCGGGCTCCTCCTTGCTCCGAGTGCAGCACCGGTGTTGTGGGTGCTTGCCCTCGGCGTGGGCTCGTTGCCCTACCCGCTCGCATTCACCCTCATTGGGCTGCGCACGCGGTCGGCGGCGGTGGCACTGCGGTTGAGCGGGTTCGTTCAGGCGGTTGGTTACGTCCTCGCCGCAATTGGACCCTTCACCGTGGGGATCCTCTACGAACTCACGGGAACGTGGTCGCTGCCGCTGGCCTTCCTCATGGTTGCGGTGCTGTTGGCGGTTCCTGCGGTCTTCGTTCTGGGCCGACCAGGGTTCGTCGAGGACGAAATCGTCGCGCGAACGGGTCGGCTTGGCCGTTGAAGCGGATGTCGACTGGGGCGGGTAGACCCGCTCAGCCCCGCCCGCTCACGACAGGTACTGCTCCTTGAGCTTGAACTTCTGAATTTTGGTGCCCGCGTTCATCGGCCATTCGGTCACGATGTGCACCTCGCGGGGCACCTTGAATTTCGCTAAACCCTTGGCGGCAAAATCGATGATCTCCTGCGGATCGACGTCATGGCCTGGGCGCAACTCGACGAACGCCACGGGAACCTCGTCGTATTTGTTGTCGGGCTTGCCGACGGCGGCGGCGACGGCGACAGCCGGGTGGGACATCAGATATGCCTCGATCTCGATGCAGGCGACATTCTCGCCACCGACCTTGAGCATGTCCTTGACTCGACCCAAGAAAGTCAGGTAGCCGCGCTCATCGACGCTGCCGCTGTCGCCGGAGTTTAGCCAGCCTTCATCATCGAAGGCCTCAGCGGTCTTCTCCGCGTCGTTGTGATAGTTCGTGAAGAGGTTGAATCCGCGGAACCAGAGTTCACCGCCGATGCCAGGGCCGACAGGCTCGCCGGTCTCGAGATCCCGCACCTGCATCTCGACGCCGTCGAGGGGGAAGCCGGCAGTGGAGCGCTCTTCAGCGGAATCATCAAGGCGCCCCATCACTGCGATGCCACCCAACTCGGTGGAGCCGTAGCAGCTGATCTGCTTCGTCCCGTTCGGGAACTGCTCGGCGTACTTGCGCAGCAGTTCCGCGGGGCCGACGGTGAGAACTGCGCGGACCTTCGAGAACGCCGCCTCCACATCGTCAGCGTTGTTCAGGAGCGGCTGGGTCAATGCCGGGTACGCGGGGAAGAGTACAGTGGCGCCCTCGTTGCGGATGAGATCCAGCGCTCGCTCGGGATCGAAGTAGACCATCGATATATACGTCGCGCCGGCGTCAAGGACTCCGGTCATCGGCGCCTGTGAGCTGACGTGGAAGAACGGCAGCGCGTTCCAGAGCTTGTCTTCCGGCGTGAGGCCGAACCGCTCCCGACCGACCTGATAGCCGGTTGCGACGATCGAGCGGTGGGGGAGTCGGCATCCCTTCGGGTTGGCTGTCGTTCCGGACGTGTAAAGCATCATGTAGGTGGACTCGGGATCGGTCTCGAGTGCAGCGTCGAGCACGGTCTCGGCGGGGACACTCGCCGCGTGGGCGAGGAAGCTCTCGGCTGTGCCGAAGCCGGTTGCCTCACTAACGCCGAAGAGATAAGCACCCAGAAGAGCAGGAGCTTCCGGAGTCGTGCCGGCGACGCCCATGCCGGCGTCGGCCAGACCCGGAAGCGCCTCATGGAAACGCTCCACCAGGTCGACATGCTCACGGGCGATATCGTTGATGAGCAGTACGCGCACACCCGAGTCCTGGATGACATAGGCAGACTCTCGAGGAGCCAGACGTGTGTTCATCGGCACGGCAACAGCCCCTGCCAGCGTGCTGCCGAAGAGCGCATGGATCAGATCGATGGAGTTGTGCATGGCGACGCCCACGTGATCGCCGGGGCGGATGCCGAGGCCGACGAGCGCGCGTGCGAACTCCAGCGAGCGGTCGAAAAGCTCCTGGTAGGTTTCGTGAATGATATCGCTGCCGGTGTCGAAGACGAAGGCATCTCGATCGGCAAACTTCTCCACGCCCCGGAACAGGAGCGCGGGAACCGTGTTGTGATGTCTAGGGGTGTGCACGGTCTCTACGACTCCTTAGTTTTCACTTCTTCGTGGTGTACTCAGGGGAACAAAAGCTGTTACAACCATACGGTTGTTAGAAACAAATCTCAAGAGGCGGACGCGCCTTGGCTTCTTTGAGTGCGTGGGTGCGGTCGGTGCCTGACACGCCTTAGGTGCGAAGCTCGCAAGAATGCCCACCAGCTGCGAGCAAGCTCAGCTGATGGGCATTCTTGGCCGGTCTATTCCGAGACTCAACCGATACGTGAACGAATGTCGTCGATAGCCCCCTCGATAAGGCCATCCATCGCTGAATTCATGCCGTCGGAAGCTAGAGCCCGACCGACCAGGTTGTCTGCTGCGCCAGCATCTGGCGACGCTGTAGCCACCATGCGGCTATGGGTGAACTGATCGAATCCGGCCTTGCCGTGGTAGGCGCCGTACCCAGAGTTGCCAACGCCGCCGAAGGGGGCACCCTCGACATTCGCATGCACCATGCCGTCGTTGCGCGTGACTCCGCCACTGGTCGTGTAGTCGAGGAAGCGCCGGAACTCCACCGTGTCTTCGCCGAACCAATAGGTGCTGAGCGGCGAGGGCCGAGAGCTGACGTACTCGACGACTTCTTCAATGTCGTCGTAGACGTAGATCGGCAGAACTGGCCCGAAGATTTCCTCGGAGGAAATCTTCGCGGCCTCCGGAACGTCAAGAAGAACGGTAGGCGCGATTCGTCTGCCTTCACGTGAAGGCAGAGATGCCGCTTCGTCGTCGTTGACAGCCTCGAGCTTGCGGGCACCGTTTGCGACGGCGTCGTCGATCAAGCCGACGATTCGATCGTAATTGTTGTTATTGACGATCGAGACGACACCGGGATTGTTGAGGTAGTCGGGAAAGAGGTCCATGAACTGCCCTAGGACCTTTTCGACGAAGACATCGAGCGATTCGCGGGGAACGAAGACATACTCCGGGCACAAGCACACCTGCCCGCCGTTGATCGCGCGAGTTTGCGCAATGCGACGCGCGGCTAGATCGAGGTCGGCGTCGCGCGCAACGACTGCCGGGTTCTTTCCGCCCAGCTCGAGAACGATCGGTACGAGGTTCTTTGCCGCGGCAGCAGCAACGAGTCTGCCGACACGAGGCGACCCGGTGAAGAGAAAGCCGTCGAAGGGGAGTTCGGAGAACGTCTCTGCTGTCTTCAGATCTCCCAGTACAACGGTGGCTTCGTCTTCAGTCATGAACTCGGCGACCGCTTTCGCGAGCACCTTGCCGGTGCGAACGTGAAAGTCAGGGCATTTCAACACCACCCGGTTGCCCGCAGCGAGTGCGGCCAGCGCGGGCTGCACGGTCGAGGCGATCGGAAAGTTCCATGCGCCGATGACACCGATGACTCCCCGCGACTTCTGCTGAATGAACCCGGCTGCAACCTGAATGGGCTTCATCCACTCTTCGAGGCTCTCGCGCAGAACCTTCGCGTCGGCCAGCCAGCCGACAACCTCGAATGCCTTGCTCAGCGCGTGCGGGCGCTGGCCGAAGTCGAGATCCATCGCGTCGCTGAGCTCGTTAGCGTAAGTGAGAATAGCCAGGCACAGCCGGTCGATGCGATCCCGCCGTACTTCAGCCGAAGCGCGCCCCTCTTTCAGGAATGCTGCGCGTTGGAGGGAGAGAATTCGCTCAAGCTCCTCACGGCCGACGGGTTCGGTAAGTGGCCTCTCAACTGATAGAGCGTTCGACATAAACATCACTCGATTCTGTAGCTCGGAGCACAGGCGGCGTCGGAGCCGGCGCCGATGCAGATCACAATGACTTCGCTCTGATGAGCTGAACGATTCGATCACAACTCCGTAATCAACCGGTTGTTTGTTATGTTAGCGATGTTCAATCGTGCGCACAACTGCTACGCCGACTACCTCCGCGACGTCTCACCGGCCGAGTTCGAGCAGACATTTTATGCTGGCCAAACCGACCACACCCAGCTGGCGGGAATCAAACCGCGCGAGCCCCATCAGGCCCAGGGTACTTCACGCCCACGACCGGTAGTTTGGATCTATGGCCAATCAGGACGTTACAGGTCCGCCGGCGAGCGCGCGTAAGACATCGCGCCCGATCTCCCGCAAGTCCGGCGACGAGCGCTGGGAGGAGTTGCTCAACGTATCGGCGCACATGTTCGCTCAGAACGGCTACGCGGCGACGTCGCTGCAGCAGATCGCTGATGAGCTCGGCATCCTCAAGGGCAGCATCTATTACTACATCAAGTCCAAAGGTGACCTGCTGTACGAGGTGATCCGGAGTGTCTACTGGGATGGCTTCGAACGGTTCCAAAGCTACAGTCAGGCGTCCGGGACCGGTCTGGAGCTTCTCGCCAAAGCGATCGAGGGGCATGCGGTGTTCCTCGTGGAGCATCTCACCGCGACAAGTGTCTACCTGCACGAATTCGAGCGTCTCGAACCGGCACAACGCGAACAGCTGACTGAGTATGACTATCGCCAGCTTGTCAGTGACCTCATTCGGCGCGGACAGGAAGACGGGAGCGTCCGACGCGACGTCGATCCGTCGGTCGCAGCCCTGGCAATCCTTGGCTCGATCAATTGGATCTACCGCTGGTACCGCGCGGGGTCGAAGACCCCGGAGGAGATCGGGCGCGAGTTCGCGAAGATATTCGTCACCGGCCTGGCGGCGGGCTGATCTTCAGGCCGCGACCGATGAGCCCGACCGAGCCAGGGCCGCGAGATCGAAATCCTGGTCCTGCGCCTGTTCGGGCGTGATACACAGGCCATGTGTCAGCAGGGCGCGCACGGCGATATAGTCAGCGGGGTTCGAGAAGGATTCGGCACCCAGCAGTCCTCCGTCGTTGAAGGCGAAGATACTGAATCGACCGCTGTCACCGCGCACCACGTAGCGATCTGCTCCCGCGACCAAGCCAGCAATCTGGAGTTTCACGCCGGCCTGCTCGGTCCAGAACCACGGTGTCGTGATGTACGGCGTGGTCTGACCGGTCAGCCGGGCGGCCACCGACCGTGCCTGATCGGTCGCGTTCTGTACGGATTCCAGCCGGATGCCGCGCCTGCCGCGAGGAAACGCTGCAACATCGCCGATCGCGGAGACCGACGGATCGATCGTGCGCAGGAACTCATCGACGCGGATGGCACGCAGTGACTTGTCGCAGAGATCGGCGCCGGCCGGTCCGATGCTCGCTGCGGATCCCACGCCGACGAGTACGAGATCGGACGGCAGCAGCTCTCCCGAGTCCAGCCGGACTCCGGTGACCCTGCCCGCGGAGCCGACGATCGCGTCGACCGAAACGGCTGTTCGCACCGTCACGCCGAGGCCGCGATGCTTCTCGACAAGTACATCGGATGCGAGTGCGGTCAGGGTTCGTGCCATCACGCGCTCTGCCTTCTCCAGAACAGTGACGTCGAGTCCCGCTTTGCGTGCAGTGGATGCGACTTCCATTCCGATGAATCCGCCCCCGATGACCGTCAGTGCCGCGCCGCTTCGCATCGCGGTACGGAGACGTTCGGCGTCGTCGACGGTCGAAAGTTGAAACACGCCGTCAAGCTGCGCCCCGGTGCCCGGCCACGGGCAGGGTGAAGAGCCGGTGGCGATGACGAGGTGGTCGTAACCCAGCTTGCGTCCATGAGCGAGCTCGAGGTGCTTCCGGCTGTTGTCGATGCCGATGGCGGACTCACCGAGTGCAAGCTCGACGTCGAGTTCCTCGTAGAACGACGTGGGCCGGAATACGAGCGATTCACGATCGAGGTCTCCGCTGAGAAACGCCTTCGACAGCGGCGGGCGCCGGTAGGGCAGTTCGACGCTGGCATCCACGAGCGTGATGGCACCGTCGAACCCGCGATCCCGGAGGGCTTCGGCGGTGGTGGTCCCGCCCTGGCCGGCGCCGATGATGACGACGGGGCGCATGTCAGACCTGCGTCTCGGGGAGTCGAACACGTGCGTGTGCGATCGAGTCGTCCATGATGAGCTGGCAGGAGAGCCGAGAGCACTCGTGCACAGGCGAGGCCGCGAGTTCGAGCATGTCGCGTTCGTCCTGGGTCTGCTCGGGCAGTTGTCCCGCCACTGATTCGACATAAACGTGGCAGGTTGCGCACATGAGCTGGCCACCGCATTCACCGACGATGCCTCGTACGCCGCTGGACACCGCCGCCTGCATGATGCTGGTGCTCGCAGGAACAACAAGCACCGTCTCGGTGCCGTCGGCTGCCAAATACTTGACGCGGCTCATGCTGTTGTCTCACTCGAGTCGTACTCGACGTGGAGTGCGGTGACCGCTCGTGCGGCGATGAATGGTTTCCAGCGGATGTCTTCGGTGACGCGGAGGCCGGGGAGTCGCTCGAGGATCTTCGGCAGCGCGATGCGCGCTTCGATTCGGGCGAGCTGCGCCCCCAAGCAGGCGTGTGCACCGCGGCCGAAAGCGATATGTGAGGGCTGGGTCGGCCTGCGGATGTCGAACGTGTCGGCGTTCTCGAAGATGCTCTCGTCCCGATTGGCTGAATGCAGTACGAGGTAAGCGCGGTCGCCCGCGTTCAGGGTCTTGCCGCCACGCTCGTGGCTCTCCGCGACCCAGCGCACGATGACCTTGATCGGCGCCTCGTAGCGGAGCACCTCTTCGATGGCGGTGTTGATGAGCGACGGCTCGGTGAGTAGCTGCCCGCGCACATGTGGCTCGCGTTCGAGCATGACGAGGAAGTTGCACAGCAGGTTCGTCGTGGTCTCGTGTCCGGCGAAGAGGATAAGCGTGCACATCGAGAGAAGCTCCGACTCTGTGAGCACGTCACCGTCCGCAGCCGGAGTCATGAGGGCTGAGATCATGTCGTCGCGAGGGTCGGCTTTACGCTTGTCGATGAGATCTCGCAGGTAGTCCTGCATCTCGCCGATGCTTGTGAACGCGCGTGTGTAGCGATCGGGCGCGGCCTTGTCTCCGGCGCTGAACGCGACCAGCGCGAGCTCATCCGACCATTTTCGAAACAGCGGGCCGTCGCTTGCCGGTGCCCCCATCATGCGTGCGACGACAGTTGCGGGCAGAGGGCTGGCGATTCCCTCGATGAAGTCGGTGCTGGCGGAAGCGATGAAATCATCGATCAACTCGTCGACGAGTTGACTCATCCACTCCGCCATCCGGGCGATCTGCTGACCGCGGAAGGCGTTGTTTGCGAGCTTTCGCAGCCGTGTGTGCACCGGCGCGTCGGTCACCGAGAGCCAGTCACCCATGACCTCGAGCATGGGTCCGAGGCGCTCGCGGCGCTCCGGTGGCAGGATCTCGAGCAGAGGACGGATGCGGTCGGATGACAGTCTCGGGTCCATGAATCCGTCGACGACATCGCCATATCGTGTCAGTAGCCAGGCCCGTTGCGCGGCGTCCCAGTGGACGGGATCGTGTGCTCGCAGATCTGCCCAATAGGAGTTCGAATCCTCGATTAATTCGGGGGAGAGAATGTCTTTGCTTTCGACGGGCATATGGGCTCCTTATCGCATTACCTTCACGGCACCCACAGAGTACCCGCCAAACGGTCGTTTGTCGACTATAGATGAATCGATCGGATGACAGGATCCGATGAATTTCTTCGGGATGATGTTTGACTTTTTCCGCCCGGGGCCCGAGACTCTTCTATATAACAACCAGTTGTTAGATTTAATGAAGAATTCTGACGCGTGGACGTCCCGATCCGCTCGTCACTCGCATGGATCTTGTCGACCCAGTGAACAGCGAACCCCCATACAAGAGGAGAGTGCAATGAGGCACACAATCAAGGCAATCGCGATCGCAGCACCGCTTGCGCTCGTTCTCGCCGCATGTAGCGCGACGTCCGACGGGTCCGGAGAGGGAGCGGGCGACGCTCCCGCTGATGTGAGCGAGGTGACGCTATCGTTCCTGGGTGATATTTCCGGGGCTGCAGCATTCTGCGGCAGTGAGGCTCAGACCGGTTTCGAGGTTGCCATCGACTGGGTCAATGAGAATGGCCTCGCCGGAGATGTCATCCTCAACCCGGACATCCGCGACACGCAGACCGACCCGAAAGTCGCTGCGACCGAGGTTCAGTCGATCGTCTCGAGTGACTCTGTGGGCGCTGTCATCGGGTGCGCTTCAGGCGTGTCGCAGGCGACCGCTGCCGCGGCGCAGAGCCTCAGCCTGCCGATCGTTGCCATGCAGTCCGGCAGTGAGGCTGTGATCGAAGCTGGCGATCACATCTTCCGCACCACGGCACCGCAGTCGAGTTACCACTTCCGTCAGGCTGACTACTACATCGAGCAGGGCATCGAGTCAGTCGCGTTGGTCACGCAGTCGGACAATCCGACCCTCGTAGAAGTCGCCGATATTGTTTATCCGCCCATCTTCGAGGAAGCAGGTGTCGAGATCGTCGCGAACGAGAGTTTCCTGGGCACGGACACCGACTTCACCGCTGTTGCCTCGAAGGTCGTCGGCGCCGACCCCGATCTGGTCCTCTTGCTGGGACAGGGCACTCCGAACGTGACGGTCTCGACCGCTATCCTGAACCAGGGCTATGACGGATTCGTCGGCGGTTCGGCGGGCTTCGCCAACGGCGTTCTCGAACCGTTGGGTGCCAGCGCAGACGGCTTTACCTGGCCTGCGGACTTCAGCGTTGATGGACCGGCTGAGTCAACTCAGGAGTTCGTGAGCTACTACGAGGAGCAGACTGGCGAAGTTCCCGGCGCCTTCGCCGCCGAGACCTGGGACGCTGTTCTGTTGTTCGCTCAGGGCATCGCCAACGCCACAGACCCCAGCGACCGCGCGTCGGTGCTCGAAGGCATCAGCCAGGCCGCCGATGCTGGATTCGACGGTGCGGTCGGCCCGATCAGCTTCGAAGACCGTGACGCCCGCATCGACGGCCTCCTCCTCGAGTGGCGCGACGGTGCAGTCCACGTCGTAGGCTGACCAACCCCGCTGGAGTCGAGGGGCGGTGCGTCCCGTACCGCCCCTCGACTCTTCAAAAATCCTCCACAAGTCCCGCTGCAGAAAAGGAAAGGAGGGCGACACCGTGCTTGGTCAGTTTGTCAACGCCATCATCCTGGGTTCGCTGTATCTGATGTTCGCCCTGGGGCTTTCGCTCTCCTGGGGTGTGCTCAAGGTGCTTAACCTCGCGCATGGCTCGATCTTCATGTTCGGCGCCTTCAGCGCGTACATCGTCACGCGCGAGGTATCGCCCGACATCCCGCTGTGGGTGCTCGTCATCTTCGCGGCCGTCATCGGCGCAGTGCTCTCACTCATCCTGCAGATCTTCGTCTTCCGACCGATCATGCAGCGCGCGGCCGATCAGCACGCGGCTGAGCTTGCGATCCTGATCGCCAGCATCGGAGCGAGCCTCATTCCGATCGCGGTGGCACTCAACTTCGCCCGGGCTGAAGTGGTGAACCTTCCGATGGACATCACGCAGACGCCGATTCACAAGTTCGCGGGGATCACGATCTCCGACCTCCAGATCACCATCATCCTGGTCGGAATTCTTTCCACGCTCGCCCTCTGGTGGTGGGTTTCCCGCACGCAGGGCGGTCGTGCCCTGCGCACGATCGCGCAGGATCCTAAGACCGCCGAGCTGCTCGGAATACCCGTCGCTCGCATGTCGGCGCTGACCATGGTGGTCAGCGGCGCGCTTGCTGGAGCCGCTGGACTTCTGCTCGCAGCCAACTCCAACGCGGTCGACGCTCATTCAGGTGAGCACCTTTTACTCAAGGCCTTCGCCGTCATCATTCTCGGTGGGGTCGGATCCATTCCCGGAGCGGCACTGGGGGCGTTCGTACTCGCATTCGCGGAGACAGCCGCCGTGGTCTTCGTTGGCGGAAGCCTCCGAGACGCGATCGCCTTCGCTCTCATCCTCGTCGTGCTGCTGGTGCGACCACAGGGAATCTTCGGCGAGAAAGCGTGGAAGCGCGCATGATCGAATTCCTGCAGCAGAATGATCTGCTCCTCAAGACACTGATGATGTACATCGTGCTCGGACTGAGTGTCCAGGTGGTGCTGCGAGCAGGCGTCTTCTCGCTCGCCAGCGCCGGCTTCTGGGGCATCAGCGCGTACACGACGGCCATTCTCACCAAGCTCATTCCCTGGCCGTTGGCCATCCTTATCGGACTCCTGATCTGCGCGGCAGCATCGGGCCTGCTCGCCCTGCTGCTCACCCGCCTACGCGGTCTGTATCTCGGCATGGGAACGATCGCATTCAACCTTCTGGTCGTCGCGGTGGCGCTCAACTGGACACCCGTAACGGGAGGCCCGTCCGGAATCTTCGGGATCCCCATGGTGATGTCCCTGCCGACATCCATTGGTCTCGCTGTGCTCGCCGTCGCCAGTGTGGCGTTGTGGCAGTCCCGTTCGGGCGGTCGCTTCGCCGATGCGCTGCGAACGGACGAACCGCTTGCGATGTCTCTCGGGATCGATACTTTCAAGCTTCGAATCGCGACTTTCATGTTCAGTGCCGTTCTCGGTGCGCTGTCTGGCAGCATGTCCGCGCTCAGCTACGGCGTGCTTGGGCCGAATGACTCAGGCTTCTCCCTGGTTGTAATGGGGCTGACGATCGTCGTTCTCGGTGGGACATCCTCATGGGTGGGAGCTGTGATCGGCGCGTTCATCGTGACGATGCTGCCGCGTTGGATCGGATTCGTCCGTGAGTGGACCGATGTCGTTTATGGTCTGCTCATCATCATCATGGTGATCTTCGCGCCGCAGGGAATCTGGGGCATCATCCAGCAGCTGTGGCACCGGGTGCGTCAACGGAAGCTTCCGGATGCTCCCGTAGCGCCGGCCACAACGACGATCCGGGTTCCGACGAAGAGGGATCAGAGGTCATGATGGCGCAGGAATCACAGCCAGTCCTTGATGTCGACGACGTCAAGGTCCACTACGGCGGGGTTCGTGCCGTCGACGGCGTCTCGTTTCAGGTCTGGCCGGGCGAGCTCGTGGGCATCGTCGGGCCAAATGGCTCAGGTAAGACGACGCTCGTCAATGCGATCACCGCATTGACGCACATCACCGACGGTGACATCCGAGTCGACGGTGAGACGATTAAGAAATTCGCCCCACCGCGCATTGCGAGGCTGGGCGTTCGTCGCACCTTCCAGGCAATTCGTCTGCTCCCCGATCTCACCGTTGTCGAGAACGTGATGTTGGGAGCGGACGACGGTGGAAGCCCGCTCGACGCGGCCTTCCGACCCCTCCGTGCCGCCAAAGCGCAGCGTCGATCACGGGTGGCTGCGCTCGAAGCGTTGGGTCGAGTCGGGATGGTTGAGTACGCCGAGCTTCTCCCGGGCGCTCTGCCCTATGGGTTCCAACGGCGCGTGGAGATCGCTCGAGCTCTCGCGAGCTCACCGCAGCTTCTTCTGCTTGACGAGCCGGTTGCAGGCATGAATCCGCGAGAGCGGGAGGAAGTCTCGGAGCTCCTGCTGAACCTTCGCTCCGAAGGCCTCACCCAGTTGCTCATCGAGCACGATCTGGGTCTTGTTACGCGGGTATCGAGCCGGATCGTCGTTGTGGACTTCGGCAAGGTGATTGCGACAGGTGATCCGGTTGAGACAATCCGTGATGAGCGAGTGAGGGAGGCCTACCTTGGTCGAAAGAACGCATGATCTGCTGCAGGTGAAAGACCTGCGTGTCGGATATGGGCACCTCATCGGCCTCCGCAGCCTCGACGTCACCGTTCAGGCAGGGGAGATCTCAGTGATGCTCGGCGCGAACGGTGCCGGAAAGTCTTCTGCGCTCAATGCGATCGCCGGTTCAGTTAAATCCAGGGCCGGTCGCATCGTGTTTGACGGAGTCGATATCACACGTAAACCTGCCTGGAAGATCTCGCAGGCCGGGCTGGTGCTCGTGCCCGAAGGACGCCATATCATCGGGCCGTTGACGGTGTCGGAGAATCTCAGGCTTGGCGCGTTCGGTAGAGGTTCTGCGAGGCAAGCGCGCGAGGGGGAGGAGGAGATCTATGAGATCTTCCCGATGCTCGCCGAGCACCGTCGCAGCCTCGGCGGGCTTCTCAGCGGTGGGCAGCAGCAGCTCCTTGCGTTCGGTCGAGCGCTCATGGCCAAACCGAAGCTGATCCTGCTGGATGAGCCATCTATGGGGTTGGCGCCGATCATGGTTGACCGAGTGCTCGAAGCTGTCGTCAGTATCGCGGGACGCGGTATCGGTGTGCTGATGGTGGAGCAGAATGCTGCTGCCCTGGACGTCGCCCATCAGGCCGCTGTGCTTGAGCAGGGGATGGTCGTCGTTCGCGGGACTCCGAAGGAGTTGTTGGCTGACGATCGCGTCACACAGGCGTTCCTCGGCGTCGCCTGAGCCGGATGCTCGGCTACCGTGCGCCCGCGAGGCGACGCGTGTAGCTGAGTCGGTCGGTCACCACGTGCCCCGTGATCGCACCGCTGCTGGTGCTCACATAACCGCTCGCGTAGAGCGAGCCGGGCGTGCCGATCAGAGAGTCGAACTCATCTCCCAGGCCACCGGCGTACACACCGTCCGCTCGAATGTGGAACGCAGCCCGCTCACCGCAGCTGAACAGGTCGAGAACGTCGACCGACAGCGCCTCGAGTCGCGCGCGCTCGTGTCCGGCTTCAGATTCATCGTCGAACTCGACGGTGTCGCTTGCGAACAGCTCTCCGTGCTCCAACCATCTTCTGACCGATGATTCGACCGGTTCTGACTCGGCGGCGAGGGAGTCAGTCCAGGGATCGGTTCCGGGCGCGGGAACCGGGTGGGATGCTGCGCCCTCCGATTGGCGACGTCGGGAGAAGTAGTCCTGCTCGACTCGACACTCGGTGAGGCGTTCGCCGTCCCAGCGGTACAGGCTGACCCCGCGCCACGAGGTATTCTTGCCGGTCAGGAGGGACTTGCCGTGTTCACTGAAACGCAACGCGGCGCGGTTGCCACTGGTCATGAAGTCGTGGACGGTGAAGCCCAGCCCCGGATACTGACGGTACTGCTTCTCGGTCGCCGGCTTGTAGGCGTCGTCGCGACCCCGAATCTCGAACTCACCCATCCGCAACACGTAGTCCTTAACCATCAGTCGATCGCAGACGTCGAAATCGTGGCTGGCGGTATAGGCGTATGCGTAATCGCGCAGCAGAAGGCCGAGTGCAGGGATGCGGGAACCGGTTATGGAGTCCATCTTGGGCGCTTTCAGATTAAGCCGCGCGCCCGCAGGCGGGTGGCGACATCCGCGATCTCGTCGCGGATCATCGTGGGGATGGTGAATGAGGTGGGGTTGAGGATGTCATCCAGATGCGTGGCGATGTCGTCGGCAGTGGCATCGACCTTCGCCGATATCCATCCTTGCGTCAGCCCGTAAACGACTCGTGCATAGCGACCGGCGAGCGCGGAGAACGCCTCACCGGTCACGCGGCAGTCGCTACTGGCGAGATACACGGCTAACGGGGCAACCGTCTCGGGTGCCCGCCGATCGGTGAGCGAGTTCAGGAGCGCGCGCACCCCCGCAGGGTCTTCGCCGATGTGAGCAGTTCCGGTTGCGATCTGCGAGATCGCATAGGGCAGTACCGAGTTGACTTTGATGTTGAACTCCGCTCCCTCGAGGGCGAGCGTGCGCGCCAACGTCATCACTCCGCCCTTGGCGGCACCGTAGTTGCCGTTGCCGACGTGGCCGAAGGTCGATCCGGAGCTCGTGAAGACGATGCGACCGTAACCTTGAGCTTTCATGTGCGGCCACGCAGCTCGGGTCGTGTACATCGCAGCGAGAAGGTGCACGGCTACCACCGACTCGATGTCTTCATCTGTGAGCTCATCGATTGTTCCGGTGCGCAGGAATCCGGCGTTGTTGATAATGGCATCGATGCGGCCGAAGGATTCGACCGCTGTGGCGACGAGGCTTTCGGCGCCAACTGCAGTCGAGATATCCGAACGGTCCGAGACGGCTCGACCACCTACGGCTTCGATCTCCGCGACCACCGCATCCGCTCGCGGGGTTCCCTCTTCGTCCGTCGCCAGGTCATTGACGACGACTGCGGCGCCGCGTCGGGCGAGTTCTCGGGCGTAGGCACGGCCGAGACCCCGGCCCGCTCCAGTGACGACAGCGCACTGGCCGTCCATTCGAATTTCAGTCATGGGTGCCTCACGGTCGGTGTCGGTCGCTGGTCAGGCCGGCGGCGCATCAGCTGCGCTGCCGACGAGTTCGCGGATGGCGGTGTTGGCGTCGTGAACTGCTTCGCCGATGCGGCTGATCTGCCGAGCGTCGCCGATCAGGATGCTGGTGATGCCGTGTTCGGCGAGTTCCGTGGCTAGGGTGTCGTCGCTGCGGCGGCCCTGGGCAATGACGACCAGCGCTGCCGTGATGTGTGTTGTACCGGCATCCTCGCTGAGAGTGACACCTGCGCGGTCGATCGAGAGAACATGGGTGCCGGTGCGGATGGAGACGTGCGGATTCGCGCGCAGCCGGGTCAGCAGAACCTTGCGATACAGCGGTTCGGCGGCTCGTGCTAGCTGATGTTCCTCCGATCGAGAGATGAGCACGACATCCAATCCGCGTGCAGCTATGAGCTCCGCGGTCTCGCAGCCGGTTTCCCCGCCACCGTAGACGATGACCGGACCTCGCCAGGATTCTGGCGTCGGACCGCGATCGAGAAGCAGATCATAGGCCGATACAACGTGCGCCAGGTCGTCTCCCGGGATGGCCTGCGTGGTCGGCACGGTTCCCTGTGCCTGAATGACCGCGAAAGGATCGAGAGCAAGAACGTCGTCGAGGGTTGCCCGAGCGCCCACCCGCACGTCGACTTTTGACGCGGCGAGGCGACGTTCGAGATAGTCCCGATACCAGAGCAGGTTGTCTTTGTGTGGTGGTGCGGCCGAGGCGATAATGCCTCCTCCGAGGCGATTCTCGCTTTCGAACAGCGTCGTGGTGAAGCCAATCGAATCGGCCTGCACCGCGGCGGCGAGGCCTCCGGGGCCGCCGCCGATGATCACGATCTGCCGTCCGCGGCCGACGTTCTTCGTAATCAGCGGCACGGTCTCTCGCCCGGTCCGCGGATTCTCCGCGCATGCGGTTGGGAGGTGCTTGAAGACGCGGTCCGCGCACCAGTTGCAACTCGTGCACGGCCGGATGTCTGCACTGCGCCCCTGTGCGGCTTTGGCGACCCAGTGCGCGTCGGCCAACAGTGGACGACCCAGCGCAACCAGATCCATGTCTTCGCGCAGGAGTGTGGCTTCGGCGGTTTCTGGCGTGCGCGAGCCGATTCCCGCGACCGGGACGTCGACAGCATCCCTGATGCGCCGGGTCATCTCGAACCGCCAGCCCTCCTTCGACATCGGGTCGATCGTGCGCTCCAGTGAACCAGTGAGCGAACCGGTTGAGACGTCGATGCCGTCCAATCCGGCGGCAACGAGTCGAGGTGTGATCCGCACCATGTCCTCGATGCCGAGCCCCCCCGGTGTGAAGTCATCCGCGGAGATACGGTAAAGGAGCGGGACGTCCCCGATCGCATCCTTGATCGCGCGAATGACAGCGATGGGGAACGCGAGCCGGCGCTCTTCATCACCACCCCATTCGTCATTGCGTTGGTTCATCAGCGGGGAGAGGAACGCCATGAGTAAGTATCCATGCGCGCCGTGCAGCTCGATCGCCTCGTACCCGGCGAGCAGTGCGCGACGGGCAGCCTCGCGAAAGCTGACGATGAGGCCGACGATTTCGGCACCGATCAGCGCGCGGGCGCGCAGGCTGTCGTTACGGCGCGAGCGGACGTTGCTGGGTGCTACGGCCACGTGACCCTCTCGGGGCACGGCGAACTGTCCTGGCGCCTGCAGCTGCAGAGCCGGCGTCGCACCTCCGGCGCGGATCGCGGCTACCAACCGTGCATGGCCCGGGATCGCGGCGTCGTCATCGAAGACGAGCTGACGCTCCTCTGAAACTCCGTAACTGCTGTCGATGCAGGCGAATTCCACGGCGATGAGGCCGACGCCACCCCGCGAACGCTCTGCGTAATACTCGATCTGGGCGTCAGACACTCGGCCACCGGGATCGGACAGCCCCGATGACATCGCCGCCATCAGCGTACGGTTCCGGATAGTGACAGAGCCCAGGGTGAAAGGGCTGAGCAACGTGGGATAGCTCGTCACGGGATCACCACATTCACGACACCCTCGACCGCACGATCACCCTTCTCAATGTCGAGCCAGACGCGGCTTGTGATGTGCATGCCGTCAGAGTGACGCTCTATACTCTCGATGCTCCCACCGGCTGTGACGATATCGCCCTCGAACACATTGGATAAGAGTCGCGATTGGAAGCGCTGCAGGTGCGCGGTCGGGAAATTCTTGCGCACCATGTCCATCATGTACGCGAGGTTGGTGGGGCCCTGGTTGATGAGTCGGTCGCCGAGACCGAGTTCGCGCACGGCGTCCGCGTCGAGGTGGATCGGGTTGGGGTCATCGAGCAGCACCGACATTGTCTTCATGGCCTCTGCGGTAACCGCCGTGACTCGGTGTGGGGTGAGGGCGTCGCCGGGAGAGCGTTCGTTCATGGAAGATTCTCCTTTCGGGGCAGGACGAAAGAAAGGCGCGCGGATGCCACCATATTCCCGTCGTCGTCGACGAGGCGCTCTTCGAAATCGAGGAGGTCGAAGATGCCGGCTGCCCTGCCTTGTTTGCGAGTGATGCCGAGGATTGTACCTTCGACGCGGTATTCGGTGTCGGGCCGCATTGGCGCCACGTATTCGAACTGGACGCTGCCGAGCATCGGACCATCATCGATGTCGAAATGAGCGAGAGCGCAGACTTCTCCGACGCTCATGCCGATTCCTCGCTGGGTAGCCAGATATGCGTAGATGGGGTGCAACTCATCTACGGGTCCTGGGGGGCCCAACACGTCGACTAGCAGGGGTGCCTCGGCCGCCGGAATGCTGACCGTGCCGGTCGTCAGCGCTGTTCCAGGAAGAGCTCGAAGATGCTCGGGAAGGTCTGCTTCGGGCATGGATCCTCCGGTCGTTCCGCTTGGTCGACGTCGATGAGGCGCGGGATGGCCTCTGTGTTAGTATACCGACTGATTGGTAGAAATGATACTCAGTGAAGGGCGGGGCCATGGCGTTCAAACGGTCCGCACGGTCGATTTTCGATTCCGAGCACAAGGAGTTCCGCAGCGCGGTCCGTGAGTTCCTTGCTCGCGAGGCGCTGCCGAAGGTAGCGCAGTGGAAGCGGGATGGCATCATTGATCGTGATTTCTGGCGCAGTGCGGCAGAAAACGGCTTCGTGGGTTTCGCCGCGGACCCCGAGTATGGCGGCTTGGGCATCCGCGACTTCCGGTACAACGCGATCATCGAAGAAGAGGTCGTCTACGCGGGGGCAGGGACGGATGCCTTTCAGCTGACGAACAGCATTTTGGTCCCCTATCTGACCGATCTCACCACCGCAGAGCAACGCGAGCGCTGGCTGCCGGGTATCACCAGTGGAGACATCGTCCCGGCCATCGCAATGTCCGAGCCCGGGGCTGGCTCCGATCTGCGCGGTATCAAGACGACTGCCCGGTGGGATGGCGAGCAGTGGGTCCTGAACGGATCGAAGATTTTCATCACCAGTGGGATCCAGGCCGACCTGGTGATCGTGGCAGCACGCGTCGAACGCGACGACATCGAGGGTCTTGGGCTCTTCGTGGTCGAGGCGGGCATGGTGGGCTTCGAGCGCGGGCGCAGGCTCGACAAGATCGGCCGGGAGGCTCAGGATACCGCTGAGCTCTTCTTCGATAATGTCGCCGTACCCGAATCCAACGTGCTCGGCGAAGCTGGCAGGGGTCTCAGCCTCATGATGCGTAATCTCGCATCCGAGCGCCTTGCGATGGCGGTCACCGCGATCGCTGATGCTGAGCGTGCGTTGGAACTTACGACCGAATACACCGAAGAGCGGGTTGCCTTCGGTAAGCCGATCTCGAGCTTCCAGGCCAACAGCTTTGACATAGCCGAGATGGTCACGGAAGTGCGCGTGGGCCGTGTCTACGTCGACGACTGCATTCGCCGTCAGGTCGCAGGCGAACTCAGCGATGCCGAGGCTGCGGGCGCGAAATACTGGGCCACCGAACTCGAATGGCGAGTGCTCGACCGCTGTTTGCAGTTGCACGGCGGCTACGGATACATGAACGAGTATGAGATCGCCTGGCGCTGGCGTGACGCCCGGGTGCAGCGCATTTACGGTGGCACCAGCGAGATCATGAAGGAGATCGTCGGACGCTCGATCGGGCGGTGACGCAAAGTCCTGGCGCACGGCCTTCGAGTATCTCGTTAGCGTTACCGCCGGGATACCGGAATTCCCAGACCCTTAGGTGACCGACTGCATGCCGGGCAGTCCGGCGCGTACGAAGTTGGTGCAGGTCTTCGAGAGCTCAGCGGCTGATACCGTGCCCGAGCGATACCACGTGTAGGGCCAGCAGATCGTGGCCAACACCATATTGGCCACGAGTCGAGTGTTGGAGTCCGCTGCCAGTGAGCCTTCGGCTTTGAGCTCTTCCAAGAGCGCGATCAGTGCATCGTCGTATGCATGCCGGGCTTCGCGCACGCTCTTCAGGCGGTCGCCTTCGAGTCGATGCCATTCATGGTGGTAGACGGCCACACGGGTGACGTTGAGCGCGAGGTAGGTGACCTGCGCTTCAACGAAGTGCAGCAGCCGCTCCAGCGCGGGCACATTTTCCTGCTGGCGGGCTTCATCGAGCTGAGCGCGAGAGACTTCGTGGACGTCCTCCACGATGCGGTAGAGAAGGTCCTCCTTCGACTTCATGTAGTAATAGAGGCTCCCCTTGAGCAGCCCTGTCGCGCGCGCGATGTCATCCATCGAGGTCTGAGCGTATCCCTGACGGTGGAAGAGGTTCTCGGCGATCTCCATGATCTGCTGAGCGCGTTCAATACCCTTCGCTGTGCGCGGGGAGTTCCGTGCGGCCTCGGAAGCCACATTCGTCGTGCTCGCCATAAGTTCCTCCGTCTATCAGTCTGTCGTGACTCGCGCGTTCGAGCGCGGTGCCGTGTGGATGCCGTCGCGATCGAGTTCAGCGATCAGGTGATTCTGCAGCTCGAACTTCTTCACTTTCGTTCCCGACATTGGCCATTCGACCACGAAACGTATGTATCGGGGAACTTTGTACGTTGCGATCTGATTGACGCAGAACTCGATGATATCTGCCTCGGTCGCTGCCAAGTTCGGGTTCAGCTCGATGAAAGCCGCCGGCACTTCACCGTAGCGAGCGTCCCGCACGCCGACGACCTGAGCAACCCGGACGGCCGGATGGTGCACGAGCAGGTCTTCGATCTCGATGGCGGCGACGTTTTCGCCTCCAACCTTCAACATGTCCTTGTAACGGCCACCATAGATAAAGTTGCCGTCCAAGCGGCGGGCTGCGCGGTCGCCGGAGTGGAAGAATCCCTCTGCATCGAAGACAGCGGCGTTGATCTCCGGTGACTTGTAGTAGCCCTGGAAAAGGGCGTAGCCGCGGTAGCAGAGCTCGCCGAATTCTTCGTCAGGCACCTCGTTGCCGGTGTCCGGATCCACGATCTTGGCCTCCATGCCGGGCACGACGCGTCCCAGGGTGTTGACCCTGACCTCGAGTGGGTCATCAGGGTGCCCCATGGTCAGATTGCTGGCGGTCTCAGTCGCCCCGTAAGAAGTCACCTGGGGAGCCCACGGCATCCGGTTCTCGAACTGTGTCATGCGTTCGGGTGTTGCGATGTTCTGGACCACGCGCACGTGAGAGAGATCGGAGGTCGCGAACTCGGGGTGGTCGAGGATCGGAAGCCATATAGCCTCGAAGGCGGGGTAGAGCACGGTGCACTTCTCGTCCCGGATCGTGCGCAGTGCCTGGCCCGGCTCGAAGTGGCCGGCGTGGCAGTACGTGGCGCCGATCGTGAAGCACGCGAACATCGGGACGATGCCACCGCAGTGGAACAGCGGAAGCGGGTCCCAGAATGCGTCGTCCTCGGTCAGGGAGAAGAAGGACTGCGCGACGTTCGGGCCGTGGCGGGAGATCGACTCATGGGTGAGGAGACATCCTTTAGGCCGCGAGGTCGTTCCCGAGGTGTACATGAGGAGTGCGATGTCGCGTATGCGCACCCGGTTCTGGCGGTTCTTGAGCTCATCGAGCGAGATCCCGGCTGCTGCGGCATCGAACTGTGCACGTGTCAGGAACGAGTCCACGCGTCCGGAGAAGTCCACGACGTGCCGCAGTGTGTCGCCGATCGATTCGTACGCGTCACCCGGCGGCGGGTTGAGCACGCGATGAACGAGACGGGGGTAGTCGGTGCCGGCATCGTCGGCGTTCACGAGGAGGATGCTGAGATCGGCATGATCGATGATGTAGCTTGCCTCGGCCTCTCTAAATCGGCCGTTGATCGGTACGCTCACCGCTCCGACCTTCGCGGTGGCGATGAGGGCGAGCACGAAATCCAGGCAATTGTGCATCAGGATGCCGACGTGGTCTCCCGAGCGCACGCCCAGTCCGATCAGGCTTGATGCGAAGGCATCGGTGCGCTGCGCCAGTTCTGGATAGCTCAGCCGCACGCCTGACGGCATGACAAGAGCGATCCCGTCGTTCGTGGCCGCTTGCCGATCGACGATGTCGCCGAGCGGACTGGTGGGGGGTGTCAGGGGCATGCTCGTGTCCTCTGTCTTACTTCATCGCGCGCAGTTGCCGGTGTACCGCG
The DNA here is from genome assembly GCF_051842855.1 of Microbacterium sp. A94. Taxonomy (NCBI): domain Bacteria; kingdom Bacillati; phylum Actinomycetota; class Actinomycetes; order Micrococcales; family Microbacteriaceae; genus Microbacterium; species Microbacterium sp. A94. The sequence goes on along the minus strand of NZ_JBPXMU010000002.1, from coordinate 113,108 downwards.
ACGCGATTGCTCGCGCCACGCAGGTCGTTCACGGTGCTGCCTGTGAGGTCACCGATCGCGCCGACCCAAGTCTGGACGGTGCAGCCCAGCAGCTCATCGTCGTCCGGCAGGCCACCTTCGTACGTGCCGATGATCTTCGCATTGAAGCCCACTCGGTTCGCCTCAGCGACGACGGCGATCAGCTCTGTCGTGATGATTCGGATGCGGGGCTGTTCGGCCTGTGCGAATCCGGTGTCGAGTCGGGATTCCGCCGGCGGCCATGCTTCGAGGCCATTCAGCCAGGAACGCACGGTTGGCGCCGCAGCGGCGGATGCGCTCGGACTCGCATCCTCATGCCCCGACCAGGGGTCGACCGCAACCGGGGGCACCGGGTCGCTCACTCCGGCCTGGAGCTGACGGCGTTTGCCGTAGTGGTCCTGTTCCACCCAGCATTCCACGAGCCGGCTGCCGGCAGCGCGGTAGATGCCCATGCCGATCCAGGAGGCCTCGTTGTCGGGGTGACGCGATGACCGACCGTGTTCGCTGAAGAGCACCGCTGTCTTCTCGCCGTCCGTGACGAGTTCATGGATGCTGTAGCCCAGCTGGGGGAACTGTTCCATCTGTAGCTGCACAGCAGGAAGGTAATGATCGTCGCGTCCTACGAGCGTCTCGGTGCCCACGTGCAGGGTGTAGTCATCGCTCATGATCTCCAGCGGCACAGCGAAATCGCGGCTGTTCACGAATCCGTACGCGTAGCGACGCAGTACTTCGATCATCCGGTTCAACTCCTCATCGAGTGGATATTCTTAGGGTACACCTTATTCGACCAAACGAACGGTCGAACGTGTATGGTCGAACATGCAGACAGAGGGGGCATGAATGGACAGCACAACTTTGCGCGGCCGTGCCGCGCTTGTCACCGGTGGTTCCCGGGGGATGGGCCGTGCGATCGCCGTGAAGCTCGCTCGCCAAGGCGCAACGGTCGCATTCTCATACCGTAAAGACGGCGATGCCGCCCGTGAGGTCGTGGCCGAGGTCGAGGCGTTCGGCGGACGTGCGGTATCGATTGCCGGTGATCTGCGTGCCCCTGGTGCCGCTGGTGATCTCGCGCGCCGAGCTGCGGAGGAAGTCGGGCCGATCTCGGTGTTGGTGAGCAATGCCGGGATGGCGTCTCGGGGGCACACGGTCACCGAGAGCTCGCGAGACGAGTACCAGGACATGCTGCAGATGCATGCCTTTGCCGTCGTGGAGATGGCCGGGGTCGTGCTTCCGGGGATGCGCGAAGCCGGGTCGGGCAACATCATCGTCGTCACCAGCAACGTGACGATCTCGCTGCCGGCCAACACCGCCCCATATGCGGTGGCAAAGACTTCCGCGGAATCCATCGTGCGGGTGCTGGCGATGGAAGAGCGAGCCAACGGCATCCGAGTCAATGCTCTCGCGCCCGGGCTGGTCGCCACAGACATGGGCGAGCGTCTCGTCCGCGCCAGCGTTGACAGCACGCTCGACTCCCTCGCTGACGCCTATCCGTTCGGGCGCGTCTGCCGCCCCGAGGACATCGCCGATGCGGTGGCGTTCCTTGCTGCGCCTGATTCGTACGTGACCGGCCAGCGACTGGTCATCGACGGCGGAGGCCCGGCGCTGCCGCTTTACTGACGAGAGGGATGATGATGACTGCCCAAGACTGGACGACACCCGGGGCGTGGGAGATCGCGCCCGATCTCTACCGGATTCCGCTCGCAATGCCCAGCAACGGTCTGCGCGCGGTCAACGTCTACGCTTTCCGTGCGGGCGATCGCGTCACTATCATCGACTCCGGATGGGCAGTTCCCGAAGCGCGTGCGCAGCTCGATGCCGCACTGCAGAGCATCGGTCTCGGGCTACACTCCATCGACGAGTTTCTCATCACCCACTCCCACAGTGATCACATCACCCTCGGCGTGCAGTTGCGCGCAGAGTTCGGGATGAAGCTCAGCGTCGGCAAAGACGAGGAGCCGAACATTCGGGCCGTAATGGAGCACTGGTTCAACGGTTTCAAAATGAACTTCCACCGGCTGCGTGCAGCAGGTGCCGGCAGCGTCGCGGATGCGATGCATGCTCGGATCGAGGCGAATCCCGATGCCGAGCGGATGGCCGAGGAGTACTTCGAGCTGCCCGATCGCTGGCTCAACGACGACGACATCATCACGGTCGGTCGGTACCGATTGCGTGCGATCGCGACACCGGGGCACACCCGCGGACACCTCGTATTCGCTGACGAGGCTGCACGGATCATCGTCACCGGTGATCACGTGCTGCCCACGATCACGCCATCGATCGGATTCGAAGCCCAGCGCAACGGATTGCCGCTCAAGCGTTTCCTTGAATCTCAGGAAGTGATGCTCGCGCTCCCAGATCTCCGGGTGCTTCCCGCGCACGGAGCCGTCACCGACAGTCTTCACGCGCGATCTCGTGAACTCATCGAATATCATGAGCAACGTCTCGACGAGTGCTTCGCCGCAATGCAGAGCGGAGCGGCTGATGCGCTCGAGGTTGCCCGGGCCATCGGATGGACGAGGCGCCTGCGACACTTCGATGAGCTCGACGAATTCAATCAGATGCTTGCGGTCACCGAGACCATCGCTCACCTTGATGTGCTCGCTGACCGCGGGCTCGCTGATGAGGACATCATCGACGGTGTGAAGTTCTACCGACTGGGGCAGTAGGCATCGGCGCACTGCCCCAGTCGATCCCTCGCTCAACTGCCTGGGGATACCAAGCGTGATTCGTCTGCGAATGATGCACCAGAGTCTGTCAGCTGGGGCAGGCGGGAACCGATGGGAAACGCGTTCTCGCCGAGTTCGGCGCAACGCGCGATGACCCAGTCGAGACCCTGCTGGTCAGCCCAGTGGTACGGGCCGCCGAGCGCCCTCGGGAAGCCAATCCCCAGCACGGATGCGACGTCACCATCAGTGGGATGGAGGATAGTTCCATCGTCCCAGCACAGGAAGCCCTCAGTTGCGAATGCGAGCAGCAGTCGGTCAGCGATGGACTGCTGGTCCATATCGCTCGGCGTGACCGCCAGCGTCTCAACAACCAAGGGATTCACGCCTGCGCGCTTGCCATCCTGATACGTGTAGAAGCCTGCCCCGAAACGTCGCCCTTCCACTCCCACCGCAATGAGAGATTCGAGGGCGCTGCGCACCACGGCGACGTCTAGCCTGCCGGCCATGACGGGCTCGGCGACCTGGGTGATGCTGGCCTTCACGACCAGATCGAGCGTTGCCTCATCGTGCGCCTGGAGTGGGCCAACGGGAAAGCCTGCAGCTTTCGCGGCACTATCCACAGCATCCGGAGCTACGCCGTCAAGCAGGAGGCGCACTCCCTCCATGAGCCAGCGCGCATACACCCGTGACGTGAAGAATCCGGGCTTGTCTGCTACCACAACCGGGAGCTTTCCGAGTGAGCGCGCGAGTGATCCCGCGCGCTCGACGGTCCCCACAGAAGTGCCACTGTGTGGCACGAGCTCGACCAGCGGCATCCGCTCGACCGGGGAGAAGAAGTGCATTCCGAGGAAACGCTCGGGTGCTGCTACAGCGGACGCCAGGCTGCCCACCGGGATAGCAGAGGTATTGGTCGCCACTAGTGTTTCGCTGGAGACGATGTCGCTCACAAGTGTAAGCGTCTCGCGCTTGACTTCAGGCAGCTCAAATACTGCCTCGATGACAGCATTCGCTGACTCAAAGCCAGCCCATTCCGTCGTTCCAGCCCAGTTCGCGATGAGCTCTTCCTTGCGGCCGGGGTCACTGCGGGTGAGGACGCGATCGACGTAGGAGCGGGCACCGTCGAGCTTGTCATCAGTCACGTCGCGGACGACCGCGGAGAGGCCGCGACCCACCGCGGTGGCAGCGATGCCGGAGCCCATTTGTCCGCCTCCGACGACCCCGACGCGCTGAAATGCCGCGCCGGTGCCGCGGCTGCGTCGTTTGATGTCGTTCTCTGCCGTGAACAGATGGATGCGCGCCTTCGCCTCTGCGGATTCGACGAGGGCAATAAATGATGAGCGCTCGGCCGCGCATCCGGCTGCATACCCGTCTGTGATCCCGGCACGCACGGCGTCGATGATGGCCCCCGCAGCCATGGAAACCGCGTCCCCTCGCCGCGCTACGAGCGCGGCGAGGGCGATGGTCGTGTCCTCGGCGACGACCGCGCGAGGCATCTCGCGGTCGGTGAGGCGCTGAGCCGTCGCAAGCGCTACCGCGAGCAGGTCATCGTCCGCGATGGCGGCCACGAGCCCGATCTCTTGCGCCGTGGCCGCATCGATCGTCCGTCCACTGAGGAGTAAGTCGAGCGCTGTCGTCGTGTCGACGAATCGTCGGATGAGCTGGGTTCCTGCGCCGCCGGGGATGAGGCCGAGCGTGATCTCTGGCAGGCCGAGGATCGCGTTGGGGGCCGCGACGATCGCGTGCATGGAGAGTGCTACTTCAAGTGCTCCGCCGAACGCCGCACCGTGCACGGCTGCGACATAGGGCTTCGGGGAGTCGGCGATCTCGGCCATGAGCTGATGCACGGAATCGAGGAAGCCATCGGCGTCGGGGCGGGCGACGAGTTCGGGAAGCCAGGAGACGTCTGCCCCGGCGCCGAAAGCCCCGGGCTTTCCGGAGGTCAGCACCACGGCGGAGATCGTGTTGTCTTCCGCTACGGTGCGCACCTGCTCGCGGAGCTCTACGAATACCGACTCATCCACGACGTTCATGGAGCGGTTGGGGTAATCGAAGGTGAGAACGGCGATGCCGTCATGATCCATGCGTGTGATCCGTGCCGTGACGTTCATGAAACCCCTATCTACCAACCGACCAGTCGATTATACTATTGCACTCACTCGGCGCGCGTGCAACAGCGGCGCCGGGCGGGGATCGATGCAGGTGGGGTCCCGCGGCATAGTGGACCGGTTGACAATAGTTGGTCTTCCTATTATATGGTTGGGGCCACCAGGTATGCGCTGCGACGAATGCACCGCGAAAGGACTCGTCACAATGACTCGTGAACTTACCCACTTCATCGGCGGCAAGCACGTCGCCGGTACGTCCGGACGTTTCGCGGATGTGTTCGATCCGAGCACCGGTGAGGTGCAGGCACGGGTACCGCTGGCGAGCACGGAGGAGATGTCCGCCGCGATCGCGAACGCGGAAGAGGCTCAGGTCGGGTGGGGTGCGACGAACCCACAGAAGCGTGCCCGTGTGCTGCTGAAGTTCCTCGACCTGATCGCGAAGGACGCACCGGAACTTGCCAAGACGCTGTCGCGCGAGCACGGTAAGACGGTTGATGACGCACTGGGTGATATTCAGCGTGGTGTCGAGGTGATTGAGTTCGCAGCCGGCGCTCCGCACCTTCTTAAGGGGGAGTACTCGACCGGTGCCGGCACCGGGATCGACGTCTATTCGATGCGTCAGCCGCTCGGTGTCGTGGCGGGTATTACGCCATTCAACTTCCCGGCCATGATCCCGCTGTGGAAGATGGGCCCGGCGCTCGCCGCCGGTAACTCCTTCATCCTCAAGCCCAGCGAGCGCGACCCCTCTGTGCCATTGCGCATCGCGGAACTTTTCCTCGAGGCAGGTCTGCCAGCTGGCGTGCTGAACGTCGTCAACGGCGACAAGGTATCCGTTGATGCGATCCTGCATGACGAGCGGGTGAAGGCTGTCGGGTTCGTCGGTTCGACGCCGATCGCGCAGTACATCTACGAGACCGCCGCCCAGAACGGCAAGCGCGCTCAGTGTTTCGGCGGCGCGAAGAACCACATGATCGTAATGCCGGATGCTGACCTCGACCAGGTTGCTGACGCTCTGATCGGCGCAGGCTACGGTTCGGCAGGCGAGCGTTGCATGGCGATCTCGGTCGCTGTTCCGGTAGGCAAAGAGACCGGTGACGCGCTCGCCGCGAAGCTCACCGAGCGTGTCAAGGCGCTCAGGATCGGCCCGGCCCTCGCCGATGGCGTCGACTACGGGCCCCTCGTCACGGCCGAGGCGCTCCAGCGCGTCGAGGGCTACATCCAGACGGGCATTGACGAGGGCGCAACGCTGCTCGCCGATGGCCGTGGATACACGGTCGAGGGGTACGAGAACGGGTTCTATCTCGGCCCGACGCTGTTCGATAACGTGTCGACCGACATGACGGTGTACAAGGAAGAAGTCTTCGGCCCTGTACTGTTCATCGCGCGCGCTGACGACTACGAGCAGGCACTCGCCATGGCGAGCGATCATGAGTTCGGCAACGGCGTCTCGATCTTCACACGCGACGGCGACGCTGCCCGCGACTTCTCCACACGGGTGAACGTCGGCATGGTCGGCGTCAACGTGCCGATCCCCGTGCCGATCGCCTACCACACGTTCGGCGGGTGGAAGAAGTCCGGTTTCGGTGATCTAAATCAGCACGGCCCTGATGCCTTCCGTTTCTACACGAAGACGAAGACGGTCACGAGCCGTTGGCTGTCGCACGACCTCAAGGAAGGCGCGAGCTTCGTCATCCCGACGATGCACTGACTGCCATGTCGAGCACGATCATTGAGGAGCGCGCCGCACTCGTCGGCGCCGTCCGCGACTTCGCCGAGACCGAACTCGTCCCGTACGCCGCGAAGTGGGATGCCGAGAAATACTTCCCGGTCGACACGTTGCGCAAAGCGGGTGAGATGGGTCTCGGCGGCATCTACGTCCGCGAAGACGCCGGCGGATCCGGGCTCTCGCGCTCGGATGCCGTCGCGATTTTTGAGGAGCTCGCGAAGGGCGACACGACTATCGCCGCCTACATCTCTATTCACAACATGGTCGCGTGGATGATCGATACGTTCGGTGACGACGCGCAGCGGCAGCGCTGGGTCCCCGGGCTCGCTGAGATGTCCGCGCTGGGTAGTTACTGTCTCACCGAACCGGGCGTGGGTTCTGATGCGGCGGCGATCACGACCTCCGCGATCCGCGACGACGATGAGTATCTCATCAACGGTGTGAAGCAGTTCATCTCGGGCGCCGGCTCTTCTGCGGTGTACATCGTGATGGCTCGCACCGGTGCTCCGGGTTCACGGGGCATTAGCGCGATTGTGGTTCCTGACGGGACGCCAGGTCTGAGCTTCGGTCCGAACGAGGAGAAGATGGGCTGGAACGCACAGCCCACCCGTCAGGTGTTCTTCGACAACGTCCGCGTGCCGGTCACGCATCGGCTCGGCGAGGAGGGCGACGGCTTCGGCATCGCCATGAAAGGCCTCAATGGCGGGCGAGTGAACATGGGCGCCTGCTCGCTGGGAGGTGCCCAGTGGGCGTTGGACCGCGCGACGAGGTACGTGCAGGAGCGTCACGCTTTCGGTGGTCCGCTCTCCGATAACCAGTCGATCGTGTTCACGCTCGCGGACATGGAGACCGAGTTGCAGGCAGCCCGCGCGCTGCTCCAGCGCGCGGCGGAGAAGATGGATGAGGGAGCGCCCGACGTGGCAGTGGCGTGCGCGCTCGCGAAGCGATTCGCGACCGACGTGGCATCCTCCGCGGCCAATGCGGCCCTCCAGCTCCACGGTGGCTACGGCTACCTCAAGGAGTACGGCATCGAACGCGTCGTGCGCGACCTGCGTGTGCACCAGATCCTGGAAGGCAGCAACGAGATCATGCGACTCATCGTCGGACGTGAGCTTCTGGCGGCGACACGATGAGCGACGTCGCCGAACATGACGTGCTCTTCGAGCAGCGCGGACGGCTCGGACTGATCACGCTCAACCGTCCGAAGGTCATCAACGCCCTGAACCATGCGATGGTCATCGCGATGAGTGAGGCGCTCACCCGCTGGGCTCAGGACGATTCGATCCAGACGATCGCGATCACGGGAGCAGGCGAGCGCGGCCTCTGCGCCGGCGGCGACATCGTGGGCCTGTACGAGGACGCACTGTCTGGCGACGGCTCCGCCTCCGCACGGTTCTGGTACGACGAGTACCGTCTCAACGCACAGATCGCACGTTTCGCGAAGCCTGTCGTTGCGATCCAGGACGGTATCGTCTTGGGCGGCGGCATCGGGATATCGGCCCATGCTTCGCATCGGATCGTCACCGAGCGCAGCAGGCTCGGACTGCCAGAGGTCGGTATCGGCTTCATTCCCGATGTCGGTGCCACCTGGCTCCTCTCTCGTGCGCCGGGCCAGATCGGCACCTTCGTCGCGCTGACTGCGGGCTCTGTGGGCGCAGCGGACGCGATCGCGATCGGGCTCAGCGACGACTTCATCTCATCCTCCAAGATTCCGAAACTCCTGAAGGCGCTGGAAACGACGGATGCGGCCGAAGCGATCCTGCTGCTCGCAGCGGATCCGGGGATAGCTCCGCTGGTCGCGAGTCGCCCGTGGATCGACGATGCGTTCTCCGCGCCGGGCGTTCCGGAGATCGTGGGACGTCTGCGCACTGTCGGTAATCCGGAGGCGGAACGCGCCGCGGACGCCATTGATGGGAAATCGCCGCTCGCGCTTGCGGTCACCCTCGAATCACTCCGCCGGGCGTCAGCTCTGACGAGCCTTGAGCAGGCGCTCGATCAGGAGTATCGAGTTTCTCGTCGTGCACATGCCGCTCCCGACTTCGCTGAGGGCGTGCGTGCGCAGGTGATCGACAAGGATCGCAATCCAATTTGGGAGGCATCCAAGGCTCTGTCACCAGACACCATCGATGCCTACTTCTTGCCACTCGGCGACCATGAACTCGGACTGGCTCCCGCCACCGGCCACTGAAAGAGAGCACAAGTCATGACCAGCATCGCATTCCTCGGCCTCGGGCACATGGGCGGCCCGATGGCAGCCAACCTCGCCACCGCAGGTCACCGCGTCATCGGGTTCGATCCGATGCCGAAGGCCCTCGCCACCGCGCGAGAGCACGGAATCGAGATCGCAACGGACTCCATTACCGCAGTGGCGGACGTCGACATCGTGATCACCATGCTGCCCACGGGCGGGCATGTCATCGCCGCCTACCAGGGCGACGGTGCTCACACCGGTCTGCTCGCCGCGGCGAAGCCCGGAACACTGTTCATCGACTGTTCGACGATCGCCGTCGACGAAGCACGTACGGCGCACGACCTCGCGCTCGCGGCTGGCCACCGGGCGGCGGACGCTCCGGTGTCCGGGGGAGTCGTCGGCGCGGAGAAGGGTACCCTCGCGTTCATGGTGGGGGCGAGCGATGAGGACTTCGAATCCGCGCGGCCGATCCTGGAAGTGATGGGCGGACGCATCGTGCACTGCGGTGGGTCGGGGCTGGGGCAGGCGGCGAAGGTCTGCAACAACATGATCCTCGGGATCACACAGATCGCGGTCGCCGAGGCCTTCGTGCTCGGCGAGCGACTCGGGCTCAGCCATCAGGCACTGTTCGATGTCGCATCCAACGCCTCCGGACAGTGCTGGGCGCTGACGACGAACTGCCCCGTCCCCGGCCCCGTGGCCACCAGCCCCGCGAACAACGACTACGAGCCCGGCTTCGCTGGCGCTCTGATGTCGAAGGACCTCGGCCTGGCAGAATCGGCCATCGAGCTGACCGGGGTAGACGCGCAGCTCGGGCGCCACGCGCGAGAGATCTACCAGGCGTATGCCGACGGTGATGGCGCGCGCAAAGACTTCTCCGGAATCATCAACACGATCCGTGCGCAGAGCGCGGACGCCTGACAGGAGCGATAGTGAGCGACTACGAAACGATCATCACCGAAACCAAAGGCCGCGTCGGCTGGATCACGCTGAACCGTCCCGAGGCGCTCAATGCGCTGAACGCAAAGCTCATCGGCGAGGTCGTTGCGGCGGGAAAGGCCTTCGACGATGATCCCGCCATTGGCGCGATCGTGATCACCGGTTCCGCGAAGGCATTCGCGGCGGGAGCGGATATCAAGGAGATGGCGGACAAGGGGTACATCGACATGTATCTCAACGATCCCTTCGCCGACTGGAACGACTTCGGTCGGCTGCGCACCCCGGTGGTCGCTGCCGTGGCCGGGTTCGCACTCGGTGGCGGATGCGAGCTTGCGATGATGGCAGACATCATCCTCGCCGCTGACACCGCGAAGTTCGGGCAACCCGAGATCAACCTCGGTGTCATCCCCGGCATCGGTGGTACTCAACGGCTCCCTCGCGCGATCGGCAAGTACAAGGCTGCGGAGCTGGTGCTCACCGGACGCATCATGGGTGCCGAAGAAGCTGAGCGGTCAGGCCTCGTCTCACGCGTCATCCCTGCCGATGAGCTGTTGGACGAAGCAGCGAAGGTTGCTGAGACGATCGCATCGAAGTCTCTCCCGGTTGTCTATGCGGCCAAGGCTGCGTTGCTGGCGGCAGAGGAGACCACCCTCGCCGAGGGCATGCGGTTCGAGAGGCAGGCGTTCGCTGCAACGTTCGCCTTGGATGACCAGACCGAGGGCATGGCGGCCTTCCGCGACAAGCGCGCCCCGGTCTTCAGCCACCGCTGAGAACCTGATGCTGTGCGCCCTCGCAGGCGTAAAGCATCAGAGCGGGTCCGGTGGCTGCACAGGGTCCGAGAAATCTCCGGCCTCTTTGCGGAAGCGTGCGAGGATCCGGACAAGATCGATGGTGTCGCCATCAGCAAGCCCGACGTCACAGAACACTTCGTTCAGTGCTGCGGTTGCCGACTCGATGATCCCCCGGCCGGCGGGAGTCAGGACGACGAGGGCGGCTCTGCCATCGTCAGGATGCTGTTCTCGCTGCACCAGCTCGTCTTTCACGAGCCGCGTCACCGTGTTCGTCACACTCGTCGGGTGAACCTGCAGGCGCGCGATCGCACTGGCCATCGGCATCCGGCCCTCGCGAGTGAAGGCGAGTAGCCGCAACATTTCGAACCGTGCGAAAGAAAGCCCGAAAGGCTTCAGCGTCCGCTCAACCCGCGCGAGCATGAGCTGTTGCGTGCGCATCACCGACGTCACTGCCGACATGCCGGCGGCGGCATCCTGCCACCCGTGAACGGTCCACTGGCGCTTGGCCTCAGCGATCGGGTCAACAGGAAGCGGATTGTTGCGTGTCATCGTTCACTCTCCCCTTCACCGTCAAACATATTCGTTCTGACTCAATCGGCAGAATGCACCACGCAGGGCTTGTCGGCGCACGGGGGGGAGGGGGGGGGGGGGGGGGGAGAGCAGCGGTCCCACAAAGGAAGGGAAANCCCCCCCCTACCCCCCCCCCCCCCCCCCCCCCCCCCCCCCCCCCCCCCCCCCCCCCCCCCCCCCAACAGCGGTCCCACAACGGAAGGGAAAGACTTCGTCTTTCCGGTCGGGTAAATATGCAGAATCCTTCGCCATGAAATGGCCATTCAGCATGATGAACTTTCCGTAGCGTTGTCTCATGACCACCCCCGCAGTCCCAGACACCGCCGCCGCGCGCGCCGCGTACTTCGTCTCGGACAGCACGGGTGTCACCGCGGAAACTCTCGGCAATGCACTGCTGGCGAACTTCCCCGGTATCCGCTTCCTCAAACACACGATCCCGTTCGTGGTCACCGATGCCGAGGCGCGCGGAGTCGTCACTAGCATCGACGCGGACGCTGAACTAGGCCGCGCGCCGCTCGTCTTCACAACGGTGAAGCACGCGGCGATCCGCAGCATCCTGGCCAGCTCCAAGGCTGTCCTGATCGACCTCCTCGCCGGTCACCTGACGGAGCTGGAGACAGCACTCGGCACGACGGCATCAGAACAACTCGGCCAGTTCCATGGCCTGGGTGACACCGACCGCTACTTCGCGCGCATGCGCGCCGTCGAATACGCGATCGAACACGACGACGGGCAGAGCTCAAGGGCTCTCGACCAGGCCGACGTCGTCATCATCGCGCCATCCCGTTGCGGCAAGACGCCAACGACCATGTACCTCGCTCTGCAACACGGGCTGCGAGTGGCGAATTACCCGCTCACGGACGACGACTACCCGTCCGAAGCACTCCCGCGTGCAGTGGCGAAGTATGGTGCCCGCTGCTTCGGGCTCACCACCACGCCCCTGCGGCTGAGTCAGGTGCGCCACGAACGGCGGCCGAGCTCGCAGTACTCCAGCCTCGAGCAGTGCACCGTCGAGCTGCGCCGTGCCGAAGACCTCTACCGACGAAACCGTGTTCCCTTCCTGAACTCCGCGACCAAAAGCGTCGAGGAGATGTCCGCGGTCATCATGCAGACCATGAAGCTGCGGGCGTGACCGCGCTTTATATAACCCAGTGAAAGAAGCATCCTTATGAGCAACATCCTGTGGTTCGACGAGGTCGGCATGGCAGACCTTCCTCAGGTCGGCGGCAAGAACGCCTCCCTCGGCGAGATGGTCTCCCACCTCGGAGGCCTCGGCGTGCGCGTGCCCGGCGGCTTCGCGACGACAGCGGATGCTTATCGCTCCTTTCTTTCGACGAGCGGCCTCGACCTGCGCATCCGCGAAGCGGTCGAAGCAATCGACGTCGACGACGTCACCCAGCTCTCCCGCGTCGGCGCCGCGGTGCGCGAGTGGATCGAGCAGCAGCCGCTGCCCGATGACATCGAGCGTGACATCCGCTCCGCTTACACGCGCCTGGTCGAGAACGACCCCGCCCCGGATGCCGTTTCCTGGGCCGTACGTTCATCGGCCACCGCAGAAGACCTCCCCGACGCCTCTTTCGCCGGCCAGCAGGAGACATTCCTCAACATCGCCGGCATCGAGCACATCCTGCAGGCAGTGAAGCAGGTGTTCTCGTCGCTCTACAACGACCGCGCAATCTCATACCGGGTGCACAACGGCTTCGACCACCACGACGTGGCGCTCTCCGTCGGCGTGCAGCGGATGGTGCGCTCCGACATCGGAGCATCCGGAGTCATGTTCACCGTCGACACCGAATCCGGTTTCGAGGACGCCGTCTTCATCACCAGCTCTTACGGGCTGGGCGAGGCCGTCGTGCAGGGTGCCGTGAACCCGGATGAGTTCTATGTCTACAAGCCGGCGCTCGCCGCCTTCCGCCCCGCGATCCTCAAGCGCTCCGTCGGCGAGAAAGCGATCGCGATGCGATACACCGAGAGTGAGCAGGTCGGCGGAACGACCGTCTTCGAAGACGTCCCGCTCGACCAGCGCCGCCTGCTCAGCATCACGGATGCTGAGGTCGAAGAACTGGCCCGTCACGCAGTCACGATCGAGCAGCACTACGGACGCCCGATGGACATCGAGTGGGCGCGCGACGGCGTCGACGGCAGGATCTACATCCTGCAGGCTCGACCAGAGACCGTCGTTTCCCGCGCCGACGCGAACGTCATGCGCCGCTTCGTACTCGCCGAGCGAAGTGATGTGCTCTCGACCGGACGCGCGATCGGTCAGAAGATCGGCTCCGGCGCGGTGAGCGTGCTGCGCAGCATCGACCAGATGGCGGACTTCAGAGCGGGCGACGTGCTCGTGGCCGACATGACCGACCCCGACTGGGAGCCGATCATGAAGAAAGCATCCGCGATCGTCACGAACCGCGGTGGCCGCACCTGCCACGCGGCGATCATCGCGCGCGAGCTCGGCATCCCCGCGGTCGTCGGCACGGGAGATGCGACCAGCGTGCTCCCTGACGGCCTTGACGTCACCGTCTCGTGTGCGGAGGGTGACGACGGCCTCGTCTACCAAGGTCTCCTCGACTTCACCGAGGAGGAGACCCACCTGGATCGGATGCCGGAGGTCCCGGTCAAGATCATGATGAATGTCGGCACACCCGATCAGGCCTTCTCCTTTTCGCGCCTGCCCAATCGTGGTGTCGGACTCGCGCGCCTGGAGTTCGTCATCAACCGCCAGATCGGCATCCATCCGCGTGCTCTGCTCGATTACGAAACGCTCCCGGACGATCTGAGAACCCAGATCTCCGACCGCATCGCGGCGTACTCGTCACCGCGGGAGTTCTTCGTGCAGCGCGTCGTAGAGGGTGTGGCGATGCTGGCCGCAGCGTTCGCTCCGGAGCCGGTGATCGTGCGCATGAGCGACTTCAAGTCGAATGAGTACGCGAACCTGCTCGGTGGTGACCGCTACGAGCCGCACGAGGAGAACCCGATGATCGGGTACCGTGGGGCGTCGCGCTACATCTCCGCGGACTTCCGCGAGTGCTTCGATATGGAGTGCGAGGCTATCCGCCGGGTGCGCGATGACATGGGCCTGAAGAACGTCAAGATCATGATCCCGTTCGTCCGCACCGTGGCCGAGGGCGCAGCCGTTATCGAACTACTCGCCGCGAACGGCCTGCGTCGCGGCGAGAACGGACTCGAGGTCGTCATGATGTGCGAGGTGCCGTCGAACGCGCTGCTGGCGGACGAATTCCTCGATCACTTCGACGGTTTCTCGATCGGCTCGAACGACATGACCCAGCTGACGCTCGGCCTTGACCGCGACTCCGCGCTCGTCGCGCAGACGTTCGATGAGCGCGACCCGGCAGTGAAGAAGATGCTCGCGATGGCGATCGAGGCGTGCCTGCGTCGCGGCAAGTACGTCGGCATCTGCGGGCAGGGGCCATCGGACCACCCGGATCTCGCCGACTGGCTGCTCGATCAGGGAATCGAATCGATGTCGCTCAACCCCGACACTGTTGTGGAAACCTGGATGCGGTTGGCGCAGCGCGCGGACAAGGCGGTGCCCGCGCTCGGGTGACACCTGCGCGGCAGCACGCAGCACCTCTTACCGCCGATGCGCCCGATCGTGGATCGATCGCATGTGCTCCATGAGGCGCGTCGAGAACGCGGCGACGTCCCGTTGTGAGACGATCTCGGCGAGATCCGCATGGTCGGTCACGATCGCCTGCATCCGCGTCTTGTCGTGCCAGACCGACCGCGTCGTCATGCGCCGAAGCCTGTCACGCAGACCGCGATAGATATCGGCGAGGATGTCGTTGCCGCTGGAATTCACGATCACGAGGTGGAACTCGGCATCCAGTGTCGTGAACGTCTCGATGTCACCGGCATCCATCGCCACACGCATCTGCTCGGTGATGTCGAGCAGCCGGCGGCGCAGGGCCTGGGCGGCATCGGCGCTCGCCGCGATCGTGGTCATCGCGTGCGTCTCGATGAGTTGCCGCGCCTCGAGAACCTGTTCCTTCTCCTCCGGCTGAACGGGCACGACCAGCGCGCCGCGCTTCGGATAGAGCTTCAGCCACCCCTCGGCCTCGAGCCGCAAAAAAGCTTCGCGCACGGGTGTGCGGCTGAGGCCGGTGGCTTCAACGAACTGCCCCTCGGTGATCAGCTCACCGGAGCCGATCTGTCCGTCGAGGATGAGCTCACGAACATGTCGGTAGACCTGATCCGACGCAGACATCGGCTGGGACATCCGGACCTCCTTCGCCTCGCCCTCCAGATTATCGCGCAAAGCGGGCGTTGGGATTCATGTTGTATCTATCTTGCATCTATGACGTATCTAACGCTAGCCTCGGTTCGAACGGGCGCGAAGGCCCAGGGAGCAGATGGAGACAATATGACAGCCGCAGCTCACCCGGTGATCCCAGAACTAGCGCAGGCGCTTCCTGCCGACGCGCTCATCACGGACCCGGCATCCATCGACGCCTACCGGTGGGATCGGGCCCTTGATCCGAACGCCGGCGTCCCGCTCGCCGTCGTGCGCCCGACCACGACCGAGCAGGTGCAGGAGGTCGTGCAGATCGCGGCCCGCAATCGCATCGCCATTGTGCCGCGCGGCGCCGGTTCAGGGCTCTCGGGCGGCAGCTCCGCCGTCGAAGGCGCGCTGATCGTCTCTCTCGATCGGATGCGACGGATCGAGGTCGATGCCGCAACCCGGATGGCCACAGTCCAGCCCGGGGCCTTCAACGCCGAGGTGAAGCAGGCCGCCGCAGCCCACGGCCTCTGGTACCCGCCGGACCCGTCCTCGTTCGAGTTCTGCTCGATCGGCGGCAACGTCGCAACCAACGCCGGTGGTCTCTGCTGCGTCAAATACGGCGTGACGACCGACTATGTGCTCGGCATGACGGTCGTCCTCGCCGATGGCCGCGCCGTGACCCTCGGCGGACCCCGGCTGAAGGACGTCGCTGGGCTCTCCCTCGCCAAGCTGTTCGTCGGAAGCGAAGGGACGCTCGGCATCATCACCGAGATCATCCTCCGTCTGGTCCCCGCCCAGCGGCCCCCATCCACGGTCGTGGCCACCTTCCCGACGCTGACGGGCGCGACCGACGCGGTGCTGGAGATCACGCGAACTATGCGCCCATCGATGCTGGAGCTCATGGATCGCATTTCGATCAATGCCGTCGAAGACGAGACGCGCATGGGGCTCGACCGGGAAGCCGCGGCGATGCTCATCATCCAATCCGACGAGTCACCGGCCGCGGCGAGTGAAGAGGTCGCACGGGTGGAGGCGATCTGCCAACAGTTCGGCGCGAGCGAGTGCTACATGACAGCGGATCCCGACGAGAGCGAGGCATTCGTCGTCGCCCGTCGAATGGCGATTCCAGCGATAGAGAAGAAGGGCAAGCTGCTGCTCGAAGACGTCGGCGTTCCGCTCCCGCGCCTCGGTGATCTGGTCGCCGGGCTCGAGCAGATCTCTGCCGCGCGTGAGGTTCTGATCGCCGTCATCGCGCACGCGGGCGATGGCAACACGCATCCGCTCATCGTGTTCGACCCGAACGATCTCGACCAGCAGGCCCGCGCCGAAGCGGCCTACGGAGAGGTCATCGACCTTGCGATCTCACTCGGCGGCACCATCACCGGCGAGCACGGGGTCGGCCGACTCAAGCAGCCGTGGCTGCCGGCGTACCTCGGCCCGGACGTGCTCGAACTCAACATCCGCATCAAGAACGCCCTTGACCCGCAGAACATCTTCAACCCCGGCGCCGTATTCGGCCCCTTGGGAGAGGCAGCCTCATGACCACGCACACAACCATCCAAGCCGTCACCTATGCCACCGCAGCCCGCGCGATCGAGCTCGGAATGCAGATTGCGACCGCCGCGGGCGTGCGTGCGGTGATCACCGTCGCCGACCCCACCATGGCTATGGTCGCCTTCGGCCGCACCGATGGTGCCACACCGCACAGTGTTGAGACGAGTCGCCGAAAGGCGGCAACCGCCGCGTCGACCCGCAAGCCCACCGTTGCGATCGCGCCCGAGTTCGCCGTCGCGCTCGAGCACGGCACCGGCGGACTGCTCACCAGCGTTGCCGGTGGCGTTCCCCTCTCGTTCGCCGGTGTGCACATCGGTGGAATCGGCATCGCTGGTGGGCGTCCGGACCAGGACGCTGAGATCGCGCTTGCTCTGCTCGCCGAACTCGGTGCCGACGTGGAGGTCGCCCGATGAACGCGCAGCGGGTGGGCCGGTCTGGACTTCAGGTGATGCTGCCGCTGGCGGAATTCGTCGAGAGGGAGGCGCTTCCGGCATCCGGAATCGAGGCGGGCGCGTTCTGGGCGGGCGTGGCCGACATCATCCGCGATCTTGCTCCCGTCAATCGCGAGCTTCTCGACGTTCGTGACCGGATGCAGCAGAGCATCGATGCATATCACTTGGCGAACCCCGGACAACCGGATGCTGCCGACTATCGCCGCCACCTGGAAGAGATCGGGTATCTGCTGCCGGCTCCGGCATCCGTCACGGTCGTCACCGAGGGCGTCGATGCGGAGATCGCGCAGATCGCCGGCCCCCAACTCGTGGTGCCGCTGCTCAACGCACGATTCGCGATCAACGCCGCCAACGCGCGGTGGGGTTCGCTCTACGACGCACTCTACGGCACAGATGTGATCTCTGCCGATGGTGATCTCGCACCAGGAAGCGGCTACAACCCCGCCCGTGGCGCTGCGGCGATTCAGCGCGGGCGTGAACTGCTCGATCAGGTGGCACCGCTCGAGCGCGGATCGCACCGCGATGCCACGGGTTACCGGGTCGAAGACGGAGCGCTGCGGGTGCAGCTCGCGTCCGCGGGCCCCGTCGCTCTTGCCGACCCGGACGGATTCGTCGGCTTCACCGGCGACCCGGCAGATCCAGCATCGGTCGTTCTCGTCCATCACGGATTGCACGTCGAGATCGTGCGCGACCGCGAGAGCACGATCGGCAGCTCTGACCCGGCCGCGATCGCTGACATCGTGATCGAATCGGCCACGACGACGATCATGGACCTCGAAGACTCGGTCGCGGCGGTGGATGCCGAAGACAAGGTGCTGGGATACCGCAACTGGCATGCGCTGATGCGCGGTGACCTCACGGCCGAAGTGGCCAAGGACGGATCGACGTTCCTGCGGACGATGAATCCCGATCGCACGTTCACCACTCCCGATGGTGGCAGTGTGTCGCTGCCGGGGCGTTCCTTGCTGCTTGTGCGCAACGTCGGTCACCTGATGACCACCGATGCGGTTCTTGATGCGTCGGACGCTGAGATACCCGAGGGCATCCTCGACGCGGTCATGACGGTCCTCGGCTCGGTCGCCGACCTGCGGGGGGATGCCGTGGGCGGAAACTCTCGCACCGGATCGGTCTACGTCGTCAAGCCGAAGATGCATGGACCGGAAGAGGTGGCGTTCGCCGTCTCGCTCTTCGAACGGGTCGAGAAGCTGCTGGATCTGCCGCACGCGAGCGTGAAACTCGGCATCATGGACGAGGAACGCCGAACGACCGTCAACCTCGCCGCCTGCATTGAGGCTGCGCGCGAGCGCGTCGCCTTCATCAACACCGGCTTCCTCGATCGCACCGGCGATGAGCTGCACACCTCCATGCATGCGGGCGTCATGGTCCCGAAGGCCGCCATGCGCGATGAAGCATGGTTGGCGGCGTACGAGCGCTCCAACGTCGACGTCGGCACGGCCTCTGGCCTGCGCGGACGCGGTCAGATCGGCAAGGGGATGTGGGCGATGCCCGACCTCATGCGCGACATGCTCGAACAGAAGGCGTCGCAGCTGCGGGCCGGAGCGACGACGGCGTGGGTACCATCGCCGACCGCGGCAACCCTGCATGCGCTGCACTATCACGAGGTTGACACAGACGCGGTGGCCGCCGAGCTAGCGGAACGTCCGGCACAGTCCATCGACGAGATCCTCCACATTCCGCTGGTGGACGGTTCGCTTTCGCCGGAGACGATCGAGGTTGAGCTCGACAATAACGTGCAGTCGATCCTCGGCTACGTCGTGCGCTGGATCGATCAGGGCATCGGGTGCTCGAAGGTTCCCGACATCCATGGCGTCGCACTGATGGAGGATCGCGCCACACTGCGCATCTCCAGCCAACTGCTGGCGAACTGGCTGGTGCACGGCGTGATCGACGTCGACGACATCGACCAGAGCCTGCACCGGATGGCACCTGTCGTTGACCAGCAGAACGCGGATGACCTGCTGTACGAGCCGTTGGTCGGAGCGTACGGGCCGGGGCTCGCCTTCGATGCGGCCCGACGACTGATCATCGAGGGCGCCCGCCAGCCCAATGGTTATACCGAGCCGCTCCTGCACCGACTGCGGCGTGAGAAGAAGGCAGGCGTGGAGTCATCGCAGCACGCGGACTCTGCCAAAATAGGCGGATGACGAGGACGAAGACCCTGGTGCCGCTGATCGGAATGCTCGTCCTGGGAGCAGCGCTGATCAGCGGATGCGCACCGGTGCCAGCCATTGAGGATTCGACGCCGCCGGCGGAGGCGGTTTCGGAATCGCCGACACCAACCGCCGCGCCGTCGCACCCGACGACATCTTCCCCCGACACGGATGCGACAACGAGCTTCCTCGCGTGGCTCGATGCTTCGCGCGTTCCCGACCTCGATGCTGCCTGCGCGCCGCTGTCGCCCGCGCTCGTCGCCCGGATGCTCGCGGAAATGCAGCGCGACGGTTTCCCTGAGGTCTCCACGTGCGAGGAGATGATCACTGTCGCTGCAGAGCTGTATCGCGCGTTCGATCAGAGTGCTGAGGTGACCATCGACGTGCAATCCGAGACGGCGAGCGACGCCGTTCTGTTCGTCACCTACCTCGCCAGCGGGGACTGCGGGACAGTCGTGATGGAGCGTCCGGCATCCGAATGGATCATCACCGAGCAGACCGAAGAGTGCGCCTGATCTGCTGCGCGCGCGGCTGAGCTATCCGTCTACGACTCAAGGTCAGCGATCAATGTGGACTTTCGTTTACAACGTCGTAATTTCTCTTGACTTCGATTGATAATTAGCGCCATGCTGGCCATCGGACGGATTACTACGTTGTAAACGCCGATCGT
The DNA here is from genome assembly GCF_051842855.1 of Microbacterium sp. A94. Lineage (NCBI taxonomy): Bacteria > Bacillati > Actinomycetota > Actinomycetes > Micrococcales > Microbacteriaceae > Microbacterium > Microbacterium sp. A94. Next base: position 93,015 of record NZ_JBPXMU010000002.1, on the reverse strand, counting down.
CTGGTGATGCCTCGTGGGATTCGCCGCGTGCCGCCTCGCTGCCGTCGCGGCATCCGAAGCGCGCCTTCATGCGCGTCAAAACGAGAGGAATCAAAGGTGATGAGAACTCGAACAACCGCTCCCCATCCCGCAGGCTCAGGCCGGCGATGGGCAGCGATTCTTACCGCTGCTGCGGTGGGAGCGGGATCGCTACTGGCGACCCCGTCAGCCTTCGCCGCAACGCCAGAGGATCCGTGGATAGGCCACCCAGCCGAGGGGCTGCACCGGTTCTATGTGCCGGACGCTGTTGTACAAGCCGAAGTGGGAACGTCCGCAGCTTCCGTCCGTGTCGAGGGAAACTTCGGGCCCGGCAACACGTGGTCTCACCTGAATCTGGGACTCAACGGCGACGAGTGGAACGCGACGATCGGGCCGCTCGAGCCGGGGCAGTATTACTACCAGTACACGGCAACGATCGCGGGCAGCGATGAGGAGGTTACCTTCCGAAACCCCGATATCGAACAGGTGGTAACCGCTCAGCCCGCGATGAACACCTTCTTCGTAGCGGGTGACTCAGCGGCGTGGCTGGCTGACGTGCCTGCAGGCGGCCAGCTGGAAACCTTCACGTACGACAGCGCCGTGGCCGATACTGAGAAGTCCGCGCAGGTGTGGACCCCGCCGAGCTACGACCCGAACCGCGCCGAGCCATACCCCGTGCTGTACCTGTTGCAAGACCGCGGGCAGGCGCACTCAGAATGGACCGAACTTGGTCGAGCGGCGCAGATCCTCGACAATCTCGCAGTCGAGGGTGATCTCGAACCCATGGTTGTTGTGATGGGCGACGGGGACTCCACCGATGTCCGTGCCGAGGTGCTCGACAGCCTCGTGCCCGCGGCTCAGGACGAGTTCCACATTTCCATAGATCCTTCGGAGCAGGCAATCGCTGGCATCGGCCGAGGCGCATCGCAGGCGCTGAACCTCATGGTGACCGATCCTGGCGAATTCTCGCATGTTGGTTCGTTCTCTGGGAGCCTCGCGAGCAGTATCTCTGCGGCTAAGGCTCAGCAGATCAACGAGGGCACAGACCTGGTGCGTCTGTACGTCGGCAACACCACTGACCGCTCGTACAACCAGAACGTGAGCCTGGTCGGCAAGCTCGACGCCGCGGGCGTGGAGTACGAGTTCGACGGTTCGAACCCTGATTTCGGTGACGTCTGGGAGACCTGGCAGCATTCGCTCCACGACTTCGCCTCGCGACTGTTCCGCGATGTCGGTGATCACGGAATGAGCGAAGGGCATCTGGCGCTGGATGGCGGACACTCGCTACCTGCACCAGGAACAACCCCGACGCCGTGGGTGGACGAGAACGGCATCGTCACGTTCGAGACGGGTACTGAGTTCAGCTCGGCCAAGAACGTCACGATCTGGGCGAACTGGGCGCCGGCAGGAAACTGGCTGCGCATTCCGATGGAGAAGGCCGGAGACCGGTGGCGTCTGACCCTGGGGCCGGTCGAGGGCGGCTCGTACTATTACAAGTTCGTCGTCGATGGAGTCGATCACAAGGACACGGGTAACCCGACCTTCGTCAACTCGGAGCCGACCTGGAGCACGTTCTTCGTTGCGGGCGACGGGATCAGAGGCGAGTTCACCGGAGATGTGGCACCGGACAATCGCGGTGCTGTCGACACGATGAACTACGAGAGCAGTGCAGGCGGAGACGCGCGCTCGGCCTACGTCTGGACGCCCCCGGGGTATGACGCTGATCGTGAAGAGGCCTATCCGGTCTTCTTCTTGCAGCACGGTGGCGGTCAGACCTGGAGCGACTGGGTGCAGGTCGGTCGCGCCGCACAGATCCTCGACAACCACTACGCCAAGGGCAACATCACCCCGATGGTGGTCGTGATGGCCAACGGCAACGGTGTGGATTATCCGAAGGAGATTCTGCAGAACATCATCCCGGCAACCGAATCGGCGTACAACGTCAGCTCGGATCCGGCACAGCGCGCTCTGGCCGGGCTTTCGATGGGATCGGGACACGCTCTGAGTACGCTCTACGCGCATCCTGGCGAGTTCGGCTACATCGGAGCCATGTCGGCGTTCAGCCCGCCGCCGGCCAGCGCCGACGTCGAGGCGATCAACGCAGGAACGAAGCTTTTGGCCGTCTACACCGGCGACATCCAGGACTTCACCTACGAGAACACCATGACGCTCGTCGCTGCGCTGGAGGATCGCGGAATCAACCACGAGTTCAACCCACCGATTCCGGGACCGCACAGCTGGGACGTCTGGCAGAAGTCGATCATCGACTTCCTGCCGAAGCTCTTCAAGGCGGACAGCACGTCCGGTATCCCGATCGAGGCCGCCATTACAGAAGGGGAGAACGGCGTGCTCGCGATCACCGTTGCCGATTTCGGCGCGGGCATCGCACTGTCGGCGCCGGAGAACGTCGGCGACCGGCTGCGATTCAGCGGAGCGCTGCCAGAGGTCGCAGTGACCGACTCCCGCACGGCACAGCAGGCGGGGCTGGGCGGCTGGACCGTCGCAGCTCAGGCGCGATCATTCACCTCGGGAGGTCAGACCATCCAGGCTGATCACCTGGGGTGGATTCCAGAAGTGCTGACCCCGCGTGATGGGCTCGCCGCCGGCGACTCGATCGCGACAGCGCTGGACGGTGGTCTGGGTCTGTCGACTCCCGCAGAGCTCGCCAGTGCGAACACTGAGGGACGCTTCGGCGCAGCCAAGCTCGGAGCAGGACTCCTGCTGGAGGTCCCCGTGGACACCCAGCCGGGAACCTACTCCAGCGTCCTGTCCGTCTCGCTGTTCCCGGTCGACTGACCGCGGAACCCTGATTGAGTGTGGCCGGCCGGTCGACTTCCGTCCGGCCGGCCGCACCAGGGCATGGAGCATCATGATCTCCCGTCATCTCAACCGCATCAGTACGGTCGCGCTCGCCGCGTTCCTTGTGCTCGGACAGCCAGCGGTCTCGAGCGCTCACCCGCTTATCGTCCCCGCAGCGGCCGATCCCGCATCCGAGCCATCCGAGAGCGTTACCTGGGCTCTGCAGCCGGCATCCGGCGAGGGCGCCGATGGGCGCGTCTCGCTGCGGCACGCCGTCGATCCTGGTGGCTCGGTGGACGAATATCTGGCACTCACGAACTACAGCGGACAGCCCGCAGACTTCGCCGTCTACGCCAGCGACGGCACGGTCGGTGCAGACGGCAGCTTCGATCTGATCTCCCCTGATGAGGAATCGGTCGGCAGTGGCTCGTGGGTTGCTCTCGCCGCTCCGGACGGCGCGCAGCCCCGCGCAGAAGGCGGGTTCGTGGCCACGGTGCCCGCGGATTCTACGGTCGTCATCCCGGTGCAGATCGCGGTGCCAGCAGACGCCACGCCGGGCGATCACCCAGCAGGCATCGTCGCCGAGCTCATCCCTGCCGCTGCGACGGAAGTGCACCTGGCATCCCGAATCGGTGTGCGCGTGCATCTCCGAGTATCCGGAGACATCGTCGCGGGCATTCACCCTCAAAACGTCACTTCCACCTACGTGCCATCGTGGAATCCGTTCGCCCCCGGCACGATGATCGTGGACTATTCCCTTGTGAACTCCGGGAACGTGCGACTCGGCGCAGACTCCATCGTGTCGATTACCGGTCCTTTCGGTGTGCTTCCCGCCGAGAGTCCCGCTGTGGACAAGCGTGAGATCTTGCCCCAGCAATCGGTGGAGGTATCTGCACAGTTCCCGGTCTGGCCGCTATTCCTCGCCGAGGGGACCGCCTCAGCCGCACCGAAGGTCGTCGGTGGCGACACGATCGAGAATCAGTTGGATTCCTCGGCCGAATCTTTCAGCGCCTGGACGGTGCCGTGGGCGCAGCTGTGCCTGCTCGTGCTGCTCGTCCTCGGAGTGTTCGGGATTCGGCGTTGGCGGGAGCATTCGGCGGTGCGCGTTCAGGCCCGCATCGATGCGGCGGTCGCCGCCGCCCAGTCGTCACCGGTGCTCGCGGAGACCCCTGCCCAGACAGAAAGCTGAGCTCCTATCCAGTTCCCGGGAAGCCGGTGGATTCGCGACGGACGATGCGGAAGTCGGGCTTGACGGTGCGAGGAGGGCGTCGAGATCCCTTCTCGGCGATGCGCTCGATGAGCAGATCCACCGCGGTAGCCGCGATCTGCTCACTGCCCACATCCACGCTTGACATGGACGGGAGGGAGAACCTGGCCTCATCGATATTGTCGAAGCCGATGACCGCGACATCCTCGGGGATACGGAGTCGCGCCTCGCCGAGCGCTCGGAGCGCGCCCAGCCCCAACGTGTCGTTGAGGGCGAAGACCGCGTCGAACGACGTGCCCTCTTCGATCAGTTCACGGATCATGGAAGCTCCGGCGGAGTGGTTCCAGTGGGGGCTGCTGCGGATCAGAGACTGATCGACCTCAATGCCGGCGCCCTCGAGCGCAAGGACGTAACCGTCCAAGCGCAGACTCGCCGAGCTGACCTCGTCGCCGCGCTCCGCTTCAGCACCGATAACGGCGATTCTGCGGCGTCCGATGTCGAGGAGATGCTCCACCGCGGCGCGCGCCGACGACGTGTTGTGCATGGCGACATGGTCTGTCGGGCCGTTGAAGATCCGCTCTCCCAACAGAACCAGCGGAAAATCGGTGCTCAGCGATTTCACGTCATTCTGGCCCAGGGTGAACGGGCTGAACAGCAGGCCGTCCGTCAGGCGCAGACGCCCGCCGGCGACGACTTGCAGCTCGCGCTCGCGATCGCCGCTGGTCTGTTCGACAACAACGCCGAGGCCCCGGGCATCCGCGGCCCGAATGATTGCGTCCGCGAGCTCGGCGAAATAGTTCTCCCGAAGTGCGGGCACCGCGAGGCCGATGACGCCGGTTCGTCCCGAGCGAAGCCCTCGGGCTGAGAGGTTCGGGCGATAGTCCAGCTCGGCGATGGCCGCGAGTACTCGATCGCGCGTATCGGGACGGACATGCGGATGATCGTTGATGACGTTCGATACGGTCTTGATCGAAACGCTCGCCAGGCGCGCGACGTCATGCATCGTCGAGCCCATTAAGCCACCCATCGTCCTGCCCCGCGCTCGGTGCGTCGCGTTCCCCATACTTTAGCTGGCACCTGCTCCCGCGCCCCGCCATGTCACCCGGCCCCTGGCGCGCGCCGCGTATGATGGCGCAATGCCGACCGAGCTTTCTCGACCTGATCGGCCAGCGCGGATCAGTCCTCGGCTGGTGGTGGATGACGTCCACGATCAACTGCTGCGTCTCATCATCGACGGGCATATGGAGCCAGAATCGCCGTTGAGCATTGACGCGCTGGCTCGTGATTTCGGTGTCTCCAGCAGCCCGGTTCGCGAGGCGCTGGCCCGTCTGGAATCGACCGGCCTCATTCAACGACTTGCATTGCGCGGATACCGTGTTGCGCCGGCCCTTGAGGCGCATGAGCTCGCCGAGCTCATGGATGCGCGCCTGTTTCTGGAACCGGCCGCCGCCGCCGCAACTGCTGAACGGGAAGGGCGCGCACCGCTGCTCGAGCAGCTGGACGCGACGCTGAGCACGCTAGCCGCAGATCAAGCGGGCGAGCAGTTCGAATCCTTCCGTGCGTACTACGAAGCGGACCGTGAGTTCCACCGGGCCATCGTTGCGGGAACCGACAATCGTTTCCTGCTGCATGCCTACGACGCCCTGGGGGGACACGTCCAGCGTTTCCGCCTCTTCTCCGGCAGGGGCGTCACCGACGCCGATGCGACAGTGGCTGAGCATCGTGCGATCAGGGACGCGATCGCCGCGGGTGACTCCGCCGCAGCCGAGGCGGCCATGCGCGCGCATCTCACCGGTGTTCGCGAGCGCTCGCTCGCCGAAATCGCTGTGGACTGACCGCGCGAGAGCCACCTGACTGACTCTCGTTCGCTTCGCTCGGGCTGAGACTCGTGAGCCCCATTGGTGAACCTTTTTCGTGTATCGTGCACGATACCGGATTCGATGGAGTTGATGGACGATGGCACTCACTGCCGACACCTGGCCGATTGCGGCGGCAATGCTGCCGTTTCCCACGAGCATGCCTCCGGGAGGAAATGACGACGCGCTTCGTGCCGAGTGGTCGCGCGCACTCGGCGAAGTGGCGGATGCCGGATTCGACAGTGTCGATCTGACTGACTCCTGGGTGCGCTGTGGCGATCTTGGGCCCGCGCATCTCGCCCTGCTTCAGGAAGTTCTCGACGAGCACGACCTGCGTGCGATCTCGCTGTCGGCCATCCGTCGTTCCGTGATCGATGCGGCGCACGGCGACGATAACCTCGCCTACAGCCACCGCACGCTGGAGGCCGCGGCGCAGCTCGGCATCGGGGTGGTTTCCTTCGGCCTGCATCAAGCCTTGACCGACGAGCAGCGCCGGGCGCTGTGGTTCTGGACGGCGCGCGGTCATGAGGATCGGATCGACGACGTAGAGGCCCGGGCGCTCGCCGTGCGACGATTCCGGGAGCTCGGCGCGCATGCCGAGGAACTGGGGCTGCTTGTCTCGCTGGAGATGTACGAGCACACCTATCTCAGTACGGCTGCTTCGGCGGTGCGTCTCGTGGAGGAGATCGACAACCGTGCGGTCGGGCTCAATCCCGACATCGGCAATCTGATCCGCCTGCACGAACCCATCGAGGACTGGCGGGAGATGCTCACCGCGACGCTGCCCTATACGAACTTCTGGCACGTCAAGAACTACCTGCGCGATGAGGACCCCGCCTCGGGCGTCGTGACGACATTTCCGGCCTCGCTGGAATCGGGGCTGATCGACTACCGCTGGGCGATGCGCGAAGCGGTCGCCGCCGGATTTCAGGGCATCATCTGCGTCGAGCACTACGGCGGTGACGGATTGAGCGTCAGTGCGACGAATCGCGAATATCTGCGCAGCAGGGCTCTGCCCAGACGTGAGTATGCGCTGGGGAGCAGCCGCGTGGAACAGCAGACGGACCAGGTGCGCCGATGACGAAGATCATCACAGACCCGGATGTCTTCGTCGCTGAGTCCCTCGACGGGCTCGTGTTAGCGCATTCCGATATCCTCCGGCGCGTGGACGGCGGCGTCGCGCGTGCCCAGGCTCTTCCTGCCGGACAGGTCGCGGTCGTTGTTGGCGGCGGCTCCGGTCACTATCCCGGCTTCGCCGGGGCGGTGGGTGAGGGGTTCGCCGCTGCAGCGGTGTGCGGCAACATCTTCTCCTCGCCGTCCACAGCGCAGGCCATCCGCGTGGCGGACGAGGTGGAGGCAGGCGGAGGCATCCTCTTCTCTTATGGGAACTACGCCGGTGACGTGATCCACTTCGGTGAGGCCGAACGCCGGCTCCGCACCCGGGGCGTGGACGTGCGCACCGTGCTGGTGACGGACGACATCGCAAGCGCACCGGCGGAGCACGTCGATCAGCGGCGGGGCATCGCCGGAGATCTCTGCGTCTTCCGCATCGCGGGGGCATCCGCATCCCGAGGTGATGCGATCGACGAGGTCGAGCGCCTCGCACTGGCGGCGAACGCGAGAACGCGGACGCTGGGCGTCGCGTTCTCCGGGTGCACCCTGCCCGGAGCCACCGAGCCGCTGTTCCGGGTACCGGAGGGGATGATGTCCATCGGTCTCGGCATCCATGGTGAACCGGGCATCCGTGACGTCCCCCTCGAGACAGCCGATCGCCTCGCTCTGACGTTGCTGCACCCCCTTCTCGAAGAGCGACCGCACGGCGCCTCGGATCGCGTGGCGCTCCTGGTGAACGGCCTCGGGGCGGTGACGCAGGAGGAATTGTTCGTCCTCTTCCGGCACGTATATGAGGAACTCGTCCGTCACGGTCTCACGGTGGTGGCGCCGCTGTGCGGCGACCTGGTGACGAGTCTGGACATGGGCGGTGTCTCGGTCACGCTGATGTGGCTGGACGATGAGCTCGAAGAGCTCTGGTGCAGTCCAGCACGAACGGCCGCGCTCGTTCGCGGCAATCCGGTGCGGCAGCCTTCCGTGCTCCCCGCTCCGGGGGAAAGCGGGCGCCGGGCGCCCACGGAGAGCCCGGCACTCGCGGGGAGAGATGCCGAACCGTCCGCCCCGAGGCGCTCGGCGAGCGCGGAGTCGGTGCGTGCGGCGACGGTCGCGCGGGATCTGCTCGGCGCTGCGAGGGACGCGATCGCCGTCGAGGCCGATGCACTGGGCGCACTCGATGCCATCGCCGGCGACGGCGATCACGGAGTCGGGATGCTGAGAGGGCTGGAAGCGACGTGCACCGCAGTCGAGCGGGTCGTGCCGGAGGCGGGCATCGGCGAACTGCTGGAGGCCGCCGGCGACGCCTGGGCCGATCGGGCCGGCGGTACTTCCGGTGCTCTCTGGGGAGCGGCGCTCGCCGAGTTCGGTGCTGTGCTCGAGCGCTCCCCGACCATCGATGGCGCAGCTGTCGCAGAAGCCGTGATGCGGGCACGCGAACGCCTGGTCCAACTCGGCGGCGCGGAACCGGGCGACAAGACGATGCTCGATGCCCTGCTGCCCTTCGAACAGGCGCTGAAAAGCGCGATCGAGTCGGGCGCCGATCTCATCGACGCGCTGGCGGCCGGAGCGTTTGAGGCCGAACGTGCGGCCGACGCTACCGCGGCCCTTTCCCCGAAGCGCGGCCGCGCGCGTCCCCTCGCCGAGCGCAGCATCGGGCACCCCGATCCGGGGGCGGTCTCGTTCGCAGTAATCGTGCGCACGACGCATTCCGTGATGGTTGAAAGGAACCGGACATGAACAGATGGCGCATCATCATCGGCGCGGATGACGCCGGCTACGTGCTCAAGCAGATGCTGCGGGAGATGCTCGAGGCTGACGAGCGTGTCGAGTCGATCATCGACATCGGCGTGGATGCTTCGGGCACCACCCCCTATCCGCGCATCGCCGCAGAAGCCGCTCGCCGCGTCGTTGACGCCGAGGCAGATCGGGCGCTGCTGGTCTGCGGCACGGGGCTGGGCATGGCGATCACTGCCAACAAGGTCGCCGGAATCCGGGCCGTCACCGCTCACGATGCGTATTCGGTGGAGCGCTCCGTACTCAGCAACAACGCTCAGGTTCTGACGTTGGGGGCACGTGTCATCGGCGCGGAACTGGCCAAGAAGCTCATCGACGAGTGGCTGGATCTCCGGTTTGATCCGGAATCCGGCTCAGCGGCGAAAGTGGCACTCATCAGTGATATCGAGAAAGAGGAAGCAGAATGAGTGAACGTGTTGCCGTCGTCGGCTCGGGATATATGGGTGGTGGTATCGCCCAAGTGATCGCGCTCTCCGGTCGGGATGTGGTGCTCGCGGATGTGTCCGCGGAGCAGGCAGCCCGCAGCCACGAGCGGATCGTGCGCGAGGCGGAGAAGTTCGAACACGACGGACTGTTCCCTGTCGGAGCGGCAGAGATCATCGCGCAGCGCGTGCGGCCGGCAGCATCCATCGAGGATGCCGTCGCCAATGCCGACCTGATCGAGGAGGCTGTGCCGGAGGTTCTCGAGATCAAGCATGAGACTCTGCGTCGCATCAGTACGGCCGCGTCGCCCGACGCCCTGATCGGGAGCAACACCTCGACGATCTCGATCGCCGCCCTCGCGGAAGCCGTCGTGCTGCCAGAGCGTTTTCTCGGCATCCATTTCAGCAATCCCGCCACCTTCATTCCGGGGGTGGAGGTCATCCCGCATGCGGGGACCGATCGTTCGCGAGTGGATCAGGCCATCACGTTGCTCGAGGAGTGTGGCAAACAGGGTGTCGAGGTCCCCGACGTCACCGGTTTCGTGCTCAACCGGCTGCAGTACGCGCTGTTCACCGAAGCGGCGCGCCTTGTGGAGGAGCAGGTCGCATCGCCCGAGGCGATCGATACCATCGCCCGGACGACGTTCGGTTACCGGCTGCCGTTCTTCGGCCCATTCGCGATCGCAGACATCGCCGGGCTCGACGTCTACGAGTTCTGCTACGGCTCGCTCGGTAGTGCATACCCGGATCGGTTCGCCGAGCCGGAGGTGCTGCGCACGAGGGTCGCCCAGGGCGATCTCGGTGTGAAGAGTGGGCGCGGGTTCCTCGCAACTCCGCCCGAGCGCTCTGCCGAGCTGGTCGCCTATCGGGACCGGGCTTATGCCGCCATGGCGGAGCTATTGGAGCGGCTCGGACCGGCCCCGGTCGACTACTGAAGCGGAGTCGACTACTGAAGCGGAGTCGACTACTGAAGCGGAGAACGTTGAGGGCCTGAGCCCGGTGCAATACCGGACTCAGGCCCTTTGGGGTTACTGGCCCAGCTCGTTCAGCACGGTTGCCTGCGCCTGCTCGAGGGCTTCTTCAGCTGGGGTGCCGCTCTCATAGATCTCGTTGAGAGTGACCGTCCGGAACTGATTGTCCACGGTGGGCAGGTTCTCGTTGGAGAACGACTGGAAGTGGCCGATGCCGTCCTTCACCGAGTTCAGCACGTCGAACAGGTTCGTCTGGAAGTACTGGTTGAACTTGTTGTCGGGGTTGTGCGTGACCGCTTCGTCCTCCCAGACCGACATGTTGACCGGATCGAAGCCGAGAACCTCCCACACGGCCACGTTGGCGTCGAGGGACAGCTTCGTGAAGGCGAGGAACTCGCTGGCGAGTTCCTTGTTCTCGCTGGCCGCCATCACCGAGGTGCCGGTGCCGCCGCCACCGATCGTGAGGACTTCGGCGCCCTCGATCTGCGGTGCGGGAGCGATCGCGATCTTGCCGGCCAGCTCGGGCATGTAGTCGACATAGCGCGAGGTGTACCACGCCGGGTAGACGATGGCCGCGTAGTCGCCGTTGTTGATAGCGCCGAAGGCCTCCTCGCTGTCCGGGCTGCCGCCGGGGATCGTCGAGATCGCGCCCGATTCCTTCATGTCCTGGAACATCTGCATCGTCTCGACGACCTCGGGACTGGTCAGCGCAGGTGCGCCGAGCCCGTCATCGTCGAAGAGCTGTCCGCCGTTCTGAGCGATCGCCAGTGGCTCGGTGAAGTAGACGCCCGTGCTTGCAACGCTGAAGGCCTTGTCCGTCGCCTGGTTGTACTCGGTTCCCGCTGTCGCGAAGTCATCCCAGGTCTTGATCGTCGTGTAGTCGATGCCGGCGCTCTCGAGCAGCTCGGTGTTGTAGAACGCGACGAAGGCGCCGACGTGCGTCGGGTAGCCATAGATCTTGCCGTCTCGGCTGTACAGATCGAGCCGGGCCTGCACCACGTCATCGGCGTAGGGGGCGGCGGCCTCGGTCAGATCGGCGAGCGGCGGGTTGCTGCCCTTGACGAAGTTCGCGAACTTGCCGACTTCGATGTCGGCGAGATCGGGCAGTCCCTGGTTCGAGTTCACCGCGAGCAGGAGCTTGTCGTGCATGTCCTGGTACGGGTAGACCGTGAGGTTGAGATCGATCGCCTTATCGGGGTTCTCCTCGTTCCACTTCTCGGCCATCTCCTCGTAGACCTGGCCGTGGAGTTCGGCGAACACCCACATGTCTAGTGTGGTGGTGCCGTCGGCGCCTTCGCCGCCGCCCGATTGGTCGTCGCTCGTGCAGCTGGATAGAGCTCCGACTGCCAGCCCCGCCGCGATCGTTGCGGTCAGAATCCTTCGGATTCGCATGATATTGCTCCTGACTGTGTGTGTTGGGGTACTGCGGATAAAGGGGGAGGAAGGATGCTGCTGAGATCAGCCCTTCACCGAGCCGGCAGTCATGCCTGCGACGAAGAAGCGCTGGAAGGCGAGGAAGAGGATCAGGATCGGGATGAGGGAGAAGAACGAGCCGATGATCAGCAGCTCGTAGTTGTTTCCGTGCGGGGTCAGCAGGGTGTTGAGGCCAATGGGAAGCAGGAACTTCTCGGGCGAGCGCAGCACGAGAAGCGGCCAGAGGAAGTTGTTCCAGATGGTCATGCCGTTCAGGATCGCCATGGCGGCGAAAGCGGGCTTGGCGATGGGGACGATGAGACGGAAGAAGATGCCGAACTCCGAGACGCCGTCCACGCGACCGGCCTCGAGGATCTCCTTGGGCACACCCAGGAAGTACTGGCGGAAGAAGAAGATCGTCACCGCCTGCGCGAGGAACGGCAGCACGACGATCCAATACTGGTCCGCTGCGCCGATGTCATTGACCTGCACGTAGAGCGGCAGCATGAGCATCTCGAAGGGGATGGTCATCAGGATGATCACGAGGATGAAACCCAGGCTCTTGCCGCGGAACTCGTACATCGCGAATCCATAGGCGACGAACGAACTCACCAGCAGCGTGCCGGCCACCTGGATGACGGTCAGCACCAGGCTGTTCCAGAACCACTGGAAGTACATCCCGGAGTCTGTGAAGAGCATCGTGTAGTTATCGAGGCTCAGTTCGGAGAAGTCGATCGAGAACGAGATGCCGTTGCGGATGACATCGTTGCCGTCCTGGAAGGTGCCGACGAAAATCCCGAGCACGGGCACCAGCGAGATCAGTGCGATCACGATCAGGAAGGCGCTCTGGATGAGCGTGGCCGTCCTGCGGGTCATGCGTGGCCGCGAGGCGTTGGCGCTGGAGGTGCGATCGGATCTCGTCGCTGTCTGCTGAGTCATCGCGTCGATTCCTTCTTGAACGTTCCCGTGGCGGTGAGCTGAGTGAGGTTGATCGCCAGGACCAGCACCAGGAGTACGACACCGACAGCGGAAGCGAAGCCGAGGTCGTTCTCCTGGATGCCCTTTCGGTAGAGGTAGCCGACGATTGTGAGGCCCTGATTGTTCGGGGAGTTGTTGCCGGCGTAGAGCATGAAACTCTCCAGGAACATCGCCAGCCCTCCGTACACGCTGATGGTGGTGACGTAGACGATCGTGGGCTTGAGGCCCGGAAGCGTCACGTGGAAGAACTGCTGGATCTTGCTGGCACCGTCGATCGATGCTGCTTCGTAGTAGTCGGTGGGGATGGCCTGCATTCCAGCGAGGAAGTACATCGTGTTGACGCCCGCCCAGCGCCACAGGGCAAGAAGTAGCAGCGCAGCTAAGCCGGTGAGGTCCTCCCGGAGCCAGCGCACCGGGCCGAACCCGAGGAACTCGACGATCTGGTTCATCAGTCCCGAGTCGGTCTCAGCGAACATCAGCCGGAACACGATGCCGGCCACGACCACCGATGTCAGAGCCGGCACGAACAGTGACGACTTGAAGAAGTTCTTGATCCGGCCGTTACCCACCCGGGAGTTGATGACGGCTGCGAGCATCATCGGGATCGGAACGAGGATCACGAGTGTCAGCACCATGTAGCGGATGCTGTTAAACATGGCCTTCCAGAAGACCTGGTCGCGCCAGAGCCGGTCGTAGTTCGCGGTGCCGATGAATGTCGCCTGCCCGTACAGAACTTCCTGGAAGCTCATGATCACCGATCGTCCGACCGGAACCAGCCAGAAAATGAGCAGCGTCAACAGGAACGGCAGGATGAAGAGGTACGGCGCGAGCCGCTGGCTGTAGAGCAGCTTCTTCATGCGATTTGTCTCGGTCATGGCAGTTTCTTCCTCGAACTATGCCTCTGGGACTGCAGTTGTCCGCCCCTCGGTTGAGAAGGCTATACTCCGGAGAGAGAATTTACAACGTTGTATTCCAACGTTGTATTTCAACGTTGTACTTCAGGAGCCAGAGGAGCAGAGCATGCCGGCAGCGCATCTGACCATCGACCCGCACTTCGTCACGGGACGCATTCACCGCAGGTTGTTCGGCGGCTTCGTCGAGCACCTCGGTCGGCACGTCTACGACGGCATCTACGAACCGGGTCACGAGACGGCGGATGCCGAGGGCTTCCGGCAGGACGTGATCGCGCTCGTCCGCGAACTCGGAGTCTCCACGATCCGCTACCCGGGTGGAAACTTCGTCTCCGGGTTCCGCTGGGAAGACTCAGTCGGGCCGCGGGAGCAGCGTCCGCGCCGACTGGATCTGGCCTGGCACTCCACTGAGACGAACGAGGTCGGACTGCATGAGTTCTCCTCGTGGCTGGAGAAGGTGGGCAGCGACCTCATGCTCGCGGTCAACCTGGGTACGCGGGGCACGCTGGAGGCACTCGACCTGCTCGAATACACCAACATTCCCGGGGGCACCGAGCTCAGTGAGCGCCGCCGGGCCAATGGACGTGACGAGCCCTTCGCCGTGGAAATGTGGTGCCTCGGCAATGAGATGGACGGGCCCTGGCAGCTGGGGCACCGTTCGGCCGACGACTACGGCAAGCTCGCCGCGCAGACGGCGAAGGGGATGCGTCAGATCGACCCCGACGTCACTCTCGTGGTGTGTGGTTCCTCCGGAGCTCACATGCCGACCTTCGGTGAGTGGGAGCGCGTGGTGCTCAGCCACACCTACGACGATGTCGACTACATCTCCTGCCACGCGTACTACGAAGAGAAGGACGGCGATATCGACTCCTTCCTCGCCTCGGGCGTCGATATGGATCGCTTCATCGAATCGGTCGTCGCGACAGCCGATCACGTCGGTGCCGTGCGCGGCAGCTCGAAGCGGATCGACATATCCTTCGACGAGTGGAACGTCTGGTACATCGACCGCTACCACGGTGTCGACAAGATCAGGGGAATCGAGAACTGGCCGGTGGCGCCGCGGATCCTCGAGGACAGCTACTCGGTGCTGGATGCCGTCGTCTTCGGTGGTCTGATGATCTCGCTGCTCAAGCACGCCGATCGTGTCACCAGCGCCTCGCTTGCTCAGCTCGTGAATGTGATCGCGCCGATCATGACCGAACCGGGTGGTCCCGCTTGGCGGCAGGCCACGTTCTTCCCGTTCTCGATCACCTCGCGCCTGGCGCAGGGCGAATCGCTCGAGCTCAAGCTCGACTCGCCGACGTACGAGACAGCGCGTTTCGGCGAGGTTCCGCTGGTGGATGCCGTGGCAACCCACGATGCCGAGGCCGGTCGCTCCGCGGTGTTCCTCGTGAACCGCAGCACGACGGATCCGATCACGGTCACAGTCGATGTCGCCCGGCTCGGCGACGTCTCGGTGCTCGAGGCTCACACTCTGAGCGACTCCGACATCTACGCCAAGAACACCCTCGAGGAGCGCGATCGCGTCGCTCCGCACGCGAACGACACAGCATCGCTCGCAGCCGGTGTCCTCACGGTCGTTCTTCCTCCCGTCTCGTGGAGCGCGATCGCGCTGGGGTGAGCTAGGCCCCTGTTCGGGGGTTCGTTCGACAAGCGCAAGTTGCTGCATCTGAGCGTCGAATCGAGCCATTTGCGCTTGTCGAACGTCAGATTGTGGGACTGGAGCGCCGTACAGTGGTCGGCGTGAGCGAGTTGAGCGAGTTGAGCGCGGGCGCAGCCCGAACCATCGGCGTCCGGGACGTGGCGGCGCTCGCCGGTGTTTCCCGGCAGACCGTCTCGCGCGTGCTGAATGACCACCCAGAGGTTGCCGCAGGCACGAAAGCTCGCGTGCGCCAGGCGATGGTCGACCTCGGCTACCGCATGAACAACGCTGCCAGGGCGCTGGGCACTCGGCGCTCGCACACGCTCGGCGTCCTCGCCTCGGACGCTCTGCAGTACGGCCCCTCCCGCAGCATCGCCGCTATCGAGGCATCCGCTCGCGACGCCGGATACTGGGTGAGCGCGGCCTTCGCCGACTCGGGGGATGCCGTCGCGGTCGTCGCGGCCGTCGACCATCTCGTCGCGCAGGGGGTCGAAGGAATCGTCGTCGTCGCACCGCACGCGCGGACGCTGCGTACCCTGGACGAGTTAAGCATCGGCATTCCCGTGCTCACCCTGCACTCGGCGGGGCGAGGCTCGGCCGGATTGTCCGTTGACCAGGCGGCTGGCGCGCGGCTCGCCGTCGCAGCGCTGGCGGATGCCGGCCACACCCGCATTGCGCATCTCGCCGGGCCCGCCGACTGGCTCGAAGCGGAATCCAGGG
Source organism: Microbacterium sp. A94 (assembly GCF_051842855.1). Lineage (NCBI taxonomy): Bacteria > Bacillati > Actinomycetota > Actinomycetes > Micrococcales > Microbacteriaceae > Microbacterium > Microbacterium sp. A94. The sequence goes on along the minus strand of NZ_JBPXMU010000002.1, from coordinate 77,177 downwards.
CGAACGGATTCGCTGCTGAGCTCGCGGCGAGAGGACTGCCGGCCGGACCCGTGATCGCGGGGGACTGGACCGCACGATCGGGATACGAGGCGGCTGCTGTGGTGCGGGAGGCCGACGTCACTGCGGTTTTTACGGCGAACGACCAGATGGCGCTCGGACTGATCACCGGGCTGCGCGAAGCGGGCGTGGCCGTGCCGGGCGACATCAGCATCGTCGGCTTCGATGATGTCCCGGATGCGGCGTTCTACTGGCCACAGCTGACTACGGTTCGTCAGGATTTCGAAGAACTCGCGCGACGCGTGGTTGCCGCACTCACCGGTGGGGTGGCCTGTGCGGCGGGTGCCCAGGATGCCGCCGGTGCGACGAATGCCGCCGGTGCGACGGACGCCGCGACAGCAGCGGCATCATCCCCGGCATCCGCGTCCATGCTCGCGCCGGTCGAGCCGGTGCTCGTCGAGCGCCATTCTGTCGCGGCCCCACCGGTTCCACGCGCATAACTCCTGAAAAATCCCGCCGAATCCCGACCGGGCCCCGCGGGACCCGCATATTTCCGGCGAGCCCAGGCGACAGTGCCACCAAAGTTCAGGAGTTGTGCGCGAGCGCGTCCATGCTCGCGCCGGTCGAGCCGGTGCTCGTCGAGCGCCATTCCGTCGCGGCCCCACCTGTTTCCCGCGCATAACTCCTGAAAAATCCCGCCGAATCCCGACCGGGCCCCGCAGGACCCGCATGTTTCCGGCGAGCCCAGGCGGCAGTGCCACCGAAGTTCAGGAGTTGTGCGCGAGGACGAGAGGAGTTGTGCGCGAGGACGAGCCGAGTTGTGCGCGAGGACGCGCCGAGTTGTACGCGATCACGCAGGAGTTGTGCGCGAGCACGCGCGGAGACGGGAGGCTTGACCCGCACCTGGCGCCGTGATTTCATAGACCGTGACCGGTCACGGTGGCCGTCTGCAATCCAACGAGGTTCCCGTGAGCAACGAAGCCCCCGCCTTCGGCCCCGAGGTCGAAGCATCCATTGCCGCCGTCCGCGCAGACGTCGCCCGCCTGCACAGTGAGCTGGTCCGAAACGGTCTGGTGGTCTGGACCGGTGGCAACATCTCGGGCCGCGTTCCCGGCGCGGACCTGTTCGTCATCAAGCCCTCGGGCGTCAGTTACGACGACCTCACTCCTGAGAACATGATCCTCTGCGATCTCGACGGCAATGTCGTCCCCGGCAGTGCTGGCAGCGACCGCTCTCCCTCGAGCGACACGGCCGCCCACGCCTACGTCTACCGCAACATGCCCGCCGTCGGCGGCGTTGTGCACACCCACTCCACCTTCGCCGTCGCCTGGGCCGCTCGCGGCGAGGAGATCCCCTGCGTGATCACAGCGATGGCGGATGAGTTCGGCGGCCCGATCCCGGTCGGTCCGTTCGCGATCATCGGCGACGACTCGATCGGACGCGGCATCGTCGAGACGCTCACCGGACACCGCTCCCGCGCGGTGCTCATGCAGAACCACGGTCCCTTCACGATCGGAACCGACGCGAAGGATGCCGTGAAGGCAGCCGTCATGGTCGAAGACGTCGCCCGCACCGTGCACTACGCCCGTGAAGCAGGTGCTCTCATCCCGATTCCGCAGGAAGCCATCGACAGTCTCTACAACCGCTACCAGAATGTGTACGGTCAGTCGACGGACAACCGCCGATGAGCGCCCGCGACGATATCGCCGCAGGTCGCACGAGCCTCGGCATCGAACTCGGATCCACCCGCATCAAGGCCTGTCTGATCGGGCCGGACGCCACCGAAGTGCTCGCCACTGGATCATTCTCGTGGGAGAACAGCCTCGAAGACGGCCTGTGGACTTACGCCCTGGAAGACGTCTGGCAGGGGTTGCGGAGCGCCTACGCCGATCTCGTCGATGATGCCGAGACACGTCACGGTGTGCGCCCCGATACCTTCGGTGCCATCGGGATTTCGGCGATGATGCACGGGTACCTCGGCTTCGATCAAGCCGGCGAGCTGCTCGTGCCGTTCCGCACCTGGCGCAACACCAACACCACTGTCGCGGCTGCGGAGCTCACCGAGCTGTTGGGCGTCAACATCCCGCTGCGCTGGTCGATCGCGCATCTGCATCAGGCCGTCGTCGACGCTGAACCGCACGTGCCGAACCTCGACTTCGTTACGACGCTTGCCGGGTATGTGCACTGGCGCCTCACCGGCGAGAGAGTGCTCGGTGTGGGAGACGCGTCCGGGATGTTCCCGATCGACTCCGCCACCTGCGATTACGACGCGCGGATGCTGGATGCCTACGACGCGCTCGCCGCAGACCGCCTCCCGGCGCCGGTGACGAGCCTGTTCCCGCGGGTGCTGGCAGCCGGTGAGGATGCCGGATCGCTTACCGCTGAAGGGGCGACGCTGCTGGATCCGGCCGGAGCGCTCGGCGCCGGCATCCCGCTGTGTCCGCCGGAGGGCGATGCCGGCACCGGCATGGTCGCGACGAACTCCGTCGCACCGCGCACCGGCAACGTCTCAGCCGGCACGAGCATCTTCGCGATGGTCGTGCTCGAGCATCCGCTGGAAAAGGTGCACCACGAACTGGACCTCGTCACCACCCCCGCCGGAGACGGCGTCGCCATGGTCCACTGCAATAACGGCGCCAGCGAACTGGCCGCGTGGGTGGGACTGTTCTCGCAGTTCTCGGCGGCCGCCGGCCAGCCGGTCGACAGCGACGCCGCCTTCGAGGCTCTCTTCCGTGAAGCGCTGAAGGGCGAAGCGGATGCCGGTGGCCTGATCGCCTACAACCATCTGGCCGGCGAGCCGATCGCTGGTCTGATCGAGGGGCGGCCGCTGTTTGTACGCACACCCGACAGCGATTTCACCCTGGCCAACTTCATGCGCGCCCAGCTTTACGGCGTGTTCGGGACCCTCGCGCTCGGGATGAAAGTGCTTGAATCCGAAGGAGCGCAGCTCGACCGGATGTTCGCGCACGGTGGCATGTTCCGCACCGCCGGTGTCGCGCAGCGATTCCTCGCCGGAGCCCTGGATGCTCCGGTCGCGGTCGGCGAACTCGCATCCGAAGGCGGGGCCTGGGGGATCGCCGTGCTGGCGTCATACCTGTCTCATGCCGATTCCTCGGACCTCGGCACCTATCTCGATGAGCAGGTGTTTGCCGCGGCATCCATCTCCACCGTCGATCCGGATCCTGCCGACGTCGCCGGGTTCGCTTCCTACCTTGACCGCTACCGCGCTGGCCTCGCCGTCGAGGCCGCTGCGGTCGAATCGCTATAACCCCGTTCCGGTCGCACTTCATGCGGTTATTTCGCTCTCAGAGCGACACGAACTGCGACCGGAGCTGAGAAGAGAAGGACACGCTCATGACCCGCACGCCGCTCAATACCTCTCTCGACGCCTACGAGGTCTGGTTCCTCACCGGTAGCCAGCACCTGTACGGACCCGAGACGCTCGCCCAGGTCGCCGAGCAGTCACAGGAGATCGCTCGTCTGCTCGATGAGGCCGGCGATGTCCCGGTGAAGATCGTCTGGAAGCCGGTCCTCACCGACAGTGAGGCCATCCGCCGCACCGCGCTCGAAGCCAACGCCGACGACCGCGTCATCGGCCTCATCGCCTGGATGCACACCTTCAGCCCCGCGAAGATGTGGATTGCCGGGCTCGATGCGCTCAAGAAGCCGCTCGCCCACCTGCACACCCAGGCCAACGTAGAACTGCCCTGGGCGGACATCGACTTCGACTTCATGAACCTCAACCAGGCCGCCCACGGCGACCGTGAGTTCGGTTACATCCAGACGCGGCTCGGTGTGCCGCGCAAGACCATCGTCGGCCACGCCAGCGACCCGCGCGTACAGCGGGAGCTCGGCACCTGGCAGCGCGCAGCGGCCGGACTCGCGGCATCCCGCTCGCTGAAACTTGCCCGTTTCGGTGACAATATGCGCTTCGTCGCCGTCACCGAGGGCGACAAGACCGAGGCAGAGCTGCGCTTCGGCGTGCAGGTCAACACCTGGGGCGTGAACGAACTGGCGGATGCTGTGGATGCGGCATCCGAGTCCGAAATCGACGCGCTCGTTGCCGAGTATGAGGAGCTGTACGAAGTCGCGCCTGAGCTGCGGCGCGGGGGAGCCCGGAACCAGTCGCTGCGTGACGGCGCCGCGATCGAGATCGGTCTGCGCTCCTTCCTTGAGGAGGGCGGATTCGGCGCATTCACAACGTCGTTCGAAGACCTGGGATCCCTGAAGCAGCTTCCGGGTCTCGCCGTGCAACGTCTGATGGCCGAGGGCTACGGCTTCGGCGCCGAGGGCGACTGGAAGACCGCGGTGCTCGTGCGCATCGCGAACGTGATGGGTGCCGGGCTCCCCGGTGGTGCGAGCCTCATGGAGGACTACACCTACGACATGACACCCGGCGACGAGCTCATCCTCGGCGCGCACATGCTCGAGGTTTCGCCGTCGCTGACCTCGGCGAAGCCGACACTGGAGATCCACCCGCTTGGCATCGGCGGCAAGGATGACCCGGTGCGTCTGGTCTTCACTGCCGACGCGGGGCCGGCGATTGTTGTCGCGATGAGCGATATGCGCGACCGCTTCCGTCTGACCGCGAACGTCGTCGAGAACGTCGCGCCGCGCGCGTCGCTGCCCAACCTGCCCGTGGGGCGAGCAGTGTGGAAGCCGCAGCCGGACTTCAATACCAGTGCCGCTGCCTGGCTGACGGCCGGCGCGGCCCACCACACGGTGATGTCGACGGCGGTGGGCCTGGAAGCCTTCCGCGATTTCGCCGAGATGGCGGAGGTCGAACTGCTCGTGATCGACGATGACACCACGCTGCCGGAGTTCCAGAAGCAGGTGCGCTGGAACCAGGCGTACTACCGTCTCGCACAGGGCCTGTGAGCGGGGCGGCTATCGTCGAATACATGAACGATTCTTCCCCGGCATCCGGTCGTCAGCTACGCATCTCAGCGCACGGATATGAGGCGGTCATCGCCAGCGTCGGTGCTTCATTGCGGATGCTCACCCACGAGGGCCGCGACCTCGTCGTGCCCTTCGATGCGGATGAGGTGCGCCCCGCGTACCGAGGTGCGACGCTCGCGCCGTGGCCGAATCGAATCGTCGATGGTCGGTACACGTTCGGCGGTAGCGCGCATCAGTTGCCGCTCACGGAGCCTGCCCGCGGGCACGCTCTTCATGGTCTCGTGGCCTGGGCGGAGTTCACCGACCGCGATGTCTCGGATGAGCGGGTCGTGCTCGCCGCTGTGATCGAGCCGCAGAGCGGGTACCCGTTCCGTGTCGAAGTCACTGTCGAGTTCCGCCTGGGCGCGGACGGTCTGACCCAGACGGTCACGGGACGCAATCTCGGAACGGGTGCTGCGCCCTGGGGAACCGGCCCGCACCCGTACCTGGTGGGTGGCGCCGGCCGCGTCGATGACTGGACGCTCACCCTTCCGGCATCCGAGGTTCTCACGGTCACGTCCGACCGGTTGAGCCCGGTGGCGGTGGAACAGGTCGAGCGGCATCCGGAGTGGGATTTCCGCGAGGCACGCGCGATCGATGATGTGTTCATCGACCACGCGTTCACCGAGCTCTCACGCGTCGACGGTGCCGCCGAGGTGCGCGTCGTGGCAGCGGACGGGCGCGGGGTGGCGCTGAGCTGGGATGAGAGCTGCCCCTGGGTGCAGGTGCACACGGCCGATCTTCCCGCGGATGCGGAGAACCATCGGATCGGCCTCGCCGTGGAGCCGATGACCTGCCCGCCCGATGCCTTCAACTCCGGCGTGGACCTGGTTGTTCTGGAGCCCGGCGCGGAGGCTGCGGCATCCTGGCGGTTCACGGCGATCTGACCGCTGCCTCGCCGCTCGCGTTCGACAAGCGCAAATGGCTCTATTCCGGCGTCGGATGCAACCATTTGCGCCTGTTGAACGCCGCCGCGCTCAGCGGGCGAGCCAGCTGCGCAGAGCGCGGGTGACCCAGGGGAGGACCCAGTAGGTCATGATCGGCGTCAGCACGAGCGTCGTCACGAGCACGCGCAGCCAGAGGGGGAGTTCGCCCCATCCGGGTACCGGCGTCATCGCGAGGCTGAACAGCAGATTGACCGGGAAGAAGCCCAGCCAGATCGTCACAGCCTGCTTCCACCGGGCTGGAGCTGGCGAGACACTCTCGACGGTGGCGGTATCCGGAAGATTGATCGCCCCGGTCGGCGGCTCGTCGAACCAGCCCTCGATTCCGGTGCGGCGTCTGGAGCGCTCACTGCGGATGAAGTCCTGACCCATCGACAGCCACCAGGTCCGCTCGGGTGACTGCTCCCAGGCCTCGAGCGTCTCGGTGCTGGCGAAGCGGTAGAGCATGTGCCAGACCTGGGAATCGTCGCCAGCGCGCACCCACCCTGAGCCGAGGAAACCGGGGTACTTGTGGGCGAGGTTCACTCCGGTCTGCACCCAGGTCGTCGCCTCGGAGATGTGTGCAGGATCGACCTCGCGGCGGATTGAAACGGTGATGGGTGCGCTGGACATGGGTGGCCCCTCGGGAAGAAGTTGCTTGTGGCGACCCCGAGTGTACGTGGGCTATGTTTCGCGTCCGTTTCCGACCGCCCGAGTTTCGACAAGCGCAAATGGCTCGGTCTGGATGCCGGGTGCAGCCATTTGCGCTTGTTGAACGCCGCATCAACGGCCGAGCGCCGCCGAAACACGACGGACCAGGTCGGCAGGGCGCCTCAGCAGCGGTGCGGTCACCTCGATGACGGTCCAGCCCGCGGCGCGGAGGGCAGCCAAGCGCTCGACGTCTTCTGCCCAGCGCTGGCCATGCAGCATCCCGAGATATTCGACCGCTACCTTCTCGCCGGGGTAGGCCATGTCAACGCAGCCGAGGAACACTCCTGACTCGTCGAACACGTCGATGTTGAGCTCGGGCTCCGGCAATCCTGCAGCGACCAGGATGCAGCGCACGCGCGTCTCGCGCGGGGACCAGGAATCTTCCCGTATCGACTCGAGCGCTTCGCGAAGACGCGCGGCGCCACGTCGCCGGCCGGCATCCAAGGCTGCTCTGAGCGCATCGCGCGTGGCCAGGGGTGGCCGGCCGGTGTCGGGCCTGCCGTACCCCGAGCGCCACTCGCGGCAGAAGTAGTCGCCCAGCGCGATCAGATCGATAAGCGGCAGCGTTCCGAGCATCGCCCAGGTCGAGGCGGGGGAGGAAACCCGGAGCCCGTCGTGCTCGATCACAGAGGTGAGGCTGAGTAGCGTGCGATGGCCGGTGGCGCCTTTCGCCCGAGGGAACGGCACATGGCCGCGGGCGGTGATGTGCAGCGCGAGGTCCTCGTCGGCCATCACCATGTCATCGTCAGCGAACTCCAGCGGCAGTGGCCCGCCCCAAATCGATACGGCGGTTTGATGGCTGTAGAAGTGTCCGAAGTGCAGCTGCGGTGCATAAAGGCGAGCGCGGGCGACGCGTGCTCGCCGTTGCCGTTCGTACGGGTCGGCCAGTGCCAGGCCGGGGTCTCCGGCATTCGGTGTCGCCCGCACGCCGTGGAAGGGACTCTCCAGATCGGTGCCGCGCAACCGCCCGCGGCCCACGCCGCTGGCCTTCGCGATGCGCACCGAGAACGCGCCGTCGAACTCGTCTGGAAGTGGCTGTCGTCGTCCCATAGTGCACACGGTGCCACAGCTCCCGTCGATGCCGTCGGAGTTGTCCACAGCCCCGGTTCGAATCGCTCAAAGTGCTCTATCTCGGCGGAAATGGAGCACTTTGCGCGATTCGAACGGGGGAGGGGAGGAGGGGCTACCGGCGACCGGGCAGCCGATCCACCAGCGACGCAAGCGCGCCGCGCAGCAGACCGACGAGTCCGAACGGGATGAAGAACGCGAACAGGATCAGCACGATGCCGTAGGCGGCGCCGGTCGCGGCAGGACTGATGCTCGAGGTGAACGTCGGCACGTACTGGATGAAGATCGCCCCCAGCACCGCGCCCGGCACGGTCGCGAGCCCGCCGACGACGATCAGCGTGATGAAGGAGATCGACATCGTGAGCCCGAAGTTCTCAGGACCTACGAACTCCAGCAGCATCGCATACAGGCCGCCGGCGACACCGGCGAAGGCTGCGGATGCCGCGAACAACCGTGTCTTGGTCTGCCACACGTCCACGCCCAGGGTCTCCGCGACGAGTTCGGCATCGCGCACGGCGATGAACGAGCGGCCGAGTCGGCCGCGGCCGAGGCGACGGGTGACGAGATAGGCGACGGCGACGATCACGAGCGCGAGGTAGTAGACCCACTGATCGTGCGCGAGAGGGATCCAGGCTGGCGCATCCCCATCGATCGCGATGCCGCGACTGCCGTGCGTGAACGGCTCGAAGGCGCGGATCGCCGCAGGCGTCGCCATCGCCATCGCCAGCGTCACAAGTCCCAACTGCAGCCCTTTCAGCCGCAGCGCCGGCAGGCCGATGACGTAGCCGACGGCGAAGGGCAGGGCGCCGGCGATCACGAGCGTGAGCGGGTGCGCCCACCCCGCCTCGCCGGCGACGGCCACCGAATACGCACCGATCGCGAAGAACGCCGAGTGCCCGAGGGAGATCTGTCCGCCGAAGCCGACCAGCAGGTTGAGCCCCAGCCCGACGATTGTCCAGATCATCACGAGCGTGACGGTGAGGTTGATGTAGCTCGGGTTCACCAGCGGCACGATCGCGAGCGCGATGAGCAGCAGGGCCGTCAGCACGATCAGTAGCGGACGGGGCAGGTTCAGCGGCGGGCGCGGGCGGCGCAGCCACTCGCCGACCGAGGTGCGCTGCGTCTTCGCGGCCAGCAGATTGCGGATGGGGGAGGTCACCACGCTCATGCGCGCACCAGCTCTCGTCGTCCGAACATTCCTTGTGGCCGCACCAGCAGCACGACCACGATGATCAGCAGCGCCACGACCTGCTTCAGCTCTGCGCCGATGACGGGGATGTATGTTCCGGCCAGATTCTCGATCACGCCGACCGTGACCCCGCCGAGGAGGGCGCCGAGCGGCGAGTCCAGACCTCCGAGGGTCGCTGCGGCGAAGGCGTAGATGAGCACCGGCGCCATCATCCCGGGATGCAGGAACAGTTCGGGCGCGATGAGCGTGCCTGCCAGTGCGCCGACCGCGCCGGCGATGGCCCAGCCGATCGACATGGTGCGCCCGGTGGAGATGCCGCTGAGCTCTGCGGATTCCGGCGCCGACACTGCCGCCCGCATCCGCAGTCCGACCCGGGTGCGGCCGAGCAGCAGCGCCAGCGCGATCGCCGCGATGCTCACGCAGACGACGATCCCGACATCCTGACGAGAAAGCGAAACGGCACCGATCGAGAAGGAGCCGGACCCGAACAGGGCTGGCACCTCTTTGGTCTGATAGGTCCAGACCCAGCCGATCAGCGCGTTCAGCGCGATCATGAGTCCGAGGCTGACGATGATCAGAGCCAGGTGCTGGTGTCGTCTGACGAGCGGACGGAACATCACCCGCTCGATCCCTGCCGAGAACGCGGCGAGAGCGAGCATCGAGATGATGAGCGCGACCCAGATCGGCATCCCCCAGGCGGTGAGCTGCCAGGAGACGTAGGCACCGAGGAGGGCCATCTCGCCCTGCGCGAAGTTCAGCGTGCGCGATGCCCGGTAGACGAGCACGATCGCCAGGGCGAGCGTGCCGTAGATCGCACCGGTGGCGATGCCGTCGACGAGTTGCTGCAGGAACATCTCACACTCCCAGATACGCGCGGCGCACGTTGTCGTCGTTCTGCAGATCGGATGCCGCGCCGCGCAGCGTCACCTCACCGCTCTCGATCACCAGGGCTTCCTCGGCGATCTCGAGGGCGAGCTTGGCGTTCTGCTCGACCACCAGCAGTGCCGTGCCGCGCTCGTGCGAGAGCTCGTCGAGCGTGGCGAACAGCTCGGTCGTGATCTTCGGCGCGAGCCCCAACGAGGGTTCGTCGAGCAGTACCAGTCGCGGATCGGCCATGAAGGCGCGGGCGATCGCGAGCAGTTGCTGCTCGCCGCCGCTGAGTCCGGATGCTGGCCTCGCGCTGCGCTCGCCGAGACGCGGGAACCTGTCCAGCCAGCGGTCGGCGTCGGCCGCGGCATCCCGGGCCCTGCGCATCGTGGCGCCGGCCAGCAGGTTCTCGCGCACGGTGAGGTCGCCGAAGGTCCCTCGCCCCTGCGGGACATGGGCGATGCCGGCGGCGGCGACGCGGTACGGAGGGAGACCGGCGAGCTCGCGTCCGTCGAATCGGATCGAGCCCTCCATCCGGCACATCCCTGAGAGTGTGCGCAGGGTGGTCGTCTTGCCGGCTCCGTTCGCGCCCAGGATGACGAGGCGCCCGCCATCGGGAACCTCGAAGCGGATATCGCGGAGGATCGTCACCGGACCGTACCCGGCCGCATCGATCTCGACGCTCAGCAGGCTCATGCGACGCTCCCCAGATAGGCGGCGACGACCTCCGGGTCACGCGCAACGGTCTGCGGGTCGCCTTCGGCGATGAGGCGGCCGAAGTTCAGCACCACGACCCGGTCGCAGACGCTGGTCACCAGGCCCATGTGGTGCTCGACGAGCAGGATCGCCGTGCCGCGCTCGGTCGCCAGACGCCGGAGCGTCTCGCCCAGTTCGTGTACCTCGCTGTGGATCAGACCGTTCGCCGGTTCGTCGATGAGCAGCAGTCGCGGGGCGCTCAGCAGGGCCCTCGCGAGCTCGACGCGTTTGAGTGTGCCGAACGGCAATGCTGCGACGACCCGGTCCGCGACGGCGGAGAGCCCGAGCTCATCAAGCAGCGCATCGGCCCCGGCACGCAGCGCTCGCTCGGTTTCGGCGATGCGCGGGAGCGCGAGGGCAGTTGCCCAGAAGCCCCCGCGAGTGGTGTGGTATCCGCCGGCGAGCACGTTCTCGCGTACCGTCTGCGACGGCAGGAGCCCGAGATTCTGGAAAGTGCGACTCACCCCCAAACCGCTGATACGGTGCCGGGGCATGCGCGTCACCTCCGTGCCCGCGACTCTGATGCTGCCGCTCTGCGGGCGGTAGAGCCCGCCGATGCAGTTGAACAGGCTGGTCTTCCCAGCACCGTTGGGACCGATCAGTCCCACGACTTCGCCGTCGGAAACTTGGAAGCTCGGACCATCCAGAGCCTGCAGTCCGCCGAACGAGAGTCGGACGTCGCGCACATCGAGCAGCGCGTCCATGTCACCTCCCAGGTGGAGTCGGTGGGTCCCCGTTCCCGTTCGGGGGCCCACCGGCATCGTCAGTCGACCGTGTAAGTGTCCTCGGTGAGATCCCAGTTGTCGCCGTTGAAGATCTGGATGCTCAGCTCGCGGAACGCGAACGGGTAGTCCGCGGTGGTCGTGATGCTTACCGGCGAGAGGTCGAGTTCGACGGCGTCGAATGAGGATGCCGATTCGAGCAGCGCTTCTCGCGTGCAGTCCTCCAGGCCCAGAAGCGCCGCCTCGAGCAGCTGCGCGGTCTGGTAACCGGCAGCAGCCGGGGCGGACAGTGCGTTGACCTCATCGGGGTGAGCGGCGGCGAACTCTGTCCAGGCATCGAAGCCGGCGTCTCCGGCGAGTGACGCATCGGTGATGTCCTTCGTGTACGCGATCGACAGGACGCCATCGGCAGCTCCGGGGCCAGCGGGCTTGAGGAAGAATGTCGCGTCGGCGGCGGGTGCGTTGATCACAGTCGTCGCATCCCAGCCGAGTTCGAGCTTCTTCTTCAGTGACTGGGTGGCGAAGGCGCCGACGGCCCAGTTCAGGAACACGTCCGCACCGGATGCTGCAAGGTTCGTGACTTGGCTGTCGACGGTCGCCGAGGTGAGCTCGTAGGGCTCTGCGGCCACGATCTCGATGTCGGTGCCTTCGAAAGCGGTCTCGAAGCCGGCCCGGATGCTCTCGCCGAAGTCGTCGTTCTGATAGAGGATCGCAGCCTTCGCTCCCGGGTGGTTCTCGATGAGGTACTCCGAGAGCGCCTTCACCTCGAAGCCGTACTGGGGCATGAAGCCGGTGGTCAGCGAGGGCTGCTCCTCGTGGAGAGTGAGGATCGCGTCGGACCCCGTTCCGGTGAACAGGTTCGGCACGCCCTGTTCCTCGACGTACGGGGCGACGCTGATGGCCGCGCCCGTGCCGAGGACGCCGGCGAGCGCGAAGACCTCGCTCTGCTCAACGAGAGTGCGCACGTTCGTCGCAGTCTTCGCCGGGTCGTAGCCGTCGTCGATGATCTCGATCGTCACCTCACGCTTGTTGCCGTCGGCGAACTCGAGACCGCCTGCGGCGTTGATGTCGTCGAAGTAGGCCTTCATCGTCTGCGCGATGGCGCCGTAGGTGGCGGCGGGACCGGAAAGCGGGATGCTGGTGCCGATCGTCACCGTGGTGTCGGTGAAGCCGGGGCTGCAAGCGGCCCAGGCTGCTGCGCCGTCGGCCGGGGCCGTGTCGGCGGTGGCGTCGTCGCCTCGTCCGGCGCATCCGGACAGGATGAGGCCCGCGGCCAGGGTGCCGACGAGAGCGATCGGTAGCGCGCGGTTTCGGGTGCTGCGCAGTGTGGACATCATTCCTCCTCGAATGATCAGGTGCTGGTGATTCAGGTGCTGCGTGGGATGTGGTCGGGGATGAGGACTTCGCGGTCGCCGACCTTCTCGAGCGCGAAGAAGTACAGGGCGCCGTCGTCATCGGCGGCGCCTCGGCCAGTCATGACGCCGAGGACGGCGTCGGGGGAGATGCGGGTGAACAGGTCGATGACCGGCATCCCGTCGTACGACATGGCGGCGGTGCGAATGCCGTCGTGCTCGACTGTTCGCAGCATCGCACCGCCGTGGGCGAGCGCGACGTTCGCAGACAAGACGCCGTCGAACCCTTCGCAGACCAGCGGGATGACATCGTCATCGGAGCGGAACAGTTTGCCGAACCAGCCGGTGTGCTGCAGCATCCGGTGCGTGCGATGGGCGGGGCTGAGGCCGACGCCCCGCCAAAGTCCGCGTAGCTCGTCCGGCGCCACCGGGGGCAGCGAGCGCCACAGCAGCGAGAGATCTTCGGCGCCCATGCGCCCCGCGCGTAGGAGCTCGATGAGCTCCACCGCCGCCACCGGCACCTCGGCGGCTGCATCCGCGTCGTCCATGATGAGCACGGGCTTGATCGCGCGCCCGGCGCAGGCGTCGTCGATGGCGGTGCCGATCTCGTCGAAGCGATAGCGGCGGATGAGCTTCTCGACAGGCAGACGACCCGCACGCCACAGGACGATGAGTAGCGCGATGTCGCGGTGAATCTGCGCGTCGCCCTCGATCACGCCGGTGAGGGTCCGGCCCCACAGCAGCTGTGACTGCGAGAGGGTCACCCGGTTGGATCCGGCGTGCAGCGCCACGGTGGCGCAGACGCCCAGCGGAGCGAGGGCCGCGAGACCCGCATCGATCGTCTCCTGGCGCCCGACGGTGTCGAGCGTGTGCGTGACGCCGAGCCGACGGGGGTTGAGCCCGTCGGGGGCGAACGCCTCGGTGGCGCCGAGTTCGAGCGCGAGCGCCCGCCGCTCGGAATCAGGGTCGCTGACGATGATCCGCCCGACACCGCGGTGGGCGGCGGCCATGATGCCGGCGAGTCCGGTCGTGCCGGCGCCGATGATGAGAAGAGAGTCAGTGGGGCCGGGGCGCAGCACGTTGAGTACGGTGCCGGCACCGGTGAGGATGCCGCAGCCCAGGGGAGCGGCGACCTCCCACGGAACGTCGTCCGGGATTCGCACGGCGTTCGATGCCCGGGCCAGGGCGAGGGTCGTCCAGGACGACTGCGCCATCCAGCCCGTCGTGACGGGCTCGTCGCTGCTCGTAGCATCCGATCGCGGGTCGTAGTTGCGCTCCGCGAAGCGCTCGCAGTACGCAGGGTGCCCCTCATCGCACCGGGGGCACCCGCCGCAGGCGTCGAAGCTGAGCACGACCCGATCCCCGACCCGCAGGTTCTCTACGGTCGGACCCACGCGCTCGACGGTTCCTGCACCCTCATGGCCGAAGACGGCCGGGAAGCGATCGCCGGCACCGCCGGACATACCGAACAGGTCGGTCGGGCACACCCCGGAGGCATGGATACGGACGAGGATCTCGCCCGCGCCGGGCTCGCGCACCGAGACGTCCGAGAGCGCGACGGGTCCGCCGCGCTCCCGGACGAGCGCGGCCACAGCTGCATTCATTGTCTAGATCACAGCCTCTTCGCGGTCGGCACTGCGCAGCGCGACCTTGTTGACCTTGCCGCCGGCGTTGCGGGGCAGAGCGCCGATGGTGACGAGCGCCTTGGGCTGCTTGAAGCGCGCGAGCTTGTCGCTGAGCCATCCCTGCAGTTCGTCGAGGGTGAGCTCCGCACCGGGACGCACCGCCACGGCCGCAACCGGGATCTCACCCCAACGCTCGTCAGCGCGGCCGTACACGGCGGCCTCGAGGATCTTCGGATGCGCGGCCAGGATGTTCTCGACCTCAGCGCAGTAGATGTTCTCGCCACCCGAGATGATCATGTCCTTCTTGCGGTCGACGACCCAGACGAAGCCCTCCTCGTCTTGGCGGACCAAGTCTCCGGAGTGGAACCAGCCGCGCTCGAATGCCTCAGCCGTCTCGGCGGGCTTTCGCCAGTAGCCCTTCATGAGGTTCGGGCCCCGGTAGAGGATCTCGCCGACCTCGCCGCGAGCGACGTCGTTGAAGTCTTCGTCGACGACGCGGTACTGGATGGTCGGGATGGGCTTGCCGACGCTGCCGAGCTTGCGCAGCGAGTCCTCGCCGCTGAGCGCACAGGTGATCGGCGTCATCTCGGTCTGGCCGAACACCGCGACATTCGTCGCCTTCGGGAAGCAGTCGGACATCTGCTTCAGCAGGGTGTCGGACGCCGGGGCCGCGCCCCAGCTGATGATGCGCAGGTGGAGATCACGGTCAGGGATGGACGGGTCGGCGCAGATTACCTGCCACTGCTGCGGGACGTTGAAGACGATCGTCGCCTTCTCTTTCTCCCAGGCGTCCAGCAGCTCCGTCGGGTTGAACGCGCCGAGCGGGTGGATGACGGTCGGGATGCCGATGACGAAGTTCGGTGCGATCGACCCGAGGCCCGCGATGTGGAACAGCGGAGCGGTCATGAACGCGATGTCGTCTTCGCCGAAGACCTGGTTCACGCGCAACAGGGTGAGCGACTGCGCGAAAAGGTTGACGTGGTCGAGCATCGCGCCCTTCGGGCGACCGGTCGTACCCGAGGTGTACATGATCAGGGCCGTGGTGTCTTCGGGGACGTCGGGGTACTCGAATCCCTCCGGGTCCTCGACGACGAGGTCAGCCCAGGACTCGGCATCCCCGGTCTCTGAGCCTGTTGAAGGACCGCCGATCACGATGACCTTCTTGATGCGGTCCGTGACCTGGGCGACAGCGCCGACGAGCGGCGCCAGTGGCGCCTCGACGATCAGCACGTCGGCATCGGCATCGTCCGCGATGTAGGCGATCTCGGGTGGGGTCAGACGGATGTTGATCGGCACGGCGATCGCGCCGAGGCGGTTGATTGCGAAGACGGAGAGCACGACCTCCGGACGGTTCAGAGTCAGCAGCAGCACGCGGTCACCAAAGCCGACTCCGCGGCGGGCGAGGGCTGCGGCGAAGGAATCCACGCGGTCGGCGGCCTGGCGCCAGGTGGTCACCTCGCCCAGGAACTTGAAGGCGGTCTCGTCTGGCTTCATCTCGGCGTGCGTTGCGACCTGGTTCATCCAGTGGTTGCGGCGCACCGCCGCGGGAATCGCGGTGGCGTTCTGCTCGGACATCGGGCTGGTCCCTTTCATACGTCTGTGTATCTTCACCGCATCGTCGCGGCGGGGCTTGCCATGAGTATGCCATCGTCCGCGCCGGTTGTCACGCGTTTTGTTAATCGACATTCACATCCGCGCGTCGCTAGAAGTTAATGAGTAATCACATCAGGAGGTCGGCGGCGCCCCGGTAGGCTGTGGGACATGCCCTCATCCGCCGGCCTCCCCGCGAATCGCACGCGTCCGCGCGATCGCAAGCGCCACATTCAGGAGGCGGCGGCGTCCGCGTTCGCGCGCAACGGCTATCACGCGGTCGGGATGCAGGACATCGCGGATGCCGTCGGAATCTCGGCCCCGGCGCTGTACCGGCACTTCCCGAACAAGTACGCCCTGTTCATGCGCACCGCCTTCGCGCTCGTGCAGCAGCTGATCGAGGCGACGGACGATGCCGCCGCGCAGCCGGTGGAGACCGCGACCGACGCGCGCGCTGCACTGGATGAGCTGCTCGACGACATCATCGCTACGACTGTCGAGCTGCGCGCGATCGGCGGCATCTATCGCTGGGAGGGGCGCTACCTCGAACGAGGGGACCGGGAACAGCTCACCGGCCGGTTCCGCCTGCTGCGTGAGCGCTTCGAGGCGCCGCACCGTATCTACCGTCCCGACGTCGACGACGCCGAGCGCCGGCTGATCGTGCTCGCAGCTCTCAGCGTGGTGGCCAGCATCACCGCGCACCGCACGGTCGTCGCGGCGCGGAGCCTGCGGGCTCTGCTCAGGGAAGCGGCCTGGCGGATGCTCGACATCGACCCGGCGATCACCTCATCCATTCCCGCCGGGGGCGACTTCGTCGAGGAGTCGGATGCCCCCACTGGGCGCCGCGAGCAGCTCGTGGACACTGCGATCCGGCTGTTCGCCGCACGCGGCTATAACGAGGTCACGATCGAGGATCTGGCCGCCGAGGTCTCCCTCACCCCCTCCGGCGTCTACCGGCACTTCGATGGCAAGCCCGCCGTCCTCCTGGCTGCCTGCGACCGTGCGGCCGTGGCGCTCGAGCGCGCGGTGCTGCGCGTGCGCGAGTCATCGGTGACACCGGATGAGGCGCTGCGCCGGCTGTGCCGGGCATATGTCGAGCACTCGTTCCGCAACCTCGCGCTGATGCGCATCTACTTCTCCGAGCTCGGCAACCTCGCACCCGAGGATCAGCGCCGCCTACGCGCCATGCAGCGCGCGCACGTCGCGGATTGGACCGCGCTGCTGCAGGCCGTCCGCCCGGAGCTCGGCGGCCGCGAGGCCGCGGTGCTCGTGCATGCGGGCTTCAGTGTCATCACGGATGAGATGCCGCTGCTGTCCGCGCGCGATGAGGCCGCCGCCGCACGGCTCGCCGGGTTCATGGAGACCGTGCTCGGGATCGGCTGAGCCCCCGTACGTTCACAACTCCTGAGATTCCGTTGCGCCTGCGCGATGGAGCCGCACCATCTCGCACCGCGACGTGCCGAGAACGACCATTCCTCAGGAGTTGTGAACGCGAAGCTCAGCGGCTGCGTCCGTGCAGCATGGGGATCATCTTCGCCACGAGGTGCATGTCGCGGTCGCTGCGCTCCATCGTCAGCAGGTTGAGAGCCGCTTTGCCGGTCTGGCGGGCGACCGACTTCGGCACGCTGAACTCGCGGAGGCCATCGGCGCCGTGGATGCGACCGAAGCCCGAACCCTTCACGCCGCCGAAAGGGAGCGCGGGGATCGAGGCGAAGCCGAGGACGGAGTTGATCGTGACGACGCCGGACTTCAGTCGCGCGGCAACGGCCTCGCCGGTCTTCGCACTCTTCGTGAAGATCGCGGCTCCGAGGCCGAAATCCGTCGCGTTCGCGAGGGTGATGGCCTCGTCGAGGTCGGCGACGGCGTTGATCACAATCGTCGGCCCGAAGGTCTCGCAGCGCACGGCATCCGACTCCTCCGGTACGTCGACGAGGACGATGGGGGCGACGCGGCGGCCGCCGACAGACTCCGGACCTCCGAGCACCGCGCGGCCGCCCTTGGCGACGGCATCCGCCACGTGATCGGCGATGACCTCGGACTGTGAGGCGAGGGTGAGTGGGCCGTAAGACGGGTCCTCTCCGTCCAGGCGCAGGCGCTTGGCGCGCTCGACGACCTTCTCGACCAGCGCGTCACGGACCGAACGCACCGCGTAGACGCGCTCGACGCCGACGCAGGTCTGGCCGGCGTTGCCCAGGCCGCCGAAGACGATGAAGTCCGCGGCGGAGTCGAGGTCGGCATCTGCCGCGACGATCAGGGCATCCTTGCCGCCGCACTCCGCGACCAGTGGGGTGAGTGTCTCGGCGCATGCGGCCATGACGCGCTTCGCGCTCGCCGTGGATCCTGTGAAGGCGACCTTGTCGACGCCGGCGCGCACGAGTGCGGCGCCCGTGGTGCGATCGCCGGTGGTCACCTGCAGCACGGGGCGGTCGGCGACCTCGTTCCAGCGGGCTTCGATCCAGCGAGCGGTGCCCGGGGTGAGCTCGCTGGGTTTGAACACGATGGCGTTCCCGGCGGCGAGTGCGTACGAGATCGATCCCATCGGCGTGTAGAGCGGGTAGTTCCACGGGCCGATGACGCCGACGACGCCGTGCGGTTCGTAACGCAGCGTGGCCTTCTGGTTGTAGTTGATGATTCCGGCCTTGACTCGACGCGGCTTGAGTACGCGGTGGGCGTTCTTGGCGGCCCAGTCGAGGTGGCTGAGCGTGAGCATTACCTCGAGCAGGGCGTCGCCGGATGGTTTGCCGGTCTCGCGAGAGATGATCGCGGCGAGATCCTGGGCGCCGCGGGCGATCGCACCCTTCCAAGCGAGCAGTGTGCGCTTGCGACCGTCGAAGCCCTGGTGCGACCACCAGGCGGCGGCCTCGCGGGCGATGCGGACGCGCTCGACGACGCGGGTGTCGTCTTCGAGGGCGTACTCGGCGATCACACGCTCATCGCGCGGATCGCGGGTGACGAGTCCGGTGGACGTTTCTTCACGGGTGGTGGTCATGTTGGGCACCTCTTGCTCTTCATTGAGAAAAAGTTAATCAAGATTCACGTTAGCGGCGTTGTGTTCGCAGGGCAAGAGGCGGCGACACTTTTCGAATGACGGTTAGAATGATCGAATGACGATGGAGCAGACATCGAAGTCGGCGCGTACCCGCCAGCGGATTCTGGATGCCGCAGCTCAGGTGCTCAGCCGCAAAGGCTATGCCGGCACGCGGCTCACCGACGTCGCCGAGGCGGCCGGCGTCCAGGCGCCTGCGATCTACTACTATTTCTCCTCACGCGACGAGCTCGTCGAGGAGGTCATGTGGGCGGGGGCTCACCGTGTGCGCGTGCACGTCGAGGAGACGCTCGAGGCGCTCCCTGATGACGCTACTGCGTGCGACCGCATCCTTGCTGGCGTCGACGCCCACCTGCGCTACGAGCTGCAGATCTCCGACTACACGACCGCTTCCGTGCGCAACGCCGGACAGGTTCCGGAGCATCTGCGCGTGCGCCCGGCTGCGGAGGAGGGGGCGTACAGCCGCTACTGGCGCGAGCTCTTCCTCGCCGCGCAGGATGCTGGTGAGCTGCGCGACGGACTCGACATCAATGTCTTCCGGCTGCTGCTGCTCGGTTCCATGAACTGGGCGGTGGAGTGGTGGAACCCCCGGACGCGATCGCTGGACGACCTCGTCCGGAGTGCGCAGGATATGGTCCGCTTCGGGACCTTCGCCCAGCCGTGAGAATACCCGTCCGCATGGCGCCGAGCACCATACGGACGGGGTGGAAGTGTCAACCGAACATCGCCAGACGTTCGGTGAGGACCCGGTGCGCCTGTGCGACGGTGCGACGCACCACATCTCCCGCGCTCGGAATGTCCCGGATGATGCCCTGGACCTGACCGACAGTCCAAATTCCGGCATCCAGGTCTCCATCCTCGAAGACCTTGCGTCCGCGGGTGCCGGCGACGAGTGGCTGCACGTCGGGGAACTGCCCGCCATCGGCGAGGATCTGCACGACCTCGTCGGAGATGGCGTTCTTCGCGACCCGCGCGGTGTTGCGCAGGCTCCGGAAGATGAGGTTCGTGTCGAGCTCTGACGCCTCGACGATCCGCTCCTTCACGGCCTGCGCGATCGGGGACTCGATCGTGCTCATGAAGCGCGAGCCCATGTTCACACCGTGTGCGCCGAGGCTGAGAGCGGCGGCGAGACCTCGCCCGTCCGCGAAACCGCCGGAGGCGATGAACGGGATCTCCAGCGCATCGGCCGCAGCCGGGATCAGTACGAGTCCGGGGACGTCGTCCTCTCCCGGATGGCCGGCGCACTCGAAGCCGTCGATCGAGACCGCGGCCACGCCGACCGCCTGTGCCTTGAGAGCGTGGCGCACCGAGGTGCACTTGTGGATGACCTTGACGCCTGCGGCGTTGAAGATGTCCATGTGTGGTTCGGGGCTGGAGCCCGCGGTCTCCACGATCGTGATGCCCGCATCGATGATCGCTCGCCGGTACTCGTCGTAGGGTGGAGGGTTGATCGAGGGCAGGATCGTCAGATTCACCCCGAACGGCTTGTCAGTCAGCGTGCGTGCCCGCTCGATCTCCTTCACGAGATCGGCCGGCGTCGGCTGCGTGAGCGCGGTGATCATCCCGAGACCGCCGGCCTCCGAGACGGCCGCGGCGAGCTCGGCACGGCCGACCCACATCATGCCGCCCTGGACGACCGGATGCTCGATGCCGAGCGCCTCGGTGAACGGGGTGCGCAGGCTGGGCACGGTCCGCGTCTCGCTCATCGGTACTCCTCCCCGGACTCCGCGCGGGCGATGAGTGACGCGGGCGGTGCGAAGCGCTCGCCATAGGCGGCTGCCAGTTCGCGGGCGCGGGCGACGAAGCCCGCCAGCCCGCCTTCGTACTGGTTCACGTACTGCAGTACACCACCGGTCCAAGCGGGGAAGCCGATGCCGTAGATCGAGCCGATGTTGGCGTCGGCGACCGAGGTGAGCACGTTGTTGTCAAGGCAGTCGATGGTGTCAAGAGCTTCGGCGAACAGCATCCGCTCCTGCAGATCCACAAGCGGCAGCACCGTGCGTCCCGAGTCGTACTTTTCGCGCAGACCGGGCCAGATGCCGCCCCGCTTGCCCTCGGAGGAGTAGTCGTAGAATCCGCCTCCGGCCCTGCGGCCCGGGCGCTTCTGTTCGTCGACAATCCAGTCCATGATCGCCTCGGAGGGATGCTCGACCCATACACCGCCTTCGGCCTCGACGGCCGCGCGGGTCTCCTGCCGGATCTTCTGCGACAGCGAGATCGTCAGCTCGTCCAACAGCTGCAGGGCGCCCGCCGGGTATCCGGCCTGGAGAGCCGCCTGCTCGACGGAAGCCGGCTCCACGCCCTCGCCGACCGCGGCGACCGCTTCGGCGATGAACTTGCCGATGACCCGCGAGGTGAAGAATCCGCGGGAGTCGTTGACGACGATCGGCGTCTTGCGGATCTGCTGCACGTAGTCGAACGTCTTCGCGAGCACCTCGTCGCCGGTGTTCTCGCCGCGCACGATCTCCACGAGCGGCATCTTGTCGACGGGGGAGAAGAAGTGGATGCCGATGAAGTCTTCGCGCCGCTTCACACCCTCGCTGAGCTCGGTGATCGGCAGCGTCGACGTGTTGGATCCGAGCACAGCATCCGGCTTCACCACATCCTCGATCTCCTGGAAGACGCCCTGCTTCACCGGCACCGACTCGAACACCGCCTCGATGACGAAGTCGACGCCGTCGAAGTCGGCGGCATCGTCGGTCGGGTGGATCCGCGCCAGCAGTGCCTCGGACTTCTCCGGCGTGGTCTTGCCACGCGCGAGCGCCTTCTCCTCGAGCTGGCGCGAGTAGTCCTTGCCCGTCTCAGCGGCCTCGGTGGAAACATCCTTGAGTACGACCTCGATCCCGGCCTTCGCCGAGACGTAGGCGATGCCGGCGCCCATCATGCCCGCGCCGACGACGCCCACCTTCGTGGCGGTGAACTTCGGGAACGGCTCGCCGTTCGCCTCTCCGTTCCCTGAGCCTGTCGAAGGGCGGCTGCCGCCGGAGTTGATCTCCTGCAGGTCGAAGAAGAACGCCTTGATCATGTTCTTCGCGACCTGACCGTGGGTGAGGCTCACCAGGTACCGCGTCTCGACGCGGGATGCCGTGTCGAAGTCGACGTAGGCGCCCTCGACGGCCGCAGCCATCGCCGCGCGAGGTGCGGGCATCGGAGCGCCCTTGAGCTGCTTGCGCAGCAGGGCCGGCATCCCCGGGAGGAGCGCGGCGACGCCTGGGGAGGTCGGGGCGCCGCCCGGGAGGCGGAAGCCCTTCTCGTCCCAGGGCTTGACCGGTGCGGGGTTCGCGGCGATCCAGGCGCGGGCGCGGGTGTCCAGCTCCGCGAGCGGAGCGACCTCGTCGATGATCCCCACGGCGAGAGCGTCATCGGCGCGGAAGCGGGTTGCGGGGAGGATGACCTCCTGCAGGGCCTTCTGAAGTCCCAGCATCCGCACGGTGCGGGTCACACCGCCGCCGCCGGGAAGCAGGCCCAGCGAGACCTCGGGGAGGCCGAACTGGGCGCCGCGGGCGTCGGAAGCCGCGATGCGGTGGTGCGCGGCGAGGGCGACCTCGAGGCCGCCGCCGAGCGCGGTCCCGTTGAGGGCGGCGACGACCGGCTTGCCCAGTTGCTCGATCCGGCGCAGCAGCGCCTTCACGTGATCGATGTGCGCGGTCTCCTCCGTTGCCTTCGCGGGATCCGCCGCGCGCAGCAGGTTCAGGTCTCCGCCGGCGAACCAACTCTTCTTAGCCGAGGCGAGGATGACGCCGGCGATGTTCTCGCGTTCGGCCTCCAGTCGGCCAACGGTCGCCTCGAGGGATGCGACGAAATGCGGGTTCATGGTGTTGACCGCGGCGTTCGGGTCATCCATCGTGACGGTGACGATGCCGTCGGTATCCAGATCCCAGGCGTAGCCGGTGTACACGTCAGTGGTTGCTGCGACGTTCTCTGCAATGCTCATGATTCTTCTCAGACCTTTCGTCTCAGACCCGCTCGATGATGGTGGCGATTCCCATGCCGGCGCCGACGCAGAGCGTGGCGAGGCCGCGCTTGAGGTCCCGTCGCTCGAGCTCGTCGAGCAGGGTGCCAAGGATCATCGCGCCGGTCGCGCCCAGCGGGTGGCCGAGCGCGATGGCGCCGCCGTTGACGTTGACCTTGTCGTCCGGGATGCCGAGATCCTTCTGCCATTTCATGACGACGGCCGCGAATGCCTCGTTCAGCTCGAACAGGTCGATGTCGTCCACCGTCATTCCGGCGCGGTCCAGGGCCTTCTGTGTCGCCGGAGTGGGGCCGGTGAGCATGATGGTCGGCTCGGAGCCGATGACGGCCGTGGCGACGATGCGGGCGCGGGGCTTCAGCCCTGCGGCTTTTCCGGCCTCACCCGATCCGATGAGCATGAGAGCCGCGCCATCCACGATCCCCGACGAGTTGCCGGGGCCGTGCACGTGCTCGATGCGCTCGACGGCGTGGTACTTCTGCAGGGCCACGGCGTCGAAGCCGGCCTGTGCGCCGGCAGTGGCGAAGCTCGCGGGCAGCTTTCCGAGCGATTCGACGGTCGACTCCGGACGGCGGTGCTCGTCGGTGTCGAGCAGCACGACGCCGTTGAAGTCTTTCACCGGCACGATCGACTTGTCGAAGCGCCCCTCCTGCCACGCGGTCTCGGCGCGCTGCTGCGAGCGGGCGGCGAAGGCATCGACGTCCTCGCGGCTGAAGCCCTCGATCGTGGCGATGAGGTCGGCGCCGATGCCCTGCGGCACGAAGTAGTTGTCGTAGGCGGTGGTCGGATCCTGCGCGTAGGCGCCGCCGTCCGATCCGATCGGCACCCGCGACATCGACTCGACGCCGCCGGCGAGCACGAGGTCCTCGTATCCTGAGGCGACCTTCTGGGCTGCAAGGTTCACGGCCTCCAGGCCTGAGGCGCAGAACCGGTTGATCTGCACGCCGGCGACGGTCTCGGGCAGCTCCGCCACAAGTGCGGCGGTGCGGGCGATGTCGCCGCCCTGCTCGCCGACCGGAGAGACGACGCCGAGCACGATGTCGTCGACCCTGCTCGTGTCGAACTCCGGGTTGCGGTCGCGGATCGCGTCGATCAGCGTGACGACGAGGTCGACAGGCTTGGTGCCGTGCAGGGCGCCACCGCGGTTCTTGCCACGGGGCGTGCGCACGGCGTCGTAGATGTACGCGTCTGTCATGTTCCTTCTCCTGCTCCTATGCGGGGATGACTAAAGGCCGAGGTCCCGACCGACGATCTCCTTCATGATCTCTGTCGTTCCTCCGTAGATGGTGGTGATTCGCGCATCGAGGTAGTCCTGGGCGATGCGGTACTCCTGCATGTAGCCGTATCCGCCGTGCAGCTGCAGGCAGCGGTTCACGATGTCGACGTACTGCTCGGTGGTCCAGAACTTCGCCGCCGAGGCATCCGCCGCCGACAGTGCACCCTCATTGTGCTGCTTGATCGCCTGGTCGACGTACGAGCGGCTGGCCTGCGTCGCGGTGACCATCTCGGCCAGTTCGAATCGGGTGTTCTGGAACGAGCCGATCGGCTTTCCGAAGGCGGTGCGGTCGCGCACGTAGTCGAGGGTGCGGGCGAGCACGCCCTCGCTGGATGCCACAGCTCCCGCAGCGATCGAAAGACGCTCCTGAGGCAGGTTCTTCATGAGGCCGAGAAAGCCCGCGCCCTCTTCGCCGAGCAGATTGGATGCCGGTACCCGTACGTCCTCGAAGATGAGCTCGCTGGTGTCCTGTGCGTGCAGGCCGACCTTGTCGAGGTTCTTGCCGCGTGAGAACCCGGCCATGCCGCGCTCGATGACGATCAGGCTGAGGCCCTTGTGCGGGTCGGGCGAGGTGCGCACGGCCGTGGCGATCAGATCGGCGTTCTGGCCGTTGGAGATGAAGATCTTCGAGCCATTGACGATGTAGTCGTCGCCATCGCGCACGGCGGTGGTGCGGATGCCGGCGAGGTCGCTGCCGGTGCCGGGTTCAGTCATCGCGATCGCGGTGATGAGCTCGCCCGCGGCGATGCCGGGCAGCCAGCGCTGCTTCTGCTCGTCATTCGTGAGGTCGGTGAAGTAGGGGATGGTGATGTCGTTCGACAGGGCGATGCCGGCCATGCCGCTTGAGACCGGGTTGCTCGCCAGCTCCTCGGCCATGATCGCGTTGAATCGGAAGTCGTCGGTGCCGCCGCCGCCGTACACCTCATCGATCGAGAACCCGAGAATGCCGGCTTCGGCTGCCGCGGTGAACAGTTCGCGGTCGACGACGCCCTCGGCATCCCAGCGCTCGGCATTGGGCTTGGCGTTGCGCTCGACGAACTCGCGCACGATGTTGCGGAACTCTTCGTGGTCGTCGTCGTATAGGTCTCGTGTCAGCGCCATCGCCGTCTCTCCTTCTCCGCGTCGTCGCGGTCACAGTTTTTATTATGCATTCAAAATTTTAGGAGTCAAGCCCGAGTAATCCAATCAGGAACAGCTTGCGCAAGGAGAGAAGTTTAATGAAGATTAGAGAAATCGAGTTGATCAAGGGAGATCTTCATGACGCACGTCGATGGACCGCTGACCGGGCGCACGGCGCTGGTCACCGGCGCCAGTAGGGGGATCGGGCTGGCTATTGCGCAGCGCCTGATCGCGGACGGCGCCTCGGTGTGCCTGACTGCCCGCCGCGAGGAGCAGTTGGCCGAAGCCGTCGACGGTCTCGGAGACCGCGCGATCGGCGTCGCCGGGGCTGCCGACGATCCGGTGCACCGCGCCGAGGTGTTCGAACGGATCGCGACTGAGTTCGGCCGCCTCGACATCCTCATCAACAACGCCGGTATCAATCCGGTCTACGGCACGCTCGCCGGCCTCGACCTCGATGCGGCGCGCAAGGTGCTCGAGGTCAACGTCATCGGCACTCTCGCCTGGACGCAGGAGGCGGTGGGTGCCGGCCTCGGCGCGCAGCCGAACGCCGGCGTTGTCGTCAACGTCTCCTCCGTCACCGGTGAGGTGCCCTCTCCCGGCATCGGCTGGTACGGCGTGACCAAGGCGGCCGTCAGTCACCTCACCCGCACGCTGTCGGTCGAGCTCGCACCGCGCATCCGGGTGAACGCGGTGGCACCTGCGGTCGTGAAGACGCGGTTCGCCCGCGCGCTGTACGAGGGACGCGAGGGCGAGATCGCCGCCGACTATCCGATGGGCAGACTCGGCACGCCGGAAGACGTGGCGGATGCCGTCGCCTATCTCTGCGTCGACGGCTCGGGGTGGGTCACCGGGCAGGTTCTCAACCTCGACGGCGGACTGCTGAACGCCGGAGGGACGGCATGAAGGACCTGGTTGCGCGCACGCGCGCCTTCGTCCGGGGCGTCGTCATCCCCGCCGAACCCGGCTGGGGCGAGACGCTGTCGGGTGCCGCGCTGCAGGGCCTGCGCGCCCAGGCGCAGGCCGCTGGGGTGTACGCGCCGCACGCGCCGCGCGAGTATGGCGGTCTCGGGTTGTCGCTGCCCGAATGGTCGCCGGTGTTCCAGGAGGCTGGATACTCGCTGATCGGACCAGCTGTTCTCAACTGCATGGCGCCCGATGAGGGCAACATGCGACTGCTCGAAGTCGTCGCCACCGACGACCAGAAAGAGCGGTACCTGCGCCCGCTGGTGGACGGCAGTGTCCGTTCGTCGTTCGCGATGACGGAGCCGCACCCCGGCGCCGGGTCCGACCCGGATGCCCTGGCCACCGTCGCCGAGCGCGTCGACGGCGGCTGGAGGATCAGCGGTGAGAAACGGTTCATCTCCGGGGCCGAGGGCGCGAGCTTCGCGATCGTGATGGCGCGCACGGCCGCGGACGGCGAGCATCCGGCCGGGGCGACGATGCTGCTGACGCCGCTCTCGGCTGACGGCGTGCGCATCGGTCCCGGCATCCGCACGATCGAGGCGGCGATCGCCGGCGGGCATCCGCATGTCGTCTTCCGTGATGTGTTCGTGCCCGACGCCGACGTGCTCGGCACACCCGGCGCGGGCTTCCGCTACGCGCAGGTGCGGCTCGGGCCCGCACGTCTCACGCACTGCATGCGCTGGCTGGGGCTGGCGCGGCGGGCGTTCGACATCAGCCTCGACCGTGCCAACGGTCGCTCACTCTTCGGAGCGCAGCTCGCTGACCTCGGCGTTGCGCAGGCGATGATCGCGGACAGCACGATTGACATCGAGACGTCCGCCGCGATCATCGACCGTGCCGCGCGGGTGCTCGACGACGATCCGCGTGCCGGTGCCGCGCTGTCATCGATCGCGAAGGTGCACTGCTCGGAGGCGGTGTTCCGGGTGATCGATCGTGCAGTCCAGCTGTGCGGCGGCGACGGAGTGAGCTCCGGCCTGCCGCTGATCCAGTACCTCAACGAGGTGCGGCCGTTCCGGATCTACGACGGGTCGAGCGAGACGCATCGCTGGGCGATTGCACGACGGGCCGCGAAGGCTCGGCAGCGGGCTGTGGATGCCGGGGAACCCCGCCGTGACATCGTCGGAGGTGCACCATGAACGCCACCGACCTCGAGGTGGTACGCACGTGGGATGAAGCGGCCCTGCTGGATCGGCCCCCGCTGCTCGTGCTCGAACCGCTCGGCGAGCGTCTCGCCTCGGTCGGGCTGGGGCTGGCCGGAATCGGTGGGGGCGAGATCCGCTGGGCCCGGATCGGCGAGGGGCACTCGAACGTGACCTTCTTGCTCGAGCTTGCCGGCCGCAGGCTCGTGCTGCGCCGGGGTCCGCGGCCCCCGCTCCCGCCGTCAACGCACGACATGCTGCGCGAGGCGCGGGTCCAGAGGTTACTCGCCGCAGACGGGGTGCCCGTGCCGACGATCGTCGACGTGTGCGATGACGAGAGCGTGCTGGGTGTGCCGTTCTACGTCATGGAGCATCTCGACGGAGAGGTCGTCACCGATCTGATGCCGACGCACCTCGACACTGATGAGGGTCGTACGGCGCTTCCCTTCGCGGCCGTCGACGCGCTCGCCGGGCTCCACGCGCTCGATGTCAGCGCGGGCGATCTGGCCGGGCTTGGCCGCCCGGACGGGTATCTTGGCCGGCAGGTGGAGCGCTTCGCATCTCTGTGGCCGAAGGCGTCGCGGCGGACACTTCCCGAGGTGGACCGCATCGCCGAGTGGCTGCGGGACAACCTGCCGGTCTCGGCGCGGGCATCCGTCGTGCATGGCGACTACCGCATCGGGAACCTGATGTTCCGGGGGTCGGGGCCGGCGGAGGTGCAGGCGATCCTGGACTGGGAGATGGCGACGCTCGGTGACCCGCTCGCCGACCTCGGCTATCTCGTTGCGACGTATGCCAGCCCGGATGCCGCGCCCACACCGCTCGAGCTGACGACCGTGACCCGCGGGGAGGGGTATCCGCGACGAGCGGAGCTGGTCGGGCGGTACGTCGCCCGCACCGGCGCGGACGTCTCGGCGCTGTCTTGGTACGAGGTGCTCGCGCTGTGGAAGGCCGCCGTGTTCTGCGAGGCCATCTACACGCGCTGGCTGGACGGCGAGCGTCCCGGTGACACCTTCGGACCGACGCTGGAGGTCGGGGTGCCGACGCTGTTGGCTGCTGCTGCGGCAGCGGCGGCAGCAGCCCGGTAGCCGGGGCTGAACCCGCCGTTCGAATCGCTCAAAGTGCTCCATTCGGCGTCGAACGGAGCACTTTGAGCGATTCGAAAGGGAAGACCCCCGCCGACCCGATTCGGCGGGGGTCCTTTCGCGGTCTGATGACCGCGGCGGGAGCTGTGCTCACCGTTGTGCGGGACGTTTATGACTACCCGATCCGGTCTGAACCTTCCGCACATCTGCAGTTGTAATCGGCGCACATGTCCGGATGGTGAACAGCACTCAACGAAAGGGCGGCGACTTGTTATGCACAGTCGTCGGATCGTGGCCATCTGTGCACAGGCCGCGGAATTCCGGGCTCGTCCTCCGCGCAGAACAGTCATCATCGGGGGCATGACAAATACAACCCCGCACCTCAAAGATCGAGTCCTCGACAGTGATGATGACCTGCGCGATGTTCTGGAGCTCCTGCTGCAGCGCGCGAATCAACGGCAGATGTGGTTGATGTTCATGGATGATCGCGGATGCCTCGGAGATCCGTTCATGCCGATGAGCGACTACCCCGTAGACCCGAACGCCGTCGTCGAACTCGACGACCTCGGCGCTGTCACCAACGCCTATCTGCTCATGAATCGGGCAGGGCTCATGCTGGAGGCGACCGGAAACACCAGCGTGATCCTCGCCTGGGAGCGTCGCGGTCCCAGCGCGGTGGTCGACGTCGATCGCTCCTGGGCGCGAGCGATGGCAGAAGCAGCGGCCGAGATGGAGATTCCCCTGCGCACCCAGTTCGTCGTGCACTCGCGTGGTGTGCGCCAGTTGCACCCCGATGACTACCTGTGACCCCGCATCGCAGATGCAAGGGCTCCCTAGTAAATCTCAGGAGATCCGCGTAATATGAACATCGTGCCAATGAAGGCACGAAGGGACATCACACAATGATTCGTACCATTCCACATTTTGTTGGCGGATCGCTCCTCACCCCGGATGCTGGCCGCTTCAACGACGTCTACGACCCAAGCTCGGGCGAGGTGCAGGCACAGGTGCCGCTGGCCTCGGCCGACGAGGTGCGCGAGGTGATCGCGAACGCCGAAGCTGCGCAGCCGGCGTGGGCAGCGACCAATCCGCAGAAGCGCGCTCGGGTGCTGTTGCGCTTCCTCGAACTTGTCCACCGCGATATGGATGAGCTGGCGCGGCTGTTGTCCAGCGAACACGGCAAAACCTTTGACGATGCGAAGGGAGACATCCAGCGCGGCCTTGAAGTGATCGAGTTCTCCGCCGGCGCGCCGCATCTGCTCAAGGGGGAGTACTCCACGGCCGCCGGTACCGGGATCGACGTATATTCCATGCGTCAGCCACTCGGAGTGGTCGCCGGCATCACACCGTTCAACTTCCCGGCAATGATCCCGCTGTGGAAGGCAGGGCCCGCGCTCGCGGCGGGGAACGCCTTCATCCTCAAACCCAGTGAGCGTGATCCCTCGGTTCCGGTGCGTCTTGCCGCGTTGTTCGTCGAGGCTGGTCTTCCCGCTGGCATCTTCAACGTCGTGCACGGTGATAAAGAGGCCGTTGACACCCTGTTGACGGATCCGCGCGTGCAGGCCATCGGCTTCGTCGGCTCGACCCCGATCGCCGAGCACATCTACACGACGGCAACGGCGCACGGCAAGCGCGCGCAGTGCTTCGGTGGTGCCAAGAACCACATGATCGTCATGCCGGATGCTGACCTCGACCAGGTCGCGGATGCCCTGATCGGAGCCGGCTACGGCTCGGCAGGGGAGCGCTGCATGGCGATCTCGGTCGCTGTGCCGGTCGGCGAGGAGACCGCGGATGCACTGGCCGCGAAGCTCGCTGAACGGGTACGTGAACTGCGCGTAGGCCCGTCGCTTGCGGAAGATGTTGACTACGGGCCCCTGATCGCGCGTTCTGCGGTGGAGCGTATCGAGGGGTACATCCAGCAGGGAGTCGATGAGGGCGCAACGCTGCTCGCAGACGGACGCGGCCTCACCGTACCCGGGCATGAACAAGGTTTCTACCTCGGTCCGACCCTGTTCGACCACGTCACAACCGACATGGCGATCTACCGTGAAGAGGTTTTCGGACCGGTTCTCGTGATCGCGCGCGCTACGGACTACGAAGAGGCGCTGGCGATGGCATCCGATCACGAATTCGGAAACGGCGTGGCGATCTTCACCCGCGACGGCGACGCCGCCCGCGACTTCACCGCACGCGTGAACGTCGGGATGGTCGGAGTCAACGTGCCGATTCCGGTGCCGATCGCCTACTTCACCTTCGGCGGATGGAAGAGGTCCGGTTTCGGTGACCTGAATCAGCACGGCACCGATGCGTTCCGCTTTTACACGAAGACCAAGACGGTGACGAGCCGCTGGCCCTCCGCGGGGATCCGCGAGGGCGCCAGCTTCGTCATCCCGACCATGCACTGACCCAGGATGCCGACATGACGACAACCACATCACCCACCACAGTCGAAGAGCGCGAAGCGATCCTGAGCGCCGTCCGTGAGTACGCCGATACCGAACTCGCGCCGTTTGCGACCGAACGCGACGAGAAGCACATCTTCCCGCGCGAGGCGCTGCACCGCGGCGGAGAGCTCGGGCTCGGCGGCATCTATGTGCGCGAGGAATCTGGCGGCACCGGCCTCGGGCGGGTCGATACCGTGGCGATCTTCGAAGAACTCGCCCAGGGTGACCCGACGCTCGCGGCATACATTTCGATCCACAACATGGTCGCCTGGATCATCGACACCTATGGCGATGACGCTCAGCGCGCGCGATGGCTTCCGAACTTGGTTGAGATGGCCGAATTCGGCAGCTACTGCCTCACGGAGCCGGGCGCGGGATCCGACGCCGCCGCGATCACCACGAGCGCTCGGCGCGACGGCGATGAGTACGAAATCACCGGGGTGAAGCAGTTCATCTCCGGCGCCGGTGAAGCCGGTGTGTACGTGGTCATGGCGCGCACCGGGGAAGCATCCTCAGGCGCCCGCGGCATCAGCGCTTTTCTCGTCCCCGCCGATTCCCCGGGGCTGAGTTTCGGCGCACTCGAGAAAAAGATGGGGTGGCACGCGCAGCCCACCAGGCAGGTCATCCTCGATGGTGTGCGGGTGCCGGCATCCGCGATGCTCGGCGACGAGGGCCAGGGGTTCGCCATCGCGATGTCAGCGCTCAACGGCGGCCGACTGAACATCGCAGCCTGTTCGCTGGGCGGGGCGCAGTGGGCGCTCGATCGCGCGGTGCAGTACGCGCAGGAGCGTGTCGCCTTCGGTGATCCGTTGGCCGAGAAACAGTCGATCCTCTTCACGGTCGCCGACATGCGCACAGAGCTGCAAGCAGCGCGGCTGATGGTTCGTGACGGCGCTCAGGCGGTCGACGACCACGCGCCGGATGCCACGATGCGCTGTGCGATGGCGAAGCGATTCGCAACCGATGCCGCATTCGACATCGCAAACCGTGCCCTTCAGCTGCACGGCGGCTATGGGTACCTCCAGGACTACGGAATCGAGAAGGTTGTGCGCGACCTGCGAGTGCACCAGATCCTCGAGGGAACCAACGAAATCATGCGGCTCATTGTCGGGCGCGAGATGCTCCGACCGGCAGGATCCGCGTCGATGAGGAGCGGATCATGAGTCGCATCGCGTTCTTGGGCCTCGGGCACATGGGGCTGCCGATGGCCGTCAATCTGGTGAGGGCTGGCCACGACGTGCACGGCTTCGACCTCGTTCCTGCGGCAATCGAGGCAGCGCAGGCGGCGGGAATCCCAATCGCGCCCAGTGTGGTGGATGCCGTGGCCGACGTTGATGTCGTGATCACGATGTTCCCGGCAGGCAAGCACGTGATCGACGCGTATCTGGGCGGGCTGCTGGCTGCAGCAAAGCCGGGCACGCTGTTCATCGAATCGTCGACGATCGCCGTGGACGAAGCGCAGACCGCTCACGCGTTGGCGGTGGATGCCGGGCATCGCAGCGTGGATGCCCCGGTATCCGGCGGCGTCGTCGGAGCGGAGAACGGCACCCTCGCGTTCATGGTCGGAGGCTCGTCAGAGGACTTCGATGCGGCTCTGCCGCTGCTCGAGGCGATGGGCAAGCGCATTGTGCACTGTGGTGGGCCAGGGCTCGGGCAGGCGGCGAAGGTGTGCAACAACATGATCCTCGCGGTGTCGCAGATCGCGGTGGCTGAGGCATTCGTGCTCGGCGAGCGGCTCGGCCTCGAGCCCCAGGCGCTGTTCGATGTGGCAGCCAACGCCTCAGGGCAGTGCTGGGCGCTGACGACGAACTGTCCGGTGCCGGGGCCGGTGCCGACGAGCCCCGCGAACCGCGACTACCAGCCCGGATTCGCTGGTGCGCTGATGGCGAAGGACCTCGGATTGGCGTTGCAGGCGATCGAGGGAACGGGAACGGATGCCCGGATGGGCATGCTCGCCCAACAGATCTACGCGGCGTTCGCTGCCGGCGATGGCGCGGGGCGTGACTTCTCCGGCATCATCACCGACATCCGCGACGGGAACGTGTGACTTCGCTGCGCCCGGCTACGCATGTCAGCCGAAAGGCACACCTGTCAGTCGATTCCGCCGATTCTGGCTGGCATCCGTGGAAACCACTGACAGGTGTCGCCGACGGATGCACGGACTGCTGAGGAGACATACTGAAGTGACCCCGATGGAGAGGACACTATGACCGAGTACGAGACGATCCTGGTCACCCAGCGCGGCCGTGTTGGATGGATCACCCTGAACCGTCCGCAGGCGCTGAACGCCCTGAACTCTCAGGTGGCGAAGGAGATGACCGCGGCCGCCCAGGCCTTCGATGCGGATGACGGCGTGGGCGCTATCGTCGTGACCGGTTCGGAGAAGGCATTCGCCGCGGGTGCCGACATCAAAGAGATGCAGGCGATGTCGGGTGCCGAGATGCGCGAGACGGACCACTTCGGAAGCTGGAACGACTTCGCCGCAGTCCGCACGCCGGTGATCGCCGCCGTGAGTGGCTTCGCGCTGGGCGGCGGGTGCGAACTGGCCATGACGTGCGACATCATCCTCGCCGCCGATACCGCGAAGTTCGGCCAGCCGGAGATCAATCTCGGCGTGATCCCCGGGATGGGCGGGACGCAGCGTCTCATCCGGGCGATCGGCTATTACAAGGCAGCCGAGCTGATCCTCTCCGGACGGATGATGGGAGCTGAGGAAGCGGAGCGTGCGGGTCTCGTGTCGCGGGTGGTTGTGGCATCCGATCTGCTCGACGAAGCAGAGAAGCTGTCCACGACGATCGCGTCGAAGGGACTGCCGTCGCTTTATGCGGCGAAGGCGACGCTGGATGCCGCTATGGAGACCACTCTCGCTGACGGTCTCGCCGTCGAGAAGCAGGCGTTCGCCGAACTCTTCGACACGGCAGATCAAAAAGAGGGCATGGCGGCGTTCCTGGAGAAGAGGACCCCACAGTTCCGAAACCGTTAGATTTCCCGCCGCGCAGGTGTAGCGGGCGTCAGCCTTCCAAAGCCGCGGCCAGCGCATCATTGCGCTCGTCGATCAAACGGCGCATGTACTCACGCAAGAACAGGCGGTCGACAAGCGCGCCGATTGGGCCGAACGGTGAGCGGAACGCGACAGTGTCCCGCATCAGCGTGCCGTCCGGATGCTCCTGAAAAACATGCTCGTGCTGAAAGTCTCCGAACGGCCCCTTCGTCTGCCGATCGCAGAAGCGGTGTGGCTCATCGATATCGAACACAACAGTGCTGAGGTGAAACGGCACTCCGAAATGGCGTGCGCGCCAGGTCACCGTCGAGCCCTCAGTGAAAACGCCGACCGCAGGACCCGCGACCATCGTCTCGCCGTACTGTGCCATCGATTCGACATGCAGGGCCGGGTCGAGGGAGGCCGCGAACACATTGGCGGGCGCCGTGCGGATGACGCGCTCGAGCACGAACTGCGCCATCAGAGCGGATCAGGCTGCGGACGCGGGTCGGTGAAGTCGCCCGCATCGCGGCGCAGCCGAGCGACGATGGCGACGAGGTCGGCGGCATC
The DNA here is from genome assembly GCF_051842855.1 of Microbacterium sp. A94. Lineage (NCBI taxonomy): Bacteria > Bacillati > Actinomycetota > Actinomycetes > Micrococcales > Microbacteriaceae > Microbacterium > Microbacterium sp. A94. Next base: position 42,844 of record NZ_JBPXMU010000002.1, on the reverse strand, counting down.
TGCAGGGGTCATCCCGGGAGCCGCGAAGACCTCTTCATTCAGGGCAGCCGTTGCTCGTTCGGCCAGATCCCGGCCGGCTGCGGTGAGAGAGAGCATCGCCGCTCGCCCGTCATGCGGATGGGGTTCACGCGTGATCAAGCCGTCGCGCACGAGCCGTTCCGCCGTGCTGGTGACGCTGGTCGCGTGCACCTGCAGCCGGGCGACGACGCTCGAGAGCGGAAGGATGCCGGAACGGCTGAAAGCCAGCAGTCGCAGTACCTCGTATCGCGCGAACGAGAGTCCGAACGGCCTCAGAGATGTATCCACTCGCGCCAGCAGCAGCTGCTGCGCTCGCATAACAGAGATGACGGCAGTCATGCCGTCTGCGGCATCCGTCCACCCGTGCTCCAGCCACTGGCGCTTCGCCTCAGCGAGCGGGTCGATCGGGAGCGGACGGGATCGGGACACAGCTCTACGCTACTGGTTGCCGCGCGGGCATCCGGAATCGTGCAGTGTGTATACATTCAGCGCGCTCAGGCGGGATCATTATGGAGAGAACAGCTCAGTTTGGCTACATTGACCCGGATGCCGTTAGACTCGGCCGTGTCGTGAGGAGCATTCGATGAAGATCTTCGTCCTGGTCAAAGAGGTGCCGGACACCTATGGCGATCGCAAGCTGAATCTGGAGACAGGCCTGGCCGATCGTGCGGCAGGTGACGTGGTCCTGGATGAGATCACCGAGCGTGCGCTTGAGGTTGCCCTCTCCTACGCAGGGAAGGCGGACGGCACTGAAGTGGTCGCTCTCGCCATGGCTCCGGAGTCGTCCACAGCATCCATCCGTCGCGCGCTCGCGATCGGCGCAGCATCCGCTGTGCACATCGTCGACGAGCAGCTCGCCGGCGCCGACCTGGGGCTGACAGCTGAAGTGCTGGCCGCGGCTATCCGCCGTGCAGAGCCCGACCTGGTCATCACCGGAAACCTGTCCACGGACGGTTCCGGCGGGATGATCCCGGCGATGCTCGCCGAGCACCTCGGCTACGCACAGGCGACCGCGCTAAGTGCGGTGGAGATCACCGCCGATGGCGTGAACGGCTCCCGTGCCGCCGACGATGGGACGCAGCCGGTGTCGGTGTCATTCCCGGCCGTGATCTCGATCACCGAGGCTTTGCCGGATGCGCGGTTCCCGAACTTCAAGGGCATCATGGCGGCGAAGAAGAAGCCGCTCGAGACGCTGTCGCTCGATGATCTCGGCGTCTCTGCGGACCCGGCCGCGGCGCCCCGCACGATCATGACGACTGTGTCCGAGAAGCCCCCGCGTGCGGCGGGCGTGAAGATCACCGATGAGGGCGACGCCGGCGCGAAGCTGGTCGAGTACCTCGTGCAGAACAGGCTGGTGTGACGATGAGCTACCCCGACAACTCGATCCTCGTACTGGTGGATGTGACTCCCGCCGGAGACGCTGCGACCTCAACTGCTGCGCTGATCGGCGCCGCATCCCTGATCGGCTCGCCGGTCGCTGTGGTTGCCGGAGGCTCGCAGGCTGCGGTGGATGCCGCGGCCGCTGCTGGTGCATCCATCGTGTTGACCGCCGACGCTGACGCCGGATCGCTCACCGTGCCGGTGGTTGATGCGCTGCAGGCGGCATTCCAGCGTGTGCAGCCCGATGCCGTGCTGGTGTCGAACTCGATCGCCGGTCGTGACGTCGCGGGTCGTTTCGCGGTGCGCGAGAAGCTCGCCCTGTCGATCGATGCGATCGGCGTGACCCGCGATGACGAGGGCATTGTCGCCAACCATTCGGTTTATGGCGGTGCCTATCTGGTTGATTCGGCGCCGACGTATGGTGCGCCGGTCATCACCGTCCGTCAGGGCGCGGTGGATGCTCGCGCCGAGGCTGTCGCTTCGCCGACGGTTGAGGCTCTCGAGGTCACGGCGTCCGGTGCTGCTGCGGCAACTGCCGGTGCGGTCGAGGTCGTCGAGGTGGCGTCGTCTCGCCCGGATCTGCGGGGTGCGGCGAAGGTTGTCTCTGGCGGCCGCGGGCTCGGCTCGAAGGAGAAGTTCGTGCTCGTCGAACAGCTGGCCGACGCGCTCGGCGCTGCGGTGGGCGCTTCGCGCGCGGCGGTCGATGCCGGGTACATCCCGTACGCGCATCAGGTCGGTCAGACCGGTGTTTCGGTGGCGCCGCAGCTGTATATCGCACTCGGAATTTCTGGTGCGATCCAGCACCGTGCCGGTATGCAGACCGCGAAGAACATCGTCGCGATCAACAAGGACGGCGAGGCGCCGATCTTCGACGTCGCCGACTTCGGCATCGTCGGTGACGTGTTCACCATCGTGCCGCAGGTGATCGAGGCGCTCGAAGCGCGGAAGAAGTAGTCATGGCGACGCGGATGCTGCGGCGCGGGCTGCCGCGTGTAATTGGTGGCGAGCCCTGGCCTCCGGCCAGCGACGTCGAGGTTGCGGATGCTGTGGCTGAGGCCGTCGCGCCCGCCAGTGTGCAGGAAGTATCGGCCGCTGAGTCGCAGGTCTCGGTCGCTGAGCCTGTCGAAGTGTCCGATACTTCTGGGCCGAACCCTTCGACGGGTTCAGGGAACAGCTCGAGCGGCTCAGCCGTCGTGCGGAATCTTCGTCGCGGACTGCCGCGCACGCCCGGTGGCGAGCCGTGGCCTCGCGCAGATGCTGCTCCGGCGGCAAGTCCTGCTTCGGATGTCGCTGCTCCTGTAGTTGCCGCCGCCCCGGTCGCAGCCGCTGCTGCTCCCACCGCTACCGACGCCCCCGTGGCTGCCGCAGCTCCTGCCGCTGCCACGTCTGCCGCCGGCGGAACCGCGCTGCGCCGCGGGCTTCCTCGCACGCCGGGCGGCGAGTCGTGGCCACCCGCTGGTACGAGTGTGGCTGCGCGGGTATCGGACCCTTCGACAGGCTCAGGGTCCGAAGCAGGCCCAGGGACCGAAGCAGGCTCAGCGGTCGAGGCTACCGAATCAACTGTGGCCGCAGCATCCGGCGAACCGGCTGCCGCAGGCGCGCTGGTATCGCTCGATGTGAGCGATCCGCTGCCGTTCCCGCAGACGGTCTTCCCCGGCAAGTATGCATTCACGCATCTGGCGCCGGAACCGGAGCCTGAGCGCATCGGCCCGTTCACGAAGGCACAGTGGGCCGGCACCGTAATCATCGGTGGCCTCGGCCTGCTCGGAGCCGCGGCAATGGCCGTGGTGTTCGTCCGCTGGTTCCTCACCCTGACGTTCATGCAGGACTTCCTCACGACCTACCCCGGCGAATACCACCTGCCCGAGGGGGCGCCGGTGGGCTTCCCCGGGTGGCTCGGGTGGCAGCACTTCTTCAACGTGTTCCTGATGGTGCTGATCATCCGCTCGGGTCTCAGCGTGCGTCACGACAAGCGCCCGACCGCGTTCTGGACCGCGCGCGGAAACGCGAAGACCAAGATCAGTCTGACGCTCTGGTTCCACCAGGCGCTCGACATCCTGTGGCTCGTGAATGGCATTGTCTTCGTGATCCTGCTGTTCGTGACCGGACAGTGGATGCGCGTGATCCCCACCAGCTGGGAAGTCTTCCCGAACGCCCTGTCGGCTGCGCTGCAGTACGTGTCGTTGGACTGGCCGACCGAGAACGGTTGGGTGAACTACAACTCGCTGCAGCAGCTCGCCTACGGCACGACGATCTTCATCGCCGCTCCTCTCGCCGCCATCACCGGTGTGCGGATGAGTGGACTGTGGCCGAAGAACGCCACGAAGCTGAACAAGGCCTACCCGGTTGAGTGGGCGCGTGCGCTGCACTTCCCGGTGATGCTCTACTTCGTCGTGTTCATCTTCATCCACGTCGCCCTCGTGCTCACCACCGGTGCGCTGCGCAACCTGAACCATATGTATGCCGCGCAGGGCTCCGTCGATGGCGCCGCCTACGCAGATAACTGGACCGGGTTCTGGATGCTGGTGGCATCGCTCGTCGTGATCGCCGCAGCCTGGGTCGCCGCGCGTCCGATGGTGTTGGCGCCCATTGCGAAGCTGTTCGGTAACGTCAGCGCCCGCTGATGTCTGCACCTGACGCTCGGCCGCAACCGGTGCGGGTACACAGTCACGGCATCACCTTGGCCGGCGACTACTGGCCCGCGGCGACCGACATGCAGGGCAGTGTGCTGTTACTGCACGGTGGAGGACAACGCCGACACTCGTGGCGCCGCACGGGGGAGTGGCTCGCGGAGGAGGGCTGGTCCTCGTACGCGTTCGATGCACGCGGGCACGGTGACAGCGACCGTTCACCGACAGGGGACTACTCCGCCTCGGCGCTGGTCGACGACGTTCTCGAGATCATTGAGCAGATCGGCGAGGCGCCGATCCTCGTCGGCGCCTCAATGGGCGGGATGACCTCTCTCATCGCTGAGGGTGAGCGCGGTCCGATCAGTCGCGCGCTCGTTCTGGTCGACATCGTGGCGAAGGTTGAAGCGGCGGGCGCGAGTCGTATCCAAGCGTTCATGTCGAGTGCTCCGAACGGATTCGGCTCACTCCAAGAGGCATCCGATGCCATCGCCGCATACAACCCGCACCGGCCGCGTCCGAAGTCGCTCGATGGACTGCGTAAGAACCTGGTTCTGCGCGCAGACGGGCGCTGGCATTGGCATTGGGACCCGAAGGTGATGTCCCGTGGCACTGAACCGGAGCGGGAGATCCGCTACGAGCGTGCGACTGCGGCGGCCCGGAATATCACGGTTCCCACGCTGCTTGTGCGTGGTGCGCAGTCCGACATCGTCAGCGATGAGGGCCTGCTCCACATGCAGGAACTCATCCCGCACGCCCGGGCTGTCGAGGTGCAGGCCGCGGGTCACATGATTGCGGGCGACGACAACGACGTGTTCACAACGGAGCTGCTGCGCTTCATCCAATCAACGCGCTGACACGCCTCAGGACCGCACGAACCGCACTTCGGTCAGCGTCTCGCCGAGGAAGGGCTCGGTGTGAGTTGCGCCATCGAGCGCGAAACCGTTGCGGGTGTAGAAGCGGTGCGCGCGAGGGTTGTCCTCGGCGACCCAGAGGTACAGCGGCTCGTCCTTCTCGACGGCCGCGTCGAACAGCTTCTGGCCGAGGCCGGTGCCATGGAATGCGGAGATCAGGTAGATGAAGTACAGCTCGCGGAACGCGGGGGCATCCCGATCGCGGGAGGGGCCGGAACCGACGAAACCGACGATCTCGCCATCGACGAGGGCGGCGCTCATGTGGAAGTCGTCGCCCTGGGCAGCCCAGTGCGTCCACAGGTCGGCCAGCCGTCGGGGGGAAACCTTCTCGAGGGCGGCAGTGCTGATCAGGTGGTCATAGGTCTCGTGCCAGCACTTGGCGTGCACGCGTCCCAGTGCTTCCGCATCCACATCACGGACCGGACGGACAATGATTTCAGGCTGGGCTTCGGCGCTCATGCCGCGACTCTACGCGCGACCTGCGCGAACGGGAAATCGAGCAGCCCCACTGTGGAAATACCACAATCGAATTCCCAGAACATAGGTCAGTGGCTACGATCTACCCTCGTGAACGTGATCTGGCGAACCCTGCTTGTGATGTGGCGAGCGCGCCGTCGCCTCGGCCGTGAGGGACGGCTCCCGCCCACCGCTGTGGCGCGGGTGCGCGTGACAACGCTGCCCACCGACCTCGACCTGCTCCGGCACATGAACAACGGCCGTTATCTGTCGCTGTTCGACCTCGGCCGGTGGGATCTGCTCGTGCGCACGGGCATGAGCGACGCGATGAGGAAGCATGGTTGGTATGCGGTCGTCTCATCGGAGACGGTGACTTTCCGCAAGTCCCTCCGGCTCTGGCAGCGCTTCGACGTCGAATCGCGCCTGATCGGTCACGATGACAAGGCGATCTACCTCGAGCACCGCGCGGTCGTTGACGGCGAGATCTATGCGCGCGCCATCGTGCGGGCACGGATGCTGAAACGCTCCGGCGGTACCCTCTCGCACCAGGAACTGTTCGACGCCATCGGACGCCCCGAAGGGATGCCGGAAGTCGCGGACTGGATGCACGAGTGGGCCGACGCTTCGGCACTGCCGTCGACGCGCATCGCTGCCCCCAGTATCTGGTCGTGACGTCCGGCAGTAGCCGTCTGCGCGCTCTCGGCGCTAGCGTTATCTCGTGATCCCGCTCCTTGCCACGACCGGCCGCGTGCTTCTTGCCCGCTGGCCGGCGCTTCTCGCGTGGTACCTCGGCGGTACCCTGGTGCATTATTTCGGCATCATCGGCGCAGCCTACGCGGGAGCGACGAACGCCGCGATCGGCTTCCTGCTGCTTCCTCTCGCGATCCTCGCCAAGCTCATCGCGTTCGTTGCAATGTTCCTCGTCGTGCGCGATGCGCTGCGTGAACTGCAGGCGATCGCACCTCTCCCGGAGAGTGGCGTCGAACGGCGCCGCACGTTCAGCCTCACCCTGCTCGCCAGCATCCTGCCGTTCTTCGCGATCTATACGGCGTGGGGTTTCCTGCAGGACGACGTCAACTCGTATGCGCAGCGTGCGCTGGCGATCAGGTCGGGGATCGCATGGCAGGCCGTCGTCGAGGGGACTGGCGATCTCGAGCCAGGAGCCGTCCTCCAGCTCAACGTCACGGTGCTGTCATTGTTCACGATCGTCTCCGCGTTCTCTGCGCGTTGGGCGTTCAAGCGGTTCGGCGCGAAGCTGCCGAAGTGGACCACGCTGCTCGCGGTCTACTTCGAAGCCGTCTGGGTGTTCTTCTCGCTGTTCCTCATCAGCGACGGTTTCGCGGCGCTCGGGGCCTGGGTCGATTCGCGGATCGCGATGGTGTGGCTCGGGGACATCCATGAATGGCTCGGCGCCTGGCTGGTCCCGGTCGCCTGGCTGTGGGATGCCATCGGAGTGATCGTCGGCAACGTCGCGGGCCTGCTCGTACAGCCGCTGGCCTGGCTGACGATTGCCGGGGTCATCTACGGACAGGCGATCGAGGCTGAACAGCCCGGCTTTCAGAAGAGGTTCAGCGAAGGCACAAAGAAGCGCCTCGAGAAGGTGCCGAACACGATCGTGCGCTGGCTGGGTGAGATCGCCGGTGAGTTCACATCCCGCTTCCGTCCCGTCGTCAACGCGCTCGTTCTCATGTGGCGGGCGGGCCCGGTGCTCATCGCCTCATACGTGCTGCTGTACACGATCGTGCTGGCACTGGACCCCTCGCTGCAGTGGCTGCTCAGCCGCATCATCGGGCCGCAGGATCTGAGCGACTTCTGGCGGGTGTACGGCCCCGCGCTGTTCCTGCTCGTTCCGCTCCTGCTCGAGCCTTTGCGCATAGCCGTCGTCAGCGGCGCCTACGACAGCACACTCGGACAGTTGCGCAAGAAGCCTGATCAGGGATCGATTGAGAAGCGGATCACCGAGGGGACGGCATCCACCGATGCGATCTCCACCCAGAACGGGCCTTCGGTGTCGGATGGGACGACGAACGGCACGATCATCTCGTAGGGCAGAACCCGATTCTCGCCGTCCGTGACGCAGGTGGTCGGCTCCTCGGCGGAATAGCCCAGGCCGATCTCATCACGAGACTCGGGGAACCGGATGCCGGTGCTCTGCTGCACGAGCGTCGGCGCGGTGCACGACGGCCCAGCGCCGTGCGGGTCGACGGGGATCAGCGCGGCGATGATCCTCGCATCTGCTGGCATGTCGAAACCGGAGGTGTCGGCGATCTCGGATGCCCGGATCGGGCCCCAGCTCGTGTCGAGGAGCTCTACGGTGTCGCCGTCTTCGACATCGATCGGAATCGTGTTCTTGAACAGGTTCTGGTTCTGCCAGCCATCCCAGGTGAGAGCGCCGAAGGTGACGGGAGTGAGTAGGGCGAGCGCCCCGAGCGCCACGGCATTGCGCCGCCACCAGCCGGTCATCGGATCCACTCCGGCTGGATGACCTGCACCTCGGAGACCGGGCTGATCTCGTCGAGATCGATCGGGATCTCGAGCACAGAGTCTGCCCTGGTGTCGCTGCTGAGCGACAGCTTCAGCATCCCGGCGCCGGTGAGCTCCGGCAGCTCGAAGGCGAGCGAGCCATGTCGGGGGACACCCGGGTTCAGTCGCACATTGAGCATCGACGGCGTGCGCTCGGTGGCGCGATACTCTCGCCCGTCGAACTCGAACACGGCGTTTCCCAGGTTCACGGCGCCGGTGATGTATACGATCCGTAGGCCGGTCACGCTCGCGGCATCCAGATCGACAACGAGCCAGTTCCCGTCGGCGGCCCAGGTGGTTTCGCCAGAGGAATTCTCATCGCCGGTGACAGTGGTTGCCGTGCGGGCATCGGTCACCGTGGCGGCGAGATCACGTCCGGCGACCTGCTCGCCGATCTCGCCGCTGACGACGAATGGTGCAACCTCGGCGTCCTCGGCAGGGGCGATTGCGGACACGACTGCGGCCGCAACGAGCAGCACGATGGTCGCCAGCCAGATCTTCAGCTGGTTCATTCAGCTTCTCCCTTCCCGAGGTCTTCGATCGCGAGGTCGACATAGGCGCCGGTGTGCTGGTCAGACCAGTAGACGCCGTAGAGCACGGATTGACCCATGCGGCGGGTCGACGTCGGCAGTGCGAGGCGCATCGAGTCGCCGTCGCTGAATGCATCGACGGGCACCGCCCAGCTGAGCACGACGCGCACCGGAATCTCCGGTTGCAGCCATGGGTTGAGGGTGCCGTCGTCCAGGCGTGCGAGCGACGGGGGGAGCCCGCTCATCACTTGCAGCTCGGTCATCCCGGTTGGTTCGAGGACATCCTGCAGCCCTTCGACTCGGGTCAGCCCGAACACGCTGTCCGTGCTGGACGCCCGTGCGAACTCGCTCAGATTGCGGACATCCATGACGAGGCTGAGGATGCGCTGCTCGCCGGGTGTGGGGATGATGCCCGTGCTGTTCAGCTTGTCGATGACCGTCAGGCGCACCGGCGTCATTTCCAGCTCGCCGCCGATGAAGGTGTCGCCGGCTGCGATCACCGGCGTCTGCGGCATCGGTGCCGATTCGAGCCCTCCGAACAGGGCCGTCACACCGAGGAACACCACGAGCGCCGCGGTGCTGAGCCACTTCACCGGCACCCGGTCGATGGCGCGCTGGGCGAGGGTGCGCTTGCCTCCCGATGCCGCGGGCGCAACCCCGGGCATCGTGGGTGCAGCGGCAACGGTCGCCGCCGCGCGGGCGCTGGGGCTGGCTCCGGCTGGCCCGCCGGGGGTGATCGGGGTGCCCGGCTTGGACGCAGAAGAGCTGCCGCCGAGAGCCGCGGCGAGACTCTGGTCTCCCGCGGCCGGTTTGTCCCCCTCAGCCGGTGTCACGGATCCAGCATAGAACCCCGGAAAACCAGGAGCGGAGAAAAGCGGGGAAGAAGCATCCTTGCCGCTGTGTGTCACCCTCCGCCGAGGGCTCGGCGCTCTTAGGCTGAAGATATGTCAGAGTCGTCAGCGCCAGGCGCCGTCTCGCTCGCCGATCAATCGGTCGAACTCGCACGCCGATGGGCCACCGAAGCCGCCGAGGCCGAGGTCGACCCGGCCGCGGCGCGTCTGGCGGACCTGCTGCAGGACAAGAACGGCCTGCCGTTCACGCTCGGGTTCGTCGACGGTGTCATGCGACCGGAGAGCCTGAGCGCCGCCGCTTCGCAATTGCAGCGCATCGCTCCTATCGTCCCCGACTTCCTGCCCTGGTATCTGCGCAGCGCCGTACGCATCGGCGGCGGTATCGCCCCCGTGCTCCCCACGCCCACCGTGCCGATCGCGCGCCGGGTGCTGCGCGAGATGGTCGGGCATCTGGTCGTCGACGCGCGGCCGGCCAAACTCACCGCGGCCATCGAGAAGCTGCGCTCCGATGGTGCGCGACTGAACCTCAATCTGCTGGGCGAGGCCGTGCTCGGTGAAGCCGAAGCGCAGCGGCGGCTCGACGGCATCCATGATCTGATCCGGCGCGAGGATGTCGATTACGTCTCGGTGAAGGTGTCATCCGTCATCAGCCACATCTCGTTGTGGGCGTTCGATGAAATCGTCGATACGGTGTCCGAGCGGCTGCTGCCGCTGTACGTCACGGCGGCGAAGACCGGAACCTTCATCAACCTCGACATGGAGGAATACCGCGACCTCGACCTGACGATCGCCGTGTTCACGCGCATCCTCGAGGACCCCCGGTTGGTGCTGCTGGACGCCGGAATCGTGTTGCAGGCGTATCTGCCCGACGCGATGTCGGCGCTTCGCGAGCTGACCGCGTGGGCGAAGATCCGTGTCGAGCATGGTGGAGCGCCAATCAAGATCCGTCTGGTCAAGGGCGCGAACCTCGCGATGGAACGCGTGGATGCTGTGATGCACGGGTGGCCGCAGGCCACCTACGAGACCAAGCTCGACACGGATGCGAACTATCTGCGGATGCTGGATGAGGCGCTGCGCCCGGAGCACACCGAGGCGGTGCGCATCGGAGTGGCCGGCCACAACCTCTTCACCATCGCTTACGCCTGGGCGCTGGCCGGGGAACGGGGCGTCCAAAGCGACGTCGAGTTCGAGATGCTGCTGGGGATGACACAGGGGCAGATGCAGGCGGTGTCGCGTGACGTCGGACCGGTACTGCTGTACGTTCCCGTCGTCAAACCTGACGAGTTCGATGTCGCGATCAGCTATCTCGTGCGGCGGCTCGAGGAGAACGCGGCGTCGGAGAACTTCCTTTCCGCGGCATTCCACCTGCACAGCGATGCGAGTCTGTTCGATCGCGAGTGGGACCGGTTCCTGCAGGGGCTGAAGCGCAAAGCCGATCGAACACTCCGAAACGTCAGCCGGCGCACACAGAATCGCACGGCTCCCGTGCACGAGTCGCTGCGCCCCGGCGCCCCCGCTCAGGCGCACGACGAAGATCTCACGCAGGCGGTGCTCAGTATCGGACGCGGCTCGTCCGGCGACGCTTTTGTGGAGACGGCGGTGTACTCCCGGCGCGAGGTGGATGCCGCATCCGCCGGGGCGCCCGGCTTCGTGAACACCACCGACAGTGATCCTGCTCTGCTCGCGAATCGAGAGTGGGCACACAGCATCCGATCGCGCATCGAATCGTCGACGGCGGGCGATGCCACCCTGCGTGCCGCGCGGATCGACGATTCCGCGCTGCTGGAGCAGACCATCACCCGCACGCGATCGGCTGCACAGGCGTGGGGGGCACGACCGGCTGCCGAGCGCGCGGAAACCCTGATCCGTGCCGCCGCCGCACTCGAATCCCGTCGTGCGGAGCTGATCGAGGTCGCCGCATCCGAAACCGGAAAGGTGCTCTCCGAAGCCGACACCGAGGTCAGCGAGGCGGTCGATTTTGCCCGGTACTACGCGGCGAAGGCGCGCGAGCTCGACAGTGTTGCCGGTGCGGGATTCGTGCCGTCGCGGGTCACAGTTGTCACACCCCCGTGGAACTTCCCGCTCGCCATCCCCGCCGGCGGAGTTCTCGCCGCGCTCGCCGCGGGGTCGGGTGTCATCTTCAAACCGGCGCCCGAGGCCCGCCGGTGCGCGGCTGTGGTCGCCGAAGCTCTGTGGGAGGCCGGGGTCCCGCGGGATGTGCTCTCCCTCGTCGATATCGAAGAGGGAGATCTCGGCCGCGAACTCATCGCGCACGAGGCGGTGGACCGCGTCATCCTCACCGGCTCGTGGGAAACGGCAGCGCTGTTCCGATCCTGGCGCCCGGATCTGCCGCTGCTGGCTGAGACCAGTGGCAAGAACGCGATCGTGATCACGCCGTCGGCAGATCTGGATCTCGCGGTCGCCGACCTCGTGAAGAGCGCATTCGGACACGCCGGGCAGAAATGCTCGGCCGCGTCGCTGGCGATCCTGGTCGGCCCGGTCGGGCGATCCCAGCGCTTCGCACGTCAGCTGAAGGATGCCGTGCGCTCACTGCATGTGGGCTGGCCGACGGATCCGCTCACCGAGGTAGGCCCGGTCATCGAGAAGCCGCAGGGCAAGCTCGCCTGGGCGCTGAACGAGCTCGAAGGCGAGGAGCAATGGCTGATCAAGCCGGAGCCGATCGCCGGAGACGAGAGTGGGCGACTGTGGCGCCCGGGCGTGCGCGTGGGCGTGCAGCCGGGCTCGCGGTTTCATCTGGAGGAGTTCTTCGGCCCGGTGCTCGGCATCATGCACGCACCGACGCTGGGCCAGGCGATCGAGATTCAGAACGCGGTGGCCTACGGACTGACAGCGGGCCTGCACACCCAGAACCCGCGGGATCTGGAGGAGTGGCTCGGCGGCGTTCAAGCCGGAAACCTCTACGTCAATCGCGGGATCACCGGAGCGATCGTGCAGCGGCAGCCGTTCGGCGGTTGGAAGCGATCCTCGGTCGGACCCGGCGCCAAGGCCGGCGGCCCGAACTACCTGATCGGGCTCGGTTCCTGGCGATCGCTCGGCGGGGGCGCCGTATCCAGCACGCTGCACCTGCGCGGCCTCGATACCCGGATCACCGACCTCATCGAGGCGGCGCAGCCGTCGTTGGATTATGAGAGCTTCGAATGGTTGCGCCGGGCGGCGCTCTCGGATGCTGTCGCCTGGGACCGCGAGTTCGGTCAGGTCCGCGACGTCTCGCAGTTGGGCGTAGAGCGCAATCTGTTCCGGTATCGGCCGGTGCCGGTGATGATTCGGGCCACGGGGGATGCCGGATGGCACGAGCTGCTGCGCGTCGTCGTCGCCGGCATCCGCACCGGTTCGAACTTCTTCCTGTCCACACCCGTCGGGCTTCCCGCGGAGGTGCGCCGTTCGCTGTCTGAGGTAGACGTGCCGGTCGCGGTGGAGAGCGATGCGGAATGGATCGAGCGGATGGCGCGCACCGGGGAGCCCGACGCGCTCGCAGCCGTTTCTACGGATGCCCCACCGCGTGCATCGCGCGTGCGCCTGGTCGGACCGACAGAGTCTGTCGATCGGGTGCATCGTGCGCTCGCTGAGGCCGTCGGCGGCGATCCGGACCTCGCGGTCTACGACGGCGAGGTGACATCAGCCGGGCGCATCGAGCTGCTGTCGTTCGTGCACGAGCAATCGATCAGCATCACCGCGCACCGCTTCGGCAATCCGGATGACTGGAGCGCCGGGGTTATCTGAGCGGTGCTCATCTCGATCGTCGACGTGGCTGGAAACCGCGCGTGCCGCTGGCGAACGCCCAGGACCGGATGTCACAATAAGACATGGCGTGCCAGCGTCGCATCTTCCCCGCCCCCTCTGAAATGAGCGGCGGGTCGAACTTCCGCCTGGCCCATGGACAGCGTCCGCCGCATCCCTCTCGAGGAGAATGATGTCGACGCCAGAGACGATCACCGCACCCGCCACCCCACGCACCGCGCAGCACCGCCGGTATCTGATGTGCCGGCCGGAGCATTTCACGGTCAGCTACACGATCAACCCGTGGATGCAGCCCGCCCTGCCCACCGACACCGAGAAGGCCGTCGCGCAGTGGCAGCAGCTGTACGACCTCTACCTTGAACTCGGCCACGAGGTCGAGCTGATCGAGCCGCTCGCGGGCTACCCCGATATGGTCTACACGGCCAACGGCGGTTTCGTCATTGACGGTCGTGCCTACGTTCCGAAGTTCCGCTTCACCGAGCGAGCGGGTGAAGCCCCGGCATTTGCCGACTGGTTCCGCGCCAATGGCTACGAAACCGTCGAGCCGGAAGAGGTCAACGAGGGCGAGGGCGACTTCCTGCTCGTCGGCGACACGATCCTCGCCGGCACCGGATTCCGCTCCACCGATGACAGCCACCGCGAGGTCGGTGCGGTCTTCGGCCGCGAGGTCATCTCGCTGAACCTGACCGATCCGCGCTTCTATCACCTCGACACCGCTCTCACCGTGCTCGACCCTGTCGAGGGCGTGCACAATGGCGGGCCGGAGCGAGCGAACATCGCGTACCTGCCCGGTGCATTCGACGACGCCAGCAGGGCGATCCTGGAGGATCGGTTCCCGGACGCGATCCTGGTTTCGGATGAGGATGGATCGGTGTTCGGGCTGAACTCGGCCAGCGACGGCCGCAACGTCATCATCTCCCCGCGTGCGACGGGGTTCGAGCAGCAGTTGCGTGATCGTGGTTACAACCCGATCATGGTCGACCTGTCCGAGCTGCTGCTCGGCGGCGGCGGAATCAAGTGCTGCACGCTGGAGCTTCGCGCGAAGTGACCCGGCGCTCCGGCGCGGAGCCGGAGGCTAATCTCTCGGGATCGTGCGGATGGGTGCTGTGGAAGCGGCGACCTCGTCGCTGAACTGCACAGGATCCATCCGCACCACGGAGACCGGCATGGTCTCGTCGAGCGTCAGCCGGAACCGCGAGTTCTCCTGGCGGCGGAGGCGACCGGATGCCAGAATCCACGCGAATCCGATCGCCATGGCCAGCAGCGCGGCGATGCCGCCGACGAGGATGGCAGTGCGGGGGCCGGCGACATCGGTGATCCATCCGGCGATCGGCGCCCCGATCGGAGTGGATCCCATCACGACAGCCATGTACAGGGCGAGCACTCGACCGCGAAGCGCCGGATCGGTGGTGGTCTGCACGTAGCCGTTCGCCGTGGTCAGCATCGACACGGTGGAGAAGCCGACGAAGATCAGCACAGCGGCGTAGGACCAGTACGTGGGCATCCAGGTCGAGACGATGGATGCGACACCGAACCCGCCGGCGGCGACGATCAGCACCCGCACGCGTGCACGGTCGCGGCGGGCCGCGAGTAGGGCCCCGGCGAGCGAGCCGATGGCCAGCACCGAGCTGAGTATGCCGTAGCCGTCGGCATCGCGGCCGAACTCCAGTGCCATCGTCGAGGCGAAGATCGGAAAGTTCATCCCGAAGGCGCCGATGAGGAACACCATCACGAAGGTGACCTTGAGGTCGCTGCGCCCCCACACGTAGCGGAAGCCCTCCGCCAGCCCGTTTCGGCCCTTGCTCTTGATCCGGGGGAGCAGTTCGCCGGCGCGGATCAGCACGAGGGCGATCAGCATGGCGAGGAAGGTAGCCGCGTTCAGGACGAACACCCAGCCGGTGCCAACTGCGACGATCAGGAGTCCGCCGACGGCTGGGCCGATGAGGCGCGCCATGTTGAAGGACGCTGAGTTGAGCGCGACGGCGTTCGA
Organism: Microbacterium sp. A94; assembly: GCF_051842855.1. Lineage (NCBI taxonomy): Bacteria > Bacillati > Actinomycetota > Actinomycetes > Micrococcales > Microbacteriaceae > Microbacterium > Microbacterium sp. A94. The sequence continues at coordinate 27,796 of NZ_JBPXMU010000002.1, read as the reverse complement.
CGCGTCCTCCAGCGCCACCATGTCGGACACGAAGGCCTGTCGCGCTGGTGCGTCGAAGGCGTTCGTGATGCCGAAAGTCAGGGCGAAGCCGAACATGATCGGCAGGGTCATCACGCCGGTCAGCAGCAGGGCGGCCACGCCGAGGGCGAGCAGCAGTAGAACTGACTGGGTGATCAGCAGGATCTTGCGGCGATCAAAGCGGTCCGCGACCCAGCCCGTAACGCTCACCAGGGCCAACGGCGGGCCGAACTGCAGCGCCATCGTGATGCCCATCGCGGTGGCGTCATTGTCGGTGAGCTCGGTCAGCACCACCCAGTCCTGTGCGGTCGCCTGCATCCAACCACCGATGTTCGACACGAGCGCGCCGAGAAACCAGATTCGATAGTTGAAGGTCGAGAAGGACCGGAACATGGCGCTCATCGTTCGGCCACCTTCCGGATCAGCTCGGCGGCTTCTCGGAGCGTGCGCAGTTCTTCATCGGTGAAGTCGAACTCGGCGAGGGCGTCGGCGAGGGCGGCGTCGCGCTTCTGCACGGTCGCCGTCACGATCTCGATTCCGGCATCCGTGATCTCGATGTTGACCCGGCGGCGATCCTGCTCGTCCGGCACGCGGACGACGAGTCCGGCTTCTGCCAGGGCATCCACCGCATTCGACATCGTCGGGGCGCTCACTCGTTCGTGCTGGGCGAGGGCGCCCACGGGGCTGCGTCCGTGCTTGTTGAGGCTGGCGAGCACGGCGAACTGGGCGTCACTCAGCGTGTCAACGGCGCGCTCGCGGCGCAGGCGGCGGGCGAGGCGGAACGTCGCGAATCGGAGATCAGTGGCGGTGGCGTGCAGAAGGTCAGGATCAGTCATTGCTTAGGTAGTCTAACTAAGTTTTCTGGGAAGGGCTCGGGATCGGGGCAGAATGGATGCTGTGAACATCGCGCTCGAGATCGCCGTCCAAGACCCGGCAGGGGTGCGCATCGCGCACGAGGTCGGGGCCGCACGGGTCGAACTGACCCAGGCGCTCGCGCTGGGCGGGCTGACCCCGTCGTCGGCGACCCTCGAACTCGCGCTGACTGCGGCAGGGGACAGCGGGCCCGAGGTTCATGTCCTCATTCGTCCGCGGCCCGGTGACTTTCACTACGACCAGGACGAGATCGCCGTCGCGGTGCGCGACGTGGAACTCGCCGTCCATGCCGGGGCCGCCGGGGTCGTCATCGGAGCAGTGGATGCTGCCGGCGCGCTCGATCTGGATGCCATGGCCCGGCTGCGAGATGCCGCGGGAGATGCGACAGTGACGCTGCACCGGGCAATCGATGTCACCGCCGATCCCGTGGCGGCACTGGAGAGCGCGATCTCTCTGGGGTTGACGCGCGTGCTCACCTCGGGTGGGGCATCCACCGCCATTGAGGGCGTCGCGATGCTGCGCGCACTGGTTGCCGCAGCGGACTCGAGAATCGAGATCATGGCCGGCAGCGGCGTGAACGCGGACAGCGCCGCAGAGCTCGCGAACACCGGCGTAGACGCCCTGCACTTCTCGGCCAAGCGCACGGTGTTGGCGGAGAGTGGCGTGCGGATGGGGTCGGCTTCCGAGGGCGTCGGCGGCTACGAGGTCACTGACCGTGAGGCGGCCTTCGCCGTCCGAGCAGCACTGGGACTCTGACGCGGAGGGTGCTCCGCTGACACGGGGCCGCGGCATCCGTAGACTCAACCCATGCCCGTAACCTGCGAGTTCATCGACGCGCACGGCGTCACGATCGTCTATGACGTCCACGCGGCGGAGGGTGCACCGCGCGCGGTCGTGCAACTGCTGCACGGAGTGGGCGAGCATGCTGGCCGCTACGGGGCTCTGATCGATGCGCTCACCGCCGCCGGGTACATCGTTTACGCCGATGATCACCGCGGGCATGGGCGCACCGGCATCCGCCAGCACGAGGATCCGGCCAAGCTCGGCCGACTCGGCAAAGGCGGGCTGAACGCCGCGCGGGATGCCATCTGGCAACTGACCGAGATCATTCGGTCGGATCATTCTGATCTTCCGCTCGTTCTCTTCGGGCATTCGTGGGGGTCGTTCCTCGCGCAGAAACTGCTCAACGGGCATCCGGAGGCGTGGGATGCTGTCGTCCTGTCCGGATCGGCGCTGCTCACCCCACGCGATCTCAATGCCGCTCCGCTGAACGCCCGGTGGGAGGGCAACGATGCCACCGGTTACGAGTGGCTCAGTCGGGACCAGGCCGTCTGGAAGTCGTTCGACGAGGACCCGCTGACAACCAACGTGCCGTTGCTGAAGCTGTTCGGACCGTTCGAGGCGCTCAAGCTCTACGGGCGTCCGAAGAAGGATCTCGGGCGCGACATCCCGGTGCTGCTGATGGTCGGCCGGGACGATCCCGTCGGCGGGCCGCACAGCGTACACAAGCTCGCCGACGCCTACCGCAGCAGGTCGGGCCTCACCGACGTCACCACTCTCGTGTACCCGGATGCCCGCCACGAGATTTTCAACGAACTGCAACAGGGTGAGGTGCGCGCAGACCTGCTGGCCTGGCTGAACAAGCGGATGCCCCGACGCTGAACCCAGCTCCGTTCGGCACCCGGCGTTAAGCTGGAGTCGTGCATGGTGAATACAAAGTCCCCGGTGGGAAGCTCGTCGTCGTCGATGTCGAGGTGCGAGACGGCAAGCTTGCCGACTTCCGCCTGGCAGGCGACTTCTTCCTCGAGCCGGACACGGCGCTGGAAGCCATCAACGCGGCGGTCAACGATCTGCCCGCCGAATCGGATGCCACCACGATCGCCGCAGCCGTCAGGCAGGCGCTGCCGGACGGCGCGCAGCTGCTCGGCTTCAACCCCGAGTCAGTCGGCACTGCTGTGCGCCGCGCACTGGTCACCGCACCCGGTTGGCGTGATTTCGACTGGGAGATCGTGCACGAGAAGGCTGTTTCGCCGCGGCTAAACCTCGCCCTGGATGAGGTGCTCACCGCCCGCGTCGGCCAGGGGCGACGGCGCCCGACCCTGCGCATCTGGGAGTGGGACGCGTCCGCCGTTGTGATCGGCTCCTTCCAGTCGTACCGCAATGAGATCGATCCGGACGGTGCTGCGCGCCACGGCTTCGACGTCGTGCGGCGCATCTCCGGTGGCGGAGCGATGCTGATGGCTGCCGGGCAGATCATCACCTACTCGCTGTATGTGCCGGCATCGCTGGTGCAGGGAATGACGTTCGCCGACTCATACGCCTTCCTCGATGACTGGGTGCTGCAGGCGCTGCGCGCGGTCGGCGTCGAGGCCACCTATCAGCCGCTCAACGACATCGCGAGCCCCACCGGGAAGATCGGCGGTGCTGCACAGAAACGCCTCGCCAACGGTGGCGTGCTGCATCACGCGACGATCTCCTATGACATCGATGGCCAGGTCATGACCGAGGTGCTGCGCATCGGCAAGGAGAAGCTCAGCGATAAGGGCACGACCTCCGCCGCGAAGCGGGTGGACCCGCTGCGCACCCAGACCGGACTCAGCCGTGCCGAGATCATCGACAGCTTCAAGACGACGTTCCGTTCGCTCACCGGTGCAGAAGACGGTTCGATCGCGGCTGACGAGTACGCCGATGCCGAGGCGCTCGTCGAGTCGAAGTTCTCGACCGACGCGTGGCTGCACCGCGTTCCGTGACCTTCGTGCCGGCCGCTGACGCGTCGATCCCTGAGCCCTCGCCGATCCCCTCTTCGGCTCCCTCTCCGATCCCTGAGCCGGTAGAAGGGGCGGTCACCATTGTCGAGGGCGACAACCTGGCTGTAGCGCGGACGCTGCCGTCGGGATCCTTCACGCTCGTGTATCTCGACCCGCCGTTCAACACCGGCCGGGCGCAGGAGCGGCAGGTGGTCACCGCGAAGCGGTTCACAACTCCTGAAGAACCGCCGGAAACGGGGGCCAGCGGCACCGAATCCGCTGATTCGCGCGAAGTTCTCAGGAGTTCTGCAACGGATGCACCGGCGGAAGTGGCGGCGGAAGCGCCGGCCAAAGAGATCCGACACGGGTTCCACGGGCACCAGTACGAGCGGGTTCGCGGCATGCTGCGCACCTACGACGACCGTTTTGATGACTACGGCGACTTCCTCATGCCGCGGCTGGAGGAAGCGTGGCGGCTACTCGCCGACGACGGCACCCTGTATCTGCACCTCGATTACCGGGAGGCGCACTACGCGAAGGTGATGCTCGACGCGGTGTTCGGCCGGGACTCCTTCCTCAATGAGCTGATCTGGTCGTACGACTACGGCGCCAAGTCCCGGAGGCGCTGGCCGACCAAGCACGACACGATCCTGGTGTACGTGAAGACGCCGGGACGGCATGTGTTCAATGCCGACGACATCGACCGCGAGCCCTATATGGCTCCGGGGCTCGTCACGGCGGAGAAGGCGGCCCGGGGCAAACTTCCCACCGACGTCTGGTGGCACACGATCGTGCCGACCACGGGGCGCGAAAAGACCGGATATCCGACGCAGAAGCCCGAGGGGATCCTGCGGCGGATCGTGCAGGCATCGAGTCGCCCCGGCGACCGCGTGCTGGACCTCTTCGCCGGCAGCGGCACCACGGGGGCGGTGGCATCGGCCCTCGGACGCAACGCTGTTCTCGTGGATGACAACCCCGAGGCGGTGCGCGTGATGCACAAGCGGATGCCGCACGCCGAGGTCACGACGATCTGACGACCCGGCCGTCGGGCACGGTCTGTGAGGCGGTGGCGGTCGCCCGGCTAGACGATCGCGAGCACGCTGTCGTAGGCGTCCTCCGCCACGTCCGCGCCCGTTCCTCCGAATACCCGTGCGATGCCTGGGGCGGTGTGCCAGGTGGGCCAGCCGGGGTCGCCGCCTGAGATGAACGCGACGGCTGAGCGGTGCATCTCATCGGCCAATGCCTGCGGCGGCTCGTCCCCGGCGAGGTGCTCGACGCGCTCGCGGTCGAGTCCGTCGAACCAGAACGGCACGTCAAGGCAGTGGCATGCCCAGCCCATCGTCGGTGACACCCAAGAGAATCGGTAGACCCAGGTTTCGGCATCCGCTCCGCTACGCGCCTCGGCGACCCGAGGAACCAGTGAGCGGAAGATGTCGTCGCTGATGAATCGACCGATCACGGCTGCGCTGCCCTTCGCGCGCTGGGCGGTGTTGGCCTGCAGATACGCGCGGCGGGTTTCGCGACGTCGGAGGAATGGACGCAGCAGCAGAGCCGGCGGAATCCACCGCACCTTGGTGCCTTCGCGCTCGGCGACCATGGTGAACTCGTCGTCGGCGGCGCCGAGCAGCAACGGCTTATCGGCACCGATCCCGAGGCGCAGGGACTCGGCGGTGGGGCGGGCAATCAGTTCACCGTCGACCATCGGCCCCCAGGGGAGTCCGTCGTTCAGCAGATCGATGAGCATACCGATGCCCTTGCGCGGGGTAGCGGCTTTCGGCTGCAGCTGCCGGACGCGGCGTTCGCTGAGGCTGCGAAGTCCGTCGACGTCTGCGGTCACCGCGCCGAACCGGGCCAGATGTTCGCCCCGTCGCTGGGCAGTGTCCAGCGGCACATCGGCTACCGCGCCCGAGAACGACATCGCCGCGTGGAACAGGTGCTGCGCCGACGGCATCCCGAGCAGTGTCAGCACAGCGCCACCACCCGCTGACTGTCCACCGATCGTGACGCGGCCGGGGTCGCCGCCGAAGCCCGCGATGTTCTGCTGCACCCACTCGAGGGCTGCGACCCAATCGCGCACCCCGCGGTTGTGTGGGGCATCCGCGATGAATCCGAAACCGTCGAATCCGAGCCGGTACGAGATCGAAACGGTCACCACGCCGTCGCGGTTGAAGCGCGCGCCGTCGTACCACGGGCTGGCCGGAGAGCCCTCGGTGTAGCCGCCGCCGTGAATCCACACGAGCACCGGAAGCGCGTCACCCGGTGCCGCAGCCGGGCGAAGGGAAGGCGTGAAAACGTTGACGTTGAGCGTGCTCGCACCGGGGACGGCAGGTTCAGGGATGAGGTTGTCGGCGCCGGTTACGCGCAGGGGCGTTGCGCCGTAGCTCGTGGCATCCAGTGGTTCGGTCCACGGTTCGGGTGGCACGGGGGCGGCGAAGCGCAGATCGCCGACGGGCGGGGCAGCGAAGGGGATGCCGAGAAAAGCCGCGGATGCTGAGGCGGTGCCGTGGTCGCGCCAGAAACCGCGCACCGGTCCGGAAGCAGTGTCGACAATGGGGGTCTCGGTCACGCGGTGTCTCCTTCGATCGCGAGCGCCAGCTTCGCAGAAGTGCGCGTTCTTCGCACGAATCTACTGAATTCCTGCGAAGGAAATGCACATCTGCGAACGAAATGCGTGACGTAGCCAGCGACGCCGCGGGCATCTGCGAGCACGGTAGGCCGGACGAGCATCGCTCAGCCGGCGTTGCGGCGCGCTTCCCAGCCGGTCTGCACCATCTGATCGACCGTGTACCGCATCTGCCAGTCCAGATCGCGGGCAGCAAGCTCACCGGTGGCGACGATGCGGTCGGGGTCTCCCGGGCGGCGCGGACCGATCTCCGGCGTGAAGTCGATCCCGGTCACGCGGGCGACGGCATCCATAATCTGCTTGACGGACAGTCCATCGCCGGAGCCGAGGTTGTACGCGGCTTCGATCGGCTCGCCGGCGGACATGCGCTTGGCAGCGGCGACGTGCGCTGCGGCGATATCGCCCACGTGCACGTAGTCGCGGACATTGGTGCCGTCGGGGGTGTCGTAATCGTCGCCGAAGATCTTCGGGGTCTTGTCGGCCAGCAGTGCCTCGAACACGATCGGGAAGAGGTTGTGCGGGCTGACGTCGTAGACGGTGGGGTCTGCGGAGCCGACCACGTTGAAGTAGCGCAGCGAGGTGTGCCGCAGCGGGTTCTCGCTGTCAGCGGTCGCGATGGCTAGGTCTCGCAGCATCCACTCGCCGATGAGTTTGGATTCGCCGTAGGGGCTCGCCGGCTTCTTGGCGGTTTCTTCGACGACCAGGGGTACATCGGGGGTGCCGAAGACCGCGGCGGAGGAGGAGAACACGATATTGCTGACGCCTGCGGCCGCCATCGCCTCAAGGATGACGCGCGTCCCCTCGACGTTCTGGGCGTAGGTGTGCAGCGGGCGCTGCACCGAGACCCCGGCGTACTTGAAACCGGCGACGTGGATGACGCCTTCCGCGTTGTGCTCGCGCAGCGTCTTCTCGACGAGTTGGCGATCGAGGATGCTGCCCTGAACGAACGCGACGCCCTCCGGGACGAACGACGTCAGCCCGCTGGAGAGGTCATCCAGCACGACCGGGGTGAGTCCGGCATCCGCAAGTGCGCGCACGACGTGCGCTCCGATGTAGCCGGCGCCGCCGGTGACGATCCAGGACATGACTTCCTCTCTCGGCCGCTTGCGCGACGCATTCCTCTATTCTGCCGTGCCCGCTGGGGTGCGTCAGACGTCGCGGCGGGCGCCGGCGGCGGGAGTCACCGTGAAGATGTTCGGTGCCATGAACCCGGATGCTGCGAAGGCTGCGGTCACGGCATCCGACACTGTCTCGACGGCCGACTGCTCCACCAGCGCGATGGCCGCACCGCCGAATCCGCCACCGGTCATCCGCGCGCCGAGCGCGCCCGCGGCAAGGGCCGTATCGACGGCGACGTCCAATTCGGGAGACGAGATCTCGAAGTCGTCACGCATGGATACGTGCGAGGCGACCAACAGGTCTCCCACAGCGCGCGGTCCCTTCTCGCGGAAGGTGCGCACCGTGTCGAGCACGCGCTGGTTCTCGGTGACGATGTGGCGCACGCGGCGGAAGGTGACCTCGTCGAGCAGTTCGGCTGCCCGGTCAAGGTCGGCGATGCTGACGTCACGCAGTGCCGGGACGCCGAAGGCTGCAGCCCCGCGCTCGCAGGCGGCGCGACGCTCGCCGTATCCGCCGGTGGAGTGGGCGTGGGAGACGCGGGTGTCCATGACGAGGATTGCCAGTCCGGCCTCGGTCATGCTGAGGGGGACGAGGTTGGCATCGAGCGTGCGGCAGTCTAGGAAGAGTGCGGCATCGGGCTCGCCGAGCATCGATGCCATCTGGTCCATGATTCCGGTGGGTGCTCCGACGGCTTCGTTCTCGGAGCGGCGACCGATCTGCGCGAGCGCGGTGCGGTCGAGTCCGGCGTTCCACAGGTCGTTGAGAGCGGATGCCGTGGCACTCTCGATCGCGGCTGAGGAGGACAGGCCTGCTCCGACCGGGACGTCTGAGGCGATGGCGATGTCCACGCCGGTCCCGGTGGCTCCGGCCAGTTGCAGTGCCCAGGCGACGCCGAGCGGGTACGCGGCCCATTCGGCAACGGCGGGTTCGGCGCCGGTCGCAGTGGGGAACAGCGTCGTCAGTTCGTCGAGGGAGACCTCAACCGGCTCAGACGCGAACGTGGATGCGACGCGAATGTGACCGTCCTCCCGCATGCCGACTGCGGCATATGTGCGGTGCGGGATCGCGAACGGCAGCACGAAGCCGTCGTTGTAGTCGGTGTGCTCGCCGATGAGGTTGACGCGGCCCGGAGCCGACCAGACGCCGGCGGGTGCGTGGCCGGTGAGCTGTTCGAAGAGGGCGACGGCCTGGGTGGCGGGTGCCTGTGTGGTGGTGGTCATGCGGTGAGCTCCTCTGCGCTGTCGTTCTTTGCGCTGTGGTTCTCTGCGCGTTCGATTGCCTCGCGGATGCGTGCGGCGCCCTGCTCGGGCGTGACCTCGGCGGCCCAGGCCCACATCGCGGCTTCGGAACCGGCAAGGAACTTCAGCTTGTCGGCTGCACGACGCGGGCTCGTGAGCTGTAGGTGCAGACGCACAGTTTCGCGGCCGACGTTCACCGGGGCCTGATGCCAGGCAGCGATGTACGGGGTGGGGGTCTCATAGAGGGCGTCGACGCCCTTCAGGAGTTTCAGATAGAGCGGGGCGAGCTCATCGCGTTCAGCGACCGTCGTTGCGGCGAAGTCCGGCACGTGACGGTGCGGCATGAGGTGCACCTCCAGTGGCCAGCGAGCGGCGAACGGCACGAAGGCGGTCCAGTGCTCACCGCGGAAGACGACGCGCTCGGAGGCCTGTTCGGACTCGAGGATGCGCTGGTACAGATCGGGTGCCGTGCGCTCGATGCTCTCCAGTGCGCGGGCGGTGCGCGGCGTGACATACGGGTAGGCGTAGATCTGGCCGTGCGGGTGGGGGAGGGTGACGCCGATCGCTTCGCCGCGGTTCTCGAACGGGAAGACCTGCTCGATGCCGGGGATCTGCGACAGCGCCGCGGTGCGATCGGCCCAGGCCTCGATGACGGTGCGGGCGCGCGTGACCGACTGGGTGCCGAAGGAACCGGAGTGGTCAGGGCTGAAGCATACGACCTCGCAACGGCCGACCGAGGTGCGGCTGCGCTCCAGGCCGAGGGCGGCAAGGTCATCGAGTCCGCGCGGCGGGTTCGCGGCGACCGGAACGCCGCCGAAGCCCTCGGGAAGTGCGGGGCCGAAGGCCGGAGAACGGTTCTCGAAGACGGCGACGTCGTAGAGCGACGGGACCTCGGAGGGGTTCGTCGGAGTCTGCGGTGCGAGTGGGTCGGCGTCGGCGCTGGGCATCATGACGCGGTTCTGCCGGTTCGCGGCGACGGTGATCCAGTCGCCGGTGAGCACGTCCAGACGCATGTGCGCTGTGTCCGGACGCGGGTCGAGGGTGCGCGCATCAACCGCGCGTTCGGCGCCAAGGGTCGTGCCGGGGTCGTCGTAGTAGAAAAGCTCTCGGCCGTCGGCGAGCGTAGTGGCTCGTTTGATGACGCCGGCGCTCAGCTCGCTCGTGCACAACTCCTGAGGTTCTTGCATGTTCACGTAAACACGGTACCTTCTCGGCGGTGGTAACGTCAACATTCAGGAGTTGTGAGCGGGAGAGGGGGCGCATGGTGGGGCGAACGGCATCCGGACGGGTATCGATGGCGCAGGTCGCCAGCCGCGCCGGCGTCTCCGGTCAGACCGTGTCGCGGGTCGTGAACGACAGTCCGCGCGTCGACCCGGTCACCCGCACCCGCGTCGAGAAGGTGATGGCAGAACTCGGCTACCGACCCCATCGGGCCGCACGTGCGCTGCGCACCGGGCGCACCCAAACGATCGGTCTCGTCGTGACGACGCTCGCCACGGTCGGCAACTCGCGGATGCTGCAGGCCACCGCGGAAGCTGCCGAACAGCGGGGCTACGCGCTGCTGGTCGTCACCGCCGGCGACTCCGTGGCGACGGCTTTCGACCGGCTTCACGATCAGGGTGTCGATGGTGCGATCGTCCTGAACGAGGCCTCGGCGATGATGCGGGCCGCCGATCCGCCTGAGGGGCTGAGGCTGGTCGTGGTCGACGCGCCCGCGGCTTCGGATCTTCATATCGTGCACAGTGATCACGCCGGCGGCGCAGCCGCGGCGACCAGGAGCCTGCTCGAGCTCGGACACACCGCGGTCTGGCACCTCGCCGGTCCCGAAGACTCTTTCGCGGCGGCCGAGCGTGAGCGCGGGTGGCGCGAGACGATGGAAGCCATCGGTGGCGGGAAAGGCGAGGTAGTACGAGGTGACTGGTCAGCCGATTCCGGGTTCGCTGCCGCCGCTCGCATGACCGAAGCCACTGCCGTCTTCAGCGCGAACGACCAGATGGCGCTCGGCCTCATCCGCGCGCTCGCTGAACAGGGACGGCAGGTTCCGGAGGACGTCAGTGTGATCGGCTTCGACGACGTCCCGGATGCCGCGAACTACCGACCGCCGCTCACCACGATCCGGCAGGACTTCGCGGCGCTCGCGACTGAAGCGGTGGCACGGCTTGTCGCCGAGATCGAGGGAAAAGGGGCGGGTTCTCCGGCATCCAAGCCCGCCACGCTCGTTCCCGCCATGCTCATCGACCGGGCCAGTACTCGGGCGGTGTAGGCGGCGTCAGCTGACGATCGGCGAGCCTTTCGCGGGCTGGTCGCCGTCGCGGCGCTCAATCGCACGCAGAGAACGAGCGACGAACGCTGCGATGCGGTCGGCTCCTTCCGCGCGGAAGTGGGTATCGTCGGCCAGCCCATCCGGCCAGGCGGCCGCCTCGCCCGGAGCAAAATGCGACAGCAGCGTCGTCGACTCGGCGGCACCGAGGTCCTCGTACAGCCAGGCAGTGAAAGCCGCGAGGTCGATGAGCGGGGCGTGAAGCTCCTGAGCGAGATCGCGCACAGCGTTCGGATAGTCGCCGTGCGTCGGAATCAGTCCGCCGGAGTCGTCGAACCACCGACGTTCGCACGATGTACACAGCACGGCGAGACCCGCGCGCTCGCGGACGTCGGCGACCATGCGGCGCAGCCGATCGGTGTAGCCGCCACGCGCGTCGAGCTCCGGCAGCTTCTGGTCGTTGTGGCCGAACTGGATCACGACAGTGTCGCCGGCGCCGACCTCGTCGAGCAGTCCCGCCCATGTGCCCGAAGCCAGAAACGACTCGGTCGTCGCACCGCCGAAGGCCAGATTCCGGACGGGGGCGTCGATGCGTTTCTCCAGAAATTGCCCCCACCCTGACATTGGAGATTCCTGGGGCTTCATCGGGGCGACGGTGGAGTCGCCGGCCAGGTGATAGGTCATCGAAGGGCCTCGCGGTTGGGGTCAGAAATGGATGGAGGTGACAGCAGTGTGACACGGACAGCGTTTTCCCGCACCTGTTGACTCGTTTCAAACGGTGGGCTAGCATCGTCCTCGGAAAGCGCATTCCCGTCCCGAGATTCACGGCGACGACGCGCGTGAAATGCCGATCGATGGAGATCCGATGAACAGCAGAGCCGCATCCAGCGGGTGGGCGTCCCGCGCCCATGCCGCCTGTGACTGGCTGTTCTGGGTGATGACGGTGAACCTGCTCTGGTATGTGTTCACGCTCGCCGGCGGAATCCTCCTGGGGGCGGCCCCTGCCACGGTGGCGGCTGCTGAACTCACGCGACGCCGGCTGCGGGGAGAGGGTTTCCCGGCTATCCGCACTTTCGCGCAGGCGTGGTCGCGTGAGTTTTGGCGCGCGAACGCGGTGCTTGCGCCGGTTCTCATCGTCGGCATGATCCTCGCCGTGAATGCGACCGGCTTCGCCGGTGCCGGAACGCTTGCCGAAGCATCCGGAATCCTTACGCTGGTGGCGCTGACACTCGCGTTCGCGCTGCTGGCCGTGCTCGTGCCGCTCTACGTCCACTACGATTTGCCGCTGCGGGCGTATGTGCTGACGGCATCCCGCTGGATGCTGCGCAATCTCGCACATGTGCTCCTGCTGGTGCTCGCCGCTGTCGTCGTCGTTACCGCGAGTCTGATTCTTCCCGGCATCATCCCCTTCCTCTCGCTCGGCGCGTGGCTCACCATCGACACCGCCCTGTGCCTGGCCTTCTTCGCCGCGAACGACCGGCAGCTCGCTGAAACCGAAACGGAAACCGACGCTGACGCCGTTCCCGTCGCAGCCGGCTGACCCATTCTGATCCGACCAATCCCACCCTGCACCCTTGCAGCAGCACGAACGAAGGAGTTCACATGAAGCACATCAAAAAATTCAGCGGTCTGGCCCTCATCACCGCCGGCGCGGTCGTTCTGGCCGGTTGCTCGGCCGGGGGAGCGGCCGAAGGAAACGGTGAAGCCGCCGAGCTGGAGAGCTTGTCGATCATGGCCCCGTATCTCGTCACGAATGCGCCGGCCGACGGCAACGAGGTCCTCGCGGCCCTCGAGGGCATCGCCGGCGTGGAGCTCGACATCACCTGGGTGCCCAACTCGTCGTACCTGGACAAGACCAACATCACGCTCGCCGGGGATGACATCCCACAGGTCATGATCATCCAGGGCAAGGACCCGGGCTTCGTCCGCAATGCCGAGGCCGGCGCCTTCTGGGATCTCACGGATTACTTGGACGACTACCCCAACCTGAAGACGACCTTCCCGGAGGTGCAGCACGCCGCGAGCGTGAACGGCAAGGTGTACGGCATCTTCCGGGCCCGTGACGTCATGCGCGCGGCCGTCATCATCCGCAAGGACTGGCTGGCCAACGTCGGACTCGAGACGCCGGAGACCACTGAAGACCTCTACGAGGTCGCCAAGGCGTTCACCGAGCAGGACCCGGATGGCAACGGCGCCGATGACACCTACGGCCTGATCATTCCCAAGTGGCCGGGTGCGATCGGCAGCAACAGCCCCTACGACGTCATCGAGACGTGGTTCGGCGCGGGCAACCGGTGGACCGAGCGCGATGGCGAGCTGGTGCCGAGCTTCACCACCGACGAGTGGCTCGACGCCGTGGAGTATGAGAAGGAACTTGTCGACGGGGGATACGTCAACCCGGACTACACGACGTTCGACTCGGCGACCTGGAATGAGCCCTTCCTGAATGGCAAGGGCGGCATCATCATCGACGTGCACTCGCGTGCCGGTCAGCTGATGAACCTGCTCAAGGAATCCGACCCTGACGGCTTCGACCAGTACGTTGACATCGCCGGCAACCTGACCGGCCCCGACGGGGAGCTGCACGCTCACCCGACCACCGGCTACAGCGGGTTCCTGGCGATCCCGAAGACGAACGTGCGCACCGGGGCGGAGCTGCGCGCCGTGCTGGAAGTGCTCGACAAGCTGAACTCGGCCGAGGCCGGACCCATCCTCAACAACGGCATCGAAGGCGAGACCTACACGTTGGACGGCGATCTCGCTGTCGCCGTCGACGACGCTCCGCAGGAGTTGAAGGATGCCGTGCTCAGCTACAGCCAGCTGGGAATGAACGTCACGGGATTCCAGGGCTATCTCCCCCAGCAGGCCACAGAGTACGAGCAGGAGATGTACGACAAGCGCAAGCAGATCGAGGCATCCGACACCGAGCACGCGGTGTATGACGAGGCCGCGGCCTACGTCTCGCAGACCTACGTCTCCAAGGGGGCTCAGCTGGACGTGATCGTCTCGGATGCGCGCATCCAGTACATCGCCGGCCAGATCGACCTCGACGGTCTCAAGGACGCGGTTGCGCTGTGGCGCAGCAGCGGCGGAGACGACATCATCGCCGAGATCAATGAACTGAGCAGCCAGAACTGACCGAACGAGGGGCGGATGCGGGTTGCATCCGCCCCTCCACACCGATAGGAGATCGCGTGGTCGTTCTGGACACACGCCCCGTCACTCAGACGGAGGCGCTCACCGTTCCGACCCCGAAGCGTCGTCGACGCGCACGGGTTCATTTCACCCAGTTCAAGTGGCTCTATCTGATGCTGCTGCCGGGGATCATCTACTTCGTGGTCTTCCGGTACGGGCCGATGGGCGGCGCGGTCATCGCGTTCAAGGACTACGTCCCTTTCCTCGGCATCGCCGACAGCCCCTGGGTGGGCTTCAAGCACTTCGAGGATCTGTTCGCCAGTCCCGACTTCGGGAGGATCATGGCGAACACCCTGATCCTCGCGCTGCTGAGCGTCGTCGTGGCCTTCCCGCTGACGATCGTCGTCGCGCTTTTGCTCAACGAGCTGCGCGTCAACATGGTCAAGCGCTCCGTGCAGACCCTGATCTACATCCCGCACTTCCTGTCGTGGACCGTCGTCGCGTCGCTGACCTATCTGCTGTTCGCCCTGGACATCGGCCCGCTGACGCAGCTGATCAATGGTCTGTTCGGCACAGACACGAGCTTCCTCACCGATCCGGCGTGGTTCCGGCCGATCATCGTCCTCCAGGACATTTGGAAGAACACCGGCTGGGGCACCATCATCTTCCTCGCCGCGCTCGCGAGCGTCGACCAGGAGCAGTATGAGGCGGCGATCATCGACGGGGCCGGGAGATTCCAGCGCGTCTGGCATGTCACGCTCCCCGCTATCCGCCCGACGATCATCATCCTGCTCGTGCTGCAGATGGGGCAGGTGCTCAACACCGGATTCGAGCAGATCTATCTGATGACTAACTCGCTCAACCGCCAGGTGGCGGACGTCTTCGACACCTACGTGTACTTCATGGGCATCACCCAGGGCTCCTACAGCTACAGCACCGCGGTCGGCCTGTTCAAGGCGGTCGTCGGAGTGGTGCTGATCTTCGGGGCGAACTGGCTCGCCAAACGCTTCAACCAGACGGGGATCTTCTGATGGCACGCGAGAAGTACCGGTTCAATACCCCGGGTGGCAAGGTCTTCGACGTCTTCAACGTCGTGCTGCTCACGGCCGTCGGCATCGTCGCACTGATCCCGTTCGTCTACGTCATCGCGGGTTCCTTCGCCACCGAGCTCGAGCTCGCCACCCGGTCGTTCTTCGTGTGGCCGGAGACGTTCAGCCTGCGGGCCTACGAGTCGATCCTGACGAGCCCCACGTTCCTGCGTGCGATGGTCACGACGATCGGGGTGACCGTGGTCGGAACGCTGGTCCAGCTGTTTCTCACCGCTTCGATGGCCTATCCGCTGTCGAAGGGAAACCTGCCCGGGCGGCGCACGCTGCTGTCGCTCATCGTGTTCACGATGGTCTTCTCCGGTGGAATGATCCCGACGTTCCTCGTCGTCAAAGACCTGGGGATGCTGGATACGTACTGGGCGCTGATCCTGCCGATGGCGATCAATCCGTTCAGCCTCATCATCATCAAGAACTTCTTCGAGCAGCTCCCGGGCGAGCTCGAGGAGTCCGCGAAGATCGACGGGGCGAACGAGATGCAGGCGCTGTGGAGCATCATCCTCCCGCTTTCCAAGCCGGTGCTCGCCACCTTCGCGCTGTTCTATGCCGTGGGTATCTGGAACGACTTCATGTCGCCGCTGCTGTACCTCAACGACAACTCGATGTGGACGCTGCAGATGTTCCTGCGTCAGGTGACAGTCGCCACAGATCTGTCGATGTTGGAGGCAGGCCCCGGTCAGATGCCGCCGGCGCAGGGGATCAAATTCGCCGTGATCGTTGTGGCGACTCTGCCCATCCTGCTGTTCTACCCGTTCCTGCAGAAACACTTCGCCAAGGGCATGCTGATCGGTTCGGTGAAGGGATGACGGCTCTGCTGTATGCGAATCCGTTGGCTTCGCCTGAGGATCTCGCCGGCTGGGTGGTTGAAGGGCCGATGGCAGCATCTGCAGATGCGGACGGGGTGCTGCTGTCCAGCAGTGGAGGCATCGACGAGCACTGGACGCTGTGGTGCCCCGAGGTGTTTGGGGACCGCATTCGCATCAGTTGGGAGATGTCGCCACGCAGCGAGCCGGGCCTGGCGATGCTGTTCTTCGGAGCGGCAGCGACTGCCGGTGGCGGGATCTTCGACGACGGCCTCGCCCCGCGCACGGGGGCGTATCCGCAGTATCACTCCGGAGACATCCGCACCCTGCATGTGTCCTACTTCCGCCGGCGTTGGGAAGACGAACGCGCCTTCCACACCTGCAATCTGCGCAAGTCGCCCGGATTCCATCTGGTCAGTCAGGGTGCCGACCCGCTGCCATCCGTCGAGGACGCACGTGGCGATTTTTATCGCATCTGCGTCATCAAGGATGGCGCCCGCGTGACCTTCTCAATAGACGACCTCGTCCTTTTCGAGTGGACCGACGACGAATCGACCGGTCCGCGGGTGCGCGACGGCCGCATCGGATTCCGACAGATGTCCCCGCTGACCGCCTGCTACCGAAACCTTGAGGTGCATTCGCTATGACCGCCCCCGCTCTTGTCGTTCCCCTGCGCTGGCTCGATGACGTCGCGCCGAAAACGCTGCCGTCGGGTGTCACCTGGGGCGCGCCGCTTCCCCGGGGAAGCGTGGGGTCGGTCTCCGAACTCCGCCTCCGCCGTGACGGTGAGAACGTGCCGGGCCAGTTCTGGCCGCTTGCGACCTGGCCGGACGGGTCGGTGAAGTGGACCGGCGCCGCGCTCGGCGCCATGGGTGACGTCGGCGCCGCGGGTGACGTCGGCTCGGGTGACGTCGGCGAGTACGAGATCGTGGCCGATGCCCCATCCGCCGCCCCCGCGCATGATCGCCCGGTGCGGGTGCACCGAGCGGCCGACCTCGTCGTCGTGGACAACGGTGTGATCACCGTGGAAATCGGCGTGCCGCAGCAGGACAGATCGGTCGAGGGGCTCATCCGGACAATCACGCGGGACGGCGTCGTGATCGCCGAAGACGTGCGCCTGGTCAGCCTGAGGCAGGACGAAATCGCGGAGGACGGCGGCGGCGCGCCGCGCGAACACTTCCGCTCACTCATCTCGCTGGTCGATGTCGAGCAGGAGGGTCCCATCCGAGCGGTCGTGCGGATCGAGGGGACGCACCGGGCGGAGTCGGGCGAGCGGGAGTGGCTGCCGTTCGTCGTGCGGCTCGTCCTGGTCGCCGGTTCCGAGGAGATCCGCGTCGTGCACACGGTGATCTGGGACGGTGACGGCGAGGTCGACTTCCTCACCGGGCTCGGTCTCCGGGCAGGGGTGCCACTGCGGGCGCCATTGCACGACCGACATGTCCGGTTCGCCGGCGCCGATGGTGGCTTCTTCTCCGAGGCGGTGCGCGGACTCACCGGACTCCGCCGTGACCCTGGTGCCGAGGTTCGTGCCGCGCAGATCCGAGGCGTGGCGACGCCGCCGACCGCGGGGTGGAACCCGGAGGTGTCCGAACGGCTGGATCTCATCCCGGCATGGTCGGATGCCACGCTCACCCAGCTCAGCGCCGACGGTTTCGGCATCCGCAAGCGCACGGCTCCCGGTCACGCGTGGATCAGTGCTGGTGCCGGTACGCGGGCGGAAGGCTTCGTCTCGGTCAGCGATCCGGGTGGCGGTCTCGGCGTCGGGGTACGGGGCTTCTGGCAATCGCATCCCGGTCAGCTCGACATCCGGGGCGCGGCATCCGACCGAGCAGAGGTCACAGCGTGGCTGTACGCGCCGGAGGCGCAGCCCATGGACGTCCGGTTCTATCACGACGGCCTCGGCCAGGACGACTTCGCGACGCAGCTCGAGGCGCTCGAGATCACCTATGAGGACTACGAGCCGGGCTTCGGGGAGGCGCAGGGCATCGCGCGCACCCACGAGCTCACACTGTTCGCCTATGCGGCGACCCCGTCGATCGAACGCGTGGCCGAGGATGTGGCGCGGGTGCAGACTCCTCGGCTGCTGCAACCGACTCCCGCGCACTTGAATGCGGTCGGTGTGTTCGGCGACTGGGCGCCGATTGACCGGTCGACGCCGCTGCGCGGGGAGATCGAAGACAGCATCGATTTTCTCCTGGACTTCTATCTCGGGCAGATCGGACAGCGCAGCTGGTACGGCTTCTGGGATTACGGCGACGTCATGCACGCCTACGACCCCGACCGTCACGTGTGGCGATACGACGTCGGCGGCTACGCCTGGGACAACAGTGAGCTCTCACCAGATCTCTGGCTCTGGTACTCGTACCTGCGCAGCGGTCGTGCCGACGTGTTCCGGCTCGCCGAGACGATGACCCGGCATACCGGCGAGGTAGACGTCTATCACCTGGGCCGGTGGAAGGGCCTCGGGTCGCGGCATAACGTGCAGCACTGGGGATGCAGCGCCAAGCAGTTGCGCATCAGCAGCCCGATCTACCGGCGCATCTTCCACTATCTGACCGCGGACGAGCGCGTCGGCGACCTGCTCACCGAGCTGCGCGACAGCGATCAGCGCTTCCTCGACACCGATCCCACCCGAAAGGTGCGCTCGGATGCGGCGACCTATCGACCGGATCGCTCCGCGCTCGCCGTCGGGCTCGGGACGGACTGGGGTGCGCTGGCGGCGACGTGGCTCACCGACTGGGAGCGCACCGGCGACGAGCGTTCCCGAGACCGACTGCTGGGCACAATGGCGGACATCGGCGCGCTTCCGCACGGATTCCTCACCGGTGAGGCCCTCTACGACCTCGACTCCGGGCGGTTCGACACGACTCGCGAGCGCATCTCGGTGTCGCATCTGAGCGCGGTGTTCGGCCTTGTCGAGGTGTGCAGCGAGCTGATCGACCTCGTGGACGTGCCCGGGTTCCGGAAAGCGTGGCTGGAGTACTGCCGCCTGTATTTGGCAACGCCCGAGGAGCAGGTCGCTGCCGTCGGAGCTCCGCTCACCGGCATCCATCTCGAACAGGCGCACAGCCGGCTGACGGCGTACGTTGCGGCGAGCACCGGCGATGCGGATCTTGCGGATCTGGCCTGGCAGGCGTTCGAAGGAGTCGGGGAGTGGTTGGTTCATCGGCGCGACTTCACACTGAATCGGGTGGAGGCGCCATACGTTCTCAACCCCGTGGATGAGGCGCCCAGTGTGTCGACGAACGATGCGGCCCAGTACGGCTTGGCGGCGATTCAGAACCTCGCCCTGATCGGAGATCGTCTGCGCTGAGCGGAGCACTTCTGCCCCGTAGGCTCGAAACCATGGCAATGAAGGTCGTACTCGCACCGGACAGCTTCAAGGGATCCATCACTGCGGCGGATGCTGCGCAGGCGCTCGCCGCGGGGTGGGCATCTGTCGATGGCAGCGCCGACTTCGTCATGCGTCCGATGGCGGACGGCGGCGAGGGCACGGTGGCCGCGTTCGCCGCGGGCGTGCCAGGTGCGGTGCGGATGCCGGTACGTGTGGACGGTCCCGCCGGAGTGCCGGTGGATGCCGAGTGGCTGCTGCTGCCGCCGACGGACGGCGCACCGGGAGGAACTGGGGTGATCGACCTGGCATCGACCTCCGGCATCGAGCTGGTTGATGCGCTGCGCCCCTTCGACGCCGACACGACCGGATTCGGCCAGGCGATTGTCGCCGCGCTTGATCATGGCGTCTCTCGCCTGGTGCTCGGCATCGGATCTAGTGCGTCGACGGATGGTGGGACCGGGCTGCTGACCGCGCTCGGCGCGTGTTTCGCTGATGCCGCCGGGCTGCCGATCGCGCCCGGCGCGCGCGGACTGCTGGAGCTCGCCGCCGTCGATCTTGCGGGGCTGCGCCCGGCTCCTGAGGTCCTCGTTCTCTCGGATGTGACGAACCCGCTGGTCGGGTCGCACGGTGCTGCAGCAGTGTTCGGCCCGCAGAAGGGGCTGACTGACGCGGTGGATATCGTGCGCGTCGATGCCGCTCTGGTGCGTCTCGCCAAGCTGCTCGGCGCGGACTCGCAGCTGCCGGGCTCGGGCGCCGCCGGAGGCGCCGGCGGTGCACTGGCCCGCTGGGGTGCCGAACTCTCTCCCGGTGCCGGTGAAGTCGCCCGACTGATCGGACTGGAAGAAGCTGTCACCGATGCCGACATCGTGGTGACCGGCGAGGGATCCTACGATGGTCAGTCCGGCGACGGCAAGGTGCCCTCGTTCGTCGCCGGGGTCGCAGCTCGCGCGGGGGTGCGCGCCGCCGTCGTCGCCGGGCGGATCACCTCAGACGCGGACACGGCGCTGTTCGAGGCATCCATCTCACTCACGGATCTTGCCGGCTCCGCACACGCCTCTCAGACAGAGCCAGCGCGCTGGCTTCATGCGGCCGGTGCTGCGCTCGCGAACGACTTCGCCCGCTGAGGCCAGAGGAAACCGGGACCTGCCGGCGATGGTGTCAGATGAAGGGTCGCACGTCGAGGATGGAACGGAGCGAGAATCCGCCCGTATCGATCATGTCCGGCAGTTGCACGGCAAGCTCAGCCACCAGCCCGATGCGCGCCTGGACGACGTGTAGATCACCTTCGGCGGCATCCGGAGCCGACAAAGCGGCCGCGGCACGGTCGGCAAGCTTCTCGCACGCCGCAGTGACCTCTGCTGCTCGGTGACCGTCGCGCGCCGAACGCCCTACGGAATAGACCCAGTCGAGCTGTCGAAATCCCCACGCGTCGAGCGAGTCGTCGTCGGAGGGCAGCACAGTCGCGGTCTGGTGCAGCAGCAGAAGCCCTGTGTCAACGACGCCAGAAGGATGCGGCCACGCGCGCCCGAGCCACTCATAGAGAAAATGCATGTGGAAACTGCAGCCGAGATTGCCGAACAAGCCGGGGTCCTCGTCGACGGCCCCCATTCGATCGCGGAGCCAGAGCCCTGTCTCGCCATCGGCGTGTTCGTCCAGCCAGCCCAAGTACCGGTCAAGCCATCGGGTGCGCTCGTTCTCGTCGGCGCCAGCACATACAACGCCGATGGCGAGGAGTCCTGCCGCCTCGTGGGACGCGGGCCACGGCTGATCCCAGTCGAGTCCGGCGAGGAAGGGGGCGGCCGCCTCTGGGCGCAGCAGGTCTTGCAAGCGTGCGGGGACCGGCGGTAGCTCGCCAAGCACCATGAGCGTCGTCAGCGCGGTGGCAGCGCGGTGGATCTCGCCATGAGTCGGATCCGCGAACAATCCATCTGCTGTCGCGAACGAGTTCACGCTCCGGCGCAGAGCTTCCGCTTCGGATCCCCCGGGACGGTCGCCGAGCGCAATCCTGATGCCGACGGCGGCTGCCGTTCCGTACAGATCCGGGGCGGTGCCGCCGCGGTGGCGAGCGTACCCGTCTGCCTGGCGACTCTCCGCTACCCGCTCGTGCACCTTGCTAAGAAACCCGCCGAAGCCGGAAGCGCAGACCATAAATCACCGTTCTCGAGATGGCTCGTCGCGAGCGCAGTTTTCGCAGCGGCGTCTATCGCCGGTGCGGGGTGATCAACCTCAGCCGCCCAGCGCCGCCGACACCACGGCTCGGGCCTCAGCCTGCACCTCGGCGAGGTGTTCAGCTCCGAGCAGGCTCTCGGCGTAGAGCTTGTAGACGTCTTCAGTGCCGGAGGGGCGGGCGGCGAACCAGGCATTCTCGGTCTGCACCTTGAGGCCACCGATCGCGGCGCCGTTGCCCGGCGCGTGTGACAGCTTTTCGAGGATCTGCTCGCCGGCCAGCGTCTTGGCCGTGACGGACTCGGGTGCCAGTCGCGCGAGTGTCGCCTTCTGCTCGGGTGTGGCCGGCGCGTCGACGCGCTGATAAGCGGATGCCCCGAACGCCTGCTCCAGTTCGGCATAGCGCTCGGACGGGCTCTTGCCGGTGACCGCGATGATCTCGGCGGCGAGCAGGCACAGCAGGATGCCGTCCTTGTCGGTCGACCAGACCGTACCGTCCTTGCGGAGGAACGAGGCCCCAGCAGATTCCTCGCCGCCGAACGCGACAGATCCGTCGAGCAGACCCGGTACGAACCACTTGAATCCGACGGGAACTTCCAGCAGCCGTCGGCCCAGCGACTCAGCAACCCGGTCGATGATCATCGACGAGACCAGGGTCTTGCCGATCGCGGCATCCCGAGGCCAGTCAGCGCGGTGCGAGAACAGGTAGTCGATCGCGACGGCGAGGTAGTGGTTGGGGTTCATGAGCCCGGCATCCGGGGTCACGATCCCGTGCCGATCGGCGTCGGCGTCGTTTCCGGTGAGCACGTCGAAATCACCGCGGCGCGCGACGAGGGATGCCATCGCGTTCGGCGACGAAGGATCCATCCGGATCTTCTCGTCCCAGTCCAGCGTCATAAACCGCCAGGTCGGATCGACCTCGCGGTTGACGACGATCAGGTCCAGTTCGTACATCTCCTGGATCAGCGACCAGTATTCGACGGATGCTCCGCCCAGGGGATCTGCGCCGATGCGGATGCCGGCCTTCTTGATGGCATCCACGTCGATGATGCTGGCGAGGTCGCGCACGTAGGCGTCGCGGAAATCGTAGCTGGGCAGTGCGTCCCAGTCGAGGTCTGCGAAGCTCGCGGCCTTGACGCCCTCCATGCCGCCCTCGATGAGTTCGTTCGCCCGGGCGGCGATCCAACTGGTGGCATCCGTGTCGGCGGGGCCGCCGTGCGGCGGGTTGTACTTGAAACCGCCATCGCGGGGCGGGTTGTGCGAAGGGGTGACGACGATGCCGTCGGCGCGGCCGGCGGCGTTCGGCGAAAGGGCGCGGTTGTGCGTGAGAATCGCGTGGCTGAGAGCCGGGGTCGGCACGTAGGAATCGCGTGAGTCGACGCGTACGTCGATGCCGTTGGCGATGAGCACCTCGATGGCCGTGCGCTCGGCGGGCAGCGACAGGGCGTGGGTGTCACGGCCGAGGAAGAGAGGACCGGTGATGCCCTGCGACGCCCGATACTCGACGATTGCCTGGGTGGTGGCGAGGATGTGCTGCTCGTTGAAACTGTTCGTCAACGACGAGCCGCGGTGGCCGCTCGTTCCGAAGGCGACGCGCTGTGCTGCCACGGACGGATCCGGGCGCCGATCGTAGTACGCGGCGATCAGTTCGTCGACGTCAATGAGGTCACTTTGCTCCGCGGGGAGGCCGGCACGGCTGGTCATGGTTCCAGTCTGCCCCGATCTCGGCTTCTGCGCATCATCTGCGGGGCTAAGGTGAAACCCGTGACTGAACGTCGTACCTACAGCTACCTCGGCCCTGCGGGAACCTTCACGGAAGCAGCACTCGATCAGGTGGCTGCCGCGCGAGGCCAGCAGTGGCGTGCCGTTCACAACGTCGGTGAGGCGCTCGCCGATGTGCTGGAGGAGCGCAGTTACGCCGCGATGATCGCGATTGAGAACTCCATCGAGGGTGGAGTTTCGACGACGCAGGATGCTCTGGCCACTCTGCCGGGATTGCGCATCATCGGCGAGTACCTGGTGAAGGTGAACTTCGTCCTGGTGGCGCCGCGCGGCACGAAGATCGAGGATGTCTCCGCGATCGCCGCCCACCCGGTCGCCTACGCCCAGTGCCACGGTTGGTTGGGCAAGAACCTCCCGAACCACTCCCATGTCCCGGCGGCCAGCAACGTGGCATCCGCTATTGGCGTTCTAGAGGGAACGACGCCCGCGCAGGCTGCGATTGCGCCTCCCGGGATCGTTGCGCACTACGACGTCGATGTGCTGGCATCCGAGATCGGCGACAACACCGCCGCCGTCACGCGCTTCGTTCTCGTGACGCGGACCACGACGCCGCCGGACCCGACCGGAGCCGACAAGACGTCGCTGATCGTCGAGCTTCCCAACGATCGCCCGGGCGCGCTGCTTGATCTGCTCGAGCAGTTCTCGACGCGCGGCATCAACCTGTCGTTGATCGAGTCACGGCCGATCGGCGATGAGTTGGGGCGGTACCGGTTCGTGCTCGATGCGGATGGGCATGTGCAGGATGAGCGGATGGCGGATGCGCTGCTCGGCATCCGTCGGTTCAGCCCCCGTGTGGTCTTTCTCGGTTCGTATCCGCGGGCCGATCGGCAGATCGTGCACTATCCGGAGCGGTACGCCGACGACGTCTTCGTCGAAGCGCGCGACTGGTTGCGCGACCTGCTTTCCGGCGCGCCGGGAGAGTAGCTGGACCTGCTCGCTCGCCGCGGGAGGTGCGGGGCGCGGTGGGCTCGGCGCGGGAGGTGTCGCGAGTGGCCGCTTCAGCCTGCTGAGAGCGGCCAGATGCGACACCTGCTGGATGCGGCGACTCGGTGAGGTGTCGCAAGTGGCCGCTTAATGCTGGGCCAAGCGGCCGAATGCGACCCCTACAGAGCGGCCGCGATGAGTTCGAGCGTTGCGGTGCGGCCGGGTGCGGCATCCATCGGCTCTGATTCGAAAACGCCCGCGACGGGCGAGAGCATGACCTCATCGACGCCGTATCGGGTCGCGAACTCGCGCGTCTCGGCGGCCACCGTCTCACCTGTGCCGACGAACCAGCGCGAGCGGGCGGCCGCGATGACCTCATCGGTGGCGGGGTCGGTTGCGGCGGCGAGTGCTTCTTCCACTGTTTCCAGCGCGACGAGGGGTTTGTTCAAGCGCAGGCGGGCCATCATCCGCAGCTGGGGAAGGGCACGGCGCTCGGCCTCTTCAGCAGTGGCGGCGGCGACGGCGTTGACGGTGAGGAACGTGCGCGGCTGCGGGTGCTCTTCGCTGGGCTGGTACCCGGTGCGGTAGAGGTCGAGCGCGCGCTCGAGGCCATGGCCGGAGAAATGGTTCGCGAAGACATAGGGCAGGCCGTGGGATGCTGCGAGCTGGGCGGAGTAGTCGCTCGAGCCGAGCAGCCACACCTCGGGCGTGCTGGTCGCCGCCGGGGTGGAGTGCACGGTGTAGTTGCCGCCGGACGTGAAGCGCACGGTCGCGCCGTCGCCGGCGAGTAGAGCGCGGATGTCCTCGATGTTGCGGGGGAACTGTTCGACATCGCTCGTGGTGCCAGAACCGCGCAGCAGTTGCGTGATGACCGGGTCGCTTCCGGGGGCGCGGCCGAGGCCGAGGTCGATGCGCCCCGGCGCGATGGCTTCGAGGGCGGCGAATTGCTCGGCGACGATGAGCGGTGCGTGGTTGGGCAGCATGACGCCGCCGGATCCGAGCCGCATGCGCTGCGTGCGTCCGGCAGCTGCCGCGATGAGGACCGGGGGAGTGGTGGATGCCACGGCCGGCATGTTGTGGTGCTCGGCGAACCAGTAGCGCCGGTAGCCGAGCCGGTCTGCAGCCTCAGCGAGTGCGAGGGAGGAAGCGATCGCCTCGGCACTGGTCTGGCCGGTGTGCACGGGGACGAGATCGAGGACGGAGAGGGCAGGGGCTGAGGCAGTCATCATTTGGTGTAACTCGGAAGCGCGGGTAGGCATTCCCATTCTGTGTTGCGGATGCCTGAGGCGTGTAGCGGGTGGCTCTGTGAGAGCGCTCCCAGATTGTGTGGTACTCTCTGGACGCCAAGGGGGGCTTTGGTGTGTTCGACGCGAATCGCGTCGCCGATCACACGAAGATGCGATCGAATGCAATGGGGCTGTGCGCAAAGCGCACAGAAGGGGAATCACACATGAAGTTACGTCATTTGGCGCGCGCTGGCGCATTCGGGCTGAGCGCCGCCGTGGTGGTCGGTGGATCGCTGATGCTGACGGCGCCGGCGCACGCTGCGGTCACCTCCATCAATCCGTTCGCGGGCAGCGACGGATTCACCGTCGTCACGATGGGCGATGCGGAACTCGGAAACGGCGAGATCGAGGGATCGATCGCCGTGACGGGGACGATCTCCGCTTCGAAGCAGAACTATCCCATTCGGCATCAGGCCGCCGGTTCCGGCGATTACACGATCCCGACTGTCGATGGTGTGCCGACGCGTGTGCTGGCCGGCGGGTTCGGCGGCGCTGCGGGTACTGGCATTGCGATCACTAATCAGAACGCACCCGCTGATGGTCACAACGACCTTGGTATCGCCAAGCTGGTCTCGATCGAAGGCCTCAACGCCACACAGCGCGGCTCCTGGACTCGAGTGAGCACGGGAGATCCGAACAGCGCGGCGGTCCTCGACCTTGAGGCGTTGCCTTTCGTCGACGCGAATGCGTCGCTCGCCGCTATCACTACGCAGCTCGACTCGGTCGAGGCGTACCTCGATTTTCCGGCGTATGACGTGGCGCAGCAGTGCCTCGCAGCGGGGTATGCCTCTGCGGGGGCGGCAGATCCGGCCGACCAGCTGATGCACATCGTTGGTCCGAACTTGCAGGGAAGCATGGCCATGCCAGGGCCCTTCGCCGAGGACAAGCCGAACGTCTTCGAATACGCCGACTTCGTCGGAGCCAACCCGATCAAGCCGGACAACCTCGGCGGATGGATTCCGTCGGCGGATGCTCCGCTGATCATTCGTGTTCCGGCCGGTACGACCACCGTGCAGGGGATCCTGATCGAGGGCTGGAGCCCGAGCCTCGACGCGCAGCAGGATTACGCGCAGTACGTCATGTACGACCTGTCTGAGGTCACTGGTGCTGTCACGATCGATGGCGTCGAGATCGGTGCCATCTTCGCACCGAATGCCGACGTCACCTTCACGGGTTCGCGCACGCAGAACGGTCAGTGGGTTACGCGCGATCTGACGACACACGGTGGTGGTGAGATCCACCACTACGCCTTCGGTGGCAATATCCTCTGCGATTTCGAGGATGAGCCCGCCGTGGATGCTGCTGACGCGTCGGATGCTGTTGACGCTGCGGACGCGACGGATGCTGTTGACGCGACTGACGCGACTGACGCGACTGACGCGACTGACGCGACTGATGCGACCGACGCTGCGGATGCTGTTGACGCGACTGACGCGACGGACGCTGCTGACGCCACGGATGCTGCTGACGCGACTGATGCTGCTGACGCGACGGACGCTGCTGACGCGACGGACGCTGCTGACGCGACGGACGCTGCTGACGCGACGGACGCTGCTGACGCGACGGACGCGACGGACGCTGCTGACGCGACGGATGCTGCGGACGCGACGGATGCTGCGGACGCGACGGATGCTGCTGACGCGACGGATGCTGCGGACGCGACGGATGCTGCTGACGCGACGGATGCTGCGGACGCGACGGATGCTGCGGACGCGACCGATGCTGCGGATGCCACCGATGCAACTGACGCGACTGACGCTGCTGACGCGACTGACGCGACTGACGCGACTGACGCGACTGACGCGACTGACGCGACTGACTCGACTGACGCGACTGACGCGACTGACTCGACTGACTCGACTGACGCGGACGCTGCTGACGCTGCTGACGCGACGGATGCTGCTGACGCGACGGATGCTGCTGACGCGACGGATGCTGCTGACGCGACGGATGCTGCTGACGCGACGGATGCTGCTGACGCGACGGATGCTGCTGACGCGACGGATGCTGCTGACGCCACGGATGCTGCGGACGCGACCGATGCCGCGGATGCCACCGACGCGACTGACGCGACCGATGCTGCTGACGCTGCTGACGCAACGGACGCAACGGACGCTGCTGACGCCACGGATGCTGACGCGACTGACGCGACTGACGCAACGGACGCTGCTGACGCTGCTGACGCTGCTGACGCTGCTGACGCTGCTGACGCTGCTGACGCTGCTGACGCTGCTGACGCTGCTGACGCTGCTGACGCTGCTGACGCTGCTGACGCTGCTGACGCTGCTGACGCTGCTGACGCTGCTGACGCTGCTGACGCTCCCACCGCTGCCGCCTCTGCCGACACTGCCGGCGCTGCTGACGCTGCTGACGCTGCTGACG